>JACPNZ010000016.1 GCA_016185245.1 Hyphomicrobiales bacterium | reverse complement strand
GACCTCGATGGCGACGGCGACACCGACGCCAAGACGGTGCACCAGATCGCCGTCAACGCCGACAAGAGCCGGATCGAGACGGTGACCGTCTCCAATGGCGACAATTCGCTGCGCGGCAAGGATGTCATGTCGGTCAGCGCCGACGGCAAGTCGAAGACCACGACCCATGATCGCGATGGCAACACGGTTGTCGACTTGAGCGAAGTGACACTGATCACCGTCAATGCCGATGGCACCACCGATTCGACGGTGACGGTCAAGAACGGCGACAATTCTGTCCGCGGCGTCACCACGGTGCATCAGTCGGCCGACGCCATGGCGAAGACCGAGTATTTCGACATCAATGGCGATGGAACCGTCGATCAGTCGCGCGACAGTGCGACGACCCTCAATGCCGGGGCCCGCACCGAGACCGTGACGGTCTACAACGGCAATTACGTGCAAGGTGGCACGAATTCCATTCACTACGCCGAGACCACGACGCTTGGCGCCGACAAGATTACCTATACCAAAAAGGTCGACCTCGGCCGCAATGGCACGTTCAATGCGCTCGATCTGATCGATTCGGTCAGCGTCGACGCCACCACCCATGTCGTCACCGCCAGCCATTGGGATCGTAATTTCAATGGCTCGGTCATCGCTTCGACCGTCAAGACCACCAGTGCCGACGGGTTGTCGGTGACCACCGCCAGCGATGCCAATGGCGATAGCGTGACTGACACGACGGTAACCGACATTACCGTCTACAATGCCGATTTTTCTTCCGACCGGACCATAACAACCACGAACAACGATCTTTCTTTGCGCCAAAAGGTGGCAGTTCACGTAAACGCCAACGGGCTTTCCACCACCACCCAGGATGACGTGAACGCTGACGGTACCTACGATTATGCAACGACTGACAGCAAAGCCATTGGCATCGGCGGCAGCTGGACCCGGACCATTGCCGAAAGGGCGACCGACAACACATTGCTCAGCCAGACGGTCGAGACCGAAAGCTCCGACCGGCTCAGCCACATGATCGCCACCGACGCCAATGGCGACACCAAGACCGACACCAGCTATTCGTCGGTAACCCAGGCCAATGGCGATGTGGTCGAGACCACGCAAATATTCAACGTCACCACCCTCGTCGACAAAACGCTAAAAACCACCACCGGCAACGGGCTGTCGATCACCACCCAGAACGACGCCAATGGCGATGGCGTCTATGACACGACCAGCACCGATACGACGGTGCTCAATAGTGACGGCAGCAGGACCGAGACCGTCACGGTCAGTAATGGCGATGGCAGTCTGAGAGCCAAGGCGGTCATCACCGTGAATGACGACGGCCTGGTCAGGACGACCCAGTCCGATGCCAATGGCGATTTGACCTTCGAACGGAAGATCACCGATACGACGGTGCTCAATAGTGACGGCAGCACCACCGAGACGATGGTGACAACCAGCGCCAGCAATGCGACCCTGGGCCAGAGCCAGATCATTGTCAGCGATGATGGGTTGACGGTCA
Organism: Hyphomicrobiales bacterium; assembly: GCA_016185245.1. Taxonomy (GTDB): domain Bacteria; phylum Pseudomonadota; class Alphaproteobacteria; order Rhizobiales; family Aestuariivirgaceae; genus Aestuariivirga. The sequence continues at coordinate 273,773 of JACPNZ010000016.1, read as the reverse complement.
CCACCAAAACCGATGTCGACGGCAATGGCACCTATGATTTCACCACGACCGACACAACCATCGTCAACAGCGACGGCAGCAAGGTCGAGACCATTGCGACCCGCGATGCGGCCAATGTGCTGCGGGGCCAGACCGTCACCACCAGCAATGACAATGCCAGCATTATCACCATCAATCGCGACAGCAATGGCGACGGCAATGACGACCAGGTCGAGACCATTGCGGTTTGGAGTTCTGGCCCCACCGCCGATACCGTCATCAACCGTGCCGCCAACGCCGTCAAGCAGAGCCACTATCAGACGCTCACCAGCGCCGATCATCTGAGCGTCACCACCAATGTCGACCTCAATGGCGATGTGGTCTTTGACTACATCACAACCGACGTGACGGTGCTCAATACCAATGGCAGCGCCACCGAAACGATTTCCGAGACCAGTAACAATGGGGCGCTGATCTTCCGGACGATCACCGTCAAGGCCGACGACGGCCTTGCCACTACCGCTCTCGACAACGGTCTGTCAACGACGACCACCCGTGACTTGAATGGCGACGGAACCGTCGATCTCACCACCGTCAATTCCCATGCCATCAACGCCAATGGCAGCCAGACCGACACAATCATCGACAGCGCGGCCAATGGTACAACCCGCGACAAGTGGGTGATTTCGACCAGTGCCGACAAGCGTCATGTGACCACCACCTTCGATGCCGACGGTAATGGCCAGCTCGACCGCCAGACCAACCGCGACGTGGCCGACAATGGTACGGCCACCATTGTTGACCAGTATTTCTCGATTGCCGGCACCCTGATCGGCAAGTCGGTCACCACGGTCAGCGCCGACGGCCTCACCGGCACGGTCCAGAATGATCGCAATGCCGATGGCCGTTACGATACGACTCGCAACGACACCACGGTGTTGCAGAGCGACGGCAGTAGCGAACGCACCATTGCCGACTATGACCGCAACTTCGTCTTGAAAGACAAGCTGGTCGCCACCGTATCGGACAATGGCCTGTCCAAGACGACGGCCATCGACAGCGATGGCGACGGGGTATTCAATTTCGTAACCGTCGATCTCACCGATCTGCGCAACAACGGCAGCAGCGAGCGCAGCGTCGACACCCGCGATGGCAGCAATGTTCTGCTGAACCAGCTGACCACCACGACCAGCGGCAATGGCCTGGTTCGGACGTCGGCTCTGGATGTCAATGGCGATGGTGGCATCGACCGCAGCGACAGTTTCGTCGGAAACGCCGACGGCAGCTCGGTCGAGACCATCGGCTATTACGGCACGACCACGACCCTCAGCTACTACTTGCGCCAGGAGGATGTGGTGTCGACCAGCGCCGATGGCCGCACGATCAGTCTGCAGCGCGACACTGACGGCAATGGCATCTATGACCGGTTCAAGACCTCGGTCATCGATCTCAGCCACAATCTGATCGAGACCAGTTGGGACACCGAGAACGATGGAACGGTCGAGCATCGCTTTATCGTCACCACCGCCGCCAACGGGCTCACCTCGTCGGTAACCCTTGACCTCGATGGCGACGGTCAGACCGAGATCGCCCGCACCAGCACCACCAGCATCGATGCCTCGGGTAACCGGGCGACGGTGATGAGCGAGACCTATGGCAGCGGCAGCACCCTCGGCTTTCGCGAGACGACGACCGCAGCCGCCAATGGCTATCACACGGTGGTGCAGACCGACATCGACGGCAATGGCACGATCGACAAGACCCGGACCGTCGATACCCAGCTCGCTGCCGACGGCAGCCAGACGACCACGGCGATGACGCTCTATGCCGATGGCAGCTTGCGGGCCAAGACAAATGGGACAGTGAGTGCCGATGGCCGCACCACCAAGACCACCATGGACATGGACGGCAATGGTGTCATCGACCACAGCGATACATCGGTTGCCTCCTCCGACGGCAAACAGGTCGAGACCATGGTCATCTACAACCAGGCGGGATTTGAAACATCTCGGGTAACGGCCACAACCTCGGCCGATGGTCTGACTACCAATTTCGACCGGTCGGGCTTTGCCGGCGATGCCGGCACCACAGCTCGCGAGTCTATCAAGCGCTCGGCGCTCAGTGACGCCGCTTACAGCTGGGACAATGGTATTGCCGCTTCAACCACATCGAGTCATCTGACGTCGATCCACGCGGTCGACGGGGCGGGGATCGACAGCTGGACCCTGACGGTTACCTATCTCACTGGAACGACGCCTCCTTACACGACGGTCACCAATAGCTATTCGGCGCGGCTCGACGATGCCGGGAAGGCCCGGATGCTCGCTGCGGCCGAGCGCATCTACGATGCCGTCCTCGACCGTGACTTGGCCCGCTCCGAAACCGAAAGCTTGATTCAGTATGCCCAGGCCAATGGCGAGCTGAACAAGTCAGCTCTCGTTTCGGCATTGCTGGCATCCTCCGAGTTCACCACCAAATACGCGACAATGTCGAACGGCGAATTCGTTACGACCATCTATGAGAACGCCCTCGGCCGGGCACCGACCATGGCCGAGCTCGACAAGGACCTGGCAGGCCTCTCTGCCGGAACTATGACCCAGACAAGCCTGGCACTCGCTCTTGCCGAGTCGAGCGAGCACCTCCTTGCCGGCAACGGCCACCTATCGTCGAACAATGTCGACCTCGACCTGGCGCCAGCCGTCTTCGACCGGATCATCGATCAGTCGCTCGCCAGTGCCATGGTCGGGCGGCTGGTCGATGTGGTCTATGACCGGGACGCAACCGCCCAGGAACTGGCGGTTCTGTCGCAGAAACTCTTGACCGGAACCGACCGGCCCGACAATCTGGCAAGCCTCCTCCTGTCGGCATCGGGGGACATGCAGGGGGTATCGACGGCAAGCCTTGCCGGACTCTCGGGTTCAGCCCTGGTGCAGAAGGCCTATCTCAACGCCCTTGGCCGTTTGCCTACGGTCGACGAACTGGCCACCTGGACGGCGAACCTGTCGAGCGGCAAGCTCACCACGGCCCAGTTCATTGCCTCCCTGGCCGAGAGTCCCGACCATCTGGCCAATGGCAACGACCATTGGCCCAATACCATCGTCACCCCCACCACCTACACTGGCGGCAGCGGCAACGATGTGCTGACTGGTGCTGCGGCCCAGAACATCCTCAATGGCAATGGCGGCAATGACACGCTGACCGGCAGCACCGGCTCCGACAAGCTGGTGGGTGGCACTGGTAACGACTCTCTGGTCGGCGGCAATGGCAACGACCGCTATGAATGGTCGAAGACCGAGGGCCTGGACACGATCACCGACAATGGTACGCCGCTGACCGAGACCGATACGCTGGCCTTGCTCAATGTGGCTTCGACCGACGTCACCCTGACCGAGATCGGCAGCAATCTGAAGGTCTTGATCAATTCGACCAACGAATACATCATGGTTTCCAACCAGTTTGTCAATGCAAGCTACGGCTATGGCATCGAGGCAATCAGCTTCAACAATGGCGTGACCTGGTCGCTTCGCGACATCCTGGCCCATACCAGCATGACCGGGGCAAGCCTCACCGGCACGGGTTATGACGAAAATCTGCTGGGAACGACCGGCAATGACACCCTGTCAGGAGCGGCTGGTGACGACCGATTGGTGGGCGGGACCGGCAGCGACACTCTCGACGGCGGTGCCGGCAATGACCGTTACGAATGGTCGATCGGTGACGGCGGTACGACAGGTGACACGATCAACGACACCGGCACCTCCCTCACCGAGATCGATACCTTGGCCCTGCTCAATGTCGCCTCGACGGGCGTTACTCTGACGATGACTGGGGCAGACCTCCTAATCAAGGTCAGCGAAACCAACAATGTCACCGAAACCATTACCGTCAAGAGCCGCTACACCACGGCGGTCAACGGCACCGGCGTTGAGGTGATCAGTTTCAGCGATGGGGTGATCTGGAACCTGGCCGATATCATCTCTCACACGACGCTTGTCGGAACGACCGGGGCCGATAATCTGACCGGCCCCAATTACGCCGATACCATCTCGGGTGATGCTGGGGCAGACACCCTCACCGGCGGCATTGGCGATGATCGGATCATCGGCGGCGGGGGCGACGATACCCTTCAGGGAGGCATCGGCAGCGACCGGTACGAATGGTCGGCGGGCGATGGCAAAGACCTCATCAATGATGGCAGTGTCCGTCTCAGCGAAACCGACACGCTTGCCCTCTTGGGCATTGCCTCAAGCACCGTTACATTGATGGAATCCGGCAACAATCTGGTGGTGACGGTTTCGGGGACCGCTGGTGGCACGATCACGATTCAGAATCAGTTCATCTCCCCTTTGGACGGCTACGGGATCGAGGCGATCAGCTTCGGCGACGGGGTGAATTGGAACCTGCAGGATATCCTGGACCACGCGACGTTAACCGGCAGCGGCACGCTCAATGGCTCCAGCTTCGATGACAATATTTATGGTAGCAGTGGCGCCGACACTTTGAACGGCAACGGCGGCAATGACAAGCTAGTGGGAGGTGCCGGAAACGATCTCCTCCAGGGTGGCGATGGCAGTGATCTCTACCAGTGGTCGAAAGGCGATGGGAGCGACACCATCACCGATCATGGTTCGTCTTTGGCCGATGTCGACACCTTGGCGCTCCTCAACGCCACTTCCGCCGAGGCAACGCTTAGCAAGGCGGCCAATGGCCTCGACCTGGTTGTCACCGTCGCGGGCGGCAGTGGTGGTAGCATCACGGTTACCAACCGCTTTGACGCTTCGGTCAATGGCGATGGCGTCGAATACATCACTTACAGCGATGGGGTAAGAACGCAGATTCTCGACAGTCCAGTTGCCGAGATTACGACCACAGGCACCTCCGTCGCCAACACGCTTTCCGGCTGGTCCTATATCGACAATCTCTATGGCCTCGACGGCAACGATACGCTGAACGGCAATGGCGGTGATGATCTTCTGGTTGGCGGCAACGGCACTGACGCGCTCCTTGGCGGGACCGGCAGCGACACCTATCAGTGGTCGCGCGGCGCCGGCGCCGACACCATCAGCGACAATGCGACATCGCTGACCCAAATCGACACCTTGCTGCTGACCGATGTTGCATCCGCTGACGTCGCTCTGACTGAATCGGGGACCAGTCTCATTGTCAGCATCACCAATGGCACCGGCCTTGCCTCCCTCACGGTGACCAACCGGTATTACAGTACCAGCTATGGCTATGGCATTGAGGCGATCAGCTTCAGTGACGGGGTGACCTGGTCCTTGCAGGATATTCTGGACCACACGACGCTCTCCGGCACGGGAACGGTCTATGGCTCGAACTATGACGATAACATTGTCGGCGGGGCCACCAACGATACCATCTACGGTTACCTGGGCGATGACCGGCTGGTGGCTGGTCAGGGCAACGACACTCTATACGGTGGCACCGGCAATGCCGAGCACTTCAACGGCAACGACCGCTATGAATGGTCAACCGGCGATGGAAACGACACAATCATCGACAACAGCACGTCGCTCACCGAGACAGATACGCTTGCCTTGCTCAATGTGGCATCGACCGGGGCCATTCTCACCGAGACTGGCTACAATTTGACCATCACGATCGGTAATGAACAGATCGTGGTGATAAACCGCTTTGACACCCCGAGTTGGGGCTACGGCATTGAGGCGATCAGCTTCGGCGACGGGGTGACCTGGTCCTTGCAGGATATTCTCGATCACACCACCCTGACCGGCAGCGGCACAGTCAATGGTTCAAGCTATGAGGATAACATTATCGGGTCGACCGGGGCCGACACGCTGAACGGCAATGATGGCAACGATCGTCTGACTGGTGGTACCGGGGTTGACCTTCTGCAAGGCGGAAGCGGCAGCGATAGTTACATGTGGGCCACTGGCGATGGCCGTGACACCATTACCGACACCTCAATATCGTTGACTGAAACCGATAGCCTGGTCTTCACCAATGTGGCTTCGACCGAGGTTGTTCTCACCGAGACTGGCTACAATTTGACCATCACGATCGGTAATGAACAGATCGTGGTGACAAACCAGTTTTACAACCCAAGCTACGGCTATGGCATTGAGCGGATCGAGTTCAACGACGGCGTCGCCTGGACGCTTGAGGATATCTTTTCGCACACGAAGTTCAATGGTACGTCGGGCGCCGATGCCATGACCGGTACCACCTTCAACGAAAACTTCTATGGATTCGCCGGCAATGACACGATCAATGGCAGCGCCGGCGACGACAAGCTGGTGGGCGATGCCGACGCTGACACGCTGAACGGCGGCACCGGCATCGATACGGTGAGCTATGAGACGGCGACCCAGGCGGTCAAGGTCGACCTGTCGGTAACCACTGGCCAGACCGGCAATGCCGGCGGCGATGAGGTGGGCGACGTTATCTCCAACGTCGAAAATCTCCAGGGCTCGGACTACTCCGACTGGCTGAGCGGCGACAATAACTCCAATGAGATTTGGGGCGGGCTCTTTAACGACACGATCTACGGGCTGGACGGCTATGATCAACTCCATGGCGACGATGGCGCCGACACGCTGGAGGGTGGCGCCAGTGCCGATTACATCGATGGCGGTGCTGGGCCCGACACGGCGAGCTACTACACCTCAGCCGCAGGTGTCACCGTCAATCTGCTGACCGGCCTGACGGCAGGCGGCGACGCTGAAGGCGATGTTCTGGTTAGTATTGAACGCCTCAAGGGGTCCAGCACCGGCAACGATACCTTGACCGGCAATGCCGGCGCCAACAAGCTCTGGGGCTATGGCGGAAACGACAGCCTCGATGGTGGCAATGGCGCCGATATTCTCGAGGGCGGGGCCGGCAGCGACATCCTGATCGGCGGTCTTGGCTCCGACACCTTCAACTTCGCCACCGGCTTCGGGCTTGACACCGTCACCGACTTCAATCCCGGAACTGGCGTCGACGATGTCATCAGCCTGTCGCTTGGCACCGCCTTCGACACCTATGCCGAAGTGATGGCGGTTGCCACCCAGGTGGGTGCCGACACGGTGATCACCATCGACGCCACCGACAAGATCACCCTGATCGGAGTTCTCAAGACTGCCCTGGTGGCGGATGATTTCGCGTTTTATTGAGGACGGTCTCGGATGAAACGGAACGGCGGCGGCGCCATCGTGAACACCTCCTCCGGCGCCGGTGTGCTGGCCATCCGGGGGCAATCGTCCTACTGCGCATCGAAGTTTGGCGTCACATGCATCAGCAAGGTCGCGGCGCTTGAATATGCGTAAGCGCTCAGCCGGCCACCTCCTATTGTGATGATCTCGGACATGCGAATTTGGCACCTTTGTTTGGCGGAGGTGTGCGGTGAGGCGTAAGCGCTCAGCCGACCGCCTTCTGCCGTCGTCGTCGTGAATATGCGAATTTGACACCTTTGTTTGGCGGAGGTGTGGTGAGGTGGGAGACGACCAAAGAGACGCCCATTTGGACGTGGCCTGCGATGGCTATGCTGGGCGCATTGAAGTTATTGCCGGTTCAACAGGCCGCCGGCGCTGGCCCGATGATTTGAAGGCTCGGATCGTTGCGGCGAGCTTCCTGCCCGGTGCGCGAATTGCCGATCTGGCACGGGCGCACGGGACGACGCGCTGGCAAATCTACACATGGCGAAGACTGGCGCGAAAGGGTGTTCTTACCCTGCCAGCTGCGGTAGCCGAGACGCCCGCGTTCGCGGCTGTTGTGATGGCGGATGCAGCTGCGGCCGAGAAAGCGGTAGTCGTGGTCGAAATTGCCATGGGTGACTTGATCATCCGCGCGCCGCAGGGTGTCGACGCGTCGCATCTGGCGCGAGTGATCCGCGCTGTCCGGTCGGCGGCATGATTTTGCCGGGTGGCAATCTGCACGTCTACGTAGCGACGCGGCCCGTCGATTTCCGCAAGGGCCATGACGGTCTCGCGGCGGTGGTGCAGGAAGCCCTTGGGCTTGATCCGTTCAGCGGTGCAATTTTTGTGTTCCGTTCGAAGCGCGCCGACAGAATCAAGATTTTGGTATGGGACCAGACCGGGCTGGTGTTGGCGCACAAGCGACTGGAGGGAGCCAGGTTCGTCTGGCCGCAGGTGAGTGACGGGACGATGCGGCTGTCGCCGGCCCAGTTCTCGGCGCTCTTCGAAGGCCTCGATTGGCGGGCGGTAAGGGCGGAGCGCCGGCCACGGCCAAGACTGGCGGGGTGAGCCCGCGGCGAAGTGAATCATGGCCCACGCCAGGCCAGCCAAATCGGCGAAAATATGCTTGAATCCGCCCATGAATATCGGACAGATTTCCGACGATGTCGCTGTCTTGAAGGCCATGTTGGCCGAGGCCCAGACGGCCCTTGCGCAGTCCGAGGAAGCCCGGCGCCGGCTGGAACTCATTGTCGATGAACTGCGGCGGGAAAAGTTCGGCGCCAAGTCCGAGAAACTCGATCCCCAGCAATACAACCTGCCGCTCGAAGATATCGAGATCGCCCAGGGCGTGCTGGATGCGGCCCAGGAGAATGCCGCTGCTATTGTAAACGGCAGATCGCGTTCCGAACCGCGAGCCGCCACGCGCAACCGCGGGCATCTTCCCGCGCATCTGCCACGGGTGGAACGGGTCATCGAACCGGAGACCACGCTTTGCCCCTGCGGCTGTGGCCCGATGACCAAGATCGGTGAGGATGTCGCAGAGCGCCTCGACATCATTCCCGCCCAGTTCCGCGTGCTGGTCACCCGGCGCCCGAAATATGCCTGCCGCCGCTGCTCGGGTGCGGTGGCCCAGGCCCATGCCCCGGAGCATGTCGTCCCCGGCGGCCTGCCCAGCGAGGCGCTCATCGCCCATGTCATCGTGGCCAAGTTCGGCGATCACCTGCCATTCTACCGTCAGTCCGAAATCTATGCGCGGCAAGGTGTCGGTCTCGACCGAGCAAGTCTCGGCAACTGGGCCGGCCGCGCCTGTTTCCACCTGCAGCCCGTCGTCGACCGGATGTGCGAGCATCTCGGCGCGGCGCATCGGCTGTTCATGGATGAAACCACCGCCCCGGTGCTCGATCCAGGGCGCAAGCGAACCAGGACCGGCTACTTCTGGGCCATCGCCTCGAACGACCGTGGTCATGGTGGAGCCGATCCACCGGCCGTGGTGTTCCGCTATGCTCCTGGCCGCAGCGGCAGCCATGCCGAGGCGTTCCTCCGCGGGTTCTCCGGACAGTTCCTGCAATGCGATGGCTATGACGGTTATGACCGGCTGACCAAAATCCAGAGAGATCAAGGTCCGTGGACGCTCGTCCATTGCTGGAGCCATCTGCGACGGCGCTTCGTGAAGCTGATGCGCACCACCCGCTCGCCCGTCGCCGAAACTGCTCTCCGCCACATCGGTGCGCTCTATGCGGTCGAGGCAACCGTGCGTGGCAAAGTCCCGAAGGTCCGGCTTGCCGCACGGCGCGCCCACTCGGCTGCAATCGTTGCCGCCCTGAAGCCATGGTTCGAAGCACAGCTGTCGCTCATCTCGTCAGGGTCAAAGCTCGCCGAGCACATCCGCTACGCTCTCGGTCATTGGGACGGGCTGACTCGGTTCCTCGACGACGGCCGCCTCGAACTCGACACCAACCCTGTCGAAAATCTCATCAGGCCGATTGCCCTTACCAGAAAAAATGCGTTGTTCGCAGGCCATGAGGTCGGTGCCGAAAACTGGGCGCTGCTGGCCTCGCTCGTCGCCACCTGCAAGCTCAACACCATCGACCCCGCCGCCTACATCGCAGCCACACTCAGCGCCATCATCGAAGGGCATCCCAAGTACCGCATCGATGAACTCATGCCATGGCGCTTCGACAAGCCGTCAATCCATCACGCGTAGGGGATCAGATAAGCGCTTACGGTGGGGCGAGACGGCCAAAGAGAGTAAGCGTCCGGCGGTTTACGCGGCTTGGGCTTGGGATGGACTGGCCGAGCAGTTCCACGGCAGCAACTCGGCGACACGACCCAACCTTGCGAGAGAAGGTTGGTTGCGGGCGTCTCTCCCTCCGCCAGTTATTTGAGATATCGCATCGATATAGGGCGATGTTTTGATTTTAGCCCGATAGCTGTCCTGCCGCCAATTGATGCTTGCCCATCTCGTCCCCGTCTTAGTGATGGGCCGACTTGCCCGCTTGCCGGCAAAGAGTAGACTCTTCGATTTGAAGTTGCTGGCCTCGCCGCCGCCGTTCGCAACACCACTTCCTCCGGCGCGCCGCCTGGCCGCGAGCTCTTTCCACCATCCGTCGCGCGGGCACTCTTGCCCAATGCAGGCTCGACGGGTTGCCGAATGCGTGGTCGATCGCAGCATGCATGACCGTGGCGAACTCGGGTGCCAATCGGCGTGTTGGCGTTGCAACCGAGGTAGATGCGGCGCATCGTCTTGTCCCGTTGCGCTATCGCTGTCCCAAGCTCGCCCGTGGTTGCCGCCGATGCTCGACGCCAGTGTCAGAACCAACGATAAAGCCAGTATTTTTCGTAAGCCACCTTGCCGATATGCAGCAACAGTCCCGGCGGACGCAAGCGTACCTCGGGCGCGGGTTCAGCAAGGAAGTTTCCGCTACCGAAGCCGGCGCGGCCATCGCCGATCTCAATGAAACACGCGCCATGACCGTCAAACGAACTCGGCGCGCCTGCACCGGTGATGGCATGGACGATATTGTTCGCCACCACCTCGGCCTCGCCATGAGCAAACGCGCCAGCCTTGGGCAGCGACTTTCCGGTCACCAGGGGGATGCCGGTAACGTCGCCGATCGCATAGACGCCCGGGAATTTCGTTTCCAGCGTTCGCCGGTCCACCGGTACCCAGCCGGACTCGCCGGTAAAACCGGCCGCCTGCACCACCCCGGGAACGCGGTGCGGCGGTACATAGGCCAACAGGTCGAACGAGGCCGTCGCGCCGTTCTCGAAGTGCATTAACCGCTCGGAGGGATCGATCTTGGCAATCGCGTGTTCAGTATGGAGGCGCACGCCTCGGCTTTCGACCAGTTGCCGCACCATCGCCGAAACTTTCGCTCCCGCAACCGGCATCGGCCCGGGCTCGGGTGTATAAAGGTCGACGCTGACGTTCCCCTGCAGGCCGCGCTTGCCCAGGTCGGCCTGGAGCAACATGGCTGCTTCATAGGGCGCCGCCGGGCACTTGAAAGGCATCCTGGCGACCAAAACGACGAGCCGCCCCTGACGCAGATCGGCCCGCGCCCGATTAAGCGTCTGCGCCCCGGCCAGGGTGTAAAAGTTGTGGCCCGATTCGGCGAGGCCCGGGATGGCCTCCGGGGCGAGTTCGGCGCCGAGTGCCACCACCAGGTAGTCGGCGGAGATATCCTGCCCGGCCACGCGCGCGCTCCGGGTGTTCGGCTCAATTCGCTCGATTTCACCGTGCACGACCTTGATGCCACCCTTTTCCAGGCGGGCAATCGGGCGCGAGATTTGGTGTTCCCGACGGGCGCCGACCATGAGCCAGAGCAGTGACGGGGCAAACACATGCTGCGCCTCCCGCTCCACCAGAACAACCTGATGGGTGCGCGGCAGCCGCTTGCGAAGCAGACTGGCCGCCACGATGCCCCCTATGCCGCCACCCAAAACGAGAACGGTCTTGGCTGCTGTCACGATATTCTCCGCAGGTTAGTCGTCTCTCAATACCGGAGGGTTCAGAATATGATCACCTTGTCGGCCGCAATGGTCGCAGCCGCCAACTCATCCACGGTGCTGCGGCGCGCCCCTTCCAACAAATCGCTTTCGACCATCCCGCGCGCTTCCATGCAGGTGCCGCAGAGCAGCACTTGGTTCTTGCCTGCGACCACACGCTTCAGCATGCGCTCCATGTTGTAGTAGCCATCCGGCGTCTTCTGACCTTTACGTGCCGCAACTACGGCATCGGCCATCAGGAAGACCGTGACTTCCATTGCCGGGTCATTCTTTGACAAGGCGTGGGCGAGGCGCAGCGCATTGTAGCAGCGCTCGGAGCCGTAAGGCGGATCATTCAATACGAAAAGCACCTTCATTCAAAACATGCCTTTCATCCAACTGATTTTCCAATGACGCCAATCAGTCGCCGAGGACGCGGCGGCGTTCCTCGAACTCATCCTTGTTGATCTCGCCCTTCGCGTAACGCTCCTTGAGAATATCGAGCGGCGTGCGGCCGGGGGGCAAATGGCGCGGCGGCTGCAACCCTTGCCATGGCCCGCCGAGCCACTGGACCAGGAGAACGACGACCGCGATCACCACGGCCAGTATCAGAATCATGAACAGTGGACCAAAAATCATCTCGTATCCTCCTCCATCCCACCACATCATACGTGGGCCGTATGCAAATCTGTCGGTATCGGGCTGCGTCTGCGCCCATGCCGAATTCGGCAAGAAGGCCGGCGCCGTGATCAGGGCCGCTGCGCTTAAACGCAAAATTCGCTTCATTGGCATTCTCCCAAATTTACGGGCACTACGCCCCAATGGTGAATCTCAGGCGCACCACAATGACCGGCCTATCGCCGCACGCCTTGATCTCGCTCAACCAGAATGGGTTTCTGGCGAACTTGAGCGCCTCATAAAACTGCTCCGTATCGTAAGGCGGATCATCGAGGACGAAGAAAATTTTCATGATCGATGTCCTTCATGACTCTGCCTCGGCGGTCTGAACACCCTCCTTGGTGCGCCGCTGACCAGGTCTCCAATGCCTTCAGATGTTTGAGCTCGTTCGCCTCACTCTCGATCCACAATTGTGCATTGCGAAATCAGGCAGCTTACAATTGTTGCTACGTCATTGGCATGATCTGCCACGATGTAGTTGCGGTGCAACACGCAGAGCGGACAGGGCAGATACGACCTATGTCAAATCCGTATATCGACTATTAGAAGATTCTATTGCCTCAACCCGACGTCGCTGAACCAGACCGTCGAATGTGCCTGCCAACATGGTGTGCCGGTGTTCTCCGGCATCGGCTACCGGACCTCGCCCTACTCGGCCAACTTCGTCGTCGGGGGAAACATGATGGGCGAATGGATGGCCAAGGAAATCGGCGGCAAGGGCAACGTGCTGATCGTCGAAGGGTATCCCGGGCACCTCGGCCTCCGAACTGGGCGCCATCCGCGGCTTTGAAACGGTCGGGCCGGGACATGGTGCCGATCACCGTCGGCGGCACTCGATTTCGATTCGGCCGAGCGCCTGTTCCGCAAAATGCGGCAGCTCAAGAAGAAGGGCGCCCGCATTCTGATCGTCACGGCGACGGTTCCGCACTTCCAGACCCTTGGCAATCTCATCGCCTTCCTGGTGCTCGAGGTCGTTCTCGTCTTCGCCTTCAAGGTGAGCGGTGTCTTCGTCCACGGGCGCAGCGCCGTCATCGTCGGCCCGACGTTGTGGCCTTGAAACCGGAGTGGAGACGATTGCCGATCGTCTCCGCGGATGCGCCGGGTGAGGATGGGCATTGGACCATCCGCCACTCCATGTTAAGGAGTTTTGCACTTGCGAAACTGCCGCGTCGCCCGGTGGTTGCCTTGTCCGGTGCATGTATCGCTTGAAGCCAATGTGGGAAAAACCATTGACATGGCAATGCGGCCGACCGCGCCAAGCGCCTTGGATGCCTCGCCGACCGAAGCGGCCGATCTCGGCAGGCAAAACGGCCTGACGAGCGATGAGGTGCACCGGCGGCGGGAAAAGTTCGGCCCAAACGCGATGCCGGATACGAGCATGCATCCACTGCGGATGGCGATCGAGAAGTTCTGGGTGCCGGTTCCGTGGATGCTCGAGGCGGCGATCGTGCTCGAACTGGGGCTCGGCAAATATGTCGAGGCCGCGATCATCGCCGCTCTCCTGGTATTCAATGCCGCACTCGGGCTGTTCCAGGAGAGCCGCGCCCAGGCAACCCTTGCGGCGCTGAAGTCACGGCTCGCGCTGAACGCATCTGTCCGGCGCGATGGCGCATGGAAAACCATACCCGCTGTCGAACTGGTGCCGGGCGACGTGGTGAAGCTTTCACTCGGCGCCGTGGTCGCCGCGGATGTGAGCCTGACCGGGGGAGAAGTCCTGCTTGACCAATCGATGCTCACCGGCGAGTCGGTGCCGATCGAAGCTGGCGCCGGTGTCCAGACCTATGCGGGGGCGCTGGTGCGGCGGGGCGAAGCGGTGGCCGAGGTCACATCGACCGGTGCGCGCACCAAGTTCGGCCGCACGGCGGAGCTCGTCCGTACCGCCCATGTAGTCAGTTCCCAGCAGAAGGCGGTTTTGCGCGTGGTGCGCAATCTCGCCGCGTTCAACGGCGTCGTCATCGTGCTGCTGGTGACCTATGCGTGGTTTCTCAGGATGCCGCTCGATGAGATCGTCCCCCTCGTCCTGACAGCGGTCCTCGCATCGATACCGGTGGCGCTGCCGGCCACCTTTACACTTGCTTCGGCGTTCGGAGCACGAGCCTTGGCAAAGCGATCGGTCCTTCCGACCCGCCTCTCGGCGGTGGATGAAGCGGCAACGATGAATGTCTTGTGCGCCGACAAGACAGGCACGCTGACCCAGAACGCGCTGACGGTGACAACTGTTCGCCCCATGCCCGGATTCGACGAGGCGCAGGTTCTGGGGCTGGCCGCGCTGGCCAGTTCGGATGGCGGGCAGGACCCGGTAGATGGGGCCATTCGGTCTGCCGCCTTGGGCAAGGCAGTTTCCGATGCGTCGGCGATCATCAAGTTCGTGCCGTTCGATCCGGCGACGAAGATGTCCGAGGCGACGGCCCGGGACGTGAGCGGGGGCACGCAACGTGTCGTGAAGGGCGCCTATGCGGCGGTCATCGGACTCGTCCAGCCGTCGCCGGCCGCGGCGGCGGCGGAGAAGGAGCTTGAGGGGAAGGGCTTCAGGGTACTGGCGGTCGCAGCGGGGCCGCCGGATGCGATGAAGCTGACCGGGCTCATCGCCCTCAGCGATCCGCCTCGCAAGGATTCGGCGGCGCTGGTAACGGAATTGCACGGACTCGGCGTGCGCACAGTCATGGTCACGGGCGACGCACCGGCGACAGCGGCCATTGTCGCTCATGCCGTGGGACTCGACGGCGCCGTCTGTCCGCCAGGGCCGATCCCCGACAGTGTCCGTCCCGAGCAATTCGCGGTCTTCGCCGGTGTCCTACCGGAAGACAAGTACAAACTTGTCAAGGCGTTCCAGCGTGGCGGCTATACGGTCGGCATGTGCGGCGACGGCGCCAACGACGCGCCGGCGCTTCGCCAGGCGCAGATCGGGATCGCGGTCTCGACGGCAACCGATGTCGCGAAATCGGCCGCCGGCATGGTTCTGACCGAACCCGGGCTCGCCGGCGTCGTCGCCGCGGTCAAGGAAGGGCGCGTGACGTTCCAGCGCATCCTGACATACACGCTGAATTCCATCATAAAGAAAATCGTGACGGTGCTCTTCCTGATCGTCGGCCTGATCATGACCGGGCATGCCGTTCTGACTCCGCTGCTGATGGTCGTTGTGATGATTGCCGGCGATTTCCTGGCGATGTCATTGACGACGGACAACGTGCGGCCGTCTCCGCTGCCGAATTCCTGGCGCATCGGCAGCCTGACGACGGCGGGCGTCGTCATGGGTATCTGCCTTCTGGCTTTTTGCAGCGCGGTCCTGGCCGTCGGCAAATTCGAGATGGGCCTAGGCATCGAGGAAACAAGAACACTCGCCTTCACGACCTTGGTGTTCGGCAGTCAGGCGACGATCTATGCCATTCGTCAGCGCCGGCACCTGTGGGGCTCTCGTCCGAGCCCGTGGCTTGCCGCGTCGTCGGTAGCCGATGTTGCGATCGCCTCGATACTGGCCGTCGGCGGAATCGCCATGGCGCCCTTACCGGCTTTGGTGGTCGCCGGCACGTTGGCTGCGGCGACTGCCTTCGCATTCGTCCTGGACATGGTGAAGGTTCCCCTGTTCGCCCGCCTCGGGATAGCTTAGGGAGCGCGGTGCATGGCACAACTGCCTGCGCTACGATCATGCTGCCAGGCCCGCCACCGCGGCATCGGGAGACGGTGGCGCTTGCTTACGATGACGGACGGGTTGGGCCGCCACCGGCCGGCTTCGGGCAAAGGATCCGATCACCCCCCCCCGTAACCTTTTCCGGTTCGCGGCGAACCTCTACAGGCGAGTTCGCGCCCTGCGGGCTGCCGCTGCGGTTCCATAGGCCCGGCGAAAATCCATTTGGAGGATCAGGAATGCCCAATCGCGCGATGTCAATGCTCGTGGCCGGCGCTTTTGCCGCCGCGCTCGGTTCCGTTGCAACAATCCCGGCTGGCCCCGCATCGGCCGCGATGATGTCCAAGGCGGAAATGATGAAGATGCGGGAAATGACCAAGAAGGAAGTGGCGTCCGGCAAGGTGGAAAAGTGCTTCGGCGTGGCTCTCAAGGGCAAGAACGACTGCTATGCCGGTGCCGGAACGACCTGTGCGGGGACCAGCACCGTTGACTACCAGGGCAATTCCTTCAAGCTGGTGCCGAAGGGCACATGCACCTCCATAACCACGCCCAAGGGTCATGGGACCTTGAAGCCGCAGGCCTGAAACGCTTGATCGACCGGGCGGATGGCGCGGCCGTCCGCCCGTACTGTGGCGCGGACGTAACGGGAACAATATGTTGCAACATCGCAAGGACGGCACCATTCCGGCGCGGGCCGGCGTCGGGCTCAAGCCATCACATTGTCGTGAGATCGTCGCGAGCAAGCCCGATATCGGTTTCTTCGAGGTCCATGCCGAGAACTACATGGGCGGCGGCGGGCCGCCGCATCGCTACTTAACCTCGATTCGCGAGCACTATCCGCTCTCCCTGCACGGGGTCGGGCTGTCGATCGGCGCCGACCGGCCGCTCGATCGGGGTCATCTTGCCAGGATCAGGCTGCTGATCGACCGCTACCAGCCGGGGCTGTTCTCGGAACATCTAGCATGGTCGACCCATGACGCAGGCTTTCTCAATGACCTGTTGCCGGTTCCCTACACGGCGGAAACGCTGCAGCGAGTGAGCGACCACATCGATCAGGTTCAAGAAGTGTTAGGCCGGCAGATGTTGCTGGAAAATCCCTCGACCTATCTCGCCTTCGCCGAAAGCACCTATGTGGAGACCGATTTCATCGCCGAGGTGGCGAAGCGGACCGGTTGCGGTCTCCTGCTCGATGTCAACAATGTCTTTGTCGCCTCGACCAACCAGCAATGGGATCCTTTCGCCTATATCGACAGCTACCCGCTGGCTCACGTGCAGGAAATTCATCTCGCCGGCTTCACCCGGGAAGAAGACGAGAAAGCGAGGCCGCTGCTGATCGACACTCACAACCGGCCGGTCGATAGGCCGGTGTGGGAGCTCTACGCCTATGCGATCGGCCGCCTTGGCCCGGTACCGACTCTCATCGAATGGGACGCCGATGTTCCGTCGTGGCGTGAACTACATGCAGAGGCCGAACGGGCCGAAGCCATCATGCTTGCGGTTGGCCAGCAGGAGATGCGACATGCCGCGGCTGGCTGATCGGCAGCGGGAGTTCGGGAGCGCCTTGCTGGACCCGGCCCGGCCATTGCCTTGGGGCCTGGTCGGTCCTGACGGCGAGCCGAGCCTCCGCCGGTTTTCGGTTTACCGCAACAATGTCGTCGTCGGTCTCATTGACGCGCTGAAAGATGCGTTTCCGGCGGTCCATCGCATCGTCGGCGATGAATTTTTCAAAGGACTGGCGCACGCTTATGTGGTGCAGGAGCCGCCGGCCTCACCCATTCTCCTCGACTATGGCGCAGGCTTTCCTTCCTTCATCGGGAAATTCGAACCGGCGGCGGTGCTGCCCTATCTGCCGGATGTCGCCCGCATCGAGCGGGCCTGGATGGAAGCCTATCATGCGCCGGAAGCCGCCTCCCTCGATCTGGCCGGGCTAACGGCTCTGGCCCCCGACGATTTCATCGACATCGGCTTTTCACTGCACCCATCGCTGCGCATAGTAAGATCGCCGTTTCCGGCCCTGACCATCTGGCGGATGAACACCGGCGACGACGAGCCGGCACTTGTCGATCTCGCGTCCGGCGGCGAGGATGCGCTCATCGTCCGGCCGGCTGCCGAAGTCGAGGTACGCCGGATGCCTCCGGGCGGGGCAGAGTTTGTCGAACAGCTTGCAGCCGAGGCTTCGGTCGGCGAGGCCCTGAGGGCGGCGGCACGCTGTGACGAAGAATTCGATCTGGCCGCCAACTTGGCGGGATTGTTCGAAGCTGGCGCCTTGACCGGCTGGAGACTTAAAGCACAGATGACGGACGGAAAAGCCGCATGAGTGGGACAACCGTCAATCGGCACGGGTCGGCGATCGCGACTGCCGCTTCCGTGGTCCGGGTGCTATTGGACTGGCTTGCCTGGGCCGCCTATGTGGTGGCGCCGCCCGTGCTGCGGATTGCCCTTGCCCTGCCTTTCTTCCGCTCGGGGGTGACCCGATGGGACGGATTTCTGTCGCTGGCGCCGAGTGCTCAATATCTGTTCGAGGAGGAATTCAAGCTGCACATCTTCGGCGGCGAGTATGCCTTTCCCGCACCCCTGGTGGTGGCTCACCTCACCGCCACGGCCGAGATCACTCTGCCAATCCTCCTGGCTCTCGGCCTTGCCACGCGGCTGAGCGCAACCGGCCTGCTGATCATGACCGGCGTCATTCAGTTGGTGGTGCCGGACGGCTGGGCCAATTTTCATCTCTACTGGGCTGCTCTGGCGTTAGCTATTATCGCCCTGGGGGCAGGACCCATCTCTCTCGATCGCCTTATCGTCCGGTACGTGTTGGGGCGGCGGTGAATGGAGCAAACGGCATGACGTCCGGACCGCCCGACCGTACGCTACAGCTCAGTCTGGTGCGAGGCGGGGCAGAGGTCTCCGGCCGCAAGGGGTCCGCTGCCGATCCGGCGTCAGAGGTCGGCCGGGATGTGGACTGGTCCATTCTCATGGCACGGGCGCAAGGTGGCGACGGCGTTGCCTACGGGCGCTTGCTCGAAGAGGTAACACCCTATCTGCGTTCCCTCGCCGCCCGGTGCCATGGGGACCGCGGCGACGTGGAAGATGCGGTCCAGGATGTACTTCTGACGGTTCATGCCATTCGCGCTACCTACGATCCGGCGCGGCCCTTCGGTCCTTGGTTGCTGGCCATCGCCAACCGGCGGCTGGTGGACCGCCTGCGCCGCCAGGGTCGGCGGAGACGGCAGGAAGTGGCGCTGGCGGCGGAACACGAATCTCTGGCGGATGCTCGAACGATTGGCGAAGATCCTGCCGACCACCAGAAGCTCGAGACTGCCATCGGGCGCCTGCCACACGGGCAAAGGCAGGCGATCCGCTTGCTAAAACTGAAGGAGATGTCGCTTCGACAGGCAGCCGGGGAAAGCGGCAAGTCGGTGACCGCGCTCAAGGTGGCGAGCCACAGGGCCCTGGCGAGTCTGCGGAAGATGCTAAGAAATCGGGGTGAGACATGACCACAACATATGAACTCATTGCAACGCTTTCGGCGAATGCCAGGCCGGTTCGCCGGCTGCGCCCGCCCTTGTTCCGTGCCGCCTGCTGGCTGCTTCTTGCCGCTGTCGTTCTGGTGCTGATCGGCATCGGTCAGGGGATACGGCCCAACTTTGCGCAGCGGCTTGGGGATTGGACCTTCGTTGTCCAACTGCTTGGGTCACTGCTGACCGGAATTGCCGCCGCCGTCGCCGCGTTCATGCTGAGTCTCCCCGACCGGTCGCGCTGGTGGCTGGCGCTGCCATTGCCGCCGCTCGTCGCGTGGTTGGCGACGATCGGCCGTCAATGCCTGACCAACTGGGTCGCCATGGGGCCGGAAGGCATGGGCCTTGGGGAAACCGCCAGATGCCTCGCGACGCTGGGTCTGACCAGCCTGCCCTTGTCGCTGGCGATGCTTGCGATGCTGCGCTATTGCGCCCCCTTGCGTCCGACCAATGTCGTTCTCATGGGTAGCCTGGCGGTAGCCGGCATCACCGCAACGGCATTGATGGTGTTCCATCCGCTGGATGCCACGGTGATGATCCTCGTGTTCAATCTGGGGACGGCGCTGGTGATTGTGGGCATCGGATGTCTGGTGAACCTGCTGGCCTGGCGGTGAATCGTCAAAAATGAGTGCGCTAACTGAGCCTAATCATGTTTAGTTGAATTCACCCCATTTTCCCTCCCCCTTGTGGGGAGGGATCAAGGGTGGGGGTCGCTCCGACCCGTCAGATTCACATTCTACACTTTGCTTGATCCAATCCCCAGAGGTTAACGCTTGGCCGGAAACAACCGTGCCAGGCGGCGAGGAGGGGGAATTGCCATGAGCAACCGGGAGAGCGCCGATGGCACCGGCCATATGCTGATCTCCTTCGACATCGCCGACCAGGGCTACTGCCTCGATGTCATGGCGGTGCGCAAAATCCGCGGCTGGACCCAGGCCACCTCGCTGCCGGCCTCGCCCAGCCATGTGCGTGGCGTCATCAATCTGCGCGGCACGGTGCTGCCGGTGGTCGATCTGGCGAGGCGGTTGCCGTGACCCTCGCCGACCTGGTTCTGCGGCTGTGCCAGCCGGGGCCGGCAACCGTAAGCCGCAGTGTTTCGAGCGACCTCGAGATGTTCGACTAAGCCACGCCCGGTCCGGGACGGCGGCCCTTCCGGATATCCGAACAAAATGCCGAATTGAGTAAACCGGCCGTTTACGGTTGCAGCCGATTTGCCATGGGGGATGGGTCAAATAGGTTTATTTCATATGCACGGAACAATTTTTTTGCCGCTCGGCGCCCTGGTGTCAGCAATCAGTCAGCCGCCATGGTCAAGAATGACTGCCATAGACGTGCTCCAACCGAAACTGAGGAAACCAAAATGCGCTATCAGACTTCCATTCTCGCCCTTCTCTTGGGTCTCGGCATGTATGGTGTCGGCCCGATCGCTACCAAATATACCTGGCTGGGTGCAGCCACCCCGGCCATGGCCGACGAAGGCGGCAGTGGCGGTGACAGCGGCGGTAGCGACGGCGGCAGCGATGGTGGCGACGGCGGCAGCACTGGCGGCGGCGATGACAGCGCCGACAGCGGCGGCAACGACGACAGCACCGATTCGACCGACAACTCCGGCACCGACGGCACGGATAATTCCGGCGACGACAACAGCCAGGACGGCACCGATACTTCTGGCAGCGACGACAGCCAGGATGGCAGCGGCGAAGTCGACGACGAGACCACCGTCGGTACGAGCGACCTCTGCGTTGCCGATTGCAACGATAGGTAAGGCGAAGGCCTCGACAGATTCGAATTCAAACCGGCCGGCGACGCTTACCCAAGCGCCGCCGCTGCCATTTTTGCCAGGGCGAGCGCCGACGTGAGCCCCGGGCTTTCGATGCCGAAGAGATTGACCAGGCCAGGAATGCCGTGCCGGCCCGGGCCGTCGATCACGAAATCCTGGGGCGAGGCCCCTGGCGGCACGATTTTCGGCCGTACCCCGGCATAGCCCGGTTGCAGCGTCTCGTCCTTCAGGCTGGGCCAATAGCGCCGGACGGCGGCGGCGAAAGAGGCGGCCCGGGCCGGATCGACCGCGTAGTCGGGCTTTTCCACCCATTCGACATCGGGACCGAACTTGGCCTGGCCGGCGAGATCGAGGGTCAGATGGGTGCCAAGCCCGCCCGGCACCGGCACCGGGTAGATGAGGCGGGAAACGGGGCTACCACCGGCAAGGGTGAAATAATTGCCCTTGGCGAAATAGGCGCTGGGGATGTGCGCCGGATCGAGGCCCGCAATGCAATGGGCCAGCGGTATGGCGCCGAGGCCGGCGGCGTTGATGAAGTGGTTGCAGGCAATTTCCATGGGGGCCTCGCCCGCCGTCGTCACGATGAAACCACTTCCGGCCGGCGCCACACTTTCGACCGGCGCCCGCAGCGCCAGCACGGCACCGTTTTCCTCCGCCTCGCCGAGGAGCGACAGCATCAGGGCGTGGGCGTCGATAATGCCGGTCAACGGCGAGAGCAATGCGCCTTCGCAGAAGAGTTCAGGTTCGAGCGCTAGCGCCTCGCTCTTCGACAATTGCCGGAGATCGCCAACTCCGTTGGCCGCGGCGCGCGCCGCGATTGCCGCGAGGATTGCCACTTCCGCCGTCGTGGTCGCGACGATCAACTTGCCGCAGCGCCGGTGCGGCACGCCATGGCTCTCGCAATGGCGATAGAGCATCTGGCGGCCTTCGAGGCAGGTCCGGGCCATCAGGCTTCCGGCGGCGTAGTAGATGCCGGCGTGGATCACTTCGCTGTTGCGTGCCGAGATGCCGGTGCCGATCGCTTGTTCCGCTTCCAGAATCAGAACCTCGCGTCCGGCCAGGGCGAACTCGCGGGCCACCGCGAGCCCGATCACCCCGGCGCCGGCAACGATGCACTCAACCCGGTCCATGGCTGCTCAGCCGACCTTGAGCCAGCTCCGCGACTTCGAGGCGCGCACCGCGGCGTCGACCACCTTCTGGATTTCCCAGGCCTCGCGGAAATCCGGACCGGCCTTAGCGCCGCCGCCGATTGCGCCAAGAAATTCGGCCATCTCGATGGTCTTCAAATCGTTGAAGCCGAGCTGATGGCCGGCGGCGACGCAGAACTGGCCGTAGGGGCCATGCTGGGGGCCCGCCTCGATGCGGGTGAAGCCCCCATGGCGCGGGTCTAGGCCCGCCTTGTAATAATGAATCTCGTTGAAATGTTCCTGGTTGAAAACCAGGCTGCCCTTGTTGCCGGTCAACTCGAAGGCGAGCTGCATCTTGCGGCCGCTGTTGACCCAGGTTGCCTCCAGTGATCCGCCGCAGCCCCGGGCAAAGCGCACCATGAGCCGGGCGATATCGTCGACCAGAACCTTCTTGCGCTCGGTCGAACCGGGCGCCACAGGCCGCGACTTCACCACGGTCTCGATATCGGCATTGACTTCGGCGATGGGTCCCAAGAGGAACCGCGCCATGCCGATGATGTGGCTGCCGAGATCGGCAACGACGCCTGGCCCGCCTTCGGGATCGAGCCGCCAGGTGTAAAGCCCCTCCGGATCGGCCATGTAGTCCTCGGCATGGATGCCACGGAAATTGGTGATCTCGCCGAGCTCGCCCGCCGCCACCATGTCGCGGGCCAGTTTCAGCATCGGGTTCTTGATGTAATTGTAGCCCACCTGGGTGACGAGGCCCCCGGCTTCGGCGGCCTGCATCATCGTTTCGGCCTCGGCCAGCGTCGGCGCCAGCGGCTTCTCGCAATGGACATGCTTTCCCGCGGCGAGTGCCGCCAGCGCCATCTCCTTGTGGAAAATGTTGGGCGTGGTGATCGAGACGACGTCGATCTTGGGATCGGCAACGAGGCTCTGCCAGTCGGCGGTGGCGGACTCGAAGCCATATTGAGCCGCGGCCCGCTCGGCAGCGGCGGCGGTCATGTCGGCAACGGTGCGGAGAACGGGAACCGGAATGTCGGGGAAGGCGGCAAGGGCCGCCCGATAGGCGAAGGCATGGGCCTTGCCCATGAATCCGGTGCCAATCAATCCGATGCCGAGGCTCTTCATCTCATGTCTCGACCGTGTAGCCGGCCGCGGTCATCACCCGCATCAGCTCCTTGTGGCCGATCTGAGCCATCTTCAGTGGCGGGGCCTTCACCGGATCCTGCTCGGCTTCGACCACGAACCAGCCCTCGTAGCCGTAGCCCGCCAGCTTCTTGACAATCTTCTCGAAATCCAGCGAGCCGTCGCCCGGTACGGTGAAGGCGCCCTTCACCACCGCGTCGAGGAAGCTTTCCTTGCTGCGGTCGAGCTTGCCGATCACCTCCATGCGCACGTCCTTGGCATGGACGTGGATGATGCGCTGGTGGTGCTTGTCGATGACGCGGAGCACGTCGCCGCCGGCGAAGGCCATGTGACCGGCATCGTAGAGGAGCGAAATGCCGGAGTTTTTCATGAAGAGATCGAGCTCCGGTTCGGTCTCGACCACCGCCGCCATGTGGTGATGGTAGCAGAGCGGCATGCCCTGGCCCTCGACCCATTCGGCGAAGGCCGTGACCTTCCGGCCATAGGCCTTCATCTCGTCGTCCGAGAGCTTCGGCTTGGTGGCCAGGGGCTTCGACCGGTCACCCTGGATCGACCGGCCGATCTCGCCATAGACGATGCAAGGCGCATCGACCGCCTTGAACAGCTCGATCATCGGCCGGATGCGGTCTTTGTCCTTGTCGATGTCGCCGTCGACCAGGAGGCCGGAGAACCAGCCGCCGCACAGGGCCACGTCGGCCCTCTTGAGAGCGGGAAGCATCAGCTTCGGGTCGGAGGGAAAGCGCTGACCCATCTCCATGCCGGTGAAACCCGCCGAACGCGATTGGCGCAGACATTCTTCCAGCGAAACGTCATCGCTGAGTTCGACAAGATCGTCGTTCCACCAGGCGATGGGCGACATTCCGAGTTTGGCTTTCATCAAGGTCACACTCCAATACGTTGCTTCTTGCGGATCGTGTCGTGATGGGCGCGGGCGGCGCGCACTTCCGGCCGGGTGGAAACCTCGGGCACGCCCACATCCCAGTCGGCATCGCCCGGCAGCCACTGGAAGGCATCGGTGACGATGGTCAAAACCGTGGTGCGATCGGTGGTCTTGGCCCATTGCAAGGCGGCTTCCATCTCGGCCAGGCTGTGGCAATGGCGGGCAAGCGCTCCCATCGCCTCGGCATGCTTGGCGAAGTCGACGGCGAATGGCTGCTTCACCCTGCTGTCCTTGATCAAATTGTTGAAGGACGGCGTGCCCTTGAAGTTCTGTAGCCGGTTGATCACGGCATAGCCGCCATTGTCGCAGAGGACGACGATCAGCTTGTGGCCGGTCAGCACCGATGAATAGATATCGGAATTCATCATCAGATAGGAGCCATCGCCGACCATGACGATGGTTTCGCCGTCGCCCGCCTTGGCCATGGCATGGCCCCAGCCGCCGGCGATTTCGTAGCCCATGGCGGAGAAACCGAATTCGAGATCGTAGGTGTTGGGGTTCTTGACCCGCCAGCCCTTGGCGGTTTCGCCCGGCAGGCCGCCCGCCGCCGTGACCATGGTGTCGTTGGGTGCGGCCCAACGGTTCACCAGGCCGACCACATGGGCATAGGTCGGAACCGCCGCGTTGCTGGGGGCCTGATGCGTGTCGAGGAGTTCGTTCCAGCCCTTGAAGGCGGTTTTGCCCTTCTGCGTCCAGCCCGCATCGGCCTTCCAGCCACCGAGGGCGGCTTCGATTTCGGCGACCGTCTCGCGCGCATCGCCGACGACCGAGAGCGCCCGGTGCTTGGCGGCATCATAGCGGGCGGCATTGATCGACACGAACCTCGCATCGTGCCGGAACACCGTCCACGAGCCGGTGGTGAAGTCCTGCAGCCTGGTGCCGATGGCGATGATCACATCCGCCTCGCCCGCCATTTCATTGGCCGAGGTCGAGCCGATGACGCCGATCGGGCCCACATGAGCCGGGTGATCGTGGGTCACGGCACCCTTGCCGGCAATGGTCTCGGCCATCGGGATGCCGTGCTTCACGGCGAAGCCGGCCACTTCCTTCTCGGCCAGCGAATAGCGTACGCCGCCTCCGGAGATGATCAGCGGCCGCTTCGCCCCCTTGATGAGGTCCACCGCCTCCGCCACGCGGGTCTTGTCGGGACGGGGCCGCGGGATCCTATGCACGGTCGGCGCGAAGAAGGCTTCCGGATAGTCGTAGGCGATCTCCTGGGTGTCCTGGCAGAGGCCGAGGAAGGCCGGACCGCAGTCGCCGGGATCGAGCATTGTGGCCACCGCCTGGGGCAGCGAGGAGATGATCTGCTCGGGGTGGGTGATGCGGTCCCAGTAGCGGGTGACTGCCTTGAAGGCATCGTTCACCGACACCGTCGGATTGCCGAAATGCTCGACCTGCTGCAGCACCGGGTCGGGCCTGCGGTTGGCGAAAATGTCGCCGGCGAGAAACAGCACGGGCAGGCGGTTGGCATGGGCGCAGCCGGCCGCCGTCACCATGTTGAGGGCGCCGGGGCCGATCGAAGAGAGCGCCACCATGATCTGGCGGCGGCGCTTGGCCTTGGCGTAGGCAATGGCGGCGAGCGCCATGGACTGCTCGTTCTGGCCGCGCCAGGTGGGCAGCGTATCCTGCACCGCCTCCAGCGCCTCCGACAGGCAGGTGACGTTGCCGTGGCCGAAGATGCCGAACAGCCCGGCGAACAGCGGCTCCTTGCGGCCATCGATCATGGTGAACTGGTTGCACAGATAGCGCACCAGGGCCTGGGCCATGGTCAAGCGGATGGTGGACATGTCGAACCTCCGAAAGGTGCGGGAAAGGGCGCCAGGGGCGCGGCGGAAAAACGCTTATTGCAGGTCATTGGCATTCGCAAGCGTGACGGCAAGATTACCATGACTCACCTGCCGGCGCGAAGCTTGTGGCGGCGCGGCAGCCGGGCGGCGCGGTTGCGAGCGATCTCGGTCACCGAGGGTATGCGTGGGGTCTCGTCCCGGTTGGGGTGGAGCAGGGCGGCGGTGACCGTGGCGAGGCACTGGGCGAGGCACATGGGAGCGGCAAGCGAGCGCGAGAAAGTATACTCGTCCTCGGGCACCGAAAACAGCACCTGCGCCCCCTTGGCCAGGGGCGAGAGCTGGCTGTCGGTCAGCGAGATCAGCGGTATGCCGTTGCCGACAGCCTCTTCGGCAATGCTCACGACTTCCTTGGCGTAGTGGCGGAAGGCGATGGCGATCAGCACGTCGCCTTTGCCCATGGTGAGCGCCATCTCCCCGGCGAGGCCTCCGGCCGGATCGAGCAGCACGACCTTGCGCTGAAGCATGGTCAAGAGATAGCGCAGCAGACCGGCGATCGGCTCGGAGCGCAACTGTCCGGCGATATAGATGGTTTCCGCCCCGGCGAGCAGCTTCGCGGCACTGCCGAGGGCGGCCTCGCCGATGCCTTCAAGGAGGCCCTGCAGGGAGGCGATGTCGCGCACCACCAGGCTCTTGAGAAAACCGAGATTGCCGTGGCTGACATTCTTGGAAAGCTCGTCCTCCAGCGCGCTGATCCGCTCGCGAAAGCCCGGTGCGGCGGTGGCCAGCCGCGTCTGGAACACCGCCTGCAATTCCTTGAAGCCGGAATAGCCCAGGCCCTGGGCGAAGCGAACCAGACTCGAGGGATGAACCCGGCATTTGCCGGCGATGGCGTTGATCGATTCAAGCGCGATCACATTGGGGTTCTGGGTGAAGAAGCGCGCCACCTGCTGGTAGCCCTGGGAGAGTCCGTCATATTCGCGGGTGATCAGGTTGACCACGCCCTCGTAGTTGCGGGGGAGCCGCTGGGCCGGCATTGCTTCCCGTCGCGTCGCCATGGGGCCTCACATGCCGATCGCCGCCGCATTGACGACCAGGCGGCGGTCGAGCTTGCCGGCGAAATGATCGAGAATGTTCTGGGCCGAGGAGATGGCCATGCGGGCGGCGCACTCGGCGGTCAGCCCGGCCGAATGGGGGCTGATGGTGACATAAGGGTTGGCGAGCAGCGGATGATCGAGGCCGGGTGGCTCATCGACCAGAACGTCGAGGGCGGCGGCGGCGAGCTTGCGCTGGCGCAGCGCCAGATCAAGTGCTGTCTCGTCAATCAAGCCGCCGCGGGCGGCGTTGACGACGATCGCCGAAGGTTTCATGGCGGCGAGCTCGCCCGCGCCGATCACCGCGCCCTTGGGCGACAGCGGCACATGCAGGGTCAGAAAGTCGATTTGGCCGAGGACAGTACCGATATCGGCGATGGCCCGCACGCCTTCCACGCCCATGGCGGAGGCACCGATGAAGGGATCGTGCGCCAGGACGGTCATGCCGAAGGCCTGGGCCAGTTGCGCCACGCGCCTTCCGATGCGGCCAAAGCCCAGGATCAGCAAGGTCTTGCCGTCGAGCTCTGTCGTTTCGAAGCCGTTGCGGACCTTCCAGTTGCCGTTGCGCGATGCCGCATCGTGAGCAACCGTGCGCCGCGCGGCGGCAAGCATCAGCATCAGCGTATGCTCGGCGACGGCGCGCGAATTGACATCGCCGACGATGCACAAGGGAATGCGGCGCGAATTCAGCGCGGCAACATCGACGGCGTCGTAGCCGACGCCATGGCGCGACACGATCCTGAGCCGCGGCGCGGTGGCTATGCCGGCGGCCGTAACCGGCTGGGTGCGGATCAAGAGCGCATCGGCCCTGGGGAGCAGCGGCAGATAGGATTCGGCGGTGATCTCGTCGACCAGATCGAAGGTGATGCCGGGCGCCTGCTTGAGCACGGCTAGCCCCGCGTCGTGAATCTTTCCGGCAACCAGAATGTGGGGCATGTCAGTATCCACTGTTGCTCGATGGCTTGACCCCAACCACCTGTTCGCCGATTGCTGTGCGGGTTGTCGTGACGCTGGCCTGGGCCGCGCCCGCCAGCAGGCGGACGTCATTGGAAATGGTGACGAGGTCGAAGCCCCAGCCCACGGCCTTCCCCGCATAGGAAGGAGTGCCGCAATGGAGCCCGGCGCGGATGCCGGCGCCATGGGCCTTGGCCAGAACCGTCTTGATCGCTTCGGCCATCTCCGGTTCCTCGCGGTCGAAACCGGTTGGATACTTGCGCCCCGTCAGCCCGAGGGTTAGGTCGGCGGGGCCGATATAGACGCCATCGAGGCCGGGGGTTGAAACGATCTCGTCGAGGTTCTTCATGGCCTCGGAGGTCTCGATCATGGCGAAGGCCAGGACCTCGCCGTCGGCGTGCTGGCCATAATCGGCGCCGGCGGCAAACACCGCCCGGGTCGGGCCGAAGCTTCTGACCCCATGGGGAGGATAGCGCATGCAGGATACAAATTGCGCCGCCTCGGCGCGGTTGTTGATCATCGGACAGATGATGCCATAGGAGCCGGCGTCAAGCGCTTTCATGATGTCGCCCGGCGCATTCCACGGCACCCGCACCATGGGAGTGACGCCACTCGCCCGCAAGGCCTGCAGCATGGTGGTTGCCGCTTCATAGCCGACCAGCCCGTGCTGCAGGTCGACGGTCAGGGCGTCATAGCCCTGGGCCGCCATGATCTCGGCGGCGAAGGGGTTGGCAATCGACAGCCAGCCGTTGATCACCGGCTTGCCGGCGGCCCAGCGTTCACGAATGCCGTTCTTGATCATGGTGTCCCTCTACAATGTCACCTGGGCGAGCTTGACATTCAGATAGTCGCGAATGCCTTCCGCTCCTCCCTCGCGGCCCATGCCGCTGGCCTTGATGCCGCCGAAGGGCGCTTCCGCCGCAGCCAGGGCAAAACTGTTGACTCCCACCATGCCGGCTTCGATGCGCGCCACAGCCTCGCGCATCCGCGCCGGATTGCGGGTGAACACATAGGATGCAAGGCCGAGCTCGGTTGCATTGGCGCGGGTGTAGACTTCATCCGCCGCATCGAAAGGGGTGATCGCCGCGATGGGGCCGAAATTTTCCCCGGCGATGGCCTTGGCGTCGTCGGGAAGGCCCGAGATCACCGTGGGCTCGAAGAAGAAGCCCTTGTTTTGGCCTTGGGGACGGCCGCCGCCCGTCTCGATCTTGCCGCCGCGCTGTTTCGCATCGGCGACGATCGCTTCCATGGCATCGACGCGGCGCTGGTTGATCAGCGGCCCCATCTGGGTTGCCTCGTCGAGGCCGTGGCCTAGCTTCAGAGCTTTGGCGCGGGCGGCAAAGCCCGCCACGAACCTGTCGTGCAGTGGGCGCTGCACATAGAAGCGGTCGCCGGTGACGCAGACCTGGCCGGCATTGGCGAATTTGACCGGCACGCAGAGATTGAGGGTCGCTTCGAGATCGGCATCGTCGAAGACGATCACTGGCGCATTGCCGCCTAGTTCCATGGTGAGGCGCTTCAGGGTCGCGGCACTGTCGCGGATCATCTGCTGGCCCACGGCGGTCGAACCGGTGAGCGATATCTTGCGCACCGTGGCCGAAGCCATGATCGGATCGTAGGTGGTCGAGGTGGGCCCCACCACCAGATTGACCACGCCCGCCGGCAGGCCCGCTTCTCTCAAGCAATCGATCAGCAGCATGGCGGAGCCCGGCGCCTCGCGCGACGGGCGCACGATTGTCGTGCAGCCGGCGGCCAGCGCGGGTGCCACCTTGCGGGCGATCAATATGGCCGGAAAATTCCAGGCGGTGAAGGCGGCGGCGACACCCACCGGCTCGTGCGTGACTTCGATGCGGCCGCCGGGGGCGCGGGCTTCGACAATGCGCCCATAGATGCGCCGCGCCTCCTCGGCATACCAGCGGAACTGGTCGATGGAGAGGCTCCATTCGCGCCGCGCCTGGGCGATGGGCTTGCCGGTCTCAAGGGTGATGCGGCGGGCCGCCTCCTCGCTGCGCGACTGCATCGCCGTGGCACAGGCATGAAGCATGTCGGCGCGGGACCAGGCCGACGTGGCGCGCCAGGTTTTGAGTGCGGCTTCGGCAGCGGCAATCGCTTCCTCGACATCGGCCAGCGAGGCCGCGGGCGAAACGCCGATCGCCTCGCCGGTGGCGGGATCGACAACTTCGAACTCGCCGCCGCCGCTCTTTGAGCGCCACCTGCCATTGATGAAGAGACCGAAGGAGCCGTACATTCCACGCCTTCCTCACGATGAATTCCGCCGCGTGGTTTTGCAATTTTCGATGCAAGAGTCAAGGCACGACAATATGTATTGTGAGTTAAGCCGTAGCAGCGCGGCGGGTCAGGATGCGGCGATGATGGCAAGTGTTGCGCCGACTTTGGCCAATTCGTCGGGCGCCACCAGAATTTCCTTCAGCGTGCCTGATGCCGGCGCCTCGACTTCCAAGGCGATCTTGGGTGTCGTTATGGTCAGCAGCATCTCGCCCTTCTCGACCCTGTCGCCCACCGCCTTGAACCAGGCGTCGATCTGGGCCTCGCTGATCTCGTTGCCGAGCTGGGGCATGAGGACGGGCGTATCCATGGCAGTCTCCTTGGTTCACAGCGCCTTGCGGGCAAGTTCGCGGTCGTCCCAGTTGCGCAAGCCCCGGCGATTGACGTTCTTCTCGGCGAACATCTCGCCCATGACGATGGCGACGATATCGTCGGCCTGGGGAAAATAGCTCGTCTCCATTTCGGCTCCCGGCACGATCCAGTTGGGCGTGCCGATCACTCGCGGCGGCGCCTTGAGGCTCGAGAAGGCAAAGCGCGTGAGGTTGGCGGCGAGCGTCATGGCGAAGCTGCCGCGCTCGGAGGCCTCCGACACGATGGCGAGCCGGCCGGTCTTTTTGACCGAGGCGATCAGCGGATCGTAGTTGAAGGGAACCAGCGAGCGAGCATCGATCACCTCGGCCGAGACGCCATAGGCCGAGGCCATTTCGCCCGCCGCGGCGACACCCGCATAGAGCGAGGGCCCGATGGTCAGGATGGTGACGTCGTCGCCGTCGCGCTTGATATCGGGCTCGCCCAGGGGGATGCGGTAATAATCCGCCGGCACGCCCCCGGCATGGAACTGCTCCACCGTGTCGTAGAGCCTCTGGCTTTCGAAGACGATGACCGGGTCCTCGCTCGACAGGGCCGAAGCGAGGAGGCCCTTGGCATCATAGGGGGTGGCCGGATAGACCACCTTGAGACCGGGAATGTGAGCAACCAGCGCGGTCCAGTCCTGGGAGTGCTGGGCGCCGTATTTGCTGCCGACCGAGCAGCGCAGCACCACCGGCAATTTCAGCACACCGCCCGACATGGCATGCCACTTGGCCATCTGGTTGAAGATTTCGTCGCCCGCCCGGCCGATGAAATCGCCGTACATGAGTTCGATGAGGGCGCGTCCGCCTTCGAGGCCATGGCCCACGGCGGTGGCGACGATGGCCGCCTCCGAGATCGGCGAATTGAACAGGCGCTGGTAGGGGAGAATGTCGGAAAGCCCGCGATAGACGCCGAAGGCGCCGCCCCATTCACGGCATTCCTCGCCATAGGCGATGAGGCGCTCGTCCCTGGTCATGTGGTGGAGGATCGCCTCGAACAGCCCGTCGCGGAGCGTGATGGCGCGCATCGGCGACAGTTTTGTGCCGTCGGCCCCCACGCCGAAGCGGGCCTTCTTGGCGTCCTGGCGGATGCGGGCCGAGGTCTCGGGCTGAGCCAGCAGCGGCACGGTGCCAGTGGGTGTCGCTATCTCCGCGTTGGCGAACATCAGCCGGCCGATCAGGGTGGGATCGGCGGCAATGTCGATCATGGGAGAAATCTTCGGGTCGATCGCCGCGCGGGTAACGGCGGCCATGAGGCTTGCCACCTCGTCGCGCAAGGCCTGCACGTCGCTGTCGCCCAGAACACCTTCGGCGACGAGCTTTGCGGCATAGGACGCAATCGGATCGAATACCTCCCAGGCGGCGATCTCCTCGCGGCTGCGATAGACATTGGCGTCGGTGGTCGAATGCCCGGCCGAGCGGTAGCATTCGACATCGAGCAGGGCCGGGCCCTCACCGGCGAGCAGCCTTGCGCGCTGGCACTGCACCGCATCGGCGACCGCCAGCGGATTAGTACCGTCGACGGTCTCGGCATGCATGCCTTGCGGGTTGATCGCCGCGCCGATGCGCGACAGGCGGTCCCAGCCCATGGTCTCGCCGATGGTCTGGCCGCCCATGGCGTAGAAATTATTGCTGAAGAAGTAGAGGACGGGGAGGCCGCCCTTGTTTTGATCCGTCCACAGAGTATCATACTGGGCCATGGCGGCGAAGTTCATCGCCTCGAACACCGGGCCGCAGCCGGTCGATCCGTCGCCGCCGTTGGCAACCGCGATCGTTGCCTCGCCCGCGAGCTTCTTGCGCAGTG
This sequence comes from Hyphomicrobiales bacterium, assembly GCA_016185245.1. Taxonomy (GTDB): domain Bacteria; phylum Pseudomonadota; class Alphaproteobacteria; order Rhizobiales; family Aestuariivirgaceae; genus Aestuariivirga. The sequence continues at coordinate 241,069 of JACPNZ010000016.1, read as the reverse complement.
CCGCACCGGTCGCAATACCGGCCGAGGCGCCGACAATGGCATTGTTGGGATAGATGCCGAAGGGCGGGAAGAAGGCATGCATGGAGCCGCCCATGCCGCGATTGAAGCCGTTGTCGCGCATGAAGATCTCGGCCAGAAGCCCAAGCAGCAGGAAATTCTCGGCCAGAGCCGGCACCGTCGGTGCGGCAAGGTGGCGTTCGACGCTGTGCAAGAGCGCACCACCGCGATGGCCTTCCATGATGGTGCCGAGGTCGTGGGCCGAAAGCTGGGCGATGGCCGACAGCCCCTTGGCGATGAATTCGCCATGGCTCCTATGGCTGCCGAAGATGTGATCGCCGGGTGTAAGCGCCAAGGCCTGGCCCACGGCGGCACCTTCCTGGCCGATCGACAGGTGCGCCGGTCCGCGATAGGCAAAAGCAATGTCCTGATAGCTGCCCTTAGCCTTGAACGAACCCAGCATCGCCTCGAATTCGCGGACGACCAGCATGTGGCGGAGCACGGCCTTGAGTGCGGCATCGCCGCGCCGCTGGCGCTCGGTAGCAAGCGGCCGGTCGTATTGATGCAACGGGATGGGCTTCAGATCGAGCTGGCCCTTGCGGCGGAAGCGGGCTGGTTCGACGGCAAGCGCCTTGGGCATGGACGATCCTTTGCATCGCGGCTGGCGAGGGCGGTCTGTAACAGAGATTGGCGCCCGTCAACAAACGCAAAAATGCATGGGTGGGAGACCGGCGCGGCCACGCCAGCAAGGCCCTGTCGCCCGCCTGCAAGCTTCGCTACATCATGCCGGAAGCGCTCTTGCGAGGGGAAATGACATGACCAAGCCGATCAGGTTTTCAGCCACAGGACCCAAGGGCTGGATGGAAGCAGCCGACGTGGCGCTGGAGACCGCCAAGCTGATCGAGGGCCAGCCCCTTGGCCAGGACCACGTCTATTTCCGTCGCGACAGGCCCGGGGTGCGGGCTGGCATCTGGCGGTCCACGCCCTATACCGAATGGTACGACAGCTATCCGTGCGACGAATTCATGTATGTGATCGAGGGCCATGTGATCCTGGAAGGCGAGGGGTTCAGCGAGCGTTTTGGGGCGGGCGAGGCCTTCCTGCTGCCGCGTGGCTACAGAGGGTTTTGGAGGCAGCCGGTTGCCATGCTGAAGTATTATGTCATCGTCGAGTGAACCGGTGGACGAAGGCACTTACGACTATATCGTCATCGGCGCGGGCTCGGCCGGCTGCGTGGTGGCCAACCGTCTGGGCGAAGATCCGGATGCGAGAATTCTGGTACTCGAGGCGGGCGGCAGCGATCTGTCGCCCTTCGTCGCCATGCCGGCGGCGCTCTCGATCCCGATGAACACCAGGCGCTTCAACTGGGGCATGACGACGGAACCCGAGCCGGGGCTTGACGGGCGGGTGATGAACCTGCCGCGCGGCAAGGGGCTCGGCGGATCGTCGTCGATCAACGGCATGTGCCATGTGCGCGGCAATCCCATGGACTATGAATTGTGGAGTGCGCTTGGTGCTGCGGGCTGGCACTGGGCCAATGTGCTGGCCTATTTCCAACGGGCCGAAGGCGTCGCTGGCGGCGGGCCGCTCAGGGGCACCTCGGGGCCGCTCAAGGTGAGGCGAGGGGCCGAGACCAATCCGCTCTATCACGCCTTCGTCGCAGCCGCCGTGCAGGCGGGCTATGCGCCAAGCGCCAACATGAACGAGCGCCAGCACGAAGGTTTCGGCCCGATGGAAATGACGGTTGGCGACGGCCGGCGATGCAGCGCGGCGGTTGCCTATCTGCGGCCGGCGCAGAAACGCGGCAATGTGCGGGTTCTCTGCCATGTCGTGGCCGACCGCATCCTGTTCGACGGGACCAGGGCGACGGGGGTGCGCTTCATCCGCCATGGCCGGCCGGCGGTGGCGACAGCCGGCCGCGAGGTGATCCTCAGCGCCGGGTCGATCATGTCGCCCGTCATTCTCAAGCGTTCAGGCGTGGGGCCAGCCGAGGAACTCAAGCGCCATGGCATCGTGCCCCTCCTCGACAAGCCGGGGGTGGGCGAGAACCTGATGGATCATCTGGAACTCTATGTGCAGCAGGAGTGCCTGAAGCCCGTATCGCTCTATCCGTCGATGCGCCCCGTGGCCAAGGCGCTGATCGGGCTCCACTGGATTTTGACCAGGAAGGGCCTTGGCGCCACCAATCATTTCGAGACGGGCGGCCATGTGCGGAGCCGCCCCGGCATCGTCTATCCCGATATCCAGTTCCACTTCCTGCCGCTGGCCATTTCCTACGATGGCAAGTCGCTGGCCCAAGGCCACGGCTTCCAGGTGCATGTCGGCGCCAAGCGCTCGAAGAGCCGCGGCTGGGTCCGGCTGCGCGATGCGGACTTCCGCAGCCTGCCACGGGTGCGCTTCAACTACATGAGTCATTCCGACGACCTCGTTGAATTCCGCACCTGCGTGCGCCTCACCCGCGAAATCTTCGCCCAGGAGGCGCTGGCTCCCTACAGCGGCCGCGAACTGGCGCCCGGAGACGATTGCGTGAGCGACGAGGCCCTCGACCGCTTCATCAGAGAGAAGGTCGAGAGCGCCTATCACCCTTGCGGCACCTGCCGCATGGGCGAGGGCGCGCTGGCGGTGGTCGATCCGGACTGCCGGGTCCGTGGCTTGCAGAGCCTCCGGGTGGTCGATGCCTCGATCATGCCGCAGGCGACCGCCGGCGATCTCAATGCGCCCACCATCATGCTGGCGGAACGGGCGTCCGACTTGATCCGTGGACGAAGCTTGCCGCCGGCGGAGGATGCACCCTTGCTGGCGGCGCGCCATTGGCAAAGCGAGCAGCGCAGCGCCAGGATCGACCGGGACTATGCAAACGACCGCGAGGTGCTGCGCCAGGCGCTGCTGGCCAACGTCGGCAGAACGAGCTGACGACTATTTGCTGTACTTGGAGTCGAGCCGTTCGAGCGCTTCGACATTGGCAGCCGACGGACCCTGCGGATCGAATTCGGAGGCGATATATGTATCGACGATCGCCTTGGCGAGCTCCGGGCCGATGACGCGCGCTCCCATGGTGATGATCTGGGCGTTGTTGGACTTGGCGGCGCGCCCGGCCGAATAGGTGTCATGAGTCAAGGCTGCACGGATGCCCGGCACCTTGTTGGCGGCGATGCACACGCCGATGCCGGTGCCGCAGCACAGGATGGCCCGGTCATAGTCGCCGGCCATCACCTTGGCGCCAATGGCGCCGGAGAGATCGGCATAGAAGCCCGCCTGACTCAGATTTTCAACGACGAGACCGGGCTTGCCCTTGAGATGGGCCTCGATCACATCGATCAGCGGCTTGCCGGCGCTGTCGGCACCCAGGGCGATCTTCATGGGGTCGAAGTTACAGCTTCCGAGGTCGCAATACAATGTGCCGCGTCCCGGCGGCAAGCCGGCGCGGTGGCGGCGATCAACTTGACTCCTTGAATACAGCGCGCAGACGCTCGATGGCGTTGAGCGTGGCGCGCTCGTCGACGGCGGCAAAGCCCATGACCAGACCGCGGCGGGGCCGCCCATGCCGGTACTGCATCGACAGGGCTGAGACATTGACGCCGCGCGCCGCGGCGGCGGCGGCCAGTGGGCGGTCGTCGATGTTGCGATGGAACAGGCCTACCAGCTGAATGCCGGTTTCGGTGCGCCGCAGCCTCATCCACTCGCCCAAATACCGGTCGAACACCTCCATGAAATGCCCGCGGCGGGCGGCATAGAGGCGGCGCATGCGGCGCAGGTGCCTGGTCAGGTGGCCGTCATTGATGAAGTCGGCCAAGGCCGCCTGGGTGAGGAGGGGGGCAAACTGGCCGGTGGTGCTGAGGGCCGCGGCCAACCCGTCGCGGATCGCCTCGGGCACCACCATGAAGCCCAGCCGCATGGCCGGAAACAGCATTTTGGCGAAGGTGCCGACATAGACCACGCGATTGGCCCCGCCGATCCCCTGGAGCGCCGGTATGGGCTGCCCCTGGAAACGGTACTCGCTGTCGTAGTCGTCCTCGATCACCCAGAAATTTCCGTCCTCGGCCAGGCGCAAGAGCGTGAGGCGCTGTTCCATCGCCATGGTGAGGCCGAGCGGGTGGTGGCAGGAGGGGGTGACGAAGGCAAGACGCGGCCTGGTGGTCGGCGGATCGAGCTGCCAGCCGTCGTCGTTGACGACCAGCGGCATGAGCTTCGCACCGGCAGAGAGGAAGGCGGCGCTCGCCCCATAGTAGCCGGGCTCTTCCATCCATACGCTATCGCCGGGATCGATGAAGATGCGGGCGAGAAGATCGAAGGCCGACTGGGCGCCGTTGGTGATGACGATCTGCTCAGGGTTGCAGGCAACGCCGCGCGAGGCGGCGAGGTAGCGGGCGATGGCTTCGCGCAGTGCCGGATAACCCGTTACGTGGTAGACGCCGAACAGGTCATGGCCGGCGTGCTTGGCGCGCCGGGTCAGAAGCTTCGACCAGGTATTGAAGGGAAAGTTGAGCGCATCCGGCATGCCCGGGTGGAGCGCCAGATGCCCCGGTCTGCCGCTGTGATGGGGTTGCGACAGCATGATCTGGCCACGTTCTGAAATCCGCCCGGCCGGGGCTGTCGGAGGCATGCCGGTGCGGACGGCGCGAGCCGGAAGATCGACGACCAGCGGAGGCGCGCATTTCCGCATCCGCAAGTAACCTTCGAGCGCCAACTGGTCATAGGCGGCGATGACGGTGTTGCGGCCGAGCCCAAGATCTTTGGCCAGGAGGCGGGTGGAAGGGAGCGTCGAGCCGCTGGGCAGGCTGCGCCCCTCGATCAGGGCGCGGAGCTGGCCATAGATCTGGCGCGGCAGATTGGCCGGTGCTGCAGGATCGAGGACAATGGTTTCGAGGGGAAAGCCCGCCGCCATAGTGGTTCTCTAAAATCGGTGAAATCTGGGTCTGATCTTGCGACCAGTTAGCCTATAGGCTCGTTGTCACCAAATGGCAATCGGACAGGAGAGCGGTCATGTACATCGCCGGCGAAGAAGAGGTCGAGGCGCTCGCCCGGGTGGTCAGAAGCAAGGCTTTGTTCCGCTATGGCGTGGGCAAGGAATGCGACCGGTTCGAGAGCCGCTACGCCGCCCATCTGGGCGTCAAGCATTTCGCCCTGGCGGCGAGCGGCAGCAATGCCTTGACCGCCGCCTTCGTCGCTGTCGGCATCGGCCCGGGCGATGAAGTCCTGATCCCCGCCCACACCTACATGGCAACCGCCACCTCGGTCCTGGCGGCGGGTGCCATTCCGGTGATTGTCGATGTCGATGCCAGCATCACCATCGATCCGGCGGCGATCGAAGCGGCCATCGGCCCCTCGACCCGCGCCGTGGTGCCGGTCCACATGTGGGGGGCCGCCTGCAACATGGAGGCGATCATGGAGATCGCGCGCAAGCGCAAGCTGATCGTCGTCGAGGACGCCTGCCAGGGGGTGGGCGGCGGCTATGAAGGCCGCAAGTTCGGCTCGATCGGCCATATCGGCTGCTTCAGCTTCAACTACTACAAGAACATGACCAGCGGCGAGGGCGGCGGCGTGGCCGTCAACGACGATCGCCTGGCCAAGCGCGCGCGCGGCGCCATCGATCCCTGCCATTTCTACTGGAACGGCCGCGACGACGAGGAAAAACCCTTCGCCGGCAACGGCGCGCGCGCCTCGGAACTGATGGGCGCCATCCTGAACGTTCAGCTCGACCGGCTCGACGGTATGATCGCGGCGATGCGCGCCGAGAAGCGCAAGATTCTCGCCGGCACGGCGGCCTTCGGCAATCTCGGTCTCAAGCCCTCGCCGATGAACAGTCCCGACCACGATTGCGCCGCCCATGTCATGTACGAGATGCCGTCGGCGGCGGCGGCCACGAGTTTCGTCAAGGTGTTTCCGAGTGTCATCGCCGGCAAGACCGGGCGGCACACCTATACCGAATGGGATCAGGTGCTGATCGGGGCGGGGGCGGCGCATCCGGCCATGAACCCCTATCTGATGGCGGCCAACGCCAAATGCCGGAAGAGCTATTCCAAGGACATGTGCGCGCGCTCCCTCGATATCCTCAACCGTACGGTGATGGTGCCGACGCACCCCGCGCATAGCGCCCGGCAGATCGACGATATCGTCCATAACATCGGGGTTGCCAGCCGGGTCGCACTCGGCGGCATGAGCCTGGCGGAGGCGGAACTGCGCAATGTCATACCGCTCGACGTGCAGAAGTTCGACACCATCAGCCACGAGCGCGCCCTGGCGCGTGGCGGCCATCCCAGCGGCCAGTAGTGGCAAATGCCGCTGGCCAAGGAGCCCAGGCGTCCTATGATGGGGCTGAGGCAACAGGATCGTTCCGGAGCGCTGCTGCCGCTCCGGCCAAGGGACCAGTGCTGAGGAGTTGACCGACTAGGGAGAAATGGCAACTGGTCTGCCACCGCCCTTGCGACGGGGGCAGCAAAACCTAACAGGAGGAAACATGTTCTCGCTTGCGAAAATCATGAGACCCGTGCTCGGCCTGGCAGCCGGGCTGATGCTTTTGTCCGCCGCCGACACGGCCCGCGCCGACGAGACCCGGGTGGTGTTTGTCACCCACGGCCAGAGCGGCGATGCCTACTGGTCGGTGGTCAAGAACGGCATGGACGATGCGGCCAAGACGCTCGGCGTCAAGGCCGAGTATCTGGCGCCGGAAACCTTCGACATGGCCAAGATGGCCCAGATGATCGACGCCGCCGTGGCCTCCAAGCCCGACGGGCTGGTGGTCTCGATCGCCGATCCGGCGGCAATCAGCGAGCCGGTCAAGAACGCGGTCGCGGCCGGCATTCCGGTCATTGTCATCGACTCGGGCGGAGCCGCCCTCACCCGCAAGCTGGGCGGCCTCCTGTTCCTCGGACAGGACGAGTACCAGGCGGGCGTCATGGCCGGCGAGCGGGTCAAGGCGCTCGGTCTCAGCAAGGCGGTGTGCGTCAACCACGAGGTTGGCAACGTCAGCCTCGACGATCGCTGCGCCGGTTTCGCCAAGGGTTTGGGCGTCGACGTGCCGGTGCTCAACGGCGTGATGGACCCGACCGAGATGAAGAACCGCATCATCGGCTTTCTCACCTCGCGTGCCGACACCCAGTTCATCCTGACGGTGGGGATCGGCAGCGCCGAACCCGGCCTCATGGCGCTCGACGAGCTGGGCCTCACCGGCAAGGTGAAGATCGGCACCTTCGATCTGTCGCCGACCATTCTCAAGGCCACTTCCGAGGGCAAGATGGAATGGGGCATCGATGCCCAGCAATATGCCATGGGCTACATTCCAGTGGTGATGTTCGATCTCCTGAAAAAGTACAAGATCAGCCCGATCGCCGACTATCCGACCGGCCCGGGCTTCGTCACCAAGGAGACGGCCGCCTCGGTCATCGATCTGGCCAAGCAGGGCAAGCGCTGATGCAACGGCGGCGGCCGCTCCCTGCGGCCGCCGGCCATTTCGGGGGCAGTGATGACGGCTGAGGTTCGCGACGAGCGGCTGCGGCAGGTTTCAGGGCTCGGCCGCCTGCTCAGCCGGCCGGAGCTCGGGGCGGTGGCCGGGGCGGTGCTGGTCTTCGTGTTCTTCGCCATCGTCGCCGGCGGCAGCGGGCTGTTCAGCGCCAAGGGCATCGTCAACTTCCTGGAAGTGTCGGCCCAGCTCGGCATTCTGGCGGCGCCGGTGGCGCTGTTGATGATTGCCGGCGAGTTCGACCTGTCGGTCGGATCGATGATCGGCTTTGCCGGCATCCTGATCGCCGTGCCGGCAGTGATCTGGGGCTGGCCCATCTGGATGTCAGTGCTGCTGAGTTTCGCCGTCTGTGGCGTCATGGGCTATCTCAACGGGCTCACCGTGGTGCGCACCGGGCTTCCCTCCTTCATCGTCACTCTCGGCAGCCTGTTCATGCTGCGCGGCCTGTCGCTCGGGGTGATGCGCGGCATCACCGGCCGCACCCAGACTTCGGGCATTCACGAATACTCCAAGGACGACTGGATCAACCCGCTGTTCGCCGGACAATTCCTGCAGACGCCGATCCGCTGGCTGGCCGAAATCGGGGTGATCGGCAAGCGCGCCGACGGTCTCCCGGCCATCAGCGGCATCCCGATGTCGATCGCCTGGTGGGTCGGGCTCACCCTGCTCGCCACCTGGCTTCTGTCGCGCACCCGCTTCGGCAACTGGATCTTCGCTGCCGGCGGCGATGCGGCGGCGGCCCGCAACATGGGCGTACCGGTGGCCCGCACCAAGATCACGCTGTTCGTCTTCACTGCCCTGGCGGCGGCGCTGTTTGCCGCCATCCAGGTGCTGGTCACCGGCTCGGCCGACACGCTGCGTGGCAACCAGAAGGAATTCGAGGCGATCATCGCCGTGGTGATCGGCGGCACGCTCCTCACCGGCGGCTATGGCTCGGCGATGGGTGCGATGTTTGGGGCGCTGATCTTCGGGGTGGTGCAGATGGGCATCTTCTATACCGGCATCGACACCGACTGGTTCAAGCTGTTCATGGGTGCGATGATGGTGATCGCGGTCCTCTTTAACAGCTATGTGCGCAATCGCGCCATGCGGAGCCGTTGATGACCGTGCCACTCGTCGAGCTCCGATCGGTCAGCAAGTATTTCGGCAAGGTCATCGCCCTCAACGGCGTGTCCTTCGATGTCCAGCCCGGCGAGGTCCATTGCCTCCTCGGCGATAATGGCGCCGGCAAGTCGACGCTGATCAAGGTCTTGTCCGGCGTCCATACGCCCGATGCCGGGGAGTTCCTGGTCAATGGCGAAGCGGCCAGCTTCGGTTCGCCCAAGGAGACCCTCGATCGCGGCATCGCCACCGTCTACCAGGACCTGGCGCTGGTGCCGCTGATGAGTGTCGCCCGCAACTTCTTCCTTGGCCGCGAACCCACCAAACGGGTCGGGCCGCTGCGCCAGTTCGATATCGACATGGCCAATCGGACGGCGTTTCGCGAGTTGCGCGACATGGGGATCGAGCTGCGCGATGCCGAACAGCCGGTCGGCACGCTATCGGGCGGCGAGCGCCAGTGCCTGGCCATCGCCCGCGCCATCTATTTCGGCGCCAGGGTGCTGATCCTCGACGAGCCCACCTCGGCGCTGGGCGTGCACCAGGCCTCGGTGGTGCTGAAGCTCATCGTCCAGTCCAAGGCGCGCGGCATCGGCGTCGTCTTCATCTCCCACAACGTGCACCATGCCTATGTGGTGGGCGACCGCTTCACCATCCTGAAGCGCGGCAAGAGTTCGGGCACCTACGCCAAGAACGAGATCAGCCGCGACCAGTTACTTGGCCTGATGGCCGGCGGCAAGGAACTCATCGACCTGGAGCAGGAGATCGCCAAGCTCGGCAACGGCCAGCCGGCTTCCGGCCCGCATTGACGCGCGGTGTCTTGTCCGGTTGCCGGGTGCCCGCGCTCCGACTATAGGCATTGCCACAGCCCGAACATTACAGGAGTTGGCGATGAAAGCACGGGTACAATGGCTCGACGGACGGGCCTTCGTCGGCGAATCGGGCAGTGGGCACGCGGTGGTGATGGATGGCCCGCCCGAGGCCGGCGGCCGCAATATCGGCATTCGCCCGATGGAAATGCTGTTGATCGGGCTCGGCGCCTGCACCGCCTTCGACGTGGTGATGATCCTCGAGAAGGGCCGCGAGAAGATCACCGCCTGCGACGTCGAGCTTGACGCCGAGCGGGCCGACACGGAGCCAAAAGTGTTCACTCATATCCGCGTCGTCTTTCACATGCGCGGCTATGGCCTGAAGGAGGCGGCGGTCGAGCGCGCCATCAAACTATCGGCGGAGAAATACTGCTCGGCCAGCATAATGTTCGGCAAGACCGCCAAGATCGAGCACAGCTGGACGATCGCCGAGGAAGGCCCGGCCGCCTGACCCAGAGCAATATCAACTTGGGACGCCGCACTATTTCCCTCCCCACAGGTGGGAGGGGGATTGATGTCGCCTCAATCTAGGACGATCCGGCTGTAGATCACAAATGGCTCTTCCAGAACGCCAGCATGCGCTGCCAGGCGAGTTCGGCGGCACGGCGCTCGTGGACGTTCCTCTGCTCGTTCATAAAGCCGTGCTCGGCGTCGTAGCGGAAGAACTCGTGGGGGGCCTTGAGTCCCGACTCGAAGTCGTTGACCGCCTGGGGCGACACCCAGTCGTCCTGGTTGGCGAAATGGCCTTGCAGCGGCACCTTGACGTCGGAGGCCTTGGCGACCGCCGCCGGTGGCAGGCCGTAGAAGCAGACGGCGGCGGCGATCTCCGGAATCCGGATCGCCCCCAGCACGGTGACGGCTCCTCCCATGCAGAAGCCGGTGAGGCCGACCTTGGCGCCGGTCTTGCCGAGATAGAGGGCGGCGCCCCGCACCGTCTGGTCGGTGGCATCGAGGAAATTGAGCGACTGCATTTCCTTGCCCGCCGCGTCGGCGTCGTGATAGGGCACGACGCGTCCGGCATAGAGGTCGGGGGCAAGGGCCTCGTAGCCGGCCAGCGCCAGCCGGTCGCAGATGCCGCGGATCTGGTCCTGCAGGCCCCACCATTCCTGGATGACGATGACGCCGGCCGAATTGGCGGCGGCGGCCTTGGCGAGATAGCCGGCGGCATCCTTGCCGTCGGGCCGCTTGAAACCGATCCTGGTGCCCATGGCGTTCTTCCTCACTGTCGGGACGCCGACTATCGGACGCCGTGCTCGATGTTGCAAGCACGGGCGCGATGGGTGAGGATGGCGCCTTGCGGGAGAAGATCACATGGCCATTCGCGCCCTCGTCTGGAACGAATATGAGCACGAACGGGTCAATGGCCTGGTCGGCCGGCTCTATCCGGAAGGCATTCACGGCGCCATCGCGGCGGCTCTTGCCGTCGATGCGGGCGTTACCGTCGAGACGGCGACGCTGGACGAACCGGAACATGGCTTGAGCGAAGCGCGGCTCGCTCAGACCGACGTGCTGGTCTGGTGGGGACATAGGGCCCACGGCAAGGTCGAGGAGAAAATCGTCGATCGGGTGCAGCGCCGGGTCTGGGAGGGCATGGGGCTCATCGTCCTTCACTCGGGCCACTTCTCGAAAATCTTCAAGCGCCTGATGGGCACGCCTTGCGCCCTCAAGTGGCGCGAGGCGGGCGAGGTCGAGCGCCTGTGGGTGGTCAATCGCGGCCATCCGATCGCCGCCGGCCTGCCGGAATATTTCGAAATCGAACCGGAGGAGATGTATGGCGAGCCCTTCACTATACCCGAACCCATGGAGACGGTATTCATCTCCTGGTTCGAGGGCGGCGAGGTCTTCCGCTCCGGCGTCACCTTCCAGCGCGGAGCGGGGCGTATCTTCTATTTCCGCCCGGGCCACGAGGCCTATCCGACCTATCGTCATGAACAAGTGCGGCAGGTGTTGCGCAACGCGGTGCGCTGGGCCTGCAATCCGGCCCCGGCCTGGACCGCGGTCGGCGATGCGCCCAATGTGCCGCATGACCGGGCGCCGGTTGCCATCGAAGCGAAAGGGCCGCGGCTCCATCAGGATGGCGAGCAGGGCTTCCGGTGATGAGTAAAGTGCGGCTTCTGGTCCTGGGTGCGGGCGCCATGGCAGCAAACCATGCCAAGGCCTTTGCCGCCGACCCGCGCTGCGAGGTTGTGGCGGTCGCCGACATGGACGGGTTTCGCGCCAAGGCGTTTGCGGCGAAGCACGGCATCGCCCGGTCCTTCGCCAGTCTCGACGAGGCCTTGGCCTGGGGCAAGTTCGATGCGGCGACCAATGTCACCCCGGACAATGCCCACCATCCGACCACGATGAAACTCCTTGCCGCCGGCAAGCATGTGCTGTGCGAAAAGCCGCTGGCCGAAAGCTATCGGCTCGCTCTCGACATGACCGAAGCGGCGAAGAAGGCTCAGCTTGTCAATATGGTCAATCTCTCCTACCGCAATGTGGCAGCGCTCCATGCCGCCCGTGGCTTCATCGCCAAGGGCGAGATCGGCGAGGTGCGCCATGTCGAGGCGAGCTACCGGCAGAGCTGGCTGGTCGGCAATCACTGGGGTGACTGGCGGAGCGATCCCACCTGGCTGTGGCGGCTCTCCGAAGCCCATGGCTCGCGTGGCGTCTTGGGTGACGTCGGCATCCACATCCTCGACTTCGCCTGCTTTGCCGTCGGCATGATGCCGGTCAGCTTGCAGGCGCGGCTCAAGACCTTCGCCAAGGCGCCGGGCGACAAGATCGGCGACTATTCCCTCGATGCCAACGACAGTGCGGCTCTGTCGGTCGAATTCGCCAATGGCGCCCTTGGCGTCATCCATGCCAGCCGCTACATGACCGGCTATGCCAATGTGCTGAAGCTCGATATCTTCGGCAGCGAAGGTGCGATCGAAATCGCCCACGGTTTCGAGTGGACCGAGATCCGCATGTGCTCGGGCTCGGACGTTCACACTCAGGCCTGGCGGCGGATCGCCGCTCCGGCGGTCGAGACCAACTATCGCAAGTTCATTGCGGCGATCCTGGCCAAGAGCAACGACGAGCCGTCGTTCCGCCGCGCCGCCGAACTGCAGAAGGTGCTCGACCTGTGCTTTCAGCCTTCGGCGGCCCAGGCGGCGGCGGTCGGCGCGGGGCCTTAAAGCAATGTGAGTTGAAGTTGAACTAAGCGTCCTCCCTCCCCACAAGGGGGAGGGGAAGCGATTCAGTTTTCAACTCGATCGCATTACTCACCAAACCAGGAACTCCTTGTCGACCGGGATCTGCATGGCGGTGACCAGGCCGTTGGTCTGCATCGCCATGCCGACGACCGCCAGCAATTCGCCGTGCTGCGCCTCGCTCATGCCCTTGGCCTTTGCCGCGGCGGTGTGCGAGTGGACGCAATAGCTGCAGGCATTGGCGGTCGAGACCGCGATGTAAATGAGCTCCTTGGTCAGGGGATCGAGTGCTCCGTCCTTGACCATGACGATCTTGAGGCTGGCCCAGGTGCGCTCGAGGAGTGGGGCATCGTTGGCCAGCCCCCGCCAGAAATTGTTGACGAAATCGGAGTTTCGCAGGGCACGGATATCGTCGAAAACCGCCTTGACGCGAGGCGAGGCCGCGACCTCGGCATCGCTCCACAGTTTCACGGTGGCCATGGCTTGTCCTTTCGTCGTTCAGGCGGTGTTGCCGGCATCGACGGTAATGACCGTTCCGGTGATGTTGCGGCCGCCTTCGCCCAACAGGAATTCGACCGTGCGGGCAACGTCGGCAGGCTCCGCCAGGCGCTGGAGCGCGCTGCGGCGAGCGATCTTGTCGCGGCCTTCGTTCGTGAGCCCCTCGGTCATCGCCGTGTCGATGAAGCCCGGAGCGACGGCATTGACAGTGATGCCGGCGCGGCCCAGTTCGCGGGCCAGCGACCGGGTGAAGCCCACTATCGAGGCCTTGGTCGCGGCATAGACCGAGAGGGCCGAATAGCCGGTCGAAGCGGCGATCGACGACAGGTTGACGATGCGGCCTTCGCCCGCCGCCATCATCGAGCGCACCACCTGGCGCGTCAACACGATGGGCGAGAGCGTGTTGAGCCTTAGCAGCTGCTCGATGTCGCGGAGTGGCATGGCGGAGAGCAATCCCTCGGTGCCGATGCCGGCATTGTTAACGAGCCCATAGATGGCCCCATGGGTCTTGCGGATGTCCTTCACCAGCGAGGCCAGCCCGTCGATATCGCCGAGATCGAAAGCCACGGACGCAATCGCGCCCGGCGCCATCGCCGCCCGCAGTTTCGCAAGCTCCTGGCTGTCGCGCCGGGCGATGGCGATCACTCGGAAGCCCGCCGCCGACAGGCGCTCGACGATGGCCAGGCCCAGCCCGCGGCTGCCGCCGGTGACGATCACGTTACGCATTGTGCCGCGACAGCTTTCCGCCGGGGGTTGCCTCGATCCCCGGCTTGAAGGTGAAGACGGCCGGTATCTTGTGGGCGGCAAGCTGGCGCTGGCAGAGCTCCAGGAGCTCGGCCCTGATCCGCTCCTTGTCGGCCGGCGTGAGGCCATCTGCCAACACCACATCGGCCACCACCACGGCCCCGATGATCGGGCTCTTGCGCGACTTGACGCGCGACATGCGCACCTCGCCATGGCGGTTGATCAGAGCCTCGATCTCCTCGGGATGGACCTTGAGGCCGCCGACATTGATGACGCCATCGCGGCGGCCGGCGAAATAGCAGCGCTCGCCCCGCCGCTCCACCATGTCGCCACTGTCGATGAAGCCGCCGGGACCGATGAGCGCCAGATCGGGACGGCCGGCATAGCCAGTCGCCATGCGGGCCGAGCGCAGCCTGAGGGAGCCGTCGACGATCTTCATCTCCACCTCGGCAAGACCGCCGTCGAGGAAGCTTGCCGGAAATCCTTCGAGCCCGTCGGTCACCTCGAAGCCGACGCCGGCCTCGGTCGAGGCATAGGCATGGCCGATGGGGGTGCCGGGATAGGCGGCCTTCAGCGCATCGAGCACCGCCTGGTCGGCGATCTCGCCGGAAAGGCGGATGTAGCGCGGCTTGATCTCGGTTGCCGCACTGTTGAGCAGGGCGCGGCGCCAGTGGGTCGGCGTGCCGGTGAGATGGGTGACACCGCAGGCCGCCAGCCGGCGCAGATGATCGGCGACGGGCTCGTCGGGGCGCGACAGGACGAGGCTGCCGGTGCCGAGCATGGCGCGGAGGTATATCTGCAACCCGCCATAGCGGCGGATATCGTAGAAGGTGGCCCACACGGGCGGTTCGGCGCCCGCCGGGGTCGGCTTGATGGCGCCGGTCAGGGCGCCGAGCGTGTGCACCGCGATCTTGGGATCGCCGGTCGTTCCCGACGTCAGCATCAACCACTCGGTCTCGAATTGCGGTGCCACCGGTGGCGGGGCGCTGCGCGGGGGAACCGTCACTTCGACGATGGTTGCAATGCCCAGGCTCCGGTAGATTTCGGCCACACTACAGACGATGGCCTCGACCCCGGCATCGCGGATGATACTTGCGAGGTTTTCGGACTTCAGATCGGGTGGGCAGATAACGATGCGGCGGGCCAGCCCGTCAAACTCGACCAGAGCCAGTGCCGCAGTAAGCTGATCGGAGGTGGCAAGGAGAACCGAGCGGCCGGTGAGATCGGAGTGGCGCCCGTCGGTGGCGGAGCCCGCCAGCATCGCGGCAAGGGGAATCGGCCTATCGCCGCCAAGCAAGAACCGTCCCTCCAGGCTGCCGGCGTCTGCCAGCGCCTGGCGGAGCGAGCGGCTGTCAGGCCGCGACATTCTCATTTGACTCGTAGCAGCGCAGGAATTCGCCCAGCGTCACCGGAAACTCGACGGTGTCCGACACCGAAAAGGGATCGAAGCCGAACTCATCCTCGAGGCGCGCCACCAATATGGCGAAACACAGGGAATCGAGGCCGCTTTCGAGGAGCGGCAGGTCGTCGCTCAGCGGCTTCAAGGACTTCTTCTGTTCGCCGGCGACGCGCTCGATATGCGAAATTATGGTTAACCGCTTCGGCATGGCCGCTTCGTCCTTCACTATACTTGCCTTGTGTCGCTTGCTAATTGCAAAATTGGAATAGAATGTTAGGAGAACGGTTAAGAGCAGTGTACCCGAAACCATCCCCGAAAATCCAGTGCAGGCCGATTGCGGCCGACGATCTGGCTGCGATTGCCGCCCTGCTGGTGAAAGGTTTTCCTGGCAGGAGCAATGAATTCTGGCTGGCGGGCCTGCGCCGCCTGGGCGAGCGCAGCGTGCCGGAAGGCTTGCCGCATTATGGCTACTTGCTGGCGGCCGGCAACCGGGTGGTGGGAGCGCTCATTCTCATCGTGTCGCGGCGCCGGTCAGAGTCCGGCGAAGCGCTGTTCGCCAATGTGGCGGGCTGGTATGTCGAGCCGGAGTTTCGCGGCTATGCGCCGTTCCTGGTGTCCGTGGCGCTGCGCCACAGGAGCGTCACCTATCTCAATGTCTCGCCCGCCCCGCACACCTGGCCGATGGTCGAAAGCCAGGGCTACAAGCTCTACAGTTCGGGCCTGTTCGTGGCCTTCGCCGGCCTCTCGGCCTGGGTGCGGGGAGCCCGGCTGCGATCCTTCGACAGGCTTGGTGACCGCGATCTGCCGGAGCACGCCATGCTGGCGCGCCATGCCGAACTGGGCTGCACGGTGATCGTCGCCGAGCACCAGGGCGCTTCCCATCCTTTCG
Organism: Hyphomicrobiales bacterium; assembly: GCA_016185245.1. Lineage (GTDB taxonomy): Bacteria > Pseudomonadota > Alphaproteobacteria > Rhizobiales > Aestuariivirgaceae > Aestuariivirga. The sequence goes on along the minus strand of JACPNZ010000016.1, from coordinate 224,943 downwards.
TGTTCAAGCCTTTCCGCATCCGCAGCGGCAGGTGGTGGACGCCCTGTGCCCTTGCCATCTATGCGCGCAGCCAGGCCGAGCTGGTGAAATTCGCCGGGCCGCTGGGCCGCCGCCTGCTGTGGCATGGCCTGCCGCTCATCGCCATGGACGGCGACGGGCCGGTTGCCGGTTTGCGCGGAGTCTATACGCCGCGTCACGGGCGCCGCTACTTCCGTGGCGCCAATCGTCCGAAACTGTGCGATCTGACCGACACGGAGTTCGTGCTGTTCGGCATCTAGCCCCGCCCGTGGGCGAAGTCCCAGTAGAGCCTGCGGGCCAAGGTATAGAAGGGACCGGGCTGCAGGTCGCGCCGGTCGATGCGGGTCACCGGCATCAGCTTGGAGAAATTGCCGCACAAGAAGATCTCGTCGGCGGCGGCAAAATCATTGTAGCGCAGCGACGCCTCATGCACCGTCACGCCCTGCCGGCGCAGCAGTGCGATCACTCGTCTCCGGGTAATGCCGGCGAGAAACGTGCCGTTGGCCACGGGCGTGAACACCTCGCCCTGCCGCGCCATGAAGACATTGGCATTGCCCAGTTCGGCGACATTGCCGAGGAGGTCGGTTACCAGACAATTGTTGAAGCCGCGCTCTTCGGCTTCGGCCAGCGCCCGGGCATTGTTGGGATAGAGGCAGCCGGCCTTGGCTTCGACCGGGGCGGTGTCGGGGCTCGGCCGGCGGAACGGCGACAGAGTGATGGCGAGGTTTCCGGGCTGCGGCATCGGCGCCTCGTAGAGGCACAGGCACCAGCAAGTCGAGTCGGGGTCGTGGCGGACGCCGCCGCCCGCGGCACCGTTCTCCGCCCAATACATGGGGCGGATATAGAGGGCCACGGCGACATCGAACTTCGCCATTCCCGCCTCGGCGAGCTTCAGCCACTCGGCATCGCTCACCATGGGCTTCAGCCCGAAGCTGCGGGCCGAGGCATTGATGCGCGCCATGTGCAGGTCGAGATCGGGGGCGACACCTTCGAAGCGGCGGGCCCCGTCGAACAGGGTCGAGCCGAGCCAGGCGCCGTGGGTGCGCGGACCCATGATCGGGACATTGCCCTCGTGCCAGCGGCCTTCATAGAAGGCCCAGGTTCTGGAAAAATTCGCAGCTCGCCGGAGCGCGGGCATGGCGTTGTCTCAGCCGGCCTGCATCAGCGAGCCCTTGTTGGGCGAGAAGATGCGCTGCTTCAAGGCATGATAGACGGCAACCGCCAGGCCGAAGGGAAAGGGCGGCACGGTCCGGCAGAACGCCACCTTTCGCACATATTTGTCGACGGTCCAGACGGCCCGCGAGCCGGCTGGAAAGAAGGCGACACTGCCGGGTTCGAGCCGGCGCGGCGGCGAGTGGCCGTCATCGACGGTGACCGCGCCTTCGACGACATGCACCGTCTCGTCGATATCGTAGATCCAGTTGAACTTTCCGGCGGTGCAGTCCCACACGATGGTGCACGAGGTGCGGTCGGCGCTCTTGGCGATGACCGAGTTGCGCGCCACCGGCTGGCCCTCGATGATCCACGATGGTTCGATCGGCGATGGCTTCAGCTCGATGGCGGTTTCGGCAAAGGCGACGGGCTTGGTCGACATGGTTGCTGCTCGCTATTTATTGGCTTGAAGATGCCGGGAAGTATATTTCGGCCGGCCGCTCACAGCCGCACCTCGGCGGCGGCGATGCGGCGATGGAGGTCGCGGTCGATGGGTCGATAGCATGGGGCCAGCCGGCCGAGAACCAGAAGCGGATCGGAGGTGAGCGAGGGATCGAAGCCTTCGGCCATCAGCATCTGCTTCTTGTATTTGAATGTGTCGGTGAGGGCAATCGAGCGGGCCAGACGGATGAACACCGGCACGGCATGGGCCGGCAGATGGCGCCGGGCATGGTCGAGGAATGCCGCGGCATCGAATTCCGGCTTCGCCGCAATCAGCACCATGCCGGCGCGGCCTTCGTGTCCCGGCACGGCGACACCATAGACCACAGCTTCCATTACACCCGGCGCCTCGGCGAGGATCGCGGCGACCTCGGCGGTTGCCACATTCTCGCCCTTCCAGCGATAGGTGTCGCCGATGCGGTCGACGAAATAATAGAAGCCGCGGGCGTCGCAGCGCATCAGGTCGCCGGTGCGGAACCAGGCATCGCCTGCTTCGAACACGTCGCGCAATACCTTGCGTTGCGAGTCGGCTTCGCTGGTATAGCCCTCGAAGCGGCCGGAGGCCGCAGCACCGTCGCCGATGCGGCCGATGGCTTCGCCCACCTCGCCGGTGGCAACGCGCCGGCAGCGGCCGTCCGGTCCCCGTGCCGGTTCGCTCCGCTCGACATCGAATGCGATGAGCGCCACAGGAAAGCGATGGCGGAGATAGGGCGGGATGCGGCCGATGGCGCCGGGCACGCCATCGACATTGTACAAGGAGACATTGCCTTCGGTTGCCGCATAGAACTCGGCGATCTGCGGAATGGCGAAGCGGTGCTGGAACTTTTCCCACACACCGGCACCGAGGCCATTGCCACAGGCGATGCGCAGGCGGTGCGAACGCTCAAGGGGGTGAGCGGGCGCATTGACCAGATAGCGGCAAAGTTCGCCGATATACTGGAAGATGGTGCAATCCCAGCGCACCACATCGGCCCAGAAGCGGTTGGCCGAAAATTTCGGCGCGATGACGGCGGAACCTCCGGCGGCGAGTGCGCATCCCACCGCCACCACGCCGCCGACACTGTGAAAAAGCGGCAGGCAATCGTAGATGCGATCCTCGGCCGTCACGCCGAGCAGGCCCTTGAACCACAATGCCCAGTTCATGATGCGGCGATGGCCGATGCGCGCCGCTTTGGGCAGGCCGGTGGTGCCCGAAGTGTAAATGAGCAAAGCGAGATCATCGATGGTCACCGGTTCGAAGGGCGTCGGCTTGCCGGGCCGGCTCAGAATTTCGGCGATGACCTCGTCAAGGCGCGGCAAGGGCGCGGGACCATCGCCGTGGCGCCAGATGTTGATATTCTGCAAGATGTCGGCGGGTAATTGCGCAACAGCTTCCAGGCACGACTCGTCGGCGACGATGACGCGCGGTCCGGCCACGGCGAGGCTGTGGGCCAGAGCCTGACCGCTAAGGGCCGGATTGAGCAATGCGGTGATTCCGCCGGCCAGCGCGACGCCGAGCCAGATCGCCACATAGTCGGGCCGGTTGGACATGAGAAGTGCGACGGTGCTGCCGGGCCCCACGCCCTGAGCCCGGGCCCAGCCGGCGTAGGCCAGCATGCGGCGGGCGAGGCTGGCATAGTCGAAGCATTCGATGTCGGACAGCAGGGCCGGCGCATCCGGCGTTACTTCCGCCCGGTCTAGAACCAGTTGCGGCAGGGTACGGCGGGGATCGGACTCGATGCCGGCAATTTCACCAAGCGCTTCGGTCCATGCCAATGAGGCCTTGCGGGGGGCCAGGGTCATGGCGGCAATCGAAGCTGCAGCCGGGGCTGTCGCCACCGCGGCGTTTCGGGATGGTAAACCGTTAAGGATTTCGGCGAAGAAATCGCCTCCGTTCATTGATGTTTGGTATTTGTATCAAACATAGTAGAATCCGGCACTTGAAGTAAACAGGTGAAGCTGCTCGCGGATCGCCGGAACTCTTAGATGCGCACCGAGACCATTGCCATCCACGCGGGCTACGAGCCCGAAGATACCACAAAGGCGGTCGCCGTCCCGATCTATCAGACCGTTGCCTACAGTTTCGACAGCGCCGACCATGGCGCCGCACTGTTCAACCTCGAAACCGACGGCTATCGTTACAGCCGCATCGCCAACCCAACCGTCGATGTGCTGGAGCGGCGCCTGGCTAGTCTCGAAGGTGGGGTGGGGGCGTTGGCCGTGGCCAGCGGCCAGGCCGCCCTTCACTATGCCATGGCCAATCTCGCCGACTGCGGCGGCAACATCGTCTCGGTGCCGCAGCTCTACGGCACGACGCACACGCTGTTCTCGCACATATTTCCCAAGCAAGGCATCATGCCGCGCTTCGCCGCCAGCGACCAGGCGGGCGACATCGAGAGGCTGATCGATAGCGAGACGCGCGCCGTGTTCTGCGAAAGCATCGGCAACCCGGCCGGCAATATCTGCGATATTCAGGCGCTCGCCGCGGTGGCCCACAGCCATGGCGTGCCGCTGGTGGTCGACAATACGGTAGCAACGCCGGTGATGCTGCGTCCGATCGAACACGGTGCCGATGTCGTGGTTCACTCGCTGACCAAGTTTCTCGGCGGGCATGGCACGACCATGGGTGGCGCCATCGTCGACAGCGGCCGTTTCCCGTGGAAGGAGCAGGCCCGCCGCTTTCCGATGTTCAACGAGGCTGACGCCTCCTATCACGGCATGGTCTATGTCGACCGTTTCGGGCCACGCGCCTACATCGAGCGCTGTCGCAGTGTCTATCAGCGCAATACCGGCGCCATACTGTCGCCGTTCAGCGCCTTCCTGCTGCTGCAGGGCATTGAAACCGTGGCGCTGCGCATGGAGCGGCATATGGAGAACGCCCTCAAGGTCGCCCAGCACCTCGCCGCCGACCGGCGGGTGGACTGGGTGCGCCATGCGGGCCTGCCCGAGGATCCTTACTACGGGCTGGCCCGCAAATATCTGGGCGGCAAGGCCTCGTCGCTGTTTACCTTCGGCGTCAAGGGCGGGCTTGAGGCCGGCAAGGCGGTCTACGATTCGCTCAAGTTGATCACCCGGCTGGTGAACATCGGCGACGCCAAGTCGCTGGCCTGCCACCCGGCGTCGACCACCCACCGTCAGATGTCGGCCGAGGACCAGAAGCGGGCCGGCGTGGCGCCGGAGATGATCCGGCTCAGCATCGGCATCGAGCACGTCGACGACATCATCGCCGATCTCGACCAGGCGCTCGACGCAGCCCGCCCCTTCGCCAGTCTCAAGGCCGCGGCGGAATAGCCGGGGCAGGCCATGTCCAGGCACTTCGACGGCAGCAAGTTGGGAGGCGCGGTCAAGCTACAGGCGGTGCCGTCCCTGGGCATCCGGCCGCCGGTCGCCGCGGAAAGCCGCGTCATCACCGTGGCGCTGGTCAACAACATGCCGGATTCGGCCTTTGCCGCCACCGAGCGCCAGTTCACCGGCCTGGTCGAATCGATGGGCAGGCCGGTTCGCATCGGCCTCTTTCACCTGCCGGAGATTTCACGCGGCAGCGACACAACGGCGGCGATTGCGGCGCGCTACCGCCCGGTGGAGGAACTCTATGCCGCCGGCACGGATGCGCTGATCGTCACCGGCAATGAACCCAAGGCCCCGGTTCTCAGCGACGAACCCTACTGGCCGGCACTCACCCGCCTGGTGGACTGGGCTCGGACCAATACAAGGTCGACCCTGTGGTCGTGTCTTGCGGCCCATGCGGCAGTGCTGCATCTCGACGGCATTGCCAGGCGGCCCCTACCGGCCAAGCGTTCGGGCCTCTTCACCTCAAGACCGGCCGACAATCGATGGGCGGGCCTCGATCTGCCCGGCCGTCTTGCGATCTGCCATTCGCGCCACAATGACCTTGCAGCAGGCGACCTGGTGAACAAGGACTACCGCATCCTCACCCGTGCCGGCGACGGCACGGTCGACATCTTCGCCAAGGACGCGGGCAGCCACTTTCTCTTCCTCCAGGGGCATCCGGAATACGATGCCGACTCGCTGATGCGGGAGTACCGGCGCGATGTCGGGCGCTTTCTTGCGGGCACCCGCGCCTCCTATCCCGAAATCCCCGAAAACTATTTCGACGCCGGCACGGTGCGGCGCATGCAGGCGCTGCGCCTGGCCGCCGAGAAAGACCGCCGGCCGGACATCGCCCAGCCGTTCCCGCCAGTCGGTTTGCGACGCGGTCTGGCCGACCGCATGCGACGGTCGGCAGTGGCCGTGTACAAGAGCTGGATGGCGAAGATCTAGGATCGCCCCGGATCTCAGGCGGTCAGGCGGGCCATCATGTCGGCGATCGACCGCGCACTGCCGAAATTCTCAGGCGTGATGTCGGGCTGCGGGATCATCAGATCGAACTCGGCCTCGATGGCCAGCATGACCTTCACCATGTCGATCGATGAAAATCCGGCATCGGCTAAATATGCCGTAGGGTTAAATTTGGCGGAGAGCGGCTTCAACCCCGCCAGTACCGTCATGATGCGGCCAAGGGCAGCATCGGCCGACGGGTTGGCCGGCTGGGGCGAAGCTGCCGCGGCGAGGGTCAATTGCCCGTTCATATGGTCCTCGAACTCATTCACTCTGGTTGCTCTCGGCAATTTGACCTGAACTCGAATAAATGTCCGCAAATCAACTAATTATAGTAAAAGCACCGGTGTTTCTGTCTAACCAACGCAATTGGCAAATCGCACCGCCAACTATTAACCCCATCACCGCCATTAACTATACCATGCGACGATACAACTATAATTGAAATGAACGGAACCCGCCAGAGATCGGAAATCGGGAGAGGCCGGATGAACTATCTCGCTGTCGGCAAGGATGTCGCACCGGCGGATCCACATAACTCCATGGAAAAAAACCTGGGAGCCCGCGTTGCCGCCTCGGCCGACGTTGCCCTGAAGTACGCCGATGATGTCGATGTCAAGGCGCGGTTTCCGGTTGAAGCCATGGCGGCCATCCGCGACGGGCAACTGCTCGGCTTGATGGTTCCGCAAAGCCTCGGCGGCGAGGGTGCGACGGTTAGCGAGATCGCCGAGATCTGTTACGCGCTGGGCCGCGGCTGCGCCTCGACCGGAATGATTTTCGCCATGCACCAGACCAAGGTTGCCTGCATCGTCAATCACGGCATGGGTTCGCCCTGGCAGGAAGCCGTGCTTCGCCGGTTGTGCGCCGAGCAACTGCTGTTTGCATCCTCGACAACCGAGGGAATGGGCGGCGGAAATGTCAGGTCGAGCGCTTCGGCGATCGAGACGGATGGCGAGCACATCACGCTGCTTCGCGATGCCTCGGTCATTTCCTATGGGGCGGAGGCCGACGGGGTGGTGACCACTGCCCGGCGTTCGCCCGATGCGGCAGCCTCGGACCAGGTACTGGCCGTCTTCCTGAAGAAGGATTATCAGCTGACAGCAACCGGCGGCTGGGACGCGCTCGGCATGCGCGGCACCTGCAGCGGCGGCTTCAGCCTGAAAGCCAGGGGCGTTCCGCAACAGATACTGCCGGTGCCCTACAACGCCATCCATTCGCGCACCATGACGCCGGTCGCCCATCTCCTGTGGTCGAGCGTGTGGGCCGGCATCGCCGCCGCCGGCGTGCAGAAGGCCGAACTCTTCGTGCGTCGCGCCATGCGCGGCTCCGGCGGCCAGATGCCGCCGGGCGGCATGCATCTGACGGCCGCCAAGTCGTCGCTGCGGCTGTTGCGCAATCTCATCGCCGCATCGCTGGCCCGCTACGAGGCGGCACACCTCGATGAGGCGCAATCGGCGGCGCTTGACTACCAGTCGGAGATCACCCTCACCAAGGTGCAGGCTTCCGAGCTGGCGCTGCAGACGGTCATGAGCTGCTACCGGACCTGCGGGCTGGGCGGCTATCGCAACGATGGCGATGTCAGCATCGGCCGTCATCTGCGCGACGTCCTGTCCTCGCCGATCATGATCAACAACGACCGCATCCTCGGCAACATGGCGAACATGATGGCGATGAGCGGCGTTCCCGACTCGATCGCCGGCTGAGGCAGAGTGCGGCGCGCTTGTCCAACCCCCAAGAGGCATCGATGAACGCTCCCTTCCAGTCTTCCGAGGCCGACATGCCTGGCTCGGCGCGGCGGGACGAGAAGACGATCGCTAGGGCGCTGTTTCGTTCCATGGGTGTGGATGGCGTGGTGGCCCGCACCCAGGATTATGAAACCGCGGTCGAGCGGCTCGCCGCCTTGATTTCGCGGGAGCGTGATGCGGATGCCGAGGTGCTGCGCTTCCCGCCGGTGATGAGCCGGAAACAGCTGGAGAAATCCGGCTATCTCAAGAGCTTCCCCAATCTTCTCGGCTGTGTCTGCGCGCTGCACGGTAGCGAGGCCGAGATCAACGGGGCGGTTGCGACCTTCGAAAAGGGCGGCGACTGGACGGCGTCGCTCACCTCGGCCGATCTGGTGTTGTCGCCGGCCGCCTGTTATCCGGTCTATCCGATTGCCGCAGAGCGGGGCCTCGTGCCGGCGCTGGGCTATGTCTTCGACATCGCCGCCGACGTGTTCCGTCACGAGCCGTCGACCGACATCGACCGCTTCCAGTCCTTCCGCATGCGGGAATTCGTCCGCATCGGCACGGCCGAGCAGGTTTCGGCGTTTCGTGAAGTCTGGATGACCAAGGCTCAGGAGATGGCCCGCCGTCTGATGCTGCCGTTCGCGGTGGAGCAGGCGAGCGATCCGTTTTTCGGCCGGGTCGGGCAGATGATGGCGGTTGCCCAAATCCAGGCGGCGCTGAAGTTCGAACTTCTTATCCCGGTGCGCTCGGCCGAAATGCCGACGGCCTGCATGAGTTTCAACTATCACAAGGAACATTTCGGCCTGGCCTGGGACATGCGGCTCGCGTCGGGCGAGCCGGCCCATTCGGGCTGCGTCGCCTTCGGCATGGACCGTCTGGCGGTGGCGCTGTTCGCCGTTCACGGGATCGATTTCCGCCGGTGGCCAGGCGCGGTACGCCAGGTCCTGAACATGTAGTGCCATGGAAAAGCTTCGCCAGCTGGCGACAAGACCCGGGATACTTGCGGGCTCGCGGTTTCTCGGAGCGGGTGTCGGATTTCTCACTCAGCTGATAATGGCGCGGGTTCTGGGGGCCAGTGAGCTCGGCATCTTCTATGCCGCGACCAGCCTGGCGGCGGTCGCAGGCATTGCGGCGGCTCAGGGTTATCCGCAGATCGCTCCGCGCTTTGCCGCCCGCTACCGCAACAAGGCGACGCCCGCACTCTTCGGCCGCTTTGCCGGGCAGGCGACCCTTGACGCCATCTTCGCCAGCGCCGTCGCTCTGGTCCTGATCGCCGCCTACGCCATGCTGTGGCCAAGCCTTTCGGCCATCGAACGGTCCAGCTATGTGGCCGGCGGTGTCATGGTCGTGGCAGTGGCGCTGATCAATATCTATACCAACATCGCCGGCGCCATGCGCTTCTTCGGCATCTGCTACGTGCCGGAGGGGTTGGGACGGCCGATCCTGTTTTTCTCGGCGATTGCCGGCATAAGCCTGCTGGGCCTTCGTCCTACCGCCTTCGTCGCCACCGCGCTCTTCGCCGGGGCTACGGCCCTCATTGCCGTCTATGTGATCGCGGCGATGCGGGTGAGGATGCCGCCATTGATCTGGAGACCCGGGTGGCGCGGTATCGCCCGGCGCTGGCGGCGCGAAGCCTGGCTTCTGGTGTTGCTGGCGGTGTTCACCAATTTCTTCGCCGACATCGGCATTCTGGTGGCCGTGCCGTTCCTGCCCTCGGCCGAGGTCGCGGTCTTCGGGCTGTGCCTGAAGCTCGCCCTGCTGGTCGGCTATTTCGTGCAGATCGCCCAGCAGATGGCGGTGCCCGATATCGCCGATGCCCGCCATGCGGGCGACAGCCTGGCGCTGCGCCGGGCGCTGTGGCGCTCGATCGCCATGCCGTTTGCCCTGACGGCGGCCGCACTCGCCGGCGCCGTGGTTCTCGGTCGCGAACTTCTCTCGATGTTCGGTCCGCAGTTCGCCGAAGGCCGCTGGGTTCTGATCATTCTGATCGGTAGCCAGCTGATGCGCGCCCTGGCCGGCCCGAGCTCCCATCTGATGACCTTGCGCGGCGTGCAGGGGATTAACGCCCTGATCAGCACCGGCTGCATTCTCGTGCTGATCCTGGCGAGCCTGGTGTTCACCGGCCTCTATGGTCTCATTGGCGCCGGGCTGGCGGTATTTGTGACATTCCTCGCCTGGCTTGGCGCCACCGCCTTCATGCTGCACCGGCTGGGCGAACAGCGCGTCGACATCTTGGCGCTGCTCCCCGATCCGATGGCACGCCGCAAGCCGGCGTGAGTTCCGGTCAATCGTTGCATGAGTTCGCGGCGTCTCGACCCCCGCGCCATCCTGAAATATCGTCCGGTCCAGCAATGAAGCCTGGGAGGCGGGAAAATGGTCGGGCAGGACATGCGGCTTTCGCCGAAGGCGGCGCGGCAGTTGATCCATGGGGTGCTGACCGGTGCGGGATTGGCGCCGCGCAATGCCGGTTATTTCACCGATGCGATTCTCGATACGGAACTGAGCGGCCTGTCGGGCCACGGCTTTTTCTGGCTGCAATTCTATTGCGAGCATGTGAAGAGCGGCAAAGTCGATGGCCGGGCCAGGCCGCAGGTGAAGAAAACCTCGCCCACGGCCTTCATGGTCGATGCCCGCGGCGGGTTTGCCCATCCGGCGATCGAGGCAGGCTTCACGAGACTCGTTCCGGCGGCGAAGAAGCACGGCGTCGCCGGCATGGGCATCCACAATTCCTACAACGCGGGGACACTCGGCTATCACACGGGCTTTCTCGCCCGGCAGGGACTTGTCGCCTTCGGATTCACCAATTCCACTCCCAACATCGCGCCGGTCGGCGGCCGCCGAAAGGTGATCGGCACCAATCCCATGTCGTTTGCGGTGCCGGGCCGGAACGGCAAGATCGCCTTCCTCATCGACCAGTCGTCCTCGGCGGTTACCTGGACGGCGGTGAAGCGGGCCGCCGAAGAGGGCCGCGAAATCCCGCTGGGCTGGGCGCTCGATGCCGAGGGGAAGCCCACCACCGACCCCAACAAGGGGCTGGAAGGGTCGATGGCGCCGGCCGGCGGGCACAAGGGTTTCGGCCAGGGCCTGATTGTCGAGGCGATGTGCGCTTGCCTGGCGGGCGGCAATCGCGGGTTGCAGATGGGGTCCTTCACCCTCAATGACGGAAAGCCCATCGGCTGCGGCCAGTTCTTCCTGGCGCTCGATCCCGGCCATTTCTCCGGACCGGTTTTCGATCGGCAGGTGACAGCACTCGCCAAGTCGATCACCGCGCAGGAGGGCGCCCGGCTTCCCAATTCCCGCCGCACCGCCAACCGGAAGCGCCTGGCCAAGGAGGGCCTGTCCATCGACGCTGCCCTCTATGAGCGGCTCAAGCGTTTCTGCTAAGCCTACGGCATGCGCCCTTCCACTCCCAGCCGGCGACGCAAGGCAACCGACATCGTGCAGCAGGGTTGGCGGCGGTTGCACAACCGATTGCCGCGCGGGCGGATGATTTCCGACGATGAAGTGGAGCGCATCCATTTTGCCGCGCTTCGCATTCTCGAGACCATCGGGGTGCGCTGCGCCGTCAAGGAGGCGCGCGACATTTTCGCCGATGCTGGCGCTATCGTCGACGAGACCGAGAATCGGGTTCGCGTGGGGCGCGACATTGTCGAAGCGGCCTTGCAGACCGCCCCATCGGAGCTCACCCTCACGCCGCGCAATGGCGCCCGTGCGGTGAAGCTCGGCGGTGACTGGCTGACCACGGCGGCAGTACTCGGCCCTCCCGCCTGCACCGATCTCATTCGCGGCCGCCGCTCCGGCACGCTTGCCGATCTGGCCGAGCTTCTCAAGCTCACCCAGTTCTTCAACATCGTGCAGATGAACGGCTGGCCGGTGGAGCCGCTCGACTGCGAGGTGCGCTTCCGCCATCTCGATGCGGCCCTCGCCATGCTGACGCTCACCGACAAGGTGCCCTACGTCTTCTGCCAGAGCCGGCAGCGGATCGAGGACGTGCTCAGACTTTGCGCCATCGCCCGCGGCGAAACGCTCGAGCAATTCGGCCAGCGGCCCGGCGTGTTCTCGATCATCAATACCAACACGCCGCTGCAATACGACGTGCCGATGACCATCGGGGTCATGGACATGGCGCGCCACGGCCAGCCGACGCTGCTGACGCCCTTCGTCATCGCCGGGGCCTCGACGCCGGCGACGATCGCCAGCGCCATGGCGATCACCTGTGCCGAGGTGCTGTTCGGGGTCACGCTGGCGCAGCTCGTCAGGCCCGGCGCTCCGATCCTGTTCGGCTGTGCGTCCAAGAACGTCGACATGCGCACCGGCTCTCCGGCCTATGGTTTGGCCGACATGATGAAATGCACCCTGATCGGCGGCCAGATGGCCAGGCGTTATGGCCTGCCGCTGCGCTCGTCCAACTTCAGCGCCTCCAACATTCCCGATTTCGCCTCGGGCTATGAATCGGCCAATGCCGTGTCGAGTGCGGTTTCGGCGGGCGCCAATCTTCTGATGCATGTGGCCGGCTGGGTCGAAGGCGGGTTGTGCTCTTCTTACGAGAAATTCGTGCTCGACTGCGAGGTGGCGCAGAGCATGGCCCATGTGCTTGAGCCGGTCATCGTCGACGATGACACGCTGGCGCTTGACGAGATCGCCGAAGTGGGTCCGGGCGGCCACTTCTTCGGAACGGCGCGCACCATCGCCACCGTCGAGGACGCCTTCTACCGGCCGCTCATCTCCATTACCCAGAACTACGGGGCGTGGATGGAGGCGGGCGGCAGAAGCGCCGCCGAGCGCGCCACCGGCATCTGGCAGGAGGCGCTCCGAACCTACACCGAGCCGAGCCTTGATCCCGCCACGGCCGAGGCCCTTGCCGCCTTTGTCGCCAGGCGCAAGGAACAGGGCGGCGCCCCCATCGACTGAGGAATTAGAATGTCGCAGCAGTTTCCCGCCCTGTTCAAGCCGTTGCAGCTTCGTCACAAGAGTCTGCGCAACCGCATCGTGTTCGGCGCTCACACCGCCAACATGGCCGAGCAGGGCCTGCCGGGCGAGCGCCATCGCGGCTATTACGAGGAGCGGGCCCGCGGCGGCGCCGCCATGATTGTGGTCGAGCCCATGCCGGTGCATCGCACGGCGGTGCTGACGCGCGGCAATTTCCGCCATTCGAGCGACGCGGTGATCCCGCACTTCCGCAAAGTGACCGATGCCGTCCATGATCATGGCGCGGTCATCTGCCACCAGCTTTACCATGTGGGCCAGCACGGCGATTTCGACAATTCCTACGAGCCCAGCTGGTCGCCTTCGGGCTTGCCGTCGTTCCACGATTCGGACGGCAGCCACGCCATGACCGAGGCCGAGATCGAGGAGATTATCGAAAGTTTCGTGGCGGCGGCGCGGCGGGCAAAGCAATCCGGTTTCGACGGCGTCGAGCTGTTCGCCGCCTATAACGCCATCATCGACCAGTTCTGGCTGCCCTTCAACAATCGCCGCGACGACCGCTGGGGTGGCTCCTTCGACAACCGCATGCGGTTTTCCCGCACCATCATGGAGCGCATCCGCAAGATGGCGGGCGAGGATTTCATCATCGGCCTTGCCGTCAACATGGACCCGGAGGTGAAGGTTTCGCAGACCATCGAGCAATTGCAGGAGATCGTCGCATGGCATGACCAGCGCCAGCTGATGGACTATGTGACCTGCGGCACCGGCAGTTACTTCTCCTTCGGCGGCATCATTCCCAGCGTGTTTTTCGCCGACAAGCTGGGAGCGCCCCATGCCGAGGCGCTGAAGCAGGTGGTGAAGCACGCCAGGGTCCAGTGCGAAGCCCACATCCGAACGCCGGAGAACGCCAACCAGGTGGTGGCCTCGGGCCAGGCCGACATGGTGTCGATCGTCCGCGGCCAGATCGCCGATCCGCATCTCGCCAATAAGGCGCGCGACGGAAGGCCGGAGGATGTCCGCCCGTGCCTCTCGTGCAACCAGATGTGCTGGGGCAGGCGCTATCGCGACTACTGGATTTCCTGCCTGATCAACCCCAGTGCGGGGCGCGAATTCGAGTGGGGCGGCGATCGCTTCACCCCGGCGGCTAGCCCTAAGACCGTGCTGGTGGTGGGCGGCGGCGTCGCTGGGCTTGAGGCGGCGCGGGTGGCGGCCGAGCGCGGCCATCGGGTGACATTGGTCGAGGCCTCCGGCAGGCTCGGCGGCCAGTTCCGCCTGGCGGGGCTCCAGCCCCGGCGCCACCAGATCATCGATTTTCTCGACTGGTACGAGCGCCAGCTCGGCAAGCTGCAGGTGACGGTGAGACTCAACGCGCCGATGGATGCCAGCGAGGTGAAAGCCTTCGGCGCCGACGCGGTGATCGTCGCCACGGGCTCGCTTCCCGACGGCAAGGGCTTCCAAAGGACCCTGCCGGAGTTCGATGCGCTGCCGGGGATCGGGCGCGGCAATGTCTGGTCGGCGGAGGACGTGATGGGAAGGGCGGCGCGTCTGGGCAAACGGATTCTGGTCCTCGACGAGACCGCCAACTGGAAGGGCGGCGGCACGGCGCTCTATCTCGCCGAAGCCGGACATGACGTTACCATCGTCACACCCGCCGCCGCGGTCATGGCCGAGATGGCACGCACCAATGCCGACGTATTGCTGCGGTCCAGGTTGCGCCAGCTGGGGGTGACCATCGTTGCCGAAGCGGCGCTGCGCGAATGGCACGGCGACGGCGCCACGATTTTCTCCTTTGGCGGGCCCGACCGGCGGATCGCCGCCGACAGTCTGGTGATCGCCGCGACCAATGTGCCGGAAGCCGCGATTGCGACAGAACTTGGCCTCCCGGCAATCGGCGATGCGGTGGCGGCGCGGACCGCGGTCATGGCGATCTACGAGGGCCGCAAGCTGGCGATGGGTCTGTAGTCGCAGCAGCTTGACGCTCGCGCCCCTTCCCGGTGATATGGGGCCATGACGATCGCCTTCCGTACCGCCGACAACCTCGCCGCCCATGCGGTCTGTGCCGCCGCCGGCTTTCGCGACAGCCTGCGGGCCGCGCAGTTCTATGTGCGCGATCTCACCTTCGTCGATGGCGGCAGGCCATCGCCGCGCCGGAACGTCACTTTCCTGTCGCGGCAGGTGGCGAGGCTCGCCCGCCTCATCGACCGGCTGATGACCTGGAGTGCCGATGCGGCGATAGCCCTTCTGCTGCCGTCGTGGCGGAAACTGCCATCGCCCTTCGCCCCGGGAATGATGGGCGAGGTGGCCGAGGCCATCAGGCGCAACAGCCTCTTGCACAACCCTCTGTTCAACGCCTATTTCTTTCGCGCCGCGATCCGCATCGTGCAGTTCTATGCCGAGCCGCCGTGGCTCGTCCTCGAACACCGGATCGACGCGGCCCGGCGCCAGCTGGCGCAGAAGAAGGCGCCGGCGGAAGAGTCCGAGACGGCCTTCCTGGCGCGGGTGCTGCTGGCCTTGGCCGACGCTCGGCCAATTGCCCGGAAAGGGCGTACTCGCCCCGGTGCTCAACTGTTCGAGGAGGTCGATGCCAATGTGGCGGTTCCGGCCATCGCCTGCGTCAGCCTGCTGTTTGCCGGGGACGGCATGGCGCCCTACCGGCTGCATGACGACGAGTTTTTCGCGGTGGTCGGCGCCCTCATCCTGCCGCGCCTCGGGCGCATCGCCGAACTCAGCGGAAATCGCGATCTTGCCGGCCTGGCCCGCGAGCTTTCCGACATCAAGGCGCTCTATTAGACCAAGACTCGACGGATCGGTAGCGCGGAGACCCACATGACATTGCCGGCCAGGCTCATTGAAGGCTATGCGAATTTCCGCAGCGGGCGCTATGCGGCGGAGACGGCGCGCTATCGGCGGCTGGGCGAGGGCCAGCAGAAGCCGACGATCATGATGATCGCCTGCTGCGATTCGCGCGCCGCGCCCGAAACCATCTTCGACGCCGGGCCGGGCGAAATTTTCGTGGTGCGCAATGTCGCCAATCTGGTGCCGCCCTACTCGCCCGACGGCGGCCATCACGCCACCAGTGCGGCACTGGAATTCGCCGTCCTGTCGCTGGGCGTATCCCATATCGTGGTGATGGGGCACGGGCGCTGCGGCGGCATTCGCTCGGTCATCGACCCGGCGGGGCCCCTGACCCACACGGATTTCATCGGCAGCTGGATGCGCGGCATCAATGACGTGGCCCGCAGCGTGGCGCGTGGCGAGGGCCTTTCGGATGCCGAACACGAGCGCCATATCGAGCGCGCCTCGATCGAGCATTCGCTGGCCAATCTGCGCACTTTCCCATGGATCAGGACGAAGGAGAGCCGGCGCCAGCTCGCCATTCACGGCGCCTGGTTCGACATTTCGATGGGCGAACTGCACGCCTTCGATGAGGAGCAATCGGCCTGGGACCTCATCGCCGGCTAGCACCGAAGCGCTACAGGGGCTTGAGGCCCGCTTCGATGGCAGCCCGCTTGGCTTCGAGGAAGGGCGGCAGCGACAGGGTGGTGCCGAGTTTGGCCATATCCTCGTCGGTGGCGAAGCCTGGTCCGTCGGTGGCAAGCTCGAAGAGCACGCCGTTGGGCTCGCGGAAGTAGAGGCTCTTGAACCAGAAGCGGTCGACGGGGCCGCTGTTCGGCACCTTCATGGCGCGCAGACGTTCGGCCCAGGCCTGATAATCAGACGACGGAATATTGAATGCGACGTGGTGCACCGCCCCGGCTCCCTGCTGGGCCGGCGGCAGATTGGGCTCGACAGCCACATGCAGCTCGGCCACGGCACCCTCGCCGGCCATGCGATAAACATGGGTATCGCCATAGCGGCGGGCGGGCGTCATCCCCATGAGCCTGGTCAGCACCATGTCGGTGGGGGCGAGATCGGGCACGCTGATGGTGATCGGACCGAGACCCCTGATCTGGTGTTCGGCGGGGACCGAACTTTCGGCCCAGGGATGCGCGGCACCCTTGTCGTCGGCGGTCAGGCTCAGGCGCTGGCCCTCGGCGTCCTCGAAGTCGATGACCGGGCGGCCGTCGCGGTCCTGCAGCTTGCCGTGCTTCACGCCCAGCATGGTCAGGCGATGATGCCAGAACTTGAGGGCCTCTTCGCCGGCGACGCGAAAGCCGGTGCGGGTGATGGCATGGGTGCCGCGGCGCTCAGGGCCCACCGGCCAGTCGAAGAAGGTGATGTCGGTGCCGGGCGAGCCCTCGCCATCGGCGTAGAAGAGGTGATAGGCGCTGGTGTCGTCCTGGTTCACCGTCTTCTTGACCAGGCGAAGGCCGAGAGTCTTCGTATAGAATTTGTGATTGCCGGGGGCATCGGCGGTGATGGCGGTCAGATGGTGGAAGCCGTTGAGCTGCATGATCAGTCTTTCCGGTTGAGCCAGGCGGTGGCGAGTCGCAGATCGTCCTGGGCGAGAGCGTGGCCGGTGGCGAGGGTTTCGTGCTGAACCTCGGCGCCGGCGGTGCGGAGGAGGTCGGCGAGACGGCGGGCGTTTTCAAGGGGCAGGATTGGGTCGGCGCGGCCGGAAACGAGGAGCACGCGCTTTCCCGAAAGATCGGGTTTGGGCACGGTGTCGAGCGGCACCATGGCGCGGAGCAGGATGGCGCCGGCGAGGGCTTCGGGGCGCAGGAGCAGCATGGCGGCGGCGATGTTGGCGCCGTTGGAGAATCCCAGCGCCACCGGGGCTTCGAGTCCGTAGGCGACGCGGGCCGCGGCGACGAAATCGGCCAGCTCATGGCCACGGCGGCGGACATCGTCGAAATCGAAGGCGCCCTCGGCCAGGCCGCGGAAGAAGCGCGGCATGCCGTTTTCGAGGACTTGCCCACGCGGGCTGATGAGCGCCCGGCCGAGAGCGAGTGCCTGGCCCAAAGGCAGGAGATCGTTCTCGTCGCCGCCGGTACCGTGCAAAAGCAGGAGCGGAGGCTGGCCGCCGGCCGGCGGGCAATCCGGGGAGTGTGAGCGGTCCCTGGTTAGGAAAGCGTCCGTCGCTCTCCACTTCAGGCCCCGCATCTTCTTCCCCGGTCTTTGACGGCTCGCGAACCGCCCCTCCATGGGAAGGAGACGATGAGGATAGTTACATAGTAGGAATAGAGTGTCAAGCGTTATTCGCGCCAGGACTGAAATATTTTCCTCGACCTGTCGCCTAGGCCCTCACCCGGCGTATTCGCGCCACCCTCGCCCATTCGCTGCGCGAACGGGCGAGGGCACGGAACAACTATGGATCAGAAAAAGAAATCAGCAGCCGTCAGGGTGAGGAGGCCGCGCAGGGCGATTTCGAGGTCAGGCTTGCCGTTGCCGTCGATATCGCCCTGGATCAGGGTCTGAGTGGCGGTCTGGTAAAAACGAAGTTCTCCGGCGGAGGCGGAGCCCAGACCCGAAAACTCGGCCGATCCGCCACTCGCCGTCAGATGGAAGGCATCGTCGCCGGCGCCGGCCTTGGCATCGACCGCCGAAAGATCGATGCGGTCGCCCAGGCCCCAGCTGAAATCGGCAATCAGATCGCGCGAACTTCCGGGCCGGGACTCCTGCGCCGTCAGAAACACGAAGGTGTCGGCGCCGCCGCCGCCTACCAGCACATCGCGGCCGAGACCACCGACCAGGAGATCGCCGCCGCCGCCGCAGCGCAAAGTGTCGTTGCCACCGCCGCCATCGAGCCGGTTGGCGCCGGCCCCGCCGGTGAGCCGGTCGGCGCCTTGGCCGCCGATGAGGTTCTCGATGCTCACCAGACGGTCGCCATCCGCGTCGCCACCGCTACCAAGCCCCGACACCAGATCGACGGTGACGGCGAGGAGCGACGACCGGTAGCTGGCGGTATCGATGCCGGTTCCGCCATCGAGAAGGTCGGTCCCGGTGCCGCCATCGATGGTGTCGTTGCCGGCAAGTCCGTAGAGCGAATCTGTTCCTTCACCGCCGACGATCCGGTCATTGCCGGCCGTGCCGCGGATGGTTTGGTCGACGATATGCTCGACCGCGCCGATGTCGGTGGCACCGCCCACCAGGCGCAAGCCCTGGCGGCCATCGAGCGGCAGGGGCTCGGCGGTGATCCCATCCTTGTCGAGGTCGAAGTCGTCGGCGAGAAGATCGGCCGACGAGCCCTTGTCGATGAGCGGACTGCCATCGAGCGGCGAGAGCGTGAGGGTGGGGCCGCCATTGTCGAGAAGCTGCCCCAACCGGGGATCGCTGCCCACGAAGCTGGCGGTGGCGCTGTCGACGGCCCCCTTCACGTCGCCGGCAGCATTTCCGGCAACCACGCTGTTGACCAGAATGAGCGTTGCATTGAAGTTGTCGACGCCACCGCCGGCGCTGGCATGGTTGCCGGCGATGGTGGAACTCGAAAGACGAAGGCTCGATCCGTCGGCGGCACTGAGGCCGCCGCCATAGTAGGCGGCGGAATTGCCATGGATGGTGGTGTTGACCAGATCGACGCTTGCCTGCGAGGCATAGATGGCGCCGCCATTTCCGCCGCTGGCATTGCCGGTGAAGAGCGAGTCGACCAGCATCAGGCGCGAACCGCGGGCATAGAGGCCGCCGCCGCCGCCCGCCGCCGTGCTGTTGGCAATGGTGCTGCCGATGATGGTCAGGCTGGCGGCGTAGCCGGCATAGATCGCTCCGCCATTGCCGCTCGCCGCCAGACCATCAACCAAGTTCAAATGGCTGAGGGTGGCATCGGTCGCCTCACCGGTGATCGACAGGATGCGGTCGTTGCGGTTGCCGGAGATGGTGATATCGGCCAGGCCGTCGCCGTTGATGTCGCCTTCGATGGTGACATCGTTGGTGAGATAGAGCTGGCCCATGGTGAGTGCCAAGGTCTTGCCGGCGAGACCGGCGGCGAAACTGATGCGGTTGGCGCCGGAAGTCCCATTGGCGAGAGTGAGTGCCTCGCGCAGCGACAGATGGCCGGCCGAAATATCGCCGTCCGCCTCGTCGGCGATGGTATCGACCTTGTAGCGTGTCATGGCCAGCGATCAATATTACGCGCCGCCGTGGCCGCACACTGTCATCCGGTTGTATTCCGTGGCGATGTAAATTTTACAACCAAGTACTACTTCTCGATGAGTCAAATAGCGTCATTACGCAACAAGGCAAATGGAAAGAGCGCCGAGCTTCCGCCTCGCTCAGGCTCGGCCGAGGATGAAGTCCCAGGCGACTTCATAGAAGGGGGCGGTGACGCCGAGGGCCTTGGCGAGCACCGCATCGTTCGACTTGCGGAAATCGGCGATGAGGCTTTGCTTGACGCCGAATACCGCATCCTTCTTGAGCCAGGGGCAATCGGGGGTGAAAAGATGGGTGGTGACCGGCCGGAATCCGGGGGCGCTGACGATGAAGTGAATATGCGCCGGGCGGTACTGGTCGCGGTCGAGGGCCCGCAGCAGATCGCCCGCCGTGCCGTCGGCGGGAATGGGATAGTAGTGCGGGTAGGCCGAGCGGAAATGGAAGCGGCCGTCGCGATCGGAAGTGAAGATGCCGCGCAGATTGTTATCGGGCTGGGTGCCCTTCTGCTGAACGTCGTAGAAGCCGTCGTCATTGGCCTGCCAGACATCGAGGCTGGCGCCGGCGATTGGTTTGTCCTCGGTATCGAGGACACGGCCAGAGACGAAAAGCGGCGTGCCCTTGCCATCGCGGCAGATGTTGGCGCCGTTGTCGTAGTGCGGGGCGCCGGCGACATGGAAGGGGCCGAGCACGGTCGATTCGGTCTCGCCCGAGGTCTTGCGGTTGTTAATGGTCTCGACCAGCATGGAGATGCCGAGCACATCGGAGAGCAGGATGAATTCCTGGCGCCAGTCGGTGCACAGCTTGCCGGTGCGGGTGAGGAAGGAGATGGCCGCCAGCCACTCATCGAGCGTCGGCTCGGGCTCCTTCACCACGGCGTGGAGATGGCGGACGAGGCTGTCGACGATCTCCTTGACGCGAGGCTCGGCTTTGGGGCCGGAGCGGGAAATGACCACGGCTTCGGAATCCCGTTCGGTGAAAAAGTCACGATCCATCGTCGGGCTCCTCAGGCGGTGCCATGAAAGGCGCGGGCGATCATGGCACGGATCGGCTCAAGGCCAAGGGCCCGCGGATTGGGATAGGGGTTGGCCACGGCGGCCCGGGCGGCGGGCTCGATCCCTTCCTCCGGCATGCCGAGGGAGGCAAGCGACATGGGGCCGACGAGCTTAAGTTTGAGGGCGGCGAGGCCGGTGATGGCATTGTTCACGCCGAGGGCGCGGGCGACAGCGGCCATGGCGGCAGGGGCAGCTTCGGCATTGTAGGCCGCCGTGTGGGGCAGCATCACCGTGTGGGTCTCGGCGTGGGGCAGGTTGAACATGCCGCCCAGCACATGGCAAATCTTGTGGTGCAGCGCCATGGCGGCCGAGCCGAGGCAGGTCCCGCACAGGAAGCCGCCCAGCATGGCTTGGGCACGGGCTTCGCTATTGCCGAGATTGGTCATGATGACGGGAAGGGCGGAAGCCAGGCGGCGGATGCCGTCTTCGGCCATCAGCGCAATGACCGGGTTGGTATCGGCGGCATAAAGCGCTTCGACGCCATGGGCGATGGCGTTCATGCCGCTGGTGGCGGAGACGACTGCCGGGAGACGCAAAGTGAGATCGACATCGTAGATCACCGTCTCGGGGAGGACCTTCGGCGTGCGCTGGGTGGTCTTGGCGCCGTCTTTGGTTTCGCCGAGAATGTCGGTCATCTCGGAACCGGCATAAGTGGTGGGGATGGCGATCTGCGGCAGATCGGTGCGGAGCGCTATGGCCTTGCCAAGACCGATAGTCGATCCGCCGCCCACCGCCACCAGGCAATCGGCCTTCATAGCCGCGACATGGGCGAGAGCCTCTTCGGTCACGGCGACGGGCGTGTGCATCGTGGCACCATTGAACTGGCCCACGGCAAGTGCGCCCAGATGCGATGCCACCTGCTCGGCGAGCTTGTTCTGGCCCCTGGTCGAAAGCACCAGGGCCCGGGTGCCGCCAAGCTCGCTCACCGCCGCCGCCACATCGGCCAACCACCCGGCGCCGAACAGCACGCGAGCCGGCTTGGGCTCATAGCGGAAAGGCGCGATCACCCGCCTTGTATCCTCGGCAGCAGGTAGATTTCCGCACCTTCCGGGAGCCTTTCGCTCCAGTTGTCGCGGAAGATCTTGCCGTTGATCGAGACGGCGATGCCGCGGGCGATCATCGGCGCCATGCCGGGGTATTGTTCGGCGAGCTTGCGGAACAGTTCGCGGATGGTGGCGGCCTCGACCTCAACCACTTCGGCGCCGTCGGCGGCGGGGCGCAAGCCGCCCCAGAGGTGGATTTCAGCCATGGGGCAGGCCACTGGGCAGGCTCCGGCCCTCATCCGCCCTTCGGGCACCTTCTCCCACGCTGCGCGCGGGAGAAGGCAGATGTTGGAATGCCGCCATCAGCGGCCGATCTTGTCGCCCTTGATCGCCTTGAGGATGCGCGGCGGCGACATGGGGACGTGGATCATGCGGACGCCGACGGCGTTCGACACGGCATTGGCGATCGCCGCCAAGGGCGGCACGATCGAGGTTTCGCCAACGCCTCTCACCCCATAGGGGTGGTTGGGGTTGGGAATTTCCAGGATCTGGGTGTCGATCATCGGCAGGTCCGAGCATACCGGGATGCGGTAGTCGAGGAAGCCGGCATTCTGCAGGCGGCCGTCCTTGCCGTAGACATATTCCTCGTTCAGCGCCCAGCCGATGCCTTGCGCCGCTCCGCCCTGGAACTGGCCTTCGACATAGGTCGGGTGCACCGCCTTGCCGGCATCCTGTATGACCGTGTAGCGGATGACCTGGGTCTTGCCGGTCTCGGGATCGACCTCGACATCGCAGATATGGGTGGCGAAGGAAACGCCGGCGCCATCGGCGACCATCTCGTTGTGGCCGGCGATGGGTCCGCCGGTGTTGGCGGCGGCCTCGGCGATCTCCTTGAGCGACAAGGGGGCGAGATTGCCGCGGCCCTCGCCCTTGGCGTGGGCGGCGCCATCCTTCCATTCGACATCGTCGGCCGGAATTTCCCACATCTTGGCGGCCCGCCCGCGCAGGATCGCGATGGCGTTGCGGGCGGCGAAGACGGTGGCCATGGAGGAGGAGAAGGTGCCACGGCTGCCGTCGGTCATGTCGTTGTGGCCAAGGGACGACGTATCGGCGACGATGACTCGCACCTTGTCGTAGGAAATGCCAAGCTCCTCGGCCGCCACGAGACCCAGGGAAGCGCGCGAGCCGCCGACATCGACGGTGCCGACGGCGACGTTGACCGTGCCGTCGGGCTGGACGTTCAGGTCGACGCAGGTCTGGCCGCCGAAATTGAACCAGAAGCCGCAGGCCATGCCGCGGCCCTGGTTCTTGCCAAGCTTGGCCTTCATGTGCGGATGCTTCTTGGCCGCTTCCAGGGTCGGGCCGATGCCGATCGGACCGTAGACCGGGCCATAGGAGGACTTGGTGCCTTGCTTGGCCGCATTCTTAATGCGGAAGTCGATCACATCCATGCCGATCTTCCGGGCCAGCTCGTCGATGACACTCTCGACCGCGAAGGCGGCCATGGGGGCCGATGGCGCCCGGTAGGCGGCGGTCTTCGGCCGGTTGACCAGCACCTCGTAGCCGACGGTGCGGACGTTCTTGAGGTCATAGCAGGCAAAGGCGGTCATGGCGCCGAGCTCGGCCCACATGCCGTAATAGGGCCCGCCGGAATAGCGAAGCGTGGCATCGGCGGCGACAATGGTGCCGTCCTTCCTGATGCCGATCTTGACATCGATCGAGGTGGCACTGGTCGGACCCGAGGCGCGGAACACCTCGTCGCGGGTCATCACCAGTTTGACCGGCCGGTTGGCCTTGCGGGAAAGCGCCAGGGCGACGGGCTCGCCCCAGACATGGGTCTTGCCGCCGAAGCCGCCGCCGATCTCGGAAGAGGTGACGCGGAGCTTCGAGACATCCATGCCGAGGAGGGCAGCACAGGTGTTGCGATAGACGAAATGGCCCTGGGTGCAGACCCACAGCTCGCCCTGGCCGTCGGGCCCGACATTGGCCAGGCAGGCATGGGGCTCGATATAGCCCTGGTGAGTCTGCTCGGTCTTGAAGTTGCGCGAGATGACGATGTCGGCCTGCTTGAAGCCTGCTTCGACATCGCCGTGGCCATATTCGGTGCGCTTGGCGATGTTGGAGGGCCTGGTGGGCTTGGGCGTCACGCCACGGGTGAAGTTCTTGGCGTGGAGCACGGGGGCCTTGGGCTTCACCGCCTCGTCGACGTCGGTCACATGGGGCAGGATCTCGTAGTCGACCTTGATGAGTTTGAGCGCCTGCCTAGCGGTCTTCTCGTCGATCGCCGCCACGGCGGCGACCGCATGGCCGTCATAGAAGGCGGTGCCGCGGGCCATGCAGTTTTCCAGAATGTCGTACATGCCGTGGTCGCCGGCGGTCAGATCGGGAAGATCGGCGGCGGTGATGACCGCCTTCACGCCGGCCAGTTTCTCGGCCTTCGAGGTGTCGATCTTCTTGATCTTGGCATGGGCGTGGGGGCTTCTCAGGATGCGGCCGACGAGCTGGCCGGGGGCCGAGGCGTCGGCGCCATACTTGGCGCGGCCGGTGACCTTGTCGACGCCGTCGGGGCGAAGTGGGCGGGTGCCGACCTGCTTGAAAGTCTGGCCGGTATAATGGGTGTCGAGTGGCATGTTATGCGCTCCTCATGTGCTTGGCGGCGTCCTGGACGGCGCGCACGATCTTGTCATAGCCGGTGCAGCGGCAGAGATTTCCGGCAAGGCCGAAGCGGATTTCCTCTTCGCTCGGATCGGGATTCTTGTCGAGGAGCGCCTTGGCGGCGACCAGGAAGCCCGGGGTGCAGACGCCGCACTGGAGGGCGGCGTGCTCGAGGAACTTCACCTGCAAGGGATGCAGCTGGTCGCCATGGGCCATGCCTTCGATGGTGGTGATCTTGCGGCCTTCGGCCTCGGCCCCGAGGGTGAGGCAGGAACACACCAGCCGGCCGTCGACGGTGACCGAACAGGCGCCGCAGTCGCCGGTTCCGCAGCCTTCCTTGGCGCCGGTGAGACCGAGCCGGTTGCGCAGCACGTCGAGGAGCGTCTCGTCGGCCTCGCAGACGAAGTCCACGGCATCGCCGTTGACGGTGGTTGAAACCTTGACAGACATTACTTTCCTCCTGCGCGGCCGTAGGCGATCTTGGCGGCACGTTTGGCGAGAACGGCGGTGACGTCGGTTCTGAATTCGATGGTGCCGCGCTTGTCGTCGATCGGTCGGCAGGCGGCGGAACAGGCCTTGCCCAGCCGGTCGAGGGCAGCATTGTCGAGCTTCGTCCCGACAATCGCCTTGGCGGCGTCGGCGACCAGCAGCACGGTGGGGGCGACGGCGCCCAGGGCGACGCGGGCGTGCTTCACGACACCCTTACCATCGAGAGTCAGGTTGACGCCGCAACTCACGACAGCGATGTCCATTTCGGTGCGTGGAATGAAGCGCAGATAGGCATCGCCCGACCGCGCAGCGCGGGCTGGAAGCTGGATCGCCTCGACCAGTTCGCCCTTCTTCAGCGAGGTCTTGCCGGGACCGACCGGAACCTGCTCGACGGGGACGACGCGCTTGCCCTTGGGACCCTGGATCACCGCCTTGGCGCCGGCCGCCACCATGGCGGGGACGCTGTCGGCGGCGGGACCGGCATTGCACAGATTGCCGGAAATGGTGCAGCGGCCCTGGATCTGCTTCGACCCGATCAGGCCGGCGGCCTCGACCACGCCGGGCCAGGCCTTGGCGAGGGCCTTGTTCTCGGTGAGCTCGGCGCAGGGAACGGCGGCGCCGATCGCATAGCCCGCGGCGGTCTTCTTCACTTCGCCCATCGCCTTGATGCGCTTGATGTCGACGATCAGGTCGGGTTCGATGAAACCGCCCTTCATGCGGACCAGGAGGTCCGATCCGCCGGCCAGCACATAGGCTCGCCCCTTGGCCTTGGCGAGCAGGGCGACCGCCGCCCTGGTCGTTTGTGGTGCTTGGTATTGCATTATGTCACCTGTGTTGAACTCACCGGTCATTTTGGGCCATGGACCCCATCAAGGTCAACGGGTCGCGGTTCGCAGCGCCCATGACCTTTGGGCGCAGGGCGCGGCGGACAGGGACCGGGAAGGCTTGCCGCCGGAAAATCTTCAGATCATCATGGCGGCGATGGCGGAATCTTCCGAAAATGCCGAATCGCGGGTGCGCGGCCTTGCCTGCTGGCGGGGCCTTGCATCGGTCGTCCCATTGAAGGGCGGGGTGAGCAATGCCAGCTTCACGGTCACCGATGCGACGGGCAAATATGTGGCCCGGGTGGGCGAGGATTATCCGTTTCACCAGGTGTCGCGGGAGCGCGAGGCGGTCGCCAGCCGCGCCGCCTTCGAAGCGGGGCTGTCGCCGGAAGTCGTCCATGTCGAGCCGGGGATCATGGTGGTGCGTCACCTCGAGGCCCGCACCTATAGGGAAGCCGATGTGCGGGAAAATTCCATGGGTTGCGTCGAGATCGTCAGGCGCTGCCATAGGGATTTGGGACAACGCATCGCGGGCCAAGGGGCAATTTTCTGGGTGTTTCAGATTCTTCGCGACTACGGCTTCACCCTAAAGGCCGGCAAGCACCGGCATGTGCCTGATCTGCCACGCTGGATGGCAATCGTCAACAGGCTGGAGGCGGCCCAGGTTCCCTTGCCCATCGTCTTCGGACATCATGATCTCTTGCCCAGCAATTTCATGGATGACGGCAAGAGGTTGTGGCTGATCGACTGGGAATATGGCGCCTTCGGCACCGCCATGTTCGATCTGGCCAACATCGCCTCCAACAATTCCTTCGACGAGGCGGGCGAGGTACTGCTGCTTGAAGCCTATTTTGGCAAGAAGCCGCCGGAGGCCACGATCCGCGCCTTCTACGCCATGAAGGCGGCAAGCGCTCTTCGCGAGGCCCTGTGGGGCATGGTGTCGGAGCTTCACCTAAAGGCGCCCGGCGTCGACTACATCGCCTACGCTGCGGAATATCTCGGCCGCTTCGACCGCGTCCATGCGGACTATCTCAGCAAATTTGGAACATCATGACATCTCTTCCAGCGCAGGCACAATTCGTCGTCATCGGCGGCGGCATCATCGGCTGCTCGACCGCCTATCATCTGGCCCGCGACCATAAGGCGGACGTGATCCTGCTTGAGCAAAACAAGCTCACTGCGGGCTCGACCTGGCATGCGGCGGGGCTGGTCGGGCAGTTGCGTTCGTCCGCCTCGATCACCCAGGTGCTGAAATATTCGGTCGATCTCTACAACAGGCTCGACGCCGAGACGGGGCTCGCCACGGGGTGGAAGATGACCGGCTGCCTCCGGCTTGCCACTAACGCCGACCGCTGGACCGAGTACAAGCGGCTGGCCACCACGGCCCAGAGCTTTGGCATGGAGATGCATCTCATTTCGCCCGCCGAGGTGAAGAAGATGTGGCCGCTCCTGGAGGTCTCGGACCTGGTCGGCGCCTCGTGGCTGCCGACCGACGGGCAGGCTTCCCCTTCCGACATCACCCAGTCCTTGGCCAAGGGCGCGCGGATGCACGGGGCGAAGATTGTGGAGGGCGTGCGGGTTGAGGGCTTCGACATCAAAGACGGCCGGGTGACGGCGGTCAAGACCAATCAGGGCATCATCGCCTGCGAGACGGTGATCAATTGCGCCGGCCAGTGGGCGAGGCAGGTGGGCGCCATGGCCGGGGTTTCGGTGCCGTTGCAGCCGGTCAAACACCAGTATGTCATCACCGAGAAACTCGAGGGACTGGCGACCGATGTGGCCACACTGCGCGATCCCGACCGGCGCATCTATTTCAAGGAAGAAGTGGGGGGCCTGGTCTTCGGCGGCTATGAGCCCAATCCGATTTCGTGGACGCAGGGCGATGTGCCGAACGATTTCGAATTCCAGCTGTTCGACGACGACTGGGACCATTTCGAGCAGCACATGGGCCAGGCGCTCGCCCGGGTGCCGGCGCTGGAAAAGGCCGGCATCAAGCAGATGATCAACGGGCCCGAGAGCTTCACCCCCGACGGCAATTTCATTCTGGGGGCCGCACCGGAGCTCAAGAACTATTATGTGGGGGCGGGCTTTAACGCCTTCGGTATTGCCAGCGGCGGCGGTGCCGGCTGGGTGCTGGCGCGGTGGGCGGCGACGGCTGAGGCGCCGATGGATTTGTGGGTGGTAGACATCCGCCGCTTCTCCGACCTGCACAAGGATCGTCAGTGGACGAACGATCGGACGCTGGAAGCCTATGGCAAGCACTACACGGTGGGCTTCCCGCACGAGGAATATGAAAGCGGCCGGCCGCGCATCGTGTCGCCGCTCTACGGGCGGCTGAAGGCGCGCAACGCCTGCTTCGGCTCCAAGCTCGGCTGGGAGCGGCCCAACTGGTTCGCGCCTGCCGGTACCGAGGCCAAGGATGTCTATTCCATGGGCCGGCAGAACTGGTTCGAGGCGGTGGGCGCCGAACACCGGGCGGTGC
Source organism: Hyphomicrobiales bacterium (assembly GCA_016185245.1). Taxonomy (GTDB): domain Bacteria; phylum Pseudomonadota; class Alphaproteobacteria; order Rhizobiales; family Aestuariivirgaceae; genus Aestuariivirga. Next base: position 196,791 of record JACPNZ010000016.1, on the reverse strand, counting down.
GCAATGGCGTGGGGCTGTTCGATCAATCCTCCTTCGCCAAGTATGAGCTCGTGGGCAAGGGCGCAGCCGAAGCGCTGGACTGGATCTGCGCCAACCGGGTGCCGGCGGTGGGGCGGCTTGCCTACACGCAAATGCTGAACTCGCGGGGCGGCATCGAATGCGATCTGACGGTGGCGAGGCTGGCCGAGGATCGCTTTTACATCGTGACCGGCACCGGCTTCCGCACCCATGATTCCGCCTGGATCGCCGATCACGTGAAGCCTGGCCTCGAAGCGCGGCTCGAAGATGTGACGGAAGCCTGGGGTACCCTGTCGCTGATGGGGCCTGCGGCCCGCGAGGTTCTGGCGAAGGTGACCAAGGCCGATGTGAGCAACGGCGGCTTTCCCTTCGGTGCGGCCCGTGAGATCGAAATTGCCGGGCATCGCTTGCGGGCGCTGCGCATCACCTATGTGGGCGAACTCGGCTGGGAATTGCACATCCCGATTGCCGCGATCGGCGAAGTGTTCGATGCGCTGATGGCGGCGGGCGATGTCACTCCCGCCGGCTATCGCGCCATCGAATCGCTCCGCCTCGAAAAGGGCTATCGCGCCTGGGGCTCGGACATCACGCCCAACGACACGCCGTTCCATGCCGGGCTTGCCTGGGCGGTGAAACTGAAATCCAACCAGAACTTCCTCGGCCGCGCGGCCTGCGAGAGGGTCGCCGCGGCACCGCTTGCCAAGATGCTGGCGGGCTTCACCACCGAGCGCGAGACTATCGTGCTCCTCGGCCGCGAGACCATTTTGCGCAACGGCGAATTTGCCGGGTATCTCACCAGCGGCGGCTATGGTTATACGATCGGCAGGCCCATCGGCTACGGCTACATCCGCAACCCGAAGGGCGTTTCCGAGCACTATGTGCGCGAGGGACATTATGAGCTGGTGGTCGCCCAGGAGCGGGTGAAGGTGCTGGTCCATCTCGCGCCGCTCTATGACCCGGCGAACGCCCGCGTGAAGTCATGAGCTTCAAGGCCGACCGCCATGTCCATATCCTGATCGTCGGCGGTGGCGCCATCGGCACCTCGCTCGCCTATCATCTAGCCCGCGACGGCGCCAAGGACGTGCTGCTGGTCGAGAAGGCCCAGCTCACCCATGGATGTACCTGGCATGCGGCGGGACTTGTGGGGCAATTGCGCAGCAAGAAGAATCTGACGCGGCTGATGCAGAATTCGGTCGCGGTGTTCGACCGGCTCGAAAGCGAGACCGGCCAAGCGATCTCGTGGAAGAAGGTGGGGAGCTTGCGCTTGGCGTCGAGCCCCGACCGGTGGAGCGAAATCCGCCGGGCCATGGGCCAGGCCAAGAGTTTTGGCGTCGAGTGCCAGTCACTGTCGGCGGCGGAGGCGAAGACACATTTTCCCTATATCGCCACCGAGGGGGTGGAAGGTGCGGCCTATATCCCGGGCGACGGCTATATCGATCCCTATTCGCTGACCATGGCCTATGCTAGGGGCGCCCGTCTCCATGGCGCCAGGATCGAGGAGGGCGTGTGCGTCGAAGAGATCATCACCGAGGGCCGCCGCAGCGTGGGTGTGGTCACCAATGGTGGTGCCATCGGTTGCGACATACTGGTGAACTGCGCCGGGCTGTGGGCCAAGCGGGTTGGCGCCATGGCGGGTGTGGCGCTTGCCGCCGGCATCGTCGAGCACCAGTATTTCCTGACCGAGAAGAAACTCTCCTTCGACGCCGGACTCACCACGCTGCGCGATCCCGACAAGAATTTCTATCTGAAGCCCGATACCGGTTCCTTCGCCATCGGCGGCTGGGAGGAAGGTTCGAAGGGCTTTCATCGCGGGCTTCCGCCCCTGTCCTTCGGGCGCGAGCTGTTCGCCCCGAACATGGATCGGCTGGAACTCTTTGCCCTGCCCGCCGCCGAGCGCCTGCCGGTGTTGAACGAGATCGGTATCCAGACGGTGATCAACGGGCCCATTCCAGTGACCGCCGACGGCGAGCCGATCATGGGGCTGGCGCCGGGCTTCGATAATTTCTACCTGGCCTGCGGCTTCACCGCGGGGGTCGCCGCTTCGGGAGGTGCTGGGCTCGCCATGGCCAATACCATTCTGCACGGCGATGCCGGGATGGATTTGTGGCCCTTCGACGTGCGCCGCTTCTCAGGCCTCCATGCCCAGGGCCGCTATCTCGAGGACCGGGCCATCGAGGCCTATGCCAGCTATTACAAGATCCACTGGCCGGGCGAGGAACCCCATGCCGGCCGGGGCCTCAGGCGTTCGGCGGTGCATGAGCATCTCAAACGGGCGGGGGCGGCGTTCGGTTCGCGGGCCGGCTGGGAGAGGGCCAACTGGTTTGCACCGCAAGGGGTCGAGGCCAGGGATGTGCCGAGCTTCGAGGGCAAGCCCAATTGGTTCGACCACGTCGGCGCCGAGCATCGCGCCATCCGCGAGAGAGTGGCGATCATCGACCAGACATCCTTCGCCAAGTTCGAGATTTCAGGCCAGGGGGCGGAGAAGGCGCTGCAAACAATCGCGGCCAACGATCTCTCCGGTCCGGCGGGGAAGGCCGTCTACACGCAGCTGTGCAACAACGAAGGCGGCATCGAAGCCGATGTCACGCTGGTGCACGTCGGGCCCGATCATTTCTACCTCATTACCGGATCGGGTTTCGGCCTGCGCGACTCGGGCTGGGTGGCGAAGCATCTGCCGGAGGCGGTTTCGATCCGCGAGGTGACCAACGGCTTCACCGTGCTCAATCTGGTGGGACCGAAAGCGCGCGCCATCCTGCAATCGGTGACAGACGACGATATGTCGAACACCGCCTTGCCATTCCTCACCGCGCGGCGCATTGGCCTGGGCCATGCGAGCGTGCTGGCGGTGCGCATCGGCTATGTCGGCGAATTGGGCTACGAGCTCTACATTCCGCAAGAATATGGCGCCCATGTCTACGAGACCCTGTGGACGGCGGGAGAAGCCCAGGCAATCGCCAATGCCGGTTATCGCGCCATCGACTCGTGCCGGCTGGAGAAGGGCTATCTCTACTGGTCGGGCGACATTTCGCCCGACTACAATCCTTACGAGGCGGGGCTCGGCTTCGCCGTGGCGCTGGACAAGGGCGACTTCATCGGCCGCGCGGCGCTGGCCAGAATCAAGGCGAAGGGCGTTGCACGAAAGCTCTGTTCGTTCACCGTCGAGGGCTTTGCGCCGCTGCATGGCGGCGAGACGATCCTCTATCAGGGCAAGGTGGTGGGGCATACCTCGAGTACCGGTTTTGGCCACACGCTGGGCAAGACCATCGCCTTCGGCTATCTGCCGGTGGAACTTTCGGGTGAAACGGATTTCCAGATCGAAGCCTTCGGCCGGAGCCATCCTGCCAGGCGAGGGGCCCGGTGCCTCTATGATCCGAAGATGGAACGGCTGAGGGCGTGAACATGGACGACCGGGAAATTGCGCGGGCTCGCAAGGCGCTGCGTGGCCTCAAGCAATTCTGGTCGCTCGACGACAGCGACATCGCCATCACCCGGCTCGGCGGCCTTACCAATCTGGTCTTCCGCGTCGACCATGGCGGCGAGCAATATGTGCTGCGGCTTCCCGGCAAGGGTACGGAGGAATACATCAACCGTGCCAACGAGGCGCAAGCCGCACGCGAGGCGGCCAAGGCCGGGGTGAGCCCCGATGTGCTCTATGCCGATCCTGGCACCGGCATCATGGTGACCAAGCTGATCGATGACGCCGTCACCATGTCGCCGGGAAAATTCAAGTCGATCGCCGGAAGCCCAGCGCGGGCGGGCAAGGCTTTCCGCAAGCTTCACACCTCGGGGGCCAAGTTCGATTTCCGCTTCGAACTGTTCGCCATGATCGACGACTATCTCAAGGTGCTGACGGGCAAGGATGTCGAGTTGCCGGAGGGCTACCACGATGTCTTGGGCCAGGCGGAAGCGGTGCGGGCGGCGCTCAATGCCCATCCGCTGCCCAATGTCGCCTGCCACTGCGATCCATTGTGCGAGAATTTCCTCGATACGGACAAGCGCATGTGGATCGTCGACTGGGAATATTCCGGGATGAACGATCCCATGTGGGACCTCGGCGATCTCGCGGTCGAGGGCGAGTTCTCGTCGGCACAGGAGGAGGAGATGATCCACGCCTATTTCGGCGGCGAGCCAACGGCGGCCGAGCGCGGCCGCATCGTCATCTACAAGGCGATGTGCGACCTCTTGTGGACCCTGTGGGGGCTCATCCAGCACGCCAACAGGAATCCCATCGACGATTTCTGGGCCTATTCGGTCAATCGCTTCAACCGCTGCAAGGCGCTGATGGCGAGCCCGGAGTTCGCCGGCCACGTGGCGGCGGTGAAGAAGGGGTGAGAGTAGTTTCGCCTGTAATTGAATTGCCCGAACTTCTCCTCTCCCAAGGGAGAAGGGAAGAAGGCCGCGTTTTTTTTCAACCGAGGCGTTGTCCGCTCGCATCGAAGAGATGCAGCTGTGCCGGAGCGAGGCTCAAGGTCGCGGACGCACCAGGCGAAGTGCCGGGGTCGCCGCGGACTTCGGCAATGATGGTCTGGCCGGTCGCCATGCGGATATGGGCGAAGCCGGTCTCGCCCAAGCGCTCGATGATGTCGACGGTGCCCTTGAGCGCCAGCGTGCCGTCGCCGCCAAGGCGCATGTGTTCGGGGCGGCAGCCGAGGGTGACCTGGTCGCCCGGCTTGCTGGCGGCGGGCAACGGTACATTGAGATGCTGGCTGTCGGCGAGCTCCAGGGTCTTACCATCCTTCACCGTGGCGGCGAGGAAATTCATGGCGGGCGAGCCGATGAAGCCGGCGACGAAGAGATTGGCCGGCTTGTAATAGAGGTCGAGCGGCTTGCCGGTCTGCTCGATGCGGCCCTTGTTCATCACCACGATCTTGTCGGCCAGCGTCATCGCCTCGACCTGGTCGTGGGTGACATAGACGATGGTGGCGGCGAGCATCTTGTGGAGCTTGGCGATCTCGACCCTGGTGTTGATGCGGAGTGCCGCATCGAGGTTGGAGAGCGGCTCGTCGAACAGGAAGACCTGGGGCTTCCTGACGATGGCGCGGCCGATGGCGACGCGCTGGCGCTGGCCGCCGGAAAGCTCGCGCGGCCGCCGCTTCAGCAGGGGCTCCAGCTGCAATATGCGGGCGGCCTCGGCGACGCGGGCGTCGATCTCGGGCCTGGGGGTTTTGGCGAACTTCAGGCCGAAGGCCATGTTGCCGTAGACATCCATGTGCGGATAGAGCGCATAGGACTGGAACACCATGGCGATCTCGCGTTGCGCCGGCGGCAGGTCGTTCACCGTCTTGCCGCCGATCGTGATGGTGCCCGACGAAATGGGCTCGAGGCCGGCGATGCAGCGAAGGAGCGTGGACTTGCCGCAGCCCGAAGGACCGACCAGCACGACGAAGGCGCCGTTCTCGACGATCAGGTTGTTGTCCTTCAGCACATCGACGCTACCGTAGGACTTGTGAAGGTTCCGGATTTTCACTTCCGACATGGTTGGCTCACTTGACGGCGCCCGAGGTCAGGCCCCGGATCAGCTGGCGGGAGAAGACGACGTAGAGCAGGAGGACCGGAATGATGGCGGTCGAAAGGGCCGCAAGCACGGCATTCCAGTCGGTGATGTACTGGCCGAGGAACTGCTGGATGCCGAGCGTGATGGTCTGCTTGCCGCCGGTCGGCGCCAAGAGCAGCGGGAACCACAGGTCGTTCCACACCGGGATCATGGTGAAGACGGCAACCGTCGCCATGGCCGGGCGGATCAACGGCAGCACGATGTGGAAGAAGATGTTGTATTCGGAAAGCCCGTCGCAGCGCGCCGCCTCGCGCAGGTCCTTGGGGATCTGGGCGATGAATTCCGACAGGATGAAGATCGAGAGCGGCAGATTTTGCGCCGTGTAGACGAGGATCAAGGCAGTGCGCGTGTTGATGAGGTTAAGGCTCACCACCAGCTGGATGATCGCCACCGAGCCGAGCCGGATCGGCACCATGATGCCAATGGAAAAGAACAGGGCCAGCAGCGTGTTCCAGCGGAACCTGTATTCGGTGAGCGCCCAGGCCGCCATGGCGCCGAAGAGGAGCGTGAAGAAGATGGTGCCGGCGGTGACGGCGATCGAGTTCACATAATAGCTGCCGACGGCGCTGTCGCCGAAGACGCGGTTGTAGCCGACGAGCGAAAAGGTCGATGGCGTAGGAAGCGTCAGGGGTGCGCCGAAGATGGCGTTCTTGGTCTTGAAGGAATTGAAGATGACCAGAAGGATCGGGAACAGCGCAAGCAGCGTGTAGAGCCCGAGAATGCCGTGAACGGCGATGGCGCTGATATTCCGGCGCATCAGAAACTGTACCTCTGCATGCGGCGCTGGATGACGAACAAGTAAGTCATGACACCGATCAGGATGATGATGAACATCATGGTGGCGATGGTTGACCCCATCGAGGCGTTGCCGAGCTGCAGCTGGTTGCCGAAGAAGGTGCGGTAGAACAGGGTGCCCATGATGTCGGCCGAGAAATTGGGGCCGGCGAGCGCGCCTTTCATGGCGTAGATCAGATCAAAGGCGTTGAAGTTGTTGACGAAGGTCAGGATCGAGACAAGCCCGATGGTGGGCAGGATCAAGGGCAGCTTGACCCAGACGAAGGCCTGGAACTGGTTGAGGCCGTCGACGGTCGCCGCATCGATCAGCTCCTCGGGGATGGCGAGCAGGGCGGTATAGATCAGGATCATCGGGATGCCGACGAACTGCCAGACAGAAATGAGCGAGATGGTAATCAGGGCCGAGCCCTCCTGGCCGAGCCAGGGGGCGAAGAGAAATCCCAGGCCGAAGGTCTGCAGGAACAGCTTGGCGATGCCCCACAAGGGCGACAGGATGAGCTGCCAGACGAAGCCGATGATGACGACCGACAGCATGGTGGGCATGAAGATCAGGGTGCGATAGGTGGCGCGCAATCTCAAGCGCGGCAGGCTCAACATGGCGGCGAGTGCGAGTCCGATGGGATTCTGCACGCTCATATGGATGGCGAAGAACACAAGGTTGTTGCGGAAGGCATTCCAGAACGGCACCGACCAGGTGGTATCGGTCAGAAGGGTGGTGAAATTGCCGAGCCCGACATAGTCGTAGCTCTTGGTTTCCGAGTGATAGAGGTAGAGCGAATTGAAAATCGTCGCGAGCAGCGGATAGATCGAGAAGACGGTGTAGACGATGGCTGCGGGCGCGAGAAAGAATACGAGCAGGCGCAGATAGGTGGCGCGGCCCATGCCGACGATGGCGGAGTGTGGCGATGACATGTGCGTCTGCCCCCAAATCCCCCCGTCACCCCGACGCAAGCCGGGGTCCAGACCCAACATGGATCCCGGCTTTGGCCGGGATGACGGTATGGTGGACCTTCCCCCACGAGGGGGGAAGGTGATTACTTGTCAGCTTACTTCTGGTGCGGTTTGTACCACTTCTTCAGCCCGTCCTCGAGCTGGGCGGCGGCGGCGTCCGGCGTCATGGTGCCGTTGAGCACCTGGGCCGAAACGTTCCACAGTTCGTTCTCGAGGTTGGGGGTGCCGCGCGACAGGATCTGGTAGGAATTGCGGATCGTCGACTTGCATTGCCCACGCCATGACACGAAGCTCTGGGCCACGTCGTCGGAGATCGTCACCTTGGCGCTCGACAGCGGGAAGAAGCCGGGGAGCGCATTGGCGAAGATGTTGGCGAATTCCTCCGAGCCGATCCAGTCGAGGAAAACCTTGGCGTCCGCGGCATTCGGCGTCTTGGCGTTCATGCCGATGCCGATGTCGGTATGATCCGAGATATAGCAGTCCTTGGCCCCGGCCGGCGGCGGGGCCTTGAAGGCGCCCATCGGAACGTTCTGACCACGGAAGGTCGAGATGTCCCAGGAGCCCGCCGCATAGATCGCCCCCTTGCCGAGGCCAAAGAGGTTCTGGCTGTCGGGATAGGTCTGGGCCTTGTAGCCGTCGCCCATGTAGGGCGCCCATTTGGCGAGCGCCTTGAAGGTGTCGACATAGGGCGCGTCGGTGAACTTGGCCGTGCCGTCGATCAGGGCCTTGCGGCCTGCCTCGCCCTTCCAGTAGTTGGGGCCGATGTTCTGGAAGCCCATGGTGGCGGCTTCCCACTGGTCGTTGGTACCGAGCACGAGCGGCACGTATTTGCCGTTGGCCTTGATCTTGTCGAGGGTCGCCAGGAACTCCTCCTCGGTCTTGGGCTCGCTGAGGCCCAGTTCCTTGAAGATGTCCTTGTTGTAGATGAAGCCGTGGATGACCGAGCCCATCGGCACGCAGAAGGTGGTCTTGCCGTCGTCGGTGGTCCAGGCACTCTTGGCGACGTCGGAGAAGTTGGCCATGCTCGGCAGATCGTTGAGCGGCGCCAGATGGCCCTTGTTGAAGAGCTCGAGCGAGGCATCGAAGGGCCGGCAGGTGATGATGTCGCCGGCGGTGCCGCCTTCCAGGCGGGCATTCAGGGCGGCGTTGTACTCCTTGGGAGCGGTCGGGTTGAACTCGACCTGGATGTCGGGGTACTTGGCCATGAAGGCCGGAATGATCTTCTCCTTCCAGATGGTGGCGTCGTCGTTGCGCCAGCTTTCGATGGTCAGCTTGCCAGCCGATGCCGCACCCGCGATAGCCGTCATGGCGACGGCGGCGAGCAGCATGGTCTTCAGTCCGGTCTTCAACATGGGGTTCTCCTTTTCCTCCCGGTGGACTTCACTTCAAAACCTATCTGGCGACGCCAGGCGTTGCAACGCCTGGCGCAAATTGCCGTGCGTGGCGTCGAGCAGACGTTCGGCGGCGGCGAGCGAGGCCGCCCCGGCACAGATGAGGACGGCGGGCTTGACCAGCCCCTTTGTTTGTTCGAGGGCCGCGGCGGCGCGGGCTTCGTCGGCCCCGGTGATGGTACCGATCATGGTGCGGGCGCGTTGCTTGAGCTTCTGATTGTCGGCCTGGACATTGACCATCAACCCATCATGGACGGCGCCGAGCTTGATGTTGGCCAGCGTCGAGAGAAGATTGAGGGCCGCCTTCTGGGCCGTGCCCGCAGCCATGCGGGTCGAGCCGGCGATCGCCTCAGGCCCGGAATCGAGCAGGATCTCGTGGGCGGCGGCGGCGGCGAGCGGGGTGCCGGCATTGTTGACCATGGCGATGACGCAAGCGCCGCGGGCGCGGGCCGACTTGGCTGCGGCGACGGTATAGGGTGTGGTGCCGGAGGCGGCGATGGCGATCACCACGTCGGCTGGGGTGCAGCCTTCCGCGGCGCGGGCGCCTTCGGCGGCATCATCCTCGGCCTTGGCCAGAGTGTCGAACATGGCGGCGCGGCCGCCGGCGATGAGATAGCGGATACGGGTCTCGGCGAGGCCGAAGGTGGCGGGGAGTTCGGAGCCGTCCTGGACGCCCACCCGGATCGAGGTGCCGGCGCCGGCATAGTAGAGGCAGCCGCCGGCGCGCAGGCGCTCGGCTATTGCTGCGGCGGCCTGGGAGATTTGCGGAATGGCGGCGCGGACGGCGGCTATGGCACGCTCCTGGCCTTCGATCAGGGCCGCCAGAATTCCGGCATCGCTCCAGGTGTCGATCCCGGTCGAGGCGGCGGAAACCCGTTCGGTGGTGGCGTGCTGCATTTCCATGGGCTAGACAATACCAAATTAATACCACTTGTCCAGAAGAAAATGTTAACATTTGATAAATCTATTAAAATTGAGATTCTCTGCAAATTTCTTAACAAAACTCTTCCCATTTGGTATTGGTTTGGTATTATATGCCATGATCCAGGGTGGACAGGTGTTTCTTGGAATCGATGGTGGCGGCAGCCGTTGCCGGGCTCGTATCCGCGATGGCGCGGGGGTTCTCCGCGGCGAGGCGGTGGGGGGCTCCTCCAACATCTATCAGAATTTCGACGGCGCCATCGCCAGCATCGTCGCCACCGCCGCGCAAGCCGCGGCTCAGGCGAATGTTCCGACCACGGAGCTTCATGCCGGGCTGGGGCTCGCCGGCATCGTCACTTCGGTGGGGGCCGAGCGGATCGAGGCGGCGAAACTGCCCTTCGCCTCGGTCATTGCCGACAACGACGCCTATGCCGCCCAGGTCGGGGCCTTCGGCGGCGGCGACGGCGGCATCGTCATCGCCGGCACCGGCTCGATCGGCTTTGCGGTGATCGGAGGAGCGCGTCACATGGTGGGGGGCTGGGGCTTTGCCCTCGGCGACCACGGTTCCGGCGCCTGGCTCGGGCATCACGCGGTGAGGCGCGCCGCCTTGGCAATCGACGGGTTGCTGCAGCCTACACCACTTATCGACAATGTTCTGCGCCAGGTGGGCGCCACGCGCTTCGACCTGTCGCGCTGGTCGGAGAAGGCGGTGCCCGCCGACTATGCCCGCATGGCGCCCCTGGTCTTCGACTGCGCGGCGAAGGGCGACGTGCACGGCATGACCATCGTGATCGAGGGGGCGGCGGCGATCTCCAATCTGGGCCGGGCGCTGCTGGCGCGGGGGGCTGCACGCCTCAGCCTGCTCGGCGGGCTGGCCCAGGTCTATCCGCCCTATCTCGATGCCGACGTGAAGCGGGCGCTGACGCCGCCCGAAGCCGATGCCATGGACGGCGCCATCATGATGGCGCGCAAAGCGCGTGGGCTTGCGGAGCGCTGGTCATGAACGTCATGCAGGCGATCTTCGATTTGACGCGCTTCGAGCCTGGCAGCAGTGCGCCCCTCTATATCCAGGTGAAGAAGCTGGTGCGGGAAGCGGTGACGGCGGGCGATCTCAAGGAGGGCGATGCCATTCCGGGCGAGCGCGACGTGGCCGAGCTTCTGCATGTCTCACGCGTCACCGTGCGCAAGGCGTTCAGCGAGCTGGTGGCGGAAGGGGTGCTGGTGCAGCGCCGCGGCTCCGGCACCTATGTCAACGGCAAGAGCCGGCGGATCGAGCAGCCCTTGTCGCGGTTGACCAGCTTCACCCAGGACATGCAGCTGCGCGGGCTCAAGACCGATGCCGACTGGCTCGACCGGTCGGTCGGACTGCCGACGCCGGAGGAAGCGCTGAAACTGTCGATCTCGCCGGGGGAACTCGTCTCGCGCTTTCATCGCCTCAGGCGGGCCGATGGTGTGCCGATGGCGATCGAACTCGCTGTCATTCCGCAGCATTTCCTGCCCGAACCCAAGGCAGTGGAAGGCTCGCTCTATGCCGCCCTCGAAGCCCGCGGCGTCAGGCCGGTGAGGGCTTTGCAGCGGCTCCATGCCACCGCCCTCAACGCCCGCGAGGCCGAGCTTCTCGATCTTCCCGACGGCAGCCCGGCCTTGTTCATCGAGCGCATCTCGTATCTTCCCGACGGGCGCATCGTCGAATACACCCGCTCGCATTATCGCGGCGACAGTTATGATTTCGTCGCCGAACTCACCATCGCTGCAGGAGCCCCAGCATGAGCCACATGGCAAGGGAGGCTGCCGAAGCACCTGAAGCGGTTGCCCGCTTTCTCGACCGCAATGGCTCGGCACTGGCCGAAATCGGTGCGAGACTGAGGCTTCGGCCGCCGCCGGTTATCATCACCTCGGCGCGCGGCAGTTCCGATCACGCGGCGGGCTATTTCAAGTATCTCGCCGAAATCCTGCTCGGCATTCCCTGTTGTTCGATGGGGGCTTCGGTTGTGTCGGTCTATGGCGCGAAGCTCAAAGCGAAAGATGCGCTGTGCCTTACCGTGTCACAATCGGGCAAGAGCCCGGACATCGTGGCGCTCCAGGAGGGCGCACGCAAAGCCGGGGCCTTTACCGTGGCGGTGGTCAATGTCGAGGATTCGCCGGCGGCAAGAGCTGCCGACATCTGCCTGCCGCTCCATGCCGGGCCGGAACTGAGTGTCGCCGCCACCAAATCCTTCATCGTGTCGCTGGCCGCGGGAGCGGCGATCGTCGCCCATTGGCTCGAGCGCAAGGATTTGCTAGCGGGTTTGGGCGCCTTGCCGGAAGTCTTGAGGCAAGCCGCGCGCATCGACTGGCCGGCGGCAGTGGCCCTGGCGAAGGGGGCGGAGTCGCTCTATGTGGTCGGGCGGGGGCCATCGCTCCCAATCGCTTCGGAAACCGCCCTCAAGCTCAAGGAAACCTGCGCCATCCATGCCGAGGCCTATTCGATCGCCGAGGTGATGCATGGGCCGCTGGAACTCCTAGGAGCGGGCTTTCCGCTACTGGCCTATTCGCCGGAAGATCCGTCGCGGGCTTCGTCGCGCGAGGCGATGGCGAAAATCCGGGCGACAGGTGCGAGCGTGCTGGTGGTGGAGGAGGGTGGACTTCCCTATGCGCGCAGCACAAATCCGTTGCTCGATCCCATTGCCATGGTGCAGACCGCTTATCGCTTTGTCGAGGCCACGGCCCAGGCCTTGGGCCGCGATCCCGACCGGCCGCGGCTCCTGAAGAAAGTGACGGAGACCCTGTGATGGCTTTTGCGCTGACTGGCGCCCGGCTATTCGACGGCGAAGCAATGCGCGATGGGATGGCGGTCGTCATCGACGGGGGGCGGATTGCCGCTGTCTGTGCCGAGGCCGAAGTCCCGGGTAGTATCGAACGCCGCAAGCTCGAGGGCGGCGTTTTGGCGCCGGGATTTATCGACGTGCAAGTCAATGGCGGCGGCGGCGCGCTGCTCAACGATCGGCCGAGTGTTGAGACGGTGCGCCGCATCGCCGAGTCGCATCGGGCCTTCGGCACGACGGGGCTGCTGCCAACGGTCATCACCGATGCGCCGGAAGTGACGGCGGCGGCAATCGCGGCGGTGAAGGCCGGTGCCGTTCCCGGCGTGCTCGGCATCCACATCGAGGGGCCGTTTCTCGATGTGGCGCGGAAGGGAGCGCATGAGGCGCGGTTCATTCGCGCGATGACCGTCGGCGACGTTGAGAAGATAGCCGCGGCGGATTGCGGCGCGGTGATGCTGACGCTGGCGCCGAACCGGGTTCCGCCGGCGCTGGTGAAGCAACTAGCGGAGCGCGGCGTGCTGGTGAGCCTCGGTCATGCGGAGGCGACTTGCGAGGAGGCCAGCGTAGCGCTGACGGCAGGCGCCCGCGCCTTCACCCATATTTTCAACGCCATGAGCCAGATGAACGGACGCGAGCCCGGCATGGTGGGAGCCGCACTCGCCGACCGGGAATGCTTCGTCGGCCTCATCGCCGACGGCTTCCATGTGCATGACGCGGCCATGCGGGTGGTGCTGGCGGCCAAGCCAAGGTCCCGCATCATGCTGGTGACCGATGCCATGCCGACGGCGGCGGGCGGGCCCGACCATTTTACGTTACAAGGCCGTGAGGTGCGGCGCGAGCATGGGCGGCTGCAACTGGCCGACGGCACGCTGGCGGGCTCCAATCTCACCATGGACGAGGCGGTGCGCTATTGCATGACGCAGCTCGGCGTCAGGCTTGAGGACGCATTGACGATGGCATCGCTGGCGCCGGCTGCATTCCTGCGCCGCGACCATGAGCTTGGCCGTATTCGCGCGGACTTCCTTGCGAGCCTTGTACATTTGAGTGATGATCTTGCGGTTCGCCAAACATGGATCGAGGGCAGATGAAACCGGTCAGCGTATTGGTGGTGGGGCTGGGCAACATGGGGATGAGCCATGCCAGGGCCTATCGCAGCATCAAGGGGTTCAAAATCGCCGGGCTATGCACCCGCGACATCGCCGCCCGCGAGGATCTACGTAACGAGTTTCCCGACGTGCCGCTGTTTGCCGACTTCGCCGAGGCGCTCAGCGAGGTGAAGCCCGATGCCGTGTCGATCAACACCTGGCCCGACACCCATGCCGCCTTCGCCCGCATGGCGCTGAAGGCGGGCTGTCATATCTTCATCGAGAAACCCTTGGCCGACACGGTGGCCGAGGCCGAGGACATCGCCCGGCTGGCCAAGGCATCAGGCAAGAAGCTGGTGATCGGCTATATATTGCGAGTCCATCCCTCGTGGATCAAGTTCGTCGAGGTGGGCAAGACGCTCGGCAAGCCGCTGGTCATGCGGATGAACCTCAACCAGCAGTCGTCGGGCCCACAATGGGCGGTGCACAAGCATCTGATGAATTCGATCAGCCCGATCGTCGACTGCGGGGTGCATTATGTCGATGTGATGTGCCAGGTGACCGGTGCCAGGCCTGTGAGCGTCCATGCGGTGGGGGCGCGGCTCACCAGCGAAGTGCATGAGCGCATGTATAATTACGGCCATCTGCATGTCACCTTCGACGACGGTTCGGTCGGCTGGTACGAGGCGGGCTGGGGGCCGATGATGAGCGAGACGGCGTTCTTCGTCAAAGATATGATCGGGCCCAGGGGCTGCGTGTCGATCGCCATGGAGGAATCGAAGATCGAGTCCTCCGACATCGACAGCCACACCCGGACCAGCGCCCTGCGGCTGCATCATGCACTGCTCACACCCGAAGGCAGGTTCGCCAGCCCCGACGAGGTGATCCGCATGGATGACGAGCCGGGCCACCAGGAGCTGTGTAACCGCGAGCAGGAGATTTTCCTCGATGCGATCCGTCACGACCGCGACATGTCGGCCCATGTGGCGGATGCGATCAATTCGCTGCGAATCGTGCTGGCGGCGGATGAAAGCGTCAAGACCGGCGAGGTGGTGCGGCTTTGAGGCTTGCCGGTGCTGTTTCGGAGAGAAGTGGCGCCGTCAACGAGGATGGCTGGGGCTTTCTCGGCAGCCCCGAAGATGTGACCGCGGCCTGGGTTTTCGACGGCGTCACCGGCATCAATGGGCGGAACTATCTGATGGGCGACAGCGATGCGGCCTGGCTGGTGGGCCGCGCTCATGGGCATCTCCTTCGCCTTGCCGGAGGCAATCTGCCGCTTGGCGAAATTTTGGCGCAGTTGGTCAAAGGTCTGATTGCCGACTGGCACGGCATTTCGGCCGGCCTTGCACTTCCAGCGGATTACGATCCGCCGGCCGCCTGCCTGGTCCTGGCGAAGCGCTATGGCTACGGGTGGAAGGCCCTGCGGCTGGGCGATTCCTGCCTGATGGTGCGCAACACCGACGGCGCTCACCGGCTGGCCGTCGCCTCGCCCAATAACTCCTTCGACCATTGGCTGGCGGGTGAGGCGGCGAAGCGCCGGGCAGCAGGCGTGCTCGACGTGAAGACGCTGCTCGCCGAATTTGCCCCGCAACTCAAAAAGGGCCGGGCCGGCCGCAATACGCCGGGTGGCTACGGCATCCTCGAGGCCAGCGCCGCCGCCACAGCATATGCCGAGTATCTCGATCTGGGGTTGCCCGGGGATATTCTTCTGTGTACGGATGGATATTACCGGGCGGTCGATCACTACCGGCTGTATGATGACCAGTCGCTGTTCGCGACTTCCGGGGAGGCGGGTGGCGTGGCCCGGGTGCTGGCGGCACTGCGAGCGGTTGAAGCGGGCGATCCCGCATGCCAGACTTATCCCCGGTTCAAGCCGGCCGACGATGCAACGGCGGTGATGCTGCGGGGTTCCCGATGAAACGCGCCGACTGCCAGGCCCTCGACCGCGCCGATCCGCTCGGCCCGATGCGGCAGCGTTTTGTGTTGCCCGAGGGGATGATCTATCTCGACGGCAATTCGCTGGGGATCTTGCCGCGCCATGTGGGAGCAAGGATCGCCGAGGTGATCGGCAAGGAGTGGGGGCAGGACCTCATCACCTCGTGGAACGTCCATGGCTGGTTCGACCTGCCGCGCAAGGTGGGCGACCGCATCGCCAAGCTGATCGGCGCGCCACCCGGCAGTGTCATTGCCGGCGACACCATCTCGGTCAATCTGTTCAAACTTCTGGGGGCGGCGGTAAAGCTCAGGCCGGGGCGCAAGGTCATTCTCTCCGACAGCGGCAATTTCCCCTCGGACCTCTATGTGGCGCAAGGCTTGCGCGATCTCCTGAATGTCGGACACGAGCTGCGCGTGGTCGAGCCGGACGAGGTGCTGGACGCAATCGACGAGAGGGTGGCGGTGGTGATGTTGACCGAAGTCGACTACCGCACGGCCAGGCTCCATGACATGAAGGCGGTAACGGAAGTGGCCCACAAGGCCGGGGCCCTGACCATCTGGGATCTCGCACATTCGGCCGGCGCCATGCCGGTCGATCTCGCCGCCGCCGATGCCGACTTGGCACTCGGCTGCACCTACAAATATCTCAATGGTGGGCCGGGAGCGCCGGGTTTTCTCTACGTGCGGCCCGACCTGCAGGAAAAGATCGTGCCACCGCTCGCCGGCTGGTGGGGTCATGCGGCACCCTTTGCCTTCGATCTCGACTACCGGCCGGCACCCGGCATCGTCCGCAACCAGTGCGGCACCCAGCCCATCCTTTCGCTGGCGGCGCTCGATGCGGCGCTCGATCCATGGGACGGCATCGACATGCAGGCGGTGCGCAAGAAATCGCTGGCGCTGTGCCGGCTCTTCGCCGATCTGGCGGTCGAGCGCTGCGGGCGGCACGGTGTCAAGCTCATGGGGCCCGGCGACTGGCGGGAGCGCGGCTCGCATGTGTCGCTCGGCTGCCCCGAAGGCTATGCGGTGATGCAGGCGCTGATCGCCAGCAAGGTGGTCGGCGATTTCCGCGCCCCCGACGTGATCCGCTTCGGTTTCACGCCGCTCTATACGTCTTTCACCGATGTGTGGGACGCGGTCGACCGGCTGGCCGATATTCTTGACCAGCACCTGTGGGATAGGCCGGAGTTTCTCGACCGCAAGGCGGTGACATGATCATCGATATCTCGCAGCCGCTGGCGCCGGGAATGGCGCGCTTTCCCGGCGATGCGCCCTACGAGGAGCGCCAGACCTTCGCCATCGGCCCAGGGTGTCCGGTGAATGTGGCGCGGGTTGCCTTCTCCAGCCATTGCGGAACCCATGCCGATGCACCGCTGCATTACGATGCCAAGGGTGTTGCCATCGGCGGGCTGGGACTCGATCCGTTCGTCGGACCCTGCCGGGTCATCGACGCACGGGGGAGTTCGGCATTGTGCGGGCCCGAGGCCGTGGCGCGGTTTCTCGGTGGCGTGCCGCCCCGCGTGCTGCTGCGGCTGATGGACGGGTGGGACCCGCGAGTGTGGCCCACGGGCTTCCGGGCGCTGGCGGCTGAAACGGTCGAGCTGCTGGCCGCGCGGGGTGTGACATTGGTCGGCATCGATACGCCGTCGGTCGATCCGGAAACCTCGAAGGCGCTGCCGGCGCATACGGCGGCAAGGGCCGCCGACATGCGCATTCTGGAAAACCTGGTGCTCGCCCATGTGGCGCCGGGCGATTACGAACTGATCGCGCTGCCGCTGCGCTTCGAGAACCTCGATGCGGCACCGGTCAGGGCGGTGCTGCGAAGGCTCTAGGCCCGGTCGTTCTCGAGAAGGTTCTTGATCAGCACCACTTCGAATTCGTGGGAGGAGGTCAGACGCCGCCAGCGATCGTCGTCCATGGCTGATGAGCGCCAGGCGATGAAGGTGAGGACGCAGTGTCCGGCATCGAGGCCGAGGTTGGCGCCGGGGATGATACGGACAGTGACGCGCGGGACGAGCCTGGCCGGATCGGCGCCCAACCGGTAGTCGATGGAGAGACGTTCGCGATCGGCATCGATGCGGACGAGAATTTTGTTGCCGTCGAATATACTCGTGCCGGTGACCAGGCCATCTGGCGCCACCTCGGTTTCCCAGGTGCCGAAGGACCAGCGGTTGAGTTTCGCCGGATCGGCCATGAAGGCGAAGACCTGGGCGGCGTCCTTGTTCACCATGATCGACGCGATGTGGGACTGGCCGGCGGTCATTTCGGCGGCTCGGTGGTGGCGATCACCAAAATCTGCACCGGTCGGCCATCGGGCGAGAGATAGGCGTGGCCCATGTGGCTGTCGAAATAGACGCTGTCTCCGGTTTCGAGCAGCAGCGGCTCGTAGAACTCGGTGACCAGCAGGAGCCGGCCCAACAGGACATGGAGGAATTCCTCGCCGTCGTGGCGCGAGAAGCCGCCGGCTTCGGCGAGCGAGGCGATGGTGACGGTGTTGATCGCCGGATGCATGTGCTTAGCGGCGATGTCGGTGCACAGCACCTGGGCCTCGTAGCGGGCGGTGGAGAGGGGAACGCCGTCGCCCCTGCGGCAGATGGAGCGGATGCCGCCGGCGAGTGTCTTGCCGCCCGCCTCGAAGAAGGCGGTGATGTCGACGCCGAGGGTGCGGGAGAGCTGATAGAGATGGTGGGCGCTGACCAGCGACTGGCCGTTCTCGACCCGCGACAGGGTCGCTTCCGAGACGCCGGTCGCTCTCGCCAGCTCGGCGAGCGAAGCCCCACGCTCCTTGCGCAGCGCCTTGAGGCGCGCGCCGATGTCGGGAGATTTCTCAGGCCGGTTCATAGTCGTAGTCGTTGCGCGCCGCCTCGGCCGAAACGACGCCGGCCTTGAGGTCGGCTTCGATCAGTTCGGCGGCCCGTTTGGTCGGATCGCCGAAGCCGCCGCCGCCGGGGAGTTCAACTACCAGGCTGTCGCCGGCGGCGATCACATGGACGCCCTTGTCGGGAATGGGCTGGCCCGAACCGCGGCGAGCGACACCCTTGCGTCCGGCCAAGCCGCCGTCGCGGCCCCTAGCGGCATTGCGGATGCGGTCGAAGGTGGCGGCGGAAATGGTAAAGGGGGCGGGCTCGCGGTTGGCGATCTCGATCGCCTGGGAGAGGCCGCCGCGCCACTGGCCGGCTCCCCCTGAGTCGGGGAGATATTCCTTGCGCTTGAAGTAGAGGGGACATTGGGTCTCGGTCACTTCGACCGGAATGGTGCCGACACCCGAGGGGAAGGCGGTGGTGGCGAGCCCGTCCTTGCCGGGCCTGCCGCCGATGCCGCCCAAACCGATGTTGATGACGCCAAAGCGTTTGGCCTTCGCTGTCTCTTCGGCGGGGACGAGGCCGTGGGCGCTGTTCAGTCCCAGAATCCAGATGGAGCCGGCGCTTTCCGCCTGCACCTTGCCGGGCAGCGCCTGGGCGAGACAGCCGAAGACGCTATCGGCCAGCATCTGGCCGATGACATGGCGGGCGGTGACCGGTGAAGGGCGGATGGGATCGACACAGGTGCCCGCTTCCGTCACCAGATCGAAGCAGGAGAGGGAACCGATATTGTTGGGCACATGGGGGGCGATCACCGCCTTCAGTCCGAACACCGAATAGGCGTGAGTGTAGGTGCGTGGGCTGTTGATGCCGTAGATCGAGGCGGGCGAGGAGCCGGAGAAATCGATGGTGATCTTGCCGCGCCGGATGGTCAGCTTCGACTTGATGGTAATGGGGCGCTCATAGCCATCGAGTGGCATCTCATAGGACCATTGGCCTTCGGGCAGCGCCTTGATCGCCTGGCGGGCACCTTTCTCCGACCGGGTGAGGATGTGCCTGGCCAGGGGCTCGATGGAGGCGAGCTTGAACTCCTCCATCATGGAGATAAGCCGGCGGGCGCCGGTATCGTTGGCGCTGATCAGCGACAGGATATCGCCGCGCACTTCCACTGGGTTGCGCGAATTGGCCAGGATGATGGCGAGGAGTTCTTCGTTGAGCTTGCCCTCCTTCCTGATCTTTATGTGGGGGATGAGGGTTCCTTCCTCGAAGGTTGAATTCGCCTTGGCCGACAGACCGACGCCGCCCACATCGATCACATGACAGGTGGAGGCGAAGAAGGCGACGAGCTTCTTTCCCAGGAAGACCGGCGTCGTCATCACATAGTCGAAGAGATGGCCGGTGCCGAGCCAGGGATCGTTGGTGACATAGACGTCGCCGGGCTTCATCGTGTGTTGCGGAAAGTGCTTGAAGAAATGGGCAACGGCGGTCGCCATGGTGTTGACGTGACCGGGCGTGCCGGTCATCGCCTGGGCGATCATGTTGCCGTGGGGATCGTAGACGCCGGCGGAGAGATCGCCCGCCTCGCGGGTGATGGCACCGAAAGCGGTGCGGAGCAGCGACTGGGCCTGCTCCTCGACCACCGCGATGAGGCGGTTCCACATGACCTGGGTGCGGATGGCGGCGAGGGCGTTCGTTTTCATTTCACCCGCTCCAGGATGATGTAGCCGAGGCTGTTGATGGCAGCCGTGAAGTTGGCGCCGACGATGGTCGAGGTCTCATCCTCGGCGATGATGGCAGGGCCCGTGATGGCGGCACCCTCCTTCATGTCGAAACGCCAGTAGACGGGGACGGAGACTTGCCGGCCCAAGGCCGGATCGTAGATCGGGCGCTTGCTGCGGGGCTGGGGCGGGGTTTTCTTCGCGGCCGGGGCGGCGCGCTTGGCCTTCACCGGCTTCGAGGAGACGGTGACCGACCAGGTGATGGCTTCGGCTTCCTGGTTGGGGATGCGGAGGCCATAGACCTGCTCGTAGAGGCGCTCAAAGGCGGCCTTAAGTTTGGCGCCGTCCTTTTCCGTGAGCTTGCGAACCGGAACGGGCACGCGAATTTCATGGCCCTGGCCGACATAGCGGCAGTCGGCGATCACCTGGACGATGGGCCTCGCTCCGGCAAGCGCCGACTCGACCACGGCGCGGGCGTCGCGGGTGATCCGGGTCAGCATGGCATTGACGCGGGCCGCGTCGAATTTTTCCAGCGAGACGACGGCGCTCTTGGTGATCTCATAGGCGACGGGGGCGCGGAGGAAGCCGATGGCCGAGCCGACGCCGGCACCCTTCGGCACGATGATCCTGGCCACACCCACTTTCTCGGCGAGGCGGCAGGCATGCAGAGGTGCTCCGCCGCCGAAGGCGATCATGGTGCAGGAGGCGATATCGCGGCCGCGCTCGATGGCATGGACACGGGCGGCGTTGGCCATGTTCTCCTCGACGATTTCAGTGACCCCGGCGGCGGGCCAGAAATCCTTGAGGCCCAGGGGAGTGCCGATCATCTTCTGCAAGGCCGCAGCGGCTTTCTTCTCGTCGAGCCTGATCTTGCCGCCGGCGAAATAGGCGGGGTCGATCTTGCCCAGCGCCAGATTGGCATCGGTGACGGCGGGCTCGGTGCCGCCACGGCCGTAGCAGACAGGCCCCGGCGTCGAGCCGGCGCTGTCGGGGCCGACGGTGATGCGCTTCAGCCTGTCGACCCGGGCGATGGAACCGCCGCCGGCGCCGATCTCGACCATCTCGATCACTGGAATACGCACCGGGATGCCGGAACCCTTCATGTCGCGATAGGCCCGGGCGATCTCGAACTTGCGGGCCCGTTCGGGCTCGCCGTCGGTGAGGAGACAGATCTTTGCGGTAGTGCCGCCCATGTCGAAGGAGAGGACTTCGCCAAGAGCGCACTCGGCGGCGATCTGGCTCGCCAGAATGGCGCCGCCGGCGGGACCCGACTCGGCCAGGCGGATGGGAAAGCGCACGGCGGTTTCGAGGGTTGTCAGGCCACCGCCGGACATCATGAGAAAGAGCGGTGCCGTAAGACCCATGTCCTTCATCCGGTCGCTGAGGCGATGCAGGTAACCCGACATGAGGGGGCGCACATAGGCATTGGCGACGGTGGTGGAGAAGCGCTCGAATTCGCGGATCTCGGGGGCGACTTCGCTGGACAGGCAGATGGTCACGTCCTTGGGCAGGGCCTTGGCCAGACGGTCGCGCACGCGGCACTCGTGGGCGTCATGGGCGTAGGCGTGGAGAAAGCCGATGGCCACGGCCTTGACGTTCTCGGCGATGAGCCGCTTCGCCAATCCGTGCACGGAGCTTTCATCCAGCGGCACCAGCACGTCGCCGTCGGCGGCGAGACGCTCCCGCACGGTGAAGCGCAGGGTGCGTGGCACCAAAGGCGGAGCGCGGTCGATCATCAGGTCATAGTGGTCGAAGCGCTTTTCGTAACCCTGCTCGAGAATGTCGCGGAAGCCCTCGGTGGTGATGAAGGCGGTCCTGGCGCCCTTTCGTTCGATGAGGGCGTTGGTGGCCAGCGTCGTGCCGTGGATAAAGACGCCGACATCGGCGGGTTTGAGACCCGACTGGGCAAGAACCAGGCCGATGCCTTCGATCACTCCCTGTTCGGGAGCGGCGGTGGTTGTCAGAACCTTGCAGCTCCAACGCCTGGCGCCCGCTTCGAGCACCAGGTCGGTGAAGGTGCCGCCGATATCGGCGGCGAGCTTGATCTGTCTGGCCATAGGCGGATTATGACGCGGCCTTGCAGGATTGCAAGGTTCTTTCAGTATTGCAAGGAAACCGGGGGCGTGATTAGCTTCGGCCATGACTGCGCTTTCCGCCGCCGCCGCCCAGGCCCTCGATGCCTTAGACCCGCTGGCGCCGATCCGCGAGCTGTTCGAGCTGCCCGACGACGTCATCTTCATGGACGCCAATTCGGTGGGGCCCATGCCCAAGGCGGCGAGGGGGAAGGCCAAGGGACTGCTCGACGATTGGGTGAACCTGCGCCGGCGCGGCTGGAGCCAGCGGCAATGGCTGGAGATGCCGTCGCTGCTCGGCGATTGCATCGCACCGCTGATCGGGGCGGGGCCGGGCGAGGTGGTGATGTGCGATTCGACCACGCTCAACCAGTTCAAGGCGGTGAGCCATGCCCTGACGCTTCGCCCCGAACGGCGCACGCTTCTCACCCAGAACGGCAATTTCCCGACCGACGTGCATGTGCTGCAGGGGATCGCCGCAGCATCCGAAGGGCGGTTGTCGTTGCGCTTTGTCGACAGCGAGGACGAGGCGGTGGCGGCGATGGACGCCGAAGTGGCGGTGGCGGCCCTGTCGCACGTTGACTACCGCTCGGGCGGGCGCTGGGACATGGGGCGGGTGACGGCGGCGGCTCACGCCAAGGGCGTGCTCACCGTCTGGGACGTCTCGCACTCGGCCGGTGCGGTGCCGGTCGACGTGAGGGGTGCGGATGCCGATTTCGCCGTGGGCTGCGGCTATAAATATCTCTGCGCCGGACCGGGCGGCCCCGCCTTCATCTATGTGAAGCGGGGGCTGGGCGATGAGGTCTGGCCGGCGCTCGCCGGCTGGATGGGCCATGCCGATGTCTATGCCTTCGCCCGCGACTATGCGCCCCATGGGGGCGTCAAGAAATTCCTCACCGGCACGCCGCTGGTCGGTGCCGACGAGCTCGCTTCCGCCATGCTCGATGTCTGGCCCAAGGTCGATCCGGCAAAGCTCTGGGCCAAGCACAAATCGCTCACCGATTTCCTGATTGCCGCACTGAAGCAGGAATGTGGGTCATTGGGTGTGGTGGTCAATTCGCCCGGCGACCATGGCCGGCGCGGCGGCAATGTGTCGTTCTCCTCGCCCGGTGCCGGATCGGTCGTCGAAGCGCTGATCGACGCGGGTGTGGTCTCCTCGTTCCGCCAGCCGGACGCCATTCGCTTCGGCGTCTCGCCACTGGTCATTCGCCACGCCGACTGCTGGGAGGCGGTCGCACGGCTGAAGCGCGTGCTGGCCGAAACTATCTGGAGACAGCCGAAATACGCCAAGGTATCCGTATGAGCAGCGAAACCCGCGCCGAGATCAGGCTTCCGACGCACGAATTGCGCGACGATCTGCCGTTCTACACGAAGGTTCTGAAGCTGCGGCTCGACATGATCTATCCGGCCGACTACCCGCAGGTGGCGGTGCTGTCGGGCCACGGCCTGCGCATCCGCATTGAGAAGGGGGCGAAGGAAGCGCCCGGTACGATCCGCATCCTCACCGAAGACCCGGATCAATTCGCCGATGGCAAGCGCGAACTGATCGCTCCCAACGGAACGAAAATCGAAATCGATAAGTTGAATCCGCCGCTGGTGCTGCCGCCGACCAGGCATGCTTTCGTGGTGCGGAGGCTCGCCGATCAGGCGCCGTGGATCATCGGCCGCGCCGGCATGGAGTATCGCGACCTGGTGCCGTCGCGGCTGGGGGGTGCGGTCATTGCCTCGCATATCCGCGTGCCCGATGGCCCGGTGCCCGACATGGTGCATTTTCACAAGGTCGGCTTCCAGCTGATCTTCTGTCTCAAGGGCTGGGTCGATGTGGTCTATGAGGACCAGGGCGGTCCGTTGCGGCTCACCGCCGGCGATTGTTTCATCCAGCCGCCCATGATCCGCCACCGGGTGCTGCAGGCGGGCGACGGCATCGAGGTGATCGAGATCGGAGTTCCAGCCGAGCATGTAACCGAGATCGACCATGTGATGACCCTGCCAACCGCCAGCCCGCGGCCCGAGCGGGAGTGGGAGGGCCAGAAGTTCGTCCATAATCTGGCCAGGTCGGGGGTGTTCAGGCCGTTCCGCATCCCCGGCTTCGAAGCCCGCGATACGACGATTAGCGAGAACACCAGGGGTGTCGCCTCGGTCATGGTGGCCAGACCCTCGGGGCAAGCCTCGCCATGGACCCGGCACGACGGCGATATCCTGTTCAGTTTCGTGATGAAGGGCGAAATGACCCTCGAAGGTGAAGGCAAGGAGCCCTATCGCCTGGCGCCGGGCGATGCCTTTGTCGTTCCGCCGGGCCTGGCGACGCGCTACGCCGGCGCCACGCCGGGCCTCGAGCTGCTCGAGGTGTCGTTGCCGGGGACCTTCAAAACCAGCGTGCCTTAGCGATTTCTGGTGACAGACCGAAGCCCGTTCAAGTAGCATCCGGCACTATTCCAAAGGGAGGGAAGACATGAAAAAATCGTTGATCGCACTTGCCGCCGCCGCACTTCTTGGTTCGACAACGCTGGCCTTCGCCGACGACACCAAGGTTGGTATCCTGATGGATATCACCGGGCCGATCGCCAGCTTCATTCCGCCGCTGCAGAACGCCGCCAATCTGGCCATCACCCAGGTCAACGCCCAGGGCGGGTTGCTCGACGGCAAGGCGGTCGCCGTCTACGGCGACACCACCGGCTCGGCGCAAGGGTCCGTCGACGCGGTCGGCAAGCTGGTCAATATCGAGAACGTGCCGATCATCATGGGAGCGCTGATGTCGGGCACCACCATTTCGGCGGCCGAAGCCGTGTCGATCCCGGCCGGCGTGGTGCAGATTTCGCCCACCGCCACGTCGCCCGCCATCACCGGCATCAAGGACAACGATCTCCTGTTCCGGGTGGTTCCCTCCGACAATTACCAGGGCGAGGTGCTGGCCAAGATGGTGCTCGCGGAGGGCCTCAAGAAGGTCGCCGTCACCTATGTCAACAACGACTACGGCGTCGGCATCGGCCGGACCTTCATCGACGCCTACAAGAAGCTCGGCGGCGAAGTGGCGGTCGAGGTAAAGCACGAGGAGAAGAAGAACTCCTATCGCTCGGAGCTGGCGGCGCTGGCCAAGGGCGGAGCCGAAGCTTTGGTGGTCGTGGCCTATGCCGGCGACTCGGGCGGCACCATCGTCAAGCAGGCGATCGAAGGGGGCCTGTTCACCCGCTTCATCGGCACCGACGGTCTGCGCGACGAGGCGCTGATCAAGCAGGTGGGGGCGGACGCGCTCAAGACCTCGTTCTTCTCGTCCCCCACGTCGCCGGCCGACAATCCGGCCCAGAAGACCCTGCATGACGAATTCAACGCCGCTTACAAGGATGGCGCCGACAAGGCCTTCGTCGACCAGACCTATGACGCGACCTTCATGGCGCTGCTCGCCATTGAGAAGGCGGGCTCGGCCGACCGAACCAAGATGGCGGCGGCGCTCCGGGCCATCGGCTCCGGCAAGGGCGAGAAGATCGGCCCCGGCGAATGGGCTAAGGCCAAGCAGCTGATCAAGGACGGCAAGGACATCACCTATACCGGAGCCGGCGGCGCCTATGTGTTCGATGCGGCGGGCGATGTCACCGGCTATATCGGCAAGTTCGTGGTCGACGGCGACAAGTACAAGCAGACCGCGGTGATGCAGTAACGGCATGACCGCTCCGCGGCCGGTTGGCCGGCCGCGGAGGTCTCCCGATGATCAGCCTCGATCACGTGAGTGTCAGCTTCGGCGGCCTCAAGGCCGTCAATAATGTGAGCTTCGACATCCCTTCGGGCCGCATCACCGGGCTCATCGGTCCCAATGGGGCGGGCAAGACGACGCTGTTCAATGCGATTGCCGGCCATGTTCCGGTGACCTCGGGCCGGGTGCTCCTCGAAGGCGCTGACATCACCAAGCTGAAGCCCCATGAACGCGCTGCCCTGGGGCTGGCCCGCACCTTCCAGATCCCGCACGAGTTCTCGCGGCTTTCGGTGCTCGAGAATTTCATGGCGGCGGCGGCGGCACCGCTTGGCGAAAATGTGCTGAACGTGGTGTTCCGCCGCAGCCGGTTTCTCGCCGAGGAAGAGGCGGTGACCCGTGCGGCGCGCCAGACGGTGCGGTTTCTCGAGCTTGACCGGGTGAGCGACGAAAAGGCGGGCAATCTGTCGGGCGGCCAGAAAAAGCTCCTGGAGCTTGGCCGGGCGCTGATGCGGGCGCCTAAGATCGTCCTGCTCGACGAGATCTGCGCCGGCATCAACCGGACGCTGCTGGCCAAGATCGCCGACAAGATCAAGGAGCTCAACACCGGCCGGCAGCTCACCTTCTGCCTGATCGAGCACGACCTCGATTATGTGTCGAAGCTCTGCGACAATGTGGTGGTGATGGCCCAGGGAGAGGTCCTTACTCGCGGCAGCGCCGCCGAGGTGCGGCGCGACGAGCGGGTCATCGAGGCCTATTTCGGCGGCGGCAAATACGAGGGCCGGGCATGACGGCGCTCCTTTCGGTGCAGGGGCTGACGGCGGGCTATGGCGGCATGCCGATCATCGAGGGCGTCGATCTCGATGTGGAAGAGAACGCCGTTGCCGTGATCATCGGGCCCAACGGGGCCGGCAAATCGACGCTGCTCAAGTCGATCTTCGCGCTGACAAAAATTGCCGGCGGCACCATTGCGATGGCGGGGCGCGACATCACGGGCCTTGCCACCGCCGCACTGGTGCCGATCGGCATTTCCGCCGTGCCGCAGAACCGCAACGTCTTTCCCAATCTGACGGTCGCCGAAAACCTCGATATCGGCACCTATGCCGCCCCGCCGCGCGACCGGGCCCGCACCGAGGCGAACATCCTGGCGCTGTTTCCCGATCTTCGCGCCAAGCTCGGCCAGCCGGCGGGCGAGCTTTCCGGCGGCCAGCGCCAGATGGTGGCGATCGGCCGCGCCCTGATGAGCGAGCCCAGGTTATTGCTGCTCGACGAGCCCACCGCCGGGCTATCGCCGGCCTACCTCGAAAAAATCTTCGATCTCATTCTCGACGTGCGCAAGACCGGCGTCACCATTTTGATGGTCGAGCAGAACGCCCGGCAAGCGCTGCGCATCGCCGACCGAGCCCATGTGCTGGTCAATGGCCGCAACTTCATCTCCGGCAGCGGGGCGGAACTTCTCGCCAACGACAATGTGCGCCGCTCCTTCCTGGGCGGGGGCGAAGCAGCATGATCGAGTTCATCAACTACTATCTCATTCCGGCGCTCACTCTCGGCAGCATCTACGCGCTGGGGGCGGTCGGCATCTCGATGATCTTCGGCATCCTGCGCTTTGCCCATTTCGCCCATGGCGACCTGATGACGGTCGGAGCCTATGGGGTGCTGACTGCCGTGTGGTTTGTGCCGGTCCATCCTCTCTTGCTCATACCGGTGGGAGCGGCACTGGCGATTGCCGCCGCACTTGCCGTCGACCGCTTCTTCTACCGGCCGCTGCGCCAGCTGGCCACCATCTACACGGTCATATCGTCGTTCGGCGTGGCGCTCATCTTCCGCTCGCTGGCCCAACTCCTGTGGAGTTCCGACAACCAGGTGCTGGTCAAGGGGGTAACGCCGCCCCTGGTGCTGTTCGGTACTTTCCGCATCGCCGCCCTCCATGCCGAGGCGATTGCCCTGACGCTGGTCATTGCCGTGGCGCTGCACCTCTTCCTCACGCGCTCGAAAACCGGGCGATCCATGCGCGCCGTCTCCGACGAGCCGGAGCTTGCCGCCGTCGCCGGCATCGACACCGAAAAGGTGATCCGCTGGACCTGGGTGATCGCCGCGGCCCTTGCGGCAATCGCCGGGGTGTTCGCCGGCATGGATACGACCGTTCATCCCAATCTCGGCTGGAACCTGCAACTTGCCATGTTCGCTGCCGCCATCCTCGGCGGTATCGGCAAGCCCATGGGAGCGATCGCCGGGGGCTTCATCATCGGGCTTGCCGAGGAGCTTTCGACCTACAACTGGGTCGGCGACAATCCACTGATCTCGCCCTCCTACAAGACGGCGGTGGGCTTTCTCATCATGGTGGCGCTGCTGATCTTCCGGCCCCAGGGCCTGTTCCGCGGGAGGCTGCTCTGATGGAATGGACCGGCCTGTTCTTTTATCTGGTCAGCTTTCTCATCGCCAGCGGCATCTATGCGATCCTGTGCCTGGCTCTCAACATCCAGTGGGGCATGGGCGGGCTGTTCAATGCCGGCATCGCCGGCTTCTTCGCGGTCGGGGCCTATGCCTCGGCGATCATGACCACGGCACCATCGGACAAGCACCTGGGCGGCTTCGGAATGCCGGTGCCGGTGGGGCTTGTGGCGGCGGCGGTGCTGGCGGGGCTTGCCGGCTGGGCGGTGGCCAAGATCTGCGTGCGGCTGAAGAGCGACTATCTCGCCATGGCCTCGATCGGCATCGCCGAAATCCTGCGGCTGGTCATCGTCAACGCGGAACGGGTCACCAACGGCAGCCTGGGTATCGCCGGAATTCCACGGCCCTTCGACGGGTGGGTTCAAGGCCGTGCCGCCGATCTCCTGTTCCTCGGCTTCGTCTGGGTGATCGTGGCGGCCGCCTATGTGGTGAGCCAGCGCCTGCATGACAGCCCGTGGGGGCGGACGCTCAGGGCGATCCGCGACAACGAGGCGGCGGCACGCGCCGCCGGCAAGGATGTCGAGCGGTTCAGACTGCAGACCTTCGTGATCGGTTGCGCCATCATGGGTGTGGCCGGCGGGCTGACGGCCCATGAATTCAAGTTCCTGTCGCCGGCGGCGACCGAGCCGCTGATGGTCACCTTCCTCGTCTGGGTGATGCTGATGGCCGGCGGCTCCGGCAACAACAAGGGGGCGATCGCCGGCGGCCTCGGCATCTGGGCCATCTGGTCGATGACGGAGATCCTCACCAACCAACTGCTGCCGCCGGAGTGGATCACCCGCTCGTCCTATATCCGCATCCTGCTGATCGGGCTCCTGCTGCAATTCGTGCTGCAGAAATTCCGGTCGGGGCTCATACCGGAAGCCTCGCCGCCCATCAGGTTCAAGGGGGACTGAGCGTGGCCAAGGTCACCATCCAGGATGTGGCCCGTACGGCGAACGTCAGCGTTGCAACCGTCGACCGGGTGCTGAACCGCAGGCCCGGCGTGCGTGGCGCGACCGTCAGCAAGGTCGAGGCGGCGATCCGCGAATTGAACTACCAGCCGGACCGGATCGCCGCCAGGCTGGCACGCTCGCGCCAATACCGCTTCGGCTTCGTGCTACCGGCCCGCAGCAGCGAGTTCTGGCAGCGAATCGCCGACGAGGTGCGGTTGATGGCCGACCGCATGGCGGGCGAGCGGGTGACGATCACCGCGCGCCAGGTCGACGTGTTCGACGGCGAAGCGCTGGCCCAGGCGCTTGACGCCATCGGCGAAGGTTACGATGGCATCGCCGTGGTGGCACTCGACCATCCGGCGGTGCGCGAGGCGATCAACGCGCTGCAGGCGCGCGGCGTCAGCGTGGTGACGCTGGTCTCCGACGTGCCGGGATCGAAGCGGGCGCATTATGCCGGGATCGATAATTCCTCGGCCGGGCGTACTGCCGCCAATCTGATGGGCCGCTTCCTGCGCGGGCTCTCCGGCAAGGTTGGGCTGATCGCCGGCTCGCTGGCGCTGCGCGACCATATCGAGCGGCAGTTCGGCTTCGAGCAACTGATGACCCATGAGTTCCCCCACCTCAAGGTGCTGCCGGTGCGCGAGTCGCGCGACGACTGGCAAAAGCTCGAGGCGATGACGGCGCAGCTTCTCGCCGAGCATCCCGACCTGATCGGCCTCTACAACGTCGGCGGCGGCACGCGCGGTATCGTGGCCGGACTCGAAGCGGCGGGCCGGGCCCGCGACATCGTGTTCATCGCCCACGAACTGACCGACCCCACCAGGCGCGGCCTCATCCGCGGCACCATCGATGCGATCATCAACCAGGATGCCGGCCATGAGGTGAGAAGTGCGGTCCGCGTGCTCTTGGCCAAGGCCGACAATGTGCCGCTGATCGAGTCCCAGGAGCGCATCCGCATCGACATCTTCGTGCGCGATAATCTGCCGTGAGGAAGGGCCCTGCTCAGAAGCTGCGCGGCTCGGGCTCGCCGAAGACGAAACCGGTGCCGTCGAGGCCGTAGATGTCGGGACGGAAGTTGACGGCACCGTCCTCGGTGGCCCAGGCGGTCAGATACATGAAGCGCACCTCGGGCGGGTTCTGCACCTTCAGCTCATAGGGCTCGTTGCTGGCG
Source organism: Hyphomicrobiales bacterium (assembly GCA_016185245.1). GTDB lineage: Bacteria > Pseudomonadota > Alphaproteobacteria > Rhizobiales > Aestuariivirgaceae > Aestuariivirga. Next base: position 166,504 of record JACPNZ010000016.1, on the reverse strand, counting down.
GTGATACTGTCGTATTCGCTCTCGTTATAGTCTTCCTGGCCGCGCAGGATCCAATTCACCACAATGCGCACCTGGTCGATGCGGATACAGCCAGAGCTTTCATAGCGGGCATTGCGGTCGAACAGCTCACGGTGCGGGGTGTCGTGCATATAGACCATGAACTTGTTGGGGAAGTTGATCTTCACCTTGGCCAGCGCGTTCTTGTCGCCGGGGTCCTGGCGGAAGAAATAGCGGTCGGGCGCGGTGTTGGCCCAGTCGACGGTGGCGGGGTCGATCTCCGGTCCGCCGACGCCGTCGAAGACGCGGATGCCGAGCTGCTCCAGATAGTTCCGGTCCTTGAGATATTGCGGGATCAGGTCCTTCTCGACGATCGAGGCCGGGGCTTTCCAGTAGGGATTGAAAGTGATGTCGCTGACCGTGCTCGCCAGCGCCGGACTCGGCCGATCGAGCTTGCCCGCCACGACGTTGTGGCGGGAATAGACGCGGCCGTTCTCGACGGTTTCAAGCTGGGCCGAGGGGATGTTGACCAAAATGTTGCGGGCTCCGAGGCCCTTGGCATAGGCCTCGACGCGCGCCAGGTTTTCGCGGAGCGTGAAGAGGCGGGCTCCGGCGGTGATGTTGAGTTCGGCTAAAGTGCGGTCATCGACCCGGCCGCTCACCGCCACGCCATGATTGGCCTGGAAGGCCTTGACCGCCTCGGCCATGCCGTCGTCGTAGACATTGGGCTTGTCGCCGCTGAGGGTATCGAAGGGCAGATAGCCTTCGCTCACCAGGCGTTGGCGCAGGATGATGATGTTGGGCCCCCTGGCGCCGCGAGCGAGTTTCTTGCCCTCGACCATGGGCCAGCCGCCGCCGGCGACGATTTCCTCATACTGGGCAATGGCGCCCTGCAGGGCTTCGAGCGAACCGGGCGTGAGCATCGCCACCTGGCCCCGATCGGCGACGATCTCGGTGCGGGTGGCGAGCTTGCCGGAGGTGGCGGTCTGCGGGGTCACCGAGGCGATGGAGCCGGTATAGTCCTGGGCCAGCGCCGAGGGCGCGGCAAGGCAGGCCGAAAGGCTGGCGAAGGCTGCGGCGGAGCGGATAAACAGGCGGCGCGAAAGCACGGCGAAATCCCCTAACTGGCCAAGGCATCCGATGGTCGGCGCTTTTGGTAAATGCTGTGTTAATTGCAGCAATACTAGTTGCCCGCTGCGTCAGGATTGAGGCAAGGCTTCAGGCAAGCTCGGTCACTTCGCGACGGAAGGGCAGCTCGGTGAAATCGCGGGGCTGGTCGCCGAATTCCTCGGCAAAGCGGCGGCCCGCATGGACAGCGGCGGCGATGGTGCCGGGTCCAAAGCAGTCGCCGGTCCGTGACACGGCCACGCCCCGGGCCGCAAGGGCATGGAACAATTGGTCGCGGGGGTCGCGGGCGGTTACCAGCACGGTGGCGTCGCAGGCCAGCGGCATCTCCCGGCCGGTGAAGACGCAAGCCAGGCGCACTTGGTCGGCGGCGATGGAGGATACCGCGAGGTTGGCGTGGATGCCGACATCGAGCTCGATCAGGCGGGCCTGGATGAGCTCCTGCTCGAGGGTCTTTTGCGCGAAGATCGACACCAGCGGGGCCGGCGTGACCAGGCTCACGCGAAAGCCCTCGCGGCGCAGGAGTTCGGCCAGCACGCCGCCCATGTAATAGTGGTCGTCATCGAATAGCACGACATTGCGGCCCGTGGGACGCCTGCCGGACATGAGATCGTCGGGGGTCAGGACCTCGGCTTGCGGCGAAATGGCGATGGGGCGGGTGTTGTGGCTGCCGCTGCCGTCGCGGCGCCAGTCGGCGCCGGTCGCCACCAGCACATGATCGGCCTCGACCTCGGCCACCAGGTCGGCCGTCATGGCGCTTTCGAGATAGAGGCTGGCATTGGCCATCTTGCCGATCTGCAAGAGCCGCCAGTCGCGCACCCGTCCCCAGGCGGCAAGGCCGGGCAGACGGCATTCGTGCGCCACCCGGCCGCCGGCCTCGCGGGCGGCATCGGCAATGGTGACCCGGTGGCCGCGCACGCCCAGGGCGCGGGCCGCCTCCAACCCGGCGGGGCCGGCGCCCACCACCAGCACATGGGCGTCATTGCTCCGTTGGCGGATCAATTCCGGGTGCCAGCCGCGCCGCCACTCTTCGCCCATCGCCGGGTTCTGGGTGCAACGGATCGGCGTCATGGTGCCATCGCCGGTGACGCAGATATTGCAGCCGATGCATTCGCGGATGTCATCGAGGCGGCCCTCCTCGATCTTCTTGGGCAGGAACGGATCGGCGATCGACGGCCTGGCGGCGCCGATCATGTCGATGATGCCGGACTTGATGACGCGCACCATGGTGTCGGGCGAGGTGTAGCGGCCGACGCCGACCACTGGCTTCGTCGTGAGCTTCTTGACCCCGGCGATGTGGGGTTCCTGGAAGCCTTCCGCGGAAAAGCGCGAGGTCTGCGAATCCTTCGACCAGTCGGACAGCGACAAATCCCACAGGTCGGGAAGCTCGGCCATGCCGGCGATCGCATCCTCGACTTCGGCGGGCTCGAGGCCGGCCGCACCCTGGAACTCGTTCATGGCAATGCGCACCGGCACGGCACAAGTGTCGCCGACGGCGTCCTTGGTATCCTCGATCACTTCGCGCAGAAGGCGGGCGCGATTTTGCAGGGAACCGCCATATTCATCGGTGCGCAGATTGGTGGCCCGCGACAGGAAGTGCTGGAAGATGCCGAGGCCGTGGCCGGCATAGACATAGACGAGATCGTAGCCGGCGCGCTTGGCGCGAAGTGCGGCCGCCCGGTGGGCGCGGCGCAGGTTGCGGATGTCGGCGAGGTCCATGGCGCGGGCCTGGATCGGATCGTGGTAGCCGCCGGCGGCGGGCCGGGCACTGACGGCGATGGGGATTTCGCGCGACCAGCGGTTGGGCGCGGTGTGGCCGGAATGGCAGAGCTCGATGCCGGCGAGCGATCCATGGGCGTGGATGTTCTCGGCGATGCGGGCCAGGGCCGGAATGTCCTGGTCGGACCAATTGCGCAGCTCGGCATAGGGAGCGACATCGGCGCCGTGGTGGATTTCCGTCATCTCGGTGCACACCACGGCCCAGCCGCCTTCGGCCTTGACGCCGCGCATGGCGGCATGGGCGCTCACGTCGCGATAGCCCATGCCGTTGCAATGGGGCACCTGGTAGAAGCGGTTTCGCGCCGTGACCGGACCGATCTTTACCGGTTCGAAGAGAATGTCGTAGCGCCGGTCACGGGCCATGCGGTTCGTCTCCCTTTTGTGGGAGCCCGTATAGCAGGGGGCAATGCGGCTCGGCTATGGTATCAACCCATAGCGGGAGAAGGCGCATGGCGGTGACGTTGGCGGATATCGAGCAGGCGGCGGCGCGGCTTGAAGGCCTGGCGGTGAGGACGCCAGTCGTCGAATCTGCGAAGCTCAACGAGCGAGTAGGCGGACGGGTGCTGATCAAGGCGGAATGCCTGCAGCGCACCGGCTCGTTCAAATTCCGCGGCGCCTGGAATGCGATCTCGCAGCTTGATGCCGCCGCGGCCAAGGGTGGCGTGGTGACCTATTCCTCCGGCAATCATGCGCAGGGGGTGGCGGCCGCGGCGCAACTCAAAGGATTGCCGGCGGCGATCGTCATGCCGGCCGACACGCCGGCAATCAAAATTGCCAGCACCAAAGCCTATGGCGCCGAAGTGGTAACCTATGACCGGGCGACGGAAAGCCGCGAAGCGATCGCCATGACGCTGGCGGAAAGACGCGGGGCCGCAATCATCCCGCCTTTCGAGCACGAGCATGTGATTGCCGGGCAGGGGACCATTGGTCTCGAATTCGCGGCGCAGGCCAAGCAACTGGGCGCGACGCTGGACGATGTGCTGGTGCCGTGCAGCGGCGGCGGGCTGGCGGCGGGAATTGCGCTCGCTTTTGCCGCACGCTCGCCGGCAACACGGGTGCATACGGTGGAGCCCGCCGGCTTCGACGACATGGCGCGAAGTCTCGTTTCCGGCAAGCGTGAACGCAATGCGGCGGCGACGGGCTCGATCTGCGACGCGCTGCTGTCGCCCGGGCCCGGCGAACTCACCTTCGCCATCAACCGCGGCCTGTTGGGCGAGGGATATGCGGTGAGCGATGGGGAAGCGGCCGCCGCCATGCGCTACGCCTTCGAGGTGCTGAAACTAGTGATCGAGCCGGGTGGCGCGGTCGCCCTTGCCGCGGTGCTGGCGGAGAGGCTGCCGGTTGCGGGCCGGACCATCGGGATCATCGCCTCGGGCGGCAATGTCGATGCCGGGCTCTATGCGAAGATCATAGAAGGGCGGTTCTAGGCGCCGCGGGCCAGGTCGTTCTGGAGCGGCACGTCGATGGTTTCGCCGGGCTTGTGGCGGATGATAATGATGCGGCTTTTGGGGGCGGCTTCGGCGCTTGGCCACTCCATGGCGGAAGCGGGGGCCGGGGTGGGCTGTGGTTCGGGCTCGGGCGGCGGCGTGGCCGAGCCCACATCGGACTCACTGTGGCGGATGGTCAGGCGGGCGCTCTTACCGGCCTCAGTGGCGGCGGGAGCTTCGAAGATATCCTCGTCGGCGCGATAATATTTCATCTGGCGGGGAGAAAGCTCGCCGCCGGCGTTGTCCATCGGTGTTTCCGGTCTGGTCTCGTCCAGGGCCTGGGCGAGCCTGGCGGCGATGGCGTCGCGGTTGGCGGCAAGGGCCGCTTCCAGCCGCTCGATGGCAGCGCGGAGACTGGCGGTCTCGGCGGCTCTCACCCGCCTTGCATGTTCGGCGAGGAAGGAGCGGCCGCGCTCGGTCTCCATTACCGCCTGCTCGATGGTGCCGTAATCCTCGGAAGCGGGAGCCGTGCTCCTGCCTTCCTCCGTCCTCGACATACGCAAACTCCACTCACCGGCCTGCAGACAACGCAGACCTCGCCATCCGCGATAATTGTAGAAACTGGTGAATCTTTGGTTTAAATCGCCCACGCCCTCCACCATGACCGCCAGCCAATTCCGCCTCCGGCTCTCGACGTTCAACGTCTTCCTGTTCCTCGGTAGCGGCATCCAGCTGCCGTTCCTGCCCCTGTGGCTCAAGTCGCGCGGCCTCGAGGCGGGCGAGATCGCGCTCGTGGTCGCTGCCATGATGGCGGTCCGGGTGCTGGCCTTTCCGGTCGGCACCTTCATCGCCGACCATACCGGCAACCGGCGCCTGGTGGTGATCGTGGCGGCTTCGGCCTCCTTCGTCTGCTATGCGCTTGTGGGCCTGATGCCGGGCTTCGAGACGGTTCTCGTCATGGCAACGCTGGCCTCGGCCTTCTATGCGCCGGTGGGGCCGCTGGCCGAAGTGCTGGCGATTGAGGGCAGCGTGCAGCATGGCATCGACTACGGCCGGATCAGGCTGTGGGCCTCGCTGAGCTTCCTCCTTGGAAGCCTGCTGGCCGGAGCGCTTCTCGAGGTGATCCCGGTGAGCTTTGTCATCCTGGTGCTGGCGGGGGCGCAAGGGGCCGGCGCTCTTGTCTCCCTGGTGCTGCCGGCCGACCAGCACGTCTCGCGCCCGGCCACGGCCCGGGGGCGGAGAGGACTGCTGCTGGCTTTCCTCGGCAGCGCCGGATTTCTGCTTCTGGCACTAGCGGCAGGTCTCGGCCAGGCGAGTCACGGAGTATTTTACGCCTTCGGTTCGGTCCATTGGGACCATCTGGGCTACGGCAAGCTGACGATCGGCCTCTTGTGGGCGGCGGGAGTCCTGGCCGAAGTCACCATGTTCGCCTTCTCCAATGTGTTCTTCCGCCGCTTCGGGGCGGAGCGGCTGATCGCCATCGGGGTGGCCTGCGGCCTCCTGCGCTGGATCGTCTTTGCGCTGAACCCGCCCCTGTGGCTGTGGTTTGCCGCCCAGACGCTGCATGCCGGCTCCTTCGGCCTGACCCATCTCGGCACCATGCATTTCATCCGCCAGACCGCACCGGAGGGCCTGCGCAACACGGTGCAGGGCGTCTATTCGGCCTGGGCCAACGGCATTCTGCTTGGCGGCTTCATGTGGTGGGCAGGACCGCTCTACGGGTCATTCGGCGGATTCGCCTATCTGGTGATGGCGGGGTATTCCGCCGTGGCCCTGTTGCTTGCCCTGCTGCTGGTGCGCCTCAGCCCCACACGGCAGGGGCAGGCGGCTGCATGAGACTGCCGTCATAGGCAATACCGGGCTCGCGGTCGCGTTCGAGCAACAGCGGCCCATCGAGATCAACCACATCGGCCAGTTGCGCCACCAGCATGGCGGGCGCCATGGCAAGCGAGGTGGCGAGCATGCAGCCCACCATGATCTTGAACCCCTCGGCCTTCGCCGCACGGGCGAGCGCCATGGCCTCGGTCAGGCCGCCGGTCTTGTCGAGCTTGATGTTGATGGCGTCATATTTGCCGACGAGGTCGGCCAGCCCGCCGCGGTCATGGGCCGATTCATCGGCGCAGACGGGGACGCAGCGCTTGATCACGCGCAGGGCTTCGTCGTTGCCGGCGGGAAGCGGCTGCTCGACCAGCTCGACACCCACCTCGGCGCAGACGGCGAGGAGCGTTTCGAGGCTCTCCGGCGTCCAGCCTTCATTGGCATCGACGATCAGGCGGCTCTGGGGAGCTGCGGCGCGAATGAGGCGCAGCCGCTCGGCATCGCCGTCACCGCCGAGCTTCAGCTTGAGCAGGGGCCGGTGGGCGGCGCGGGCCGCGGCGGCCGCCATTGCCTCAGGGCGGTCGAGGCTCAGCGTATAGGCGGTGACCAGGGGCTGGGGTTCGGCAAGACCGGCGAGCTGCCACACGGGCCGGCCGCTCATCTTGGCTGCGAGGTCCCACAGGGCGCAGTCGAGAGCGTTGCGGGCGGCACGGGGGGCGACGAGGCGGGGCACATCCTCGCGGGCCATGCCGGCTTCGATGGCCGGCCGTACTGCCTCCAGAGCAGCAACCACGCCGGCCACGGTTTCCTCGTAGCGCCGATAGGGCACGCATTCGCCGCGGCCCGTGTGCGGCCCTTCGCAGAGCGTCACGACCACCACGTCGGCGGCGGTCTTGCTGCCGCGCGAAATGGTGAAACGTCCGGCGATCGGCCAGCTTTCGCGGGCAATACCCAAGCCCACCCGGCCTCTGCCACCAACGCGCGACCAGGGCATCGACCGAGCGGCCTAGGCCGGCGCAGCCAGACGGCCGGCGGCCTCGGCCAGCATCACATAGATCACTCCCGATTCCGAGGCGAGGCAGGCTTCCACCAGCTTGTCGCCATGGGCCGAGGCGCTCATCCGATCGAGCAGCCGCTCGAACAGGCGGATGAAGCTGTCGATGCGGGCCCGGACCAGCCGGTCGCTGGCATAGCGGCGGGTCAGTTCTGCAAGGAACTGCTTGCCGCGGGCGGCATGCAGGCGGCGAGTGAAGACACCGCGTTCGCCGGCCACGAAACTCTTCTCGACATCGCGCGGCAGGCTCCCTTCCAGGGCCTCGACCAGGTCGCGGGCGGCAATGTTGAGCTTGTCGACCAGCACATCGACCTGGCGCGGCAAGGGCAGCGGTTCCTCCGCCGTCGCGGCGAGCCTGGCCGTGCTCTGGGCCAGATCGGCGAGAAGGCGGCCGCGCGGCTCGGGTGTTTCGCTGGCCGGGGCTTCGCTCCGTTCGGGTTTTGGCGGGGCGTTCACGGTCCGGATCAGCGGAGCAGGGATCGTGGCGCCCTCAGATTTTCCCGGCGGCGGCTCCCTTAGACTTCGCCCCACCGGAATGCCGGGCCCCGACAGATCGAGGCCGCCGACCTGGCGCTTGACCACTTCGGCCAGCGCATTGAGGGCGGTGATCTGGTCGGATACCACCCGGCGCATGGCGTCGGCATTGCTGCGGGTCTCCTCGGGCAGATCGAGAATGGCGCGCCGCAGCTCGCTGCGCGCCGCGTCGATGTCCTTCACGACCTGCTGGGCGGTGACGCGCATGTCCTGGGCGGTCTGCTGGAAGTCGCTGGCGGTCGCCGCCAGCATTTCGTTCATCGAGGCCATGGCGCGTTCGTGCTGGTCGCGCAGGACGCGCGAGGCCTGGGTGATCTGGCCGCCGGAACTCGTCTCCAGCTTGCGGATCTCCTGCTCGAGATTGGCGGCTGCCTGGGCGGTCTGCTCGGCGATGATGCGGCTGATGTCCTTGGAGCGGGCTTCCGAGGCGGCAAGCGAGTCGTCGATCAGGTTCATGTAGCTGGTCATCACCTGGTCGATCTCGGTGGCGCGCTTGCTGGCGTCCGACACCAGATGGTCGAGGGCGTCGCGGCGGCTGGTCAACACGCGCTCCATTTCGCCATTGAACTTCTCGATCGAGCGCTCGACCAGTTCGGTCACGTCGTCGAGGCGCTCGGAGATGCGGGTGCCGGTGAGCTCGAGCTTGCCGGTGAGATTGAGCGAGACACCCTCGAGCCGCTCGTCGATGGCGTTGGCCGCCCCCGACAGCTGGTCGGCGAGATAGAGGTTGGCGGTTTCGACATGCTTGGCGAACTTGCGATGGGCATCGTCGAGCTTGGCGGCGGTGGTGCTGGTGGCGGTTTCGAGATCCTTGGCGGCGCGCTCGATGCGGCCCTGCAGCAGGCCCGATTCCTGCTCGAGCTTGCCGGTGATCTGCAGCGTCGTCTGGCCGAGATTGTCGGCGAACTGGCTGCTGGCCCGGCCCATGCCTTCGTAGACCGAACTCGAAGCCTTGCCGAGATCGCTGATGACTTGCGAGCTGGCGCTGCCGACGATCTCGGCGAACTTGGCGCCGGTGCCGGTGAGCTTGCCGGAGATATCGCCGCTGACCCGCTCGAGGAGGCCGGTCGCCACATCGAAGCGCTGGCCCAGATCGCGCACCGTCTGGTCGATCTTGGCGAACATGGTGTTGCCGGCGGCATCGAGCTGGCCGGTGACGGTGGCCGAGGTGCGCTCGAGGCGATGGCCGAGATCGCTCGCCGTGTGGTCGAGGCGGGCGAACAGGCTGTTGCCGGCGGTGTCGAGCTGCTGGGTGACGTCGGCCGAGGTCTTTTCCAGGCGCTGGGCCATAAGGGTATTGGCCTCGCTCACCTGGCGGGTGACGCGTACCGCGGTGTCGGCGAAGGCGTTGGTCATCTCGGTCGCGGTGGTGTCGAGCTGCTCGGTCATCATCCGGGTGTTGGCCGAGAACAGGGCGGCGAGCTCGGTCGAGGTCTTGTCGAGCTGTTCGGTCATGCTCCTGGTGCTGGTGCCGAACAGGCTGGAGAGGCCCGACGAGGTCTTGTCGAGCTGGCCGGTAAGCATTTCGGTCGAGGTGGAGAAAATCTCCGAAAGATCGGTGGTGGCGCGGTCAAGCTGGCCGCCCAACTGATTGGCGGTGGTCTCGAGCAGGCTGGCGAGATGCTTAGTCGACTGGTCGAGCTGGGCGGTGAGCTGGCCGGTGACGGTTGCCACCTTGCCAGTCACCTGGTCGGCGGTGCCGCTGACATGGCCGGTGATGCGCTGGGCGGTCTGCTCGATCTCGCCGGTCATCCGGGCCGAAGCCTCGTCGAGGCGGCTGAACAGCTTCAGCGAAGTCTGGTCGATCTGGCCGGTGATGCCGGAGGTGGTGGCGTCGAGGCGACTGTAGAGCTGCTGGGTGGTATCCTGCAGGCGCGAGGTCATCTCGCTGGCCGAGCGATCGAGGAGCGCGAACAGTTCCTCGCGGGCCTTGGCGACGTTCTGAACGAAGCTGCCGGAGACGGTGATCAGCTTGTCGGTAACCAGGCCGCCGGAGCTCTCGATATTGGCAGCAAGGGCAATGCCTGAATCCTGCATCTGACGATTGACGATGCCGGCGGTCTCCTTCAGGTGGGCGGCGATGGTGCCGCTGGTCGTTACCAGGAGATCGTTGACGGTGGCCGAGGCCGACTGCATCTGGCCGGCGATGCCGGAGGTGGCCTGGTCGAGATTGCCGGCAATGGCGGATGCCACCTGGTCGAGCCTTCCGGCCGCCGTGGCGGTGGCCTGGTCGATCTTGCCGGTAACCGAGGTGACGGTGGCATTCATGTGGCCGTAGAGGCGCTCGGCGGCACCGTCGATGCGCTGCTCGAGGTCTTCCGAGGTGCCGCCGACCAGGGTCTGGAAACGCTGGGTGGTCTGGTCGAAGCGGCCGGTGGCGTCGGTAATGAGGCCTTCCATCTGGCCGAGGAGCTCGCCCGCGGCGGTGTCCAGCCGGGTGGTGAGGGTGCGGGTCGATTCGCCGATCGCCTGCTGCACGCGTTCGGCCGAGCCGGTGATGCGCTCGGCCGCACTGGCGTTCTGCTTTTCGATGGCGCCGAGGATACTGGCGGCGGTCTCGTCGATGAGACCGGTGGCATCGCCCAGGGCCTTCTCCATGCGCGCGGCGAGCTCGCCGCCCTGCTCGTCGAGGCGGGCGGTCAAATGCTGGGCCACTTCACCCACCGCCTTCTGCACCCGCTGGGCCGTGTCGGTGATGCGGGTGGCGGCGGAGTTGTTCTGCTGCTCGATGGCCGAGGTCACCTGGCTGACCGAGTCGGTAAGAAGGCTTGCCGCCGTAGAAACGGCGCTATCCATGCGGCCGACGATCTGCTGGGCGCGCTCGTCGAGATGGCCGGTGAGAATCTGGGTGGCTTCGCCGATCGCCCGCTGGGCCTTATCGACCTGCTCGGTGAGCCTGGCGGCAGAACCCTCGTTCTGCCGGTCGATGGCGTCGAGCATGCGGGTTGCCTGCTCGTCGATGAGGCCGGCGGCGGTGACGACACTGCGGTCCATGCGGTCGGTGAGGGCGTTGGTGGTGGTATCGAGATGGGCGCCGAGGAAGCGGCTGGCCTCGGAGATCGATTCCTGCACTTTCTGCGCGGCATCGCCGATCGACGCTTGCGCGCGCTGGGCGCTGTCGGCGAGGCGGGCGGCGGAGCCCTCGTTCTGCTCGTCGATGGCGGCCAACACCTTGGCGGCGGTGTCGCCGACGGTAAGGGTGGCGATGGCGGTGCGGTCCTCGATTGCCGCAAGGATATTGCTGGCCGTCGTCTCCACCCGGTTGGTCACAAGGTTCGCCTGTTCGTCGAGGCGGCCGAACACCAGGCCGGCGGAATCGTCGAGCTTGTTGATGATCAGTTCGGCCCGCTGGCCGATCTCGTTGAACAGCTTGCCGGTGGTTTGCTCGACCCTTCCAGCCAGCCCAGTGCCGGTGGAGTTGAGCTGGGTCAAGAGCGAGTTGGCGGTCTGGTCCATGCCGGCGAGGAACTGGCCGCTGGCGGCATTGAGACGGTCGGCGACGGTGTCGGTGGCCTGGCTGATGGTGCTGGAAAGCTCGGCCGAGGTGGCGTCGAGATAGCTCACCAGGTCGGTGCGCGACTTGGCCACCTTGTCGAGATATTCGGTGGCGATGTTCTGCAACCCTTGCGTCACCAGGGCGCGACTGTGGTCGATCTGCTGGCTGGCGTCGAGACCGGCGCGCTCGAGGGTCAAAGCGACGTCGGTGCTAGTCGCCTTGAGGTGATAGGCGATGTTGCCACCGGTGGTCTCGACCGTCTCGGTCAGGGCGGCGGCGGCCTGTTTCATCTGGTCGGTGGAAACGGTGGTGACGCGCTCGATCGAACGGGCGATGTCCTGGTTGACGCCGGTCAGCTGGTCGACACTCTGGCGGATGGCTTGGACGACGTTGGCTTCCATGCTTTGCACGTGGTGGCCGAATTCGGACGATTCCGAATTGAGCGTGCTGGTGGCCCGCGACAGGCCGTCGATCTGGGCGGCGAGATGGCGGGAGAAATCGCGGAGCTCGTTGGCGATCAAGCCGGTCATCCGCTCCATCTGGGTGGTCTGGGTGCCGATCTCCTGGCCGGCGGCCGAGGCCCGGTCGCTTACTTCGGCCATGGTCGAGGCAAGGTTGCCGGAGGTATCGCGCAGGCTGTTCTCGAGCCTGGCCAAGGTGGCGTGGGCGTTGCCGATGATGGTGTCGAGATTCTGGGTGCTGCTTTCCAGGCGGGTGAGCAGCGGATTGGCGTCGTTGTTGATGATCAGGCCCGCCTGATGCAGCGCCGAGCGCTGGTTCTCGATGCCGGCGACGAGGCTGCGGATGCGGTCCTCGTTGCCGCCGAAGGCGCGTTCGATCGAGGCGATCTCCTTGTGGACGATCTCCTCGAGCACCCCGGCGCGCTGCACCGCATGCTCGACGCCACCGACCAGAAGGTCGATTTCCGAGCGCACCGCCTGGGCGATGGTAGTGAGGCCTTCGGTGGCCACATCCTGGGGCCGGATCAGCCGCATGGCCGATTGCATCAGCACTTCCGAGACTTGGCGCAACTGGGCTGCCCGCCACAAGAGATAGGCCGAGACGAAGAATCCGGCGATGGGCAAGGCGAGGAGGGCGAGTGCCCGCATGGTCTCGGGCAGGCCGGCTGGGGTGAGCGCCTCCTGGGAGGCCATTATGGTGTTGGAGAAGACGAAGAACCAGCCGGCGATCCAAGCGAGCGACAGGATGAAGGCGACCCAATAGGGACCCGACGACGGCTGGCGGCGCAATCTTGCCAGCATCATAGAGGTGCCGGGATCGTTTTCGTTGGCGGGGCGCCCGCGCACCGGTGCGCCTTCCAGATTGATGCGCGGCGGCTCGCGACGCTGGGCCTCGGTTTCGCCGGGACGCTTGTCCTGGCGCCGCGTATCCGTCGTGTTGCTTGCCATGTCGTCTACACCCGCACTCACACTGCCCTGCGGCTTATATTGCCGCACTGCGTCTCAACCCGAGGCGAATTCCGCCTACTCTGCCGTGGCGTCAAATACCTTGGCAGGCGGAATTGGCCTCCCCCCACGAGATATGGCCGCTTTTTTCACCATATCGCAAGAGCTTAGTGGCTTGAACCCAAACTACGGGACCGGCCGGGACAAATTTAAGATTTGGTTAAGATTGTGGATCGAATTGAAATGATTCAGGAAAGCCAAGATTGATTGCGTTTCTTTACGGCATCCTGAAGGCTGCCGCCTAGGGTGGGGCAGCGATCGACGGCAATCTTGCCGTGAAGGAGACGTGCATGAGCCTGCCGTATGTGGACAAGACCGGACCGGAGCCGGTCGCGCCGGCGGTGCTCGACCGGGACCATCTCGCCCACTACACCCTGGACAACCCCGACCTCGAACGCGAGATCATCGGGCTCTTCCTGGGGCAGCTGCCGGCGACCATCGCCATGCTCAAGGACGCAGCCTCGGCCAGCGACTGGAAGCTCGCCGCCCACACGCTGAAGGGATCGGCGGTGGCGGTGGGTGCTGCCGAGATCAACGAACTGGCAATTGCCCTTGAGCGCCGGATATTCAATCCGGGTGATGCCGAAACCGGCCGTCTCATCGCCCTAGTCGAGGCGGCGGAACAGCGTTTCCGCGAGGTCGTGGCTCCCATTCTCGGCCTATTCTGACGGTTGTAATTCGACCGGCGATCCCCTAAACCCCCCGTTCGAAAAAACGAACGCGAGCGGGACCACCGAGATGGCCAAGATCACCTTCATCCAGCACAATGGCGCCGAGCAGACGGTCGACGCCATTCCCGGCATGACGGTGATGGAAGCGGCGATCAAGAACCTGGTACCGGGGATCGACGCCGACTGCGGCGGGGCCTGTGCCTGCGCCACCTGCCATGTCTATGTCGAACCGGAATGGCGGGAGAAGGTGGGGGCGCGCAATCCGATGGAAGAGGACATGCTCGATTTCGCCTTCGACGTGCGCGACGCGAGCCGGCTGTCGTGCCAAATCAAGGTGGCCCCGGCGCTCGACGGACTTCGTGTCCGGGTTCCCGAAAAGCAGTTCTGAGTTTCCGGAGGCAATCATGTCCGATGTGATCAACACCGATGCGGTGATCGTTGGCGCAGGTCCCTGCGGGCTGTTCGCCGTGTTCGAACTGGGGCTCCTCGACATCAAGTGCCAGGTCATTGACATTCTCGACCGGCCGGGTGGCCAGTGCGCCGAGCTTTATCCGGAAAAGCCGATCTATGACATTCCAGCACTCCCCATCGTCACCGGGGCCGAACTTACCCACCGGCTGATGGAGCAGGTAAAGCCCTTCCACGCGGACTTTCACTTCAACCAGATGGTGACCGAGCTCAAGAAGCTCGGCGACGGCGGCTTCGAGCTCAAGACCGACGGCGGGCTCGTGTTCCGCTCGAAGGTGGTGGTGATCGCGGCGGGCGGCGGGTCGTTCCAGCCGAAGAAGCCGCCGATCCCGGGGATCGACGCCTATGAGGGCATCTCGGTCTATTATTCGGTGAAGAAGATGGAAACGCTGCGCGGCCGCGACGTGCTGATCGTCGGCGGCGGCGACTCGGCCCTCGACTGGACCCTCAATCTGCAGCCGATCGCCAGGAGCCTGACGCTCTTGCACCGGCGCGACGAGTTCCGCGCCGCCCCCGACAGCGTCAAGAAGATGCGCGAGCTGGTGGCGGCCGGCAAGATGCAGTTCAAGACCGGCCAGGTGACCGGCCTCAAGGGCGAAGGCGGGGCGCTTTCCGCCGCCACCGTCAAGGGCAATGACGGGCAGGTTTTCGACATCGCCGCCAATGCCATGCTGCCGTTCTTCGGCCTCACCATGAAGTTGGGCCCGGTGGCCGACTGGGGCCTCAATCTGCACGAGAATCTCATCCCCGTGGATACCGCCAAGTTCGAATCCTCCGTCCCCGGAATATTCGCCATCGGCGACATCAATACCTATCCGGGCAAGCTGAAGCTCATCCTGTCGGGCTTCCACGAGGCGGCGCTGATGGCCCAGCAGGCTTTCCACATCAAGAACCCGGGCGAGCGGCTGCTGTTTCAGTACACCACCTCGAGTTCCAGCCTGCAGAAGAAGCTGGGTGTGGCCTGATTACGCCAGCGGTTTCCGCCGGCTGCGCAGCTTCTTGAGGTCGGCGGCCGCCATCGCCTCGCGGCGGCTGGGCCGGCCGAGCAATTTGCGGAAGCCGTCGCGGCGCTCGTGCACCGAGGCGATGGCCAGCCCCACCGGGATTCCGGCCTCGACCAGAAGCGCTTCGCCAAGCTGCAGGCTCGATTCGATGGTTTCCGGCACCGCTTCGGTGACGCCGGCGGCGTAGAGTCTCGCGGCATGGCGCTCGTCGCGGGCCCGGGCGATGATCTTGAGGTCGATGCGCTCGGCCCGGGCGATGCGCGTCACCTCGTCGACGCGCAGCGGATGGTCCATGGTGACGGCCAGCGCCGTTGCCTCGGCGATGCCGCATTTGCGCAAGAATTCCGGATTGGTGGCATCGCCATAGTAGACCGGAAAGCCGTTGCGGCGCTCGCGCGCAACGAGATCGGCATCGGCGTCGACGGCGATGTAGGCGATCTTGTGTTCGTCGAGCATGGCGCCGATCAGATGGCCGACGCGGCCGAAGCCCGCCACGATGACGCGTGGTTGGTGGTCGGCGGGGAGCGGTGTGGCGGCTTCTCCCGACACCGCCGCTCTGTGTTTGAGCTCAAGGGCGAGGCGGCGCCCGACATGGGCGAGGATGGGCAGTACGATCATGGTGAGGGTGACGATGAGCTGGGCATCGCGCACCGCATCGCCGCCGAGAACCTTCGCGGCAGCCGCGGCGGCCAGAATGACGAAAGCGAATTCACCGCACGGGCCGAGCAGCAAGGCGGTTTCCAGCGCCACCGCGCGGCCCACCCGGAAGATGCGGGCCAGGCCGTAGATGATGAGGGACTTGAGAGCGATGACCGCCACGGCGATGGCGGCGATGCGCAGGGGATTGCCGAACAAGCCGTCGAGATCGAGACCCAGCCCCAACAGCAGGAAGAAGGCGCCGAGCAACAGGCCCTTGAATGGCTCGATGATCGCCTCGATGGCGCGGCGGTATTCGGTCTCGGCCAACATCAGACCGGCGATGAAGGCGCCAAGCGCCATGGAAAGCCCGGCCAGATTGGCGGCTACCCCGGTGCCGACGGCGATCAGCAGTACCGCCGCCATGAACAGGTCGGAACTGCGGGTGCCGGCGACCAGGCGAAGCAGCGGCCGCAAGGCAAAGCGCCCGACCAGCACGATGACGGCGATGGCAAGCACCGCCTGGGCCAGTGCCAGGGCTATCCCGGCGATCACCGGGCCGTCGTTGTTACGGCCGAGGATACCGACCAGCAGCAAGAGCGGAATGACCGCGAGGTCCTGGGCCAGGAGCACGGCGAAACTCGCCCGGCCGGTGTGCGAGCCGAGGCGTTTGGCGTCGGAGAGAAGTTGCACCACGATGGCGGTGGAGGACAGCGACAGGGCAGCGCCCAGGGTGAGGGCGGCGCCATAGGCAAGACCGAGGCCCCAGGCGGCGAGTGCGGTTATTGCCGTGGTGACCACCACCTGCAGGCCACCCAGGCCGAGGACCATGCGGCGCATGGTCATCAGGCGCTCGAAGGATAATTCGAGTCCGATGAGGAAGAGGAGGAAGACGACTCCCAACTCGGCGAGCGAGACGATGCTGGGGCTGTCGCCCATCATCAGCATGGCAAGCGCCGGAACCCTCGCGGCGAGCGGCCCCAGCACGTCGGGGCTGAGGAGAATGCCGACGATCAGAAAGGCCAGCACCGAATTGATGCCAATCCGCAAGAACAGCGGCACGACCAGCCCCGCCGCCGCGAGAACGATCAAGAATTCCCGGTATTGGGCCAGTGTGTCGGCTGCCATCTTGCCTGCTTTTCCTCGGGCGAATGTGTGGCATAAGGGCCGAAATTGAAAGCGCGAAAATGGGAAAAAGATGATCGGACGGCGCGGGCGGGAACTGGGGTTGCCGTTTCAGGGCGAGACGGGAGGCTTCAATGCCATCACCGATGTGGCGGGCGTCGAAGTCGGCATGGTGACGCTGATCGAGGGCGACGGCCCGCTGGTTGCAGGTCGGGGGCCGGTGCGGACCGGGGTTACCGCCATCCTGCCGCGTGGCCGCGCCGGGGCGGTCGTCCCGTGTGCCGCCGGTTATTATGCGTTCAACGGTAACGGCGAGATGACCGGCGTCGTCTGGGTCGAGGAATCGGGCGAGCTGCAGACGCCGATCACCATCACCAACACGCACTCTTGCGGGGTGACGCGCGATGCGACAATCCGCTGGCTCATTTCGCGCGGCATCGGCACCAGCCAGGACTGGGGTCTTCCCGTTGCAGCGGAGACCTATGACGGCGAACTTAACGACATCAACGGCTTTCACGTCACCGTCGAGCACACGCTGAAGGCTCTTGATGGTGCCCATGGCGGGCAGATCGAGCTCGGCAGCGCCGGCGGCGGCACCGGGATGATCTGCTACGATTTCAAGGGCGGCAACGGCTCGGCCTCACGCATCGTGACGGTGGATGGCGAGCGCTACACTGTAGGCGTCTTTGTGCAGGCCAATTTCGGGCGCCGCGAATGCCTGACGGTGCTGGGCGCGCCGGTCGGCCGCCATATCACCCGCGACAAGCTGAGAAAAAAGGACCAGGGTTCGATCATCGCCATCGTCGCCACCGACGCACCACTTCTCGCCCATCAGCTGAAGCGCATTGCGAAACGCGTGCCGATGGGGCTCGCCCGCACCGGAACGGTCGGCAACAACGGCTCGGGCGATATCTTTCTTGCCTTCTCGACTGCCAACGCCAAGGCCTTTGCGGCGGGTGCCGGGGTGCGAGCGATGGAATTCCTGCCCAACGGCAGTCTCGATCCCTTGTTCGATGCCACGGTCGAGGCAATCGAGGAGGCGGTGATCGATGCCATGCTGGCCAACGACACCATGGTGGGTCGCGACGGCAACCGCTCGATCGCTCTGCCGCACGACCAACTCCTGGCGCTGATGCAGGCCTACGGCAGGGGCTGAGGCGACGCCCCGGACTTGGGCTTTGCCGGCCTTTCCGGCTTTTCCTGACTCACTCGGCCGCCGGAGACCCGGTAGAGCCGGTCGGCGATCTCGGTCCAGGCCGGGCGATGGGTGATGGCGATGATGGTGAAGCGGCCGCGCAGGGCGGCGATGTTGGCGACGATCTCGGCTTCGGTGGCGGGATCGAGCGCACTCGTTACCTCGTCGAGGATCAGGACCTGGGGTCTGGTCACCAGAGCGCGGGCCAGCGAAATACGCTGGCGCTGGCCGCCGGAGAACTTGGTGCCCATTTCGCCCACATTGGTGTCGAGGCCGTCGGGAAGGGTGGCGAGGAAGCCCGCGGCACCAGCAAGATCGAGGGCTTCCAGCACTGCCGCATCGGCGATGGCGCTGTCGGCCAGGGTTATGTTGTCGCGGATCGAGGAGTGGAACAGGCTCAGTTCCTGCGGCACATAGCCGATCATCCGGCGCCAGGCCCGCATGTCGAGTTCGGCAAGCGGCACGCCGCCCACCGTGATGGTGCCGGCATCGGGCCGGTTGAGGCCGATGAGGAGGTCGATGATGGTGGTCTTGCCAGCACCCGAGGGACCGCTGAACAAGGTGATGGCGTTGGCCGGGATCTCGAAGCTCGCAGCTTTGATGACCGGCGTACGGTCGTGGGAGAAACTCACGCGGTCGAAGCGGCAGCCATCGCCCACCGCTGGAACGCCGCGGCCGGGATTGTCTTCGCGTTGGCCTTCGGCATGCGCCACCAGTTCCTGAGTGCGGACATAGGCCGACTCGTGGCCGGCGAATTGTTGCAGGGATTTCTGCAGGGCCGACATGGTGGCGACGATCTGGAAGAAAACCAGGCCGCTGACCAGGAGTTCGGGCAGCGGGATGCTCCACACCGCATAGGCGAACCAGGCAACGATGCCGACCAGCACCACTATCATGGCGTCATTGCCCTGCTGCATGATCACCTTGGTGACCTCGCGCCGGGCCAGCGACCGCTTCAGGCGCTTGAGCTTCATGGCGATGTCGGTCAGCATGGCATCGTAACGCTGCATCGATTTCAGCGGCTTGATGTTGGTCAGCATGTCGACCATGGCGATGATGAGGGCCGAGGTACGGTCGGTCTGCTTGTAGCCGGCGCGCCTGGTGATGCGGACCAGCCGCCCCATCAGCAGGGCGATCGTCATGCTGGCGACGAGGCCGATCGATGCCAGGCGCCAGTCGAGCACCAGGGCTATGATCGCATAGGCGACCGACTTGATCAGCAGGACCAGAACCTGGGCGCCGGTCAGGTAAGCATCAGCGGCGCGTCCGGCGTCGTTGCTGATGGCATTGGCAAAGCGGCCGGTGCTCTGGTCGGCGAAAAAACTCCAGCGCGCATCGAACAGGGCCGCAACCAGGCGGCGGCGCAGACTGTTCGAGACATTGGTAGCCGAGGTGCTGACATAGGAGAGGGCGGCCATCAACAGTAGCGCCTTGGCGACCAGCAGCAATGTGGCAAAGACAATCAGATTGGCAAAATCCGGAGTGATGCCGAGGGAATTGACCGTCTCGCGCACCATGCGGTTGAGCCCGGAAGAGCGCGAGGTATCGCCGCCGGCCAGCATGGTGACGGCGGGGAGCAACGAGCCCACTCCGATCGCTTCGGTGACCGAGGCGACCAGCAGGCACAGCAGCACCGCAATCGGGTGGGCTTCGCGGGCGCTGAAGAAAACGGAAATGACGCGTTTCATTGCGGAAGTGATTAGAGAGGCTTAAGCGCGAACTCAAGGCCGGTCGACGGGGCGGCCGTAACGGCGTGACCGGTAATGGCGCCGGAAGGGGGCGGAAAGCCAGCCCACGAAAAGCCGCGGCCAGGCCGGCAGGCCGGTCCGCCAGGTCTCGGACGGCTCGATGCGCAGGTCCTTCACCCAGTTCCCGGCGATCTGGTGCTGGACAAGGCCGGTGCCGGTTCCGGTTTTCAGCAAGGCTGCGATGCGTTGCGCCTCGGTCTCGCCCACGACCTCGACCAGGAACCAGGTCTGGTCGGCGACGAAATCCTCATAGAGAAGGCGCAGGCCCCCGTGGCGCTTCATGGCGTGGGCGGCAAGGGCATTGCGCGCCACCCATTTGAACAAGATGCGGACGATCCGGTGGCCGCCGCCATAACCTGCTGCGGCGGGTTTGAGGCTGCCATCGCGATAGCGGGCTCGCCTGGCGCGCGAGGCGACGATGCCGCGCGGATCGCGAATCAAATTGACGAGGCGGATCGTCAGGCCCGGCGTTCCAGCCACCAGGGCGCCATAGCGCATGGTCTTGGAGGTATCGACAATGGCTGTGGCCCCCGATACGTCGCCGATGGCACGGTAGAGCTTGGCCAGGGGGCCGGCAAATTCGAGTGGCGCACCTTGCCTCTTGGGGAAGGACCAGGCCAGGCAGAGCAGGCGCGGCGCCTCGGCGGCGGCGGCGACACGATTGATGTGAGCGGCGGCGGCGCGGACCTCTTCGGTGTCGAAGCCGCCGAAGGCGCGGGCGAAGACTTCGGCCCAGAACGGGCAGTCACGGAATTTCTCACCGCAGCCGCAGACTTCGTTCTGGCCGAGCCCGTCGCGCCAGACATCGCGGATCTCGCCGACATAGACGTGGCCGCGGGCCAGACCAAGGACCGAGCCCAGCAGGGTCGAGCCGGAGCGGCCGTGGCTGGCGACGTAGATCACCGGAATGGCGGCGCCCGGGTCTGCTGGCCGATCCTCGAATGACATCGCCTTATTGTAAACTTTGTCGGTTTGAACTAGCAACCGTGAGAGCCTGGCCCGGCGGCGGATGCAGGGGCCAGCTCCCTATGTGGCACCTGGAGCCGCCCCGATGAATTTTGCCGGCACCCGCCAAAACCTGGCCGCACGGATCGTCTTCCTGTGGCAGCGGACGCGCATCGTCTCTTATCCCAATTCCGGTCGCACCTGGCTCCGGGTGATGCTCGACGAGTTGGGCGTCAGACCGCGCTTTACCCATGCGCAGTCGCGCTACATTCTCGCGCTGCCCGCCACCGCCATCGCCGAGGGCGTGGAGAACTACCGGCATCGCCGGGTGCTGATGCTCATCCGCAACCCGAAGGACACGACGTGTTCGAACTACCACCAGGTCACCAAGCGGGGCAAGAAGTGGCAGGGCGATTTCAAGACCTTCCTGCGCCACCCGAACTACGGCTTCGAGCGCATTCTCGCCTTCAATCTCGCCTGGCTTGACGCCCGCCAGCGCTTTCATCGCGGCTTCCATGTGGAGAGCTACGAGGGGATGTGCGCCGACACGCCCATGGCACTGCGCCGGATCGTCGATTTCCTCAACGTGCCTGGCGTTGGCGATGCAGCGATTGCCGCCGCGGCGGCGCGCAATCGGTTCGACCGGATGAAGGCGCGCGAGCAGTCGGGCGAACTCTTCGCCCAGCACGGCAACCGCTTCAGCGCTGGCCAGGTCGACGATCCCGACAGCCGCAAGGCGCGGCGCGGCCGTATCGGCGGCCATGTCGAGGACATGGACGGCGAGGATATCGCCTATTGCGACGAGTTGTTGCGGCGCTACCGCTATGACGAGATCGTGGCGGCGGCGCTGCAGTCGTAGCCATAGGACGCGAGATCGAGCCGGCTGAGCAAGGCGGCCCGGCGGTTGCTTTCGGCATAGAGGCCTTCGACCCGCCGGGCGATCTTCTCGGTCAAAGTCCGCTTCAGCCGGCGCTCGAAGGCCTGCGGCATTAGCAGGTCGACGGCGTGCTTGACGCCCCGGTCGAGGAGCTTGCCGGCGCCGGCGCTGAGGAATTGCGGGAAGAAGGCGTTGGCCGAACTCGAGCGGTTGATGCAGGTAAGCCAGCGCAGACAGTAGGACGAGACATAGGGGCGGCTGACGTTCTCGACACGGCCGGCCGGAAGATCGGCGGGGGTGGTGGCGTTCATGAAGCGGCAGATCGCCGCCACATAGGCGGCATTGTCGCGCACGAACATTTCGAAGGGTAGCACCAGCACCCGGTCGGCGCCGAAGACCTCCTGATAGAGGGCGATGGCGCGATCGTATTGCCAGTGGCGAAGATCGATGGTGGGGGCCCGGAGGTCGGAAGGTGCCGCGAGAAAGCGGTCGATGCCGTACCAGCCGCCATAGCCCAGATACTGGATGTAGCTCGACAGCAGCATGGCGCGCTGCTCGCGGATGACGAGGAGAACCCGCGCCTCGGGAAATACCGCGTGCAGCCTACGGGCGATGGCGGCGCGGTCGATACCGGCCGACAGGGCGTGACCGACGAGGCGTTCGTTGCTGATCACCGGCACGAGGCCTGCGGGAACGGCGATGGGTTCGATCGCTGCCCGAATCGCCATTGCATCGAAATCCTCGTCGCGCAGGAACTGGCCGGCGGCATCGCGGTAGAACAACTGTCCGAGGGATTTCACCGGCGGCTTGCCGCTGCCGTCATCGGGGCCGGGGGCAAAGAAACCCCGATCCGGTCGTGAGAACAAATGATCCTGCAACCATGTGGTGGCGGTCTTGGGAAAACCAACATGGACCAGGACTTCGCTCTCGGTTAGGTTCACTATGCAGCTCCGCCGCTTGTCACCGCCCGCCACCTTGGGTTCACCTGAACGGGCGAAGTGGTTTCGGTAGTTTCGAAACTGAACTATCAGCAACGCTCCAAAGGCGCCAGATGCAGGATATGACCGAGACGGCCACGCCCCGCACGCCGATGCGCTACCGGCTGAGCCGCAGCTTCAACCTGTTCCTCGCCAAGAAATTCGGGGTGAAGCGGGTGTCGGCCATCAGGCTCGCGCGGTCGCTCAATGTGATCGCCGCCCCCTTCGAGCTGAAGCGCCGCCGCGACATGGCGCAGAAGATCATCGCCGAACGCAGGGGCAAGGCGCAAGCCATAGCGATCGACAAGGTCCAGGGTTTCCAGCGTCTCAACCCCGATGCCCTGCCCGAGGTCGGCCCGGCCATCGCCGAAGCTCACAAAGCCTACAGATTCGCCGTCGAAAGAGCCGCCCTCGAACTCGGCCACCACGGCACCTCGCGCAAGACCTTCATGCAATATGCCGCCGACAGCGAGGCGACGGCCAACTATCCGGCGATCATGAAACTCGCCGTGGCACGGCCGGTGCTCGACGCTGTCACCGAATATCTGGGCGAAGTGCCGATTGTCGGCAATGCCTCGATCCTGGTCAGCATGCCCAACGACAGCGAGGTGGGCAGCCAGCTCTACCATCTGGATTTCGCCGACGAGAAGCAGGTGAAGCTCTTCGTTTATGTGGACGAGGTGACGGCCGACAACGGGCCCTTCACCTTCACGCCCATTCCGGTGACCGAGGAGCTGGTCAAGACCTACGACTACGACCGCGGGCGGCTGACCATCGACCAGGTGCGCAAGGCGGTTGGCGGCGACAAGGAAATTCAGGTAACCGGCCCGGCCGGCTCGGCGCTGCTGTGCGATACCTCGCGCTGCCTGCATTACGGTTCGAACCGCAACAAGACCGACCGCGTCGTGATCCTGATCCAGTATGTGTCCCATGCGGTGCCCGAGCAACCGCCGGTCGTCTGGCCGGCGGCAAGGCTCGCCCGCGAGCTCAATCTCGATTCCGTCCAGCGGATGGCGCTGGAGCTTTGAGCTTCCGCCGGATGGTGTCGTAGTCGGGGGCAAGCCCCAGGAGCCTTGCTGCAGTGAAGGCTGCCGATACGACGCATTTCTCCCGGGTGGTGAGGCCGTCGCGCCAGTCGGCATTGTCGGCAAAGACCGCGGTTTCGGCGCGCGAGGCGGTGCGCACCACGATGGCTTCGCCGAACAGGGTGGGGGTGGCCATGGTGGGCCAGGGCTCGACGCCGAGAAAGCCGGCGACGCGCTGCATGGTGCCTGCGGGATCGGCGACGAGGTCTTCATAGGCGATGGCGAAGAGGCCGGAGTCGGCTAGATGCCGCGCCTGGGCTCTGACGACGCGGAGAGAATCCCAGGCCTCGCGGGCGATCTGGTAGAGCGACAGAGGGCGCTTCTTGCGCCGCCGGTCGTTGAGGATGGCGCGGCTGACGAGGCGCGGATCGCGTAGGATGAAAAGAATTCTGCCGTGCGGAAAGAGCTTGCGCCACAGGGCGAGGATGGCGTCGGTGTCGCTGCCCACTTCCTTGGCGCACCACAGGCGAAGCTTCGAGGGTTTGCGGCTGCAACTTTCGAGAACCGCCCGGGCATCGCGGCGAACCAGACTCGCGAGATCGTTCCCGGGATCGCCTTCGCGCCACAGGCGCTCATAGGTTTCGACGGAGAAATGCGGCGACTTAATTTGCCCGATGCGCGACAGGCCACGCCAGGCTTCGCCAAGGCCTTCTCCGGGATTGTGGGGCTTGGCGAAATATTTGAGTTTGAGCTCGGCGGGATAGACCAGCATCTCTTCGCTGCCGTCGAGCAGGTTCTGAAACAGGGTGGTTCCCGCCTTGCGGGGGCCGTAGACCAGCACGGCCGCCTCGGTCCAGGAGGGCAGGGGGCCAGTCATTCGATGCCTGCGAGATCCTGGTGGGCGAGGAGGAAATTGGCCCACAGGAGGTCGAGCTCGGTGTCGATGTTGGCGAGCTCGCCCTTGATCAGCACCGCCCCCCAGCGAGCCCCGGCGGTGGTCTTCTGCTCGACGAGGCACTCCCTGGTCATGGCATAGGCGATGCCGTTGCGGGTGTAGAGGGGTGTCAATTGCTGGCGGGCGACGATCCTGGCGCCATTGGGATCGTAATAGGAAACGTCGCCCTTATCCGACAGGACGAGCTGCTTTAGCGGATGTCCCTTGGGATCGGACTCGCTTACCGTCCAGACCGAGTCGTAGTTGCCCTGGACGAGATGGGCGACGGTGCGGGTCACATGCTCGGGCCTGCGGCTCGGCGACGTGGGCTGCAGCATCACTACGATGTCGTAGGAGACCGCGTCGATGCGCTCCATCTCGGTCAGGGCATGGATCAGCACTTGCCAGTCGCCGATGATCGCGCCGGAAATCTCCTCGGGGCGAAGGAACGGCACAGCGAGGCCAGATGCCTTGGCGACGCGGGCGATCTCGCCGTGGTCGGTCGAGACGATGCGGCGATCGGCCCAGGGAAGTGCCGCGGCAATACGGCCGGCGAGGGCGACCAGCGGCACGCCGCCCACCTCGCGCAGGTTCTTGAGTTTGACACCCTTCGAGCCGCCCCTGGCGGGAACGACGACGAGCACCCGGCGGCCTTCAAACATGGCGGGCTCCCAAGGCTCGGGCGGCGGTCATGAGATCGGTGGGCCGGCGGATGGCGAAGAAGGTGCAGCCGTTGGCCCGGGCTGCTTCTTCGTCCGATGGCCCGTCGCCGATGACGGCGAGGCGCGAGCCCGCCGCGGCATCGCTCGCCAGCACGGCGGCGATCTTGGCGGACTTGGCGGTCGGATAGCCGTCGACCGAGCGGAAGTGGCCCGACCAGCCGCGCGCCGCCACATGGGCCCGCACGGTTTCCGCCGGCGTGTTGGAACAGAGATGGAGGCGCAGGAGGGGTGCCAGTTCGGCGAGGATGGCGCTGGCGCCGGGAAGTTCGGCGGCGCCGGCGACCGCGGCGGCGGAAATGTCACCGTAGCGGGGGACGAGCACCGTGGCGTCGTCGCAGGCAAGCCCCTTGTCTTGCATCAGCGCCACCATGCGCGCGACGACGCGATGGCGTGTGCCGTCGGGATCGGCGGCAAGCACTTCTTCGACAATGGCGCGGTGTGCACGGCTCGCCGGGAACAGCTCGAAGAAGGCGGTGCGCTTGGCCATGGCCGAATCGACGAGAGTTCCGTCGAAATCGAAGACCGCAGCGTCAAAGGGCATGTCGGGTGCGGAAATAGGCAAGCCAGTTGTCCACCTTGGTCTTGCGGTCGTCGCGGGTCATGCGGGCGATCGCCGGATCCTCGTAGAAGCTGTCGTTGTTGAAGTGGGTGGTCGAGACCTCCTCGAAGATGCAGCCTTCGAGGGTGGCGAACTTGTGCCATTGGCTGGGCTCGACCAGGAAGGTGTCGCCGGGCCGGAGCTTGGTCTTGGCGCCGTCCTTGACGATCTCGAGATCGCCGTCGAGGAGCTGGAAGGTCTCCTCCTTCTGATTGTGGAAATGATAGGGGTGCTTCTGGCGCGGCAGCTGGATCACCAGCTTCTTGGCATAGGCACGGTTGATGCAGGTGACGATCACCGCACCGAATTCGCGGAAGCGCCTGAGGCCATAGTGGTGCGAGATCTCGATTGCGGAGTCCTCGTTGATGTGGATGTTGGCCTTGCTGAGCATGCCGCGCACCTGCAGCATGATCTGGTAGACCAATTGCTCGTTGGTTAGCCCCTGGCCGCCGAGGCCGGAATCGAGAGGGGCGTTTGCGGCATAGTCGCGGTCGGCGACGAGACCGGGGCGCCACTGGCCGGAGATGAGCTGACCCTCCTGTACCGGCATGGCGAAGAAAACATCGGCCCGCTGCACGGTCTCGCCCTTGGCGAGGGCGCGCCTGGCATAGGTGCCGCGCTTCAGCTCGACCAGCGTCTGGCGTTCGGCCGGCGAAGTGGGGCTGCGCTCCTCGTTGCCGATCATGGCGCGGGCGCCATGGAAAGCAGCGATCCACCTCTCCAGCTGTTCGGGCGTCGAGGAATAGGCGTTGAGCTTGTACTTCTCGGTGGCAAGGCCGACGTGGCGCTCGAACAGACGGGCTCCAAGTGCGTAGGCGATTTGCACGGCGGAGGTATTGTTCTGGTCTTCGTGGGTCGACCAGCCGATGGGTACGTTGCGATAGCGTTCGCACAGGCCGGCGATCTGGTTGAGCTGCAGCTTGTCGTCGGGGGTGGGATAGAGTGCCACGCAATGCATCAGCGCGAAATCGACGCGCTCGGTCTCGAGAAAATTGACCAGCCAGTCGATCTCGTCGGTACGGAGCCCCGCGGTCGAGACCACCACCGGCTTGTTGACGCGGGCCACCTTCTCGAGCAGCGGCCGGTCGTCGGCCGAGCACGAGGCGATCTTGATGATGTCGAGGCCCATGTCGCAGATCACGTCGACCGATTCCTCGTCGAAGGGCGTGCACATGGTGAGCAGGCCCTGGGCGCGGACGTGGTTTGCCAGCTCGGCGAAGGCCTTCGTCTCGAGGCGGGTCTCGGAGAAGCGCTTGACGTATTTGTGGTCGCTGCGCCCCTTGAAGTCGGGATGGATGAAGCTGTCGAGCTGGCGGAACTGGAATTTGAGCGCGCCTTTGACCTTGGCCTCGCGGTTGACGCGACCCACTTCGCCGACAATGCGGCGGGCATGATCGAGGTCGCCCTGGTGGTTGTTGGCGAGGTCGTAGACGAAGAGGTTTTCGAAATCGAAGCTGCGGGACATTGTGCCTTCCTTAGATCAGCGCTTCGGGCGTGTAACCTTCATGCCAGTCGATGCGGACGCGGCGCTTTAGCTCGTGGGATTTGAAGGCGGCGGCGATCACCATCATTGTGTCGAGGCCGCGCGCAAGCGCGATGGGCGAATTGGCAACTTTGCCGGCGAGCACATCCTCAAGGTGGGCGATCTCGGCCTTGAAGTCATCGGCCCGGGTCTTGGCGATCAGGGTTTCCTCGGCGGTATCGGCGGTGCCGGAAATGACCGCGTCGTGGCCCGGTCGGTGGTTGACGCGCCAGTCGACGAAGCCGTCGCGGCCCTGGATGCGGCAGGACTTTTCGGTGGGAGCGGTCACCACGTCCTGGATCACGTCGCCGACCAGGCCCTCCTCGGTTGCCAGCGTCAGGTAGCACAGCCGGTCGTAGGCAACGCCGCCATCGGTCACCATGTCGAGCATGGCCGAGACTTCGGCAACCCGGCCGGCGCCGATCACATGGGCGAAGTGCTGCCAGATGTTGATGCCGTGCGAGTGCTCGCCGGCAGCACCGCCGCCGCGGCTCGCAAATCCGAGATAGGAATCGGCCGGTCCCGACAGCCAGGGATGGGCCTTGAAGATGCCGCCCCAATGCTCGCGGGTCCGGGCCGAGATGGTGGCGATGGGTCCCAGGGCGCCGGTCTTCAGGGTTTTTTCCGCGGCAACGGTGTTCTGGCCGAGGCTGTGGTTGTAGCCGACGCCGGCGAAGATGTGGGCCTTGGTCACGCGGGCATGAAGCGCGGCACAGCCGGCGAGATCGGGGCCGGCCAAGGGCTTCTCGATCACCAGCGCCTTCGGCGTCAACCGGTCGAGCACCGCATTGGCGATGGCGATGTGGCTGTCGGGTGGTGTGCCGATGAACACGACGTCGGCCGGATCGGCCATGGCGGCTGCTGAGTCCTTCAGCACGATCGCCTCGTCCCAGGCGCCATAGCGCGAAGGATAGATGTCGGTGCGGGCCCGCTCCAGGGCGGCGGGGTCGATGTCGGTCAGGGTCACCGCCCAGCCGTGACTCCGGGCCGCATGGGCGAGATGATTGCCGATCGAGCCGGCGCCGATGATCCTGATTGTGTGCATGTCGAAGCCTGAACGGTCCGCGCGGGTTCTAGTCGATTGGCGGCGGGCCGTCATCATTTGCCTTTCTGCGCCCGGACCAGGGCTGCGAGGTCATGGCTGTGGCGGCCGAGCGGCGGCTCGTCGAGCTCGAAGGTGGTGATGTCGCCGTCGCGGCTGTAATCGTGGCGGAAGGGCCGGGTGAAGTTGCGCTGCAGGAAGCGGGCATTGTTCACCCGCCCGTCGACGATGATGAAAGTGCCGGGCAACATGGTCGATTCCATCAGCAGAAGGTCGCCCGACATGACGGTGCGCTCGTCGATGGAAAAATCCAGGCCGTTGATCTTGCCCTTCACGTCCTTGGGCGAAGGCGCATCGAGATAGATGAAATCGGCGATGACGTTCGGCAGGCTCTTGTAGAAGTGGCAGAGCTGGCCGTTGTGGGTGCCGATCTCGACCGCGCTGTAGTGGAAGGTGACGTAGGGGCTGAGTTTCTTCGGCAGGCGTTTTCTAGTTTCGGCGATCCAGTGGCGGCTGGCGTCGACGCTGACCAGCTGGAAGAGCCGTGAATTGCGCAGCTTGGGCTTCTCGGGGAGGGCGGCGAAATCGGCCTGGTTCTTGGCTAGCGCATCGGCCAGCACCACCGTCGAAAAGCCCACGCCGAATTCGAGCACCGTCGCTGCCAGGCGCTGGCGCACCAGGCGGTGCAGGCGGACGAGGTCGGCGATCTGTGGCGCGAACGCCGTCCTGGCCTTGCCAGCGGTGGCGTGAAAGGGGTCGGCCGCGTCCGGATCGTGGTAGAGCGCCACCAGGCGGTCGAGGCCTTGGGCCTGCCAGTAGGCCAGGATTTGGTCGGACATCGGTTGCTCCACGGGACTCAGGTTTTCTCGATCATGAAGATGTCGGTGGCAAGCTGGTTGACCGCGATCATCTTCGGCAGGCCGGGAATGTGCGGCCGGAAGCGGGCGATGCGGCTCTCGATCATGGCGCGGCTGATGCCGGGAAACTTGTGGGCGGTATAGTCGCGGCTGCTGCGCGAGCCCGGAATTCTGGTCGACACGGCGCGGGAGAGTGTGCGCCAGTGAAGCCTGGCCAGCGCTGCCAGCCGGGTCGCCGGGCCGGGGTACGGCAGCGACCCACGCAGAAC
This sequence comes from Hyphomicrobiales bacterium, assembly GCA_016185245.1. Classification (GTDB taxonomy): domain Bacteria; phylum Pseudomonadota; class Alphaproteobacteria; order Rhizobiales; family Aestuariivirgaceae; genus Aestuariivirga. The sequence goes on along the minus strand of JACPNZ010000016.1, from coordinate 137,193 downwards.
GGCGTGGGTTTCCAGCGAATCAAGAATGCGTTCGGAACATAGCGGGCCGTCGACGGAAGCGATGTGGTGGCGGAGCAGGGCCATCTGTCGATGATTGAGGATCGCCTTGGGCCTTTCGCCTTCCGCCAGGCACCGGGTGACGGCGGCGATGAGGTCGGCGGCACTGGGACAGGCGATGCTGACACCATCGGGCAGTTCCACGTCATAGGCGGACGAGGCGACCGGCTTGAAGGCATAGGCCCGGGTGCCGATGATCGCCGCCTCGACGGCACTGGTGCAGCCATTGTGGATCAGCACATCCGCCGCCATCAGCCAGGGGGTGATCGGGCCGTCGTGGGCCACCTGCACATTGGCGAGACCCTTGGCCGCCTTCACCCAGGTCTGGGGATCTTCCGATGGATGGGGGCGGATCACCAGGGTGACCGGCGCAATGGCCCGGGCGAGATCGGGAATGAGCCGCTGGAAGGCCTCGAAGATCGCCGCCTTGTGGGCGACGAGGCCGCTCTTCAGTTCGGCACCGCGCCGCGGGTCGGCCCCCTTGGCCGTGCGGAAGCGCACATAGTCGCGGATATAGTGGTTGACCAGGCTGAAATTCGAGGAAAACAGCACGAAACGGCCGAAGCGGTCGCGGAGCGCCTGCGTCTCGGCGGCGAAATAGGGGGCAAGTTCCGGCCGCAGCATATCGACGCGCGGGTTGCCGACCTCGAGGATGGGACTGCCGTGGTAGCCCTTGAAGCGCTTCCACACATCGGCATTGCTGCGGCCCCAGGCGTAGAGCAGCTTGGGGCGGTTGAAGGTCGCCTCGTCGAGCATCATCAGCAGAGCTTCGTCCGACTGGCGGATCAAGGCCTCCTCGTCGAGGGCGATGATGACATGGCCCAGGGCCTCGATCAGCCCCAGCATGCGGCGGTTGCCGATACGGATGCCCTTGGAGAGATAGATCGAGCGTGGCCACGACGGCAGGCGGGCGTGCAGCGCGGTCCTCCCGCCGAGCACCACTTTCCAGCCGCGGGAAACGGCGCGAAGCGCCAGATGCAGCTTGGCGTCGAACTCACGGTTGAGGGTTTCGACCGGCAGGGTGAGAATATCTGGAAGCGTATCGGCCATCTTGTACTGGAAAATCCGGTGCCGTCCTAACACCTGCCCGCCGGCTTCGCAAACTGAAGGGTTTGCCGGCTGGCGCAGTGGTGCAAACTCGGGTCTTCCCTTATGATAATCGGCCAAAAGAACGCGTTTCGGAGCACGACATGCAGAAGAACACCGTCTTCGTCCACACCAACGGCAAGCAGATTGCCGGGGCGATCGTCGCTGCCCACTCGTTGAAACGCAATTCCCGTTACCCAGATGACTTTGACGTAAGAGTAATAAAGCAGGAAGACTTTGCCTTCTTCAAAGAGTTCGAGGGCCGCCAGTTCCTGCGTGCCGGCGGCCGGCGCAGCTGGAAGAACGACGATCTGCAGTCGTTCACCCCCACTCGCTTCATGCCGCCGGAACTGATGGGCTATCAGGGCCGCGCCGTGGTGATCGATCCGGATGTCTTCGCCATCGGCGACGTCACCGAGCTGTTCAACCGCGACATGCAGGGCAAGGCGATCATGGCCAAAGGTCGCGCCGGGCACAATGGCCGCGGCGACTACATCGCCTCGAGCGTCATGCTGCTCGACTGCGCCAAGCTCAAGCACTGGAATGTCAAGAATCAATTCGCGGACCTGTTCGCCGGCAAGCTCGACTACGACAACTGGATCGCGCTGGCCAGCGAGCCGCGCGAGACGATCGGCTTCCTGGAGTCCGAGTGGAACGATTTCGACCGGCTGACGCCTGCCACCAAGTTCATCCACAACACCAAGCGCCGCACCCAGCCGTGGAAGACCGGTTTGCCCATCGACTTCACTAACCGCGTGCCGCTGATCGGCCGCTTCCTGCCGGAGAACGGCATCAGGCTGTGGGGCAAGTACAAGCCGCATCCCGATCGGCGCCAGGAGGCCTTCTTCTTTGCCCTCCTCAAGGAGTGCGTCGATCAGGGGAAGATCACGCGCCAGCAAATCACCGCCGAAATGCGGGCCAATCACGTGCGCCACGATGCGCTCGACCTGATCGACCGTGTGCCGCCGCTCGACCAGGTGCTGAGCGAGATGCGGATAGCGGTCTAATGGACAATCGCGTGACGAAATCGGCCGCTGTCTGGGTGCTGCATGGAGCGCGGATCGGCGACAACGCTCAGGCGAGCTTGATCTCCGAGCGTCTGGGTCTCAGCGCCGAAGTCAAGCCGCTCTCCTTCAACCTCCTGCACAGGCTGCCCAACTGGGCCCTGGGCGAGAGTGTTGCCGGCCTCGATTTCGCCGGGCGGGCAGCACTGTCGCCGCCCTGGCCGCGGCTGGTCATCGCCACGGGCAAGCGGACGGCACCGATTGCCCGCTACATCCGCCGGCAATCGCAAGGGATGACGAAGCTCGTCCATGTGGGGCGGCCGCGAGCTCCGCTCGAGGCCTTCGACCTCGTCGTGACCACGCCGCAATACGGGTTGCCGCCGGCGCCAAATGTGATCGAGCTGGCGCTGCCCTTTGCCATCCCCAAGACCGTCTCCCAAGCAGTGCTCGCTCGCTGGCGCGAAGCGTGGAAGGATTTGCCGCGGCCATGGATTGCCGTGGCGGTGGGAGCAGCGAAATTTCCCCAACACTTCGGCCTAAGGGTGGCCGAGGCGATGGTGGCGGAGCTTGGCCGGCTCGCTGGCTCGCTGATTGTGATCGCCAGCCCACGTACCGACAGGGAGATCATGAACCTGATTGGGCGGAAACTTGGCGGGTCGGTGCGTCTCTATCCGTGGGGCGACGCCAATCCCTATCAGGCGGCACTCAGGCTTGCTGACCGTTTTGTCGTCACCTCGGACAGTTTGTCGATGCTAAGCGAAGCGATTGCCACCGGAAAGAAGGTGGATATCTTCCGCTTGCCGGTGTTGCCGCTGGCGGTGAGTTGGCCGGCGAAACGCGGGCTTGCCGCAATCCTGGCACGCCATGGCCTGGTCCAATCGCCGCGCAACATGCCGGCGGTAATCGACGGGCTGTTGCGCCATGGCTATGCGACGCTGCTTGGAGAGGAAGGCACGTGCCAGGCGCCGCCGCTGGTGGGATATGAGACGGTGATAGCCCGCATTCGCGAGTTGATCGGACGCGGCTGACGCGTCAAAAAACCCGCACCAGCCGCATTGCCTCGTAGATCGCGGCGTGGATGTTGCGTGAGGCCACCGCATCGCCGATGCGGAACAGCTGGAATTTCCCCTGGCGGTTGGCGCGGATCGCCTGGGGTCCGCCGGCGATCAAGGCGGCGTGATCGATCGCGCCGCGGTTGAGGCTTTCCTCCTTCAAGGCGAAATAGAGATCGGCGAGGGGAGCTGTACCGTTCTCCACCACCACCTGGTCGACCAGACGCTCGCCGCAATCGGCCTCGCTGTAGGGACTCCACAGCCTTGCCCTGATCTTGTTGCCGTCGCGGGCGAGCGATCTGACCCGCGTCATGGTAGTGATCCGCACTTCGTGGCGGGTCAGGTTCTTCATGTAGGGCACCAGATTAAGGCCGCCCATTTCGGCGGCGAAGAAGCGCTCCGGGCTGACGATCTCAAGGCGGGAGCCCGCATCGGCCAGCAATTCCGCCGCCGACATGCCGGGATGGGCGCCGTTGTCGTCGAACAGCAGTACGTCCTCGGCCGGCTTCGCGTCGCCGGCCAGAATGTCCCAGCTCGACACGGCAAGGCCGGCGCCGTCGGCAAAAGCGAGGTTCTGTGGCAGGCCGCCGGTGGCGATGATGACGATGTCGGGGTCGAGTTCGCGGATATCGGCGGCCTCGACAAGGGTGTTAAAGCGCGTGTCGACGCCGAGGCGCGCGCATTGGGCAAGCCGCCAGTCGACGATGCCGATCAGCTCCTTGCGGCGCTGGAGCTTGGTCAGCAGGCGAATTTGCCCGCCCGCCTCGGACGACGCTTCGAACAGGGTGACCTTGTGGCCGCGCGCGGCGGCAACCCGGGCTGCCTCGAGGCCTGCCGGTCCGGCGCCCACCACCGCCACATGGCGCTTGGCCCCGGTGCTCCTGGCGATCTCGTGTGGAAGCGTGGCCTCGCGGCTGGTCGAAGGATTGTGGATGCACAGGGCGTCGTTGCCCTCATAGATGCGGTCGAGGCAATAGGTGGCGCCGACGCAGGGCCGAATGTCGGGCTCGCGGCCCTGCATGAGTTTCACCCCGATATGGGGATCGGCCATGAAGGCGCGGGTCATGCCGACCATGTCGAGCTTGCCTGCGGCGATGGCGTGGCGGGCGGTTGCCACATCGTTGATGCGGGCGGCGTGGAACACCGGGAATTTCGTCAGTCGACGGACTTCTCCGGCGAAGTCGAGGGCCGGCGCCGACCTCATGCCGGCGACCGGGATGATTTCGGCCAACGGCGCATCGTGGTCGATATGGCCCTTGATCACATTGAGGAAGTCGATGAGGCCGGAGTCGCGGAAGCGCTTGCAGATGTCAATGCCTTCCTCGCGGCTGAGGCCCTGCTCCCAGTCCTCGTCGGCGGCGATCCGCAGGCCGACAATGTAGTCGGGCCCCACCCGCTGGCGGATCGCTGCAAGGACGCGGAGACCGAAACGCAGACGGTTGTCCAGGGTGCCGCCATATTCATCCGCGCGCCTTCCCGTGGCTGGCGACCAGAAGCCGTCCATCAGGTGGCCGTAGCACTGGATTTCAAAGCCATCGAGACGGGCTTCCTGCATGCGTTCGGCGGCATCGGCATAGTCGGCGACGATGCGCTCGATATCCCAGTCCTCCATTTCCTTGGGAAAGGCGCGGTGGGCGGGTTCGCGCACCGGCGAGGGCGCCACAACCGGGAGCCAGTCGGCCTTGTTCCACACGGTGCGGCGGCCGAGATGGGTAAGCTGGATCATCACCGCCGCGCCATGGTCGTGGCACTGGTCGGCGAGCTTGCGGAGCCACGGCACGATCTCGTCCTTGTAAGCGAGGAGATTGCCGAAGACGGGCGGCGAATCGCGCGAGACCACGGCCGAGCCCGCCGTCATGGTCAGCGCGATGCCGCCCTTGGCCTTCTCCACGTGGTAGAGACGATAGCGCTCGGTCGGCATCCCGTCCTCGGCATAGTTGGGCTCGTGAGCGGTCGACATGAGCCGGTTGCGAAGCGTCAGATGCTTGAGTTGGAATGGCTGAAGCAGGGGATCGCTGGAGCGGAGAAGGGTCGTGGTCATGGCGTGAGAGCTGCCGAATACCGGGAACGCCGGCACCATAGCAGAGCCAGGCGGCGGGCCTACAGGGCAAGCCATGCGAGGGCCGCAGAGGTCAATGACCGGTCAGCAGCTTTATGAGGCGCAGGAGCTTTGGCGGCATGCGGTAATAGGCGTCGCGCAGCAACGGCCGGGCCAGTTCGAGATAGGCGCGGCCATAGAGGGCGCCGCGGAAGCTTAATGGCAGGTGGTAGTCATGGGTGCCGACAGCGCCGGAACTCCAGGATTCCTTGTGGGCATCATGGGGCACCATGAGGTCGAAGGCCTGCATGCCGTCGGCGAGGGCCCGCCGCTGGGAGGCATCCATGTGCAATCTTGCCGGGGAATAGTCGGTAAGAGCCGACACATGGGAGGTGATGAAGCTGAAATGGGTGGCGCCAAAGCGCAGGCCGATTTCCCATGACAGGGGCCTTCCGCCGGCGCTCATGCGGCTGACGATCAGCTTGACCGGCCCCGATCCGGATCGGGAGAGTTCCTGTAGGAAACCAATGAGCCGGCCGCTGCCGGACAAGTGGTTCTGGCGACCGCGCTGGTCGATCCACTTGCATTTCTCGGAAATCGCCTGGGCAATGGCCCGATGGGCCTCGGGTCCGGGTTCGAGAGTTTCGAAGGCAACCGGGCCGATATCGGCTTCCAGCGCCTTGCGGATCTTCTTCCGCCGCTTGCGCTGCTGGCCGGTATAGCGGGCGTCATAGGCCGCCTCGTCGACAAAGCGGGTGAGGTCGAGCCACGGCGCCTTCCCGGGATGGCGGGCATCGCGGAAGGTGTCGGCGAGAAAGGGGGAAATGACCGCATCGGCCCTGACATGGCGAAGCCGGATCGAATCGATATGGCGAAGCTGGCGGACCAGGCCGACGGCGGCGGCGGCCCAAGCCCGCGGGCAATGGCCGCCGCCGATCAGCACGTCGCCATATTGGGCCAGCGGTTCCGACAGCCAGCGCAGGATGCAGAGCGGACCCAGGCGCACCCGCATCAGCGGCCAGACAAAGGCAAGCTCCGAGCCATGGAAACCGGCGATGATGCAAGGTTCATCGCCGCTTTCGGCATAGGTCTGCGTCCAGCATCGCGCCCACTCGAAGGTCTGGAAGACTCCATGGGCCCCCAGGCCCTGCGCCTCGAGACGGCGCCAGCCGGGTTCGAGACCGTCGAGGTCGGCCAGGGTGGTGACCAGCGTCAGGTGCGATCCGGCCGGCAGGGCAGGGCTGAACCGGGCGGCATCGGTGCGCGCGGCCGTGGCGTCGGCGAAGCTGCCAAGTCGGATGTACATGGCCGGTTGTCCTGCAACTGCCATGCCACCACCTGGCTGGACCCTGCCGGCATCGAATGCTGTTCACCGCCGCCGGTGCCATCATGGTTTACAAAGTGTTAACGACGGCTGTGTCTTACTGGCCGTCGCCCCGATCTTCGCCGCCGGAGCCGCCATCATTGCCGCCCATGGGATGGCGGAAGCGGGCCCAGGGGCCTTTTCCATCGGGACCCCGGGCCGGTCGGTCGTCACGGCCGAGGGAGCCGTCGTTGTTGCGGTCGAGATCGGCGACGATGGTGGCGAAGGGCGCCCGGTATTCGTCAAGCGTCAGCTGGCCGTCGCCGTTGCGGTCGAGGAACTGGAAGGCCCGCACCATTTCGAGGCGATGCTCGCGCAGCCACAGGGCTTGGTACTGGTCGAGGGTCAGGCTGCCTTTCTTGGCCACATCGGCGTCATTGAACCAGGCGGTGCGGTTCTGGTCGATCTCGGCCTGGGTGATCTTGCCAGTCTTGCCGGCGTCATAGCGCTCGATGAAATTCCGCATCATCAGGCGCGCTCCGATCGGGCCGCCGCTGCCCAGCATTTCGCCCATCGGATGATGCGGGCGCCAGCCGAAACCCATCTGGGCCTGGGCCAGACCGGCAACGCCAGCGACCGCAATGAGTGCCGCAACGCCAGCGGCAATGGCAATCGTCTTCTTCTGCATGGAATGCTCCTGTGGGTCGAACTCAAGACTAGACGTGCAGCCACGGCCGGTTCCGTCGCTGAAGAACCGGCCGGCGCATCACGCGCCGCAAAGGACACATTTGGGCCGGCGGCGGCGGGCCGCCGCGCGCCCGCGGCCTCATGCGCCAGCCTCGCCGGCATCGAACGTGACGAGTTCGCGCATCAGGCTGCCCAGGGTTTCCCTGGCCGAGGGTTCTTGCGGCACCGGGCGGCAGACGTCGTGGGCGGCAAGGCCGATGCGGGCGGTCATGATGCCGTTGACCGCGCCCTCGCCGAAGCGGGCCGAAAGCCGTCCCAGAAGTCCCTTGCCGACGATGTGCTGCAGTAGGTTGTCGCTCAGTGCCAGTCCACCAGTGACGGCCAGATGGCCGAGCACCATGCGGGCCAGCCTGAGGGTGGCGAGTCCCGAGGGCCTCCCGCCATAGAGGGTGGCGAGTTCCCGCAGCATCCGCAGATTCTGGATGGCGACGAACAGCATATCGAGAGCCGCCGCCGGAGTGACCGTGGTGAGGAGCGTTACCCGCCTGGCGGTTCGGGCAATGATGCGGTGGGCGTCCTCGTCGCGTGGGGAAACGAGAAAGCGCTCGACCAGGCGCATGCGCTGGCGCGGGTCGATCACGTCGGCCTCATGCTGGCGGATGTTTTCGAGGCCCCACAGGGAATCGACGCGGCCGCGATGAATCGCCGTCAGGGCGGCGATCGCCCGCCCAGCAGCGGCGGCATCGTCGAAGGCAAGCGCCTGGGCGGCGTCGCGCTGGATGTGCTCGATGCGATTGAGGCGGAGAAGCCCCACCGCCTCGCGGGCGACGATCGCCAGGGCGGCAAGCCCGGCAAGCGCGGCGAGGCCGAGCGCCAGCCAGCCGAGATAGGGCGAGCGGGCGAAGAAATCCTCGATGAGTCCGGTGACGGTAAGGCCTGCCCACATGATGAGGAGGCCCACCATGGCGCTGAGCAGTATGCCACCCCAGCGCGGACCCCTTCGCAGTGGCGGCGGAGCCGGCGGCAGGATGGTGGGTACTGCCTCTGCGTCATCGGTGGCGAACTCGATGCCGATGCGGGGCTTGCGTTTTGCGGTCTCGCCGGCGGTGGGAGACTCGTCGATCACGAAGGCCGCGGGCTTGCGATGACGTTCGCTCATGCGAGGCGGTCTCCGATCAGGAATTCGATGGCCCGGTCGAGGCGAATATGGGGAAAGGTCTGGCGCTGGTGCAAGGGCGGCCGGAAGCGGACGAATTTCAGGCGACCCTCGAGGCGGCCATCGAGGGCGGCGTGCGGGTCCTCCGGCAGGTCGCCGGGAAAGATCGCCGCTTCGGTTGCGCCGTCAAAGCGAGTGGCGCCGATCGTTTCGCCGGCTTCCGGCACGCCGGCAATGCAGTCAAGCAGGTCGCGCCGCTGTTTCACTTTGGCCTCGCGGGTGGCGCGGATGGCGGCGATTGCCGCCACCTCGACGGTGGCGCCGGCGAAGGCGGCGCGCCTTGCCGCGTCCTCGACGATCAGGCGCAGGATATTCTCGAGCCGGTCATGGGACTCATGGTGCAGAAGATCGGCTTTGGTGGCGGCGAACAGGATGCGGTCGATGCGCCGGCCGAAGAGTTCGGAGGCGAGCGAATTGGCGCCCTGGCGAAAGGAGGCAAGGATAGCGGCGAGGGCCCCCTGCAGCTCCCTTACCGCGAACGCTCCGGCATTGAGGCTGGCAAGGGCTTCGACCAGCACCACCTGACGGTCGAGCCTGGCAAAGTGGCCGAAGAAGAAGGGCTTGACGATGCGCGCGACATAGGCCTGGTAGCGGCTCTCCATGAGGGCGCCCATGGAACCCCTGGCAAACTGCGCATCGGCGCCGACATCGAGAGGCGCGAAGGCGAGAAGCGGCGAACCGGCGTAGTCGCCGGGCATCAGGAAGCGCCCGGGCGGCAGCGCCGACAGCGTCGCTGCGTCGGCCCGGCAGGCGGCGAGGTAGCTGGTGAACAGTTCGGCGGCACGGATTGCTTGCGTTTCGTCGGCCGCGGCCGAGGTGTCGAGAGTTTTAAGATGGTTGTGCCAGTCGGTGGCGTGGCCGAGGCGCGGGCTCTGGCGGCTGGCGGCAAGGGTTGCCGCCGACCATTCGGCGTAGGCGAGGCGCATCAGCGGCAGATCGAGCAGCCATTCGCCGGGATAGTCGACGATGTCGAGATGCAGGCGGCCGGACGAAAAGTGGCGGGCGAGAAAGGAGCGCGGCGTATACTCGATAGTGAGGCGCAGCTGACTGATCTGGCGGGTGCCCTCGGGCCAGCGCCGGTCTTCGGCGGTGAGCTGGGCGAGATGATCCTCGTAGCGGAAGCGCGGCAGATCGAGATCGGGCTGCGGCTCGAGATAGGCCCTGGCGATGCGGCCGTCGGCCATGGCTTCGAAGCCCGGCAGTCTGCCGCCCTTGAGAAGAGCGTCGACCAGGGCAGTGATGAACACCGTCTTGCCGGCCCGCGACAGGCCGGTGACGCCGAGCCTGAGGGTCGGATGGACCAGCCCGCTGGCGAAATCGCGCAAACCACCCAAGGCGAGGCGGCCACTGTCGTAGACGTCGGAGAGTTTCACGCCTGACCCTGTTTTCCGGCGGTCAATCTGGGCAACGAGACGGGCAAATACAAGCCGAACGTTGGGTCACTCTCGTTCCTCGGGAGCGAGGTCGCGGGGCCTGGTGAAGGATAGAAGCTGGCCTCGCCGGTTGGCTATGGCCGACCAGTCCGACGTGGCAAAGCGCAGTACGGCAAGGCCGCCGGTCGGATACTTGTCGGAAAGCCGCGCCAAGGCATTGGCATCGCCGGTTGCGGCGAGACGGCGGGCCAGGCTTTCGATGGCCGGGTTGTGGCCGACGATCATGACGGTCTCGGCCCCGTCCGCCCGGGCGGCAAGCACCACCAGCAGCCGTTGGCCGTCGCCAAAATCATAGAGCGCCTCGTCGATCACGGTGTCGGGCCTGGTTGGCAGTTCTTCTGCCACGATCTCCCAGGTTTGGCGGGCCCGGCGGGCGGGCGAGCAGAGGACCCGTTCCGGCATCGGCCCCAAGGCCGCGACGCGGCGGCCGATGGCCTGGGCGGCGCGCCGGCCCCGGCCGGTCAGTGGGCGGTCGAAGTCGGCCGTTGTCGCCTCGCCGGGGGCCGCCTTGGCATGGCGCAGCAGCAGCAGGGTCAGCACTGGCAAACTCGCGGCGAAAAGGTGGCGGGCATGGGCCGGGGCTCATAGCACGGCGTGCGGGCGGGCCAAAATTCCGCCACGGATCGAATTTTACTTAATCCGTAAGCTATTTCCCGATAGGTTTCTGATAATCCGGGTACTGACAGTCAAAGCGAGTGCTGGTCATGGCTGAAACGGTTAACAAATGCTTGCGCGTCATGCGCCTGCTGGCGCGGCGCGCCGATGGCAACGTCTCGACGGTGTTTGCCATCGCGGCGGTGCCGTTGATCCTGGCGGCGGGCTCGGCCATCGACTATGTGCGCGGCAGCCGCGCCCAGACCGATCTGCAGGTCGCCGTCGACGGGGCAGCCCTGGCGATCGCCACCTCGAGCGTCACCAACAACGCCGAGAGAATGCAGATCGGCTACAGCTATTTCGCCAACAATTTCATCGATTCCGCCCTCAAGGATGCCAAGCCTACCATCAAGATCGACGGCGATGTCGTCACCGTCTCGGCGAATTTCGACTATCCCACCAGCTTCATGGCGCTGGCCGGAATTGATACCATGAAGATCTCGGGCTATTCGCAGGTCGACGGCGGCAACGACCGCAGCGCCGAAGTGGTGATGGTGCTCGACTATTCGAAGTCGATGACGAAGAACAACAAGTACACAAGAATGCGCGATGCGGCCTCGCGGATGATCGATTCACTCGCCGCCGCCAAGAAGAAGGCCAGCCTGAAGGTCGGCCTGGTGCCGTTCTCGGCCATGGTGCGCACCTCGATGGCGGCGGAGTATGTCTCCCAGCCTTCGGCCACGGCGACCTGGACCGGCTGCACCCAGGACCGGCAGTATCCGTGGAACGTCGGTGTCAAGACTCCCGACGGCAGCGCCGAGGGCAAGTGGGGTTATCTCGACAGCAACAATGAAAACGCCTCGCCGCGCGACTGCGACGCCTATGCCGCGGCCAATCTCGATATGGTGCCGCTCACCGACGACATGGCCTCGGTGAAGGACAAGCTCGCCGCCATGCAACCGGTGGGCAACACCAATATTCCGCTCGGCGTCGAGTTCGGCTGGAACCTGCTCGATCCGGATGCGCCGTTTACCGAGGGTGCCGCCTATGCCGACGACACCAACAAGAAATTCCTGGTGCTGCTGACCGACGGCGTGCAGACGTCGCGACAGTGGGGAACCACCGGCATTCGCTCGGTGACCAACGGCAACGACAATCTGGTGACGCTGTGCGGCAATCTGGCGAAGAAGGGCATCACCATGTATGCCATCGCCTATGACGTCACCGATGCCAAAGTGACCGATCTTCTGAAGAAGTGCGCCGGCAACAATTACTTCGAGGCCTCGACCAGCGGCAACGAAATCGACACGGTGTTCAAGGCGATCACCCAGCGCATCAAGCGCAACACCCTGCGCCTGGCGCGGTAGGGCCTATCCGCCGATCTTGGCGAGGTCATAGGGCGCGGTCTGGTAGACCTGGTTGATCCAGTTGCCGAACAGCAAATGGGCGTGGCTGCGCCAGCGGTTTTCCGGCGGCGCTTTGGGGTCGTTCCTGGGAAAATAGTTGGCCGGTAGCTCGATCGGCTTTCCGGCATTGGTGTCGCGCCAGTATTCGTCGCCCAGCGAATGGGTGTCGTATTCGATGTGGTTGAACATGTAGAGCGAGCGCCGGGCCGGATCGTCGATCAGGCAGAGGCCGGCCTCGTCGGATTCCATCAGCACCTCGAGGCCCTTGCCCTTCGGCAGGTCGGCACGGTGGTTCTCGGTCCAGCGCGAAACGGGGATCGAGAAGTCGTCGGAAAAGCCGCGAAGATAGGGTGAGGTCGGATCGAGGTTGCGGTGGCGGTAGACGCCGAAGGCCTTCTTCGGCAGGGGATGTTTCGGCACGCCGTGGAAATGATGCAGTGCCGCCTGGGCGCCCCAGCAGATGTTCATGGTCGAATGCACATGGGTCTGAGTCCAATCGTAGATGCGGCAAAGCTCGTCCCAATAGGTCACGTCCTCGAAATCGAGGAGCTCGACCGGGGCGCCGGTGACGATGAAGCCGTCGAACTTCTCGGAAGCGACGTCCTCCCAGTCGCTGTAGAAGGCGATCATATGCTCGGCCGAGGTGTTCTTCGGCGTGTGGCTGGTGATCTTGATCAGCGTCAGCTCGACCTGCAGCGGCGTTGCCCCGATCAACCGCGCGAACTGGGTCTCGGTCTTGATCTTGTTGGGCATCAGGTTGAGCAGGCCGATGCGCAACGGCCGGATGTCCTGGCGCAAGGCGGTTGCCTCGGTCATCACCATCACGCCTTCGTCGGCAAGCGTTTGGCGGGCGGGAAGGTCGTTAGGGATCCGGATTGGCATAGGGCACTGCGGCGGTCTGGTCGATGAGGCGGGTGAGCAGATTGATGAAATCGGTATCGGAGTGGATATCGGGAATGTCCTGCATGCGGGCGGTGTAGCCGAAATTGTCGGCGACCGCCCGGTAGAGCGGAATGCGGTGCAAGAGCAATTGCTCGAAGCCCCATACGGCGAAGCCGTCGGGATCGACGTCGTCGTCGGCGACGATGCCGTGCGCTTGCTTGTATTCGGCCCATTTGGCGTCGAGAAAGGCCGGCTGGTAGTACATCGGCTTGGGATTGCGGCGGAAGCGTTCGACCAGGGTGCGGGTGTGCTGGGGGGTGCCCTCGATGTAGAGGAGCAGGCTGTTAGCGGCGAGGCATTTCAGCACCGGATCGTCGGGATTTCTGGGGTCGACCACTTCACACAGGCTGCCGCCCGAATCGCAGACGAAATGCGGATACTGGTAGATGTCGCGGGCCTTGCCGATGAAGGCGGGCACGTCGAGAAGGGCGTGGATTTCGGCCTCGCGGTGCTGGTTCTGGCGGCGCTTGTATTCGGCCAGGGACAGCCCGCCGCGGGCCGGATTGCCGGGCTTGCCGAGGTAGGTCGAGAGCGGGCTCAGATTGTCGAAGGTGATGTTGGAGTTGATGTGAATCGAATCCGACATCAGGAGGTCGCGCAGGAACGGCACCCGCATCGCCTCGCGCTTGAAATTGTCGACGATGTGCTCGCCCATGTAGCGGGTGCCGATGCGGTAATCGACCGAGTACTGAAACCAGCCGCTGTGCTGCAGGAGCCTCGCCAGCGTGGTCTTGCCGACGCCTGACATGCCGAATATGGTCACCGCCTTCGATGGCCAATCCCTGAAATCCCTGCCCGATGAAAAACGCATACAGGCTCCTTAGCCAAGGTGGGGGCCATGGGCAACTGGCGCGACGTCCGACAATTGGGAGCAATGATGCAATCGACCGAAACCTGGTATGAGGCAACCGCTGCGCGCGGACCGGCGCGGCGGGCCCTTACCGGCGGGGCCGAGGCCGAGGTCTGCGTCATCGGCGGCGGGCTGGCGGGGCTGACAGCAGCGCTGGAACTGGCCCGCCGGGGCGTTTCGGCGATCCTGCTCGAGGCCAAGCGGCTGGCCTGGGGCGCATCGGGGCGCAATGGCGGCTTCGTCTCAAACGGCTTTGCCTGGGGTATGGATGGCATCGCCGCGCGCCTCGGTCTCGAGGCGGCGCGGGACCTCTACCGGCTGTCGTGCTTCGGCACCGAATATGTGCGCCGCGAGATCGTCGAGGGCGATCCGTCGATCAAGATGGGCGACGGCTGGCTCGGCTGCATCCGCTACGACAATGCGGCGGAAAGGATGGCGGAAGTCGCCGCCCAGCTGCGCGACTACGGCCAGGAGAAGCACTACCTCGACGTGGCCGCGACCCGGGCGCTGGTCAATACCACGCGCTATTTCCAGTCCGCTCTCGATCCGACCGCCTTTCACATGCATCCGCTGCGCTATGCCCTGATGATCGCGGCGAAGGCGGAAGGTGCAGGGGCGCGGCTGTTCGAAATGTCGCTCGCCCTGGAGGTGCGGAAGTCGGATGCAGGCTACCGGGTGCGCACCGGACAGGGCGAAGTCTCCTGCCGCGATGTCGTCTACTGCGTGTCGTCGCTCGACCGCGCCATCCACCCGCCGACGGGGCGTGCTGTCGTACCGGTCGCCACCTACATCGCGGTGACGGAACCGTTGACGCAGGACGCGATCCGCACGCGCTACGCCCTTTCCGACTCGCGCCGTGCGGGCAACTATTTCCGGCTGATCGACGAGGGACGGCTCTTGTGGGGCGGGGCGATCACCACGCGCGTCTGGGAGCCGCGGCGGCTTGCCGAACGCATGAAGCGGGACATGCTGTCGGTCTTTCCGCAATTGGGCAACCCGCGCATCGACTACGCCTGGGCCGGCCTCATGGGCTATGCGCGCCACTTCATGCCGCTGATCGGAACCGACGGTAAGGGCCAGTGGTGGGCGACCGCCTTCGGTGGCCATGGCATGAATACGACGGCGATGGGTGGTATCCTGATGGCCCGGGCGATCGCGGCGGGCGATGACGAGTATCGCCGCTTTGCGCCGTTCACGCCGCAGTGGGTTGGCGGCCCCTTCGGGCGCGCTGGGGTGCAGGCAGGCTACTGGTATCTGCAGCTCAAGGACCGGCTCGACGAGCGCCGCTCCAGAAGGGCGGCGTGAGATGGCCTTCGGCAGCCCCGTCCTGTCGGCGGAATGCAGTTTCGATCCCTATTGGTGGCGGGCGGCCCCGCACGAGGAGAAATCCGCCCCCGCCGTGCCGAGGGCCACCGATGTGGCGGTCATTGGCTCCGGCATCACCGGCCTGGTGGCGGCGCTGCATCTTGCCCGCGGCGGCCGGCAGGTCACGGTGTTCGAGGCGCGCGAGCCCGGCCATGGCGCCAGCACCCGCAATGCCGGCTATGTGGGGCGCAGCCTCAAGCACGGCTTCGGCGAGTTGATCGAAAGCCACGGTGTCGATTTCGCGCTGGCGATCTACCGGGAGCTGATGGAGGCCTTCCTGGCGGTCAAGGAGACGGTCGCGGAGGAGGGGATCGACTGTCACTATCGCCAGCAGGGCCGCTTCCTCCTGGCGACGAGCCCGGCGATGTATGAGGCGATGGCCCGGGAATTCGCACTGCGGGAGAAACATCTGGGCGAGCCGTTCGCGGCGGTCAGCCGGGCCGAACAACGTCAGGAGATCGGCAGCGGCCATTACTTCGGCGGGGTGCGCATTGCCGATCACGCCGGCCTTCATCCCGGCCTCTATCACCAGGGTCTGCTCGATGCGGCGCGCACTGCGGGGGCAACGATTGCCGCCTGGACGCCGGTTACCCGCATGGCTTGCGACGGCCAAGGTTTCAAGCTGGCGACACCGCGCGGGGTGGTCGAGACGCGCGACGTGGTCGTTGCCACCAACGGCTATTCGGGCGATGCCTTTCCCTGGCTCAAGCGCCGCATCATGCCCTTCGAGGCCTACCAGACGGTATCGGCGCCGCTCGATCCCGCCGTGGTGGAGCAGCTTCTGCCCACCGACCGCACCTATATCGACTGGAACTTCAACGTCGACTGGTTCCGCAGGGTTCCGGACGATCCCACCCGCATCGTCTTCGGCGGCTTGACCGGGGCGCGCAACCAGGACCTGCGCATCATGGCGGAGCGCCTGCATCTGCGCCTGACCCGTATCTTTCCGCAGCTGGCGGACGTGCGCTTCGATCATGTGTGGACGGGGAAGTGCGCCGGCACCTTCGACATCTATCCGCATCTCGGCCAGCACGAGGGAATCCATTTTGGCGCCGGATACTGTTTCGCCGGGGTGCCGATGGGAACCCTGTTCGGGCGCAAGATGGCGCGGCGCATCCTCGGGCGGAAGGGTGGCGACAGCGCCTTCGACCGGCTGCTGCCCACTAACCCCCTCTACTGGGGCAATCCGTGGTTCGTGCCCTATGCGATCAGCTGGATGAGCCGGAAGGATCGCTAGCGCCTACCGCGCCCCGGCTCTTTCCAGCATGGCGATCATCTCGACGTAGCCGCGCTGCCGGGCGTGGGCGAGCGGCGAGGCGCCACGCACTTGCCGGTGCCATTGAAACGCATGGAAATTTCCTGGAGCTTTCGTGCGGGTCTTTGCCAGATTTTCACGGTTTTTTTGCTAGGGAAGTGAAAATTATAGATGAATCAGGAGCTTGAGGGTTCTGAACAGGCCCTTGGGTTAGCCTGCCGGGCTATTGTCGAAGCACAAGCGGGTCGCTATAAGCCCGCGCCACGAGAGGGCTCGAAAGAGGGTTAGCGATGGCTGTCGAAGTCGACGAAGACTACAAACCCCAGGACGACGAGACGTTCATGAATGAGCGGCAAAGGGAGTACTTCCGCACCAAGCTGTTGTCCTGGAAGGATGATATCCTCAAGGAGAGCAAGGAAACCATCGCCCACCTGCAGGACGAGAATCACGTCCTGCCGGACCTCGCCGACCGGGCCTCTTCGGAAACCGACCGGTCACTGGAACTCAGGACCCGCGACCGCCAGCGCAAGCTGATCTCCAAAATCGACGCGGCTTTGAAGCGCCTCGAGGATGGGTCCTACGGCTACTGCGAGGAAACCGGCGAGCCGATCAGCCTGAAGCGCCTCGACGCCCGCCCGATCGCCACGCTCTCGATCGAGGCCCAGGAACGCCACGAGCGCCGCGAGCGGGTCTACCGGGACGATTGAGCTGCAGCGCGCGCCATTCGATCATTCCGATGTGACGACGTGGCAGGGGGCACCTTCGGCATATTTGCGGCAGGCTTGTAACGCCGAGCGTTCCGCCGCCGCCTGGCTGGGCGCTGCCCAGGATAGGCCGCAGGCTTCCGAGGAAGTGCTGTTGGAAACAGCCACAGCCTTGTGCTGCGGCTTCTTCTGCCAATCCTTTGCAAGCTTGCCGCATTCGCGATTCCATGGCTGGAAGGACTGCGCATCGACCAGTTGCGGGATCAGGAAGATACTCATTGCCGCGATCACAATGGCAGATTTCAGCATCCTATCCCCCCGTCCCTAGGCGGTTACAGGAAAATTGACGTAGGGAGACTGACATGTCCGGGGGCGGCCTTCAAGGCCCACTGACAAATAGCTCGGTCTTCTCGAACTTGGTCACGTTCACCAGCCCGGCATCGGAAATTCTGAGTTCCGGAATGACCACCAGAGCCATGAGCGAGTGCTGCATGTAGGCGTTGTTGAGGCTGCAACCACACTCGCGCATGGCGGCGACCATCTTTTCGGCCTTGGCGGCGACGATCTCGGCGCGCTCGTTCGACATGAGGCCGGCGATGGGAAGCTCGACCCTTGCAAGTTCTTTGCCGCCCCGCACCACTACCACCCCGCCGCCGATCGCCCTCAGGATATTGGCGGCGATCGCCATGTCGGGCTTTGAGGTGCCGACGACGATCATGTGGTGGCTGTCATGGGCAACGGTGGAGGCCACCGCACAGGGCACGTTGTAGCCGAAGCCCGAGACGAAGGCGTTGCTGACGGTGCCCAGCGCCCGGTGGCGTTCGACCACGGCGATCTGACAGACATCGGCCTCCCGGTCGATGTCGACCAAGCCGGACTGGACCTTGAGACGGCGCTCGAGGGCTCGGGTCGGGGCCTGGTTCTCGATCACCCCGATCACCCGGGCGGTCACCTCATTGGCGCCGGTGGGGGCCTTGATATCGAAGTCGGCGGCCACAAGGTCGCGCTTCATCTTCACCGTGTTGCGGGCCGAGGCGGGATAGGCGAAGGCCGCAATGTCGCGGGTGAGCCTGCCGTTCTCGGCCCAGACTTGTCCCTTCGCCAGCACCAGCTCGATGGGGAGTGTGGCGAGGTCGGAGGTGAGAAAGAGATCGGCGCGGCGGCCCGGCGCGATCGAGCCCAGCTCGCGCTCGAGGCCGAAATGCTGGGCGGTGTTCAGCGTCGCCATCTGGATCGCCGTCACCGGCTTCAAGCCTTGGGCGATGGCATGGCGCACCACCCGGTTCATGTGGCCCTCGTTGACCAGGGTGCCGGAATGGCTGTCATCCGTACACAGAATGAAATTGCGGGGATCGAGTCCCGCCTCGGTAATGGCCTTGACCTGGCTGGCCACGTCATACCAGGCCGAGCCCAGCCGCAGCATGGCGCGCATACCCTGGCGGACCCGGGCGATGGCATCCTCTGGCCTTGTACCCTCGTGATCGTCGGCGGGGCCAGCGGCCGCATAGGCATGGAAGGGATGGCCCAGATCGGGCGAAGCATAGTGGCCGCCCACCGTCTTGCCAGCGCGCTGTGTGGCGGCGATCTCGGCCAGCATGCGCGCATCGCCGGCGATGACACCGGGAAAATTCATCATTTCGCCGAGGCCGATGATGTTGGGCCAGGTCATGGCTTCGGCCACCTCGGCCGGCCCAAGGCTGGCGCCGGAGGTTTCGAGGCCCGGCGCGCTCGGCACGCAGGAGGGCATCTGCACATAGACATTGACCGGCAGGCCGATCGCCTCGTCGTGCATCAGCCGCACGCCGGCTAGCCCCAGCACATTGGCGATCTCGTGGGGATCGACGAACATGGAAGTGGTGCCATGGGGGATGACGGCGCGGGCGAACTCGGTTACCGTCACCATGCCGCTTTCGACATGCATGTGGGCATCGCACAGGCCCGGCACCATGGCGCGGCCACGGGCCTCGATCACCTGGGTATCGGACCCGATGCAATGGCGGGCATCGGAGCCCACATAGGCGAAGCGCCCGGCGGCGATGGCAACGTCGGTCGCCGGGATCACCTCGCCCGAATGGACGTTCACCCAGCGGCCCTGACGGATCACCGTACCGGCCGGCTTGCGGCCCATGCAGACGTCGACCAGGTGCGGTGCAACCTCGGCCCAGCTCTTCATTCCAGCCATCCTGCCTTCTCCCTTTGGCGCACTATAGGGGAGAGCGATGGCGACTTGAACCGGCGCCGCAGGCTTCCCATCTGGCCATCTGGCGGGACCGGGGAGGAACCATGTTCGACTGGCTGTTCACCTTTGAAGGCTGGTTGAGCCTTGCCACACTCACTTTGCTGGAAATCGTCCTTGGCATCGACAATCTGGTTTTCCTCACCGTGGCGGCCCAGAAACTGCCGCGCCAACAGCGGGCCCGGGCCCAACGCATCGGGCTTCTCGGCGCCCTGGTGCTGCGGATCGCGATGCTGGCAGCACTTGTCTGGCTCACCAAGCTCACCCGGCCGGTCGTTGAACTGGCCGGTTTCGCATTCTCCTGGCGCGACATCATCCTGATCCTCGGCGGCCTGTTCCTTCTCTACAAGGGCACGCTGGAAATCCACCACGACTTGGAAGGCGGGCCGGAGGAAGGAGGCTCGCGGCGGGCGGCGGCAAGCTTCGCCGGCGTCATTGCCCTGATCATGGTGATCGACTTCGTCTTCGCTCTCGATTCGATCATCACCGCGGTCGGCATGACCGATCTGCTGGCGGTGATGATCCTCGCCAACGCCATCGCCATCGGGCTCATGATGCTGGCGGCGAAGCCGATCGGCGGCTTTATCGCCCGCCACCCAACGGTCAAGATGCTGGCGCTCGCCTTTATCCTGCTGATCGGCGTGGCGCTCGTCGCCGATGGCTTCCAACAGCACATCCCGCGCCAATACATCTACTTCGCCATCGCCTTCTCGATGGGCGTGGAAGCGCTCAATCTGGTGGCGCGGTCAAAGCGGGAAAAGCGTGGCTCCGGCGGGACCTGAGGCCTAGCCGCGCAGCGCCGCCAGCGCCTCGTCGAGCAGGGCCCGGGAACCGGCAGTGATGACATTGCCACCGCGGGTGGCGTCGCCGCCGGTCCATTCGGCGTAGACGCCGCCGGCGCCCGAGATGATGGGGAGGAGGGGGGCGATGTCATAGGCCTGGAGGTTGGCGTCCATGGCGATGTCGATGTGGCCTGCCGCCATCACCGCGAAGAAATAGGCGTCACCCCCGAAGCGTACCAGCTGGGCCTTGCCGCGCAGGCGCTCGAAACCCGCCCGGTCGGCAGCACTGCGGTAGAGTTCAGGGGCGGTGGTGCCGACGGCGGCCCGGGCGAGGGTCACGCCCTGGCGAGTGCGGATCGGCTGGCGCTCGCCCCGGTGGTCGAGCCAGGCGCCTTCTGGGTTCCCGTAAAACATGTCGCCGACGAAGGGCTGGTTCATCAGCCCCAGCACCGGCCTTTCTTCGTAGTTCAGGCCGATGAGGGTGGCCCAAGTCGGCATGCCGCAGACAAAGGAGCGGGTGCCGTCGATGGGATCGAGAATCCAGGTGAAGCCGGAGCGGCCGTCTTTCACGCCATACTCCTCGCCGTGGATGCCGTGATCGGGATAGCGCTCCTCGATCAACCGGCGGATTGCCCGCTCGCCCGCCCGGTCGCCTTCGGTCACCGGGTCCCAGACCGGCCCGTCCTTGACCTCAACCGTGGCATTGCGCCGGAAGAACGGAAGGATTTCCGCCGCCGAGACGCGCGCCAGTTCCATGGCGAAGCGGGTCAATTTCTGCCAGTCGGGGGGTGGTGACATCGAATGCCTTGCGCTTGGTGCCCGCTTCTAGCGCGGGCAGCTTATCGGTGGAAAGGCAATTACAAATTCGACCCGGAGTGCCGACATGGATTGTGCTTTGCAATATTTTCGTTCATGCAAAAATCGCATAGGTCTATGAACAATGCCTTCCTGCTCTCGACCTATCAATTTTATATATTTAATATCAATGCATTAACGAAGAAACTTGGCGAGCTTGCAACCGAAGAATTTTTACCATTTGAAAAAATAATGGCGAATACCCTTGAATAAATCATGCTGCGCTGCCAAATTGCGATTGCGAGGCAGCGATGTCTCGCAGCCCTTCCTGGGCGTTTCCTCCCTAGACTTGGGCCGATCCACCTTGGTGCATCGGCCCTTTTTTATTGCCTATTCGGCTGCCAGCCGTTGCGGCGCCAGACGTCCCTCCACGTCATCCAGCCAGTGGCCAATAACCTTCGACATGGTCTGCCGCAGGGCCTCGAAGCCTTCAGTCCGCTCGAGCGTCGCTTCATCCAAATAGAGCCCGCGGTTGATTTCGACCTGCAGGGCATGCCGGCCGCGCCCGGGGGCGCCATGGGTATGGGTGATGAAGCCGCCGGCATAGGGCTTGTTGCGGACAACCCTGAGGCCTTCGGCCACCAACAGGGCTTCGAAGGCGCCGGTGATCTCCTCGTCGCAGGAGGCGCCGAATCGGTCGCCCAGCACGATATCGACGGGGCCCGGCGCCTTGAGGTGGGCAAGCGCACTCGATGGCATGGAATGGCAATCGACCAGCAGGGCCGCACCGTTCTTGCCCATGACCTCGTCGAGGAGGGCGGCAAGGGTGCGATGATAGGGAAGATAGATGCGCTCGATGCGATTGAGCGCCTCCGCCAAGTTGAGCCGGCCGCGGTAGATCTCCTCGCCTTCCGCCACCACCCGGGGGATGGTGCCGAGCCCGCCCGCTACTCGCGGCGAAGTCGAGTTGACGTAGCCCGGAAGCTCGCCCTGAAACATCCGTGGATCGAGCTCATAGGGCTCGCGGTTGAGATCGACAAAGCTGCGCGGCACATGGGCCCGGAGCAGCGGCGCGCCATGGCCGACACAGGCCATGAACAGCTCGTCGACATAGCAGTCCTCGGACTTGCGTAGTGCCGTGGGAGTCAGCCGGCTCTGGCTCACGAAGGCCTGGTCATAGGTCCGGCCGCTGTGCGGAGAATTAAATACCGCCGGGGCCGACCAGGAGGCGGGAGCAAGAATTTCGAAAGGTGTTACAGAAATGCTGGTGGCCATTTCCCGAATTCGGCACAAACGCTGTCGCCCGCCACTATTGACCAGGCAATTGCGGCTGTCCACTGGCAGTTGCTTCACCACCCGTTTACTCCTCATCCATCACAGTGGGTTAACCGGTCGGGGTTCACAAACTGGAGCAAGACCGTCTAAGATGACCGCAAGACCGGCAGCCATGGCTAAGATCATTCTCGCTGAAGACGACGACGACATGCGGCGCTTTCTGGTCAAGGCGCTGGAGAAGGCTGGCCATCAGGTGACCTCCTTTGCCGAAGGGGCAAGCGCCTTCGAGGAGATCAAGCAGGCGACCTTCGATCTCTTACTCACCGACATCGTCATGCCGGAGATGGACGGGATCGAACTGGCCCGTAGAGCGGCCGAACTCGACCCTTCGCTCAAGATCATGTTCATCACCGGATTTGCGGCGGTGGCGCTGCACCCCGATTCCAAGGCGCCGAAGGACGCCAAGGTCTTGTCCAAGCCCTTCCACCTGCGCGATCTGGTGGCCGAGGTCGACCGCATGATGGCGGCTTGAGCGGCCCGGCTTGAGGCTTGCGCCGGCGCCCTCGCCCCGCTATAGGGGCGCCACTTCATGTCGGACGTGGGTGGTTAGCTCAGCGGTAGAGCACTACCTTGACATGGTAGGGGTCACAGGTTCGATCCCTGTACCACCCACCATTTCTTCAGGCCTTGGGCGGGATGACGCCCTTCTTGAACACGAAGCAGCCGTAGAAGCGGGTCTCGCCGGTGACGATCACCGCATAGGCCTTGCGGGCCCGCTCGTAGAAGGCGAAGCGCTCGATCGAGCCCATGGGCCAGGACTTGCCTTCCGCCCTGTCGATCGCCTGCTGCACCTCGGCCTGAACCGGCGGGATTTCGTTTGGTTTGCCCATGATCTCCATGCGCTCGGCCGGGTGCTCGACGAAACTGTCGAGGGGGAAAACCGAGAGAATGGCGGAGGCGGCTTCTGCGGCCGTCAAATTGTCCATGCGCAGGAGCTTGCCCGTGACCGTATGGCGGGCCACCGAATCCGATGGGAAGTTGGTGTCGGCGATCACCAGATCGTCGCCGTGGCCCATGGCGCGCAGCACCCGGATCACATCGGCATTGAGGCGGTTGTCGAAATTTCGCAGCATGTCATTCTCCGTAAGGAATCCAGATGTTCTTCACCTGCACCGCATGGCGCAGGAATATCGGCCCCTCGGCCTGGGCCGGGTCGTGCCAGTCGGTGGCAAGCCCATGGTCGACCAGGGTGCGCTTGAGGTTGCCGGTCGAATGCTTTTCGGCGGTAGCGGAATTCTCTCTTGAGCCGCAGACCCACAGGGCGTCGACGTCGTCGTGCTCGGCCAGCGTCTTGAGGAGCCCATCGCGGGAGCCGGTGACGATGTTAAGGACGCCGGCAGGAACGTCGGAGGTCTCGAGCACCTGATAGAAATCGGTTGCGGCGAGCGGTGCCCGTTCGCTCGGAATCGCCACCACGCGGTTGCCCATGGCGATGAGCGGGGCAACGAGGCTCACGAAGGCAAGAAGTGGCGCTTCGTCCGGGCAAACGACACCGGCAACCCCCAGGGGTTCGTTCATGGCAAGGGCCACGCCGCGCAAGGGTGGCGAGTGAACGCTTCCCTCATACTTGTCGGCCCAGGCGCCATAGGCGAAGAGGCGCGCGACGGCGGCGTCCACCTCTTTCGTGGCCTTCGATTTCGAAACGTCCGTCATCGCGACAATGCGCTGGGCGAATTCCGCCGCGCGGGCCGAGAGATTTTCACCGATGTAGTAGAGAATCTGGGCGCGGTTGTGGGCGGTTGCTCTGGACCAAGCCTCGGCGGCGCGGGCAGCGGCGACCGCGTTGCGGATATCCTTGCGGTTGCCTTCACCCACCTCGCCGACGAGCTTGCCCGAGGGCGAGACGACGGGACGCGAATAATTGCCGTCGGGCCGTGCCTGCTTGCCGCCGATGAACAGTTTGGCGGTGCGATCGACCGGCGGGGCGCTGGCGGTTTTCATCTCGGGCAGGGGTGGCGCGACAGGTCGCGGTTTCCGCGCCACCCACGCCTTCGGCTTCAGATACTCGTAAATCCCTTCGCGCCCGCCTTCGCGACCGAAGCCCGACTCGCGATAGCCGCCGAAGCCAACGCTGGCATCGAAGAGATTGGTGGCATTGACCCAGACGACACCGCACTGGAGCCTGGGCGCGATGTCGAGGGCAAGTCCGATGGTTTCGCTCCACAGGCTGGCGGAGAGGCCATAGCGCGAATTGTTGGCGAGCATCACCGCCTCTTCCGGCGTGCGGAAGGTCATCGACACCAGCACCGGCCCGAAGATTTCCTCGGTTGCCACCGTCGAGGCGGGCTCGACATTGGTCAAAAGTGTCGGCGGGAAGAAGCAGCCCTGGCGTGGCATGTCGATGTCGGGCTGGAATTTTTCCGCGCCCTCCGCGACACCCTTGTCGACCAGCGCCGATATCCGTTGCAACTGGATGGGATCGACGATGGCGCCCATGTCGATTCCCTTGTCGAGGGGGTGGCCGATGCGCAGCCTGCCCATGCGTCGCTTGAGCTTGCGGATGAAACTCTCGGCCACGTCTTCCTGCACCAGAAGCCGCGATCCGGCACAGCACACCTGGCCCTGGTTGAACCAGATGGCATCGACCACGCCCTCGACGGCGGCATCGAGATCGGCGTCGTCGAAGACGATGAAGGGCGACTTGCCGCCAAGCTCGAGGGTCAAGGACTTGCCGGTGCCCGCCGTCTTCTGACGGATGAGCCGGCCCACTTCGGTCGAACCGGTGAAGGCGATCTTGTCGACGCCCGGGTGATCGACAAGGGCCGCACCCGTAGTGCCATCGCCGGTCACTACGTTGAGCACGCCGGGCGGCAGGCCGGCCCGGTGGGCGAGCTCGACAAACAGGAGGGCGGTGAGGCAGGTATATTCGGCGGGCTTCAGAACCACCGTATTGCCGCAGGCAAGTGCCGGTGCCACTTTCCAGGCGAGCATGAGAAGCGGGAAATTCCATGGCACAATCTGGCCGACCACGCCCAATGGTCCGTAGGCGGATAATTCCGTCTCCTGCAATTGCGCCCAGCCGGCGTGATGGTAGAAATGTCTAGCGGCCAGCGGCACGTCGAGATCGCGGGTCTCGCGGATGGGCTTGCCGTTGTCGATGGCTTCCAGCACGGCGAAAAGCCGGGCCTGGCGCTGCACCATGCGGGCCAGCGCATAGAGATGGCGGGCGCGGGCTCCGCCGCCGAGTTTCGCCCAAGCGCTTTGGGCCTTCCGCGCCGCGCCGACGGCTACTTCGACATCGGCGGCCGAGCCTTGGGCAACCTTCGCCAGGGCCTTGCCGGTCGCCGGCTCGCGGGTTTCGAATTGCGCCGACGCGGCAACAACGCGGCCATTGATGTAATGGCCGAAGCTCGCCTTGTGAGTGGAGAGCCAGGCGCGGGCCTCGGCATCGGACTCTGGAGCCGGGCCGTAGTTCATGGTGTCGAAATATTCGGCAACGCTCATGGGATCATCGCTGGCCGTGCATACGTTCCAAATCTTCTACCTCCCCCTTGCGGGGAGGTCAAAATTCGCGAAGCGAATATTGGGTGGGGGTCGGGGCGTCGGCGAACGGCCCCCACCCGGCGCTTCGCGCCACCCTCCCCGCAAGGGGGAGGGAGAAAACTGAGGAGCATCGTCAGCCCACGGGATGGCGGTTGAAAGCGGAATAGCGGCCGGTGACATGGTGCTCGAGCTGGCGTTCGATGTCGGCAAGGAGCGAGGAGGCGCCAACGCGGAACAGGTCGGGCTCGAGCCAGTCGCGGCCCAGCTCCTCGTTCAGCAGGATCTGGTAGTTGAGCACGTCCTTGGCCGCCGAGATGCCGCCGGCCGGCTTGTAGCCCACCTTGAAACCGGTTTGCTCGTGGTAGTCGCGGATGGCGCGGGCCATGGTGAGGGTTGCCAGCAGCGTGGCGTTGACCGCTTCCTTGCCGGTCGAGGTCTTGATGAAATCAGCCCCCGCCATCATGCAGATCATCGAGGCCCTGGCGACATTGCGCAGCGTCTTGAGATCGCCGGTGGCCAGGATCGCCTTGACATGGGCTGCCCCACAGGCGGCACGGAAATCGCGCATCTCGTCGTAGAGCGCCCGCCAGTTGGCGGTCAGTACATGTTCGCGGGCAATGACGATGTCGATCTCGGCGGCTCCGTCCTTCACCGAGGCCTCGATTTCGCGGAGCTTCACATCGTGCGGCACGAGGCCCGCCGGAAAGCCGGTCGACACGGCGGCGACCGGAATGCCGGTGCCGGCGAGGGCCTCCACCGCCGCAGAGACAAAGCGGTGGTAGACGCAGACGGCGCCGGTGTGAATGCCGCGGCCGCCCATGCCGAGGGCGTCCAGAATATCCTCGCGCACCGGGCGGATCGCCTTGGCGCAAAGACGCTTGACGCGACCCGTTGTGTCGTCGCCGGCGAGCGTCGTCAGATCGATGCAGGTAACGGCCTTGAGCAACCAGGCGGCCTGGGCATCCTTCTTGATGGAGCGCCTTGCAGGGATTTGCGCCACCCGGCGCTCGGACGCCGACAGATTGATGCGGCAGTCCTCGATCCAGGCCGGATCGAAGGCGACCCCGGCATTGCGCGCCGCATGGGGCATGGGGAGGACATTGGCGAGGGCCATACTTCAGCGTAGGGACGGGGACTTGCCCAAGTCAAGCGGCGCCATTGATCGATATCAATGCCGGCGGCGGACGGGGGGCTAGGTTTTCGACGATTGAACACAGGAGGCTGTCATGAAAGCCAAGTATACTGCGGTTTTGAAGTTTGCGCTGCTCTCGTTCGTTGCGCTCGCCGCACCCGTCGGTGCCGCCGAACCCGCCACTCAAGTGAATGTGGCCCTGCTTGACATGTCTTCGCTGATGGGCCCGGGGCTCGGTGCCGCGATGATGGGCGGCGGCTGGGGCGTCTGGGGCATGATGGGCAACGGCCAGGGCATGATGGGCATGGGCGCCATGACGGTGCGCGCCGATCACGCTATGGTGAAGGCCGGTCCGATGCATTTCAGCGTCAGCAACTGGTCGCGCGCCGTCGTCCACGAGATGCTGGTGGTGGCGGTCAATTCGCCCGACGCTCCGCTGCCCTATGACTACAACGCCGGCAAGGTGCCGGAGGATCGGGTGAAGAGCCTGGGTGAGGTAGCCGAGATGAAGCCCAACGAGTCCGGCAGCCTCGATGTCACATTGGCGCCCGGAACTTACCTCTTGTTGTGCAACGTGCCCGGCCACTATGCCGCCGGCATGTGGACGGCGCTGACGGTGACGCAGTAGGTACGGCGCAGTGCTAGATAGCGTCGGGCCTGGCCGGCACCTTGACCAGCGCTTCGCCTTCCAACACCAGCGTATCGCCCACCTTGCAGCGGCAGAGGAGTTTCACCCGGCGGCCCTGGGCGATCAGTTCGGCCACTTCGACGCTCGCTTCGACATGGTCGCCGATCTTCACCGGCGCCTTGAAGTTGAGGGTTTGCGACAGATAGATGGCGCCGGGGCCGGGGAGCCTCGTGCCGATCACCGCCGAAATGAGGCTCGCGGTATAGAGCCCGTGGGCGATGCGGCCGCCGAAGGGCGTTTTCGCCGCAAAGTGCTCGGAGAGATGGATGGGATTGCGGTCGCCGGAAATCTCGGCGAAGCCGACGACGTCGGAGGATTTCACTTCCTTCACATAGGTCTCGGTCATGCCGAGGGCCAGGTCTTCGAAATAGAGGGTGCGGGTGGCGGGCAGCATGGGTCTCTCACTGTCTCCCGGTATGTATGCCCCAGAGATTGAGGAGATGCACCAGCGCCAGAAGGGCGATCGCGGTGCCCACGAACAGGACGGGTGTGGTGGGAACCAGCCGCGGGTTGAGGTCGCGGCGCGGCCGCCGTTCCAGCCAAGCCATGAGTGCCATAAGTCCGAGGCCCACCGCCAGGGCGGCAAGGGTGAGCCAGAGGTCGAGCGGATCGGGCGGCATTGGGGCCAGGGCCTCGCGGTTGACAGGTTGCGCCCGCCCCCCTATAGACCAGCCTCCGATCGATCCAGGTAGTGCGGGATTTCGCTCCCATCTGCCTGAAAATGCAGGTGAAGTCCATGAAAGTCCGCAATTCGCTGAAGTCGCTGATCAAGCGGCACCGCGACAACAAGGTGGTCCGCCGCAAGGGTCGCGTATACGTCATCAACAAGACCAATCCGCGCTTCAAGGCGCGCCAGGGCTGATTCCACTCTATCTGACAAAGTTTTGAACGCCGTGGGTGGAAAACCGTCCGCGGCGCTCATGTTATTGCCACACGTTCTGGTATAGGCTGGTGTCATGCGTGGACAGATTGCAGGGCTGGCAGTGGCGGTGTTTCTCTCCGGCCCCGGTTTCGCTGGGACGGCGGAATCGCTCACGGCGGTCACGGTACCCGCCGTCACCGTGTCGCCGGCCGAGCGCCGGGCCGAGCAGCTCGATGCGCTGTTCGCCAGGCTGCATCGCGAGACCAATACCGACGCCGCCAAAGCCACCGAGCAGAGCATTTGGGTCCTGTGGATGGCGTCGGATTCGCCTACCGCCGAGGTGCTGCTGCAGCAGGCGACAAAGGCGATGAACGACGGCGCCTTCGACCCTTCGCTCAAGATCCTCAACCGGCTGATCGGCGCCTATCCCGACTTTGCCGAGGCCTGGAACAAGCGGGCCACCCTCTATTTCGCCATGGGCCGCTATGACGACTCGCTTGCCGACATCGACAAGGTGCTCGACCTCGAGCCCCGGCATTTTGGGGCGCTTTCGGGGCGCGGCATGATCTTCGAGAAGCAGAAAAACTTTGGGGCGGCGATCGACGCCTTCCGCGAGGCGCTCGGCATCGATCCCAATCTCGCCGGCGCCAAGGCGGCGGTCGAGGAACTGGAGAAGATCGAGCGCCCGATCTGAACCGCGTAAACCAAGGAGAACGACCATGCGTCAGATAAATCGCGCTTTCACCCGGCGCTTCATCGTGCTGTCGGGCCTTACGGTGGCGCTGGCGTCGTTGCTGCGACCGATTGCGGTATTTGCCGCGGATGCAGCCGTCACCAAACTCTCGGCCCAGGAGCTCGCCGCCAAGCTCGCCGCCAAGGATTTCTTCTTCGTCAACGTCCACATTCCCTATGCAGGCGAGATCGACAAGACCGACGCCTTCATTCCCTTCGACAAGATCGCGGAGAATCTCAGCAAGTTTCCGGCCGACAAGGCCGCAGCCATCGTCATCTATTGTCGCAGCGGCCGGATGAGCGATCTTGCCACCAAGGAACTGGTGGCGCGCGGCTACACCAACATCTCGGACCTCACCGGGGGGATGAATGCCTGGAAGGCCGCCGGCCTGCCGATCGTCGAGAAGTAGGCTCGCGCCGCAGCGTTTGCCTGATGAGCAATCCCATGTTAACGCCCGGTTCCGACGATGGAGAAGGCCATGGATTCGCTCAACGTCCTGGTGGTCGGCAACAGCCACACCGCGGCCCTGATACGGGGCCTGGCGAAACATTCGGGCGACGGGCTGGCGCATCGCTACGAGATCGTCAATCTCAACACCCTGCCGAATAAGAGCGAGGGCAGCAAAATCTCCGAGGAGGTGCGGAGGAAAATCGCCGCGCTGCCGGCCGATGTGATCGTCTCGGCAATCGGCGGCAATGCTCATAATGTCTTCGGCCTGGTGCGACATCCCGAGCCCTTCGACTTCGTCATTCCGAGTTTGCCGCAGCTTGCCCTCGACGAGGATGCGGAACTCTTGCCGTATTCGTCGATAGCAGCGATCTTCCGTCGCAAGGCGGAGCTGTGTGCTCGCATTTTTGCCAGTCTGAAGCGGGAGTTCCGCCAGCCGATGATTCATCTTGAATCGCCGCCGCCGGTTCCTAGCGAAGAGCATTTGCGCGCCTATCCCGGAGTGTTCAGGGAAAAAATCGCCGAACTCGGCGTGGCGCCGGCGCATCTGCGCTACAAGCTGTGGTGGATCATGTCCGATGCCATCCGCGAGGCCTGCATCGCGCTGGACGTCGCCTATCTGCCGGTGCCCGATTTCGCCAAGGACGAGGCCGGCATGTTGCTTGAAAAATTCTGGAACAACGACCCGACCCACGGAAACACCCTCTATGGCGCGTTGATGCTGCGCCATCTCGACGAGTACCTCGGCAACTTGCAACGGGCGGGGCAACCGGCATGAGCGGCAAACATCCCTATCAGAGTCTCCCGGGCCGGGCCTTCTGGCGCCGGTCGATGAGCGAAGTGACGGCCGCCGCGGTCGATCCGGTGAGCGAAGTCAAGTTCCGTATCGAGAAGGACGACAAGATCGTCACCGCCGGCAGCTGCTTTGCCCAGCACATCGCCAAGCGCCTGAAAGCCGATGGCTTCAGCTTCCTGGTGACCGAGTCCGGCCATCCGCTACTGTCCCCGGAAGACGCCAAAACGATGAACTACGGCGTGTTCAGCGCCCGCTACGGCAACATCTATTCCTCGCGCCAGTTCCTGCAGCTCCTGAAGCGGATCGACGGCAGCCTGGTGCCGGTCGAGGACGTCTGGGAGGGCGACGGGCGCTGGATCGATCCGTTCCGGCCGCAAATTCAGCCCGACGGGTTTCATTCGCTTGCCGCCTACCGCAAGGATCGCGACAAGCATTTTGCCGCGGTCCGCCGGGCGTTTGCCGAGATGGATGTCTTCGTCTTCACCCTCGGGCTTACCGAAATCTGGCGCGACCGGCGCGATGGCTCGGTCTATCCGCTGGCCCCCGGGGTGGCCGGCGGCCGCTTCGATCCCGCCATCCACGAGTTTGTCAATCTCGGGGTGAGCGAGGTGGTGGACGAGATGACGGAGGCCCTGGCCTTGATCCGAGAGATCAACCCGCACTGCCGGGTGATCCTCACGGTCTCGCCGGTGCCGCTGATGGCGACTGCCAGCGGGCGCCATGTGCTGGCCGCCACTACCTATTCAAAAGCGGTGCTGCGGGTCGCCGCCGAGGAATTATCTGCCGACGATGCAGCGATCTGCTATTTCCCGTCCTACGAAATCATCACCGGCAACCATGCGCGCGGCGCCTATTTCGGCGCCGATGGCCGATCGGTGACCAACCGCGGAGTCGATCACGTCATGCGATTGTTCTTCAAGCATTTCTCCGGGCTCGAAAGGACGGTCGCAACGGAAGCGAAGATGGCAGCTGCCGATCGCCACAGCGCGGAGATGGAAGAACTCGCCCAAGCCAATTGCGACGAGGAAGCCCTCGACCGGGGCTGATAGGTCGACGGTCCTCAAGTCATAGAGTGGCAGGAGACACTGCGAGCCCGAATGTCGGGATATCGGCGGTCCTGGCCGCGGTGGCCGACGACTCCAGCTTCTCGATGAATTTGAAGATGTTGCTCACCGGCATCGCCTGCAGCGATTCGTAGGGCAATTCCCAATAGCGCGATGCCAGCAGCCGCTCGACGATCGCTTCGGGAAATCGCCGGCGGATGATCCTTGCCGGCACGCCGCCGACGATCGCGTAGGGCGGAACGTCGCGCGTCACCACCGCATTGGCGCCCAGGACGGAGCCGGTACCGATGCTGACACCTGGCAATACGATTACGCCGTCGCCGATCCAGACATCGTGCCCGAGGACAGTTGGACCCAGGTTTTTGCGCGGTCCGGCAAATCCAAGAGTGTCACTCTCCTCATCGGTGTAGGGGCGATCTCCCTCGCGATTGAGATACGGCGAGGTGCTGAGTCCGCGCATCACATGCATGCCGGCGCCGATCGTCACCCGCCGACCGATCGAGCAATAGCGCCCGATGGCGACGCAGTCGCGCAAGTAGCCGCCGTCGTTCATGTAGCTGTAGGTGCCGATGAACACCTGATGCCGAGTGGCGGTCGTCGGCGAGGCGAGCGATATGGCGGGCTCGAACAGGACATTGTCGAGATGCTTCGGGTTGGATGTGATGCCGGCCCCGGCCAGCTCACTGGCCGCAAGCTCGCGCGCCGGCGTGAGGCGGCCCTCGCGAAACAGGGCGAGCTTCTCCTCAAAGGTCAAGGTACTGCCCTCATCCACAATCGTCGCCCGCGCTCGCTCGTCTAGTTTCCCGCCGCGCCGTCCTTGCCGATATAGGCGATGCGCAGCATGTTGGTGGCGCCGGGGGTGCCGAGGGGAACGCCGGCGGTGATGATGATGCGCTGGCCGGGTTGGGCGAAGCCTTCGGCGAAGGCGATGCGGCAGGCTCTCACCACCATGTCGTCGAGGTCGTGGGCATCGTCGGTCAGCACGCAGTGGAGGCCCCAGCCCAGGGCCAGGCGCCGGGCCGTCGCGGCAATCGGGGTCAAGGCGATCACCGGCACGTCGGGGCGTTCGCGCGACATGCGCAAGCCGGTGGAGCCGGAGCCGGTGTAGCAGACGATGGCCGCCAGGTTGAGGGTCTCGCCGATGGTATGGGCGGCGGCCGAAATCGCATCGGCGCTGGTCGGCTGCGGATCGGTGCGCTGGGCCGAGATGATCGAGCGGTAGAAAGTGTCGCGCTCGACCGACTGGGCGATTTTGTCCATGGTGGCCACCGCCTTGTCGGGCCAGGCGCCGGTGGCACTTTCGGCCGACAGCATGATGGCGTCGGCACCTTCGTAGACGGCGGTGGCGACGTCGGAGACCTCGGCCCGGGTCGGCACCGGCTCGACCACCATCGATTCGAGCATCTGGGTGGCCACCACCACCGGCTTGCCGGCGCGCCGCGCCGCCCGGGTGATCTGTTTCTGGCGGGCCGGCACGGTTTCGAGCGGCAGTTCGACGCCCAAATCGCCGCGCGCCACCATGATGCCATCGCTGATCTCGAGAATCGCTTCGAGGCTATTGAGCGCCGAGGGCTTCTCGATCTTGGCCATGACGCCGGCGCGGCCGCGGATCAACTTTCTGGCTTCGGCCACATCGTCGGGACGCTGCACGAAGGAAAGGGCGATCCAGTCGACGCCGACGCTCGCAGCGGCTTCGAGGTCGGAGCGATCCTTGTCGGTCAAGGCCGGGATCGGAATGATCGTATCGGGCAGGTTGACGCCCTTGCGGTCGGAAATGGTGCCGCCATAAATCACTCGGGTGTCGAGCCGGTTGGCGGCGGCCTTGACGATCTCGACCCGGAGCCGGCCGTCATTCAACAGCAGATTGTCGCCCTCCTTGGCGGCGGCGAAGATCTCCGGATGCGGCAGCGACACACGCGTTGCATCGCCTGGCGTTGCATCCATATCGAAGCTGAAAGTCTGGCCGCCGGCGATCTTGGCTTCCTTGTCGGCGAAGGTGCCGATGCGGATCTTCGGGCCCTGCAGGTCGGCGAGGATGCCGATCGGCCGGTTGAGGCGGGCTTCGATGGCGCGGATCCGATCGTGCAACTGGCCCAGCAGGGCGTGCTGGGTGTGGCTCATGTTGATGCGGAAGACGTCGACGCCGGCCACGAACAGCTTCTCGATCATCTCCGCACTCGACGAAGCGGGACCGAGAGTGGCGACGATCTTGACCTTGCGATTGCGACGCACCGGGCCTATTGCCCCTGGCCCGTGGTCTGGCCCTGGCCTTGCCCCTGATCCTTGGGCGGCGGTGGCGTTGTCTTCTCTCCCGACAGCGAAACGGTCCAGTCGGTTTCCTCGCCGGTATCGACCTCGAAGAAGCCCATCTTCTTGGCGTCGCGGGCCTCGCAGTCCTGGATGCCGCGGATGGTGAAGGCCTTGGTGCGGATGCACATCACCGACTTGCCGCCCCAGGAGCCGCCCTGCAGATAGTCGACGGCATAGACATAGTAGTAGCGCGCCTTCAGGTCGCCCTTGAGCAGGGGCAGGCACTTTTCGGCATCGACGTTCCACCAGCCCTCGGTGGCCCAACCGTCCTTGTCCTTGTAACCGAGTGCCACGCCGACGCGGCTCTTGGTGTTGTTGCACATCTTGAGGTCGGCCCGGGCGGGCAGAGCCATCGTTCCCGTCAGCGCCAGGGCGCCGATGAGGAGAGCTGCCATTCGAACCATTCCGCCGTCTCCCCCAACAGTCCGCGAGTCGATCATAACATTCCTCTTGCGCCCGGCGCCGTCAACAGCGGAGCGGGGGCGCCGCCAATCCGGCAGGCGAATTCGGCAAATCGATGACTGTGCCTTTAGACTCATCTAATTGGTCCGTCCATGACCAACGTCGAACCCCGACCTCCGGTTGAAGCCCTGGCCGGCCAGCCCGGATCGTCTCTCCTGCTGCTGGCGACCATGCCTCGGCCCATGTACCGCAGAACTATGGCGGGCTCGGTCTGCCACCGGCCGAATTCGCCCGCCACATCGCCTTCGACATCGGCACCAGGGAGGTGACGCTGGGGCTTGCCGGCCGGCGCCATTGTTCCTGGCAACGCCAGGCTCGATCAGACCGAGCGCCAGCGCCGCATCGACCGCTATTTCCTGCCCTACCATTGGGCGATCACTGCCGACCTGGACCTCACTCCGGAGCGCGGGATGGCGCCGCTCGTCGTTTCGATCTACAGTTTCACGGCGTCGTGGAAGGGAACGCCACGGCCATGGCATGGCGGCATCCTGTGGCGCGACGGCAGCGAGCCTGGCATCGCCCATGCCCCGATCGAAATCCGCCAGGATCTGATTGCCGGAAAACAAGGTGTGGATGAGTGGGTGGAACGGCTGGCGCGGGTCATCGAACCTCTTATGAATGGCAGGCGAGGACAGCATGGCGATTGACGACAAGACCCGGATCGAGCTCGAGGCGGCGGCGTTCCGCCGGCTGGTGGCGCATCTGCAGCAGCGCACCGACGTGCAGAATATCGACCTGATGAATCTCGCCGGGTTCTGCCGCAACTGCCTGGCCAACTGGTTCGAGGAAGCGGCCCGGGACAAGGGCGCACCGGTTGATCGTGGCGAAGCCCGTCAGCTGGTCTACGGCATGGCCTACGAAGACTGGAAGGCCAAGTACCAGCGCGAGGCGAGCCCCGATCGGACGCAATCCTTCGCCAAGCCGCACAAACACTAACTGGAGACTTCCATGGCCGACACTAAAACCACCTTCGCCCAGGGGCAACTGCGTTCGCTGGTCGAACGCATCGAGCGGCTCGAAGAGGAAAAGAAGACGATCGCCGGCGATATCAAGGAAGTCTACGCCGAGGCCAAGGCCAACGGGTTCGAAACCAAGATCCTGCGCAAGGTGATCTCGCTGCGCCGCAAGGAAGCAACCGAGCGCGAGGAAGAACAGTCGATGCTCGATCTCTACATGAGTGCGCTGGGAATGTTGCCAAGCCATACCGAAGAGGCGGCCTGAGGCGGCCCGGCTCGCCCGCGGCTTCTGGTGCTATTGGGTTTCGAGCAGGCCGACTTTCTGATGACGTTGCTCGGGCAGCTGTAGCCCGGCGGGCAGACTGCCCTTGCCCTCGCGGTTGACCACCAGCAGGTCACCCTTGCCGGATGCGACTTCCGGCATGGAGGCGACTGCCAGGCGCGGCAGGGCCGGCACTTCGGCGGCCTCGGCACTGCTCTGCAGGATGCCGCCATTGGCATCGAGGAAGGGCTGCGGTGCGCCGTCGCGGCGCATCGCCTGATCGCTGTTGAGGATGATCCGCTGCGGCCACCAGAACAGGTCCTGGCTGCCAGCCGAGGCGGTGATGGTGCGGATCAGCGGCACGTCCGAGGCCGTTCCATCGAGGATTGCGGCGGCGAGGCTCTGTTTGGCGGCCACGTTCGACACCGGATCGGAAGTTTCCGTCATGGTTTCGGCCGCCGGCACCACGCCGATCGAGTCGGCAACCGGCGAGTTGTGTTCGACCGCGGTGGGCGGCGGGGCCGAGGCCGGCTCGATCTTCATATTGACCGCCGCCATCATCAAGACCTCGATGGGTTTGGGACGGGGCCGCGGGATCGGCGCGGCGGCGGCTTCGGTGCGGTCCGGCTCGGCCGAGACCTGGGCCACGATTTTTGGCGGCGCGGTATTCGGAACCGCGCTCGCCTTCTCGGAGAGGCTGGCCAATTCGTCGTCGGCCAGATCGGGAGCCCGGTCGTCCGGAATAATCTTGCCGGCTTGCTGCGACGGCAGCTTGGAGGCGGAGCTCGCCACCATCACCAGGTCGCGGCGGTTGAGTCTTGCCCCCACGGTGGTGCGGTAGTCACGGAAAATCTGGGCCATTTCGCGCTGGCTGATAAAGGGACCCCACTGGCGCACTCTACCGGAGTCGACATGCAGGAAGCCGCTCGGGCCGCCGGAACTGGGATAGTAGCCCACTCCGCCCAGCCCTCGGACGAGGGCGCTGTTGCGCAACTTGACGGTCGGTACATCGGTGAAATAGATGTCGATGGCCTTGCCGAGAATGTGCTGGCTCTGGCGGGCGACATTGCGGCCGATCGATTTCAGGAAGTTGTTGGTGGCGGCGGACCGGTAGCCGGAGACGATGTTAACGGGCGCGCGCGAGCCGAGGTCGGCATGCAATTCCCAGACGAGGTCGATGGTCTTGGGATCGATGGTGATGACCTGGTTCTTGCGCCAGTCGCGCAGCAGATAATTGATCTGCTTCATGGCCGAGGGAACGTAGCGGCCATTAACCATGTAGGTGACGGTCAGGCTTTCGCCGGTGCGGGTGTGATAGAGCGAAATCGTCCGGGTCTCGGCGCCCGAAACGGCGGCCGAGCTCGTTCCCGCCATGACGTCCACAGCAACCATGGCGGCGACGGCCATCGTGGCGAGAGCCATCTTGAAACGCGATATTAATGTCAAGCGCTGTCTGGTTTCCCTGCAGACCAAACTCATTACCCCACACACCACCAGGGTTCATCCCCGGTTCCTTCTGGTTCCCCATCCGGGTTCCACAAGGCCTGCGGCCCCGCTTACACCCATTTCACCGATCAGACAAGAACGCGGCCGGCCGGCGCCAGGCCTCATGTTAGGCAATCTGAAGCAGCATGATTAATGGGAGCTTAACCCGGATCAATTGCTGAGAAATTTAACTTGTGGGGGTCGACTTACCGGAGGGCAAGAGTGGTTGCCGTCATGGCGTTTCCCAAGGCGTCGTCGCGGCCATAGACGTCACCATAATACTTGATCCGGCCGGTCTCGTCGGGCCAGGCGGTGAAATATGCGATGTAGATCGGCACCTTGTTAGGCAGGCGCACCGTCTGGCTCCGCTTGGAGTCGGTGTTGGCGTCGACCTTGGCGCGGCCCCAGCCGAGCAGCACGGTGGCGAATTCGCGCGGATTCTGAACGCGCACGCAGCCGTGACTGAAGGCCCGTACCTGCTCGCCGAACAACTGCTTGTCGGGCGTGTCGTGCATGTAGATGTTGTGGGCGTTGGGGAACAGGAACTTCAGTTCGCCCAGGGCATTCTTGGGGCCCGGCGGTTGCTGGATATTGAACGGCACCTTGCGGTCATAGGCATTCCAGTCGATGTCGCTCGAGGCAACAAGCTCGCCACTCGGGGTCGTCACCTTGAAGCCGATGCGATCGAGATAGCTTGGGTCGTCGCGCAGCTTGGGCAGATAGTCGTTGGCGACGATCGACGGCGGCACGCCCCAGGACGGGTTGAACACCACGGTCTCGATTTCGTCGTTGAACACCGCCGTCTGGGTCGACGGCTTGCCGACGATGACCCGGCTGGTCCAGACCTGCTTGGCCCCCTCCATGACGCGCACTTCGAAGGCCGCCTGGTTGACGAAAACGTAGCGGCGGCCGAGTTCCTTCGGCAACCAGCGCAGGCGCTCCATGTTGATGACCAGCTGGTTCAGCTTGCGACCGTCGGTCGCATCGTTGAGCCGGTTGACGGTGCCGTTATCGAGGAGGCCAGTGACGCGTTGGCCGGCTTTCTTCTGTAGATCCTTCAGGGCGGCCGAAAGGCCGTCGTCGAGAACCAGGGGATCGGGACCGGCCGGCACGGTGGCGCCGAGGCCTGCCAGGCGTCGGCGGACTTCGGGAATGCGCGCGTCGGATTGCCCGAGCTTCACCTTTTTGCCACGGGCGATGGCAACGAAGGTCCGGTCGCCTGCTTCCCGGCGGAGCTCGGCCAAGGCCTTTTTCATGGCCTGGTAGGCCGGGTGTTGGGGCTGCAGGCCTGCCAGATAGCTGTCGGGGAAGGGCGAATAGGCGAGAACCCGCATGGCCTGGGCCGCCTCTACCCGCCCGGGTGTTACGTCGTTGTAGCGCGACAGGCGGCGCGGATCGAAGGCGCCGCCCGAGGCGTCACGGGCATATTTGAGGGCCATGGCGGTGATGCCGATGTCGAGCCTGGCAAGAGTCGCGCTATCGGCAGCGGAAAGGTCACTGGCCGCCTCGAAGGAGGAAAGCTGTGGCGGCAGATAGTTGGCGGGCTGCATGCCCTCGGCCGCGGCATCCGAGAGGACTTTAAGCAGGGCTGCGGCCCTGGGCGCCAGTTTGCCGTTGTCGATCCACAGGGGGCGGAAACCCGTGCCCTGGTATTGGCCCACGGCGGCCTCGCGGATTTCCTCGCGGGCAGTGATCCCGGCATCGATCGAGGTCAGAGCATCGTAGATGGCCCCTTCGACGGCACCGGTCGGCCTTGCTTGCTTGAAGCTGTTGTTGCCAAGCGACACCAGCCGGTCCGGCACATAGGTGAGATTACCCATGCCATAGCCTTCGTCGCTACTTTCCGGATCGAGGCCAGAGGACGGGGCATACTGGCCGGCAGCCGAAAGATCGCCCTCGTTGCCGCTGCCGGTGATGATGCGAATGCCGTCTTCCTTGCCGTTCAAGAAGTTGCCGCCGCCGAACACGGTGCGGCGTTGGCGCGACCCATCGGTCTGGCCCAATGAAGAAAACAGACTGGCGAAGAATCCGAGTTTCTTTTTCTTGATCACCATCGTGTCGGCCGCGGCAATTCCCGCCATCACTGCCAGGGCCAATGCCGCCACCGTCATACGCACAGCAACTCTGTTCATCGAATCCATCCCACTCATTTCGGGCCGGAGGTTAGACATCGGATTATGGCAATTCAACTGCCGGTAGCCTTTGCCGCACAGATATCGGCAGGGGTGTTACCCGATTGCCTCTTCCAGCCCCAGATCCTTCATCTTGCGATAAAGCGTCGAACGGCCGATGCCGAGCTTGCGGGCGACTTCCGACATCTGGCCGCGGTAGCGGTGCAGCGCCAGCCGGATCATATCGGCTTCGACTTCCTCGAGCTTGCGCATGTGGCCGCCGTCGGTCACCACCGGAATGCCGATGGCCATGCCGTCGCTCACCGCAGCGCCGGCCGAACGCGGCAGGTTTCCGCCACCGGCGATCGCCGCCGTGCCCTGGGGCAGGGCCGCTTTCTGGGGTGCCGGAGGGGCCGCCGGTATCTTCACGTCATAGCCCTCGACCATGGCAGCAATCTGAGGAAAGTCCTGGATCTCGAGCATATCGGTTTCGCACAGCACGATTGCCCGGAACACCGTGTTCTCGAGCTGGCGGACATTGCCCGGCCAGGCATAGGCCTTGAGCAGACCCAGGGCCTCGGCGTCGATGGCGCGCACCTTGCGGCCTTCTTCGGCGGCAAACCGGGTGATGAAGTGATCGACCAGGGCGGGGATATCCTCCTTGCGGTCGCGCAAGGGAGGCACCATGACCGGGAAGACATTGAGGCGGTAATAGAGGTCCTCGCGGAACTGGCCCTTCTTCACCATCTCGATCATGTTGCGGTTGGTGGCGGATATGAGCCGGATGTTGACCTTGACCGGCCTTCTCGCCCCCACCGGATCGATCTCGCCCTCCTGGATGGCGCGCAACAACTTCACCTGCATGTCGAGGGGAAGATCCGCCACCTCGTCGAGGAACAGGGTGCCACCGTCGGCCTCCTGAAACTTGCCGTTATGCTTGCCCGTCGCCCCGGTAAAGGCGCCTTTCTCGTGGCCGAACAGGATCGACTCGACCAGGTTCTCCGGAATGGCGCCGCAATTGACGGCGACGAAGGGTTTGCCGGCCCGGTCGCTCTCGCCCTGGATGGCGCGGGCGACCATTTCCTTGCCGACCCCCGATTCACCCTCGATCAGCATCGGGATGTTAGACTGGGCGCCGCGGCGGCCAAGGCGCAGCACATTGGCCATGACGGGGGAGTGGGCGATGATGTCGTCGAAGGTGAGAACTCCACTCACCTTGCGGTTGAGGCGCTTTACTTCCTCGGTCAGGGCGTTGACCTTGAGCAGGTTCTGCATCGACACTCGGAGCCGTTCCGGGGAAATGGGCTTCACCACGAAATCGTCGGCCCCGGCCCGCATCGCCTTGATGACGGTCTCGATCGAGCCTTGCGCCGTCTGCACGATCACCGGCAGGTCGCCGCGGATGGCCTGGAGTTTTTCGAGGAATTCGAGGCCATCCATGCCGGGCATGTTGAGATCGAGGATAACCAGCTCGATCAGCCCGCCAGCCGCGCTCTTCAGGGTCTCGAGGCCCCTTAAGCCGCCTTCGACCGCCAGGGGGTCGAGGCCGAAACGCTTGACCAGTTCTTCCAGGATACGGCGCTGGGCCGGATCGTCTTCGACAATCAGGACGCGGGAGGCCATGCTCGGCTGACAACTCTCGTTAGAATATGGTTTTTAAGGGCGCGCTAGGGCTGGCGCGGCGATTTGTCCGCGAACCATCCGCTCTCCCCGGTGTTGGCGCCAGTCTGGCAGGCAAGGGTAAAGGCTGGCTTAATAGGTTAGCACGTTTGGGGACATTTCCGGGGATTTGACCGAGGTCATTGGCAGAACTCCCGCGGGCCCGGATATGGGAGACCGATATGGAGTGCCGCCGCTGCTGAATCCCGTTAAACTCCTCCTTCTGGCCGTTGCGGCCGTGGGCCTGGCGGCGGGATTTGCCATGCCCTTTCTGGGCCTTGGCAGTCTTCAGCCATTTATCTGGGGAGCCGCGGCGGGCTTCGTCCTGGCGTTTCTCGTCGGCGAAATCATCGTGTCGCTCAGGGCCGGCGATGTCGGCCTCGACATTGTGGCGGCGATCTCCATGGCGGCGGCAGTGGGCTTCGGCGAAACGCTGGCCGCCGCGGTCGTGGCCCTCATGTATGCCGGCGGTCAGCTCCTGGAGAATTATGCCGAAGTCCGGGCCCGCTCGGAAATGCAGGCGCTCCTCGGCCGGGTGCCCAAGACGGCGCTGCGCTATCGCGACGGCGAGCTCGACGAGGTCGCAATCGACAGTCTCGATCCCGGCGAGCGTATTCTGGTGCGCCAGGGCGATGTGGTGCCGGCCGATGGCCAGGTCTGCGA
Organism: Hyphomicrobiales bacterium; assembly: GCA_016185245.1. Classification (GTDB taxonomy): domain Bacteria; phylum Pseudomonadota; class Alphaproteobacteria; order Rhizobiales; family Aestuariivirgaceae; genus Aestuariivirga. The sequence continues at coordinate 95,940 of JACPNZ010000016.1, read as the reverse complement.
GGGAACGGCATTGCTCGACCTCGGGGTTCTGACCGGCGAATCGGTGCCGGTCCGGCGGGACGTGGGCCAGGCGGTGCCGAGCGGGGCGGCGAGCCTCGACAAGGCCTTTGATCTCACGATCGAGCGCCGCGCCGCCGACAGCACCTATTCCGGCATCGTGCGTCTGGTCGAGGCGGCCCAGAAGGCCAAGGCGCCGATGGTGCGTCTGGCCGACCGCTATGCCATCTGGTTCCTCGTCTTCACCCTGGCGCTGGCTGCCGGAACCTGGGCCCTGACCGGCGCGCAGGGGCGGGTGCTGGCGGTGCTGGTGTCGGCGACGCCATGCCCGTTGATCCTGGCGGTGCCGGTGGCGCTCATCGCCGGTATCAGCCGGGCGGCGAAGCGCGGCGTCCTTATCAAGGGCGGGCCGGTGCTCGAGACGCTGGCCCGCGCCTCGTGCCTGGTCATCGACAAGACCGGGACGCTCACCGAAGGCCGGGCCAGTCTCGCCGCCATTCTGCCGGAAGGCCGGCGCCAGCCGGAGGAGGTGCTGCTGCTGGCCGCCTCCCTCGACCAGGCCTCGGGCCATGTGATCGCCGCCTCGCTGGTCGCGGCCGCCCATGAGCGGGGCCTCCGGCTCATCACCCCCGAGGCGGCCGAGGAAACCGGCGGCGAGGGCATCGAAGGCCGGGTCGGCGGTCACCAGGTCGTTGCCGGCAGTCCCGAATTCGTCGGCCGCAAGCTCAGGCGCCGGGCCTTGCCGAAGCCCGAAGCGGAAGCGGGAGCAGCCCTGGTCGCCGTCGCCGTTGATGGTAAGCTCGCCGGTTATCTGGTACTCGCCGACGCTCTCCGCGAGGATGCGAGTGCTGCACTTGCGAAGCTGCGCGCGGCGGGTGTGAGACGCATCGTGCTCGCTTCGGGCGATGCTCCAGCGGTCGTCGACAAGGTCGCCGCCAGTCTCGATATCGACGCCGCCCATGCCGGGCTTTCGCCCGCCGCCAAGGTCGACATCGTGCTGGCCGAACGCAAACACGGTGTCGTCCTGATGGCCGGTGACGGGGTCAACGATGCGCCGGCGCTGGCCGCCGCCGACGTCGGCATTGCCATGGGGGCGAGAGGCTCGCCCGCTTCGGCGGAAGCCGCCGACGCGGTCCTCCTCGTCGACAATCTGGAACGCATCGCCGAAGCCGTGGCGATCTCGCAACGGTCACTCGGCATCGCCAGGCAAAGCGTGTTCGTGGGGCTCGGGCTGTCGCTTGCCGCCATGGCGGCGGCGGCACTGGGGATGATCACGGCGATCGAGGGCGCCCTCTTCCAGGAAGTGATCGACACCGCCGTCATCCTCAACGCGCTCAGGGCGTTGCGATAGCGCCGATCCTCCGCCATATGGATGCTCCGAAACCCAAAGGACCATGTGATGACCGCTTCGCCTGCCCTTGCCAATTTGCCCGAATGGAATCTTGCCGACCTCTATGCCGCACCCGACGATCCGCAGTTCGCCGCCGATCTGAAGCGCGGCGAGGCCGAGGCGAAGGCCTTCGCGGAAAAATATCGCGGCAAGCTCGCCAGCCTCGACGGCGCGGCACTGGCTGGAGCGCTCAAGGCTTATGAGGGGCTGTCCGATCTTCTCGGCAAGGTCGGCTCCTTTGCCCAGCTCCATTATGTCGGCAACACCACCGATCCCACCCGCGCCAAGTTCTATGGTGACATCAGTGCTAAGCTCACCGAAATCTCGACGCTGCTTCTGTTCTTCGAGCTGGAGTTGAACCGCATCGACGATGCCGTCTTGGCCAAGGCCATGGAAGTGCCGGCGCTCGCACACTACCGCCCATGGATCGACAACCTCCGCATGGAGAAGCCCTACCAGCTCGAAGACCGGATCGAGGAACTGTTCCTCGAGAAATCGCAAACCGGGGCCGCCGCCTTCAACCGCCTGTTCGACGAGACCATGGCGGCGCTGCGCTTCGAGGTCGATGGCGAGAAGCTCACCCTCGAACCCACGCTCAACCTGTTGCAGGACAAGGACGAGGCAAAGCGCAAGGCGGGCGCTGAAGCTCTCGCTAAGATCTTCGGCGAGAATTTGCGGCTGTTCACCCTGGTCACCAACACGCTGGCCAAGGACAAGGAGATTTCCGACCGCTGGCGCGGCTTCAAGGACATCGCCGATGCCCGCCATCTGTCCAACCGGGTTGAGCCGGAAGTCGTTGCGGCCCTGGTCGATGCAGTCACCGCTGCCTATCCCAAACTGTCGCACCGCTATTACCGGATGAAAGCCAGGTGGCTGGGCAAAGAGAAGCTCATGCACTGGGACCGCAACGCGCCGCTCCCGGCCGAGGACACGCGCGAGGTGCCCTGGGCCGAGGCCGAGAAGATCGTGCTCAAGGCCTATGGCGAATTCGCGCCCGAAATGGCGAAGATTGCCGGCACCTTCTTTGCCCGGCGGTGGATCGACGCGCCCTCCCGGCCCGGCAAGGCGCCGGGCGCTTTTTCCCACCCGACAGTGCCCTCGGCTCACCCTTACGTGCTGCTCAATTATCTCGGCAAGACACGCGATGTGATGACCCTTGCCCATGAGCTGGGCCATGGCGTGCACCAGGTGCTGGCGGCGGGCCAGGGGGCGCTGATGGCGTCAACCCCCCTGACGCTCGCCGAAACGGCGAGTGTGTTCGGCGAAATGCTGACCTTCCAGGCTTTGTTGCGCGACACCAAAGACGCGACAAAGCGCAAGGTGTTGCTCGCTTCCAAGGTCGAGGACATGATCAACACGGTGGTGCGCCAGATCGCCTTCTACACCTTCGAGCGCCAGGTCCACACCGCCCGCAAGGAGGGCGAGCTGACCCCCGACCGGATCGGCGCCATCTGGATCGAGGTGCAGAAGGAGAGCCTCGGCGAGGCGATCGAGTTCGGTCCGGGCTACGAGAGTTTCTGGGCCTATATCCCGCATTTCATCCACTCGCCCTTCTATGTCTATGCCTATGCCTTCGGCGATTGCCTGGTGAATTCGCTCTATGCCCGCTACCGGGAGAGCGAAGCGGGCTTCCAGGAGAAATATTTCGCCATGCTGCGGGCCGGCGGCACCAAGCACCATTCGGAACTGCTCCAGCCCTTCGGGCTTGACGCCAGCGATCCCGGCTTCTGGGACAAGGGCCTGTCGGTCATTTCGGGGATGATCGACGAGCTGGAGGGGATGGAGGGGTGAGGGACTTTTGATAGACTTTGCTATGGCCGCTATCCTGCTGACAAACGGAGGTGTTTCATGGCAACCATGAATGTTTCGCTGCCCGACAAGATGAAGGAATGGGTCGAGGCCCAGACCCGCTTGGGGCGGTTCGGCAATGCCAGCGACTATGTGCGCGACCTGATCCGCCGGGACCAGGAGGGCGAGGCCTTCCGGCGCCGTGTGCAGAAGGCGATCGACGAGGCCCTGGCCAGTGGCATGAGCGACCTTCCCATCGACGAGGTCTTCAGAAAAGCTCGCGCCAGCGGAGACCGATAGGTGCAAATTCATACGACCGTCGCGGCCGACGCCGATATTGCCAGGATTTATCTAACAGGCTTGCGGGTGATTTCCGGAAGCCAGGATATCGAGGAGCAGTTGTGAGTACCGCCGCCGGCTTTCGCCGGCCGGCACTGGAAGAGGCCGAGGTGCTTGCCCGCCTGCACCTTCGCTGCTGGCGCGAGGCCTATGCCGGGATCGTGCCGGAGGAGGTGCTCGCCGCCGCCGAGCTTTCGCAGCGGGTGGCTGCCTGGCAGCGCAGCCTCGCCGATCCGCAGCGCGTGGTGATCGCCGCCTATGACGGGCCCGAGCCGGTTGGCTTCATCATTGCCGGGCCGTCGCCTGAGACCTTTCTGGAAGCCGCCGACGGCCAGGTGGCGGCCCTCTATGTGCTGGCCAGCCACCAGCGCCGGGGCCTCGGCCGCCGTCTTCTGGCCAGCGCGGCGCAAGGCTGGCTGGCGCAAGGTGGGACCATGCTGGCGCTCGGCGTTCTGGCCGACAACCACCGGGCCCGGGCCTTCTACCAAGCAATGGGCGGACGGATCGTCCGCACCGGCACCTATTCCTGGGAGGGCCACGAACTTGCCGACGCCATCTACGTCTTCGACAATCTGGCGGAACTCGCCCGACTTGCGTGACCGATCGCCGCGCCGGGCAAGCCCGCTTGCGGCAGGGGGTGGGCTTGGCTAGAACAGCCCCCGAGACTCACACGCCGAGGGGGAATTCCGATGGCCGAACACGCTCCGTCCGGTTCGCATATGGGCGACATGGAGGCCCACCGCGCCACCTACCGGAACTTCGTCAAGGGCGCCATCGTCCTGTCGCTGGTCTCCTTCTATATCCTGGTGGCGCTGGTCTCCTTCCGTTTCGCCAATTCGCTCAACGTGTTCACCGGTTTCGTCGGCCTGATCGCCGGCTTCATCGCCATCGCTATCGATGTTCGGGCCGGCGGCCGCTGGATCCTGTCGCTTGGCCTCCTGGTGGTCTTCGCCATCGTAACCGCGTTCAAAGTCTCCTCCTAGCCGGAAGGCTCCCATGAAAATTGCGATCCCCACAGAATCGTTTCCGGGGGAGAGTCGCGTTGCGGCCAGCCCGGATACGGTCAAGGCCTATGTCAAGAAGGGCCTCGAGGTCACGGTGGAGGCCGGCGCCGGAGCCGGCTCCAGCATTTCCGACGACGCCTTTGCCGCCGCCGGAGCCAAGATCGTCAAGAACGGTTTTGGCGACGCCGACATTGTGCTGATGGTCCGGCGCCCTTCCGATTGGTTGGCAAAGTCCCTCAAGAAGGGCGCCATTCTGGCGGCCGGGCTCGACCCCCATGGCGACCGCGCCGGGTTGGAAGCCCTGGCGAAAACCGGGGCCACGCTGTTTGCCATGGAACTGATGCCGCGCATCAGCCGGGCCCAGTCGATGGATATCCTGTCCTCCCAGGCCAATCTTGCCGGTTACAAGGCGGCGATCGATGCGGCTGCTGCCTTCACCCGCGCCTTTCCGATGATGATGACGGCGGCGGGCACGGTGCCGCCGGCCAAGGTGTTCATCATGGGTGTGGGCGTCGCCGGCCTCCAGGCCATCGCCACCGCCAGGCGCTTGGGTGCCATCGTTTCGGCGACCGACGTGCGCAAGGCAACCGAAGAGCAGGTCAAGAGCCTCGGCGCCAAATTCGTCTTCGCCGATGTGGCCGATGCGGCGACGTCGGGCGGCTATGCCAAGGAGCTTTCGGCCGAGGACAAGGCCAAGCAGGCAGCGCTTGTCGCCGAGCATGTGAAGGGCCAGGACATCGTCATCACCACGGCCCTGATCCCGGGACGCCCGGCCCCCACCCTCATCAGCCGGGAGATGGTAGAAACCATGAAAGCCGGCTCGGTGATCGTCGATCTGGCGGTCGAGCGCGGCGGCAATTGTCCGCTCTCCAAGCCTGACGAGACAGTGGTGCACAGGGGTGTTTCGATCATCGGCACGGTCAATTTGGCGGGGCGGCTCGCCGGCAACGCTTCGCCGCTGTTTGCCAGGAACCTCGCCAATTTCCTCGATCCGATGATTGCCAAGGATGGCACGCTCAAGATCGACTACGACGACGAAATCATCAAGGGCACGCTCGTCGCCCGCGACGGCGCCCTCGTCCATCCGATGTTCACGGGAGCCAAGTGATGGAACAAATCGCGCAATCGGTCGATCCTTTTATCTCTCTCCTCGGCATCTTCGTGCTCGCCGTGTTCGTCGGCTACTATGTGGTGTGGAACGTCACCCCGGCGCTGCATACCCCGCTGATGTCGGTGACCAACGCGATTTCCTCGGTGATCGTGGTGGGGGCACTCCTGGCGGTGGGGGCCGGCGCCATCGCCTCGGGCTCGACGGTGGCCATGATCTTCGGCTTCCTGGCACTGACCCTGGCGAGCGTCAACATCTTCGGCGGCTTCCTCGTCACCCAGCGGATGCTCGCCATGTACAAGAAGAAGGGCAAGTAAGCGATGTCGGTCAATCTCGCGGCCCTTCTCTATCTGGTGGCCGGCGCCTGTTTCATCATGGCGCTGCGCGGCCTGTCGTCGCCGGCTAGCTCGCGCCAGGGCAACATGTACGGCATGGCAGGCATGGGGCTCGCCATTCTGACGACGCTGGCGCTGGCCGCTTCAACCAATGTGTTGGTCTGGGTGCTGATCATCGCCGGCATCGCCATCGGCGGTACCATAGGTGCGGTGACGGCGCGGCGCATCCCGATGACGGCGATGCCGCAGCTGGTTGCCGCCTTCCACTCGCTCGTAGGTCTCGCCGCGGTGTTCGTCGCCGCCGCCGCCTTCTATGCGCCCGATGCCTTCGGCATCGCCGAGGGCGGCGCCATCCACGCCCAGAGCCGCATCGAGATGTCGCTGGGGGCGGCGATCGGTGCCGTCACCTTCACCGGCTCGATTATCGCCTTCCTCAAGCTCGACGGCCGCATGTCGGGGGCTCCCATCATGCTGCCGGCCCGGCACGCCATAAATATCGCGCTCGGCGTGGCGCTCGTCGCCTGCATCTGGGGCTTCTTCGTCAGCCAGAATGCGGTGCTGTTCTGGCTGGTGATCGCCATCAGCCTGGCGCTCGGCTTCCTGCTCATCATTCCGATCGGCGGCGCCGACATGCCGGTCGTCATCTCGATGCTCAATTCCTATTCGGGCTGGGCCGCCGCCGGCATCGGCTTCACCCTGGCCAACACGGCACTCATCATCACCGGGGCGCTGGTCGGCTCGTCGGGTGCGATCCTCTCCTACATCATGTGCAAGGGCATGAACCGGTCGTTCTTCTCGGTCATTCTGGGAGGCTTCGGCGGCGAGACGGCGAGTCCTTCCAGCAAGGCGGAAGCGAAGCCGGTCAAGCAGGGTTCGGCCGACGATGCCGCCTTCATCATGAAGAATGCGGGCTCGGTCATCATCGTGCCCGGCTATGGCATGGCGGTGGCCCAGGCCCAGCATGCGCTCCGCGAAATGGCCGACCACCTGAAGAAGGAGGGTGTTTCGGTCAAATATGCGATCCACCCGGTGGCCGGCCGCATGCCCGGCCACATGAACGTGCTGCTGGCCGAGGCCAACGTGCCCTATGACGAGGTTTTTGAATTGGAGGACATCAACTCGGATTTTGGCCAGGCTGATGTGGCCTTCGTCATCGGCGCCAATGACGTGACCAACCCGGCTGCCAAGGAAGACCCGGCCTCGCCCATCTATGGCATGCCGGTTTTGGAGGTGTGGAAGGCCAAGACGGTGATGTTCATCAAGCGCTCGATGTCGAGCGGCTACGCCGGCATCGACAATTCGCTTTTTTGGCGCGACAACACCATGATGCTGTTCGGCGATGCCAAGAAGATGACGGAAGAGATTAACAAGGGGATGTGATGCCCCTCAGCTATCCCGCCCGGCGACCGGGGTCACTACATCCTGCCAGGCTTCGCCGGCGGCGGTGATGCAGGAATTGCCGCTGGTGTCGGTGACCAGCATGGTCCAGGTGCCTTCCGGCGACATGAACATCTCCATGACGGCGCGGGCATTGACTACGCCCATGACGCGCCGGCTCTCGTTGTACTTGCTGCCGAGGACCTTGGCGATATCGGCGTGGGCGCCGCAATGGCTGGTGGCCAAAGCCTGACCGGAGAAGGTGGGGACGGCAGCCGCAACGAGGATTGCGGCAAGGCTCAGGGAGCGGGTCTGCGCAAACATTTTCGATCTCCTTCGTTGGGGCGGCGTCCATGCCGCCTGTATGACCGCGGAGGCTACTCCAGGCTGGCGGAACCGGCCCTGAACCGGCCGTTCAGTCAGGGTTCACCGGCCAGGCGCGGCCGGGGCAGCCAGACGCCTCTCGCGAAGCGCCATGCAATCGGCTAGATTTGTGGTCATTGAGCCAAGCCTGCGAAGGGCGTTATATGACCATGGCCGAGCCGACCGCCACCACCACACTGGACCCGCCGCGGGTCTATCTCATGCACATGATGGTGTTCACGCTCGCCGTCGCCATCCTGGTGGCGGTGCTGCTGCCCGGCCTCAAAAGCGCCTTTCTGGCCAATCCGGGCCTCAATGCGGTGATCATCGCGGCCCTGCTGCTCGGCATACTGCATTCCTACCGCATGGTGTGGCGGCTGTTTCCCGAGGTCAAATGGGTGAACCGGTTCCGCGAATCGGAAGCCGCCGCCGACACGTTGCGCCAGCCGCGGCTCTTGGGGCCCATGGCCAATCTGTTGCGCAGTCGGCAGGCGGCGGTCCTTTCGCCGCTGTCCATGCGCTCGCTCCTCGATTCGCTGGCTTCGCGCCTCGATGAATCGCGCGACCAGTCGCGCTATCTGGTGGGCCTCCTGATCTTCCTTGGCCTCCTCGGCACTTTCTGGGGTCTCTTGGAAACGGTGAGTTCGATCGGCGCCACGATCAGCGCCCTCGACGTGGGCTCGGGCCAGTCGGCGACGATCTTCGAAAGCCTGAAGGACGGATTGAAGAAGCCCTTGGCCGGCATGGGCCTGTCGTTTTCCTCCTCCATGCTGGGGCTCGCCGGCTCGCTGATCCTCGGCTTCCTCGATCTCAAGGCAGCCCAAGCCCAGAACCGCTTCTACAACGACCTCGAGGACTGGCTGTCGACGATCACCGAGCTTGCCTCCCATGACAGCCAGCAGCCCGCCGCCTTGCCGCAGTTCCTGCGCATGGACATCCAGTCGCTGCAGCGCTCGATCGAGAAATTCACCGCCGCCCTCGAGCAGGCGAAGGGCGCGCCGGTCATATCCGGCCCCGCCCGGCCGGCCGACAGCCAGTCGATGGAGCAGCTGGCCGACGCAGTCGCTAGTCTCGTCACCCAAATGCGCGAGGAGCAGAAGATGGTGCGCCAGTGGGCCCAGAGCCAGCAGGTGCAGCAGAACGAGATTCAGCGCCTCCTGGTGCGCGCCTCCAGCCAGCCGCCGCAGCGCGGGGCCAGGGCCCGGGTCGACGAGGAGTAAGCCATGGCGCTGTCGCTCTCACGCCGCCGCCGTCCGGAAGATGCCCCCTACTGGCCGGGCTTCGTCGACGCCATGGCCCAGCTGCTGCTGGTCATCACCTTCCTTCTTTCGGTGTTCATCGTCGCCCAGTTTCTGCTGGCGCGGCAGATTTCGGGAAAGGATTCGGTGCTCGAAAAACTCAACTCGCAGATCGCCGAACTCTCCCAGCTTCTGGCGCTCGAAAAGGCGGCCAAGGCCGACGTCGAGCAGAACCTGGTGGCCCTTCAGGACGATCTCGGCGCCGAGAAGACCAAGAACGCCAATCTCCTCGCCATGCTCCAATCGGAAAACCAGAAGGGCACCTCGGCGGGTGCCACCATCAGCGGGTTGCAGACCGATCTCGACAAGCAGAAGTCGATCTCGTCGGAGGCACTCGCCCGGGTCGAACTGCTCAACCAGCAGATCGCGGCGCTGCGGCGCCAGCTCTCGCAGATCAGTGCGCTCTTGACCGATTCCGAAACGCGCAACGCCCAGTCGGAGGCCCAGATCGCCGATCTCGGCAAGCGACTCAACTCGGCGCTGGCCCAGAAGGTGCAGGAGCTGACCCGCTACCGCTCGGAGTTCTTCGGGCGCCTGCGCCAGATTCTGTCGCAACGCTCGGATATTCTGGTGGTCGGCGACCGTTTTGTATTTCAGTCGGAAGTCTTGTTCTCCAAGGGCGTGGCCGAGTTGAGCCCCGAAGGCCAGCAGGAAATGCTGAAGGTGGCCGACGCGCTGCGCGAGCTCGAGCGCGAAATTCCGCCCGACATCGCCTGGGTACTGCGGGTCGATGGCCACACCGATACCGATCCCATCCTGTCGGCCCAGTTCAAATCGAACTGGGAGCTTTCCGCCGCCCGCGCCATCGCGGTGGTCAATTTCCTCATCGCCAATGGCGTTGTACCCAATCACCTGGTGGCGGCGGGCTTCGGCGAGTTCCAGCCCATCGACCCGGGCTCGACGGAAGAGGCCAAATCGCGCAACCGCCGCATCGAGCTCAAGCTGACGGAGCGTTGAATTGCAGTTCGGCGAGCCTTGCGTAGAGCGGGTTCGCGGCAGTGAGTTCGGCGTGGGTGCCCTGGGCGATGAGGCGGCCGCCGTCGAAAACCATTATGCGGTCGGCATCGCGGACGGTGGCGAGCCGGTGGGCGATCACCAGCGTCGTCCGATTGGCGGTCAGGCGTTCGAGGGCCTCTTGGATCAGCGCCTCGCTTTCGGCATCGAGGGCACTGGTTGCCTCGTCGAGGAGCAGGATCGGGCAGTCGCGGAGGATCGCCCTGGCGATGGCGATGCGCTGGCGCTGGCCGCCGGAGAGGGTGACGCCGCGCTCGCCCACTTGCGTATCGTAGCCCGCGGGAAGTCTCTCGGCGAATTCATCGACGCGCGCTGCCCTAGCGGCAGCACGGACTTCGGCCTCGGAGGCCTCGGGCTTGCCGAAACGGATGTTGTCGATGACGGTGCCTGAGAAGATCATCGTCTCCTGCGGCACGACGGCGATGCGGCGGCGCATCTCCTCGGGGACGGCACGGCGCACATCGATGCCGTCGATGCTGACGCTTCCCATTTGCGGATCGAAGAAACGCTGGATCAGCTGGAAGAGCGTGGTCTTGCCGGCCCCGGAAGGACCGACGATCGCCACCGTCTCGCCGGGCCTGACGGCGAAACTCACGTTTTCCAGCGCCCGGGTGTCGGGTCGTGTCGGATAGTTGAAGGTAACGGCGGAGAAGGCCACTTCGCCCTTGGGTGGTGTGGGCAGGGCCACGGGCCTTTCGGGTGCGGCGACGGCGGGCTTCTCGTCGAGGAGTTCGGCGATGCGCTCGGCCGCCCCGGCGGTGAGCTGGATATCGCCCCAAACCTCGGACAATTGGCCGAGCGAGCTTGCCGCCAGAATGGCATAGATGAGGAACTGGCTGAGGATGCCGCCGCTCAAGTAGCCCATCACCACTTCGCGGGCGCCATACCAGAGAAGACCGACGACAGCGCCGGCGGCGACGAAGATGATGGCGGCAGTCATCACGGCACGGGCCATGGTGCGGGTGGCGGCAGCGCCGAAGGCCGTGTCGGTCGCCGCCGAAAAGGCCCGGCGGGTGGCGGCTTCCTGGACATTGGCCTGCACCGTCGAGACCGCCGCCAAACGCTCCTGGGCGAAGGCCGCCGAGGCGGCGAGCGTGTCCTGGGCCAGCCGCGACAGGGCCCTCACCCGGCGGCCGTAGATCACCAGCGGCAGTACCACCAGCGGAATGGCCAAGACCGACAGGCCGGCAAGCTTGGGGCTGGTTACCACCATCATGACGATGGCGCCCGCCAGCATGACGATGTTTCGCAGTGCAATCGAGGCGGTCGACGAGAAGGCGGCCTTGATCTGGGTGGTGTCGACGGTGAGCCTGGAGACCACCTCGCCCGAGCGCTGCTGCTCGTAGAAGCCGGGGCTGAGGAGAAGAAGGTGGGCGAACAGCCGGTCGCGGACGTCGGCCACCACCCGCTCGCCCAGCCACATGACATGGTAGAAGCGCACCGCCGAGCCCAAGGCCAGCATGACGACGACCGCCAGCATGGCGGCGAAATACTGGTCGACGAGGCTGGCATTGGCGGCACTGAAGCCGTTGTCGATCACCCGGCGCACGGCGAGCGGCACGATCAGCGTGGCGGCGGCGGCAACCAACAGGGCGATCAGTGCTATCACCATCCGGGTGCGGTAGGGCTTGAAGAAAGGTATGAGCCTCGCCAAGGGCTTGAGGCTCTTGCCTGGGGGCCTTCGGCGGGCTTCTTCCTTGTAGGTATTGCTCATATCCGGGCTACTTGCCTCATTGAAACCCTTCCTGTATAGACGCCGCCCGAAGCCAGACAACCCTGTCCAGCACAGACGCGGCGTTTCGCGCCGGCAAGAGAGTTAGACCCATGAAGGAAGGCATCCACCCCGACTATCACACCATCAACGTGGTGATGACCGACGGCAGCAAGTTCATCACCCGCTCGACCTACGGCAAGCCGGGCGACACCTTGTCGCTCGATATCGATCCCAAGTCGCATCCCGCCTGGACCGGCGGCCAGCAGACCCTGCTCGACCGCGGCGGCCGGGTGTCGAAGTTCAAGCAGAAGTTCGGCTTCCTCAACAAGTAGGCCAGAGCCCATCGGAAGCGAAGCCCGGCCCTAGTGCCGGGCTTTTGCGTTTGGGGGTCTAAGCCCGCCCTAGCTTGAAGGCGGTGGCGATGCGGTCCATGTGCTGGCTCAAGGGACTGGCGGCGGCGGGTTCGGACTTGGTCCGGGTGTTGAGCATGGCGTCGAGCTTCTGCACCCGGATGTGGAGCTTGAGGGAGCGCTCGACCAGTTCCTTGAGCGCCTCGGGGAGCTGCTCGGAGCCGGAGAGCATGTTGCCGCGGCCGATGTCGGAGAGGCTGATGCGATGCTTTTCCTTCTTGGCCTCATCGCCGGTCACTTCACCGCTGCCGATGGCGCGCTGCAGGAGCAGCCAGGAGGCGAGCTGCATCAGCCTGGTCGTCAGCCGCATGCTTTCGGTGGCATAGGCAACCGCGCCATGGCGGTCAAGCAGGCGGGCGTCCTGGCGGCCGGGGCCGTCGAGATAGTTGGCGGTCTCCTCGACCAGGCCCATGCCTTCCTTGAACACCTTCTCGAACTGCTCGGAAGCGGTGAACTTCGACAGGAAATCGACGGTGGTGGGGTGGGTCTCGGCGCCGGACATGCTTAACGATCCTCTACTCGGTTACCTCAAATTGCACGAACCGGAGAGCCGGATCATGAAGCCTGCTTCATTTCCGGTCAATAACCCCGTTGCAACACTCGCCGGAAATCCCAAGCAAATCCGGGGCCAAAAAAAGCCGCGCGAGAAGCGCGGCTTCGAGTTCTAACAGGGAGGCGTCAAACAGAGTGGACAGGAGCCACTCGGAGAACCCAGAAAGACTGGATTGCAACCATGAAAATTAAACATAATTCCTTACCAAAACCTTAACGCCGAGGCCGGTTAACCATCCGGGAGGGCGAATTTCACGGGCTCAGGAGCGAAAAAACGCATCCGCGGCGGTCTTGCTGGACCGTTTGTTGGCAACTGCCGCCCGGATCCGGGCTATCTCCGACTCCAAAGCCTCAATGCGCTGTTCCAGTTCGGCCAGCGACAGGAGGTCGAGCGATTCGCCGATAACCATGCCGGGCGGTTTCTTGGGGGGCTCGTCGATGTCCATGGGCGGTCTCCGCGGGTCACCCAGCATTTTGTCATTGCCGAGGGGGGCCCGGCAACCCATTGTTGGCCGCCAGCAGCATGAAGGAGCCGCCCATGGGAGAGATGACCGCCATCGCCATCAGCCAGCCGGGCGGGCCCGAGGTTCTGGTGCCGGTCAGGCTGCCGGTGCCGGTGCCGGGTCCGGGCCAGCTGCTGGTGCGGGTCGGGGCGGCAGGGGTCAATCGTCCGGATGTTCTGCAGCGTAAGGGTGCCTACCCGCCACCTGCCGGAGCGCCCGCAACGCCCGGCCTCGAAATCGCCGGCGAGGTGACCGGGCTGGGTCCGGGGGTCAGGCGCTATGAGGTTGGCGACCGGGTCTGTGCCCTGGTGCCGGGCGGCGGCTATGCCGAATATGCGGTGGTGCACGAGGACAATGCCCTGCCGCTGCCGCCGGGCTTTTCCATGGAAGAGGCCGCTGCGGTGCCGGAAACCTTCTTCACCGTGTGGACCAATGTCTTCGACCGGGGCCGGCTCAAGGAGGGCGAGACGCTGCTCGTCCATGGCGGATCGAGCGGCATCGGCACGACCGCCATCATGCTGGCCAAGGCGCTCGGTTCCACCGTGGTGACGACGGCAGGCTCGCCGGAGAAATGCCGGGCCTGCCGGGAGCTTGGCGCCGATCTCGCCATCGACTATCGCACCGAGGATTTCGTCAGCGCGATGAAGGCGGCAAACCTCGAGGCCGATGTCATCCTCGACATGGTGGGCGGGGATTATGTGGCGCGGAATTTCAAGGTGGCCGCCCTCAACGGGCGGATCGTCAACATCGCCTTCCAGAAGGGTTCGACCGTCGAGATCGACCTGATGCCGATCATGCTGAAACGCCTGGCGCTCACCGGCTCGACGCTCCGCCCACGGAGCGTTGCCGAGAAGGCCGAGATCGCCCGGGCGCTGGAAGAGACGGTGTGGCCCTTGTTCGCCGCCGGGCGCTGCCGGCCGGTGATCTACCGGAGCTTTGCCCTCAAGGACGCCGCCGCCGCCCACGTGCTCATGGAATCGGGCGAGCACATCGGCAAGATCGTGCTCAAGGGGTGACGGATTTGTCGTTCTGCCATTAGTGACCTCCTCAAACGGGATCAGCCAACCCCAAACCACGATTGGGCACTCGACAGTCGATAGGACAATAATCGATGGCACCACTCAATTCCATGGGATGGTTGCGCAGAGCCTACCAGACTGATTGGTCGGTTGAGCAACTCGTCCGCAAGTGGGCGCATAGCGGACTCGCAGCGGACACCGCCAAACTGGCGCTCTTGACCCCGAGCCGACATTGAGTTGGGCGTCCGGGCTAGGTCTGCCGGTGGGCCCTGGAGTCATTTGGTTGCGGGCGCAATGAGGTAGCCGCCATCCCAGTGCCAGATGCGTTTTGCGTCCACCGTCACTTTTACGATCGCCTGGAATCCGGTCAGCGTGCCATTGCCACCGTAGAAGGCGCAGAACCCCGCCCCGCACAGAGGATCCCTGACAGTCCCCGCATTCCCAGATGTACAGTCCTGTCTCAATCTTGCAGCCGCCCGACTTCTGCACATTGCTGGAACCCGTTGGTCAACCAAGCGCTACATGAACATGCAGGCCCTCTATCAGGCGGCGAAACCCGAAGTCGCTGGCGCATGAAGAACTGTGCGAAAAATTCTGGACATTGCCGGCAAGATAGTGATTTCAACACGATATGTGTTAGACCGGCAAACTATAAGGGGTGGAGCTTGACTTTCAATTATATCCTGTGTGCCGGCCAGTCACATAGGCTTTGAGCGCTTCGGCTTCAGCATCGATCTGTGTAAGCCGATATTTCACCAGATCCAACATATTGATGATTCCATAGAGCATGCCGTTCTTCGTGACCGGGACGTACTGCACCTGGTGTTTGTCCATGAGCCGCAGTACGCTTTCCACAGGCTGATGCACATCGCAGGTCCAGACATTGTGCGACATTAGTGCGCGGACCGGTTTATCGACCACATCCCGGCCGAATGTCTTGAGGCCGCGCGCGATGTCCCGCTCGGTTATGATGCCGAGGATTGTCTGGTCGTCGTCGGTGACGACCAGTGCACCAGCCTTGTCGATCTCAAGCTTGTCGATAACATCATTGATCGTGACGTTCGACGATATCATTGGAACGATCCTACCTTTTGCCTTGAGGAGAGATTCAATCATCCTCGCCTCCACGTGACTCCTCATAAAAACTTCGAACACCGCCAGGCGTTAACTGGCATTATCAACGTGCTGGCCGCGCCGGATATCCATCTTCCGGCGCGGCCGTCTCACCTTCAGCTTCTCGTGGCGTAACCGCCAGGATCAGTCATCGTGGCTGAAGCCCAGATGGCGAGGGCGCCGACAATCGCCCCGACAATGATCTGATTCCAGGTAGTGGCCGTATTCGTGCCAAACCCGAGCATGAAGGGCGATACGATCAACCAGCCCGCAAGGACCGCGTTGACCCATTCCTCCCGTTTCTGTAACGCAACCAGGGCGGCAAATGCCGCGTAGGAGATTACGGCGCCTACAGCCCAAGCGCTCCAGGCAGCGTTCGGCGTGGTGACGTAGTTGAGAACCCAAGGCGATACAACAAGCCAAAGGCCGAGCACCAGGTTCACAACATCCTTCCATTGGTCCGAGATTTTCACATTGGGCTTAGTCATGGCCAACTCCTCCAGTTCGCTTTGGTTTGCGGCACTGCAACTCCCCAAATCACCGCGTGTCAGGCCGCTTTCACTTCGATGCGGCGGGCGGTCCGCTGCGCGTCGGCAGGCTTTGGTATGCGGACGGTCAGTACGCCCCTATCGTAGTTGGCGTCGACCTTCTCATCCTTTGCCTCAAACGGCAGCCTTATCGAGCGGGAGAAGGAACCGAAGCGGCGCTCCATGTGATAAACGTCGCCGTTCTTATGCTCCTGCTCCGACTTTTTCTCGCCCTTAATCGTGAGCATGTCACCGGAGAGTGTGACCTCGAAGTCCTTGTTGTCGAGGCCCGGCAACTCGACGGTGACAACGACTTCCTTTTCCGACTCCGCTACATCGATGGTTGGGGCAATGGCTTGCCAGCCATTACTCATTGCCCTCGCGCCCCGGTAGCCGAAGTCATTGAAGAAGTTGTCGAACATGTGGTCTAGCTCGCGCCGGAACGACGCGAAGGGGTCAAGAAAATCGTCGCGCGTTACCGGAACTTGAGTCCTGTTGTCCCGCCAAGGGATAAGAGATCCGAGATTCATAGTTGTTACTCCTGTTACTTCGGTTGTTTCACTGTCGGCCGACGATTGCCTGGCTTCAGCTGGAGACTCTGCATTTGGCGTTGCATACCCGCAGCGTACTTCCAAACTAATGACCCTGTGATCGTCTCCCGATAGTCCTAGTACGTCGAGCGCAAAAGTCTGCCGCGACTGAACTCTCTGACGGGTCCGCTGTCAGCCGAGAAGCGCTATCGTGAGCGCAAGTGGCGCACGGCGCGCCCGTCGCCCCAGCGTTGCGTGGAGCCGCAATCCAGCGGCCCACGATGATCTGCCATCGATCATGACATGGTTGTCCTTTCACCGACCATATTGGCCGGTGTTCAGAAAGTGTTATGTCGTAATCTTAGGCGGCAGCCTTGTCGTGCTTCTTGTGCTCAACCTGCTTCACCTGCGCGGCACCGATTTCGATCTTGCGCGGCTTCAACGCTTCTGGCAGTTCACGTTTCAGATCAACGACCAAAAGGCCGTCGGTCATCGTCGCGCCAGTGACTTCGATATGATCAGCAAGTTCGAATGTGCGCTCGAAGTCAAGTGTTGCGATGCCGCGGTGCAGATATTCGTGAGCATTCTTCTGCTTCAACTGCCCACGGATGGTCAAAAGGCTCTGCTCACAGACAATCTCGATGTCGTCACGGGTGAACCCAGCTATCGCCAGCACAATCCGGTACTCGTCATCGCCGTACTTCTCGATGTTGTAGGGTGGATAACCGCTGTCATCACGCTGCATTGCGTGGCTAAGCAGCATCGGAACGCGGTCAAAGCCAACCGTCGTGCGAAACAGAGGTTCAAAGTCGAGTGTCGCCATAGCTATCCTCCTTTTCGAAGCGACAACCAGAGAAACTTAGAATGTTGAGCGGCCAAATGGACCGCCCGCCGCAGGAATTAGGAGGAGAACTCGTATGTTCAAGGGGGGGGCAAAAATTTTTGCACTCTCCCCTTGGCTGTGCCAGGGCGCTTTCTAGATCGCCTGGCGTGGGGCGATGAACGCCCCACTTACCAGAATATAATCATATCTCGACAACGATTGGAGGACCAAAGATGTCAATGAAGCATCTACTCTCTGCCGGGGTCGGAAGCCTATTGCTCTCGTCCGCAGCAATCGCGGCTCTGCCGATGGTGACAGGGTCGATCAAGTCCCTCGACACGACGAAGCATGAGATCGTGCTCGATACGGGCAAGACCTTTGAGGCGCCGAAGGTTGATCTGTCAGCCTTCAAAATAGGCCAGAAGGTCATGATCTCCTACGAACTGAAAGACGGCAAGATGATCGCCGACAAGGTCGAGGCGGCCAAGTAAGCAAGTAAGGAACTACCTGAGATTTTGGGACGGGCTCCGCCCTGTTGCGAAACGGGGCGGGTCTCGGTGTGGTTGACGTCGGGTGAAATTCGTCAAGTTGAGAAAGCTGCATTCGGCCACAGTGCTAACGCGGTCACATGCTTTGGAAGTCGGCAGCAGTGCAGCTATTGGCCCTTCTCGAACGTCCGCCCTGCAACGCTCGAAGCCCGCTTCCGCCCTGGAAGCGGAGGTTGAACGACGGCGACGAAGATTGTGCAGTTTATCGGTTCAAGGTCTAGCCTTCAATGCGGAAGCCGACCTTGAGCGTCACCTGGTAGTGGGCGATCTTGCCATTCTCGATATGGCCGCGGACTTCCTTGACCTCGAACCAGTCGAGATTGCGCGTCGTTTTGCTGGCGCGCGCAATGGCGCCCTTGATGGCGTCGTCGACGGATTTGGTGGAACTGCCGACCAGCTCGATCTTCTTGTAGGTGTGATTTGCCATGACATTGCCTCCGGACGCCGGACTGCGCCGCGGCTAGTCTGGCACGAAGCCGGCAGCCGGGGAATGCGCCTGGTGGTTCAGTAGCTGACGGTGGGGGTTGGCTCAGCCGTGTCTTCAAGACGCACGAAACGATAGCCTTTGGCCTTGAGGGCGAGGAGGCCGGCGACCACCCCCTGGCCGGCTGGTCTTGTGGGCTGGTTGACATGGGCGAGGATCACCTCGCCGTCCCTGGCATTTTCCATGCGGCGGGCGGTGGCGGCAGCCCCCAGCCTGGCGCCCCCGTCGGCCGCCAGCGAATAGCCCGCCACCCGATAGCCCATGGAGCCGATCAGGCGGAGGGCGCTGGCGGAGTATTTCGCCGTGGCGCCACGGAACCACAGCGGCCGGCGGCCAGTCGCTGCCGTGATGGCGGCGGCCCCATCGGCCACCTCGGTCCTGACCGCTGCGGGCGACCCGGCCGCGCGTACGCCGAATACTGTCGCCGGGACATCGACGGCGGCGAGATGGCGGGCGCCATGGTTCTCGATCTCGAAGAGATCGGGATGAGCTTGCAGTTCGGCAAGGGCCCGGGGATTGGCATGCAGCCAACGGGCGGTGACGAAGATCGTTGCAGCAATGCGGTTGGCGATGAGGGCTTGGAGAATGCGTTCGTCGGCCTGGCCCGAGCAGGCGTCGAGGGTAAGGGCGACGCGTGGGCCATGGTGGCTGCCAAAAGCTATGGTCAGGCGCGGCTCGACCAGGCGGCCGGCGAGGGCAGGCGAGGCCAGGCCCATGAGCAACGGCAGCAATACGACGAGGCGCGACCTGAACATGGGTGGGGCACTCTCAAAAAATGGCGACCAGCCGGCGGTCCAGCCAGTTGCCCCGCTTATAGAGGGCATTGACCAGAAGGGCCGCAACGGTACCGACGGCGAGGCCGCCCACGACGTCGCCCAGGTAATGAATGCCGACATAGACCCGCGATACGGCGAGCAGCGCGGCAAGCGCCGTAAAGGCCAGGGCAAAGCGGTCGCGCTTCACCAGCAGCATGGCGGCAACGGCGAAGGCCAGGGTGGCATGGTCCGAGGGAAACGACGGGTCGGCGCTAGGTCCGATCAAAAGGTGGGTGATGCCGAGGTCGTAGGGACGGACGCGGTCGAAGGCGAGGAGAATGACTTGGTTGATCACGAGCCCCGCGGCCGCCGCCGCACCACAGCTGATCGCCACATGGCGGTCGCGGGCGCGGTTGGAGTTCCAGAACCAGCGGATGGCTACGGCGAATACCAGCAAGTAGACGCTGTATCTGGCAAGGACCACCATGGCCCAGTCGAGCCCCGCGCTCCGCCCGGCGAAGCCGTTGATCCAGCCGGTCAGTTGAGCATCGATAGCCAGGGGGAAAACTCCTTTGGCAAGGTCTTGGCCGCAGATTGTGCCCAAATGGTGAACGCCCGCTTCAAGACTCCGCGGAAAACGCGTTGCATCGTGCCGACAGCCGAACTATATAGCCGCTATCCCCAACACCTTGTTGTGAGACCCGAGACCCCCAGGCGGCTCTCAAGGAGCGAAAAGAACATGTCCCGCGCACCGTTGATGCCCAAGGCCACCGCCGTCTGGCTGGTGGAGAACACCGCCCTCTCCTTCCGCCAGATCGCCGACTACTGCAATCTGCATGAGCTGGAAGTGAAGGGCATCGCCGACGGCGATGTGGCCGCCGGCATCAAGGGCCTCGATCCAGTGACCGGCGGACAACTCACCCGCGAAGAACTCGAGAAGGGCGAGGCCGATCCGGAGTACCGCCTGAAGGTGCTCGAATCGAAGGTCAACATTCCGGTGCAGCGTTCGACCGGCGGGCCCCGCTATACCCCAGTGTCGCGCCGCGGCGACCGGCCCGACGCCATCGCCTGGCTCTTGCGCTATCACCCGGAGCTTCCCGATTCGGCGGTGATGAAGCTGGTCGGCACCACCAAGTCGACGATTGCCGCGATCAAGGACCGCAGCCACTGGAATGCCTCCAACATCAAGCCGGTCGATCCGGTGTCGCTTGGCCTGTGCAGCCAGCTCGAGCTCGATTTCGCGGTGCAGAAGGCGGCCCGCAAGGCCGGCAAGGCGGGACCGGGCGATGCCGCACCGGCCCGCACTCTGATCCCCGCCGCGGAAGTGCCGGGAACGGCGGCCAATCTGGCGGCGACGGCAGCCGCGGCGGCCGTTGCGGCGGCGGCGGCCGAGCCCGGCGAAAACGATGCCGGCAAGCAGTATAGCGCCGACTCGGTGTTCGCCAAGCTCAAGACGCTCAATCTTCCCCAGGGCGACGAATAGTGCGCATTCTGGTGGTCGGCGGTAGCGGCACGGTGGGCCGGGCTGCAATCGCCGAGCTGGGACGCCGGCATGAAATCATCACCGCCGGGCGCAACTCGGGCGATTTGCGGGTCGAGATTGCCGACGAGGCCTCGATCCGCGCCATGTTCGACAAGGCAGGCAAGATCGACGCGGTCATTTCGACGGCGGGTCATGTGCATTTCGGTCCGCTCACCACCATGACGGGCGAGCAGTTCAAGAAGGGCCTGCTCGACAAGCTTCTGGGTCAAGTGAACCTGGCGCTGATCGGCCTGCACCATGTCAATGACGGCGGCTCGATCACCCTCACCAGCGGCGTGGTCAATCGCGATCCGATCCGCCAGGGGGCCAATTCGGCAACCGTCGACGGCGCCATCGATGCCTTCGTGGTGGCGGCGGCCATCGAGATGCCGCGAGGGCTGCGCATCAATGCGGTGAGCCCGGGGCTTATCGAGGAGTCGGTCAAGATTTTCGACGGCTATTTCCCGGGTCATGAGCCCGTCTCCTCGGCCCGCGTCGGCCTGGCCTTCGCCAAGAGTGTGGAAGGTGCCCTAACCGGCAAGGTCTTCATCATCGAGTGACGATTGGGAAAGAGTCCGCCATGGCACTGAAAGTCATCGGAACGGGGTTCGGGCGAACCGGCACCGACAGCATGCGCGAGGCGCTCAACATGCTGGGTTTCGGCCCCTGCCACCACATGTTCGAAGTCATGGCGAACGAAGAGCAGAAGCAGCTCTGGCGAGCCCTGGCGCAAGGCGCAGCCCCCGACTGGGAGCGGCTGTTTGCCGGTTACACGTCATGCATGGATTGGCCCTCGGCGCATTATTGGCCTGAACTGATCAAGGCCTATCCCGACGCCAAAGTGATACTTACGTATCGCAGTCCGGAAAGCTGGTGGGCGAGTGTGGAGAAGACGCTTCTGCCGGTGTTCCGGCAAAGCACCGACCCGAACTCGCTGGGGCTGGCGCTGATCGCCAAGCAGGTCTTCGGTGGCAGGCCCGATGACCGGGCCCATGCCATTGCTGTCTATGAGGCCAATGTGGCGGCGGTCAAAGCCACAGTGCCGGCCCAGCGCCTGCTGGTGCATGGGCTGGGGGATGGCTGGGAGCCCCTGTGCGCCCATCTCGGGGTTGCAGTGCCGGACGTGCCTTATCCCTCCCGCAACAGCGCCAGCGAGTTTCAGGCCACCGGCTCAAAGTCCTGACGGCTTTTCACGAAACTGTGATCGCGGAAACCTTACGCCCACAGAAATTTGCCTTGCGTTCTTACATCGTAAGGGTATTTCTATGGTTATTCCCTTACATCGTAAGGGCGAAACCAGGACAGGAAAGGAAACGCCATGACCACCACGTTCAGACTCGCTCTTTCGGTTCTTGTTGTCGCCGCCGGTCTCACCGCGGCCGTTCCCTCCCGGGCCGACGGCGTGATCAGCCCTGACGCCGTCTATGCGGACGTACAGAAGACCTTCGGCGGTGTGCCGGGCTTTGTGAAGATGCTGCCGAAATCGACGCTGGCCGGGCTGTGGCAGCAGGAAAAGGACCTGGAGCTTTCCGACAAGACGGCGCTGCCGCCCAAGACCAAGGCGCTGATCTCGCTGGCGGTCGCTGCGCAGATCCCCTGTGAATATTGCATCTGGGCCGATACCCAGACGGCCAGGCAGCTCGGCGCCAGCGACGAGGAGATCGGCGAGGCGGTGGCGATGGCCGGCCTCACCCGCAACTGGAGCACCCTGTTCAACGGGCTGCAGGTCGACTTCGCCCAGTTCAAGAAGGATCTGGGCGGCCAGTAGGCATTGTCCAACGCAAGACGATCCCCCGGCGCGCCAGTCCGCGCCGGGGGATTTGCCTTTGTTTCGGACGAAAGGCTAAGTAGCGACATGCCGGCACCCAGAAAATCCGTACCTAAGAAGCGCCAGCCGCTCAGTGCCGCGCGCATCGCCCGGGAAGCCTTGGCGCTGATCGACGCCGAAGGCCTCGACGGCTTCAGCTTCCGCATCCTGGCCCGCCAGCTCGGCTGCGAGGCGATGAGCATCTACCACTACTTTCCCAGCAAGGCGCATCTCTACGACGCGCTGGTCGAAATCTGCCTGAACGAAACGGTGATCCCGCCGCCGGGTGCGCCGTGGCTCGACCGGCTCCGGGAATTTTGTCTGAGCTTTCGCAATGTGGCGCTGCGCCATCCGGGATTCTTCCTTTATCTGATCAGCCACCGGCTCAACAATCGCGCCGGTCTGTCGTTCCTCAACCGGCTCCTCCAAGTATTCGAGGACAGCGGCCTTTCGACCGAGCTCAGGGCCCGGCACTTTCGCACCATCGGCTACTACGTCATGGGGGCGGGGCTCGATGAATCGATGGGCTATGTCAGGGGGCCATCGGCAGTCGAACCGGTGCCGGAGGAGGAGGCGCGCCGCGACTATCCTTCGATCATGGCGGTCGGCCCCTATTTCAAGAAGGCCTATCACGAAGAGACCTTCAGGTCCGGTCTTGAAATCATGCTGCGACAGATGGCCGAGGACGCGGCGCGCGAATCATCAGGCCACTGACAAATTCCTGCCGGGGCGGTTCACCCCCTCACCGGCACCGTGTAGTTGAGCGGCATGCGGCCGCCATCGACATAGATGGTTTGGCCGGTGACATAGCTGGCTTCGTCGGAGGCGAGGAAGGCGGCGACGGCGGCCACTTCCTCGGGCTCGCCGGGCCGGCCCATCGGCGTCCTCGACATCACCCGGATCATCGCCGTCTTGTCGGAGACGACATCCTTCAGCATGGCGGTGTTGATCGAGCCGGGACCGATGTCGTTCACCCTTATGCCGAAGGGCGCCAGATAGATCGAGGTGGCGCGGGTGAGCTGCGAGATGCCGCCCTTCGACAGGCAGTAAGTGACGATCGATGGGATGGCGAGGGTGTCGTTGACCGAGGACATGTTGACGATGGCGCCGGGCTTCCTGCCGCTTTTCGCCTGGGCGACCATGTGGCGCGCCACGGCCTGCAGCATGAGGAACGAGCCCTTGAGATTGATGCCGAGTACAAGGTCAAAGTCGGCCTCGCTCACGTCGAGGAAATCGCCGGCGACCGCGATGCCGGCGTTGTTGACCAGGATGTCGATGGCGCCGTGCCTGGCGACGACGGCGGCCACCAGGGCATGGACTTCGGCGGATTTCGCCACGTCGCAATGGATGTAGCTGGCCGATAGCGCCTTCGCCGCTGCCTCGCCCTCGGCATCAAGAATGTCGGAGAGGATGACGGTGGCGCCATCGGCGGCGAGCCTGGTGGCGATTGCCAAGCCGATGCCGCGGGCCGCGCCCGTGACGATGGCGATACGGTTCTGCAATTTCACCGGAAACTCCTCGGCCTAGTAAAGTCCGCCCCGGTCGGGATCGATGACGATCGAGGCGAGCGTCATGTGGCGCGGCCGCGACAAGGCGAAGAACGCGGTCTCGACCACGTCGCGATTGGTGGCCAAGGAGCCGGCCTCGGGTGGGGCATTCCAGGCCGTCTCGTCGAGCGGCGAAATGTCCTTGATCCATGAGGGGTAGATGGCGCTCACCCGCACCGGCCGGTCCTTCAGTTCCTGGCGCAACCCGTCGTTCAGCCCGGCCTGGCCGTGCTTGGCCGCGTAATAGGCAACCGAAGCCCCAAGCAGCGGGGTGTTGGCGATGCCGGAAATCGAGATAATGTTCAAGATGTCGCCGGCGCCGGATTTCTCCAGAAGCGGGATGAGGCCGCGGGTCAGGAGCAGCGTGCCGGTGACGATGCCGGTGATGGTGCTGTTGATGGCGTAGGCGTCGTTGTCGTGCAGCTTGCCGGGTAGCCACTGGGCGCCGTTGTTGATCAGGATGTCGAGGGGGAGACCCTCGTCGCGCAGCTTCTTGGCCGAGAGCGTCACCTGGCTGATGTCGGCCAAATCGATGTGCAGGGTGTCAGGCCGCTGGCCTGAGCGCAGGCGGATCGATTCGGCGGTCGAGTTGAGGTTTTCGACGTTGCGCCCCGACATGATGACATGGGCGCCTTGATCGGCGAGGGCGACGGCGAAGGCCGCGCCAAGCCCACGTCCGGCCCCGGTGATAAAGACGCGCTTGCCCTTGAAACTCATGGGGCGATTAATTCAGAAGGCGTCGGCGGCGTCAACCATTCTCGCCGACAGGCCGATCGCCAGTGCCGCGGCAACCGTTAGCGCCAGGGCCCACGGCAGGGTCACCAGTTCGGCGGTAAAGCCGATGAGCGGTGGTCCCGACAGGAAGCCCATGTAGCCAAGTGTCGTTACGGCGGCGATGCCGCGGCCGGGGGCCTTGGGCTCAAGCCTGCCGCCGCCGGCAAACATCACGGGTGCGATGTTGCCGAGGCCGAGACCGGCGAAGATAAAGGCGCCGATGGCCGGCACCGGCCATGGCAAGAGAAGCCCGGCGGCGGTGCCGGCGGCAGTGACGAAGGCGCTCACCGCAACAAGACGCACTGAGCCGAATTTCAGCCGCAGCCGGTCGCCGGCGAGGCGCGACAGGGCCATGCCGCCCTGATAGCTACCAAAGGCCAGGGAGGCATAGCCGGTGGCGATGAGAAAGCGCTCGCGCATGAAGATGGCACCCCAGTCGAGGATCGAACCTTCGATCAGGAGAGCCAGAAAGCACAGCAAGCCGAGGCCGACGGTGGCGCTGGTCGGCCAGGCGAAATGCGATTGCGACAGACCCTTGTCGGCCATGGCGGGCAGCAGAAACCGCGCCGCGCCGAGATGGAGGGCGAGGCACAGGACCGCCGCCGCCAGGGCCTGAGCCAGAGGCCCCACGGTTTCGACCAGTGCCGCACTCAGGAAAGTGCCGATGAGGCCACCGACACTGAACAGGCCATGGAACATCGACATGGTGGGGCGGCCCAGACGCTTCTCGACGGCGATCCCGTGGGCATTCACCGCAACGTCGAGGCTGCCGATCATCATGCCGAACACGAAGGCGGCGAGGATGAAGGTGGCAAATCCCGGCGCCAGCACCGGACCAAGGAAGGCCACGTACAGAAGGCTGCCGCTGACGACTGCCATGCGGGCGCTGCCGAAGCGGTTAATGAGGGCCCCGGTCAGCGGCATGGCGAAGACCGCTCCGCCGGCGATCGCCAGGAGCGCCAGGCCGAAGACACCGACGCCGACCCCAAGCCGGTCTTTGGCCAGCGGCACCTGCGGCACCCAGGCGCCGAAGACGAAGCCGAACATCAGGAACATGGTGGCGACCGCCCGTCGGGCGCTGGCGAGGGATGATTCGGGCATGGCACTCCGGCGCTGGGGTGGCCTCAATAGCCGATTGCCGGAGGAGGGACCAGCGTGCGATCCCGACACGGCGCTTGGGCGGAAGATCCGGCCAGTCGAGCGACCAGGTGACGACTGCGCCTTGCAGTTGACGGTGTCTGCCCCCATATGGGGAACCTCTACCCCGCAAAATCCTTATCACCACAGAATTCCGGATCGGGAACTTCCCGTCCAGAAGACGCGGATTTTCTTGGGCGCGACGATCTGCGGTCCGACTGGGCCGTGGCAACAGGATAGTTAGAGGATGTTCCATGACAAAACTCAATATGGTTGCCGAAACCGTCAAGCCGCTCGTCACTCCGGCTCCCGCCGACACGGTGAAGCATGACGAGGTCAAGGCGCCTGTGACGCCCGTGGTGACACCGGCCGCATCGGCGACCGTCCACCAGAAATAATCGATGACGGCCGGCCTGCGGCGTCTTCGACGGCGCCGTGGGTTGGCAGTTCATGCTGTTCCTGGGGTTCCCATGCGCACCAGCCGCAAGACCGTCACCTTCGATAAGCCCTTCAAATTTGCCGGCCTCGACGGCCCGCAGCCCGCCGGCGCCTATATCGTGGTGACGGAAGAGGAACCGATACCCGGGCTTTCCTTCGAAAGCTGGCGAAGGGTGAAAACTTCGCTGCGCCTGCCCGCCATAGGGCGCGACACCGGCTGGGAGCAGGCGATCACCATCAACCCGCAGGACCTGGCCGATGCCTTGACCAAGGATGGCAAGTCTTCCGCCTGATTGGGCCCTTCCGCCAACACCTTGGAGTAGGACATGACGTTCTTTGGTCCGATGCTGGCCGCAGCCCTATCGGGCGCTGCCATTTTCTATCTGTTCCGCATGCTGCAGGCCTCCGACAGGTTGGCCGAACAAAAGCTGAAGGACAAACCGTAGGGCGCGCCCAAGCCCTGCGCGGCACCTGACTCTCAACCGGCCGACGGGGGCTCTGTCCGGCGGCATTTGCCGATGTCCTTTAACCAATCCTAAGGCTTGCAACGCCATAGTCGCGCTCGGTTACAACCAGTGGATTGCCTGTCATGGATTTGCCCGCCGGCGTCGGCGTGGTGGCCCGCCAACGCCCCGCCCATGGATTCCTGAGCTTGCTGCGCAAGAGCTTCTCGGCCCATGGCATCTATCTGGCGATCGTGGCGGTCTATTACGCCGGCTACCTGACGGTACTGCGGCTTTACCCCAACATGCAACCTTCGGACTTCCTGCTGATGGCGGCGGGCTTCATCGCCTTCTCCATGCCGCTGATGTTCATGGGGCTGGGCTTCATGCGCTTCTATCACATCGCGGTGCACGTGAAGCCGGAGAGGCCGGTGGCGGCCCTCATCGCCGACCTCAAGGCGTTTCTCAGCGACCGCGGCCGTCTGGCCCATGGGCTTCCCATGGTCGTCATCATGATCCTGTTCATGTATGTGTTCGTCGAGCTCAAGGCCAACATCCCGCTGCTTAATCCCTATTCCTGGGACGTGGCGCTCGCCGAGGCCGACCGGGTTCTGCATTTCGGCCGCCAGCCGTGGGAATGGCTGCAGCCGGTCCTTGGTTACGTGCCGATAACCTTTCTCATGAACATCAATTACAATGCCTGGTTCGCGATCATGTGGATGGTGTGGGTGTTCTTCGCCTTCTCGGACCGGGCGAGCGAGACGCGCACCCGCTTCTTCCTCACCTTCTTCGTCGCTTGGATCGTCGGCGGCGGGCTCCTGGCCATCTATTTCTCCTCGGTGGGGCCCGCCTTCTATGGCCGCCTCGGGCTTTCGCCCGACCCCTTTGCACCGCTCATGTCGTATCTGCGCGGGGCCAACGAGATCGTGCCGATCTGGGCCATTCCGGTGCAGGACATGCTGTGGCAGGGCTACCAGGGCCAATCGGTGATCGACGGGATTTCCGGCATGCCGTCGATGCACAACGGCACGGCACTTCTTTTCGCGCTGGCCGGCTTCAAGGTGAACCGCGGCGTCGGCTGGCTGCTGATGGGTCACGCCATCCTGATTTTCTTGGGTTCGATTCTCCTTGCCTGGCACTATGCGGTCGATACCTACGCGGCCTGGGCGCTGGTGCTCATTCTGTGGGCGGCGATGGCGCCGGTTGCCCGCTGGTGGCACGGGCGCCGGGCCCATATCGAGTTCGCCGATGCCCTGGCGATGCGGGCCTAGGCGATGAGCGACGTTGTCGTTGCCCGGGAAGGCTACTGGCGGCGCGTCTGGCCGGTACTGCTCCTGAGCTTCCGAGCCCAGTGGATATTCTATGTAGTGCCTTTGCTCTATCTCGCCAGCAATGCCATTCTTCTGTCGTCTCTGCCGCGCCGCGGTACCGCACCGGTCATCGAACTTCTGGCCGGACTTCTGAGCTTCTCGCTGCCGGTCGGCCTGATCGTGATGATCGTGCTCCGGCTCTTCCAATATGTGGCGTTCGAGAAGCCGGAGAGCCCGGCCCGCGCCTTGTTCGCCGAGACCCGCGAGCTGGTGACAAGGCCCGCCCGCCTGATCAACGGTCTGCCGGTCTTCGCCGCCATGATCTTCTTCAACAAGGCCATGGTGGAGCTGAAGCCGGCGATCCCGGCGATCCATCCCTTCGATTGGGATGTGCGCTTCATGCAGCTCGACCGCGTCATTCACTTCGGCGTCGACCCGTGGCGGCTGCTGCAACCCCTGATGGGCTTCGACATCGTCACCTTCATCGTCAACATGGCCTATAATTTCTGGTTCGTGGCGCTGTTCGGCGCCTGGTTCTGGTTTGGTTTCAGAAAAGAAGCCTCGGCACTGCGCACACGGTTCTTCCTCGCCTACATGCTCACCTGGTGGGTGGGCGGCGGGCTGCTGGCGGTTGTCTTCTCCTCGGCGGGGCCGGTCTATTACGGCGCCATAGGGCTCACCCCCGATCCTTTCGCGCCGCTGATGAACTATCTGCACGACGTCGACTCGCGCCTGCCGATCTGGAGCTTGAAGACGCAAGCGCTCTTGTGGGACGGCTACACCGGCAAGCTGCCGCCGCTCGGCATCTCGGCCTTCCCGTCGATGCACAATGCTTCCGCCGCACTGTTCGCGCTCGCCACCTGGCGGACGTCGCGGCCGGTCGGCATATTCTTCGCGATCTATGCGGCGGTGATCCTGCTCGGCTCGGTGCACCTCGGCTGGCACTACGCGGTCGACGGCTATGCCGGCATCGCCATCGGCGTTCTCGGTTGGTGGGCGGCGGGGCCGATTGCCCGCTGGGTCGAGAACCTGCCCATGTCGCGGCGCTACAACCAGGCTTTGGCCTCGCTTTAATTCGGTGGCGGGTTAGGTTATGTGCAGTCCAACCGAGGGACTGCCGCCATGACTCACCACTCCGCCTATGAGATCGACCTGCCGAAGACGGCCGCCAACTACCAGCCGCTGACGCCGCTCACCTTCCTTGCCCGCTCGGCCGCCGTTTACCCGGAGCACGTCGCTATCATCCATGGCCGGCAGCGCCTGACCTATGCGCAGTTCTATGCGCGCTGCCGTCAACTCGGTTCGGCATTGGCCAAGGCCGGCATCGGCAAGGGCGAGACCGTCTCGGTGCTGCTCGCCAATACTCCCGCCATGCTCGAATGCCACTATGGCGTGCCGATGACCGGAGCGGTGCTCAACACGCTCAATACCAGGCTCGACGCCGCCACCATCGCCTTCTCGCTCGACCATGCCGAGACGAGGGTGCTGATCGTCGACAAGGAGTTCGCGAAGCTTGCCCGGGAGGCGCTGCCGCTGATGAAGGGGCCGCACCCCATCGTCATCGATTATGTCGATCCGGAGTTTCCGGTAGAGGGTGAAAGGCTCGGGCAGATCGACTACGAGCATTTCGTGGCGAGCGGGCATGAGGATTACCAATGGCACTGGCCCGCCGACGAATGGGAGGCGATCTCGCTCAACTATACGAGCGGGACGACCGGCAATCCCAAGGGTGTCGTCTATCACCATCGCGGCGCCTATCTCCTGGCCCAGGGCAATGTGCTGACCGGCGCGATGCCGAAGCATCCGGTCTATCTGTGGACGCTGCCGATGTTCCACTGCAACGGCTGGTGTTTTCCGTGGTCGATCTCGGTCGTCGGCGGCACTCACGTGACGCTGCGCTGGGTGCGCTCGAAACTCATCTGGGAGGCGCTGGCCGAGCACAAGGTCACGCATCTGTGCGGCGCCCCCATCGTCATGTCGACCATCCTCAACGCGCCGGCCGAAGAGAAGAAGGTGCTCTCTCAGAAGGTCGAATTCTTCACCGCCGCCGCACCGCCGCCGGAAGCCGTACTCGCCGCCATGGCCACGGTGGGCTTCAACGTCACCCATCTCTATGGCCTGACCGAGACCTATGGCCCTGCCGTGGTCAATGACTGGAAGGCCGAGTGGGAGGCGCTCGACAGTTCGTCGCGGTCGGCAAAGAAGGCCCGCCAGGGGGTGCGCTACCATGCGCTGGAGGATTTAGCGGTGATGGACCCGGAGACCATGACGCGGGTTGCCGCCGACGGCCAGACCATGGGCGAGGTGATGTTCCGCGGCAATGTGGTGATGAAGGGCTATCTCAAGAACCCCAAGGCCAGTACCGAGGCCTTCGCCGGCGGCTGGTTTCATTCCGGCGACCTGGGGGTTCTTCATCCCGACGGCTATATCCAGCTCAAGGACCGTTCCAAGGACATCATCATCTCAGGGGGCGAGAACATCTCCTCGATCGAAGTGGAGGACGTGCTCTACAAGCACCCGGCGGTGCAGGCAGCGGCCGTCGTCGCCAAGCCCGACGAGAAATGGGGCGAGACCCCTTGCGCCTTTATCGAGTTGAAACCCGGCAAGAGCGCCACGGCGGAAGAAATCCTCGAATGGTGCCGCGCCGGCCTCGCCCGTTTCAAGGTGCCCAAGCATGTGGTCTTCGCCGAACTGCCGAAGACGAGCACGGGGAAGATCCAGAAGTTCAAGCTGCGGGACCGGGCGAGGGAGGTTTAGCGCGATGATCCGCCATACTGTGGTCTCTCGTCTCAAGCATGCGTCGGGATCGGCTGCTGAACGGGGCTTTCTCGAAGCGGCGAAATCGCTCGCCGCCATTCCCGGCGTCACGCGCTTCGAGCAGCTTCGGCAGGTTTGCCGGAAGAACGATTACAGCTTCGGCTTCTCGATGGAGTTCGCCGATCAGGCGGCCTACGACGTCTACAACAATCATCCCTCGCACGTTGCTTTCGTGCGCGACCGCTAGATTCCGGAAGTCGCCGCCTTTATGGAAATCGACTACGTGCCGCTGGGTTGAAGCGCGGCGTGCCGGAAAGGATTACCAGAATGACCAGAGATCAGCTGTTTGCGAGTGTCGTCGCCAATTACACGGCAATCGAAGGCAAGGATGACAACCAATATCCGGGCTCAGCCGAACTGCACTCGATTTCGGCCTCCTATTCGAACCTGTTCAATCTCATGCGCCTCGGCATCCATCATGAGCGGCTGCCGCCGGGCCGGCGTCTGTGCTGGCCCCATGCCGAGGCTGACGAGGAGGAGTTCGCGTTTGTGATCGAGGGCACACCCGACCTGTGGCTCGACGGCCATGTGAAGCGGCTTCGGCCCGGTGATGGCTGCTCCTTCCCGGCGGGCACCGGCATCGCCCACACCTTCATGAATAACACCGAGTCCGATGTGCGGCTTCTCGTGGTGGGCGAAGCCAGCCGCAAGCGCAGCCGCTATCACTATCCGCTGCACCCGGCGCGCAATACCGAAATCGGCGCCAGTCACTGGGCGGATCATCCCGACCGGCCACTCGGCCCTCATGACTGCTTGCCGGACAAGGCACGGTAATGGCATCGATCACGGCCGTCACCTATCTAGTCCGCGACTATGACGAGGCGATTGCCTGGTTTGTGCACAAGCTGGGTTTCAACCTCGTCGAGGACACTGCACTCGGCTGTGGCAAGTGCTGGGTCACGGTCGAGCCCAATGGTGGCGGATCGCGGCTGCTGCTGGCGAGAGCTGAAGGAGCCGAACAGCTTGCCAGTATTGGCAAGGCGGCAGGCGGGCGCGTCGCCTTCTTCCTGCAGACCGACGATTTCGGCACCGACCATGCCGCCATGCAGGAGCGCGGAGTCAAGTTCCGCGAAGCGCCGCGGCATGAGGCCTACGGCACGGTGGCGGTGTTCGAAGACCTCTACGGCAACGGCTGGGACCTGGTTGAAGTGCGGCGGCAGTAACAATTGCCGAATCCGTGCAAATCGGCCAAACTGGACTAGTTAGAATTTGCGGCCGTGGGCCGGGAGTAGTGTAATGAGGTGGAGTGAATATTGGCCGTTGCAGCAGGCGGAAGGAACGTCCGGTCTCCGGCATTCGGCCTGGAGTCTGCTCTCCACCAATCCGCCGGCCTGGGTGTACTTTCTCGATTTCGCCGTCTATCCGGGGCTGATACTGGTCTGCACCTACGACGCGCTAATGGGGCCGGGGAGCGTGGGGCTGGTCCGCCTTGCCGCACTGGCGCTGGCCGGTTACGGCATTTGGACCTTTGCCGAATATGTGCTGCACCGGGCGGTGTTCCACCATGTGCCGGGCTTCCGCCATGCCCATTTCGCCCATCATCACGCGCCGCGCGAATTGATCGGTACTCCCACCCTGGTGTCGACGGCGATTTTCGCCGTCGCGGTCTATGTGCCGCTGGTCGAGTTACTGGGACGGCCGCAAGCCTCGGCCCTGTCGGTGGGATTGCTCGCAGGCTATCTCGCCTACATCAGCGTGCATTACCTGGTGCATCATTCGGCAAGCGGCGGCCTCGCCACGCTGCGGCGCCTCAAACGCCACCATGCCCTGCATCACCATCGGGAGAATCGGTGCAATTTCGGCGTGACGACAAGGCTGTGGGACCGGATGTTCGGTACGCTCCGGTAAGAGACCTCAATTGACCGGCTGGAAGGCGTCGGCGCGGCGCTGGGCTTCGGCCTTCTGGGCGGCGGTCAGCGGCTCGAGGAGGGTATCAAGCTCGGCGTCGGGCCGGCCGCCGCGGGTCGCCAGGATGTTCCACTTGAGGGCCTCGACCGGATCGGCGGCGACGCCTTTGCCGTAGGCGTAGAGCCTGGCCACCCGGTTCTCGGCCACCACATTGCCGCGCCTGGCCGAGACCAAAAGCCATTGGGCTCCGATCCTTTCGTCCTTCTGCACACCCTCGCCGCGCAAGACCAGGACGCCATAGTCGAGGGCCGCATCGGCATTGCCCTGGGTGGCAGCCTTGGCCAGCCACTTGGCCGCCTCGACCTCGTCCTTGGTAACGCCGCGGCCCTCGAGATAGAGGACGGCAAGGTTGTACTGGCCCTTGGCAAGCCCACGCTCGGCCGCCATGCGATACCAGTCCGCCGCCGCCGGCCAGTCGGGCGGATTACCGAAGGCGCCGGAGGCGAGGAGACCCATGTTGAACTGGGCTTCGGGATTTCCGGCTCGCGCCGCCTTTCCCACCCAGTTGGCGCCGGCGTCATAATCGATCGAGCCGAGGGAGCCGTCGAGATAGATCATGCCGAGAGCGAATTGGGCCGGTACTTGGCCGGCGGCGGCCGCCTTCTTATACCAGTCGATGGCCCTGGCGAGATCGGTTTCGGCGCCACGGCCCATCTGATACATGGCGCCGAGCATGGCCATGGCGCGGGGATCGCCCGCCACGGCTAAAGGCTCGGCGATGGCGCGGGCCGCCTTGTAGTCCCTTTCGCCATAGAGCGCTTCCGCCTCCTCGAAGCTTCCGCCGGCAACGGCAGGGCCCGCGATGAGCAGGAGCGATAAAAGGATAATAGCGAAACGTTTCATTTTTCCGGCAGGCGCTGCGTCAGGGAGGAGACCAGGCGGTGGGCGGTTTCGGCGTCAGTCCACATGGCATCCGGCGGCCTGATAAAGTCGGGAGTCTGCGGCAGCAATGTGTCGAGGTCGGCTGCCTCCACGGGCTCGAAGGCAACGCAAGGGATCTCGGAAATTTCCGCCCACCACTTGACGATGGGCTCGCCGCCGACGCTGGCGCCGGTTTGTGCCAGCGCCACGTAGTCGGCCCCGGCTTCCGCAGCGGTCATGGCGAGGTGGCGGGAGGAGCCGGCGAAGGCGCCGACGATGCCGTCCCTGCCAACCGAGCGGCGGGCGTCCTCGACGGCTTCGGCATCCACATGGACGCCGTCGGCGCCCAGGCGCGACACATGGCTCGGATCGCCGGCAACCAGCACCGCCACTCCCTTCGACTGGGCTAGCGCCACCAGCTCCTTGCCCGCCGAGGACGGCACGAGAATGCTTGCCACATCGCCCGCCGCACATGCGGCGGCGAGGCAGGCTGAAATCCCGTCGTCGGGACCAACCGGTGCGACCAGAAAAAGGCGCGGTTTCAGGCCGCCTTCTCCAGCGACTGGGCCCACTTGCCGGAGGCGGCCAGGGCATTCATGCGGGCCCGGTGGGCGAAGGCCTTCTGGCCGGCGGCGACATTCTCCATCTTGCCGCCCCAGGCCTTCAGCGCATCGGACTGAAGTGCCCGGCCATAGGAGAAGGTGAGCTTCCAGGGGAGGGGACCGGCGGCATTCATCAAGTGCAAGTGCGCGGTCGCATCCTCGCCCGACTGGCCGCCCGACAGGAAGGCGATGCCGGGAACCGCGGCGGGCACGCAGCGCTTCAAGACCTTCAGGGTCTTTTCCGCCACTTCCTCGCGGCTGGCCTGCTTGGCGCATTTCTTGCCGGAGATCACCATGTTGGGCTTGAGGATGATGCCTTCGAGCTGCACGCCAGCGTAGAACAGTTCCTGGAACTGTTCCTTCAGCGCCCATTCGGAGGCTGCGGCGCAAGCGTCGATGTCGTGGTCGCCGTCCATCAGCACTTCCGGTTCGACCATCGGCACGATGCCGCCGGCCTGGCAGATGGCGGCGTAGCGGGCGAGCGCATGGGCGTTGGCGTGGATGGCATTGTGGGTGGGAATGCCCTTGCCGATGTCGATGACGGCGCGCCACTTGGCGAATTCGGCCCCGAGCTTGGCATACTCGGCGACGCGCCCGGCAAGCCCGTCGAGGCCTTCGGTCACGGTCTCGCCAAGGGACAGGGCCAGCGGCTTCGCCCCGGTGTCGAGCTTGATGCCGGGGACGGCTCCCGCCGCCTTGATCAGGTCGACCAATGGCGTCCCGTTCCGCGCCTTCTGGCGCAGCGTCTCGTCGAACAGGATGACGCCGGAGATGTAACTCTGCATCGCTTCCTTGGCGCCGAACAGCATCTCGCGATAGTCGCGGCGGCTTTCCTCGGTCGACACCACCTTGATCGATTCCAGGCGCTTGGCAATCGAGGCGGTCGATTCGTCGGCGGCGAGAATGCCCTTGCCGGGGGCGACCATGCGGTTGGCGATGGCATTGAGCTTGTCGATCATGTCGGTTCCTCCAGAGCCTTGACGCCGGGCAGGGGCTTGCCCTCGAGCCATTCGAGGAAAGCCCCGCCGGCAGTTGAAATATAGGTGAAATCACTTGCCACGCCGGCGTGATTGAGGGCTGCAACCGTATCTCCGCCGCCGGCGACGGAGGTGAGCTTGTGGCCCCGGGTAAGCGCTGCCGCATGGCGGGCGGTCGCTACGGTTGCGGCATCGAAGGGGGCAATCTCGAAGGCGCCGAGAGGCCCGTTCCAAACCAAAGTGGCGGCGGCGTCGAAGGCAGCATTGATGGCTGCGACGGTCCGGGCCCCGACATCGAGGATCATCTCGTTGGCCGCCACCTCGGCGAGGCCTGCGGTGCGGCTCGCGGCACCGGCCCGGAATTCCCGGGCCACCACCGCGTCGATAGGAAGCAGGATGGCGCAATTCCTCGCCTTGGCGGTGGCCAGGATGGCACGGGCCGTGTCGGCGAGATCGTGCTCGCACAGCGACTTGCCGACCGCCACTCCTTGCGCTGCGAGAAAGGTGTTAGCCATGCCGCCGCCGATGACGATCACATTGGCAATCCCCGAAAGATTGCCGAGAAGCTCGAGCTTGCTCGAGACCTTGGCGCCACCGACCACCGCCACCAGCGGGCGCTTGGGATTTTCCAGCGCCATCTGGAGAGCCTTCAGTTCGGCTTCCATGGCGCGGCCGGCGAAGGCCGGGATGAAATGGGCTATGCCCTCGGTCGATGAATGGGCGCGGTGGGCGGCGGAAAAGGCGTCGTTAACGAAGATGTCGCCGAGGCCCGCCAGCAGTTTCGAGAAACCCTCGTCGTTCTTCTCCTCGCCCGGATGGAAGCGGGTATTTTCCATCAATACGCAGTGGCCGGGCTTTGCATCGACTTGTGGGGCAGTGCGCCAGTCGGTGAAGATGAAAGTGACGGGCGCGCCCAGTTGCCGTTCCAACGCCGGTGCCACGGGCTTCAACGACATCTCCGGCACCACCTTGCCCTTGGGCCGCTCGAAATGGGCGAGGATGATAACAGCGGCGCCCTTGTCGAGAAGCTCGCGGATGGTCGGCACGACGCGCTCGATGCGGGTGGCGTCGGTCACCACGCCATTGGCGATCGGCACGTTGAGATCGAGGCGCAGGACGACGCGCTTTCCGGTCACGTCGACATCGTTCAGTGTACGGAAGGCCGGCATGTCGCTAGCTCCTCGCCGCCTTGACCACGGCCTTGGGGGTAATGCCGAAATGCTCGTAGAGCTTTTCGGCCGGAGCGCTCGCGCCGAAGCCCGTCATGCCGATGAACTTGCCGTCCAAGCCGATGAAACGATCCCAGCCGGTGCGCACACCGGCCTCGACGGCGATGCGGATCTTCTCGGCGCCGAGGAGCCTTTCCCGGTAGGCCTTGCCCTGGCGGTGGAAGAGTTCCATCGACGGCACCGAAACCACACGGGTGGGAATGCCCTGCTTGTCGAGGGCCTGCTTGGCGGCCAAGGCGATCTCGACCTCGGAGCCCGAGGCGAAGATCACCGCCTTCGACTTTTTCGCCGAAGGAGCGATCTCATAGGCGCCCAGCGCACACAGGTTCTTGGCCGAATAGGTAAGCCGGGCCGGCTTCAGCTTCTGCCGGGTCAGGGCCAGGATGCTCGGGCGCCCGGTATCCTTAAGGGCGAGCTGCCAGCATTCGGCGGTTTCCACCGCATCGCAGGGGCGGAAGACGTTGAGGTTTGGGATGACGCGAAGGGCCGCCAACTGTTCGACCGGCTGGTGCGTCGGTCCGTCCTCGCCGAGGCCGATCGAATCATGGGTCATCACATAGATGACGCGCTGGCCCATCAGCGCCGAAAGCCGGAGCGACGGCCGGCAGTAGTCGGTGAATACCAGGAAGGTCCCGCCATAGGGAATGACCCCGCCGTGCAGAGCCATGCCGTTCATCGCCGCCGCCATGCCATGCTCGCGGATGCCGTAATAGACATAGCGGCCGGAATAATCGGCGGCGGTGAGGGACTTCAAGTCCTTCGACTTGGTGTTGTTGGAGCCGGTCAGATCGGCCGAGCCGCCGATCGTCTCAGGGACGGCCGGATTGATCACGTCAAGGGCGTTCTGCGAAGCATTGCGGGTGGCAATCCACGGCGGGTTCTTGGCCAGTTCCCTCTTGTAGGCGTCGATGATGGCGTCGAAGTTTTCCGGCAGCCGGTTGGCCACAAGGCGGGCGAATTCCGCCTTGTGGCCTGAGGCGGCAAGCCGCTTTTGCCAGTCGGCGCGGGCGGCGGCGCCGCGACGGCCGGCGGCGCGCCAGGCTTTCAGGAGTTCGTCGGGAACAACGAAGGGCGGATAGTCCCAGCCGAGTGCCTTGCGGGCTCCGGCGATTTCTTCCGCACCCAGCGGCGAGCCGTGGGTGGCGGCGGTTCCCTGCTTGGTGGGGGCGCCGAAGCCGATGATGGTCCTGCAGGCGATGAGCGATGGCCGGCCGGCGGTCTGGGCCGCGGCAAGGGCGCCGGCGACCGCCTCGGCATTGTGGCCATCGACCCTTGTGACATTCCAGTTGGCGGCAGCGAAACGGGCGAGCTGGTCGGTCGAATCGGACATCGACAGTTTGCCGTCGATCGAGATGCCGTTGTCGTCCCACAGGACAATGAGGTTCTTGAGCTTGAGGTGG
Organism: Hyphomicrobiales bacterium; assembly: GCA_016185245.1. Classification (GTDB taxonomy): domain Bacteria; phylum Pseudomonadota; class Alphaproteobacteria; order Rhizobiales; family Aestuariivirgaceae; genus Aestuariivirga. The sequence continues at coordinate 58,177 of JACPNZ010000016.1, read as the reverse complement.
CCGGCCAGCGTCACCGCCTCCTGGGAGATGCCTTCCATCAGGCAGCCGTCGCCGGCCAGTACATAGGTCTTGTGGTTGACCAGATCGTCGCCGAAGCGGGCGTTGAGGTGGCGCTCGGCGATGGCGAAGCCGACCGAATTGGCAATCCCCTGGCCAAGGGGGCCGGTGGTCGTTTCGATGCCGGTGGCGTGGCCGAATTCCGGGTGGCCCGCCGTCTTCGAGCCCAACTGGCGGAAACTCTTCAGTTGCTCCAGGGTCATATCCTGGTAGCCGAGGAGATAGAGCAGCGAATAGAGCAGCATCGAGCCATGGCCGGCCGACAGGATGAAGCGATCACGGTCGGGCCAGTGGGGGTCGGCGGCGTCGAACTTGAGGAACTGGGTGAAGAGCACCGTGGCCAGGTCGGCCGCCCCCATGGGCAGGCCGGGATGACCGGAATTGGCCTTCTGCACCGCATCCATGCTGAGGGCCCGGATGGCATTGGCCATGGCGCGGGTGGGTTCGGCGGAAATTGCAGTCATTTTCCGGGGATTCCTCGAGGGCTGGCGGAATTGCGCCTCTGATAACACCGGGCTTTCGCGAGTCAATGGCGGATAGCGCAGGGTCCCCCGCGGTCTGACGTTGCGCTTGCCCAGGCGTCGGCATATGGTAACAAACGAGGATGCGTTCGGGATTCTCGTGGTTTGCCAGGGGGCAGAATGGCAGACACTGACAAATTGGATGAAGCGTTCACGCGGTTCGAGCAGGCTCTGACGGCCATCGAAGCGGCAATGGCCCGCCGGCAGGACGGCGAAAGGCGTGCCGCCGACCTGGTCCAGGAGGCCGATGCGCTCCGTAAGGACCGTTCCAAGCTCGCTCATGAACTCGATCTCGTCCGCTCCAAGGCGGGCGAGTTGGTCGATACCAGCAAGCAGGCCGCCGGCAAGATCGACGCCGCCATGTCGCGCATCCGCGCCGTGCTCCATTCCAATACCGGAGACTGACGCCATGGCCCATGTCATCGTCGAGGTGAACGGCCGACCCTACACCATGCAGTGCCCGGACGGCGAGGAAGACCACCTGCGCGAGCTGGCGAAGCTTCTCGACAGCGAGGTCATCCGCATCCGCCAGAGCGTCGGCACGGTGGGCGACATCCGGCTCCTGGTCATGTCGGGCCTGATGGTGGCCGACCGGTTATCGGAAGCGATCCGGAGGATCGAGGCGCTGGAAGGCGAAGTGCAGGACGTCAAGCAGCTGCGCGATCAGGCCCGCAGCGAAACCCACGACATCGAGACCCGTGCCACCTCCAGGCTCGATGCGGTCACGCAGCGTCTCCAACTCCTAGCGCGGGCGATGGGCGGGTAGCGGACCGTAGCTGCCGCACACATGGACATTGGCAGTGGTTCTTCCTAAATAGGGACTTGGCGGGCTGCCCGGTGCGTGTGGAGACTTTATCCCTGGGGCCTATACGATTCTCTCGGGTGCTGTCCCTGTACTTGGCCGTGGCCTCGTGCAAATGGTGCCCACCTACGCAAGTAGGGACCCGGGATCGTACTCTCCCACGGCCCATGGTGGCTCGCCGCTTTCGCCTTGGCCGCTGAGGGAGTGTGACATGAGTAGACGCGGACTGGGCGTATTGATCGCGCTGCTTTGCCTGGCGACCGCCGGTTCCACCGCCTGGGCCGTCTCGCCGGCGCCGGTGACGGCGGCCAACGGGATGGTCGTGAGCTCCCAGCGCATCGCCTCCGAAGTTGGTGCCGAGGTGTTGCGCAAAGGCGGCAATGCCGTCGATGCGGCGGTGGCGGTGGGCTATGTCCTGGCGGTCACCAATCCCTGTTGCGGCAATCTTGGCGGCGGCGGATTTGCCACCCTGCATCTCGCCGATGGCCGGGATATCTTCCTCAACTTTCGCGAAAAAGCGCCGGCCGCGGCGACCGCCACCATGTTCCTCGACGCCAAGGGCGAGGTTGTCCCCGACCTCAGCCTGAAGGGCTATCTGGCGGTTGCCGTGCCGGGAACGGTGCTCGGCCTCGACACGCTGCTGCAAAAATACGGCACCCTGCCGCGTCAGGCGGTCATGGCACCGGCGATCAAGCTTGCCGGCGAGGGCTTTGTCCTCACCCAGGGCGATGCCGATATCCTTGCCGGCGCCACCAAGAGCTTTGCCGAAAAGCCCGGCGTCGCCGCGATCTTTCTCAACGGCGACAAACCGCGGAAGGCGGGTGACCGCCTGGTCCAGAAGAACCTCGCAGCGACACTTGCGAGTATCGCCAGGGACGGCCCCGCTGCATTCTACAAAGGACCCATTGCCGATGCGGTGGTGACGGCAAGCCAGGCCAATGGCGGAATACTGACGAAACGGGATTTCGCCGATTATACGGTGAGCGAGACTCCCCCGGTGCGCTGCACCTATCGGGGCTATGCGCTGATATCGTCGCCACCGCCGAGTTCCGGCGGCACGGCGATCTGCGAGATCCTCAACATCATCGAAGGCTATCCGATGACCGAACTGGGCTTTCACTCAGGCCTGGCGATCCATGTCATGACCGAAGCGATGCGCCACAGCTTCGTCGACCGCAATTTCCTGCTGGGTGACCCTGCCTTCGTCAACAACCCGCTGGAGCGCCTGCTTTCCAAGTCCTACGCCGCCGAGATCAGAGCCAAGATCGACGCGGCGAAAGCGTCGAATTCGAAGGATGTGCAGCCCGGCGTGCCACCGCATGAGGGCAGCGAGACCACGCATTACTCAATCGTCGATGCGGCCGGCAACGCCGTCGCTGTGACCTACACCCTCAATGCTCTGTTCGGCGCCAAGATCATGGCCGGGGATACCGGCTTCTTCCTCAACGACGAGATGGATGATTTCACCGTCAAGCCGGGAGTGCCAAACCTATTCGGTCTCATCCAGGGCAAGACCAATGCGATAGCGCCGGGCAAGCGGCCGCTGAGCTCGATGAGCCCGACGATCGTCACCAAGGATGGCAAGACCTTCATGGTGCTCGGCAGCCCCGGCGGATCGCGGATCATCACCATCGTGGTGCAGGTCATCGTCAATGTCGTCGATTACGGCATGAATATCCAGGAGGCGGTCGATGCGCCGCGCATCCATCACCAGTGGCTGCCGGATCAGATTTCCGCCGAACCCTTCGCGCTTTCTCCCGATACGAAGTCCATCCTGACCGGCATGGGCTACAAGATCGTCGAGCAATCGCCGTGGGGGGCGGCCGAGGCGATCCTTATCGGGCCCGCCGAAACCCCATCCAGTACCCAGCCGAGCTCCGGCAACGACGCCATGGCCGGCAGCAAACCGGTCCCCGGCCTCCTCTATGGCGCCCATGACGACCGGCGTCCGGCCGGTGCCGCGGTCGGCTTCTGAGTTGCCATGGATATTGCAGAAGAAAAGCGCCGGGCGCGCGGCGAGGCGGCGAAACGGCGGGCGGCGGCCCATGCGGCGTTGCACGAGACGGCCAAGCGGGCGCTGGCGGAACGCGGGCTGCCCTTGGTGCGCGGGCCGCAGCAGATGGTGGTCTCGGGCTTCTTTCCCTACAAGAGCGAAATCTCCACCCTGCCGCTGTTGAAGCGGCTGGCGGGCGAGGGCTGGTTCTTAGCCATGCCCGTCGTAATGGGCGAAGGCCTGCCGCTCATCTTTCGCGCCTGGGCGCCGGGGGAGCCGACGGTTCCCGGTATCTGGAACATTCCGGTGCCGCCGGAGACGGCACCCGAGGTTTTGCCCGACGTGCTGCTGGTGCCGATGCTGGCCTTCGACCGCTTGGGCTATCGCCTCGGCTATGGCGGCGGCTTCTACGACCACACCCTGGTCAAGCTCCGGGCTTTGAAAAAAGTCGTGGCCATCGGGGTTGCCTATGCGGATCAAGAAGTGGCGGCGGTACCGCGGGCTCCCTATGACCAGCCGCTCGATTTCATCATGACCGAGAAAGATGTGTTTGCATGCGGCTGATCTTCGTTGGCGACGTCGTCGGAAAATCCGGCCGCGAGGCGGTGGCCCGCGATCTGCCGCTGATCCGCGAGCGCTATCGCCCCGATCTCGTTGTGGTAAACGGCGAGAATGCCGCCCACGGCTTCGGCATCACCGAGGAGATTTTCCTCGGGCTCCTGGCGGCCGGTGCCGATGCGGTCACCCTCGGCAATCATGCCTTCGACCAGCGTGAGGCGCTGATCTTCATCGAGCGCCATCCGACCTTGCTGCGCCCGGTCAACTGGCCGGCGGGCTGTCCGGGGCGGGGGGCAGCCCTGGTCGATACGTCCTCGGGGCGGCGGGTGCTGGTGGTCAGCGCCATGGGCCGGGTGATGATCGAGCCGGTGCTTGACGACCCCTTCCCGGCGGTCGCTCGCCAGCTCGACCTCTGCCCCTTGGCCCACGAATGCGATGCCATCCTCATCGACTTCCACGCCGAAGCCTCCTCCGAGAAGATGGCCATGGGTCATTTTGTCGACGGGCGGGCGAGCCTCGTGGTCGGCACCCATACCCATACGCCGACCGCCGACCACCAGATACTCTCCGGCGGCACGGCCTATATGACCGATGTGGGCATGACCGGCGACTACGACTCGGTCATTGGCATGGACAAGGCGGAACCGCTCAACCGGTTCCTGCGCAAGCTGCCGGTCGAGCGTTTCCGGCCGGCCGAGGGCCCGGCTACCTTGTGCGCCGTGGCGGTCGAAACCGATGACCGCACCGGGCTCGCCCTGGCGGTAGCCCCCATTCGGCTGGGTGGCAGGCTGGCGCCGGCCGAGGTGCCGTTCTGGCCACCCATGACATAAATTTTCCTCATGAAATAGAAAAACTCTAGTGACGGCCCGGGATTGCCCCGTTAGTATCCGCGACCAGCGCTCGCAAAGAAGAGCCGCGCGCGGAGCCACGCACAGGGTTGCGACCGGAGCCGCCAAGGCCAAGCAGCGTCGATAGGGGAGGATGCTCAACCGGACCGGGGCCCCAGCCTGTGGCTGGCGCCCGCAGTTGGCTGACCCTCCTCCAATGGGTTTTCAGGCCGGGCATCCGGCGCATCAGGAGGAACAGACAGTATGAAGAAACTTTCAATCGTCTTCGCCGCCGCACTGCTCGCCGGAACGGCGTTCGGCGCCGCCGCCAGGGCCGAGGAACTCACCGTCGTGTCATGGGGCGGGGCCTATTCGAAGAGCCAGCACGAAGCCTTCGTGGTTCCCTATATCGCCGCCGGCAACAAGGTGACGGAAGCCGAATACAATGGTGAAGTCGCCAAGATCCAGGCCATGGTCGACGCCAAGGCGGTCACCTGGGATGTGGTCGACGTCGACACACCGACAGCACTTCAGGGCTGCGCCCAGGGCGCTCTCGAAACGATCGACTGGGCCAAGCTCGGCCTCGACAAGTCGAAGTTCATCGGTTCCGACATCGCCGAATGTGCCGTGCCTAACATCGTCTACGGCACGGTCTACGGCTACGACACCACCAAGTACAAGGACAATCCGCCGACCACCATCAACGACTTCTTCGATACGGCGAAGTACCCCGGCAAGCGCGGGTTGTGGAAGAATCCGCAGGTCAATATGGAATGGGCGCTGATCGTCGACGGCGTCGATGCCAAGGATGTCTACAAGGTGCTCGGCACCAAGGAAGGCCTCGACCGGGCGTTCAAGCGGCTCGACACCATCAAGAAGGATATCGTGTGGTGGGAAGCCGGCGCCCAGGCGCCGAAGCTCCTCGCCGACGGCAATGTGGTGATGACCTCGGCCTGGAACGGCCGGCTCTACAACGCGGTCAAGCAGGACAACAAGCCGTTCAAGATCGTCTGGGACCACCAGGCACTGGACTGGGACTGGTGGGCGATCCCCAAGGGCGGCCCGAAGCTCGATGAGGCCTACAAGTTCATCAGCTTCGCCCAGGACGCCCAGCGCATGGCGGATCAGACCAAGTATATCTCCTACGGTCCGTCGAACACCGACTCGGTGCCGAAGATCGCAGCCGACATGCTGCCCAACCTGCCGACGGCGCCGGACAATTTGAAGACGGCGTGGAAGCTCGACGCCGCCTTCTGGGCCGATCGCGGCGACGAGATCAAGGAGCGCTTCAACGCCTGGCTGGCGCAGTAACCCAAGTCACGCGGGCGGAGGCATTCTCCGCCCGCGGTTTTCCGAGGGATGGCCCGCGCCATGGCCGTAATCGACGCAGCCGCTTCCGACACCGTGATGCGAGCGGCCGACGGAACGCCATTGAAGAAGAAGCTGCGCCAGGCCGAGCGCCGCGAACAGCTGAGAGCGTTGATGCTGATTGCGCCCCTGTTCCTGTTCATTGTCGTGACCTTCCTGTTCCCGATCGGCTCGATGCTGGAGCGGGCCTTCTACGATTCCGATGTCGCCGACAACCTGCCACGGACCAAGGCGCTGCTGGCCAACTGGGACGGCAAGGAGGTGCCGGGCGAAGATGTTTTTGCCGCCTTTGCCGCCGACATGAAAGCGGCGAGCAAGGTCAAGACCGTGGCGCTGATCGGCAAGCGCCTCAACTACGAGATACCGGCCTTCAAGTCGAAGGTCGTCGCCACCGGCCGCAAGATCGACAAGGTCGAGCAGGGCCCGTGGAAGGAGGCGATCATCGGCATCGACCCGATCTGGGGCGAGGTCGGGACCTGGGCGGTGGTGAAGCGCTCGGCGCGGAGCTTTACTCCCTTCTATCTCCTCGGCGTTCTCGATCTGCGCCAGGCGGCCGATGGCTCGATCGAGCGCATGCCGGCCGACCGGGCGATCTATGTGCAGATCCTCGGCCGAACCTTCGGCATCAGCTTCCTGGTGACGCTATGCACGCTGATCCTCGGCTATCCGGTCGCCTATCTCTTGGCGACGATCCCGCAGCGGCACGCCTCGATCCTGATGATCTTCGTGCTTCTGCCGTTCTGGACCTCGCTGCTCGTACGTACCACCGCCTGGACCATCCTGCTGCAGGATGGGGGCGTGTTCAGCCAGGTCATCCATCTCACCGGCATAACCTGGCTGCTCAACGTCCTGGGGTTGGTCGATGGCGAGCCGCAGCTCTTCAAGACGCGCTTTGCCACCGTCCTGGCGATGACCCATATCCAGTTGCCGTTCACGCTGCTTCCCATCTACAGCGTGATGAAGACCATCTCGCCCACCTACATGCGGGCGGCAAAGTCCCTGGGCGGCAAGCCGTTCTATTCGTTCCTCAGGGTCTACATGCCGCAGACCATGTCGGGGGTGGCGGCGGGATGCCTGCTCACCTTCATCCTAAGTCTCGGCTACTATATTACTCCGGCCCTGGTCGGTGGCGGCACCGACAGCATGATCGCCGGCTTCATCGACACGGCGATGAACAGCGAAGCCAACTGGGGCAAGGCCTCGGCCTTGGGCTTCATGCTTCTGGCATCGACCCTCGTTCTCTATTACGTCTACAACCGGTTGATCGGCATCGACCGCATGAAGCTCGGATAACCATGGCGCTTCCCGCCTATGCCACGCCCGGCGAAAGGATCGCCTATTACGCTCTGCGCCTGTTCGTCGGCCTGGTCCTCCTGTTTCTCATCTCGCCCATTCTGGCGATCATGCCGCTGTCGTTCAACTCGGAGAGCTTCTTCACCTATCCGATGCCCGGCTTTTCCCTGAAATGGTATATCGGTGACGAAGGCTTCTTTACCAACGGGCGGTGGACGGGCGCGCTCTATCTCTCGGTGATCGTGGCGGTGTCGACCACCGCGCTGGCGAGCGTTCTTGGCACGCTCGCCGCCCTCGGCCTCGCCCGCGCCAATCTGCCGGGGCGGGCGGCCATCATGGCGGTGTTGATCTCGCCGATGATCGTGCCGGTCATCATCTCGGCCATCGGGCTATTCTTCTTCTATGCCAGCCCCTGGGTGGGCCTTAACGGCACCATTCCCGGCATCATCCTCGCCCACACGGCGCTGGCGACGCCCTTTGTCGTCATCACGGTCACGGCAACGCTGATGAGTTTCGACCGGACGCTGATGCGGGCGGGCGCCTCCTGCGGGGCGCCGCCGCACACGGTGTTCTTCAAGGTGGTTATGCCGCTGATCCTGCCCGGCGTCATTTCGGGTGGGCTCTTCGCCTTCGTCACCTCCTTCGACGAGGTGATCGTCATCCTGTTCATCGGCGGGCCCGAGCAGCGCACCCTGCCGCGGCAGATGTTCGCCGGCATCCGCGAACAGATCAGCCCGACGATCACCGCGGCGGCGACCGTGCTCATCCTGTTTTCGACGGCGCTGTTGATCACCGTCGAGCTGTTGCGCCGCCGCGCCGAGCGGTTGCGCGGCATCAGGAACTGATCAGCGCCGGCTCTTCAGATAGTCGGGAAGCAAATTGGGGATTTCGGCTTCGCCTTCGGCGCGGGCGGCGATGGCGTCCAGGGTGGCGACGGCCCGGGCGAGTTGGCGCATCGCCGCTTCGTCGTCCTTCTGAGCCATGGCCTTGTCGCCGGCTACCAGCAGGGCCTCGCTGCGCTTCGACATTTCGGTCAAGGTGGCGATCGCCTGGAACATCCGGCCCGACGGCGCTTGGTCGGCCAGGGAACGCAGGCGGCGCAGCGCCGAGGCCGCGGCACTGCCGGCCATGCCTTCGGCCGCAAAGCAGATTTCGCCCAACTTGTCGCGCCGTGCCGTCATGACCCGAACTCCCACACAACTCACTGGCCGAAAGCTTGGCCCGGCCCCGATTAAGGACCGGTAAACGCTTGTTTTGCGGGCTGAGCCGGGCCTATAAGGCGGGCAAATTCAAAGCGATCTCCCCGAGGACGCCATGGCCGGCCATTCGCAGTTCAAGAACATCATGCACCGCAAGGGCAAGCAGGACAAAATCCGCGCCAAGAATTTTTCCAAGTTGTCGCGCGAGATCACCGTTGCCGCCAAGGTAGGGCTTCCCGACCCGGCTGCCAATTCCAGGCTGCGGCTCGCCATCCAGAACGCCCGGGCCGAGAATCTGCCCAAGGACAATATCGAACGCGCCATCAAGAAGGCCATGGGCGGCGATGCCGGGAACTACGAAGCGGTGCGCTACGAGGGCTATGGACCGGGCGGCGTTGCGGTCATCGTCGAGGCCCTGACCGACAACCGCAACCGTACGGCGTCCAACGTGCGGGCGCTGTTCACCAAGTTCGGCGGCAATCTCGGCGAGACCGGATCGGTCGCCTTCATGTTCGTGCGCGTCGGCGAGATCGTCTATCCCGCCGCCGGGGCCAGCGCCGACGCCATGCTCGATGCGGCAATCGAGGTTGGCGCCGACGACGCCGTCTCGGGCACGGACGGCCACACCGTCACCTGCGCCTTCGAAAGTATCGGCGAGGTATCGGCGGCGCTGGCGGCGAAATTCGGCGATGCCGAAAGCGTCAAGGTGGTGTGGAAGCCATCGACGCTGGCGCCGCTCGACCAGGAGAAGGCCGAGAGCCTGATGAAGCTGGTCGAGGCGCTCGACGAGGACGACGACGTGCAGAATGTTTTCTCCAACGCCGACATCCCGGAAGAGGTGATGACCAAGCTCAACGCCGCCTGACCTGCTAGTCTCGCCGAATGATCCGAATCATCGGCATCGATCCGGGCTTGCGCAACACCGGCTGGGGCGTGATCGAACAGGAAGGTTCAAGGCTTTCCTATGTGGCCGACGGCAGTCTTCATTCCGATGCCGAGGCGGCATTGCCCGAGCGGCTTCTGCAAATCCACCGCCAGCTTCTCGCGGTCTTGCAGGAGTTCTCACCCGACGAGGCGGCGGTCGAAGAAACTTTCGTCAACAAGGATGCCCGCGCCACCCTCAAGCTTGGCCAGGCCCGCGGCGTAGCGCTCCTGGCGCCGGCTTCGCTTGGGATTGCGGTCGCCGAATATGCGCCGAACGCCATCAAAAAGGCGGTGGTCGGCGCCGGTCATGCCGAGAAGGACCAGGTCAAGCACATGGTTAGGCTCCTGCTGCCCAAGGCATTGATGAGGACGGCAGATTCGACCGACGCTCTGGCCATCGCCATCTGCCATGCCCACCACCGGGGAGTCGCGACGCTGGCGAAAATGCTGGCGCGTTCTTGACTTGTTCACATATGGACGATAGGCAATTTGCATGCGATGGCTGACCAAAGTCGACAGACGCGGGCGAGTTACTCTTCCGAAGACCATGCGGGACGAACTCGGCATCAAGCCCGGCGATGGCTTTGACTTTGGTATTGCCGAGAAGGGGCGAGTCGTCGTTACGCGACGCTCCGACGGATTGAGTTTCTTGCTGGTTGTGCCGGACAGGGAAGCCGCATGATCGGCAAGCTCAGGGGCAGAATCGACTCCTACGGACCCGACTGGGTGATCGTCGATGTGGGCGGCGTCGGCTACCATGTGTTCTGCTCGTCAAAGACTCTTGCAGCCCTGCCGCCTATGGGCGAAGCGGCGGAGGTTCTGACCGAGATGCTGGTGAGCCAGGACATGATCCGCCTCGTTGGCTTCGCCACCGCCCACGAGCGCGACTGGTTCAGGCTCCTCCAGACGGTGCAGGGTGTCGGCACCAAGGTGGCGCTCGCCATTCTCTCCACCCTTTCGGCCAGCGAGATCGGCAACGCCATAGCGCTCCAGGATAAGGCGATGATTGGCCGGGCCAATGGCGTCGGCAAGAAACTTGCCGAGCGCATCGCCCTCGAACTCAAGGACAAGGTGCCGGCGTTTGCGCCCGCCGATGCAACGCTCGCCCGGCTGCAGGCCGATCACTCGGCCCCCAGGCCCACAGGGATAACCGATGCCATCTCGGCGCTGGTCAATCTCGGCTACGGTCAGGTGCAGGCCGGAACGGCGGTCGCTGCGGCAATCCGCAAGAATGGCGATGATCAGCCAACGGAAAAACTGATCCGCCAGGCGCTCAGGGAGCTTGCCGTTTCATGACCGCCCGTCTTATCGACCGCGACCCCAAGCCCGAAGATGCCATCGACACGCATCTCAGGCCGCAGCGGCTTGACGAATTCGTCGGGCAAGGGAAGGCCAAGCAGAATTTGCGGGTGTTCATCGAAGCGGCTAGGCAACGGGGCGAGGCGTTGGACCATGTGCTGTTCGCAGGCCCTCCGGGTCTTGGCAAAACGACGCTGGCGCAGATCATGGCGCGCGAGCTGGGCGTCAATTTCCGTGGCACTTCCGGCCCGGTCATCGCCAAGGCTGGCGATCTGGCGGCCCTTCTCACCAATCTCGAAGAGCGCGATGTGCTGTTCATCGACGAGATCCACCGGCTGAGCCCGGCGGTCGAGGAGATCCTCTATCCGGCCATGGAGGATTTCCAGCTCGATCTCATCATCGGCGAGGGCCCGGCGGCGCGCTCGGTCAGGATCGATCTCGCCAAGTTCACTCTCGTAGGTGCTACCACCCGCACGGGGTTGCTCACCACACCGCTGCGTGATCGCTTCGGCATTCCGGTCAGGCTCGATTTCTATTCGGAGGAAGAGCTCCTCGAGATTGTCCGGCGTGGCGCCCGCGTCATGCAGGTGGCGGTGAGCGAGGATGGTGCTCGCGAGATCGCCATGCGCTCGCGCGGCACGCCGCGCATTGCCGGCCGGCTTCTGCGCCGGGTGCGCGATTTTGCCGCCGTTGCCGGCACCAAAGTGATCGACCGGGCTGCCGCCGATCACGCCTTGCGCAATCTCGATGTCGACAGCCGCGGTCTCGATGGCCTCGACCACCGCTATCTCACCTCGATCGCGGTCAATTTCGGCGGCGGGCCGGTCGGCATCGATACCATCGCCGCCTCGCTCTCGGAGGCCCGCGATGCGATCGAGGATATCGTCGAGCCGTTCCTCTTGCAATTGGGCTTCCTCAACCGCACACCGCGCGGAAGGCTTCTGACCCCGCACGCCTTCAAGCACCTGGGGTTGCCCACGCCGCAGCGCCCCGACATCTTGCAAGGTGTCCTGCCGCTGGACGATGGCGATGCCTGAAGCCTGGCCCGACATTGCGGGCCGCAAGGTGGGCCAAGCCCATGTACTGCCGATCCGCGTCTATTACGAGGACACGGATTTCGGCGGCGTGGTCTATCACGCCAATTTTCTCAAGTTCTGCGAGCGCGGCCGCTCCGACTGTCTCAGGCTCCTCGGCATCCACCATCACCGGCTGGCAGGGTTCAATTTCGTGGTGCGCCGCATGGTCTGCGACTTTCTCAAACCCGCCCGCATCGACGAGCTGCTGACCGTCGAGACCCGCTTCGGCGAGTGCGCGGGGGCGCGAATCGAACTTTCCCAGGAAGTGCAACGCGATAGCGAAGCCCTGTTCCGGGCGGCGGTCACCGTTGCGCTGGTGGATACGACGGGCCGCCCGTGCCGGCTTCCGGCCGAGATCGCGGCAGCGCTCGATTCCCTCGCCAAAACAGGCTCGTAACCCGGCATTAACCATGGGCAGGCCATCAAGGGCAAGGTTTGGCCGGTCCCGGTCCGGCCGGGCAGCCGATTCCGCGGAAATCCGAGCAATCGCCGCAGTTTCGACAGATTTGGCTTGTCTCAGGGCACCTTCTCCCAGGTAGGTGCGTGACGATCGCGGGGGGCCTCGGGACGGGCCTTCGGAGACGGGAAGGAAAGCATGGATTCGGTAGTCGTCGATATGGTCGCCCAGAGTGGGAACATCTCGCTCTGGCTTCTCGTCATGCAGGCGAGCTGGCCGGTCAAGCTGGTGATGATCGGCCTGGGGGCTGCCTCGATCTGGGGCTGGGCGATCATCATCGAGAAGTTCTTCACGGTCAGGCGGATGAATGCCGCCAACAACCGCTTCGAGCAGAGCTTCTGGTCCGGCCAGTCGCTCGAGGACCTCTACATGGCGCTGGGCTCGCGCCCGGCGCTCGGGCTCGCGGCGATCTTCATGGCGGCGATGCGCGAGTGGAAACGGAGCCAGGACGCCGCTTTGCGAGCCGGCTTCCAGGGGGTGCAGAAACGCATCGAGAAGGTGATGGACGTGCAGATCCAGAAGGAGATGCATGACGTCGAGGCGCGGCTGCTGTTTCTGGCGACGACCGGGTCGGCGGCTCCCTTCATCGGCCTGTTCGGCACGGTGTGGGGCATCATGACCTCGTTCCAGGCCATTGCCAATTCGCAGAACACCAATCTGGCGGTGGTCGCCCCCGGCATCGCCGAGGCCCTGTTTGCCACCGCTATCGGCCTTCTTGCCGCCATACCGGCGACAATCTTCTACAATATGTACACCGCCGACGCGACGAAGATCGGGACCAGGCTCGAGAACTTCGCCGACGAGTTCTCGGCGATCATATCGCGCCAGCTTGACGAGCGGGTGTAAGGATGGGGGTAGCGGCAGGAGGAGCGCGGACGGGCTATACTAGGCGCAGTTCCAGGCGGCGCTCGGGGCGCGGCGTGATGAGCGAGATCAACGTGACGCCGCTGGTCGACGTGATGCTGGTGCTGCTCATCGTCTTCATGGTGGCGGCACCCTTGATGACGGTGGGCGTTCCCATCGAGCTTCCCAAGACCCAGGCCAAGCAGCTCGACAGCTCGACCGAGCCCATCACCATCACGGTCAACGCCGACCGCGCCCTGTTCCTGCAGCAGACCCCGATCACCCTCGCCGAGCTGGCGCCCAAGCTCCAAGCCATCGCCAAGAACGGCAATGACGAGCAGATCTTCGTGCGCGCCGACACCGGCGTCTCCTATGGCGCGGTGATGGAGGTGATGGGGCTGCTCAATGGCGTCGGCTATCGCAAGATCGGCCTGGTCACCGGTAACATCAAGGACCTGACCGCCACCATCAAGCCGGAGGTCCAGAACTAGCGATGCGCTGGAGCTTGACCACGTCGCTAGCGCTGCATGCGGCCATCTTGGTCGCGGCCCTCGTCGTGCTGCCCGGCCCCGGCGCCTTCAAGATCGATCCGCAGCCGGCGATCCAGGTCGATATCAGCAAGATCGGCGATGTCTCCAAGCGCATGGCGAGTCAAAAGGACGCCGAAGCGCCGAAGGACAAGCCGGCGCCGCAGAAGGCCGATACGGTGAAACCAGCCGATCCGGCACCCAAGGAGGCGCCCAAGGAACAGAAGGCCGTGAAGGAGGCAAAGGCGGAGCCGCCGCCACCGCCGCCGCAGAAGGAAGAGCCGAAGAAGGAAGAGGCAAAGCCTCTCGATCCCACGGCCCTCAAGGACCTGATCAAGAATACGGTGAAGGACGAGCCCAAGCCCGAGCCTCCCAAGAAGGTCGCCGACAAATCCAAGGACAAGCCGAAGAAACCCGACAAGAAACAGCCCAAGCTCAATCCCGACCAGATCGCCGCCTTCCTCAACAAGGTCGACGAGAGCAAGAGCCCTAAGGCACCGTCGACGACCGACGCCAAGCCGGTCAAGGGCACGCAGAATATTCAGGGTGCGGACAATGAAATGTCGGCGACGATCATCGAGGCCTTCGCCCAAAAGATGAAGGAATGCTGGACGGTGCCACCGGGGGCGCGCGAGGCCAACATCGTCGTGCAGGTGCGTTTCCGGCTCAAGCCGGACGGTACCGTCGACGGCACGCCGGTAGTGACGAACCCCGGTTCCGATGCGCTGTTCAACGCCACGGCGCAATCGGCGGTCTCGGCCATCGTCGACTGCCAGGCCTACGACTTCCTGCCGAAGGACCGCTACGAGCTGTGGCGGGACAACACCTTCAACTTCAACCCCAACATGATGTTCGGCAGCCAGGGATGAACGACACGATGACGGTCCGCCTTTTCAATCCGCGGGGTATTGCCTCTGCCGCTCTGGCGCTCTTTGCCGCGCTGTGGCTTCTCGCTCAGCCCGCCCTCGCCGTCGAAGGAACGGTCGAAGGCGGCCGCATCAATCCGCTGCCGATCGCCATCGTGCCGTTCCTTGCCGGCGACGGCGCGGAAGAGGCCGGCACCACCATATCGTCGGTCATCAGCAACGACCTCGGCCGCTCGGGCTACTTCAACCCGCTCGATCCCGCCTCGTTCATCGAGAAGATCGAGAGTTTCGATCAGGAGCCGCGCTTTGCCGACTGGCGGCAGATTCAGGCCAAGGCGCTGGTCACTGGACAGGCCTTCGTCGACGGCAGCAAGGTGCGTGTGTCGTTCCGCCTGTGGGACGTGAACACCCAGCAGCAGCTGGCGGCCCAGCAGTTCACCACCTCGCCCAAGAACCTCCGCCGCATTGGCCATCTGATTGCCGACCTGATCTATAAGCAGCTCACCGGCATTGACGGCTATTTCGACACCCGTATCGTTTTCGTCGACGAGTCGGGCCCCAAGGACCGAAGGGTGAAGAAGCTCATCATCATGGACCAGGACGGCTACAATCCGCAGGCCCTGACCGACGGGCGCGACCTGGTGCTGACCCCGCGTTTTTCCCCGAATTCCCAGGAAATCACCTACATGTCCTTTGGCAGCGGCACGCCAAGGGTCTATCTTCTGAACATCGATACCAGGCAGCGCGAGCTGGTCGGCCAGTTCGATAACATGAGCTTTGCTCCGCGCTTTTCGCCCGATGGCCAGAAGGTGGTCATGAGCCTGCAGGACGGCGGCAATTCCAACATCTTCGAGATGGACTTGCGCTCGCGCAACCTGCGCCAGCTGACCAACGTGCCGGCGATCAACACCGCACCCAGCTATTCGCCCGACGGCAGCCGGATCACCTTCGAATCGGATCGCGGCGGCGCCCAGCAGATCTATGTGATGGCGGTCGACGGATCGGGCCAGAACCGCATCAGCTTCGGCGACGGGCGCTATTCGACGCCGGTGTGGTCGCCGGACGGCAAGTACATCGCTTTCACCAAGCAGGCCAACGGCAAGTTCGCCATCGGCGTCATGCGGCCGGACGGCTCGGGCGAACGCATCTTGACCGAAGGCTTTCACAACGAGGGTCCGACCTGGGCACCGAACGGCCGGGTGATCATGTTCTTCCGCGATACGCAAGGCGAAAGCGGCGGGCCGCAACTGTGGTCGGTCGACATCACCGGCTACAACGAACAGCAGGTACCGACGCCGGAATTCGCTTCCGACCCGGCCTGGTCGCCGAAACTGAACTAGGGCCGGGGGCTCGAACTCAAGCCCCGCGGGGAAGCGGGTTCCACCACGTAAAACCAAGCAACGGAAAAGTGAGCATGATAGTATCAGCAAGTTTCAAGATCGCCGCGGCCCTGAGCTGCGTACTGGCATTGGCGGCCTGTTCGAAGAAGAACTCGCCCGATCTCAATGCCGAGGCCGGCGGCGTCGAGCAGGCGGTACCGGGTTCGGCGAAGGAGTTTGCCCTCAACGCCGGCGACCGCATCTATTTCGCCGAAGACCGGTCGACGCTCAGCCCTGAGGCCCAGGACACGCTGCGCAAGCAGGCGGCCTGGCTTGCCAAATACCAGGACGTGACGATCCAGGTCGAAGGCCATGCCGATGAGCGCGGCACCCGCGAATACAACATTGCGCTCTCGGCGAGGCGCGCCACCGCCACCCGCGAGTTCCTGATCACCCAGGGGGTCAACGGCAAGCGCATCTCGTCCATCGCCTATGGCAAGGAGCGCCCGGCGGCTCTGTGCGATGCCGAACAGTGCTGGTCACAAAATCGCCGTGCTGTGACGGTCATTACCGGTGGCGCCCGGACCAGTTAGGGCGGAGCGCAGGTCAGGGTTTGTTAACCATAACGCAGGAAACTGCCGGCGGGGCCGATGGGGTGTCGCCGGTCCGGCTGTGGGCGAGCGGGCTGGGGCCCGGCGGAAGGAGTGGGAAGTCATGATGTCGCGGTTGGCCACCTTTAAGATAGCGGTTGTATGCTTCTCGCTTCTGGCGGTTACCGCCTGTTCGAAGAAGAGTACCCCCGATCTCGAGGCCGGCGGGGCCGGCCAGGCGGTTCCAGGCTCTCAGCAGGACTTTACCGTCAATATCGGCGACCGCGTCTATTTCGCCGCGGATCAGTCCACCCTGTCGCCGGAGGCCCAGGGGACCCTGCAGCGCCAGGCCCAGTGGCTGCAGAAATATCCCGCCGTCACAGTGCAGATCGAAGGCCACGCCGACGAGCGCGGCACCCGCGAGTACAACATCGCGCTGTCGGCCAGACGGGCCACCGCCACCCGCCAGTTCCTGATCACCCAGGGCATCGCCGACACCCGCATCTCGTCGATCGCCTATGGCAAGGAGCGCCCGGTCGCCTTGTGCGATGCCGAGCAATGCTGGTCGCAGAACCGCCGGGCCGTCACCGTGATCACCGGTGGTGCCAAGTAGCAACAGTCGGCAAGGTTTCTGCAGCAGCCCGGCGAAAGCCTCAATTTCACCGCCTTTGCGGTTCAGTCCGGCCGGAAACGGGGACTAGCGATCCGGTGCAAAATGGTGCGTGATATGGTGAAGAATTGGCGCAGTTCCTTGGTCATGGCCAGCTTTGTCCTGATCATGGCCGGCGCCGGGCAGGCCTTGGCCCAGTCGGCTTCCGATGTGGCGGTCCGCATGGACCAGGTGGAAGAGCGGATGCGCCAGTTGATGGGCCAGGTCGAGCAACTGACATTTGAAGTAAAGCAGCTCAAGGCTCAATTGGGCAAGACCGATACCGGGGCCGCCGATCCCGCCCTCCCGCCGCAGCTTAATCCGCGCAAGCTTGCCGCCGATCAGCGACCAGCCGCAGCCACCGGCAGCCAGGATGCCGCCATCATGCAGGCTCCGGTCCAAACCCCGGCCAAGGCCCGGGACCAGGCGGCGGCTGCCGCCCCGCTGAGCCAGGGGGTCGAGCAGATCGGCGACCAGCCGGCCGACAATCAGACCTACGTAAAGACCGAGATCGGTCCGGATGGCAGCGAGCAGCAGGTGATCATGCGTAAGGCGCCGGGCCCCAAGGTCCTCGGTTCGCTCGCCGGGTCCAATGCCGCCGGCAGCCAGGGCGACGGCGGCTTCCAGGGCCAGGTACTGGTGGCGCCCGCCCAGCAGGAGGCCGGCGCCGATGCCGTCATCGTGCAGGGTGGCACAGGTCAACCCGCCGGTCCGGACGATCAGAATTCGATCCAGACCGTATCGCTGGCGCCCGATTCGCCGGAAGCCCTGTACGAGCGGTCGAACGAGGCCCTGCTGCGCCGCCAGTTCGGCGATGCCGAGGCCGGCTTCCGCACCTTTCTACAGAAATATCCCGACCACAGCCTAGCCGGCAGCGCCCAGTACTGGCTGGGCGAGACCTATTATGCCCAGGGCGATTTCCGCCAGGCGGCCCAGGCCTTCCTGCAGGGCTACCGGCAGTTTCCCGACAGCCGCCGCGCGGCCGACAGCCTGTTGAAGCTCGGCATTTCGCTCGGCAAGCTTGGCCAGACGCAGCAGGCCTGTGCCGCCTTCGATTCGGTGAGCAGCCAGTACCCGAAGGCCGTCGAGGCCCGCAAGCGGGCCCAGGCGGAAGCCCGGCGTGCCAATTGCCAGAGCTGATCTGTTCAATCCGATTTCCGGCCTGGCCCATGTGGCGCTGGCGGTCTCCGGCGGTTCCGATTCGCTTGGTCTCGCCCATCTCGCCCGCCGGGGTTTTGCCGGCCGACTGACGGCGCTGACCGTCGATCACGGCCTGAGACCCGAGTCTGCCGCCGAGGCCCGCCAGGTGGCAGGGTGGATGGCGGGGCTTGGCATCGATCACGAAATCTTGCGCTGGCAGGGTCCCAAACCCCAGACCGGCATTCAGGCCCGGGCCCGGGCGGCTCGTTATGACCTGATGGCCAATTGGTGTGCGGCCCACGGCGTCAGCCATCTGCTCACCGCTCACACCCTCGACGACCAGGCCGAGACGGTGCTGATGCGGCTTGCCCGCACCACGAGCCTCGACAGCCTGGCCGGCATCCCGCGGCTTGGCCGGTGGCAGGGCATCGTGCTGTTCCGGCCACTGCTCGCCGTGCGGCGCGAAGCGATCCGCGCCATGCTCGGGGCGGCGGGGCAACAGTGGATCGACGATCCGAGCAACGCCGACCGGCGCTTCGAGAGGGTGCGCATCCGCCAGGCCCTGCCGGGGCTTGCGGCGATCGGCGTGACGGCGGAAGCACTCGCCGAACTCGCCGGCACGGCGGCGGCGGCGGCGGAAGCTCTTCAGCGGGCGGCCGACGACTGGGTCGGCCAGCATGTTCGCCATCATGACACGGGCTTTTGCATCGTGCCCCGGCCGGCGCTGGCGGCGCAGGGTGAAGAATTGCACCGGCGCGTGCTCGCCCGGCTGATTGCCCGCTATGGCGCCGGAGAGAGACCGGAACCGTCCGAACTCGACCGTCTCAACCACTGGCTTGCCGGGCCCTTGGGCGGACGGCGTACCCTCGGCGGGGCGATCATTGCGCTCCGCCATGACCATCTGCTGATCGGGCGCGAGGCGGGCCGCATCGATCCCACCCCGGTCGCCGTACCGGTAGGAGGCGAAGTGGTGTGGGACCGGCGCTATCGGATCAAGGCGGAAGCGGCAGCACTGGTGCGCCCGGCTGGGATGGTTGCCGGGCTGGCGCGGCGCAAGGACCTGCCGGCCTTCGTGCAGAATTCGCTGCCGGCGGTGACGACGCCGGACGGGGAAATTGCCGTACCCCATCTCGGCCTGGGCCGGGGGGTTGCGGTTGCATTCTGCGGCGGAGCGGGCTAACCCCCCATTTACTCCGATGGCGAGCTTGGAAATGCCGCGACGCCGCCCTATGTTAGGTTGTCATGACGGGTCATCGTGCCGGGGCGGGCTGAAGCCCCCACAAGGGTCGAGGGAAAAGTGAACCAATTCCGTAATTTCGCTGTCTGGATTGTCATCGCACTCTTGCTCTTTGCGCTGTTCAGCCTGTTCCAGGGCCAGGTCGGCCGCACCGCCTCCGGCGAAATCAGCTATTCCGACTTCCTCGACAAGGCCAATGCCGGCACCGTCCAGTCGATGACCATCGCCGGCGAGAGCATCACGGCGAAGCTCTCCGATGGTACGACGGTCAGCACCACCGGGCCGCTCATTTACTACGAGAACCAGCTGAACGAGCTGCGCGGCAAGAATATCCAGATCACCTTCCGCGCCGCCCAGAGCGATTCATTCCTCACCAATGCCCTGGTCTACTGGCTGCCGATGGTGCTGCTGGTGGGCGTGTGGATCTTCTTCATCCGCCAGATGCAGGCGGGCTCCGGCAAGGCCATGGGCTTCGGCAAGTCCAAGGCCAAGCTCCTGACCGAGCGCCACGGCCGCGTCACCTTCGAGGACGTGGCCGGCGTCGACGAGGCCAAGGACGATCTCGTGGAGATCGTCGACTTCCTCAAGGACCCGCACAAGTTCCAGCGGCTCGGCGGAAAGATTCCCAAGGGCGCCCTGCTGATCGGCCCGCCGGGCACCGGCAAGACGCTGCTCGCCCGCGCCATCGCCGGCGAGGCCAATGTGCCGTTCTTTACGATCTCCGGCTCCGACTTCGTCGAAATGTTCGTGGGCGTCGGTGCGTCGCGAGTGCGCGATATGTTCGAGCAGGCCAAGAAGAATGCGCCGTGCATCATTTTCATCGACGAGATCGACGCCGTCGGCCGCCATCGCGGTGCCGGTCTCGGCGGCGGCAATGACGAGCGCGAGCAGACGCTCAATCAGCTGCTGGTCGAGATGGACGGCTTCGAAGCCAACGAAGGCGTCATCCTGATCGCCGCCACCAACCGGCCCGACGTGCTCGATCCGGCCCTTCTGCGCCCCGGCCGCTTCGACCGGCAGATCGTGGTGCCCAATCCGGACGTGGCGGGCCGCGAGAAGATTTTGAAAGTGCACATGCGCAATGTGCCCTTGGCACCGGACATCGACGCCAAGACCATCGCCCGCGGCACGCCGGGCTTTTCCGGCGCCGATCTGGCCAATCTGGTGAACGAGGCGGCCCTGCTGGCGGCACGGCGCAACAAGCGCATGGTGACCCAGTCGGAATTCGAGGAAGCCAAGGACAAGGTGATGATGGGAGCCGAGCGCCGTTCGCTCGCCATGACCGAGGACGAGAAGAAACTTACCGCCTATCACGAGGCCGGTCATGCGCTGGTCGCTCTCAACGTGCCGAAGGCCGATCCGGTTCATAAGGCGACGATCATTCCGCGCGGCCGGGCGCTTGGCATGGTGATGCAGCTCCCCGAGGGCGACCGCCTGTCGATGAGCTTCACCCAGATGACCTCGCGGCTTGCCATCATGATGGGCGGGCGCATCGCCGAGGAAATCACTTTCGGCCGCGACAATGTCACTTCCGGTGCCCAGTCGGACATCGAGCAGGCGACGCGCCTTGCCCGGGCCATGGTCACCCGCTGGGGCTATTCCGAAGAGCTCGGCACGGTTTCCTATGGCGAGAACCAGGAGGAGGTCTTCCTCGGCCACTCGGTGTCGCGCACCCAGAATGTGTCCGAGGCGACGGCCCGGAAGATCGACGACGAGGTGAAGCGTCTGGTGACCGAGGGCTTCGCCGCGGCGCGCCGCATCCTGACCGAGAAGGGCAAGGATCTCGAGACGCTGGCCCGGGGCCTGCTCGAATATGAGACGCTGAGCGGCGAGGAAATCACCAATCTGCTGAACGGCATTGCGCCCAAGCGCGACGATGGCGACGGCGGCAAGCCGGCCAGCCGGCCCTTGTCGGCGGTGCCGAGTGCGGGTGGTGCCAAGCACGGCGGCAGCACCTCCGACATGGAACCGCAGCCCACCGCCTGATGTCCTCCTATCTCCGGCCCCTCGGCCTCCTCTATGGGCGGGATGCGCGCGACGCCGTGAAGGCCGACCGCGCTGGCGCCCTCGGCGGCAGCGAGTGGATTGCGTTCGCCGCCGCCGAAGCGATTGTCCGGGATGGCACGAAGATAGTACGCCAGGTCGTGGCCTATGGCGACCTGCCGAAAGGCGAGGAGCTGGCGGCAATCGAAGCGCGGCGAGTACCACTTGCCGGAAAGCCCCTCGGCGGCCGGCCGCTGGTGATGGGCATCGTCAATGTGACACCCGACAGTTTCTCCGACGGCGGGCTCGTGGCCGAAGCCGAGACCGCCATCCACCAGGGCCAGGTTTTAGCCGGGGAGGGAGCGGAAATCGTCGATGTGGGCGGGGAATCGACCAGGCCCGGCTCCGATGGAGTTCTCGAGGCCGAGGAGCTTTCCCGTGTCGAGCCGGTGATTGCGGGGCTCGCCAGAGCAGGGCTGACGGTTTCTTGCGATACCCGCAAAGCGTCGGTGATGCGGGCGGCCCTGGCCGCTGGGGCGGCGATTATCAACGATGTCTCGGCGCTCCAGCATGACGCAAAGGCCCGCGCCACAATTGCCGAACTCGCCTGCCCGGTGGTCTTGATGCACGCCCAGGGTGACCCCCGCACCATGCAGCTGCAGCCCCGCTATGACGATGTGGCTCTTGATGTCTACGATCAGCTGGCGGCCCGGGTTGCCGAGGCGGTTGCCGCCGGCATTCGCCGCGAGCTCATTGTGGTCGATCCCGGCATCGGCTTCGGCAAGACGTTCACGCACAATCTCGAGCTCCTGCAGCAGTTGACCCTGTTCCAGGGCTTGGGTCTGCCGGTCCTGGTCGGTCTGTCGCGCAAGGGGTTTGTGGGGGCGCTCACTGGCGAAACTGCCCCGCGCCAGCGCGTTAACGGTTCGCTTGGCGGGGCCTTGCATGCCGCCCTTAACGGGGCGCAAATTCTGCGGGTGCACGACGTAAGGGCGACGGTCGCCGCCCTTAGCGTGGCGCTGGCCGCCGCCGATCCGCCGTCTGGCGGATTGTGAAGGAGTGGGAGGAAACCATGGGGCGCAAGTATTTCGGCACCGATGGCGTAAGAGGCAAGGCCAATGCCGGCGCCATGACCGCCGACATGGTGCTGAAGGTCGGCCTGGCGGCGGGCAACCTCTACAAGCGCGGCAATCACCGGCACCGGGTGGTGATCGGCAAGGACACCCGGCTTTCCGGCTACATGATCGAACAGGCCCTGACGGCGGGGCTGTTGGCCGCCGGCATGGACGTCTTCCTGTTCGGCCCGGTTCCCACCCCGGCGGTCGCCATGCTGACCCGCTCGATGCGGGCCGATTTGGGCGTCATGATCTCGGCTTCGCACAATCCCTTCGAGGACAATGGCATCAAGATCTTCGGGCCCGACGGCTACAAGCTGTCGGACGACCAGGAAGCCCGCATCGAAGCCCTGCTCGACAATCCGGCCCGCATCGAGCTCGCCACCGGCGAGGCCATCGGCCGGGCCAAGCGCATCGAAGATGCCCAGGCCCGTTACATCGAATTCGCCAAGCACACCTTTCCGCGCGATCTCAATCTCGATGGGCTTCGCGTGGTGATCGACACGGCCCATGGTGCCGCCTACAAGGTGGCGCCGACAGCGCTGTGGGAACTCGGTGCCGAGATCGTCCAGATCGGGCGCGATCCCAACGGCACCAACATCAACGAGAAGTGCGGCTCGACGGCGCCCGAGGCGATGTGCGACAAGGTGCGCGAGCTCAGGGCTGACATCGGCATTGCGCTTGACGGCGACGCCGACCGGGTGATCGTCGCCGACGAGCGCGGCCGTGTCGTCGACGGCGATCAGCTGATGGCGCTGATTGCCCGCTCCTGGAACAAGCGCGGCGAACTGAAGGGCGGCGGCATTGTCGCGACCGTCATGTCGAACCTGGGACTCGAGCGCTTCCTTGCCGACCACAAGCTGGGCCTCGCCCGCACCAAGGTCGGCGACCGCTATGTGGTCGAGCACATGCGGGCCAAGGGCTATAATGTCGGCGGCGAGCAGTCGGGGCACATCGTGCTGTCGGACTTTTCGACGACCGGCGACGGATTGCTGGCGGCCTTCCAGGTGCTGGCCGAGGTGAAGCGTCAGGGCAAGCCGGTAAGCGAGGTGTGCGACCAGTTCACCGCGGTGCCGCAGGTCTTGAAGAATGTGAAGTTCAAGAGCGGGGCGCCGCTCGAGGATAATCATGTTAAGTCGGCGATGGCCGAGGCGGAAGCCCGCCTCGGCAAGGGCGGAAGGCTGGTGATCCGGCCGTCCGGCACCGAACCCCTGATCCGGGTCATGGCCGAGGGCGACGACGAGGGCCTGGTGCGCGGCATCGTCGAGGAGCTGTGCGGCGTCATCGCCAAGGCGGCGGCATAAATCGTCAGTACTTCATCCGGCTCACCGCGATACCGGTGAGGATGAGGGCGAGGGCGGCGATGGCGTTCCACGACACTGCTTCGCCGAGCAGTGCAGCACCAAGCCCCAGGGCGAAGATTGGAACGAGATAATTGGCATAGGAAACGAAGCTCGGGCCGGTGCGCTCGATCAGCCGGTAGGCGAGCAGCGACGCCAGCGCGGTTGGAACGATACCGAGGCCCGCCACAGCGAGAAACGCCGCGGGGGGTTGGCCGGCAAGCCCTTGGGGACTGACCAGCAGAGCGAAGGGAAGTCCCATCGCTGCCGCCGCAAGGCATACCGAAGAAGTCTGGCGCAGCGGATGATCGAAGCCCAGGCGCTTCGCCGTCACGCCATGGATGGCATAGCAGAAACAACCGGCGATGATAGCGAGCTGGCCTTTCAACGCATCGCCGGTCATCGCCATGGCGAAGATATTCTCGGGCCCGATCAGCACGACGATGCCGGCAAAGCCCAGCACGAAACCCACGGCCTTGGGCAGATTCAGTTTTTCGTCGGGCAGCAGCACATGGGCAAAGGCGATGACGAACAGCGGGATCGTGCCCATCAGCAGGCCAGAGACGCCGGAGGTCACATAATGGGTTCCCCAGGTGATGAGGAAGAAGGGAAGGGCATGGCCGATGAAGCCGAGCCAGGCATATTTGCTCCAGGCGCCGCCCGGGCCATTGCCGGTCAACCGAGCATAGGGCGCCAGAACCAGGGCGGCCACGCTCAAGCGTAGCGCCATCACCCAGGCGGCGTCGAGATGGGTAACCGCGACCTTGGTCATGGCGAAGGATCCGCCCCAGGCAGAAGTGAGGATGGCGAGAAGGCCCCAATCAAGGGGGCGGATCTGGTGGGACATGGCGTGTTCCCTACCGGTATGGTGATCGCAGCGTCAACCGCTCATCCCGCTTCGGCACAGATTAATGTGGCGTTCGTGCAACGGACACAAACTGTCACGGCTTCGCCGCAATCATGCCCGGCTTGGGCCATGCGCCATTCCTAGGTTCCCATCACAGAATTTGCAGAGGTGAGTCATGAAAGCGTACCGGAAGTATCTTCTCGCGGCGGCAGCGGTGCTGCTGGGCGGAACGGCGGCCCAGGCGGCGGACCTGGGAAATACCGTACCTCCAGACACCTACGCGGCGATGGGCTTCTATCTCCGCGCCGACGCCGGCTGGTCGTTCCTCAACTGGTCGGGCGGCAACAACGACAGCAAGCCGTCGTTCGGCGGCGGCATCGGCTACCGCTTCGACGACAATCTGCGCACCGACCTGCGCCTCGACTACAGCGGCAAGTACAAGGTGGCGCCGGGTGCCGACTTGAGCCTGACCACCGCGACCGGCAATCTCTACTTCGATATTCCGACCAGTATGGCGATCACACCCTATCTCGGCGCCGGCGTCGGCTATAGCTGGGGTAGTGTAAGCGGCGGCGGTAGCAACAAGAATGGTCTCACCGCCGCCCTGATGGCCGGCCTCGGAGTAAACCTTTCCGACAACATGACGCTCGATGTGGGTTACCGCTTCGTCGATGTGTTCGCCACCGGCTCCAACCCCAAGGAGCACCAGGTTCTGGTGGGATTGCGCTACCAGTTCTGAGGCTCGATCGAGAGACCTCAACGGCCGAAACCGGCGGCGGAGCGATCCGCCGCCGGTTTCGCATGTGATCAGTGGGCGGAGCGATTGGCCGGGGAAAGCGACCGGCGCAGACGCGGCAGCAGGCAGCCGGTTCGCCGGCAATAGGCCAGATAGGGCGAACCCAGGCGCTCGGCCATCATCGCTTCCTCTTTCGGAATGCGGAAGGCCACGGTTACGAAGTATACCAGCATCGATATGCCGACCAGCCAATTGCCGGTCATGGCGAAGAGGCCGAGGGTGAGTAGAAAATAGCTGGTGTATAGCGGGTGCCGCACCAGGCGGTAGGGGCCCCGGTCGATCAGCCGGTGATCGGCCTGGGTCTCGAGATCGCCCGACCAGTAGCGCCCGAGGGTGACGTGGCTATAGAACACCAGGAGGGCCGCGATGTTGAACAGTGTAAGACCCGCCAGAACGGGTACCGTGCCGGAAAAGACCGGCGGCGGCCCGCCCCAGTCGGGATCGATCATAAAGGCGACAAGCGTGGCGAGAGCCGGAACGCCGGCGGCATACTGCAGGGTCTTAGGCAGGCCCTCGTTGAACCGCTGGCCGGCAGGCCGCCGCAACTGAATGGATAGTTGGTAGATGGCGATAGACACCATCACAGCCCAGATGTCGGCGATCCGGGCCGCGTCGAACCAGTCGGTTGTCGTCACCTTGTCACTCTCCCAGTATTGGCCTCGTTCCCCCGGTATCTGCGCTCAAACCTGCCTTTGCTGCTATATAATTAATGTTCATTTGATCGCGACAGCAAAATCGGGCATATGCGCTCCCGGGCTAGCCTTCCCCACCGAGGGCCGGTCCATCTGCAAGGATGGAGCACAATATGACGATAGCGAAACCGGCAGTGCGGCCGGCTATCCCGCACTTCTCCTCCGGCCCCTGTGCCAAAATTCCGGGCTGGTCCCCAAAACTCCTCGATCGCGCACTTACTGGCCGCTCGCACCGTTCGGCCGAGGGCAAGGCACGCCTCAAGCGGGCAATTCAGCTTACCCGCGAGGTGCTGGAGGTTCCGCCCGATTACCGGATCGGCATCGTGCCCGCCTCCGATACGGGCGCGGTCGAAATGGCCTTGTGGTCGCTCCTGGGCCCCCGCGGCGTCGATCTCCTTGCCTGGGAAAGCTTCGGCGAGGGTTGGGTCGGCGACGTGGTGAAGCAACTCAAGCTCAAAGACGCCCGCAGCCTCACCGCGCCCTATGGCGAGCTGCCCGATCTTTCTCAGGTTGATTTCACCCGCGATGTGGTGTTCGCCTGGAACGGCACGACTTCGGGGGTGCGGGTGGCGGACGCCGCATGGATACCGGCGGCCCGCGACGGGCTGACGATCTGCGATGCAACCTCGGCCGCCTTCGCCCAACGCCTCGATTTTGCCAAGCTCGATGTCGTCACCTTCTCCTGGCAGAAGGTGCTGGGCGGCGAGGGCGCCCATGGCGTCATTATCCTGTCTCCACGCGCCGTGACGAGGCTGGAAACCTACACGCCACCCTGGCCGATGCCGAAGATCTTCCGCCTCACTTCGGGCGGCAAGCTGTCAGCCGGCATCTTCGAAGGCGAGACCATCAACACGCCCTCGATGCTGTGTGTCGAGGACTATATCGTGGCGCTCGAATGGGCCCGTGGTATCGGCGGCCCCAAGGCGCTGCGATCGAGGGCCGATGCCAATGCCGCGGCGATCGAGGCCTGGCTGGCCAGGACGCCGTGGGCGCAGAATCTCGCCAAGGTCCCGGCAACCCGTTCCAACACCTCGGTATGCCTGACGCTCACGGCCGACGCGAGCGTGCCGAAAAAGATGGCGAAGCTCCTCGAGGCGGAGGGCGTGGCCTTCGACATCGGCGCCTATCGCGATGCCCCGCCGGGCCTTCGCATCTGGTGCGGGGCGACGGTCGAAACCGCCGATATCGAAGCCCTGCTGCCGTGGCTCGACTGGGCCTATGCGCAAGCGATCTCCTGAACCTTTCCCCTGCATTTGGAGTGTCACATGACTCCCCGCGTTCTCGTTTCCGACAAGCTTTCCGAAACCGCCGTGCAGATCTTTCGCGATCGCGGCGTTGCCGTCGACTATAAGCCCGATCTCGGCAAGGACAAGGATGCTCTGCTGGCGGCGATCCCCGGCTACGACGGGCTCGCCATCCGCTCGGCCACCAAGGTGACGCCCAAGATCGTCGCTGCGGCAAGCCGGTTGAAGGTCATCGGCCGGGCCGGCATCGGCGTCGACAATGTCGATATTCCCGCCGCCACGGCGCGCGGCATCGTGGTGATGAACACACCCTTCGGCAACGCCATCACCACGGCCGAGCATGCCATCTCGATGCTGATGGCGCTGGCCCGGCAGATTCCCGAGGCCAATGCCTCGACCCATGCCGGCAAGTGGGAGAAGAACCGCTTCATGGGGGTCGAGGTGTTCAACAAGACCCTTGGCGTCATCGGCTGCGGCAATATCGGCTCGATCGTCGCCGACCGTGGCCTCGGCCTCAAGATGAAGGTCATTGCCTACGATCCCTTCCTGTCGGCGGAACGGGCGGTCGCCATCGGCGTCGAGAAGGTGGAACTCGACGATATCTTCCGCCGCTCCGACTTCATCACGCTGCACACTCCCTTGACCGAGAAGACACGCAACATCATCGATGCGGCAGCTCTGGCCAAATGCCGGAAAGGCGTGCGCATCATCAATTGCGCGCGCGGCGGCTTGGTGGTCGAGGACGCCCTCTACGAGGCGCTGAAGTCGGGCCAAGTGGCGGGGGCTGCGCTCGATGTCTTCGAGGTCGAGCCGGCGACGAGCCACAAGCTGTTCGGTCTCGACAACGTCGTGGTGACGCCGCACCTTGGCGCCTCGACCGGCGAGGCCCAGGAGAATGTGGCCCTGCAAGTGGCCGAGCAGATGTCGGACTATCTGCTCCATGGCGCGGTTTCCAATGCCCTCAACATGCCGTCGATCTCGGCCGACGAGGCACCACGGCTCACCCCCTTCATCGCGCTGGCCGAGAAACTCGGGTCCTTCGCCGGCCAGCTGACCGACCAGCCGATCTCCGGCATCGTCGTCGAATATGCCGGCGAGGTGGGCGAGATGAATACCAGGGCGCTTACCTCGGCGGCCCTGGCCGGAGCCCTGCAGCCGATGCTCGGCACCGTCAACATGGTGTCGGCCCCGGTTGTTGCCAAGGAACGCGGCATCCGGGTCGACGAGGTACGCCAGAGCCAGCGCGGCGCCTATGAGAACTACATCCGCTTCACGGTGAAGACCAAAGGGATGGAGCGCTCGGTCGCCGGCGCGGTGTTCTCCGACGGCAAGGCGCGCATCATCCAAATCAAGGGCATCGATCTCGAGGCCGAGTTCGGCCGCCACATGCTCTATGTGACCAACCTGGACCAGCCGGGGTTCATCGGCGCCATCGGCACGCTGCTCGGCAATGCCGGGGTCAACATCGCCACCTTCAATCTCGGCCGGCGAGCCCAGGGCGAGGAAGCGATCTGTCTGGTCCAGCTCGACGAGCCGGTACCGCCAGCGGTGCTTGAGGCGGTACGAAAGCTGACGCAGGTCAAGCAGGCCAAGCCGCTGGCCTTCTGAACTACATCTTCGAAGCGTCGATGCCGTTGATCAGCACGCCGCCGGTGGGCGTGCTCTCGATCTTCCATTCGACACCGCCATTGGCGGCGGGCTTCGCCATGCCCTTGGCGACGACGAGCATCGCGGTCAGCTGCTGCAGGCCCATCGCGGGCGGGGCCGAACCGACCAGCGCCATCAGTTCGTCAATGCCCTTGAGGGTGACCGTCGCCGCGCCCGCCGGAATAGTGGCCGGGCCCGCCGTCATGCTGCCTTCGGCGCCGACGGCCGCGATCTTGCTGGCAATCAGCGAGGGGCCGAGGGTGATGGTGACGACGCCCTTGGGCAACAGCGCCGTCAGGAGCGGCTGTTCGAGGTCGGGTGTCAGCGGCTTGTCCTTGGCCAGGTCGAACTTGTCGAGGATAATTTTAGCGGGGGCAGCGAGGTCGAAGCCGGAGACGCCAAAATCGAAGGTAAAATCGGTCGGCACGGCGGGCTCGGCCCAGGACGGAACGAGGCCCGGCGGAATGGCGAGGCCGCCCACCGTAAGCTTCTCGCGAAACTGCCCGTCGCTCGCCACGCCGTTCATCGATAGCTCGTAGCCCGCCTTGGCGATGGACAGGGGGCCCATTGGTGTCGAGACGGCGACGTTCTGCACCGAGCCGCTGCCCGAAACAGTGCCGAAGACCGGCAAGACGGCGCGCAGCAGACTGCGCAGCTCTTCCTGCGCCGGCTTGATCTGGTCCGACGAAGAATGGGCAACGAACCAGGCGAGAAGGTCGGCGACCGACCTGGTGCGCGCACCCTTCATGGTTCCGTCCTGGCTGCCCGAGGCCATGGTGACACTGACCTGGACGGGTGGCGCGCCCGCACCTCCGGGCACGCTGAAGGTCTCAGCGATACCGGTCATGGTCGTGTGC
This sequence comes from Hyphomicrobiales bacterium, assembly GCA_016185245.1. Classification (GTDB taxonomy): domain Bacteria; phylum Pseudomonadota; class Alphaproteobacteria; order Rhizobiales; family Aestuariivirgaceae; genus Aestuariivirga. The sequence goes on along the minus strand of JACPNZ010000016.1, from coordinate 28,111 downwards.
ATGGTGCCGTCGACGGCGCCGTCGCCGGCCGCGGTGGCGGCCGATTCATAATGCATGCCGGCAATGGCATAGGCGATGTGGGTGGGACCTTCCGCCTGTGTGGTCACCGTCTCGTCGAGAACCATGCCGGTGATGTCGGTGGTCGAACTGGTGAAGGCCATCAGGTTGGCATCGAACACGCCGGTGCTGGCGAGCTTGTCGGCCTTGAAGGTGAGTTCGATTTGACCCGGCACGTTCATGGTGAACGACCACGGCATGTCCTGGCTCACCTGCCACTTGCCGCCGCCCTGGTCAGCGAGCTTCATGACGAGGGGCGACATCGTGGCCTTGCCTTCCTTGGCCGGGATCTTGGCCAGAAGGGGAGCGAGATCAATGGTGAGGTCGTAGGCCTCGCCCGCCGGCCTGACGGTGATGACGCCCGGCGCTTTGCCGAAATAGATCTGCATCGATGCCAGGATTTTTTCAGCACCTTCCGGCGTGGCCGGGGCGGCCAGGGCCTGAGCGGAGGCGAAGACAAGTACGACAAAGGCCAGAAGTCCGCCGCGATGACGCATGGTTCAGTTCCTTTGCATTGGATTTGGCTAGAGGCAAGCATCGCCGCAACCTGAGGTCAACCCGGATTTTCAGTAAATGCTGCTTGCCAGAACCCACAGGCCCCAGGCGGCCAGCGCCACCCCGGTGAAGCGACTTACCCGCCAGGTCGCGGGAATCGATTTTTCGGCCGCGACATAGACGGCAAGGCCGGCGATCCAAGCGAGTTCCATGACGCCGCCATAGAACAGCAATCCCATCAGCACCCAGCAGCAGCCGAGGCAATGGATGCCATGGGCTAGCCCCATGCGCAGCGTTCCTGCCGCGCCTTTGCGCCAGTGGCGGGCGAAATAGAGCAGCGGCGACTGGCAGCGGCGCAGGCAAGCTTCCTTGAGCGGCGTCAATTGATAGATGCCGGCAGCCAGCAGCAACACACCACCGAGCTTCGCGCTCGTCACTGCCATCATGCCGGTCAGCGGAAACACATCGCGCACCAGCAGTTGTAGGCTGACCGCCGCAGCGCTGAAGAGAGTCCAGATGACGGCATAGCCGGACACGAAGACAAAAAGTGGCGGCTGCCGTTCACCCTTGGCGGCGAAATTTCGCCTGATGCCGCCATAGATGAGGATCGCCGGTGCCGCCGACGGCAGCATCATCGCCAGCATCATCGACCACCACATGATGAACAGCACGACGGCATGAGCGATCGTGCCGGGGGTCGGTGCTGCCATCATCAGATAGTCGCCGGCCGTCAGCGTCAGGTAGAGGCTAAGGGCGGCAACCAAGGCAAGTGCCGCCAGAACGATCCAGCGTTCGTTCTGGGCAGCACTTTCGGGCAGTGAGCTGGGCGATGGGCTGCCCGCCAGGCTCAATGCACGACGCCCCTGCCGGTGATGTGGAGCATCGCCAGATGGGCGTGTTTGCCGCTGTTATTGAGCTTGATCGGGCCGGGGGATTTTGACGAGCCGCTGGCGAACTGCGCTTCGCTATATTCGAAGCCTGCCGGCAGGCTGACCGTGGCAAAATGGGACTTGCCGGTGACCGGATTCTTGATCGGCTCGGTCTGGGCCTCGACGATGCCCGGAACGCTGAAGTGGCCGACAAGGGTCTTCAGGTCCGCCTTGAAATCGATCGGCTTGAATACCGGCTCGTGAACCTTTTCGCACATCGAAACGAAGACCTGGAAGAAAGTGGCACCGGGTTCGGTGTCCTGCCCGGACATGATCTTGAGCAGCGCCTCGCGCTGTTCCGCCGTGGCGCGCTCGTCGACGATCGGCAATATCTCGCCATGGCCCATGTGAATGGGGCCGGGCCAGGCAGCCGTTGCCGCAATGGTGAGGCCGTCAAGCTTGACCTTGCCGTAGTGGCCCTTCTCGATATGGATGCCCACCGTCGCCCGGCAGGTGCCGTCGGTGGGCGGCGAATTGAACTGGCAAGGGCACCCGTAGGCACAATTGCATGTCGCGATCTCAGGACCGCGCAGCATCCATTCCGTCATGGCCATCGCATTCTCCTGTTGCAAAGATCAGAAGCGTCCCCCCGGACGGCGACATCATACTCCAGCCGGACGGAGAGTCAAAGTTACGGCGTGATGGTGCCTTGTCGGTCAAATCGACACCGCGAGATCGCCATGGCGGGCCTGGCGCCGATGCCCGGTTTCATTTCGCCGTGACCTGGATCGATGAGCCCGGCCAGGCAGGGATCTCGAGACAACGCCACCCAACCGGGCAAGCGGCGAAATTTTATTTTGCGTGGGGCCAAGGTGGTGTATGTCCTGCCAACGGCTCCGGCGGCTTTTTCCTCCGGGGCCGTTTCCGTGTCTGAAAGGAACGATCGATGGCCAATGTCGCGGTGGTGGGCGCCCAGTGGGGCGACGAGGGCAAGGGCAAGCTGGTGGACTGGCTTTCCGAGCGCGCCGATGTGGTGGTGCGCTTCCAGGGCGGCCACAATGCCGGCCACACCCTGGTGATCGACGGCGTCACCTACAAGCTGTCGCTCCTGCCCTCCGGCATCGTGCGCCCCGGCAAGCTGTCGGTCATCGGCAACGGCGTAGTGGTCGATCCCTGGGCGCTGGCCGCCGAGATCGACAAGCTCGCCTCGCAAGGGGTCGCAGTGTCGCGCGACAACCTCAGGATCGCCGGCAATGCAACCCTGATCCTGCCCTTGCACCGCGAGCTCGACCAGATGCGCGAGATTGCGGCGGGCTCGGCCAGAATCGGCACCACCGGCCGCGGAATAGGTCCCGCCTACGAGGACAAGGTGGGCCGCCGCGCCATCAGGGTGAACGATCTCGCCGACCTTTCGACCCTTGGCCCCAAGATCGGGCGGCTGCTGGCCCATCACAATGCGCTCCGCCGGGGCCTCGGCCAGCCCGAGGTCAAGGCCAGTGACTTGCTCAACCAGCTGTCCGAGATCGCCCCCCGGGTGCTCGCCTATTCCGACGCCGTGTGGTCGCTGCTCGACGATCTCAGGCGCGAAGGCAAGCGCATCCTGTTCGAGGGCGCCCAGGGAATTCTTCTCGATATCGACCACGGCACCTATCCCTATGTGACGTCGTCCAACACCGTGCCGGGCCAGGCGGCGGCGGGCTCGGGGCTCGGGCCATCGTCGATCGGTTATGTGCTGGGGATCGCCAAGGCCTATACGACGCGGGTGGGCTCGGGGCCGTTTCCCACCGAGCAGGACAATGAGGTCGGCGAACAGATCGGCGCCCGCGGCCGCGAATTCGGCACGGTGACGGGGCGCAAGCGGCGCTGCGGCTGGTTCGATGCGGTGCTGGTCAGGCAGGCGATCAAGACCGGCGGCATCCATGGCATTGCGCTGACCAAGCTCGACGTGCTCGACGGATTGAAGGAGATCAAGGTGGGTGTGGGCTACCGGCTCGACGGCAAGCGCATCGACCGCTTTCCCGCCGCCGAGGAGGCGCAGAAACGCGTGGAGCCCATCTATGAAAGCTTCGAAGGCTGGCAGGGCACCACGGCGGGGGCGCGAAGCTGGGCCAAGCTGCCGGCCCAGGCGATCAAATATGTCAAATATCTCGAAGAGCTGATCGAATGCCCGGTAGCGCTCCTGTCGACCAGCCCGGAGCGCGAGGATACCATCCTGATGAAGGATCCGTTCGAGGATTGATCCGCTGAATGGTGTCAGCCGTTGTGGGTGCCGGTCGAGGGAAACCGTGTCCGCTCCGTGGTGGCGTCGGTCCGTCCGGTGAGCCCCTTGGCGAAATTGCGCAGGATGATGCCGGCGAGATCGGCGATGCGGGCGGGCCGATCGAGCAGGAAGCCCTGGGCCAGATCGCAGCCAAGCTCGCGCAGCGTCTCGAACTGCCTGGTGTTCTCGATGCCTTCGGCAGTGACCGACAAGCCGAGCCCGTGGCCGAGCTTGATGATCGAACGCAGTATGCCGCGGGCACTCTGGGCCTCGTCGAGGGCGGCAACGAAACTGCGATCGATCTTCAGCTTGGAGAAGGGGAACTTCCACAGATAGGAAAGGCTCGAATAGCCGGTGCCGAAATCGTCGAGCGCCACGGCAAGCCCCATCTCGCGCAACACCCCCAATTGCTGCAGCACCAGTTCGGAATCCTTGAGGAGCGTGCCTTCGGTGATCTCGACCTCGAGCCGGTAGGAGGGAAACTGATTCTGGTCGAGGGCCTGGCGGACATCGGCGATCAACGATCCGGTGTAGAATTGCGCCGGCGACAGATTGACCGACACAACGAGATGGGCGGGCCACTGGGCGGCGATGCGGCAGGCTTCCTCTAGGCACCAGGCGCCGATCCGGTTGATCAGTCCCGATTGCTCGGCGATCGGAATGAACTCGGCCGGCGAAATGGCGCCGAGCTCGGGATCGTGCAGGCGGATAAGGGCCTCGAAGCCGTTCAATTCGCCGGTGCGGATGGCATAGACCGGCTGGAAGTCGAGGCGGAAGGAATGATTGGCGGTGGCGTCGGCGACCGCCTTCTGGACGGCGACGCGGCGGCGCGCATCCTGGGCGATCTCCGGATTGAAGAAGCCGTAGCCGGGGGTGCCCTGTTCCTGGGCCGAGCGCAACGCCAGTTCGGCGCTGCGCAGAAGCGTTGCCGCATCCTTGCCGTCCGATGACGAGAGCCCGATGCCGGCATGGACCTGCATGCCGATCTGCTCGCCCTGCCATTCCAGTGCATAGCCCAGTTTGGAGGTCAGTTCCTTGGCCAGAGCCAGGACCGCCATGGCGTCACTGACACCATGCATGAACAGGCCGAAGCGGGCCCGCTCCAGGGCGGCGATCTCGGTTCTTTCGGGCTTGATCTCGGTCAGCCTGGTGGCGGTGACGAGGATTGCCCGCTCGGCCGCCTGCAGACCGAAACTCTGGTCGATGGCGTGGGCGTCGGTCAGTTCACAGACGATCAGGGCGCACTGGGTGGTGCCGCCCTCGGTCTGCAGCAGCTGGCGGTCGACGAGCTTGAGAAAGCTCGCCTTGTTGGGAAGGCCGGTCATCTGGTCGCGCTGGGACATGGTTTCGATCTGGCGCTCGACCAGATATTTCTGCCGGGTGCTGTAGCGGTATCCCAGGAAGGGACCAACCAACAGCAGTGTGCCGAACAGCAACGCCAAATTGAACGTCAAGGCATTATAGGCCGCCTGGCGCCTGGTCTGGTCCACATCGGCCACCAGCCAGCCGACGATAGTGCCGCCGTCGCGGATGGCGACATTGCTCGAGGCATAGGAGGTTGCTTGATCGCCCGAGCCGCGGCGGAGCGTGGCGCTGGACTTCTTGGCGGCGATCGAGGCCGCGAGGCCGGGATCGAGGGTTGCCACGGTATCGCCGTTGGCGGTTGTCCCGGCGCCGTCGCCATAGCGCAGCATCAGTTTGCCGCTTGTGTTGTAAATACGGAAGGCGGTTACCCCGCCGGCTTGGCGTGACTTGAAGAGAAGATCGAGCGTTGCCGCGGTTGGTGCCGAACCGCGGGCGAGCGCCGGCAGTTCGCTCGTGTTCTTGGAAAGTTGGGCCGACCACACTTCGGCGTCGATGCGGGCCTCATGGCGCAGGAGATCAGTGGTCGCCTGATGCAGGAGGCCGTAGCCGAGGACGGCCGCCCCGGCACCAAGTGCCACGCACGCAGCCAGCGGCAAGTGCCGCCAATTCCGCAATTGTTCTCTCCATCCGCCTCGCGGCATCTTCCACACCCCAAATTCGTCCCAATCGATCAGCTACACCCAGGTTGACGAAATAAGAGTAAAAGTTTCTGTTCTGCGGCTGGATTGGCCTTCCGTGGTTGACGAATTGTGAGAAAAATCGGTCGGATGCAGAGAAGGACGATGTTGTCGTTGGGCGTTGTCGCCCTGGCTTGCGGATGGCGTCCGGGGCCGGCTATCGCGGTATCATACCGGGCCTATGCAGAAGGATTGGTCCAGAACTTGCCCAAAGGGGCAAGTTTCCGGCCCGACCTGGAGGCAGAGCTGTTCGCCGAGGCCAATGCCTACCGGCGCTCCCAGGGCAAGCCGCCGCTCAAGCCCAGCGATCTGTTCCTCATTCCGGCCCGGGCCCATGCTGCCGACATGATGGTGGGCAACTTCGTCGGCCACCGGGCCAGCACCGGCCAAGAGTTCGATGGCCGCATGCGGGCCTTCGTCGGCGATGTCACGCGCTTTCCCACCCTTGGCGAGAACGCCGCCCGCGACACCCAGAAAACCCCGGCCGACAAGGCCAAGGCCACCAGCCTGTTCCGGCAGTGGGTTAACAGTCCGCCGCATCGCCGGGCCCTTGTCAGTCTCGACTATATCTTCGTCTCGACCGGCGTGGTGCAGCGTGGCAACAACATCTACGCCGTGCAGATCTTCTTCGGCACGCCGCGCGAGAAGGGCTTGTTCCAGTAACGGCCGTCAGGGAGAGGCCTGAACGAGGCGGGGCCCGAGAACTTTCTGGGCGGCGTTCTTCACCGCCTTCTGCACTTTCTCGAAGGCCCTGACCTCGATCTGGCGAATACGCTCGCGCGACACGCCGAATTCCTGCGACAGATCTTCGAGGGTGGTCGGGTCATCCTGCAATCGGCGGGCCTCGAATACCCGGCGCTCGCGGTCGGTGAGTTTGTCGAGGGCTTCGGTCAGGAGGCCGCGCCGCAGGCTCTTCTCCTGGTTTTCGACCAGCGTCTCTTCCTGGCTGTCGCTCTCGTCGACCAGCCAGTCCTGCCATTCGCCTTCGCTGTCGGCGCGGATCTGCGAATTGAGCGAGGTATCGCCGGCAAGCCTGCGGTTCATCGACACGACATCTTCCTCGGTGACGCCGAGCTTCTTGGCAATGGTCTTCACCTGGTCGGGCTTAAGGTCGCCGTCTTCGAGGGCCTGGATCTGGCCCTTCACCTTGCGCAAGTTGAAGAACAGCTTCTTCTGGTTGGCAGTGGTGCCGATCTTGACCAGCGACCAAGAGCGCAGGACGAATTCCTGGATCGAGGCCTTGATCCACCACATGGCATAGGTCGCGAGCCTAAAGCCCTTGTCGGGCTCGAACTTCTTGACTGCCTGCATCAAGCCGACATTGCCTTCGGAGATGACTTCGCCGATCGGCAGGCCATAACCGCGGTAGCCCATGGCGATCTTGGCGACGAGGCGCAGATGGCTGGTGATCAGCTTGTGGGCGGCAGCCGTGTCGCCATGCTCGCGCCAGCGCTTGGCCAGCATAAATTCTTCCTCTGGCTGCAGCATCGGAAACAGCCGGATTTCCTGGAGATAGCGGTTGAGGCCGCCTTCGCCGGAAGCAAGTGCTGGGAGCGATGTCGTCTGGGCCATGGCCAAACCTTTCCTGTCTAGGTCGCAGTATATATGCGAATACTACGCCGAAAATAAGACACCGGATGAGTTACAGATAATCAATCCCCGGTGAGGGCGGTCGTCAGACCGGCAAAATCGTCTGGCGCGGGGCTTTCGAAGCGCAGCGGCTTGCCGGTGACCGGATGCTCGAAGCCCAAAGTCGCCGCGTGCAAGGCCTGTCGATTCAATGACTTGAGGGTGTTTCTTGCCCTTTCCGGCAGCTTCCGTTCGGAGGCCTTGAATCCTGACCCATAGGTCAAGTCCCCAAGGAGCGGATGGCCGATATGCGCCAAATGCACCCTGATCTGGTGGGTCCGCCCGGTTTCCAGCCGACAGCGCAGGAGGCTTGCCACCGGTGGATTGCCATAGCGGGCGATCACCTCGTAGTGGGTGGCGGCCGTCCTGGCGGTGGCCGAGCGTGACACGGCGACTTTGCGGCGGTCGGTCGCGCTGCGGCCAAGGCTCGCCGATATGGTACCGCGGGTTTTTTCCGGCACCCCCCAGACGAGAGCGAGGTAGCTCCGTTCGAGCTTGTCGTCGCGGCCATGGGCGGCGAACTGTTTGGCGAGACCCTGGTGGGCCCGGTCGGTCTTGGCGACGACCAGGAGGCCGCTGGTATCCTTGTCAAGGCGGTGCACGATGCCGGGGCGCTGGACGCCGCCGATGCCGGAGAGACTTTCCCCGCAATGGGCGATCAAGGCGTTGACCAGGGTGCCCGAGTGATGTCCAGCGCCGGGATGGACGACCAGGCCCGGCGGCTTGTCGATGACGATAAGGTCGCCGTCCTCGTAGACGACGCTGAGCGCTATCGTTTCGGCGGCGGGTTCGGCCGGGGCCGGCGGAGGCAGGGTCACCGCCAGCCTTTGGCCAAGCTTCACCTTGTGGCGGCTCTCATGTGCCAGCTTGCCCTCGACAGTGACCAGGCCATCGGCAATAAGGCTCTGGAAGCGCGACCGGCTGATCGCCGGGAAGGCCTCGGCCAGGCAGCGATCGAGGCGGCCGGAGGCGGAGGCTACGGCTTCGAGCGTTGATGAAGAAGGCGGCATGACCGACAAGACAGACTCTCCCGGCGAGGAGGCACCCTTGCCCCAAGTGAAGCAGCCGGGGCTCAAGTTCCTCGAGGCCGCCGTATATATCATGGGCGGCTTGCTGGTACTGATGTTTCTAGGCCTGATCGGCGGCATCGTCTGGAAGGTCACCCACAAGGTGGAGCCGGCCCAACCCACCACCCAGCTTCTGGGCCTTGCGCTTCCGGCGGGCAGTGAAGTGCGCTCCCTGCAGCTCGACGGCGACCGCCTGGCGATCGATACCGGCAGCGAGATCATCATCGTCGATTGGAAGCGCAATGCCGTCCTGTCGCGGATTTCGCTCTCTGGCCGGTAGCCGCTTGCAAGGGGCATCTGACGCCGATATAGGAAGCCCCGGCGCAGGCTCCCTTCGTCTATCGGTTAGGACGGCAGCCTCTCACGTTGCAAAGGCGGGTTCGATTCCCGCAGGGAGCGCCAGTTTCCGGCTGGCTAACCCGCCGTGTCCTTCTGCAGATTGCGGATGCGCTGGGCGAGCGAGATGACGTTCTCGACGCCGCCTTCGGCCGGTGCGCCGGCTTCCAACTCGTCGAGCCTGGTCGACCAGGTGGCATCGAGGCGGGCCAGTTCCTGCTGCAGGCTTGCGGTTTCGCGGGTCGCTTGTTCGAGTTTCTTTTCCAACGGAACTTCGGGGTCAGCGGCCTCATCGCCGGCGCGGGCGGCGGCGATCTGCTGCGACAGGCTGGTCAGGGCATCGATGCGCGCCTGCAGGCCCGCTTCGAGTGATGCGGCTGCGGGCGGCAGGACTTCCATGGCGGGTGCTGTGAGGCTGGCGATCTGCCGGTCGCGGTCGGCGATGGTTTGGCGCAGGGCGGCGATGTCGTTCTGAGCCGCGACAAGCTCCGCCGCATGGCGCTCGTTTTCGCTGCGCAGCGCCTGCGACTGGGCCATGGCTTCGGCAAGGCCCGCTTCGAATTCGCCGATCTTGGTCTTGTGGGCGGCGATGTCGGCATCGCGGGCATTGAGGTCGACGGTCAGCTGGGCGAGGCGGTTACGGTGGCGGCTGACCTCGGCCATCTGCTCGACCATCTGGGCCCTGACGCCGTCGAGCTTGGCGCCGAGCTTCTGCGACAGCTTGGCATATTCCGCCCGCAGCCGGTCACGCTCCGACTGCAGGCCGGCCAAGGTCGTCGGCACCTGGCGCTGCATGCGGCGGGCGCCGAGCCGCAGGGCCAGCGCCCACAGGACCCTTCCGGCAAACAGGAAGATCAGGGCGGCAAGCGAAAAGCCCAGCATCACCAGCAGCAGGGTTTCGGTCTGGGACATAAAAACTCCGGCGTCGGCCTATTTAGAGCATGTTCCGCCAAAGTGCACGCTTTGGCGACAAGAACATGCGCCAGCCAATTCCGCGGTGGCTCGCAAAAGACCGGAGACCGGCCAGCCCGGCGCCTCAGTTCACCCTCAGGAAGGTGTTGGTCTTGCACAGTACGCCGACGACGCAGCCCTGGACCTTCATGGCATTACCCTGCAGCTTCACCGTGGCGCTGTAGACGTTGCCGTCGTCGGGATTGTAGATGGCACCCTTCCACTGGCTGTCGCCGGCGGATTTCATGTCGAGCAGGATGGACAGGCCGATGAGCGGCCGGCCGCGCAGCGACGGATTGGGATTCTCGCGATCGATCTTGGGCTTGCCGTCGATCTTGCTGATCGGCTCCTTGAGACCGATGATGGTGCCGCAGATGCCATTGCCGCAACTCGAGACTCTGACGGTCACCTTGCCGTTCGACATGGCCCACACGCCGGCGGCATCGCTGGCCAGACCGGCTTTCGCAGATACCGCAGAAAGTCCCGACGCCATGACGGCGGCGGCCGCAAACCTCGCAAGCTTTTCCATTGCCAATTCCTCTTAACGCCTGTTGTTGGGCGTAGTGAAGAGGGAATCTGGCAGCAAAATGTCCGCCACGCATGGCGCGCCTGAAGGGTTCATCTTTCACGCCACGAACATGCCGCAAGTTATTGTCTTGGCGTGCTTTCCGACCCAGATAACGGAACCGGCAATGCCCTATGAAGCGCTAGAAGGGATTTAGCTCGGGGCGCTGCGAATACTTGAGATAGCCAATATTGGCCCCGAGCCTCGCTCCAACGCCGGTCCGAATCGGGGCCAGCACCACGCCGTTATGCTCCTGGAAATTGACACCAAGGCCACCGATGAAATAGGCCGACCCCTCAACCCCGCCGAAACGATTGTAGAGATCGCGCGGGCTTTCGGAATTGTAGACCAGCACCAGAGAGCGCGAACCGTTAGCGCCGAAATCGAAGCCGACGGAAGGACCCTGCCAGTAGATCTTCTGCTTCAGGCCGGACTTGTAATAGATGGTGCCCTCGCCATAACGCAGGCCGCCGACGAAGGCGCCGGAGCCTTCCTCGCCGACGATATAGGCGGTGGGCTCGCCCTGATACTGGAAGACATACTCCACCGCCTTGGCCAGGCCGCGCGTGGTCTTGCCGAAGAATTGGTGGCCGGCGGCAAGGATTTCCTCGGTCGAATAGGTCTGAGAACTGCCGGTCCGGCTTGTCTTGGAAATCGAATTGGTGGTCTGGGCCATGGCCGGCAGGCTGAGAGCGAGGCCGAGCCCCAGGATCAGCGGCGCCAAGAACCTTTTCATCATCGCAATACCTCGTCGTCTTTTCTGTCTGCCGCCATCGTGGCGCAAGGCTGTGGCGGCTGTTGGGCAGCCATCGGGGTGGGTCAACCCTAACAGGGGGGGCTTACGGGATGGTTAATGGTTTCTCAAGAGCGATGCCGGTCAGGCGCTGGCGATGAAGCCCGGATTGTCATAGCCGCGCTCGCTCTTGCCATAGCCCAGGGGCGTGCCGTCCTCGGCGGTCATCACCTTGCCGCCAGCGGCAAGCAGCACGGCATGGCCGGCGGCGGTGTCCCATTCCATGGTGCGGCCGAAGCGTGGATAGAGGTCCGCCTCGCCCGCCGCGACCAGGCAGAATTTCAGCGACGAGCCGGCCGAGCACAGGGACTTCACGTTGATCTTGCGGAGATAGTCCTCGGTCGCCTGGTCGCGGTGGGAGCGGCTGGCGACCACCGTGGCGCCATCGCCGGGTAGGGCCCGCACGGTCATCGGCCGCCACGACGACAACGTCTCGTCGGCACCGACGGCGCATTGGGCAGCACCCACGCCAAGCTCGCCCCAGAACATCCTCCCGAGAGCCGGCGCATAGACCACGCCGGCGACCGGCACGCCGTGATCGACGAGTGCGATATTGACGGTGAATTCGCCGTTGCGGGAGATGAATTCCTTGGTGCCGTCGAGCGGATCGACGAGGAAGAAGTGGCTCGACGCGGCGGGAATGCGGCCGGCCGAGGCGGCCTCCTCGGAAATCACCGGTGTGCCCGGATCGAGCCTCGCCAGTCCCGCCAGGATGATCTTCTCGGCCGCCTCGTCGGCCTCGGTCACCGGCGTCAGGTCGCTCTTGGCCTTGGCCGAAAAATCGCTGGCATAGATCGACAGAATGGCGCGGCCCGCCGAAATCGACAGGGTAATCAGGTCGGCGACGCGCGGACTGGGCGTAAGACTCATCGATGGCAACTCGCGAAATTTCGGCCGCCTCTATGGAAGCCGGAGGGCCGTCTCGTCAATGCGGAAAATTGCAGCCACTAATGCTAGAAAGAAAGAGCCCGAATCACCGCCGGAGACACCATGAACGAGCCGCGCCTCACCGATCTCGATCTTGCCGCCCTGCTGTGCAGCCGGGTCTGCCACGATGTTATTTCGCCGGTCGGCGCCATCGCCAACGGGCTCGAACTGTTCGACGATCCGGAGATGGATGCCGATACCAAGGAGACCGCACTCGAAATGGTGCGAAGCTCGGCCCGTACCGCTTCGGCCAAGCTCAAGTTCTGCCGCATCGCTTTCGGCGCGGCCGGCTCGGCCGGGGCGACGATCGACATGGGCGAGGCCGGCGAAATCGCCAAGGCCTTCGTCGGTTCCGAGAAGGTCAGGCTCGACTGGCAGGCGCCGCGCGAGAACCGCCCGAAGCAGCAAGTGAAGCTCCTGCTCAACATGATGCTGATGGCGATGGCCGGAATTCCGCGGGGCGGGCTGGTCACCATCGCGGTTGCAGCCGATACCTTCACCGCCAGGGCCCAGGGCGACCGGGCCAAGGTGCCGGAAGCGATCGCCGAAGTGCTGGCCGGCAGCGCCGATCTCTCGCTTCTCGACGCTCGTCTGGTGCAACCCTATTACGCCAAGGTGCTGGCCCAGTCGGCCGGGTTGACGCTCGCCATCGCCCTGGACGGCGAAGACGTTTTGGTGAAGGCCGCGGCGTAGCTTATTGTCGCCTTCCGGCGGCGGCGTCGGAAGGTCCCAATGCCACCGCTTCGCAGGTCGCGTGGGCTTCAGGCGGTGTGGCGCCAGGTGTATTGGGCCAGCGCTTCGGCTACCGCCGCCGGCTCCCAATCCTCGGCCAGGGCCTTGTGCATGATCTGCGCCTGATTGAGCGGCGACAGGCCGCCGATCGGCACGTCGCGGTCGAGGTTGGTGGGGAAGGGATAGGACTCCGCAGCAGCTGGCGACGGCGTTGGCGATGCCGCGCGCGTCGAGGCGGTCGGCGGCTTTCATCCGCCGCAGGGCCGGATTGAAATAGACGGCGTCACCCTTGGCGAGCGGCAACTGCACATAGTGACTCCTGAAGTAGTCCTTGAACGCGGGCCGGCGCCAGGCGAAGTAAGTCTGGCTCGAAGGCTTGGGAATAGGGAAGATACAGGATGGGTCCGCTATCGACCGGCATGTCGACATGGGTCACCGCGCCCTGCAGGGTCATCACCGGCGGCAGGCGATGGGCCTGGGCGGGATAGCGCTCGATCTCTTTCATCGGCTGGAAGCCCATGTGATAGTCGCGGTGCACCGATTGGGCCTCGCCGCCGGGATTGACCACGTTGCGTCGAAGTCACCTGATAGTTGATGCCGAGCCATGCCTCCGACGCCATCGCCAAGCATTCGTTGGCGTAATAGGCGGCGAAGGTGTCGGGATCGCGCAGCGCCAGCTTCTCAAGGGCATTCCACACCCGGTCGTTTGCGCCCGGTTTGGCGAAATGATCGCCCTTGGCGGTACCGGAGGCCTTCTGTTCGTCGATGATCTCGAAGAAGATGCGGGTGGCGGCGTCGATTGGGCCAACGTCGTCATAGGCCCGCTTGAACACCACCATGCCGGGGCCGGTGAGCATTACCTCCGCTCATTCGGCCATGATCGCCTGCGCGCTTCCGGGTCGCCGGAGACCCGGCGAATGGTGTGCCGTCATAGACCGGCATGTTGGAGACGATCTCGGCGGCCAGCGGATAGTCGGCCGGATCGGTGCGGCGCTCGATCTCTCCGACGAAATCGGCGAGGTTGCAGGACTCGGATGTCATCCATACGCGATCGGCCCGGAGTTTGGCGGTGTTGTCGGTCTTCATGGCGGCGCATCCCTCGCCGCAGAAGGGCTCACGATGTCAGGTGCCGCGGCTGGCTCAAATTCGCGGCCGCGCGGCAATGATAGTATGGCGCGGGTACCGCCCTCGGGGCGGTTTTCGAGGCGGAGCGTGCCGCCATGGGCCCTGGCAATGGTGTCGGCGATGGCCAGTCCCAGGCCGGTGCCGCCGAAGGCCTGATTGCGCGAGCCTTCGAGGCGATAAAAGGGTTTCAGCACCTTGGCGAGTTCGTCCCCGGGAATTCCCGGACCTTCGTCGTCCACTAGAATCTCGAGGTTCGCCCCGTCCAGGCGAACCGAGACGGTGGCCGAGCCGCCGTAGCGGATGGCATTGCCGACCAGGTTGCCGAGACAGCGGCCGAGCGCCACGGGCTGGGCGGCGACTACGACGCGGTTTAATGCGGCGGTGTCGGGCGCCACCTTGGCCTTGCGGTAGTCGGCGCAGACGGTTTGCAGCAGCGACACAATGTCGACCTTGGTCTTTTCCTCCTGGCGCTTGGTCATGCTGGCGAAGTCGATGACCGAGGCGACGAGATTCTGCAGGTCCTGCACGTCGGCCTGGAGCTCATGCTTCTGGCGACCCTCCTTCATCAGCTCGCAGCGGAGCTTCAGGCGGGTGAGGGGGGTGCGCAGATCATGGGCGAGTGCTGCGGCCAGATGTTCGCGATCGGCCACATAGTCGCGGAGCTTCACCTGCATTGCGTTGATGGCGCGGATCGCGGCGCGCACTTCGCTCGATCCCGTTTCGGGAATGGGCACGGTGTTGAGATCGGCACCGATCTTGGCGGCAGCTCGTTCGAGCCGGCGATAGGGCTGGGTGAGCTGGATCACCGCCCACAGGCAGAGTGCCACGATCGCTGCAAGCAGTCCTAACAGCAGGGGCAGAGTGCGCGATCCGACAATGGTCGGCGCCGGTGTGGTGGCCAGCGAAAAGTTGAGCCAGGCACCGTCGGCCAGCTGCATCGAGACGATATGGCGATTGGTAGTGGCAAATTGCGAGGTAACCCGGCTCAGCTCCCGCTCGATGGTGTTGGCGCCACCCGGCTGGACGGCTTTTCCCGCGGCAGCAGTTGCCGCCCCAGGGCCGACCTCGTCGATGCGGATGTCGAGAATACCTTCGTCGGAGAACTGGCTCATCAGCAGATCCTCGATCTCGGCCATCTCGTCGTTGGAAGCGATCACGCCGACCGCCGGCTCGGCATCGATGCGAGCGGTCAGGTCGGCGCTCTTGATATTCGCGAGGAACTTGGCCCGCACCTCCTTCGGCGTGTCGGCGATCCCGCGGGCGATCGCCAGGGTCCGCTCGCCGAGACGGAACAAGTCTTCGACGCGGTTGGTGCGGGCCACCTCGCGCGACACGGTAAGGAGCGTCACAACCTGGGCCGCTCCCAGCGCCAGCACGACGATCACCAGGATGAAGCTCGGCAACGAGCGGGGCCACAGGCGGGTCACAGCTTGCGCACCGATGGCGTGAAGAAATAGCCGGTGCCGCGCATGGTCTTGATCAGCTCCTCGGGACCGGCATTGCGTTCGAGTTTCTTCCGAAGGCGGCTCACCAGGATGTCGATCGAGCGGTCGAAGGCGTTGACGGCGCGGCCGGTGGTGAGTTCGAGCAACTGGTCGCGGGTCAGGCTGCGGCGCGGATTGCGGGCAAAGGCGGCGAGCAGGTCGAATTCGGCGGCGGTGAGCGAGACGACGACGCCGCCGTCGGCGGTCAGCTTGCGGGTGGCAAGATCGAGAGTGAAACCCTCGAAGCCGTAACCTTGGGGAAGCTCGGCGTTTTCGGCCGTTCCACCACCCATCTTGCGGCGGATGACGGCGCGCACCCGGGCCAGCAATTCGCGCGGCTCGAAGGGCTTCGGCACATAGTCGTCGGCGCCGATCTCGAGACCCACCACCCGGTCGGTCAAGTCGTTGACGGCGGTGAGCATGATCACCGGCACGTCGGAACGGCCGCGGATGTCGCGGCACAACTCGAAGCCGTTCTTGCCGGGCAACATGACGTCGAGAATTACCAGGTCGAATTTTTGCCGCGCCATCTGGGCCGCCATCTCGCCGCCGTCTTGGGCGGTGGCGACCTGATAGTCATGGCGTTCGAAATACTGTTTCACCAGGGCGCAGGTCTGGCGGTCGTCATCGACGATCAGGAGTTTCGGAAGCGGCTCGCGCATGTCATTCCCTAGCACATCGAATGCGGCGAATGTCGAACGGCACAAAGGCCGCGTCAACCCAAGGGGTGGCGGAAACACTTTGTTACATTGGCGGCCTTGCCAGACAAACGGCGGAAATCCGATGGCGCTAGTTTGACCGCGGTTGTTCGGGAGACATGACCAATGACTCGCACGGCAGTTCCGGTCCTACTGTCCGGCTTCTGCCAAGCCCTGATAGTAGCATCCGCCCTCGCAAGCTCGGTCCCGGCGCCGGCTGGTCCATCCAAGGGCCAACAGCGCTGTGACGCCCTCCAAGCTCAATTCGAAGCCGCGATCGAGTCCCATCCGGACGCGGCGGCGAAGCGGGCCGAGGCCGAGGCTGCCGCCGACAAGGGTGAAGGCCTGTGCGCTGCCGGCAAGCCGGCCCTGGGGCTCAGATACTACGTCAAGGCGCTGCGTCTCATTGGCGTGCAACCCAACCTGCCAAAGCAATGACCGGCACTGGTGCCGGCAACCACTCGAAAGGACGTTCCATGAAGAAGTTCGCTGCAATCGCGCTCGCCGCTTCCCTCGGCCTTGCCTCGCTGGTCCCTGCCGAAGCCGCCACCATGGCCAAGAAGCCGGGGACCCACACCAAGACGACGGCGGTCTGTCATATGGCGAAGGGTAAAGACGGCAAAATGCACAAGTTCTGCCATCATGCGAAGCACATGACAGCGAAGAAGAAGAAGTAACCTTGCCGGCCGGGTTATCCGGCCGGTCATTGCGGGGCGGTGGCGGAGCGATCCGCCCCGCCTTGCTGCATTCTAAACACCATGGCCGGGCGCTTGAACCCGGCCACGACAAGACTGCGGAGAATTGAGGGCCTCAGGCGGTCTCGCGGATATCCACTTCATCGTGCATGGGGGGAGCGCCTTCGCGCAGCACGTAGCCTCTGCCCCACACGGTCTCGATGAAGTTCTTGCCGCCGGCGGCGCTCGCCAGTTTCTTCCTGAGCTTGCAGATGAACACGTCGATGATCTTGAGCTCGGGCTCGTCCATGCCGCCATAGAGGTGGTTCAAGAACATTTCCTTGGTCAGCGTCGTGCCCTTGCGCAGGCTGAGAAGCTCCAGCATCTGGTATTCCTTGCCGGTCAGATGGACGCGCTGGCCGCCCACTTCGACGGTCTTGGTGTCAAGATTGACCAGGAGTTCGCCGGTCAGAATGACCGACTGGGCATGGCCCTTGGAGCGGCGCACCACCGCATGGATGCGGGCGACGAGTTCGTCCTTGTGGAAGGGCTTGGTCATGTAGTCGTCGGCGCCGAAGCCGAGGCCGCGTACCTTGTCCTCAATGCCAGCGAGACCGGAGAGAATGAGAATGGGGGTGTTGACCTTGGAGACGCGCAGCGTCTTCAGCACTTCATAGCCCGACATGTCGGGCAGGTTGAGGTCGAGGAGGATGATGTCGTAGTCGTAGAGCTTGCCGAGATCGACGCCTTCTTCGCCAAGATCGGTGGTATAGACGTTGAATCCTTCCGACTTGAGCATCAGTTCGATGCTCTGGGCCGTGGCGGTATCGTCCTCGATCAGAAGTACCCTCATCGTCCAATCCCCTAAGGTTGCGGACTCCCTCGAGTCCCTTCTCGGCGCCTGCCCGACCGGGCTCTGGCGCGCAACTAACCGTTAACGCTCACCGTTAAGATAGACCGTGAAAGGTTAACAAAACCTAATACGGATGCTTCGAAACTCCGGCATTACGAGGGTTTTTGCCGCCACTGTGGCGCAAACGACCGTCCCTACCCCTGACTCACGGTAAAAATCGCCAAGCCCTGCGGCACCCCGATTTACCCGCTCTTAAGCTTGCCGGTCCAAGATGCCAGAACGACGACCGGAATCTCCTACCTATGCGATTCGGGATGGCGTGAAAAGGGGACGGCACGGTCTCCGGGTTTGTTTTGAGTATGAGTGAGGGACCCCATGCGTTCACGCGAGACGCTGCTTCGGCTGCACCGCTTCAAGACCGAAGACAAGCGCCGTCAGGTGGCCGAGATCGACGGCATGATCCAGGAATTCATGCGCAAGTACGACGATCTCGACGCCCAGGTGAGGATCGAAGAAAGCCGCAACGGGGTGTCCGATCCCAATCATTTCAACTATTCGCTCGCCGCCAAGGCGGCGCGCGGCCGGCGCGACAATCTGATGCGCTCGATTGCCGAGCTGAAAGACCAACTCAACGACGCCCAGTCGGCACTCGCCGACGAGGAACGCGAACTGCGCCGGGCCGAGCTTCTGGTCGAGAAGGAGGGCGGGTCCACCGCCGCCGTCGCCGGGGGCACTCAGGCCACGGTCTCAGGGATTCACGCTAGGTAAGGCGGTAGCGCCGTATCTTCTCGTAATAGGGCAGGGCTTCTGCGGCGATCCTGGCGAGCGCCGGGGGGAGTTCGGCTGCGGCGCTCTCAGGCCGGGCAAAACCGGTCGAGGCCCAGGCGGCATTATACCAATGGCGTGCCCAGTTGCCGTCGAAAGGCTTGGGGCCAGGCGGCCAGGCCAGCATGGCGGGGTCGAAGGCAATGCCGCAAGCGGCGCACAGGGCCGTGAGGATACCCCGCGGATCGGCCAGCACGTCGTCGGCATCGATGACCGCCGGGGCCTTGCCCAGCTGATGGGCAACGCTATCGAAAATCTCCGCCTGTTCGACAAAGCCGATATCGCGCAGTGACACTTCCGACCACTTCTTGGCGTAGCTCGCCAGCACCCGGGCCGGATGGCGGATCAGGAAGGCGTTGGTGAGCTTCAGGATCCAGGCGCGGTCAAAGCCCCTCAACATGTGATGGGTCATGTGCTTCTGGTAGAAATGCAGTGTTGGAGTAGGGGCCAGGCAGCGCGTCACCAGTCGTTCCCAGTCGCTGTCATTGCCGGCGATGATTTCATCGCGCATCGGATGGTCGTTGCCGTGGTGAACCAGCGCGAAGGCATAGAAGGGCTCGTCCCAGCAGGTGAAGTCAGGGCGGTTGCCGAAGGAATACATCATGGCAGTCGAGATGTTGCGCGGCCCCGACCACATGGCGATGGTGGTCATGCAAGCGACCTCCGAGCGTCCTTCAGGCACAGTCCCTTATAGGCCTGCGACAGCTTGCGCGAGATGGGACCGGCACCGTGCCATTCTTCCGTCGACAGAGGATGGCGCACCGGCCTTCCGTCGATCTCGCGCACCGGGGTCAATCCGGCAAAGGTGCCGGTGACGAAAGCTTCCTCGGCGCCATAGACGTCATAGAGCGAGAACTGTTTCTCGAACACCGGAATGGCCAATTCCCGGGCGAGCCTGATCATGTTTCCCCGGGTGATGCCGGGAATGCAGTATTGCCCGGTCGAGGTCCACAATTCGCCGCGCCGCACGATGAAGAAATGCGTCGAGTTGCAGGTCGCCACGAATCCCAGGGGATCGAGCATCAGGGCCTCGTCGGCGCCGGCATTCATCGCCTGCATGCAAGCCATGATGCAGTTGAGCTTGGAATGCGAATTGAGCTTCTGGTCCTGCACGTCGGGCGCACCGCGGCGGACATTGACGGTGTAGAGCTTCAGGCCCTTATCGAATTTTTCCGGATTGGGCGTCTTGTATTCCGGAATGATGACAATGGTGGCGGGCGAGATGGTGACGCGCGGGTCCTGATAAGGTGTCGCCTTGATGCCTCTGGTCACCATCAAGCGGATGTGGACGCCGTCCACCATCTTGTTGGCATCGATACAGGCAAACAGGCGCCTGACCAGTTCCTGCGGCGCAACCCCCACCTCCATGAAGATCGCCTTGGCGCCTTCATAGAGCCGTTCGATGTGCTCCCGGAGAAACGGCACGCCGCCCTTGACCAGCCGCAGGCCTTCCCACACCCCATCGCCGAGGATGAAGCCCGAATCGAAAACCGAAACCACGGCCTCACCCCGCGGCACCAGCCGGCCGTTGATCGAGATGAGAATGTCGAGGTTGCGCGGGTCGATGGCGTTATCGTGCATGGCGTCGGGCATGTCTAAAGATTTCTACCGGGAGCGGCTTTGAGTTTCAGATGGAGTGCCGCCATCACCTTGAGCACCGTCGAAAACTCTGGGTTACCTTCAGGCGAAAGGGCGCGATAGAGACTTTCGCGGGAAAGTCCAGCTTCCTTTGCAACCTTGCTCATGCCCCGGGCTCTCGCCAATACGCCGACAGCATCGGCAATGAAAGCCGCATCGCCGGTTTCGAGGGCTTCGGTCATATAGGCGGCGCGCGCCGCGTCGGTTCTGAGATAAGCGGCAGGATCGAATGGTTTGGTTTTGAGCGGCATCGAACTAGTTCCTCCATGAGGCTGCAAGAGTCTGGGCGCGACCGACATCTCGGGATTGGCTGGACCTATCTCCGCCACAGAGAAGGATGACGAGTTTCGTCCCGCGCTGCATGAAATAGACCCGATAGCCGGGGCCATGGTGAATCCTCAATTCGCTCACACCGCCTCCCACCGGCGCGACATCGCCGGCGTTACCCAATGCGAGACGTCTGATGCGGGAGACGATCTTCGCCTTCGCTTCCTGGTCGCGAAGCTTTGCAAGCCAGGCCGAGAAGAGCTCCGTTTGACGAATTTCCAGCATCAAAAAATGTAGCTCAAAGGCTACAAATTGTCAAGCCACGGAATTACCATTAGTGACTCAGTTTCAAGACTTATCGACCGTCATCTTCAAGTCCCTCAGGGACCATGTCGTAGTCATTAATATCCAGTTGGAAATTCATCACTTGAGCAAGATCATCTGCTGCTGCTTCAACATAGGGAAAGCCACGGCTGAGCTCGCGCCATAAAAGGCGACCTTGAAACCGAATTTCAGGGGTGTTTGCCGCACGCAGGGTGTGCAGCCAAACCATCCAACCCGTGGCATTTGCAGGGTCTCCCCTTTGTGCGGAAGTGATAAGTCTTGTAATCTTCAGTGCGACGAGGGGGTCCTTCTCTTCGGCAACCATCGGGTGTAGTAGATCGACGCCCTCCTTTGCGAGGGAGTTCTTGTAATGAGCTGCCATCGCGACCAATAACCCAACTTGCTCCGCGCTCGCACCTTTCACCATTGAATTGAATCGTTCAATGTCGTCCTTTGAGGACTTTGCAACGGCGAGTTCCATTTTCCGTCTCATCCACTTGAACATCACGCCTCCACATATTCTTTACTGTAAGTCTTGGGCTGCCCCGGCTCAGGCGCGATCTCATCCATGGCCACAATCAACTCTTCAAAGATCCAAAGCCGATCTGACATACCTGAGGCCAACACCGGGGTGTTGCGCAAGTTCTTATGTAATGCGCAAGGTCTTATGTAGTGCGGTGACAATTGTGCCAGACGGCCAACATGGTAACTTTATCCCTCACCGCTTTGCCGATCACGTCAGCGGGGCGTCTTTCGCCTTTTGGAGTAGTCGGCATCAGTCGTCCCTCAACGCGCCGACACATGCCGGACATTCTCCATATCTCCCAGGGTTCGTCCCATAGGGGATGATAGAGGCACAATATGGGCATCGGCGATCATCACGTTTCGCTGCATCATATTGAGTCTGTTCACGTCTGATCCAATCTTCTTTCTCACGACCCATTGTCTTCTCCATATCCTTTCTGCCCAGCATATAGGAAGCTGCAGCCAATTGCGATATGGCCGTCAATCCCCGCTGAATTCAAACTGAGACACTACCGAAATACTTGCTCCGTCGTCCGGTCTGGCGGCTCTCAGGCGTGGCCGACGGCGGTTGCTGCCTCGCTGCGGTCGCTAGCCAGCAGGGTCAGCGGATATGGACATGATCCCTTAAGGGAGAGATGGCGGGGCCGGTTGAAGGGGCTCGTTTGGAATTGTCCCACGCATGGCAGACCTTCCGCCGGACTGGTGGCGCTGCAGCTTGCCGCCGGATATAAGTCCGGTCGAATGGCTGGGCACGGAACATGACGGTCGAACGGGTGGCGGAAGGGCGGGCGCGGGGCACGCATGAGTCCACCATCTTTGCGGTGATCGCCGCGGTTTCGCTTGGCCATTTCCTCAACGACCTGATGCAGTCGCTGATCCCGGCGGTCTATCCCTTGTTGAAACAGGAACTCGGACTGAGCTTTGCCCAGATCGGCGTGGTGACCCTGGTGTTCCAGGGCACGGCGTCGATCCTGCAGCCGCTGGTCGGCCTCTATACCGACCGCCGGCCCTTGCCCTATGCGCTCGCCGCCGGCATGGGTTCGACGCTCCTCGGGCTGGTGCTGCTGGCGCACTCGACCAGTTACAGGCCGGTGCTTATTGCCGTGGCGCTGATCGGGCTTGGCTCGTCGATCTTTCATCCGGAATCCTCGCGGGTGGCGCGGCTGGCGGCGGGACGGCGTCCGGGCTTTGCCCAGAGCTTCTTCCAGGTTGGCGGCAATGTCGGCTCCTCGCTCGGACCCTTGCTCGCCGCCTTCGTGGTGCTGCCCAACGGCCAGTCGAGCCTGCAATGGTTTGCCGCGGTGGCGCTGGTCGGCATGGGCGTCCTGACGCTGGTCGGCAACTGGTACCGGCGTGAGGGCGGCAAGCGGGCGCTGGCCGGCAAGGTGCGGGGCGAAACTCCGAACCTGCCCGCCGCAACGGTCAGACTG
The DNA here is from genome assembly GCA_016185245.1 of Hyphomicrobiales bacterium. Taxonomy (GTDB): domain Bacteria; phylum Pseudomonadota; class Alphaproteobacteria; order Rhizobiales; family Aestuariivirgaceae; genus Aestuariivirga. Next base: position 5,545 of record JACPNZ010000016.1, on the reverse strand, counting down.
TCGATCGCAGTCCTCCTGGCGCTGATGTTCTCCAAATTCGTCTACATGGCGTCGTTCTCGAGCTACTACATCTTCTATCTGATGGAGCGCTATGGCGTGTCGGTCGGTGTGGCGCAGACCGGGCTCTTCGCCTTTCTCGCGTCCGTTGCGGCCGGCACCATCGTCGGCGGGCCGATCGGCGACCGTATCGGCCGCAAGCGGGTGATCTGGGTGTCGATCCTCGGCGTCTTCCCGTTCTCGGCGGCCCTGCCGTTTGTCGGGTTCGAGGCCAATGTGGCGCTGGCGGCGGCGTCGGGACTGGTGCTGGCGTCGGCCTTCCCGGCGATGGTCGTCTATGCCCAGGAACTGGTGCCGTCGCGAGTCGGCATGATCGCCGGATTGTTCTTCGGTTTTGCCTTCGGTATCGGCGGCATCGGCGCGGCGGCGATCGGCATGATCGCCGATCGGACCAGCATCACCCAAGCCTATTATCTCTGTTCCTTCCTGCCGCTGATCGGCCTCCTCGCCGTCCTCCTGCCCGACCTGCGCCGCAAGCATTAAACGGAGCGCTCAGCTTCCACCGGCACGATCGCCTTGCCGATCGGCCACAGGGCGAGGCCCGCGAGCTTCAGGTGCGCCCAGGCGAAAGGCAGGCCGATGATGGTAATGGCCAGCAGCAGGGCAGTGGCCAGATGGGCCAGCGCCAGCCACCAGCCGGCCAGCACCAGCCAGATCAGGTTGCCGATCACCCCCAGCGGCCCGGTGCCGATGTCGGACGTGGTGCGCGGCACGGCGCGGAAGCCGAAGGGCAGCAGCGTGTACTGCGCAATCGTCATGGCAGCGCGCGCCCATGGGAGTCCGACGATGGTGATCGCCATGATGACGGCGGCGATCACCCAGGCGGCCGCCATCCACAACCCGCCAAGGGCAATCCACAGAATGTTCAGGAAAAGGGACATCGTGCGCTACTCCATGGTTCTTCGCCAGCCCTTCATGTGGGAAATGTTCCGGACCTCCACCAGCCCCTACATGGACAAGGTTTAATCCGCCTGACAGGTTCCTGTCAGCCAGGACCCACTACAGTTCTCCGCAAGACGGCCGCCCAAGGCCGCCTGGGAGCCTTCTTCCATGGGAGGTTCCACTCAACTTCCACAAATTTCGGAGACTTACATGTATCGTACCGCAATCCTCACGGCCGCCGCCCTATTGACCGCCGCGCCGGCCTTCGCCGGCGCCGGCTGCAGCTCGGCACCTGCCGCGAAATTCCAGCCCCAGGCGACGCTCGAGTCGCAACTCGCCGGCGAGGGTCTCACCGTCCGCCGGATCAAGACCGAGAAGGGTTGCTACGAGGTCTATGCCGTCGACAAGGCCGGCAAGAAGATGAACCTCGCCTTCAACGCCGAAACCCTGGCCAAGGTCGGCAATCCGGAAGCCGGCGAAAATTGATCCGATGACGGAGATTTCCGGCGCGCGCCGCGCTCCCGCCATGGCGCGCGTCTGGGATCCCCTGGTGCGGGTCTTCCACTGGAGCCTGGCGGCGAGCTTCGCCGTCGCCTGGTTCACCCCGGGCGATTCCGGAGTGCTGCATCAATGGGCGGGTTTTGCCGCCGCCGGCCTGGTCGCCATCAGAGTCCTCTGGGGTTTCCTCGGCACGCCCTACGCCAGGTTCTCGCAATTCGTGCGTCATCCCGCCGAGGTGCTCGCCTATCTGCGCGACATCGCCGCGGCCCGCGAAGCCCGCCATCTTGGCCACAACCCGGCGGGCGGCGCCATGATCGTGGCGCTGCTCGCGGCGATGGCCGGCACGTCCTTCTCCGGCTGGATGATGAGCACCGATACCTGGTATGGCATCGAATGGGTCCAGACGCTGCACAGTCTTGCCGCCAACGGCGTCCTGGTCCTGGTGCTGGTGCATCTCGCGGGCGTGGCGCTGGCGAGTTTTCGGCATCGGGAGAATCTCGTCGCTGGCATGGTGACCGGCTACAAGCGCGAACATTCCGACGCCGATAATTGAGAGAGTGGTAGCGGGGGAGGGAGTTGAACCCCCGACCCCAGGATTATGATTCCCGTGCTCTAACCAACTGAGCTACCCCGCCATACTGGTCCGCAAGCGCCAATTCCGCACCCCCGGAGGAAGTGGCAGGCTTATAGGGATCGGCGGCGCGGCAAGTCAAGCGTGACTGGTTCCGTGGTCCTCATCCTCGCCCGGCTTCTTGAAGAACGTGCGCCACAGGGAGATGGCGGCAAAATACAGAGAGGCGCCGACCCAGACGGCAAGCTCGATCCTTTCGACATTGCCCCAGTCGCTGCGGTTCTTGGCCGACAGCACCAGGCTCAGCGACAGAGCCGCCCACAGCACCGTCAGCGGCACCGTCACCTCGCGCCAGTCGATAACGCGCAGCGGGTGCACGAACTTAACCGGCACGAAAGTCATCACCGACAAGACCGCGATGGTGGCGAGATTGACATAGGCGCCGCTGCCGAGGACGAAGAAATACAGAACCACCACGTTCCAGATCGCCGGGAAGCCGACGAAATAATAGTCGTCCGACTTCATGCCGACATTGGCGAAGGTGTAGCACGACACCGCCATGATGGTTGCCGCAGCGATCAGACTCCAGGTCTCGGGACCGAACAGAAAGTCGATCGGCACCATGTTGAACCAGTAGACCATCAGCGCCGGCACCGCCACGTAGGTGAAAAAGTCGATGACGTTGTCGAGGGTGCGGCCATCGACATTGGGGGTGTATTCGAGGACCCGGGCCTTGCGGGCCAGCGTCCCGTCGATGCCATCGACGAACAGCGCCAGCCCCAGCCACATGAAGGCCGCCACCGGATCGTTCTTCAACACCGCCACCAGGGCGAGGAAACCCAGCACGATGCCGCTGGCGGTAAAGGCATGCACCGCCCAGGCGATGCCTTTCTTCAGGTCGCGGTCGACATGCGGATGAAGATTGAGCTTTGCCACGCCGGATAACCTCTGATCGTTGCGCCCGACTATAGGTAACCATCGGCGCCGGCGCAATCGCATCAGGTGCGCCGCCGGAATTCCAGCAGCGTGAAGAAACCGAAAGGCTTGACCGGCGTCCGGCTGACGAGTTCGAGCCGTTCCTCAACCAGCAGCGTCTCGAGCGGAAACTCGGAGCGGAAGCCAAGCACGTCGGCAAAGCTGGCCAGGCGCTTTTCGATCGCGGCGCGCAATCCCTTGTCGACGCTGAAGTGGTTGCACACCAGAATCCGGCCACCGGGCTTCACCACCCGCGCCATCTCATGCATCACCGCCACCGGATCGGGCACCACCGTCATAACATAGAGCGCTACGACCACATCGAAGCTGGCATCGGTGAAGTCGAGGCGCGAGGCGTCCATCACGCTGAGCTGCTCGACATGGCCACAGGCCAGGCGCCGCGCCCGCTCGCGGGCCCGCCCCAGCATGTCGGGTGACAGGTCGATGCCGGTCACCGCCAGGGACGGCTTGTAGTGCGGCAGCGCCAGGCCGGTGCCGACGCCGATTTCGAGAAGCCGTCCATCGAGCTCGTTGGCCCGCCCCACGGTTTGACGGAGTGCCGCATCGGCGAACTTGCCGAAGGTCTGGTCGTAGATCGGCGCCAGCCGGCGATAGGTTCTGGAGACGGTGGGATTGTCAAGTTCGGCTAGCCTGTGGGCCTTGGGCGTCATGGCGTCCTACCCCAATTCCGTCGCCATAGCGGCATCGGCATGATCGCGCCGAGCGCGGTGGGCCAAAGGCCTGGCAGGTGCGGCGATGAAGCCGCCGCCAAGCAGGCGCCGGCCGGCGCCTGCGCCATCATAGAGCACACAGGCCTGGCCTGGCGATACGCCATATTCGCCATCGGCAATGGCAACCTTCGCCACCCCGCGATCGAGCCGGACCGAGGCCGGTACGGCAGGCCTCGCAGACCGGATCTTGGCATGAACCGCGAGCGGCTTTTCGGAAAGCGGCGCGGAACCCAGCCAGTTGAGATCGATGAGCGTCATCTCATGCTCGAGCAGGACCTGGCGTGGGCCGACCACGACGCGGGCTGTTTCTGGCTCGAGCCGCACCACATAAAACGGCTCGCCTTCGGCAACGCCAAGGCCACGGCGCTGGCCGACGGTGTAATGGATGATGCCGGAATGGCGCCCCAGCACCCTGCCGTCGAGGTGCACGATGTCGCCGGCCCGGCCGGCTTCCGGGCGGAGTTTCAGAATCGTGTCGGCATAGCGGCCTTCGGGCACGAAGCAGATGTCCTGGCTGTCGGGCTTGTCGGCAACCGCCAGGCCGAGCGCGGCGGCGATGGCGCGGGTCTCGGACTTGCTCAGCGCGCCCAAAGGAAAGCGCAGGAAATCGGCCTGGGCCTGGGTGGTGGCGAACAGGAAATAACTCTGGTCGCGGGCCATGTCGGCAGGGGTCAGGAGATCGCGCTTGCCTGGTGTGCCGGACCTCACCCGCGATTCGACATAGTGTCCGGTGGCGAGTGCGGCAGCCTCGAGGTCGCGGGCCCGGGAGAGCAGGTCGGCGAACTTCACCGTGCGGTTGCAGGTGATGCAGGGGACCGGCGTGCGGCCGGCAAGATAGCCTTCGACGAAATCGTCGATCACCGTCTCGCGGAAGCGCTGCTCGAAGTCGAGCACGTAATGCGGGATGCCCAGCCGATGGGCGACGCGCCTGGCGTCGTGAATGTCCTGGCCGGCGCAGCAGGCGCGGCCCTTGGGCACCGCCGCGCCATGGTCGTAGAGCTGCAGAGTGATGCCGACGGTGTCGTATCCGGCCTGCTTGAGGAGGGCCGCCACCACCGAGGAGTCGACGCCGCCCGACATGGCACAGACGATGCGGATCGAGGACGGGTCGCCGGGAAGGCCTACGGCGGCGCGGACCCGGTCGATGAGGGCAGGGGAGAGGACCATGGCGCCTAGATGGGACAAGCGGCGCGAAAAGTAAACCGCCAGTCCCGAAACGTCCCGAAACGGACCATCCCTCATACAAAATTTGCCATTTGTTCACTGAGGTTTAGGCGAATTTTAAGGCGCGCGCCCCTAGTCTGACGGCAGTGAGTACCTGCGTATTAGGTTGAGTTCGTCTATGAACGGTCAGTTGCGTCCTCGCGTGAACTACGTCATCGGGCCCGATGGCAGTCCGCTCACGATCGCCGATCTGCCACCGCCCGGCAATCATCGCTGGGTGATCCGCCGCAAGGCGGAAGTGGTGGCGGCGGTGCGTGGCGGCTTGCTCAGTCTGGAAGAGGCCTGCGAGCGCTATGTGCTGACTGTCGAGGAATATCTGAGCTGGCAGCGTTCGATCGACCGACATGGCCTAGCGGGTTTGCGTACGACGCGAATCCAGCAATATCGCCAGTAGCCCTTCCCAAGAGTTTCGCAATGGCCGGGCATCGTCCCGGCCATTTCATTTTGATCTCGGCCAGGCGCGAGCAACCGATTCACTTGTCAAACAGCAGACGTGCATGATCCTTGAGGAGGCGGCAGATTTTGCCTCCGGGGGTATTTCCCCTCTCTTGGAAATGAGAGGGGTGCGCGGGCGCTGCCCGACGCTTGGTACCGGTCCTATTTG
>JACPNZ010000015.1 GCA_016185245.1 Hyphomicrobiales bacterium | reverse complement strand
CGCTCCCATCGAGGCCGACGACACTGCACACATTTTTGCCGAGATCGATGCCAAGCACTGCAATCTTCATGATCCGTTCCTCCGTTTGAGACTTCGGCGAGACTACATCGCCGGAAGGAGGGGCGGGCCATTCCATAAAACTTCCCCGAAACCCTCGCCACGGCACTCCCGGCAACAGCCTGCGGCAAACCCCTCGAAATCTGGTTCCAGGATGAAGCCAGGATCGGCCAGCAAGGCACCCTGACGCGCATCTGGGCCAAACGCGGAACCCGGCCGCGTGCCCCACGCGACCAGCGCTACAACTGGGCCTATCTCTTCGGCGCCGCTTGCCCAAGCCGGGCGGCAAGTGCCGCCATCGTCGTGCCCGAAGCCAATGCCGCCATGATGAACCTGCATCTCGCCGCCATCAGCAAGGCCGTTGCCCCCGGCGCCCATGCCGCCATCTTTCTCGATGGCGCAGGCTATCACCGCAGCCAGCGCCTCCGCGCGCCCGGCAACATCACCCTCATCCCGCTGCCGCGCTATGCGCCGGAACTCAACAGCGCCGAGAACATCTGGGAATATCTGCGCAAGAACAAGCTCGCCAACACCGTCTTCGACAGTTACGACGACATCGTCGACAAAACCTGCGAAGCTTGGCTGTTCTTCGCAGGTGACAAAACATCCGTCACTGCAATTACAGCCCGAGACTGGGCAACGGTCATTTGATCAGGCCACTGGTATAAGCCAGCACGTCGGTTTCGGCATCGTCTATGAGCAAGCTGAGTTTCGGCACCTTTGGCCTGAGCTGATCGGCGACGTGCCGCCACTGGGCTTTTGCAGCTTCAGCATCGTCCTGGGCGAAGGCGGTGGCGACGAAGGCCAAACCGCCATTCCTAAACTTGAGGCATTCACGGATGGCATCGCGCTCGACGCCGTAATCGTTGAGCATCTGCACGAGGTGCGGCGTCGTTTGATCGAGGCCATCGAGTTCGCGGGCCGCCGACTTCATGAAGGCGGACGAATAGCCCTTGAGCGTCGGGCAGGTGATCGCGCCGCCCTGATTGCAGCCGGCAAGCAGCAGCGCCAGAACTATGAACGTGAGGCCGCGCATTAGAAATTCCCCTTGCGCAGCCGCACCACAGTTTCGCCCGTGTCGCGAGTTTCCGCCTGGACTTCGTGAATCGCGGCCTCAGTCTCGCGGGCCAGTCGGGCGTCAGTAGCAGCCTGGCTCGCGGCACCTGCCTGCTTCGCCTGGCGAACAGCGAGCCAGATGGCGAGGGCGGCGACGAACGCCACCACCCCGCCGCCGATGAGTGCCGTCGTCACTTCGCCACCACATCAGGATGGACGGTGCCCGCTGCGCCGGAAGTCGAAATCACCGCCGTGGGCAGCACGAGCTTGCCGGTGATGGCGCCGGTGATCAGCTTCACGATGCCGAGGGCGCTGGCCGCGATCACGAGGTAGGGCGCGAGCCATTCGGGCGCCGAGGATGCCGCGCAACTGACGGCGCCGGCCGCGTCCTGGGTGCAGCCGAGGCCGAGCAGGATCGAAGTCACGATGCCGCAGGCGGTCAGCAGCAACGTGAGGATGGTCTGGAAGAGATTGCTATTCATGTTTCACCTATTTTGGGGAATGCCCGGTGCCGCCGGGCGCGGGATTCAGGGTTTGAGGAAGAGATTGCGCTCGGCACGCCGGCGCTTGGTAAGGCCGGGCATCACATGACCGTTAGCGTGATCCCAGTTGAGGAAGGCATTCGCCGCGCGGGCTAAGCTTCCTGCATTGAAGAACTGGATCAGATGCGAGTGCGCGAAGTTGGCGGCACCGATGTTGAAGCAGAGCGACACAAGGGCATCGAACTGGTTCTGCGACGGCTGGCGGATGAGCGCCTTCATCACCGCCGCCTCGAACACCGCGAGATCGGCGATCAGGATGCGTTCGGCATCGATGGCGGTGATCGTCATGCCGGCGTGCACGGCGGGCGCTCCAGCCCGCGAGGTGTGGCCGTAGCCGATGGTCCATGGCTCGCCGTGGGTTGCCGGATCGGGATAAGCCTTGAGCGCCAGGCCTTCGGCGAGCTTGATGAGATCGCGGCCTGCTTCGGCGGTTTTCATGGGGGCGAGAGACATTGTGGTTCTCCAAAATGACGAAGCCCGCCGGGATGGCGGGCTTCGAGGAAGCGATCAGCGCGCGGGCGTCAGGGCCGTGAGCTAAGGTTCATCCAGATAATGGCGAGGACGCCGACGACGATCACGCCCACGGCGGTGAGCAAGCTATGGCGCCGGACGGACTCCATGGACCGCCGCCATTCGCGCAGCGACTGGAAGTCTTTCTGCATTTCGATCAGGCCTGCGGGCTTCGAGGCATCGACGCCCATGGTCAGCATCATTTCGTGCACGACCTCGCGGGCGACCGTCCTGGCGATGTCGCGGATTTCGTCGTCGGTCATGGACAGCGCCCTCCTTCCTCAAGCGTAAAGCAGTTCGCCAACGATGTCGTTGGCGGCTACGGCGGTGGTGTCGGTGTCGGCAACGGCGCCCGTGATGGCGTAGGCGATGCCGGTGGCGAACGAGATGCCGTTGATGCTGACAATGTCGAGGCGCCCGCCATTGGCGGCCAGCGGATAGGTGGCAACCGGCGTGTCGGTGCCGACCGTAGGCGCCGAGGCCTTATTGTAGAACTTGACGAACTTGAGCGCGGCGGAAGTGTTGCACAGGTGGATTTCATAGAGGCGGCCGGCCGAGGCCTTGACCGAGGTGGCATTGGTGCTGGCGGCGGACATGACGCGGGCCTTCGTCATCGCGCCCGTCGCCGAGCTTGCCGGGGCGACGGTCCCGCTGAACGCAATTGGGACAGCATTGGCGGCGGCGTTGGCGACAAAGACGCCGAGCTGCGGAATGGCTTCGGCCCGGAACTCCGCCAGCACCGTGACGGTGCCCGAGGTATAGGTCGAGACGCGCGCCCGGAAATATCGCGCCAGGCATGGGAAGATCAGCAGGATTGCCGCCGTGCTGGTCGAAACCGGCGGCGTCGAGCCGGTGTTGAGCGGCGTATAACCGGCGACCGAATACCAGGTGGTGTTATCGTTCGAGGCTTCGTAGGTGATGGTGCAGGTGGTGCCCGGGCTTGTGACCTGAACGACGACCGAACCATAGTTCGAGACATCCTGGGTGAAGAGGACGCCCGCCGCCGAAAGGCTGACCGGCCCCACTTCCAGCATGTCGGGCAGCATGTGCCAGGGCGTATGCACGCCGCCCGATTCGGTGGTCTTCACGGTCTTGACCAGACCGGCGGCGTCCTTGACGTCCAGATTGTTGGCCATGGCTCAGAGCCCGATCGTCAGGATTTGCGAACTCTGCCAGGGGTCGGAAAAATCCCACTGGCCGAAAACAAGCGGGAGCACATAACCTCCCCAGACGCGCTGGATGAGCACGAGCGCCATGGCGTTCTCCTGTTGTGGGTTTTGAATTACTGAGTGGGTGCGGTGAAGAAGAGATACTGGATGGCAACCCGCACCCTTCCGCCGGTGAAGCTGCCGCCGTTCGCCGTGAGCCGCACGGCTGTGTCGGTGTAATATGCTGTGGGGCCGACGACGCCGATGTTGGTGGAATTGAGCGCCACGCCAAGCGTGCCGCCGAACTTGTTGGCAATACCCCCGGCCTCGCCGCAATCGTAGGAGGCGGCCCCGGTGATGGCGACGGTGGTTCGCGTCGAGACCGCCAGCACGATGGCGCGGGCCGGAATAACGATGGCGGTGTCGGTGGTGGCGCCCGACACCACCACTTCCTGCTCGTTGATGTTCATGCCGATCGAGGCGCCGTTGGCGGTCAGGACCGAAACGGACTGCCAGGCGCTGTTGGCGTAGACCACGACACCCTCGGCCTCGATGAAACACACCCAGCCGGCAAGCGGTACGAAGTATGTCCATGCCGCATCGGTCCACAGGGCGATTTGGTTCGTCTTGCCCGCCCACACGCCGGTTGCGCCCGAGGGAACGATCCAGCGGTCGCCCTCGCTGGGCGAAGCCGGAGGCGCTGTCGTCACTCGGTCCTTGACCGAGAGTTGCACCAGCCCATCGAGCAGCTTGAGCGCCTGATTGTGGGTGACTTCCTTCTGGGCCTGCCCCTGATCGATATAGGGCAGTCCCAAATGCGGCGTTGGCATGAGCAATCCTCAAAGCGTGGCGGAAGCGGCCCGGCCCCGGCCAACGGTGGCCGAGAGCTGGTAGATTTTGACGGCGATGGCGCTCTGCGCCGAGCCGAAGTCAGTCACTTGTTGCGCGGCGGTGTAGCTGGCGGAAGGCGCCGCCACAGCGATGGTGCGGACGACGGTTGTGCCGTTCAGAATATCGACCGAGTAGCTCTCGGTTTCTTCGTTCAAGGGCACGTCGGTGCCGTCGGTCCACACCCCGCCGAAGCGGGTGCGGCGAATCCACGAGATCGCCCGGGCGACATTCCGTTCGGCGAGTGCCCCGTCAATCTGGATCACCGCTCCGTCGAGCACCACGACGCGGGCGCCGGTGGCCAGCGGCGATCGCATGGCGTGTTCGGTGCCGAGGCGGCCACGCAGCAAGGTGGTGAGGTTATAGGTGTTGGCGGCAACCAGCGTGGCATCGCAGAACTGGACGATCTCCCAGTCGCCCTCCGGGTTCTCGATGGCGAGGGCATTGACACGGCCGGACAGAACATCGCCCTGCGAGGCGCTTGCCAGCGCGCCCGAATAGAGCTTTACAGAAAGCGTGTTCATGGTGTCGAAATAGGCGGTCGGCCCCGCCGCGAAGGTGCTGAGCGTCTCGCCCATCGTCGCCATGACCGGCAGATCGGTATCGACGGCAAACGACGTGCCGGTGGCGCTGTCGAGAAGCGTCACCCCGGCGAAGGGCGAGGACGAGACGGCGGCGTAGGGATCGAAGCCCACGTCGGTATCCTGCAGCAGCGGCAGGTCCATCAGTTCGAGAAGTGCAGCGCCATAGGCGGGCGGCGGGGTGAACTCCGCCGAGCCGTCGCCCGGAAGGGCCGGCACATAGATGGCGCTCTCGCAGCGCTGCGCTTCCATCGACCGAGCCCACGCGTCGTTGATGCGGGTCAGGCGGAAGGCACGAGGGCTGCCGTCGATCACCAGATTGATCACGTCGCCCGCATCGAGGGCAATCTGGTCGGGCGGCAGAGCATAGGCCGCCGTCTCGCGAGCGATCCAGGCTTCGGCGAGCAGCCGGCTGGCGATGGTCTGGGCCTGTATCTGGTCCATGACCAGCGGCACGGTGATGTCGAGCTTGCGATCCGAGTACCCGGCAATGCGGCTCGCTGCCACGGTCCCCGGCCGGTAGGATTTGCCGCCATCGACGAAGGTGACCGAGATCACGTCGGGCAGGTCGGTTTCCTGGGCGCGGGTAAGCTTGATCAGATCGCCTGGGCCGGACAACACGCAGTCGGACGGCTGGAAACTGGCAACCGCCGGGCGGCCCCGCGGCACGAAGCGGATCACCCCTTCGCTTTCGACCGCATCGAAGGAATAAGCATTCATCAGCAGTTCGATCTCGGCCCGCGGACTCATCGGCCGGTCGCGCACATAGCCGACCACGACGCCGGCGAGCCCCGTGACATCGTAAGCCGCAAAGCCCACGCGCTGGCAGCGCTCGGCCACGAGGGCGGCAAGATCGGCGAGCCCCACCTTGCCGTTGAGCCAGTGGCCGTAGGGCCAAAGTGCGGTGTCGCCCCACACGTCAGTGAGCGCCGGCCAGGCGGGATAGGGCCTTGCATCCCAGGTCCAGGCGGCCATGAGCCCGATCATCGGTCCGCCATAGACCGAGGACGTGGGATTGTTCGCCGCCCAGTACGACAGCAGCGCCTCGATGCCCCGGCGCTGGATCAGGTCGTCGCGCGTGCCCTTGGAATAGTAAGGCACCGCACTTTCCGAGGACTTGGGATCATAGAAAACGTTGGGCTCGTTGCTGCCCTTGTCGATCGAAGGGACGCCGAATTCGGTGAACCAGATGGGCTTCGACTGCGCCACCCAGGCGGTCGGCGTTCCGCTTTGCACGCCGCCCGGCCGGTCGTAGTGCGCATTTGACCACCAGTTGCGGAAGTCCTTGGCGCGCCAGACCCACGGCTTGCCGTAGGCGCCGTCGCTGATCGTTGTCCGGACTTGCGTGTCACGGGCGTTCTGGCTCGCATAATACCAGTCGTAGTCTTCGCCGCCCTCGATGTTGCTCTTGAGATAGTTCGGATCATAGATCGACGAGTAGTTCGCGGCGTCGAGATGGCTGGCGCCGTCGCGCCAGTCGGACAAGGGCACATAGAGATCGACGCCGACGAAGTCGATGTTCGAATCCGACCACAGCGGATCGAGGTGGAAATAGAGATCGCCCGAGCCGTCGGCGGGCGCATAGCTGTTGTATTCGGACCAGTCGGCGGCGTAGCCGACCTTCACGCCCGCGCCGAGGATCGTCTTCACGTCGGCGGCGAGCGTTTTCAGCTTTGAGACCGCCGGAAAGCTCGTAGCGCCGTCACGGATGGTGGTGAGCCCCTTGAGTTCGGAGCCGATCAGGAAGCCATCGACGGCGCCCGCGTCCACCGAATTGATCGCTTTGCAGAGTTTGGCGCAGTGCAGAATGAAGCGCCGGAAGCTCCATTCGGCGGGGTCGCTGTAGCTCGTGGACACCACATTGGTGGAGCCGTTCACCGACACCGTGATGTCGGAAGCGGCCGCAGCGCCGAAGAATGACGCGACCTGCGTCGTGGCGGTCGCGGTCCTGTCCACCGCAGCAACCGGCGATGTGGCGGCATTACGGTAATATTCGACCCGCGCGCCGAGCTTGGCGATCTGCGGCCCGTAGAAAGTCTTGATGCCGGTGAAGCTCGCCCCGCCGGCTGCCGGATAAAGCCACATGAACGGGGCGTTGGCGTTGACGGAATCCGAGATCACCGCCCAGGGCCGATACCAAACCGATCCGTCGGGCGCCGTCACCGTCTCAACACCCGAGGACAGCACGGTCACATTGGCGGTGTTCGTCACCGTCAGCGCGCCGGTGGCAACGTTGAGCGTGAGATTCACATATTGGTTCGGCGCGCTCGCCTTGGTGTAGACTTGCAGAAGCGCGCTCTTCGTCTCCGCAACGTCCTGCTTCACATAGACCGAGCAGAAGATTTTATCGCCCGCAGCCCACGTGCCTCCCGCCGTCCGCGTGAGGGCTTCCGAGTTGGCCGTGTCGTTGTCCTCGACCTTGCAGGCCTCGGTGCCACCGAACGGATCGGCCTGGCCGCCGGTGACGACGGGAGTCGCGTTCTGGTTCCACACCGTCAGATCATCGGTGCGAGTCTGGTAGTTCTGGGCCAGCGGTGCGGGATCGCAGGTGATGCGGCCGCGCCAGGGATAGGACGGCTGGGTGCCGAAGCCATTGTAGGGGTTGGGCAGAGTGTTGCCCCGTGCCACGTCCATGAAGAGGAAGGGATAGAAGACGACGGAAAGCCCACGAGCCTTCAGATCGCGGATGGCGCGTACAATCGAATCGTCGGAGGGGGTGCCGCCATAGGCGGCGCGGCCATCGAAACTGCTAACGACAAGGGCGGTGGAGCGCGTGAGCGTGTGCACCTTCCAGGAATTGGGCGTCGTCGTCTTGGTGGCGGTCTCGACCTTGGGGCGGATGGTGCATTGGCCGCAGCGAAGATCGTCGCCGAACCACCCGGCGACGAGCAGAACGGTTCCGGCATTGGGGAGCGAGGCCTTGAGATCGTCGAGCGCCACGTTCCAATCGGCGGTATCCTCGCCCGAATGCTTGTTCTCGGGCTGGGTCGCGCCGCCGCCCAGGCTCTTCGTCTCTACACCCGTGTCATAGACAAATTCCCCGGCGCCGGGGATCATGGTCACGGCACTGATGGCGTCCTCAAGTGCCGTGCCGCCCGACAGCGATACGCGGCGGAACACCTCGAAGGCAAGCTGCGGAATGCGGTTGCCGAACTTGGTGAGATCGAGGTTGTCGAATACCACGTAGGCGGTGCCGCGGTAGGCGGGCACGTTGGCGCTGCCTTCGATGCCCTGGATCAGCGAATCCGGGGCCTGACTCGCGGAGCCCCTGTAGACGCGCATGGTGACTTTGCTCTTGTCGAGCAGCTTGCCGTCGGCCCAGACCCGGCCCACGCGGTCGATTGAGCCTTCGCAGAGCGCCACCGCGAAGTTGGCGTAATAGGTATAGGTCGTGGTCTTGACCGTGCCGCCGCCCTTGCCGCCTTGCGTCTTGGTCGAAGCGACCTCCTTGAGGCGGCTCGCCCAGATGACTTGGCCAGAAAGCCGGACGCGGCCCGCCATTTCGGGAAGGGAGGCGCCCTCGGTCGAGGCCTGCACAGACAAGTTTTCAAGCCGCGGCCCCTTCTGGGTGATGGTGGTGCCGAACAAAGCTGAGTCGATGTAGCTTCCGGCGACCGTGGCGGCGGCGGACACCAGCGTGCCGATCCAGCCGGCCGCTCCCGCTGTCAGCGCTGAGCCGACAGCAGTAAGAACAAGAGTTGCCATGGCTCAGCCGATCAGGCCCGGAAAGGCGAAGGCGAAACGCAGCCGCCTGCCGGCCCGCTCGCTGCTCCACAGGGTGACTTCCGCAACGGGGTGGGCTTCGATGGCATGAATCATCTGCCCCGGTGCCGACATGATGGCGCAATGCTTGGCGGGCGCATGGTCCTTCATGGCGAACAGCAGCACGTCGCCGGGTTCGATGGCGTTGAGCGCGACCGGAACCATGTGGCGGCCGGCGGCCTCGGCGAGCGTCTCGCGCCCGTGTGCCTCGGCCCAGTCCGGCGAATAGGGCGCCGGCAGTTCGGGCTCTTCGCCGAAAATGCCGCGCCACACCCCGCGCACGAGGCCGAGACAATCGCAGCCGGCGCCCTTGAGGGAGGCCTGATGCAGATAGGGTGTTCCGATCCAGCTTCGCGCCTCGGCCACCACGGCGGCGCGATCAATTGAAGAACGAGCCGCCATCATTCTTGTCGTCCTTGCTGGCATAGGAAAGTGCGAAGTCGTTGCCCGGAATGTGTGGGAAGCCGCCGAAATTGACCACATTCGAGAAACGGTCGCGGCAAGTCGCAAGCAGCTTGTCGCAACCCGCCGTGATGGTGAAAGCATCGCCCGCTTGGATGGCGCGCGGCATGGGCAGGAACAGGGTGAACCTTGCATTCGGCGTTTCCAGCGTCTGCGCCCTGACCTCGATGGCGAGCCCGGCATTGGCCCCGCTGGTCCAGACGATCTTGCCGCGGCTGAAAATGCCGGAGGCGAAAGCCGACAGGCCGCTCGCGGTGAACTCGAAAGTACTGACGACGCTGACGACCGTGCCCGCGCCGTGATTGGCGGCGGCGGTGAGATCGATGGTGCATCGGGAATCGCCCAGCTCCCAGGCGCAGGTGCGCTGAAACACGCGCCCCGCCGTCTGGTCGAGCCGCGCCGCAAGGCCACGAAGCTCGGCCGAGAAGATCGTTTCGCCGCGGCTCACCTGCCCGAGGTAGCCGGAGCGGACGACAACCCGCTGTGTCACATCCTGCCAGTTGACCCGCATGATGGTGACTGCTGCGTCGTCATAGAGCCCGGCACTGAGATCGGCCTCGATGATCGCCGCCGAAGACAGCGCACCATCGACATTGAGGTTCGACACCGCCAGGCCAAGCTGATCCTCGACCGCCGTGGCGGTGAAGCCGCTCGCCGCCCTGTAGGTCACGGCGTCGATCACCACATCGCGGTCGTGGTCGGTGAAGCCCATGACGGTTCCGTCCTTCCGCGCCACCTGCCAGCAATGGCAGAGCGTGGTGGCGCCGCCGGCGAGGTGCGCTGCAAGGGCAGAAGAGAGGGTTTTCATGTCTTGCTCCTGCCCCTCGTCTCGGGCTCAGGGTGTTCGTCGTTGAAATCGCTCCACCGGAGCGATTTCCGGCCCTTCGGGCCACCACTCCTCACTCAATCACCTCGATCAGGTTGATCTGCGGGACGATCTGCTGGTCCCAGGCATTGGCCTGAACTGGCAGCTTGTCGGTGTCGAAACGGACGGGCACGTCGAAGTCGAAAGTGGCGGTGGGCGCCGGGCTCGGTGCTGAGGAGAAGGTCACGAGCCCCGTGAGATAGTCGATGCTGGCGGGCGTGACCGGCGAACCGGAAACCTTGGTAACAACCGTTCCTGACACCGGCTTGGTGATGGTGCGCACGTGTTCGTTGCCGCCGATGGTGTAGCGCTTCACGAGCTGCCAGATCGTGGAAGTCACCTGCACCATGGTGGTGTCGGCCGCCTGATAGTCCGACCAGTCCTTGAAGCGGAACGAATAGCCGCGCCCCTTGACGACATAGAAGTGGGCGATCACCGCCTGCATTTCGGCGCGGGTGCGTATGCCGGTCGAGATGTTCCACTCGCCCCGCGCATTGGCCCACTGGATGTTGCGGCGTTCGGAGCCCGAGCCGAGCGTCACCACCGTTGTGGAAAAGCCCGGCCCGCCGGTGGCCCCCCTGGCGACCGCATTCGGGAAGGATATGTCGAGGAAAGGAAGCGCCATGAAAGTCTCTCGCTATCGCAACGTGTTCACGCGAAACCGGCATCCACTTTCGCGCACGTTGCTTATCGTCCCCGCGAGCCCATCTGGACCGCGCGCGAAAGGTCCGCCGCGATCTGGGTGCGGCTGGCCTGGAAGGCCGCCGGGGTGGGCGTCTGGATGGTGACGTTGACGACGGTGTTGCCTCCCCTTGTGCCGCGGTTGTAGGCCCGCGTCTCGTCGCGGTTGAGCACGCGCTCGCCGCGTTGCAGGATGGCCGGCACTTCGTCGGGTGAAAGGAACCCGCCGCCATGAAAGCGTGGGGCGGAACGGAAGAGTTCGAATGGAACCTGCCGCGTTGCGCCCGATTCCCCGGCCATGCCGCCCTGATGATAGAGGCTGGCGCCAGTGCCGCCGAAGATCGAACTGAAGATGTCTCCCACCGACGAAAGCGTCGGCAGGTTCGCGCCGAACAGCAGGTTTTTGAGCGGATTGAGCAGCGCCAGCTTCACCAGTTCCCGGTTGATGTCGAGGATGGCGGCGCGCCCCGCATCGGCCCACGACTTCCAGTCGGTGTTGCCCTGGGCGATCAGATCGGCGAAATGCCCGAACGCTGTGTCGGTAAGGCTTTGAAGCTCCTGCATCGACGACCGGGCCAGCGCCAGCGACTGGTTCAATTGCTCGATTGCCGCAGCGTTTTCAATGACCGTCCGCGCCTCCTGCGATCCCAGATCGACACCCTGTTGCAAGAGCTGCTGCTTCGCCTGCAATTGAGCAAGCTCGATGGCGCCCAGGGATTCGCTCCTGCCGGCAAGGTCGATCTGCCGTTGCAGAAGATCGATCTGGTTCCGCTGCGTTTCGATCTGCCCGAGCGCCGCACTGCGCGACTGTTCGGCGTTGAGGCGGCCATAGGCGCCGCGCAGCGCATCGATAATCCGGCCCAGCGTGACCTTCGCGTCGCCCTCGGCCAGCGCCTGCGCCACCAGCAGCGGGCGGAGCGCCTGTTCGACCTGCATCTGGCGCTGGACCTGGGCGGCGGTCAGTGCGCCGGAGGCAATGGCGTCATTGAGTCCTTTCTGGGCGTCCGCCTGCGCGCCGAGATCGCTTACCGACTTCGCCGACTGCATGGCGGTCTCGGCGACCTGCTCCGCGAGCAACTGCCGCATGCGGGTCTCGATATCGACGCCGTCGCCGAGCGATTCGGTGAGCGCCTTGCGGCGCGCTTCCACCACCTGTGCCGCGTCGGCGCCCTTGAGATAGGCGTCGGCGACATCGAGCGAGGTCCGCGCGTTGAGCGTCAGGGCCTGCGATTGATCGGTGATCGACTTGGTTGCATCGGCCCGCGCCCTGGTTCCGGCGCGGGTGATTTCGGCTTGCGCCGTAGCCGTGGTGACGGTCTGGCCCGACAGTTCGAGGCGCTTGCGCTCCTCGGCGATCTCCGCCTTCTGAGCGGGGGTCCTGGCGTTGAGCGCCCGGACTTCCAGTTCGTCAAGGCGGCGGGCTTTCTCGGCGGGATCGAGATAGGTCGTGAGCGCCCGTGTCACCGCATCATAGGCGGCTTCGACCTGTTTGAGATCGGCAACCTTCTGCCGGGCCGCCGCATCGGCCAGGGCCGCGTTGAGCGCCGCCTGCTGCTCTTTCAGCGCCTGAAAATCGTTGAAGCCGGGCGTCAGGTTGCGCGCCATGTCGCCGGCCACCGCCGAAGTGCGCGCCGCCAGCGCGTCGGCCTTGGCGTCGGTGGCCTTCTGTTCGAGCGCCGCTATCTGTTTCTTGACGTTGGCGATGTCGGCGTCGATATCGGCGAGCGGGCGCGACGGCGAGAAACCGACCATTCCGGCAAAAGACGAGTAGGTACCTCCCGACGTTGCCGCCGTCTGGCGTTCCTTTAGCAGATCGCCGAGACGCTGTTGCAGCGTGGGATCGGTAGCGCCATCGATTGCCCAGCCGATGGCGTCCATGGCGTTCGACGCCTTCTGGGCGACGAATTCCCAGGCGCGGCCGAGCGCTGTCGTGGTCTCCGCCGCGTCGATCAGCGACGGCTTGAGATTGTCGAGAAGGAGTTTCTGCGCGCCCGTAAGATCGTTCTGGGCAGCGAGCGTGCGGATCAGCTGCCGTGTCCTGTCGTCGTAGCCGCCGACCTTGGCATTGAGCAGATCGACGCCCTTCGCCGGATCGGCGAAGGCGGAGGCCAGTTCCTTCGCGGCCGCGTCGATGTCCTCAGCCGTAGTGGCGGCATAGTTCTTTGCTGCCGCGACGAGATCACCGAACTGATCGACGCCGATGCGCCCCGTCCGGAGGAAGGCGATCTCCATGCCGCGCGCCGCGGCGACCGACACGCGCCCCGCTTCCGAAGCGCTGTCGGCGATGCGGTTCAGCTGATCGACGGTAGCGCCGGCGGCCCGGCCGACGCCGGCGGTCGCAACCTCAAGCGCTTTCTGCGAGGTGATGTAGCTGTCATAGGCATAGAGCGCGGCGCCGCCCACGGCAACGAGGCCGCCGGCGAGCAGCGTGGCGGGCGCGACGAGCCCGAGAATTCCCCGGCCGACGCCCGCCAGCAGTCCGGAAAGGCCGCCCTCGCCGAGCGCCGCCGAGACCTTGATGCCTTCGACGCTGAGAGCGCGCAGCGGATTTTGCCCAGCAATGATGGCATCGATGGTGTGCCGCGCCGCCGAGCCGAGGATCGCCACCTGATTGGTGGTGAGCGCGGCATCGCCGCCGTATTTCTTGATCGCGTCGGCGGCAAATTGGTAGTTCCGTTGGGCCAGTGCCACCGCCGCTGCATGTTCGGCCTGGGTGATGGTGCCTGCCTTGAACAGGCTCGCCGCCTCGGCAATCTCGGTGTTGAGCCTGCCTTGCGCGGCTCCCAGCGGATCGATCTGGGCGCGTAGCGCCTTGGTGCGCGCTTCCAGTTCTTCGGTAGCCTTTGCGCTGGCAATGAAAACGGAAGCCGAATCCCGCGCCGAACCGGCGCCCGACGCGCCCACACCCATGAAGGTATTGAACTTGCGCTGGGCGTCGTCGGCGCCGGCCGCCTGGCGCGCGGCCTGCGCCAGTCTTTGCAGCCGCTGCGTCTCGCGGTCGGTCGCCGCACCTGCCGCGTCGATGGCGGCGGTCGTCTTGACGAAGGCGTCCTGCCCAGCCTTGCCCACTTCGTCAAAGGCGCGCTTGGCGTCCTCCTTGCCGGTGACGCCGATGCGGATCGAGACATTGCGGTCGGTCAAGACTCGGTTTCTCTCTTATAGGCTCGGACGATCAGCGGTTCGAGTTCGGTGAGGGCATCGACGAGAACGGGGTTGAGGGCGCCCATGGCTTCGGCCAGCATCAGCACGGCGCCGAAGTCGAGGCCATAGACGCCGCCCGGCACGGCACGGACCTGACCGGCAATGCGCTGGACGACGGCCCAGGCGGACAGGCCGTCATCGGTCCGCGGTTCATGTTCCCGGTAGGGACAGGCGGCGCATGTTCCGGAGCAGGCTTCACAGAAGCCAGCGCCCCCGCCGAAATGCCATTCGGCGAGGGCGATCAGGCGTTTTTTTCTTGGACTCCGATCAATGCCGGCGTGACATAGAGCCGGTCGATCGCATCGAAGGCCTGCCAGACTTCCAGCAGCGCGTCGATGTTGTCGGGGCTGACATCGACCGGCTTGCCGTCGGCATCGCCGATCCCTTCCCAGGCGACGATGCCCCAGCGGGCCAGGCTGCGGGTGAAGGCGGCGCTGCCGAGAGATACATCGGCACCCTGTGCCTTCATCGCCTCGGCGGCGGCAGCCCGCGCGCCGATGATGGCGGCTACGGTGGCGGGTCTTACCTTGATGCGGACGCCGGAAAGCAGATCGAGCCAGTAGGGTTCCGGGCGACTTGGGGCGAGCTTGAGCATGTTAAGGTTACCTCCGTGAGATGATTCTGGGACTGCGCGGATCGCGTAGTTTTGCTTGACGGACTACGCGATCCGCGTAGAATGATGGATGGAATTCGAGTGGGACGAGGCAAAGAGCGAGCGGACTCGACTGGAGCGTGGCTTCGGCTTTGATGCTGCCGTCTCGATCTTCGAAGGTCCGGTTCTCGAATGGGAGGATCGGCGCCAGGATTGGGGCGAAACCCGGATTCTCGCGGTCGGCAGCGTCGGCAAGGACGTGCTGGCCGTGATCTATACTGACCGCAGCTCCCGCCGCCGCATCATCTCGGCGCGGAAGGCGCGCAAGAAGGAACGTGAAGCATGGCGGTTATACGTCGCACTCTTGAAGACATCCGGGGCCTGAAGCACAAGATCGACGGCGCCAAGGTCAAGGCGACGACGGAGAAGGACGTCCGCCGCCATATGATTGAGGATGGCGAGGATCCCGCTGCGGAATATCGCCTCGAGACGAGCTTCACGCCGCGCGCCATCCGCGCCCGCCTTGGCATGACCCAGGAACAGTTCGCCCGTGCCATTGGAATTCCGGTGGCAACACTCCGCAACTGGGAACAAGGCCGTCACGCCATCGATCCCGCTGCCCGCTCGCTTCTCATCCTCGTGGCGCGCGATCCCAATGGAACGCTCGCGGTATTGGCGGAGGGCCGCCGCACCGATGCGGCCTGATCAGTACCCGGCGATGTCGTTGACCAGCGTCACGACGCAGGTCTTACCGGAAGTGGGGTTCTGTGCCGCCATCCAGTCGAAGGTCGCCTGAATGGCGCCCGGCCCCGTCACCGCGATGCGGGGCTTCGGCAGATAGACGGTCGGCACCAGAATGGTGAGTGACTTGGAGGCCGAGAGCGCCCAGTTGAACACGAGTTCGATCGGTGAGTTGTTGATGGCGAGATTGAGCAGCGTGGTATCGGCGAAGCGCACCACGATCTGGCCGCTGACATCGATCTGGGCCGGATCGCAACCGCCGATGCGCCCGTCCGGGCGGATCACCTCGACCTTGTCGAGGTTGTTCATGTAGTTGAATGTGCCCGACACGATGTTGCCGAGCGGCACGCCGTCACGCTTGACCAGTCCGAGGAACTGGGTGAAGCGCTCAATCACCTGTGTGGTGGGGGAACCGGCGCCCGAGGACGAGGCGCGGTTCTCGCCTTGGGCAATGCAACTCACCGTGGCGTTCAGCATGCCGCTGCGCTGCAACTGGATCGCCAGCTTGTCGGCCATCAGCCCGAAGTTCATGCCGTAGCTTGGAACGTCCGGCAGGCCAACTTCCACCGAGGCCGAGGGGAGCGACAGCGCGCCAGAATTGAACACGTTGTTGGAGGGGCCGGAAGCCGAGCCGCCCGACAGCGTTGCACCGGAGACCGTGGCGTTCGACGCAGGCGCAGACGACGCCGCCAAGGTGACGCTGTTGCCGGCCGTGCCGATGGCGCGCGACACGATCTGGATGATCGTGCCGGTAATATCGACCGCATAGTCCTGCGACGAGATGGCGCCGACCACGCTGGCCTTGAGCGCGATCACCGCGTTGGCCAGCGTGTCGGACAACGACGAACCGATCAGAATCTGGTTGCCGTGGGGCCGCTCGCCACGAAGGTGAAGGCGGTGCCGCCGATGGTGATCGTGGCGCTGGTGGTGGGCTGGGCCGTAAAGGTGAAGCTGCCAGTCGCGGCCACACCCGTAGTGGTCGTCGGCGTGCCAAGCAGGAGTTTGAGCCAATAGCCCAAGTTGCGGAGATCGAGGGGAACGACGACATCGCCATCATTGTTGATGATGTCGCGCACCGGAATCTGCGGGTCGCGTCCGAAGCCCAGAAGATCGCTGTCGATCAGGTTCTGCTGTTCGCCGAGCGAAGCGGAGACGAAGGGCACCTTCTTGAAGCCGGAGCCCGGCACGGTGCCGTAGGTGGTTTCGAAAGCAAGGTTGAGCAGTGCGTTCGCACCCTGGGCTCTCGGCATCGCAGTCTCCTGTGATTGATGTTCTGATGAGGCTCGCGCTCAGCTGAGGCGGGCAAATTCGCCGAAATATTCGGCAGCTGCGGACGCATAGGCCGAGCGGGCCTGCTCGGCCGAGAGGAAACGTCCGAGATGAACATTGCGCCCGTTCACGACAATCTTGGCGCGCCACCGCCTTGTCTGGCGGCAAAGCGAGACACCCTTGTATCCTGACGTATTGGTTGAATAGCGCCGCGAATTCTGCATGTTCTGCGAGGCCGTCGCGGGGCGCAGGTTGGCAATCCGGTTGTCGTCGGGATTGCCATTGATGTGATCGAGGACGAACCTTGGCCATTCGCCACAGACGAAGAGCCAAGCCAAGCGATGCGCCTTTATCCGAACACCTTCGACTTCAATCCGCCGATGACCCCAACAGTCAGTGAAGCCGGCGATCGCGCCGACATTGGTCCTCTTGTTGGGCTTTGCCCGCCAGCGAAACACCCCGCTCTCAGGATCGTAGCTCAACAGAAAGCGCAACCGTTCGATTGAAGGCGTTGCCTTCGTCATCGCAAACCTCTCGATTGTTGATGTGGTCAGGTCAGCGGGTTTGAAGTCGAATAAGTTGCGACGATGGCCGCATCCGCCCATCGCGCTGATTTCGCTCCGGCGGTTTCGGCATCGCCGGATTCGGGCGCTTCGGTATCAAGGAAGTCGCACAAGCCGCCGAGTGTGCGATCAGCCATGACGGCGGCACCGATGGCGCCTAGCATCTGGTCAATGACCTGCTCGCGTGTCAGCGTGTCCGAGGCATAGGCCGCGATCTCGATGACGACGTGGTGCGAGTAGGTGTAAGTCAAGGGCGACAGCAGCACTTCGGGCTCGCCGGGATCGCCATCACGGATGATGACGAGGGCGCTCGGCGGGATGCGCTCGGGCTTGCCGAGGTTGCGCTTCACCTCGGCCAAGGGGAGTGCCGCCGCGACGAGCGTCTTGACGGCATCGAGAACCTGCTCGCGCTTGCTGGCCATTCCTATCTCCAATGCTGCGCGATGAGGCGCGGCACGCGGTCAGCCCAGCGGTTCGCGGCGCCCTCCACATCGAGGCGTTTCCGGACTTGGACCGCCGGCACGAGAATGAACATGACGACCGCGACGACGGCGCGGCCCTGCGCCAGGCGCTTCGGCGTCCCCGGCCGGAAGCCGCGTTTCGACCTGGCGCCGACCGCCTCGATGAAGGCGATCAGGCGGCCGTTCGCGGCTTTGGCGAATTTGAGGTCCTGGTTGAAGATCGTCTCGACCTCGAACGGGCTTGCCTTGCGGCCCTTGCCACCGAAACCGCCGCCCCGCCGCCGGGGCGGGCAGTTCGCGGTCGGAATGGCGAGGTACTTGCGCCCGTTCACCGGAACGATGGTGGGGCCGCGTTCATAGGCGTCGATGATGTCGGGCGCCTTCGACCACACATAGGCGGCGGAGTTCATGCTGGGCCGCGCCTCGGGGAACCGCTTGCCGCGCCAGGTGTTGGCGAGCCGCTGGCCGAGGCCCGAGCTTGTCACCTGCTCGCGGAGTTCCGTTTTGAGCCCGTCCGACACTTCGTTCATCGCGCCAGTGACGGCCTGCTCGACATCCTCGACGGCACGGTTCAGTTCGCCCTTGAGATCGTCCATCGCCAGATTGAACCGCATGACTCAGTCTCGTGCCGATGCCTCACACTCCCAGACCAGCCCGAGGCTGTCGCGCCGGGGTTGGGCGATGATGTCGAATACTGTGGCGCCGACTTGCACCGTATCGCCGGACGCCGGAGCCGCAACTTCCGAGCCGCGCATGGCGATGATGACCGTCGGCAGGATGGCGCGGCTCGAACCGAAGCTGACGATCTCGTCCGGCATCTTGCGGATGACCTGGACGTGAACGCCGGAGCCCAAGCCACCGGCGCGCCAGAGCGCCGCTTCCGCGAGATGGGGATCGGCAAACAGCGCGTCGATTGCCGCCGCAAAGATGCTCATGTTGATCGGCCCTCTTGCGCCATGGCTTCCGAAGGTCAGTTGCTGGAGAAGATGCGCACCGCCATGCGTGGCCGCTTGTTGACCGGCAGCACCGAGGCTTCGGTCTTGACCTCGATGGCGCTGCCGTCGGGCCGGGCGATCTGGCGGGCATAGATCGGGAGGCCCACCGTGTTGACGGTCTTGATCAGGTTCGCAGGCGCGCCATAGGTCACGAAGGTATCGAGCGTACCGAGTGCAAAGGCGATGCCTTCTCCGGCCGGGATCAGGGTCTCGGTTGCTCCCGTCGCAAGGGTGACGGTGGCGTTGTACTCCTCGAAGATGATGCCGGCGAAGGGAAAGCGCCGGCGGGTATCCTCGCGCAGCGGCTGTGCGCCGGTCGAGGAGTAATATTTGTAGGCCTCCTCGACCTTGACATGGCTGATGAGTTTGTCGAAGTACTCAGGAGAAACGAGGGCCAGCACGCCGGTCATGGTCTCGCCCTTGAGCTCGGTTTCCACCTTCCTGAGCACGTCGCGCACCTTGCCCTGGACATTGGTGGCGGCGGTGCCGAGAGTGAAGTCAACCTGCAACTGGGCCAGGCCAAACTCGGTGAAGTAGTTGTAGAGCGTGACCCCGGCACCATCCTTGACTATGCCGCGGAGCGCATTGACCTCCATGTATTCCCGGGTCTGCGCGTGCTTCACCCGCATGCGGGTGAGCTTGCGCTCCATGGTGGTGGCAAGCGGATCGGCGGCATCGGCGACGGCGAAGCCGCGCACCCCCTGGATGTCCTGGGGCGTGATCACGTCATCGTGCGGAATCCATGGCACGGTGAAGGAGCGCATGGATCGCGTGTCGCGATTGGCGACCGTGGCGGGCCCGCCCAGCGGCACCGTCGGCAAGAGGTTCAGGACACCTTCCGCCTGTTCGATGATGACCGAGCGCTGGGTGACTCCCTCGAAGCGGAACAGGCCCATTTCCCCAAGGCGGGTATAGACATTGGGCAGGATATTGATGGCTTGAGTCATCTCGGCGAGCGTGTAGCCGCTGGCGTCGAAGGGATTGATGATGACGGGCATGGGGATCTCCGGAAATGAAAAAGCCCCGGCTTGAGCGGGGCTTGATGGAACTGGATGGGGGTACTTGGTCAGGCGGTGTCGCGTGGCACAATGCCAGCAGCGCTCAAATCGGCATACTTGGCGGCGATCTCTGCCACCTGGTCGACGGAAGGATCGAACACCAGGGCCACCTTCGAGACGATGGCGGGACCGCGCGCAATGACGAGGCCGTACTTGTCGGCTGTGCTGGCATCGACTGCTTCGATCAGGACGGCGACCACGGTCTCGGCCCCCTCGTCACCGGCAACCAGAGCTGCGGGCGAAAGACGGTATTTGCCAGAAGCCGTGATCCTGCCGAGAACAGAGCCAAGGGCATAACTGGTGCCTGCCTTCAGCGTCACGGTCTCGCGGCTGTAATTGCCATTGAGTTCGTATTTGAGCAGGTCGCCGAGGGTCGGCGCCATGGTGAGTGTCGTCATGTCTGATGCTCCTTGTGTATCAAGTGCGAGCTGCGGCAGCCCGCTCCTTGGCGCGGCGGACAATGGGGCTTTCGCCAGTGGCTGCCGGCGCCACCGCGACGACGCTGCTGGCTTCAGCACGGGCTGCCAAGGCATCGAGGATGGAACGGCGCAATGCTTCCGGTTTGATCCCCTTGCGCATGGCGTCCGCGGCATCGATCGCGACGCCGAGCCGGACCGCCTGGGCGGCGATGCCGGCGATCTCGGCATATTCGGCGCGGAGCGCGTCGGCAGGATCGGGTTGACGCGGCATGGCCGACGGCACGGCCGGCTCTGCCAGAACCGGGGACACGATCGGCGGCGCGGGTTCAGGCTCTGGTGCGGCCGGTTTTGGCTGGACAGGCTCGATATCATTCGTTGCCATGGAAGGGCTCCTTCTCGGTTTCGGGATAACGATGGCTGGATTTGGCGATGCGGCGGCGCCGTCGATCTCCGTGGCCATCTCGGCAATGGCCGCATCGAGCGTGCCAAGCTTATCGGCAAGTCCGGCACGGATCGCGAGCTCACCCCGAAGGATCGCCGCTTCCGTGGCTCGCACCGCCTCGATGCTCATCCGGCGATTGGCGGCGACCAGAGTGCAGAACTCCCCATAGAGGCGATCGATATCGGCCTGGATGGCGGCGCGGGCCTGCTCGGAGAGCGGAGCATGGGGATTGGCGTCCACCTTGCGCTCGCCCGCGAAGACGAAAGTCCAGGCGAGACCAGCCTTGGCATCAGCACCAGTTTCATCGACATGCACCGCGACGACACCGACGGAGCCAACTTCCGCGGTGCGAGTCACATAGAGCCGGTCAGCTGTACTCGCGATCGCATAGGCCGCCGACAGCGCAGATTCATTTGCTACGGCCCACAGCGACTTGCCACTTGCAGTCTTGATGGCCCGGATGCGGTCGACGAGGTCGAATAGGCCTCCCACCTCACCGCCAGGCGAGTCCATGTCGAGTATGACACCGCGCACGGTGGGATCATCCATCGCCGCCGCGATGGTCTCGCCGATCTCTCCATAAGCCTGGAGACCACTGGCAGCATCGAGGTAGCCCGAGCGGGCGACCAGCGTGCCGACGACCGGGATCACCGCGATTCCCTCAGCCGTGGCCGGGGTAAGCGGCGCCGGGTCGGCTTTGTGTTCGATCGCCTGCAATGCGCTACCGCTGAAGCGCGGCGCCAACGCCCCAAGAATCACCTCGAGTTTGGCGCGCGCCATCATCAGCGGCGTCCCGAACACGCGGGAGGTCACATGCGGCAGGTCGATCATTTCTGAATACTATTCCTGACTGCGATCAGCCTGCCGCTTCGGCGGAGGAAGTCTCACTAGCGCGTTGACTTCGGCAGCATCGGCTTGATGCCGGCCCATTCATAATCGCTGAGCTCGTAGCGGATGATTCGAGACTCCGTTTCGGAACTTGAATCACGCCTCGGGCATTGCAATCAACTTGCGAAGATCTGTGGTGTTCCGCTAAGGACTTCCGCTTTCGGCGGTGTGGCGGACAACGCCGGATTTGCTGCTGGCTCGACCCGATCGCAAATGACCCAAAGGCGATTTCCACTCTACGGGCGGAAATTAGCAGCGTCGCGTCTGTTACGGTCATCCTCGACCCTAAACACCGGCTCCCGAAATCTGGCAGGGCAAGGGGCCTCCGACAGTAGGCTGGCTTTGCCATGCCGCAGCCGCTACGTGACGACCTTGGCGATCATCTTCATTGGGTCGACGCCCGGTGAAATCCCCCTTCTCTGAATGTCACTTCAGCGCGACATTTGACAGCCCAACAAGAACAGGGCTTCATGGCTTTGCTCGCATGGATCGCGGTACGAGGTGGCGATTTCAGCCATCGACCGTCCCAACAAGGAGGATGCTATGCCAACAATTATCGGCCACCACAACATTACAAAAGGCGCGCAGCACTGGCTCACCTCACCGAAGCGCGAAGAGCTTTTCGGTCCACTTGGGTGACCAACATCCGAACATTCGTTGATCCACAAAATCCGACTCGGGTTGCTGTGCTGATGGACGTACCGGACATGGATGCCTTTAAGGCGACGATGAAGAGCAAGGCAGCCGCTGATGCGATGGCCTTTGATGGTGTGGTGCCGGAGTCCTTGGTAGTCTTGGTCGAATCTTAGAGCTAATCGGCTCACAGGCACTCGCACGAGTTTGGTCGACGGCTGAGACAAGCGCAGGAGGCAGGACGATATTGCGTGCGCCCTTCGGCCGCGCACATACTTCCGCTGCTGGCCCACCGCAGACATTGGCCGACGTCAAGATGGCTGCGGCAGTCATTTGTTCGACATCACCCAAAGACAACAGGCTTGCGAGAGATCAGGTTATCGAGGTTCGCGCAGCATCGGGAACAACGGTGGCGAATCGCCTGATCGAATTTCTCCCAACACCCGAAAACCATGGCGCTCGTAGAAACGACGGTTGGCGGGACTGGTTGCTTCCAGGTAGGCTGGCTGTTGATCGCGATCGCAGGCAACCAGCCCATGCCGCATCAATTCCGTTCCGTATCTGCGTCCCTGAAACGCCGGATCAACCCCGATCAGAGGAATGTACCAGTGGGTTTCATGGGGATGAAAACCGGCCATCTGTTCAAACAAGGACAGCAATTCGCCAAGCTTCGGCTCAGACATATTTTGCTCAAAGAGTTCACCAATCGGCCCATCGTCTGGCTGAACCCCCGGCGGCAACCACTGTGCGACGCCGGAAAAATCGCCAATGACATAGGCGGAGCTGTGGTCAAAGGACTTGCCGCCAAAGAGAGTCACCAGTGGCATGAATGTATTTATGTACTGAAGCGGGTCAGGCCAGGCCCAGCGCGCCACCGGATCGGCGCTGAACGCCATCGTCATGGCGGCTTCAAACCGATCCTTGTCTGATCTCGTCACTGAGCGAATATCTAGCGCGTTGTCCATTGCGCGGAACCCCTCGACAAGCGTCTTGAACAGTTCACCAATTGGGATCCCGACCTTCGAGATCATCGTCCGGGGCGATCTGCAGCGGGCGACGGCGACTGTTGTAGGGGTCCACGTAGGCCATGTTGAGTGCATCGCCCACCAAACCGGATATGGCGGCAAGCGATGCGCCGATTCCGAGCCTCGGAAAACTTAGCCGTGGCAGGTTAAGGCTGCGGATGGTGATCGGGGCGATAGTGGAGATGTCGGACATGGTGTCCTCCTGTGACCGTGAGAATGACACCGCTTCCCACTCAGGTCCTTGGCTCAGGCCTGAAAGTTCCTGAACATTCCTGAGGGTCGCCTTCAGGATCGTCTTGGGTTATCCTATCCCCGAGGGACGGGTTCTTGGCATATGGACTTGGAGTTTGGGAACTATCGCCTGAAACGCGCCGAACGGCTGCTGCTGGGGCCCAAGGGGCCGGTGGAGCTTTCGGCGCGATCCTTCGACATCCTCGACATGTTGCTGGATAGGCCAGACGAGGTGATCGGCAAAACCGAACTCTTCGATGTGGTCTGGCCCGGACTCGTAGTGGAGGAGAACACGCTGCAGGTCCACATTTCGGCGCTGCGAAAGTTGCTGCCCGCCGGGATGATCGTGACCGTGCATGGTCGTGGCTATAAATATTCTGGCCCCAAGCCCTTCGTGGCTACAGCAGAAGCTCCGGCGCCGCCCAGACCGTCCATCGCCGTACTTCCCCTCGACAACATGAGCGGCGACCCGGAGCAGGGCTATTTCAGCGACGGGATTACCGAAGACATCATCGCCGAGCTCGGCAAGTTCAAGGAATTCCTGGTCATTGCGCGGAACTCCTCCTTCCAGTTCCGCGGCAAGGCCAATGATGTGGCCGAGGTGGCGAAGAAGCTTGGCGTCCAGTACGTTGTCGAAGGCAGCGTGCGGAAGATCGGCAACCGGGTCCGGGTCACCGTGCAGCTGATCGACGCGTCCTCAACGGCCAATATCTGGGGCGAGCATTACGACCGCGAACTCGACGACATTTTCGCCATCCAGGACGAAATCACCCAGATGATCTCAGCCCGCCTGGCCCGGCAGGCCAGAACCGCGATTGCATCGCGCGCCAGGGCCCGCCCGACCGACAGTATGTCGGCCTATGACTTTTACCTGCGGGCGCTGCAACTGGCAGCCGTCTACGACACGGTGCGCGAAGCGGAACCCTTTCTGCGCCAGGCGGTCAAGCTCGATCCGCGGTTTGCTGCTGCCCACGCCATGCTCAGCTTTGTCGAGTCCATCAAGTTCTACTGGGTCTACGACAATCCGGATCATCTGCATGCCGGACTGGAGATGGCAAGAACCGCATTGCAGCTTGACCCCGACGAAGCCTATGGACATCTTGCCACCGGCTTTGCTCTCTTGTACTTGCATCGATTCAGGCAGGCTGAAATCAGTCTTGACCGTGCTGTTGCACTGAACCCGAACGACCCATTCATTCTAAGTATCCGTGCTCTTCTGCTTAATTACACGAACAGGCCGGAGGAGGCGCTTGGTGAGATAGACGAGGCCCAACGCCGTGACCCGTTTGCCGTGGGCTGGTACGGGGACTTTCGTGGCATCATACTGACGACGGCCGGACGATATCGCGAGGCAACGGCCTGCTATGCGAAAATGGAAACTGTAACACCATGGTCGCTCGTTCATCTCACCGTCTGCCATTCCGAGCTGGGTGAAATCAAGCAAGCGCAAGACACCCTGGCAAAGCTTAAGGCAAACTGGCCCGGACAACTCATCGACGAGATCATTGATCATGAAGTCGATTTCTTTGAGGACCCCGCTGTCTGCAAGCGTTACCGCGCGATTCTGCATCGCGTTGACAAGGAAGAATAAGCTTCACGACAACCACGGGCCGCGATGGTCGATACGCGCCCGTCGGGCCCGATGGCGTAAAGTCCGAACCTAAACGCAGCGACGCCCGCTCTTGGCCCATCGCGTCATTTCGCTGCGCTGCAAATTTTGGACGCTGTCGAGGCATAGCGGACTCTGGTGAGCCATCTGCTCGATGGATTTATGGGTTCACGGCCTAAATTCGCCAAGAGTTGCATCCCCCATCGCAGACGCCATGTTGCCGAAGTTCAAGCCGAGCGACTTCTCACGCGCCCGGTCAGCTGCGATCTCGGCATCGACCTGCTCGGCGTCATAACCACGCTCGGCCAGCGCCTGGCTGCGGCTCTTGAGGCCAGCCTCGATCTGCTCGATCTCGGCGCGGGCGTCTTTGAGGGGGTCCACCCAGTCCCATTTGGGCGGCAGCCAGGTGCAGGCAAGATAGTCGCGCCGCTGCCGGTCGTAATGTGGAAGATCGAGCGCACCAGCGAGCATTGCAGTATCCAGCCACCGCGCCCACACCTGGCGGCAGAGCTGGAACACCATCACGGCATGCTGGTAGGCCTCGATCCTGCGGCGGAACTCGAGCAGCGCCAGACGCGAGTTCGAGTAGTTGGCCTTGAGCATATCGTTCGACAGGTAGGCGTAGGGAACGCCCAGTGCCGCCGAGACCTGGAGCAGTGTCCGATACTGGAATGGTTCGTAGGTCTGGCCGGAGTCGGCGGGTGTTGAGGTCTGCACCTCCTCGCCGGGCTCCAGCAGCGTGATCTGGCCCGGCTGCAGATCCATGGTGCGCTCACCATTCTCGTCACGGCCCTCGACGGCATCAAGGGGTTCCGCCGGCGCCGGGGTGGTGATGAAGAGTGCGTGCATGGCCGCCACCTTCTTGCGGTCGAGCTCGGCGTCGTCATACTGGTCGAGCAGGAACAGCTTCACGATTCCCGCAGCGAAGCGCGAGACGCCGCGCAATTGTCCGGCATCGACGGGATCGATGACATGGACGATCTCGGAGGCCGGCAGCCGCACCGTTTCGCCAGAAGCTCCGGGATCGGTCACGTCGCCCGGATGCCTGCGCATGAAGTGATAGGCCACACGGCGTCCGATCGCGTCGAACTCGATCCCCTGGCGAATGACATTGCCGCCGGGAAGCAACTCGTTGCGATTGAGCGGCAACATCTCGGCAGGCAGCATTTGCAGCTGCAGGGGCACGGTCAATCCATCCTGCGGCCGCCGTGGCCGGAAGCGGAAGAACACTTCGCCCGCGATGAACACTTCCCGTGCCGCGCGCCGCTCGAGGCCATAGAAATCGGTGAAGCCCTCAGCATCGGCTTCATCGGTCCAGTTAAGCCAAAGTTTCTGCACGCGCGCCTTGAGCTCTGCATCGGCAATGAGCGATGACGGCTTGATCCCGGCGCCCACCACATTGCCGGCCCAGCTTTCAATCGCATTGGCGGCATAGCCATTGTTGCGCACGAGCCAGCGGGCTCTTGCCGTGATGTCGGGTCCCGCCGCGGCGATCAGCGTATTGAGATGCGCCCGGCTGGGCTGGAATCCCTTGAGCCTTCTGTTGGCAAGCCCTGCCTCGAAGCCGCCGATGAAGGCCCCGACCCGGCGCCGGAAAGCTTGCAGTGAAGTGAACACTCACAGTCCCTTCGTGGCGGAGGTAAGAATCCGGCGCCGGCGTCCACCTTCTTGCGCGCCAGCGATCCGCCGTTCGAGATCGGTGATGGCGGCCGACATCTCTCCATCCGTGGCATAGGTCACTCGCTTCCCATCATATTCCACCGTGCGGACACCGCGGTAACGGGCGGCGAGCAGCGCGTCGTGCTGGGCGGTCATTTCGTCGAGAGTCATGACTCAACTCATGTAGCTAGATCGGAACACGCGCCGTCCTTGTCGCACTGGGGGCCGGCGAATGAGGCCCGCCACGGCTTCCGGTGAGTGCCTTTCGCCGGAAAGTTCGGAACGGACGTCAGCCTCTTCGAGGCTTCCGTTCTCATCATCGGGACGCGCTGGTCCAACTTGTTTTTCGAGATCACGCCACTTCTCTTCGCTCCAGCGATCGGCGCCAGCAATCCACGCCGCGGCTCGTGCATAGACCCGGCAGTCGAGCGCCTCATTGCGTTCCCTGAGCTTCTGCCATTCGAGCTTCTGGAAGCCGCGCTTTGTCTTCACGGTGACCAGCTGCTCGGCCACGAGCTGCTTCATCCACTCGGCGTCGGCAGCCTCTGACAAGTGAATGTAGCCCGCAGGATATGTGGTATCCGCAACAATCTCTTCATCCGTAGGTCGCACCAGCCGGAGGAACCGATAGGTCTCGGCCTTGAAGGTGGCAACCGCCACGGTCCACAGCCGCGCACCACGCTTGATCTTGCGCCCACCCTCCGTCGCATCAACATGAGTGGGACCAGCGACCGGCGCTGCGCGATTGAATCCCTCGACACCTTTGACAGAAGCAACCTGGGCAAAGCCCGCTTTGCGCGCCCAACCATAGACAGCTGGCGCTTCATAGCCCGTGTCGATCGCAAGCTTCGAGAGCCCGAGCCGCACGCCATGGGCATGGGGCCAGGTTTTCCCCAGAAGATCCGTGAGCGCCTGCCACGACGCGGCACTGTCGGGCCCACCTTCGATGACGATATGCTCGATGAGCCAGGATGTGAGCCCACGCCCCCAAGCCCAGATCGAAACTTCGATGCGGTCCTTCTGGACGTCGGCACCGGCGGTCAGGAACAATCCCCCGCTCGGCACCATGCCAAATTGCCAGTGCTCTCGCCGCTCATAGAGCCGCTGCCAGTCGGGCGCTTCGCCGCGCTCG
>JACPNZ010000032.1 GCA_016185245.1 Hyphomicrobiales bacterium | reverse complement strand
TCAGCGCCGGCCTGTAGATCAGGCGCACCGTGTCGGCGTGGACCGGATCGATCTCCAGCTTCTTCTTGTTCTTTGCGCCACGCTGCTCAGCGGCGACGATGCGATAGCCGATCGGCGGCAGCGCGCCGTTCCAGACTCCTTGACGCGCATTCTCCTTCCTGGCTCGTAGCGTATGCTTGGCGTTTTCCTTCGACTGGTACTCGTCGAACAGCGTCATGATCTGACGCATCATCACGCTCATCGGATCGTAGCCAAGGTCTTGCGTGATCGAGATCAACCGCACGCCGTTTTTGGCGAGCTTGCGGACGTAGAACTCGAACTGGAATTGGTCGCGGAAGAAACGCGAGAAGGAATGCACGATGATGAAAGTGAAGGTTGGCGGCTTCACCAGCGCCGCATCGATCATCGCTTGGAACGCCGGACGGCGATCATCGGTAGCGGTGTTGCCGGGCTCGACGAACTCCGCCGCCACGTCCCAGCCCTTGGCTGCGCAATAGTTGATGATTTGACGGCGTTGTAGAGCCTGTCCGCATCTGATTGAATCGGAATGTGGATTCCCTGTGATGCGGTTTCGTGATTCACTCTGTGCACCAGATGATGGGGCGGAACATGGCGGCACCACTTCCGATAGACCTCCGGATGCGGGTTGCGGCCGCGTTGGAGGAAGGGGCAACAGTTCGTGCGGCAGCGAAGCGGTTCGGGGTTTCGGCGGCGTCGGCGGTCCGGATCGGTCAGCGGCAGCGCGCGGGGCACGGGCAGGTACCGCGCAAGATCGGCGGCCACCGCCAGCCGGTTCTGTCAGGCGAAGCCGGGGACTGGCTGCTCGCGCGGCTGACCGAGAAACCGGACCTGACGATGCGGTCGCTCACGGCGGAACTGGCATCGCGCGGCGTGCAAGTGGCGCATGACACGGTCTGGCGCTTCGTGAGGCGCGCGGGCCAGACGGTCAAAAAAAGACCCTGATGGCCAGCGAGCAGATGCGTCCGAAGGTGACGCGGTTCCGGGCACGCTGGCGGGCACACCAGCACCGGCTCGATCCCAGACGTCTCATCTTCATCGACGGTGAGCCTGCGAACGCCACTGGTTCGAGAGAGCAGGCGAACGGGATCAAGACCAACATGACCCGGACCCGCGGCTGGGCCGCGAGGGGCAGGAGGCTCACGGCCCATGTCCCGCACGGGCACTGGAAGACGCTGACATTCCTCGCCGGGCTGCGCCACGACCGCATCGTCGCGCCTTTCGTCCTGGACGGGCCGCTCAACGGAGACGCCTTCACCGCCTGGGTCAGTCGATGCCTCGCTCCGACGCTGGCCCCCGGCGACATCGTCATCGCCGACAATCTCGGCAGCCACAAAGGCAAGCCCGCCCGCCAGCTGATCCGCGACGCCGGAGCGCATCTCTTGTTCCTGCCCCCTTACAGCCCGGACCTGAACCCCATCGAGATGGTCTTCGCCAAGCTCAAGACGCTGCTCCGGAAAGCAGACGAGCGCACCGTCGAAGCCTCATGGCGCCGGGTCGGAACCTTGCTCGACGCCTTCACCCCATCCGAGTGCCAGAACTGCCTTCGCCATGCCGGATATGCCTCAACCTAAATCGGACAGGATCTAGCGCCTCGTTCCACTCAGAGCGCCGCAACCGTCACCGGCCGCCCCGCGGGCGGATGCTGGACAAGCGTGTTGCGGAGGGCAAGTCCGAAGGGCGCGGCCTCGATCTCGAACACGTCCCCCGCCTCGGCCCGGATCCCGTCCGCGAAGCTCAGGGTGGCGGTGCCGAACATGTGGACGTGAACGTCGCCGGGGTTCCGGAACAGGCCGTACTTGAAGTGGTGGTGTTCGAGGTTGGCGAGGCTGTGG
>JACPNZ010000022.1 GCA_016185245.1 Hyphomicrobiales bacterium | reverse complement strand
CCCCAGCCCGCGGGCCTGCCGTCCGCTCCCCCCAGGCTCACCGTCATGAGCAGGACCCTCGTGGGCCGGACAAGGAACAAACTACGATAAGTAGGAATATGTGTCAAGAGATATTCGCACCAGTGCTGAAATATCTTCCTGACCCCGCCCTCCGACCCTCACCCTCGCTTCGCGGACCCTCTCCCACGCCTGCGGCGCGGGCGTGGGAACAAACGACTGTTCGCGGCAGCGAATGAGAGAAGGTGCGGCGCATGCGCCGGATGGGCCCTGCCGGGGCCCACATGACGGGGAGCGACCCTTGAACGCGACGGTAGTCCGTGGCTAGCTTGGGGCAGTCGACAAGAAGGGAAAGACGCCATGTCCGAGCTGTTTTCGCTGAAGGGCCGCGTGGCGCTGGTGACCGGCGCCTCGCGGGGCCTGGGCTTTGCCATGGCCAAGGCGCTGGCCGAGCATGGCGCCACCATTGTCATCAACGGCCGCGACGAGGGCGCACTCAAAGTCGCCGCGGCGAAAATTGGCGGCGAGGCACGGGCCTTCGACGTAACCGACTCCACGGCAGCGCGGCTGGCGCTCGAAGAGATCGAGCGCCATCACGGCCATCTCGACATTCTGGTCAACAATGCCGGCATCCAGCACCGGCGGCCGCTGACCGAATGGGAGGATGCGGATTTCGAGCGCGTCGTCGCCACCAACCTTTCCGCCTGCTTCCGCATGTCGCGCGATGCGGCGAAGCTGATGCTGCCGCGCAAGTTCGGGCGCATCATCAACACCGGATCGGTGGCGGCGATCCTCGGGCGGCCGACGATCCACGGCTATGTGGCGGCGAAAGCCGGGCTGCATGGTATCACCCGCTCGATGGCCGCCGAGATCGGCCGCCACGGCATAACCGTCAACGCCCTTGCTCCCGGCTACTTCGCCACCGAACTCAATACGGCACTGCTCAAGGACGAGACCTTCTCGAAATGGGTCGAGGCACGCACCCCGGCGGGGCGCTGGGCCGATCCTGCCGAGCTTGGCGGGGCGGTAGTGTTTCTCGCGTCCGCCGCCGGGTCCTATGTCAACGGTCATGTGCTGGCGGTCGACGGCGGACTTTCAGTCTCATTGTGAGCAATTGCGGCCGCAACGCGCAAATGCTCTTGCCAATATGCTGTCGCCATGCCTAACTTCCGGCGCCTGCGAGTGGTCTGGAAGAGCCACCTCGGCAAGGGAGGTCGACGCGTGGCGTTGCTTGAAGTCCGGAACGTCTCGAAGAATTTCGGCGCCATCCAGGCCGTCAACGATATCAGTTTCGAGGTCGAACCCGGCGAGGTGGTGGGACTGATGGGCGACAACGGCGCCGGCAAGTCCACCATGGTCAAACTCATCGCCGGAAATTTTCCGCCGAACGACGGCGAAATCGTCGTCGACGGCGAGGTCTGCCATTTTCACCGGCCGGTCGAGGCCCGGGCCAAGGGCATCGAGGTCGTCTATCAGGATCTGGCGCTGGCCGACAATCTGACGGCGGCGCAGAACGTGTTTCTCGGGCGCGAGAAGAAGAAGGGCTTCTGGCCCTTTCTGGTGCTCGACAAGCAGGCGATGATCGACCGCTCGGCCGAACTGTTCGGCGAACTCAAGTCGGAGACGCGCCCGAAAGATCTGGTGAAGAAGATGTCGGGCGGCCAGCGCCAGGCAGTGGCCATCGCCCGCACCCGGCTCTCCAATGCCAAGGTCGTCCTGATGGACGAGCCGACGGCGGCCATCTCGGTCAGGCAGGTGGCGGAGGTTCTGGAACTGATCCGCCGTCTCAAGCACCAGGGCGTGGCGGTGATGCTGATCAGCCACCGAATGCCCGACGTGTTCGCCGTCTCCGACCGCATCATCGTCATGCGGCGCGGCGCCAAGGTCGCCGACAAGAAAACCGCCGATACCTCGCCGGAGGAAATCACCGGCCTCATTACGGGAGCGATCCGTGCCGCCTAGCGCTGACAAGACGGCCGCAGCCGGCCACGCCACGATCAGCGACGTGGTGATGATCGCCGAACTGACGATCCGGCAGCGGCTGTTCGCCAGCCAGGCTTTCTGGGTGGCCGTCGCCCTGGTCGGCCTGATCATCGTCATGACGATCCGCGAACCGACGTTTGGAACCGCCGAAAACGTCACCAACGTCACCCGCAACTTCGGGCCCTTCGGCATCATGGCGCTGGGCATGACGGTGGTGATCATCACCGGCGGCATCGACTTGTCGGTGGGCTCGGTGATGGGGCTCGTCGCCATCGTCGCCGGTCTGTTCCTGACCTGGCAGTACCACTGGTACGTGGCTTTCTTCATGGGACTGGTCGCCGGTCTCATGTGCGGCGCGGCCAACGGTTATTTCGTCGCCTATGTCGGCATGCCGCCCTTCGTGGTGACGCTCGGCATGCTGTCGATCGCCCGCTCGCTCGCCGTCGTGTTCTCGGCCAACCAGATGCTCTACAAGTTCGGGCCCGACGCACCGATCGTCAAGGCGATCGGCCAGGCGAAATGGCCGATCCGGGCGCCGGCCGGCTGGGCGCCGGCGTGGATGCCGGAATTCTCCTCGCATTTCTGGGTCATGGTGCTGCTGGCCCTGGTGGTCGGCGCGGTCTTCATTTTCTCCGCCTGGGCCCGGCATCTGTTCGCCATCGGCGGCAACGAACAGGCGGCAAGATTGACCGGCGTGCCGGTCGACCGCATCAAGTTCCAGGCCTATGTGTTCTCGGCCTTCACCGCGTCCATCGCCTCGCTGTTGCTGCTGGGCTATTCCGGGTCGGCAATCAACGCCATGGGTCAGGGCTACGAGTTGCGGGTCATTGCGGCCACCGTCATCGGCGGGGCCAATCTGATGGGCGGTGCCGGCACCGCTTTCGGCGCGGTAATCGGCTCGGCCCTGCTCGAGGTGATCCGTAACGCCCTGCTGATGGCCGGCATCGATTCGAACTGGCAGGGCGCATTCGTCGGCGCCTTCATCATTCTCGCCGTGCTTCTCGGCATGCAGACCGGCGGCAAGTCGATTGTCGCCGCGACGCTGGAATGGGTATTTCCCAAGAAGCATCGCTAGATCCGAATTCACTGCGGACAATCAGTGAAGGTCAACGAGGAGGAAGACAAAATGAGGAAGCTATTACTGACCGCGGCTGTGGCCCTCGGCGCCATGACCGTGGCCGTTTCCGGCGCCCAGGCGAAATTCGTCTTTGCGCTGGTTCCCAAGAACATGAACAACCCGTTCTTCGACCAGGCCCGCGACGGCTGCAAGAAGGCGGAAGCGGAGTCGAAGGGCGCCTTCGAATGCATGTATATCGGACCGGGTGAACACGGCGGCGGCGACGAAGAGGTTGCCATCGTGCAGGACCTGGTGGCCAAGAAGGTCGACGGCATCGCGGTTTCGCCGTCCAACGCGGCGGCCATGGTGGTTGCCGCGCAGGCGGCGAAGGATGCAGGGATTCCGGTTCTCACCTGGGACTCGGATCTGCTGCCCGAGAACAAGGATCTGCGCGTCGCCTATATCGGCACGCACAACTACGAGATCGGCGCGAACCTCGCCAAGCTGGCGATGAAGATCAAACCGAAGGGCGGCACCGTCTGCATCCAGTCGGGTGGTGCGGCAGCCGCCAACCACAACGAGCGCATGCAGGGCATCCGCGACACGCTCGCGGGCGTCAAGTCGGCCGCCTCGCCTGGCGACCGCCTGACCGGCCAGAACGGCTGGACCGAAATCGACGGCTGCCCGCTGTATACCAATGACGACTTCCCGTTATCGGTGCAGCAGTTCCAGGACATCATGGGCAAGAACCCGAACCTCGACGCCTTCATCCCGACCGGCGGCTTCCCGCAGTTCGTGCCGGATGCCAACCGGGCGGCGGTGGCGCCGTTCAAGGACAAGATCGCGTCCAAGGCGCTTGCCCTGGTGGTGGCCGACACCCTGCCGGTGCAGATCGACCAGATGAAGGAAGGTCTGTCGCTCGGCCAGGTCGGCCAGCGGCCTTTCGAAATGGGCTACAAGACCATGATGGCCCTTTGGGACATGAAGCAGGGCAAGCCGGCGCCGGCCGATCCGACCTATACCGGTCTCGACGTCTGCACGCCGGAGAACGTCGCAACTTGCATCGGCAAGTAACCTATCCGCAATTCATGGCGCGGGACGGGGGAAACTCCGTCCCGCTTTCGTCGGCCGGCGGAACAGCCCGGCCAGGCGCTCCATGTAGAGATAGAGTACCGGGGTCACGAACAGTGTCAGGGTCTGCGAAACGACGAGGCCGCCGACCACGGCGACTCCCAGGGGCTGGCGCAGCTCGGCGCTGGCACCGGCGCCGAGCGCAATCGGCAGGGTAGCCATCAGGGCGGCGAGGGTCGTCATCATGATCGGCCGGAAGCGCAAGAGGCAGGCCCGGTTGATCGCCTCGAGCGGACTGAGGCCCGAGCGCTGCAGGGTCAGGGCCACGTCGATCATCATGATGGCGTTCTTCTTGACGATGCCGATCAGCATCAGCAGACCGATGACGGCGATCAGCGACAGGTCGTAACCGAACAGGCTGAGCGTCGCCAGCGCCCCCGCCGCCGCCGCCGGCAGGCCCGACAAGATGGTCAGCGGATGGATGAAGCTTTCGTAGAGAATGCCGAGCACGATGTAGATGGTCAGGATGGCGCCGAGGATGAGCAGGCCCTGGTTGGCGAGCGAATCCTGGAATGTCTTGGCGGTGCCGGCGAAGCCGGTGGAAATGCCGGGCGGCACGCCGAGATCGGTTTTGATCTTGTCGATGGCGGCGATGCTGTCGCCGAGGGAGACGCCGTCCGGCAGATTATAGGAGACGGTGACGGCCGGCAGCTGGCCCAGCTGGTTGACGGTAAGCTGGCCGGCCGCGGTGTCGACGCGGGCGAAGGCGCCGAGCGGCACCAGCGTGCCCGAGGTGGTGGCGACGTCGGTGGCTGCCAGCCTCGCCGGGGTCCAGTCGATCCGCGGATCGAGCTCCATGATTACCTCGTAGCTGTCGGCGGCAGTGTAGATGGTGGCGACCTGCTGGGAGCCGAACCCGCCATAGAGAGTGGAGCGCAGCACGTCGTTGCCGATGCCGAGGGCGGCGGCCTTGCCGCGGTCGATGACAATACGGGCCTGCAAGGCGCTGTTCTGCAGGTCGGTGGTCACGTCGAGGAAATGGCCGGGGTCGGCCGACATGGCGTCGGCGAGCCTCTGGGCAAAGCCGTTCATCGAAGTCTGGTCGAGGCCCTGGACCACCAATTGGTACTGGCTGGCGGAACTGTGGGCCCCGACCGACAGGTTCTGAGTCGGCGTCATAAAGGCGGTGATGCCGGGAATCTGCGAAAGTTCCTTGCGCAACGTCGAAATGACCACGGACATCGGCGGACGCCGGGTCTTCGGTTTCAACTCGACGAACAGGCGCCCGCCGTTCATGGCGCCGTCGTTGCCGCCGCCAACGTTGCTGGCGACATGGGCGACGAAGGGCGATCGGCGGAAGACCGCCTCGGCCTGCTTCTGCAGGGCCTTCATGGCGTCGAAGGAGATGTCCTGGCGGGCCTGGGTCGTCACCTGCAGCTGGCCGATATCCTCCTGCGGGAAGAAGCCCTTGGGGATGGTCTGGAACAGATGCACGGTGGCGTAGATACTGGCGAGAAATACCAGGAGAATGACGAAGCGGTGGCGGAGGCAGAGGCCGAGAAGGCCGGCATAGCCCCGCAGCAGCAGATTGAAGCCGCCTTCGAGAATGCGGCCGAGCAGGTGCGGATTGTGGCCAGCCTCGTCGGCTTCGGAGAGAATCCGCGAGGCCATCATCGGCGTAAGCGTCAGCGAGACGAACATGGAGATCAGGATCGAAACCGTCACCACCACGGCGAACTCGTTGAAGATGCGGCCGATGACGCCGCCCATCAGCAGCACCGGGATAAACACCGCGACCAGCGACAGCGAAATCGACAAGATGGTGAAGCCGATCTCGCGCGAGCCCTTCAGGGCGGCTTCAAAGGCAGATGTGCCGTCCTCCTCCATGTGGCGGACGATGTTCTCAAGCATGACGATGGCGTCGTCGACGACCAGGCCCACCGACAGGGTGAGGCCCATCAGCGATACATTGTCGATGGAGAAGCCGAGCAGATACATGACGCCGAGGGTGCCGATGAGCGATACCGGCACGGCGACGGTGGGAATGAGCGTCGCCCACAGCCGGCGCACGAAGAGGAAGATGACCAGGGTGACGAGGACGATAGTGAGGCCGAGGGTCGTCTCGACATCGGCCACGGCGGCGCGCACCGAGGCGGAGCGGTCGTTGAGCAATTCGAGGCTGGCGGCGGCGGGAAGCTGCTGCCGGAATTGCGGCAGCATGGCCTTGACGCGGTCGACGACGGCGACGGTGTTGGCGTCGGGCTGGCGCTGGATCGCCAGAATGATGGCGCGGGTGCCGTCATACCAGCTGTTGTTCCGCACGTTGGCGACACTGTCGATGACCCGGGTGACGTCGCCGAGGCGCACCGGATTGCCGTTGCGCTGGGCGATGACGAGTTTGGCGAAATCGGCGGCGCGGTCGAGCTGGGTGTCGGCGACGATAGTGAGTTGCTGGCGAGCGCTCTGCAAGGTGCCGAGCGGCGTATTGCTGTTGACGGCGGCGATGGCCGACTGCAACTGGCCGGACGAGATGCCGCGCATCGCCAGCGCCGAGGGATCGATCTCGATGCGCACCGCATGTTGCTGGCTACCGAAGATCAGCACTTGGGCGACGCCGTCGAGCGTCGACAGCGTCGGGCTGATCACCTGTCCGGCGAAGGCGTCGAGATCGGTCAAAGGGACGGTATCGCTCTTGAGGGCGAGCAATAGGATCGGGGCGTCGGCCGGATTCACCTTGCGGTAGCTTGGCGGCGAGGTCATGTCGGCGGGGAGCGCCCGCTGGGCCCGGGCGATCGCCGCCTGTACGTCCTGGGCGGCGGCGTCGATGTTGCGGTCGAGCACGAACTGGATGGCGATCGAGGTCGAACCCAGCGAGTTGGAGGTCGAGATGCTGTCGATGCCGGCGATGGTGGAGAATTGCTTAATGAGCGGCGTGGCCACCGAGGATGCCATGGTCTCGGGAGAGGCCCCGGGCAGCGAGGCGGACACGTTGATTACCGGAAACTCGGCCCGCGGCAGCGCCGCCACCGGCAATTCCAGGTAGGCGAAGACGCCGCCGAGCAATACTGCCAGCGACATCAGTATTGTGGCGACCGGCCGCCTTATGCAAAACTCGGAAATGTTCACGGGCTGGCTACCGGCTTATTGGCCGACTGCTCGGCGAGGTTCTCGCCCTCCGCGGTGCCGGCGGCGGCCACCGGCTTCACCGTGGCGCCGGGCTTGAGCCGCAGCTGGCCCTCGACCACGACGCGGTCGCCGGGGGCCAGGCCGGAAGCTATCGCGGACCGGCCAGCGTCACTGCGGGCCACCGTCACGGCACGCACCTCGACCGTATCGTCGCTCTTGATTAGCCAAACGAAGCTGCCGTTCTGGCCCGGCTGGACGGCGACCGTGGGCACCACGGCAGCGGGTGTCAGGGTGCCGCGGTCGACTTCCACGTCGACATGTTCGCCCGGCCACAGGGCAAGCCCGGCGTTGGGGAGGGTGGCGCTCATGGCGATGGTGCCGGAAGCGGGGTCGATGCCGGAATCGATGAAGTCGAGGTTGCCCGAACCCCTAACCTCGGTCGTGCCGGCGCGCAGCACCCGCACCGCAACCGTGGTCCCGGTCGCCATGTCGCTGCGGATGGCGGCGAGGACCGTTTCGGGCAGACGGAAGGAAACCTTGAGCGGCGTCATCTCGGTAATCGTGAACAGGTTCGCCGATGCGCCGGTGGTGACGAGATCGCCGACCGAAATGGCGACGGCGCCGAGGCGGCCATCGATCGGGGCCACGATGCGGGTGAAGTCGATCTGCAGGAGATCGGAATCGATGGTGGCCCGGTCGGCGGCGACGGTGGCGTCCGCCGCCTTCTGGGCGGCGAGGGCCTGGTCATAGGCCTGCTGGCTGCCGGCTTGCTTTTCGGCGAGGCTCTTGGCGCGCTGCATGTCGGCGGCGGCACTCAGCGCCAGAGCTTGGTCCTTGAGCAGCGTTGCCTTGTCTTTTGCGAGCTGGGCTCGCGGCATCCGGTCGTCGAGGCTGACGAGAAGATCGCCCGCCTTCACGTCCTGGCCGTCGCGTACGTGTATAACGGTGACCTGGCTCGAGATGCGGGTGCCGATTGCGACTACCGCCGGCGACTGCAGCACGCCGTAAGTTCGTTCGACCACCGGCAGGCTCGCGGCGGTTGCGGTGGCAACCGTGACGGCGATGGGGCCGGCCGCCTGATCGCGGCCGCCCGATTTGCCGCCCGCCGGTTTGTTGTCGCCGGCGGCCGGTACCAGCCAGGACTGCAGCTGGGCCGGCACATAGGGCCTGGCAAAGTCGAACCACTGGGGCCGCAGGGCCACGGCGCTTCCGCCGGCGACCAGGATGACTGCTAGGACGATCAAGCGCTTCTTCACGACGACACTCTGACACAAATCCGCAAACCGGGCTGCGGCAACTGCCGCAGCCCTCTCGGCATCCGTGATTTATTCGCCAACCGTCGCGGAAATGAAGCCCGGCACATCGTTCAGGTATTAAATTTTCGCAATGGGCGGCGCCCGGTCGGCGGACGGCAAAATCGGGAAATTCATTCCGAAGCCGG
Organism: Hyphomicrobiales bacterium; assembly: GCA_016185245.1. GTDB lineage: Bacteria > Pseudomonadota > Alphaproteobacteria > Rhizobiales > Aestuariivirgaceae > Aestuariivirga. Next base: position 112,235 of record JACPNZ010000022.1, on the reverse strand, counting down.
CGCCGAAGATTTGAAGAACTGCTGCCAGTAAGCCTTCTGCATGTCGGTGAGGTTTTGCAGGCCGGGGCCGAACCAGGCCTTCATGGCAGTTTCCGGATCGGACGACATCTGTTGGCGCAATTGCTCCTGCATGGCCTGCAGTACCGGCTGTTGGAGTGCTGCGAGATCAGGGAGGCCCATGAAGGTGCGGGCCTCCTCCGGCGTGCAGTCGACGGTGATGGTGATTTTCATGGGAGTCCTTCCCGGCTGTGGCGGGTGCCATGATAGCGGAAAACGGCGCGCCGCGTCAGGCCAGTGAAAGGCCGATGGCCGTGCCCCAGGGATCGCGGATTTCGGCGGCGCCGAGCCGGTCGCGGATCGCCGGCGAGGCCGCCACCAGTTCGACAGCGCGGAGGCCGGTGACGGGTTCTTGGCGGATACCTGCGCCGCGGCTCGACCAGACGTTGGTGGCGAGGTGGTGATGATAGCCGCCGCTCGAGTAGAAGGTGGCGCCGGGCACCCGGTAGGTGACGTCGAAGCCGAAGAGACCGGCGTAGAAGCGCTCGGCCTCGGCGAGGTCGCCGACTTGCAGATGGACATGGCCGATGAAGCTTGCCGCCGGCATGCCGGTCCAGGCCTTGCCGTCACCAGCAGCGACGAGCGAGTCGAGATCGAGCGGCGCGGTGCTCATCTCAATCATGCCATCGCTGCGCCGCCATTCGGCTATGGCGCGGTCGGCATAGACTTCGATGCCGTTGTCCTCCGGGTCGTTCAGATAGACCGCCTCGCTGACGATGTGATCGGAGGCGCCGAGGAGGGCCAGACCCGTTCGTGCCGTATGCGCCAGCCAGCGGCCGAGATCGGCGCGCGAGGGCAGGAGGAAGGCGGTGTGGAACAGGCCCGCCTCGCGGCGCGAGCCCGGCCTTGCCGCCGGATCGGCGATGAGGTGGAGGAGCACCTCGTCGCCGACGCCGAGTTGAGCGGAAGTTTCGGAAGCGGCGATCTGGGCCAGACCCAGGGCCTCCCGGTAGAAAGCCGCGACCTTCGCCAGGTCGCGCACCGTGAGGCTCACCGAGCCGATGCGCAACGGCGCCGAGCGCGAGAGGCTCTTCGTGTCACGGTCGAGGACAGCGGCGGTCATGGGGAGGCTCCTGGTTCTTGCTTTCGGTCAGGCGGCGAACAGCCAGGCCGGGGCGATGTCCGTACCATGGCCCTTGCCATAGCCCAGCACAATGTTGAGGCCGGCGAGGGGCTCGAGATAGCGCGCCTGCTTGAGGCCGCCCGCCTGCAGGGTGTTGAAGCCGGCCTTGGCGGCAAGCTCAGCGACGGCCTGGTTGGCGGTTTCGTCGTCGCCGGCGATGAAGACAGTGGCCGGCGTGGCGCCGACCTTGCCGCCGGCCGAAAGCACCGAGGCAAACACCGTGTTGAAAGCCTTCACGACCTTGGCTTTCGGCGCGAGCTTCCGAATCTCTTCCGCCGCGCTGGTCGAATGGCCGATGGTCAGGCCCATGTAGTCGGCGGTCAGCGGGTTGGTGATGTCGACCAGCACCTTGCCGGCAAGGCCGCCGGCGGCGGCAATGGTTTCGGCGGCGGCGGCGAAGGGCACGGCGAGGATGACGACGTCGGACTTGGCGGCGGCATCCTTCAACGAGGCGCCCGAAACCGTGGCGCCGAGGGTAGCCGCGGTTTCCCGGGCCTTTGCAGCATCGCGCGAGCCGAGGGTGACGGCAAAGCCCGACTTGGAAAGGACAGCGGCGAGGCCCTTGGCCATGTTGCCGGTGCCGAGAATGGAAACGTTCATGGGATGATCTCCGGGTTGAGGACGCTTCAACTGCGCCCGTGACCGCATATGCGATCATTCCATGGAAATGATAATATCGCCGTTCGGCCTATATCTATTTCTAATTTGGAAATTATCACCAGCCCTGGTCCCAGTCGGGTTCGCCACGGAAGCGGGCGGCGAGAAAATCGACCAGCACCCGGACCTTGATGGCAAGATGGCGGCCGGGCGGATAGAGGATATGGACGCCAAAACCGCTGGGCTGGTCCTCGAAATCGCGAAGAAGCGGCTTGAGCGCTCCGGCCTTGAAGCGGGGACCGGCCATGAAGCTCGGTACCCGGGTGATGCCGAGGCCTCCTTCGGCAGCGGTGATACAGGCATCGGCGTTGGAGAAACGCAGGCGGCCCTGGATGTCGATCAGCACTACCTCGCCGCTCCCGGGATCGCGAAAGCGCCACTGGTTATCGCGGAAATTGCTGTCGAAAATGCAAGCGTGGCCAGCGAGGTCGGCGGGGGTCGCCGGTTCGCCACGGGCTTCGAGATAGGCGGGCGAAGCGGCGATTGCCACCCGGGCATCGCAAATCTTGCGGGCAATCAGGCTAGTGTCGGCGGGATTGCCGATGCGCACGGCGGCGTCAAAGCCTTCGTCAACCAAGTTTGTGACGCGATCTGTGAAGTTTACGTCAAGATCAATTTCTTGGTACTGGGTGGCGAAATCGAGGAGTGCGGGAACCAGCTGTACGGTGCCAAAGGACATGGGCGCGGTGAGACGCAAGCGTCCCCGAGCCGCCCCGGACCGGCTTTTGACCGTCCGGGTGAGATTGTCATAGTCCTCGATCAGGCTCCGGATGGGCCCGAAATAGGCCATGCCGACCTCGGTGGCGGCAAGGGCCCTGGTGGTGCGGTTGAGCAGCCTGACACCGAGATCGGCCTCGAGCCGGGAGACCAGCTTCGAAGCCTGGCCCGGGCTGGTGCCAAGCCGCGCGGCCGCCCGGGCGAAGCTGCCGGTTTCGAGCACCGCCACGAACATGCGCTGGCATTCCAGTTGCTGCATGGGTTCCCCCTGGCGAATCCATCGAAGCTTAGCATGTTGTCATTTGAACTCTTCGGCGAATTCCCCCACTGTCCGGGCGATTCGGAACCAACTTTACGCGAGTGTAACATGGCCCTCGACCGCCGCGCGTTTGTGACGGGGCTGGGAGTTGCCACGGCGGCGGGCCTTTTAGCCCGGCCGGCGCTGGCAAGCGTACCCAAGGCCTTTGACTTCGATATGGCACCGCCCGTGGACAAGGGCGAGGCCTTCGTCACCTGGATGGTCGAGAATCGCGGCGAGGATGCCGATTTTCTGGCCAAGCGCTGGGCCCGCTTTCAGGTGCTGGTCGCCAACCGGGACGTGGTCAACGATGCCAACAAGCGGGCCTTCCTGATGACGCCGCGCGAGCGCTTCGTCACCCGCGCGAACCTGCCGCGAGCCTATGACAACGCCTTCCTCGACATCGGATTCGGCGTCACAATTTCCGGTCCGCACCTGGTCGGCCGCATGACCACCAACATCGATGTGAGCAAGGGCTTCCGGGTTCTCGAGATCGGAACCGGTTCGGGCTACCAGTCGGCCTATCTCTCCCATCTCACCGATCAGGTCTATACGATCGAAATCATCAAGAAGCTCGCCGAGCGCACCCGCGCCGTCTACGACGGATTGATCGGCGAAGGCTATACCGAGTTCAAGGCGATCAATACCCGCAACGCCGACGGCTATTACGGCTGGGAGGAAGCCGCCCCCTTCGACCGGATCATCGTCACCTGCGGCATCGACCACATTCCGCCGCCGCTCCTGCAACAGCTGAAGCCCGGCGGCATCATGGTAATCCCGGTGGGGCCGCCCGGTGCCCAGCATGTGCTGAAGGTGGTCAAGCAGCAGAACCCCGACGGTACCTTCACGGTTGCCCGCTCCGACATCTACAACGGCCGCATCGTTCCCTTCGTGCCATTCACCAAGCTGGAAGGTGATGTCATCAAGGGCACGCACAATGGCGCCTAGAGCCGAAGGGCTGGGCCCGTCCGCCTATCTTCCGGTCGGCCTCGTCGCGGGCTCGGTCATCGCCCTGCAGATCGCGGTGATGCGGGTCTTCGCAGTCGGGAGCTGGGTGCATTTCGGCTCGCTGGTGGTCAGCCTCGCGATGTTCGGTTTCGGACTGGCCAGTGCGGTGATGTGCCTTGGCACCTGGTTCTTCGAGAAGCGCTGGCGGCAGACGGCGGCGACGAGCCTCATGCTGTTCGGACCTCTTGCGGTGGCTAGCAATCTTGCCGCCCAGCAGGTTCCGTTCAACGCCATTTTCCTGATTTCGGATCCGGCCCAGAAATGGCGGCTCGCCGCCAATTTTCTGCTGTATTTCTTGCCGTTTCTATCGGGCGCCTTCTTTCTCGGTTCGGTGTTCCTCAGGGCGCGCGAGTTTTTTGCAAGGGTCTACTTCGCCGACCTCGCCGGCTCGGGGCTTTCGGGCCTTGCCATGCTCGGCGCCATGTATGGGCTTGAGCCTTCCGATCTCATCCTCGGGCCGCTGGTGCTGTGGGCGCTAGGCGGGCTTCTATGGTTCCGCGCCATGGGGACGCCGCGACAGTTGATCGGATTCGGCCTGATGGCGGCACTGGCTTTTGCCGCGCATGTCGCGGCTCCGTCGCTGGGTCTCACCACGCTGTCGGTATCCGATTACAAGGGTGTCGCCTATGCCCGCAAGTTTCCCGACCAGGCACGGGTCTATCGTTCGATCTCGCCTTTCGGCGATCTGGAAATCTATTCGAGTTCATACCTTCATTTCGCGCCGGGGCTGTCCGACAACGCCGCCTTCAATCTGCCGGAGGAGCCGGCCAACGCCTATCTTGCCATGTACAATGACGGCGAGGGGCCGACCGGCATCATCCGCAATCTGCCGGACAGCCAGACTGCCTATTTCCGCTATCTACCGATGTATTATCCCTACGTGCTGAAGACCGCACCCGACACCTTCGTGGCGCAGCTGGCGGGCGGCATTCCGGTGGCGGTTGCCTTGCGCGCCGGCGCGGCCCAGGTGACGGCGGCGGAAGCAAATCCCGAGGTGTTGAAGGCCTTCGAAGGCCGGGCGGTTGCGGATTTCACCGGCGATCTTCTGCACAACCCCAAGCTCGAAGTGATCGGACAGGAAGGGCGGCTATGGCTCAAGACCGCCGGCCGCCGCTTCGATGTGATCGATCTGAGCCTCGGCGACGGGACCGGGCTTTCCTCTCCCGGTGGTTTCGCCATCACCGAAAAATACGGCTTCACCCGCGAGGCCATGGCCACCTACATGGGGTCCCTCAAGGACGGCGGCATCTTGTCGGTCACCCTGTGGAACAAGGAAGACCCGCCGAAATCGATACTCAAGCTCTATGCCACCATGGCGGAGGCGGCGCGTGCCGTGGGGCAGGGCGATCCGGCCCAATCCTTCTATGCGGTATCGAGCTATCTTTCGACCACCACGGTACTCTACAAGCGCGGCGGCTTCTCTGGCGAAGAGGTGAACAAGCTGACGGACTTCACCAAGTCGCTGTCCTTCGACGAGGTCTATCGTCCAGGGCTCGCCTTCGATGCGAGCCTTACGACCAAGCTGCTTGCCGAGTATGACGCGCAGATTTTCGGCAACGGAGGTGCCGATGCCGATGCGGGGAGCGGCGAGGTGCTGGCGCCGCCCAATGACGACAATGCCCCACAGGTGCTGCCCGCCACCTCGCTCGAGCGGCTGGTCTGGCGTGCGCTGATCGACGGCAGATTCGACGACATCGCCCGGCGCTATGTCTTCAACATTGCGCCCCTGAGCAACGACCGGCCCTATTTCGCCGCCTACGTGAAGCCCGCCGATCTCACCCGCATCACCGACCGGCTGGAACTCTTCCAGGACGACTGGGGCTATCTGCTGTTGTGGGCGACGCTTGGCATCGCCGCCGGCCTGTCGGTGACGCTGATCGCCATCCCGGCGATCTTTGGCTGGCGCAGCATCTTCTCGCGCACCCCCGGCAAGGCCGGCACCATGGTCTATTTCGCCTGCCTTGGGCTCGGCTATATCATGACCGAGGTGGGGCTCATCGCCAAATTCGTTCTAGCCCTGGCCAATCCCACCGTGTCGGCGTCGATCCTCTTGTCCGGCATCCTGGTGTTCTCGGGGCTCGGCAGCCTGGTGTCGGAACGCATCCTGCCGACGGCGCGAGCCTCGCTGCCCAAGGTGCTGATTGCCATTTCACTGCTGCTGCTGGCGGGGAGCCTGTTCGGCGACGCTGTCCTCGACTGGATCGGCGGGTTTTCCTACGCCGCGCGACTGGCGCTGAGCGTCGCCCTGGTGGCGCCGGTGGCATTCCTCATGGGCTTTCCCATGCCGACGGCGATGACGACGCTCGCCCGCCTCGGCAAGGAGCCGATGTTCCTGTGGGCCTGGGGCATCAACGGCTCCGCTTCGGTCATCGGGGCTGCCGCCGTGCCGGTGCTGGCCACCTCCTTCGGGCTGGCGAGCGTGCTGCAGGTGAGTGCCGCCGCCTATCTTCTGGCGCTGCCCTGCTTCTTTGCGGTATCACGGGCGCCTGGCTGAATCACCGGAGCCTCGGCCCGATGCGCCGCGATGTTCTGAAACTGATGCTCGCCGCCGGAGTAGCAATGTTGTCGGCCACACCGTCGCAATCGCGCCAGCGCTTCGCGCCACTTGCCGCCGCGATCGCCGCTCTCGAGGCGATGACGGTCTCGCCCTTTCCTTTTCATGGTGACAATCCGGAAACCGGCGAGCCGTTCATCAACGTGCGTGACGGCAAGCGGATCGGCCACAAGTCGCCGCGCGGCGGAGTTCGCTGGGAGGACGAAACCTACAGCGATCGGCGGGCACTCTTCGCTCTGCCGCCGGGCTTCGATCTGGCGCGGCCGGCGGCGCTGGTGGTGTTTTTCCATGGCAACGAAGCGACCCTCGAGCGTGACGTCATCGGGCGCCAGAACGTGCCGGGGCAGTTGGCGCAATCGGGCCTCAACGCGGTACTGGCGGCGCCGCAATTCGCCGTCGACGCGCGCGATTCGAGCCCCGGCAACTTCTGGCGGGCGGAATACTTCGCGTCCTGGCTGGCAGAAGCCGGAAAGCATCTGGCGAGACTCCATGGGCAGGGAGCGACGGCCGCCGACTTCAACCGGCTGCCGATCGTCCTGGTGGCCTATTCGGGCGGTTATTCCCCGGCCGCCTGGTGTCTCAAGCAAGGCGGCGCCACCCGTCGCATCGCCGGCGTCGTGCTGCTCGATGGGCTCTATGGCGATATCGAGAAATTCGCCGACTGGGCGGTGGCGCGGCGCCATCGCGCCTTCCTGTTCAGCGCCTATTCGAAAGCGAGCCGCGAGTGGAATGTCGAACTGCAGGAGATGCTGGAAGCGCGCGGCATCGATTTCGCCCGCAGGCTGCCAGAGGAGCTTTCGGCCGGCGGCATTTATTTCGCCGAAACGCCTGAGGTCGAGGACCATGTGGAATATCTGTCAGCGGCCTGGACCGCCGATCCTCTGACTTGGCTTTTCAAACGCATCCCCGCCTATCGGCACCTATGACGCTACCTTGTTGCGGCCGGCCTGCTTGGCCTCGTAGAGCTTGGCGTCGGTGCGGCGTAAAAGCGAGTCGGTGGTTTCGCCGGAACGCAACGATGCGACGCCGAAGGAGGCGGTGATGTTCAGCGACTGCTTGGGATTGGCGGCGGAGGTCCAGGCATTGGTCTCGAGCTGGGCGCGGATCTGGCCGGCGAGGCTCACGGCATTTTCGAAACTGGTTTGCGGCAGGATAATGCCGAACTCCTCGCCGCCGTAGCGGGCCACCGTATCGCGGCCCTTCATGTTGGCCGAGAGGAGTGCTGCAAACCAGCGCAATACCTCGTCGCCGGTCTGATGACCGAGCCGGTCGTTCACCGTCTTGAAGTGATCGATGTCGGCCATGACCAGGCTCAGGGACTGGGCGGCGCTGCGGGCATTGGCGGCCTCGGCGGCGAGCACCAGATCGAAGCCGCGGCGGTTGCGCAAACTGGTGAGGGCATCGCTGATGCCTTCCGCCTTGGCCACGGCGAGATTGGATTTGAGGTTCTCGATCTGGCGGCGCGACTGCTCGAGGCTGGCCTGCAGATCGCGGGTGCGGTTGCGCATGTTGTCGTTCTCGACCATCAGGTAGGAGACGATCACCCGGATCTGGTCGGGGCGCGCGGCGCCGGGAAGCTGGGCACTGGCCTTGGCAAGCGCCGTATCGTAAAGCCCGTTGACCTCGAGATACGAGCGCAGCAGGGCGACGATCCTGGCGATCTCGGCCAGCACGGCGGCATCGTTGCCGGTGGCGTCGACGGGCACTGCGGGCTCGCTGGTCACGTTTGTTGCTTGCGGCGGGTTGGCAAGGATCGGGGCAACCGTCTCGCTGGCCGGCGCGGTGATGATGTCAAGGCAGGCGATGATCAGGGCAAGGGCCAGCAGCAAGGTGACGGCGAGCAGCAGGAAACCGTTCTGGATAGGCGCGCTGACATTGCCCAGGCCATCGACCAGGACGGGACGCCAGGGCGACGTCTGCCATGGCATGCGCCACTCCTCGGCCCGCAAGCCGACGATCCAGCTCGGCCACAGGATGAGGACGATGGCGGTCAGGCCAGTCAGACCCGCGACCATGGCGGTGGCGATACGAAGCGAAGGATTCATGCGAGACAGGCCTGCAACTCGGTTCGCGCCGGACAGTGGACTGCGGGGCTTGCGGCAGGCTTGAGGAGGCCGCTAGTTTGATGCAGCAAGGAGTGACCCATGCGGAAGAAATCGAAGGCCATCATCACCTGCGCCATCACCGGCTCGATCCATACGCCGTCGATGTCGCCGCATCTGCCGGTGACGCCGGACGCGATTGCCACCCAGGCGGTCGATGCCGCTGCGGCCGGAGCAGCGATCCTGCATCTCCATGCCCGCGATCCCGAAACCGGCAAGCCGTCGGGGGCGCCCGAGCTGTTCCGGCGCTTCCTGCCGCGCATCAAGCAGGCCTGCGATGCCATCGTCAACATCACCACCGGCGGCGGTCAGGGCATGTCGATCGACGAGAGGATCGCCGCCGCCGAGGCGTTCTCGCCGGAAATGACCTCGCTCAACATGGGCTCGATGAACTTCGGCCTCTACCCGATGCTGGCCCGCTACGGCGAGTTCAAGCACGAGTGGGAGCGGGCCCATCTGGAAGGCTCGAAGGACTTCATCTTCCGCAATACCTTCGGCGATATCGAAAAGATCCTGCAGCGCCTGGGCGAGGGCCACGGGGTGCGTTTCGAGTTCGAATGCTACGACGTGGGCCATCTCTACACGCTCGCCCATTTCCTCGATCGCAAGCTGGTCAAGCCGCCGCTGTTCGTGCAGACGATCTTCGGCATTTTGGGCGGCATCGGCGCCGAACCGCAGAACGTCCTGGTGATGCGCGAGACGGCCGAGCGCCTGTTCGGCGAGCAGTATCACTGGTCGGTGCTGGCGGCGGGACGCTACCAGATTCCCTTCTGCACCATGGCGGCAAGCATGGGGGCCAATGTGCGGGTCGGCCTCGAGGACAATCTCTACCTCGGCAAGGGGCAGCTCGCTCCCTCCAATGCGGCCCTGGTCGCCAAGATGCGCCATATCCTCGATGAGCTGTCGATCGATGTGGCCACCGCCGACGACGCCCGCGCCATGCTCGACCTCAAGGGCCAGGCGAGCGTCAAGTTCTGAGCCCCGTCAGCGCAGCGCCGAGGCGGCGGCCATTTCCGAGATGGCAGTAGAACCTGCTTCAGTTCCTCCGATCGTCACCCGGCTCCGACCATCAGCCTCTATGGGTCGAGATCGGCTGAAGTGGTGAGCCGCTCTGGCCAAGCAGCGATTTCAGGTCTAACTGGGGCAAAGGAGATTTTCGCGTGCCAAAGTCCGTCATCGTCGTCGGGGCCGGCATCCTGGGAGCATCCGTCGCCTGGCATCTGGCGAAGGCGGGGGCCGCGGTCACGGTGCTCGATGCGGGCGAGCCGGGTGGACTTGCGACCCGCACCTCATGGGGCTGGATCAATGCCAACTGGGGCAACCCGCAACCCTATTTCCGCCTACGCCTGCGATCCATGGAAGAGTGGCGAAGGCTTGACCGCGAAGTGCCGGGGCTTACGGTCAGCTGGTGCGGCGGATTGATCTGGGATGTGGAGCCCGCGGCGCTTGATGCGCACGCCGTCGAATTGAGGTCGTGGGGATATGGCATCCGGCGGGTGAGTGCGACGGACATCCTGGCGATTGAGCCCAACCTGAAGCAGGTTCCCGAGCATGCCTATCACGTGGCGGGCGAAGGGGTAGCAGAGCCGCTCGCCGCCGCTCGGGCGCTCATCGCCGCGGCCGCGGCGCAGGGCGCGCGGATCATTGGCCATGCCCATGTGCGCTGGCTGGTCACCGACGGCGACCGGGTCACCGGGATCATGACCGACGAAGGTCCGCTCCATGCCGACGAAACGGTGGCGGCGGCGGGGGCGGGAACCATGCAGCTGCTCGATTCGGTGGGGGTCCGGCTGCCGCTCAAGACGCCGCCCGGGCTTCTCGCCCATTCGGTGCCGGCGCCCGAGCTGTTGCGCGGGCTCGTTATGACGCCGGGCCTCCATGTGCGCCAGACGGCGCAAGGCCGGCTGGTGGCGGGCACCGATTTCGCCGGTGCCGATCCGCTCGACCGGGCCGACGAGCTGGCCGATGAATTGATGGGCAAAGTGCGCGATCTGGTGACCGGAGCCGAGGACCTGGCCCTGGATTTTCACACTACCGGCTATCGGCCGATGCCGGCCGACGGGTTCCCGGCCATCGGCCGGCCCGGCGGGCGCCGGGGTCTCTATGCGGTGGTGAGCCATTCGGGCGTCACGCTGGCGCCGGCACTCGGGCGGTTCGCCCGGGACGAGCTCCTCGACGGGCGGCGCGATCGGCTGATCGAGCCCTTTCATCCGGACCGCCCGGGGCTGGCATGACGCTTCTGCCCCTGCAGCACTGTCCGGCTTCAACCCTGTCTTCCTTTATCGCGGTCCTCACGGATATCGACGACACCCTCACGCTCCATGGCCGGCTTCCGCCCCAGGCGTTCGCCGCCCTCGACCGGCTGCGCCGGGCGGGACTCAAAGTGGTGCCGGTGACCGGCCGGCCGGCCGGGTGGTGCGACCACATCGCCAGGCAATGGCCGGTCGATGGTGTCGTCGGCGAGAACGGCGCATTCTATTTCCGCTACGACGAAGGGCAACGGAAGATGGCCCGCGTTTATGCTCAGAGTGCCGAGGAGCGGCGTCACAATGGCGAACGTCTCCGGGTTATCGCCAGGCGAGTACTGGCGGAGTTTCCGGGGACCGCGATTGCCGCCGACCAGGCCTATCGCGAGACCGACGTGGCCATCGACTACTGCGAGGACGTGCCGCCACTGCCTCTGGCCGAGGCCCAGAAGATCGCCGATTTCTTTGCCGCCGAAGGGGCCAAGGCAAAGGTCAGCTCGATCCATGTGAACGCCTGGTTCGGGGCCCACGACAAGCTCGCCATGTCTGGCAGGTTGCTCCGCGAAGCTTTTGAAATAGAGTCGGAAATTGACTCTGCGAAAATTGCCTATGCGGGCGACTCGCCGAACGATGCGCCGATGTTCCAGGCTTTCGAAAACGGCTTTGGCATGGCCAACTTAAAGCCTTTCGTGAAGCTGATGGCGCATCTGCCCAAATACCTGACGGCAGCCGAGGGCGGCCTCGGTTTCGCCGAACTGACCGAGGCAATTTTGGCGGCGCGTCGGCCCGCCTAGCTGGCATCGCCCATGCATTGGGCTTTGGCGCCGGACATCTTTCGCCTCATTCGGCTCATATTGGGACAGGCGGCGAGACAGGAGAGTCATGACGGCCGCAACGACCCGGGAAAAGGTGAAGGAGGCAGACCAGTGGGCGGCTGCCCTCGGCCGGGCACGGGCGGCGGAAGCAGCCCATCAAGACGCGGTCCAAGCCCTGCGTGACGCTAAGTCAATTCGACTGCAGTTGCTCAAGGACGATCTCGGAGCCGTGCTGGCTGCCTCGTCCGAGGCCCGCCAGGTCTTCGATCTCGCCCTGATGCTGGGCGAGCCGCCGCGCCTGTGGATCGACCTGGTCAGTTTCGTTGTCATGGAGCCCGATGCCCGCACCTACCGCCTGCTGCGCGACAGCGAGGCGGGACGCGACATTCTGGCCGAAACCGGCGAGCGGGCCGAAATGGTGGCAGCGGTTCGCCAGCACATGGCCCACCGGCTGATCGCCCGGCAGCGCGGCCTTGCCGAGAGGGTTGCCCCCATTGCCCCAGAGAGGCCCACCGGATGGAGCCTGACCGTGGCCGGGTTGAGCGGTTTTGCGGCCGGCGCGCTGGCTTTGCTGGCGGCTCTCATCGCCCTGAACTTGTTAAAATTTTAACCATCCGCCCAACCGTTACATTCTGAAACAGCAATTGATTTAAACTCGCCGCGTTGGCCTGTTAGGCAAGTCATGTCGGAAGGTCCAAAGAATCGGGCTCCGGCAAGCTAGTTTTTGCGCGTGGCGGGAAGAATTGCATGGCGGGGACGGTGCTGAAGCGGGAAGATGACGGGGCGCACCACCTGGTGCGTACGCCGCGGGCCAACCGCAATCTATCCCAGAAGCTTGGCACATTCTCCACCCTCAGCGAGGGCCTCGATTATGCGGCCCTGGGTGTTACCGGTTTCAATTTCTACTCGCCGCGCGGTGCGTTGCAGAAGGTGCTGCCCTACGCTCAGTTGCGGCGCCAGGCGCTGTCGACGGCCCGCAAACTGCTTTCGCTCGGCCTCAAGCGCGGCGACCGAGTGGCGGTGGTCGCCGAAACCGGCACGGAATTCATGGCGGTGTTCTTCGCCTGCCAATATGCCGGGCTGATGCCGTGCCCGATGCCCTACACCATGTATATCGGCGGCCGCGAAGCCTATGTGGACCGGGTGGCGGGCATGCTGCGGGCGGCCCGGGCGTGCGCCGCGATTGCCCCCGACGATCTCCTCGACATGGTCCGCGAGGGTGCCGGCCGGGCCGACATTGGCCGGGTCCTGACCCATGGCGAGTTGCAGGCCCTGCCGGAAGCGGCCGCCAAGCTCGAACCCTTCGGCCCCGATGACGACGCCTATATCCAGTATTCCTCCGGGTCGACCTCCCATCCCAAGGGCGTGCTGATCACCCAGAAGGCGATCGTCGCCAATACCCTGGGCATTCTCAACGGCATGCGGATCACGCCCCAGGACCGGGCCTTTTCCTGGCTGCCGCTGTATCACGACATGGGGCTGGTCGGCTTCTGCCTGGCGCCGGTGATGGGTCAGGTGACGGTCGATTATCTGGCGACTACGGCGTTTGCCCGCCGTCCCGCTCTGTGGCTCAAGCTCATTTCGGAGAATCGCTCGACGCTCTCCTATTCGCCGAGCTTCGGCTACGATCTCGCCGCAAGGCGCATCAACGGCGAGGCGGTAACGCTTGACCTTTCGAGCTGGCGGGTTGCCGGCATCGGCGGCGACATGGTGCGGGCCGATGTCCTCGACAATTTCTCCAACACGCTGGCGGTGGCGGGCTTCAAGTCCGATGCCTTCACCCCGAGTTATGGCATGGCCGAGACGACGCTGGCCATTACCATTGCCGACGTCAGCAAGCCGATCCGGGTCGACACCATCGATCGCCATGCGCTGAAGACGCAAGGCCGCGCGGTGCCCTCGCTGGCGGAAGGTGCGCGCGGTTTCGTGGTCTGCGGCAAGCCCATCGACGGCTGCGAGATCGTGATCCGTGGCGATGAAGGCGCGGCACTGGGCGAGCGCTCGATCGGCCGCATCTTCGTGCGCGGCCCCAGCCTGATGGCCGGCTACTATCACAACGCCGAAGCCACCGGCGCGGCCCTCGACGGCGAAGGCTTTCTCGATACCGGCGACATGGGCTACTGGCTCGACGGCGAGATCGTCATCACCGGCCGGGCCAAGGACCTGATCTTGCACAATGGCCGCAACATCTGGCCGCAGGACATCGAATGGGCGGCCGAGCAGGTCGAGCCCCTGCGCGGCGGCGACGTGGCGGCCTTCGCGGTCGAGAACGACAGCGGCATCGACGACGTGGTGGTGCTGGTGCAGTGCCGCCTCGCCGATACCGGGGCCATCGAGACGCTGCGCCATGCGGTTTCGGCGGTGGTGCATCACAGCGCCGGCATCGAGTGCCGGGTGGTGATGGCGCCGCCCAAGAGCCTGCCCTTCACCTCGTCGGGCAAGCTGTCGCGGGCCGCCGCCAAACTGAAGTATCTCACGGGCGAGATCGCCGAAGTCACCCAACCGGTGTTTCTGCAGGCCGCCCAGTAGGCCGCGGGATTCCGCGGCGCCATCGGGATGATCGAAGACAATCGCGAGGACAGGCGCCGGATCGTGGCGCTGACCGGGGCCACCGGCTTCGTCGGCGGCCATGCGGTCGCCGAACTTCTGCGCCGGGGCCACCGGGTGAGGGCGCTGGTGCGCAACCCGCGGGCCGCGAGACTGCCGGGAGAGGTCGGCGTCATTGCCGGCGATCTCGAAAGCTCGCAGGCCCTGGGCGGGCTGGTTCGCGGCGCCGATGTGGTGGTGCATATGGCCGGCGCGATCGCCGCCGCGGCGCCGGCCGAATTCTTCCGCCACAATGCCACGGCGACGGGCCGCCTGGCCGAGCTGGCGGCCAGGGCAGGGGTTAGCCGCTTCATCCATATTTCGTCGCTCGCCTCCCGCGAGCCGCAGCTCTCGGCCTATGGCGCCAGCAAGCGTGCCGCCGAGGACAGGCTGCAGGGTCTGGCCACGGCCATGGGCATATTGATTCTCCGGGCGCCGGCGATCTACGGGCCGGGCGACCGCGGGACCCTGCCCTTGCTGCGCGAACTGACCCGCCCCGTGGCCTTCATTCCGGGACGCCCCGCGGCGCGGTTCTCGCTGATCCACGCCGCCGACTTCGCCCGCATTCTGGCCGAGGCGGTGACCGCCGATAGAACCGGCTTGCGCGAGGTGAGCGATGGCAAGAGCGGCGGCTATGGCTGGGCCGATCTCATAGGAGCGGCGGGAGCATTGCGCGGCCGGCCGATCCGACCGGTATTCCTGCCGCAGGCCCTGGCAACGGGTGCGGCCGGCCTTGCCGAAGCGGCGGCGTGGATTTCCGGCAAGCCGGGGCTGGTCAATCGCGGCAAGGTACGCGAGCTCTATCATCCGGACTGGGTGAGCCGGGGCGAAGGCTGGCCGCTGGCCGGAGCAACGGGCCTCGCCGAGGGTCTGGCCGGAACGCTGGCCTGGTACCGGGAGGCCGGATGGTTGCCGCAGACCGCCAAGCCCGATAGAAGCCCACCCACATCCCCCGACGAGGCCGGACCATGACCGACACCATCGCCCAGATCTGCAAGCTGCTCGAGCCCTTCAACAGCAACCGCATCACGCTGGCGCCCGACACCGACATTTCCACCGATCTCAACATCGATTCGGTGACGGTGATGGACTTCGTCATGGAAGTCGAGGACCACTTCGACATCGAGGTGCCGCTCAACGTGCTCTCGGAAACCCGGACCATCGCCGACCTCGCCAAGGTGGTCGAGGCGCGCAGCGGAAAGGCCCGTCCATGATCGATCTCCTCGACAAGCACCGCCCGATCGCCGACCGCATCGCCCGCATGCTGGCGCAAGGGGTGAACGCGGTAGGCGTCACCAACGACGCAATCCTGTCGCCGACGCGCGCCATCATCGAGGGCCGCGAAACGATCCTCGCCGGCACCAACAACTACATGGGGATCACCTTCGATCCCGACTGCATCGCGGCGGGCCAGGAGGCGATGGCCAGGTTCGGCACCGGCACGACGGGCTCGCGCATCGCCAACGGCAACTATGCCATGCACCAGGCGCTGGAAGAGGAGCTCGCCCGGTTCCTCAACCGCCGGCACTGCATTGTCTTCACCACCGGCTACCAGGCCAATCTCGGCATGATGGCGGGGCTGGCCGGGTCCAACGACACGATCTTCCTCGATGCCGACTCGCATTCCTCGATCTATGACGGCTGCACCCTCTCGGGCGCCAAGCTGGTGCGCTTCCGCCACAACGACGCAACCGACCTCGACAAGCGGCTGGTCCGCTCGGAGGGCGAGGAGGGCGGCCGGCTGGTCGTCCTCGAGGGCATCTATTCGATGCTGGGCGATAGGGCGCCGCTCGCCGACTTCATCGAGGTGAAGAAGAAGCGCGGCTTCCAGCTCCTCGCCGACGAAGCCCACTCCTTCGGCGTGCTCGGTCCCCACGGCCGCGGCCTTGCCGACGAGGCGGGGCTCGAGGACGAGGTCGACTTCGTCGTCGGCACCTTCTCGAAGAGTGTCGGCGCCATCGGCGGCTTCGGCGCCGGCAACCATCCGCTGTTCGACATGCTGCGCTATGCCATGCGGCCCTACATGTTCACCGCGTCCTCGTCGCCCGCTTCGATCGCCACCTCGCTGGCGGCGGTGAAGAAGCTCGCCGCCGAACCGTGGCGGCGCGACCGCTTGCGGGAAAACTCGGCCCGACTGTTCCACGGCTTCAAGGGGCTGGGCCTCGAGCTTGGCTGCGATGCGGTAAGCCCGGTGATCGCCGTCAAGTGCGCCGACGAAGCGACCGCGGTGGCCATGTGGAACGCGCTCCTGGCGGCCGGCGTCTATGTCAACATCGCCGTGCCGCCGGGTACGCCCAACAAGCTCTGCCTGCTGCGCTGCTCGGTATCGGCGGCCCATACCGACGCCGACATTGACCGCATCATCGAGCTGTTCGGCGAGGTGATGGCAGCCGGCCACGGCCGGATGGCGGCGGCGGGGTAAGCGCTGTCAGCGCACCGCACCGCGGAATAGTATTTGACTTAGTACGGAAACTCCGTATAATACGCCGGTGCATACGGTAGTCGAAACTGCCTCTTTTCTGCGGGATGCAAAGCTTGCCGATATGACCGCGGCGGATCGCCATGAGGCGGTCCTGGCCGTGGCCAAGAACCCGCATATCGGCGATCTTCTGGAGGGAACCGGCGGCGTGCGCAAGTTCCGCATTTCCGGACGCGGTTTCGGCAAGAGTGGAGGCTTTCGCATCATCGCCTACTACGGCGGCGTGGATGTGCCGGTTTTCCTGCTTGCGGCGTTGTCGAAAGGTGAACGGGCAAATCTCTCCAAGGCGGAACGGAGCGAGCTGAAATCGATTGTCGCGACAATCGCTGAAGACTACCGCAAGAAAATTGCGAAAGGTAAACGACCATGAAAAAGTTCGGAAAGCGCTTGATCGAGTCGGCAAAGGAAGCCCGGTCGATTGCCCGCGGCGAAGCCGATCCCAGAAGTTTTCGCATTCATATCCCGGCTGAAATCGACGTCAAGGCGATGCGGCAGAAACTCAATCTGTCGCAGGACGAGTTTGCGGCCCGCTTTGGTTTCACTGCGGCGCGGATCAGGGATTGGGAGCAGGGGCGCTCCAAACCCGATGGAGCGGTGCGCGCCTATCTCAAAGTCATCGAGCAAGTTCCCGGGGCCGTGAGAAAGGCGCTGGCGGCGGCCTGAGCTACCGCACCGCGCCGCGCCGCAGGAGCTGTGGCAGCAGGACGATACCGGCGAGGATCGGATGGCGGCGCTGCCATTGGGTGAGTTCGATCTTCTGGCCGGAGTGGCGCTCGATCTTCCAGGCGATGTAATCGGCCCCGCCGGCGAAGGTGAAGGCCGCCTTGACCAGACGCGCCACCGACCAGAGCTTGCCCATCAGGCGCACCCGCGGCCAGGCCAGCGGCACCGGTGTCGCATCGGCGAGGGCTGCCGAGGCCTGCCGGTAATAATCCGCGTTGGCCTCGACCAGATGGCGGGCCCGCGAGCCCGACGCCTCGGCGCGAAGCTCGGTGGCATAGGTGGCGGCGAAACCCGCCGTCCAGCGGGCAAGGGGGTCCGGATCGGCGTTGAGAGCCAGGGCGTGGCCGTAGAGGGTGCGGGTTGCCTGCATGATGGCGGCGGTGACGGCGGCGCGCGCCGCCGGCCCTGAAGCCTGGACCAGGGCCGTGGGCTGGGCAAAGCGGGCCCAGAAATAGGGATTGGACGATGTCATGCGGCGGGCGAAGAGATCGAGCGGCAGGACCGCGTATTTGGCCCGGTAGCGGCGACCGTCCCATTCGATCTCGGCGTGGTAGACATTGGGCGGAACCATGGCGCAGCCGAGCCGGCTCAGGCGATTGGCGCTAACACCCGACAGGTCTTCGGTCAGCACATAGAGGTCGATCAGGCTGTCGGTGGCCGCCACTCCCCGGAGGCACGAGCCATAGGCCAGGACAGCGGCAACACCGGTGTGGCGTTGCCGCACCTGCTCTGCCATGGCAGCGATTTCCGGCGGCGGGACCTGCGCCAGGCTGGCGGCGACCAGAGCGTCGAGTTTCGTCATTCACCCGCAGACATAGGAGAAAACCGGCCCGGTTTCGACTCGCAGGGGCTCGTTTTCGGGGGCGAAGAAAAATTCTCCGTCAAGGACAAAGCTGGTCTTCGACCAGACCGCCAGGCTGGAGGTGGCGACGCTGATGGCGCCGGGCGGCACCGAGCGGTCCTCGCTGCCATACATCATCGGCAAGAGCCAGCGCATCACCGAGGCGAGCGGGTAGGAGACGACAGTCAAGCGGATCGGGCCGCCGGCCTTGCCGCCCCAGAAGGGCCGCATGTTGAGCACCAGCTTGTCGAGAGTGGTGGCCAGCATCAGGAGATGCGGGCCGGCGGAGATCGGCCGGCCCTCGGCCTCGACCGCAATGTCATAGGGGCGGTCGATGCGGCTGGTATCGCCGGCGGCAGGCGAAGTGAACATCGCCCGCAGCGCCATTCCGCCGACGGTGGCAAAGATCGGCCAGCCACCCTTGTGACCCTTGGAATTGAACATCCGCTGTATGAACAGCGTGGCCTCGGCCGAAGCCCCGGTGCCGACGCACATGCCATGGCGCGGCCGGCCGTCGGCCGGGTTGATCACCCGCACGGTCGGCCGGTCGCGAAGCTCCGCCGACGGAAGGGTTTCGAGGAAATCGGCCTGGGCGTCGAGACCGCGGCGGCGGAAGCCCAGGTCGGCGGCGGTCATGTTGGTGGTGCCGTGCGGCAGCAGGGCAAGGCGCGGCAGGCGCTGGAACGGGCGACGCTCGGCCAGCTCGGTTTGAATCGCATGGACGGTGCCATCGCCGGAACTGATGAACAGATCGGTGACGCCGGCCATCGCCATGTCGTCGAGTTGGGTGGAGAGGCTGGCGAAATCGTCAAGCACCCGCACCAGCACCCGCGGCGCCGACTTGAGCTTTTCGGCGAGTGCCAGACCCTTGCCGGATGACTTGCCGGAACGCGGGTTGACGATGAGGCCCGCTCGTCTCACCCGGCCATCATCCATGAGCTGAGCGGACCTTTGCGCCGCGCCGCCAGACCCTGGGCTAGTTGCAGCCCATGGAGCACGAGACAGGCCAGTGTCCACACGGCCACCGTCATCAGCCCGAGGTCCGGCCGGCCGACGATCGTCCCCAGGGTCAGGAGAATGAGGTTGGGGTTGCGCCGGGCCGTCACCTGCCGGAACAGGGTGTCGATCTTGCGCCAGATGTGAATTTCCAGTCCAAGCCATTTGATGGCGATGCCTTCGATGATGCGTTGCACGAGGTAGCCGCCGAGGATAGCGCCAATGACCCACCAGAAGGTTACCGGGGACCAATTAATCCCCAGTTTCGCCAGGCCCAGGGCCCAGGCCACGTACCAGAAGGGCGGGTGCACCAGGTCGATGCCGTGGTCGAAGATGTCGCCCCATTTCGACGAGGTGAGCGTCGTCCGGGCGAGTTTGCCGTCGACCGTGTCGAGGAAGGTCATGGCCCAGGCGGCGACAAGGCCCAGGCCAAAGCTGCCGCTCAGGAATAGAACGAAGGCGGCCACCATCAGCAGGGCGCCGAGGCTGGTCACCATGTTGGGGGTGATGCCGCGTGGCGCCAGCCAGCGGGTGGCGTGGAAGGCAGGGACCGGCCAGACATGCCTGGTGACGAGATCGGTGGCGCCCTTGTAGGTGCCCATGAACATCCGCCATTCGATGGCCTCGGCGTTGGCGGCCGAAGCGGCAAAGGCATAGGGCGTCTCGCGCTTCCTGAGCGTCTTCCAGAACTTGACATCGAGGTCGGCGGGCTCCCGGCGGATCAGGCCGAGACCGGGGGGGGCCGCGTTGGTGACGATTGCGACGGCGATGGCGGTGTCGCGAGCCTCGACCCGGGCGGCGAGATTGACGCTGCCCTGCGATCCCTCGCCGGCGAGCAGGAGGTTCGGCGTTGCCGCCAGCACCGGCACCAAAGGCTGATCGATCACCGCATCGGCCCGCACCACGATGACGGCGCCATCGCCGTCCGTCTCGCCGATGCCGGCGCGGGCGAACTGCCGGCGCAGGCGCTCGCCGGTGGAGAGGCCAAACAGCACGGGGCCATCGCTGCCTACGATGCGCAAGGCGGGACGGTTGTCGGTCGCTATCATGGGCTGTCTATGGAGAGGCTCGAAGGTATCGTCAACCGGCTCAGACTCGTTCGGCCCTGAGTGTCATGGCCAGGGCCACAGCGCCGAAGGCGCCGATCGGCAGCCAGGCGGCGAGCCACGGCGTGACAAAGCCCAGCTCCCCCATGGTAACCGAAATGCCGTCGACGACGAAATAGAGAAAGCCGAGCCCCACACCTGCCGCGAACAGGGCGCCGAGGCCGCCGCCGCGGCGAAAGCGGGTGGTCAGCGGAATGCACAGGCTTATCATCAGCAAAGTCGAGAAGACCAGCGACAGGCGCTTATGCCACCAGGTCTGGTAGACCCAGACGGGGCGAATGCCGAAGCCCGAATTGTCGACGAAATAGCCGAGATCGGCGAGCGCCATGTTCTCCGGCTCGCCCGACCGGGCGCCGGCGGCGGCGGGCTTGATGTCGCCGGAATAGATGAGAGTGCCGAGACGGCTCGGCGGTTCGATGCCGGCGTAATAGACAATGACGTCGTTCAGGGTCCAGCGCCCGGCGGAGAGGGCGGCAGTCGCGGCATAGATTTGTTCGTCGAGCAGGCCGTCGATACCGCGACGGAAGATGATCACGTCCTTCAGTCGGGTCGACAGGGCATTGGCACTGCCGGCGCGCAGGATGTCGGGACCGGAGCGCAGCCAGATCGGGTCCTTCTCGCCGACCTTGAGCTTGGCCTTGCCGTAATCGGCGATGCCCCATTCGCGCAAGGTGGAGTCGGCCCAGGGAATGCCGGCGTCGCTTAGGAGGAAACTCACGCCACCGGTCAACAGCGCCAGCGGCGCCAGCAGCACGACGATGCGGGCCGGCGACAAGCCGGCCGCCCACAGGGCGGTGATCTCGTTGCGATAGCTCAGCTCGGTAAGGGTGAGCAGCATCGCCAGCAGCATGCTGATCGGCAGGAAGGTGACCAGCGTCATCGGCATGCGATAGAGAATGTACTGCGGGACGATCGAGAGATCGCCCGGCCGCAGCGCCAGAATCTCGCTTGAATAACTGACGGTCTCGAGCGACAGCACGAACAGCGAGATGCCGAGGAGGATGGCCAAAAAGCGCACCGCGACCATGCGCATCAGCATCAGGCCGACGATTTTCATCGGGCCGTCTCCCAACCCAGGCGGCGCATGAAGCGGCGGCGCAAACCGGTGGTGGCGTCGCCGATGCGGTCAAGGGTGGTATCGAGCGTATCGCGGTTGACGGTGAAACAGGCCGAGTAGTAGCGCCAGCCGGCGAACAGGCTGAGAATGCCGAGCGGCAGCCACATGACCAGCCAGGGTGACACCGAGCCGCTGCGGGCCGCGACACTGCCCTGTTGGATGATCTCGTGGAAAGCGATAATCAGCACCAGGGCGAAGCCGAAGCGATAGGCACGCTGGCTGCGCCGCGGGCCGACGGCGAAAGGCAACGCCAGGAAGGGCAGTATCAGGATGCTCAGCACATCGATGATGCGTTTGTGAAGCTCGGCCCGCATCGAGGCGGCGGTGGCACCCTTGGGCGGATTGTCGAGCTGGGCGATAAGTTCCGGGATGGTCAGCTCGCGCTGGTCGTCGCCGCGCGGCCGGAAGATGTTCTTGGAGATCTTGCCGAGCGGCGTATCGGCAATTGCGAAGTCGGAAGCCTCGGGCCGTGTCGCGTTGGCGGCGTCGGGCCCCGGTTGCGACTTGAAAGACAGGCGCCGGCCGGTTTCGAGATGCAGGACCGGACGGAATTCGCCGGCGACCTCGACCAGGGCGCCCTTGCTGGCGGTGACCGTATCGGTGCCCTTGGCGCCCTGGTCGTCGAAGATGAAGACGCGGCCGAAGGCATTGCGGTTGCGATCAAGGCTATCGAGGATGAAGGTGCGGCTGCCCGACTGCATGAACACGCCTTCTTCGGCGAGGTAGAAGACCTCGACATTGGTGACTTCGAAGACCACCGAGCGATAGGCATAGCGGGTATAGGGCTGGGCCCAGCCGACGACGAACAGCGATACCAGAGAAAACCCGGCGGCGAGAACGATGACCGGCCGGGCCAAGCGGTTGAGGCCGATGCCGGACGCCATGAAGGCATCGGTCTCGGAATTGGCCGACATGCGGCTGAAGCCGAACAGCAGGCCGAGGACCAGCGCGGCGGGAATGGCGGTGCCGAGATAATGCGGCACCAGATAGGCCAGCATCTCGAAGACCACGCCGAAGGAATTCTTCTTGCCCAGCGTGGTGTCGAGGAGCCGCACCATGCGTTCGGCCAGCAGCATAACGAGGCCGATGGTCATCGCCGCCACCAGCGGCGTGGTGATCTGTTTCAGCACATGGCGATCGACGATGCGGAGCACGGGCGGTCAGGTCCTTGGCCAGCAGGCCTGGAGGGCGTGCAACAGGCGGGCGCGTGGCTGATCGGCAAGTTCGGTGGCGAATTTGAGGTCGGGCGGCCCCGGCCAGGCCGGATCGGCGAAGCGCACGCCGTCGAAGTCCTGGGGCTTCGCATGGCGCGGCAGCACATGGAAATGCACATGGGGGTCGACCATCATCAGCATCAGGTAGTTGATGCGGTCATAGGGCCGAAAAGCCGCGAGGCCCTTTTCGATGTCATGGATGGCCAGTGGCAATTCGCCGAAGGCGTCTTCGGAGAGTTCGGAAAAGGCCCGTGCTTCGCCTTTGGCGGCAAGCACCAAGGCGGCAAGGGTTGCCTGGGCCGGGCGCAGCAGCACGCACCAGAAGCGATAGTCGCAGACGAGACTCGCGGGGTAACCGAACTTCTCGATGGTGGCATTCATGGAGGGTGATTGTAGCGCCCCGCCGCTTCAGGTTGAAAGGGCGAATTCCGAGAGGGTGACGAGCCGGCGCGCCGCCGGGTCATAGCCGCGGACGGTGGTTTGGGTCGTCCAGCGGCCATCCTGGCGGACAATGCGGTAGAAGTTCCAGGCCGCTGGCGTATAGCGTTCATCGGCCGAGGCGATCGAGGCCGAGGGCACGCCCAAGACGTGACACAAACCATAGCGGGTTTCGAGCCGGTTCAGCATGTGGCGGTGGTTGTGGCCATGCAGCACGAGCTCCGCCCCCTCCGCCACCAGCACGTCGCGAAGTTCGCCGGCATCGCTCAGGGCCTTGCGCGGAGGGGCAAGACCGGGAAGCGGCGGATGATGGATCATCACCACCCTGGCATAGCCGCGCTCGCGCAGGTCGCCCAGCAGCTCGGCAAGCGAGTCGAGCTGCCTGGGGCCGAGGCTGCCGCCGGCCCGCCACAGGACCTGGGGAAGCCCGGAAGAAAGGCCGATCAGCGCCACATTCTTCCGCAGGCGGACAAATGGGAAGGGGGCGGCGATCTGCCGGCTGGTCAGTGTCTGCCTGACCTTCAGATCGCCCGCCATCCAGGGGGCCAGGTGAACCAGCCCCTGCTCCCAGGCGCAGGCGACGTAGCAATCGTGGTTGCCGGGAACAAAGCTCACCTCGTCGGGCGGCCCCAGGCTTTCCATCCAGCGGGCGGCGGCGGGAAATTCGGCATGGGCGGCGATGTTCACCAAGTCGCCGGTCAGCGCCACATGGTGGACGCCGGCGGCGGCGATATCGGCGGCAATGAGATCGGCCACGGCGGGGTCGTGATGATGCTTGCGGCGGAGATGCCAGGAGAGAAAGCCTACCGGCCGCTTGAGGCGAAAGTTGCGCCAGGCCGCACCCGGCGGCAAAGGGCCCAGATGAACGTCGGAAAGATGGGCGAGGCTGAACACGGGGCTTGCGCGGCTTTACGTTGACTTCGGGGGAATCGGGTGCAATGGAGACGGCCGTTCTACGCTTCGACAACAGCCGGGTTCAAGCATCGTGCGCGTCATCATTCTGGCAGCGGGTCAGGGCAAGCGGCTCCTGCCGCTCACCGCCGAAGTGCCCAAGGCCCTTCTCGATATCCACGGCCGCACCCTGATCGCCCGCCAGATCGAGGCCTTTGCCGCGGCCGGCCTCAAGGATTTCGTGGTGGTGACGGGCTATGGCAGGCCCCGCATGGAGGAGGAGCTTTCCCGCATCGCGGCGGCGAACGGCGTTGCCATCCGCACCGTGTTCAATCCCTTCTATGCGGTTGCCGACAATCTGGCGAGTTGCTGGATGGCGCGCCACGAGATGACCGGCGATTTCATTCAGGTGAACGGCGACAATGTGTTCCGCCGCGATCTGGTGGAGCGGCTCCTGGCGGCGCCGGCGGTGCCGGTGACGGTCGCCGTCAACCACAAGGACGCCTACGACGCCGACGATATGAAGGTGATGCTGGATGCCGGGAGGCTCACCGAGATCGGCAAGATGCTGCCGGTCGATACGGTCGATGCCGAGGCGATCGGCTTCTACATCTTTCGCGGCGCCGGCGTTGCCGCCTATGCGGCGACGCTGGAGGCCTGCATGCGCGAGCCGGCGGGCTTGCGGCAATGGTTTCCGGTGGCGGTGGGAAGCCTCGCCAAGCGCCTCGACATCACCACCGTGGCGATCAACGGCATCAGTTGGTGCGAGGTCGATTTTCCCGTCGACCTGCAGCAGGCCAGGCACTTCGCGGCAAGCTGGGAGTAGGGCAAAGCTCAACCACGTTTCGCCAGAATTTCTTCGGCCAGCTCCTTGTCGGCGGGCTTGTCGACGTCGATCGCCGCTTCGGCGAATGGCATCAGCACAGCATCGACAGTGAGTCCTAGCTGCCGCGACATGGCCCTTGTGGCGGCGGCGAGCGTGAGAGTGCCGGTCACAAAGCGGAGCAAGGGCAGGACGCCGAAGGCGGCAACCAGGCGCCAGGGCTTCTTGCGCACCGCTTCGAGGTATTGCCAGCGGGCCAGCAGCCTCCGGCCCTTGTCGTTCTTGAGCCCGAACAGGTTGCAGCCCGAGACGCGGACATCGGCGAAGCGGAAGAAGGTGCGGATCGACTGCGGCCAGGCAGCGAGGATCACCTCGGCGGTGGCCAGCCCGACGGTGAAATCGGCGGCGGAATTTTCCGTCGCGCGGCAGAAATGGCGCACCATCTCGGGCGTCAGCAGCGCATGGTCGCCGGTGGTGACGAGCAGCGGAAACGATGCGGCACCCGTTTCGATTGCGGCGATCACCGAAGCAGGGGCGCTGGTGGAGGAGGCGATGGTGATGACCTCGTCGCCCAGTATCTTGGCGGCAATGTCGCGGTCCTCGATGGAAATCACGGTGCGGTCGATGACGCCCGATTGCGCCAGGGCCCCGGCGACACGGGCCAGCATCGCCACGCCGGCAACCGGAATGGCGCATTTGTTGGCAACGCCATAGGCGCTCGCCATGGGATCGGAAGGCCCGCGCCCGGCCGCCAGGATGAGGGCGGTCCAGCGCGTTGCCATCAGGCGATGGCCTTCTCGTAGATGCGATAGGTCTTGTAGGGCTTGCCGCCGAGCTGCTCGATCATGCGCCGCATCGGCATGTTGTCCTCGAGAATCCACGAAAGCTCACCCCGCATGGTGCCGCGTCCAAGGTGATAGCGGCGCACCGTGTCGATGACGCCGATGGCAAGTGCCGAGCCCAAGAGCGTGCCGTGATATTTGCGGCGCACCCCCATCAGCGGCATTCTCACCGAGCGCGGCGGCCTGGCCAGCAAGTTCCACGCCACCTGGGCCCAGCCGAAGGGCAGGAGCCTTCCGTCGAGGCCTTTGATCCAGTCGTTGAGATTGGGCAGGCTGACCGCCATGGCGGCGGGTTCGCCGCGATAGCTGGCGATGGAGATGTACTGGTTGGCCACCAGCATCTTGAGGTTCTTGGCGAGCAGCGCGATCTCCTCGCGGGTAAAGGGCACGAAGCCCCAGTTCTGCTCCCAGGCATCGTTGAAGATCGAGATGACGATGTCGAGATCGCGGGCGAGGTGCTTCTTGTCGAAGGGCCGGATGGCGATGTCGGAGGAGGCCAGCGCCTTGTCGTAGACCGATTGCATGGCGCGCGGCAGCTCGATGCGGGCATCGTAGTCATAGGCGATCACGTCTTTCACCTTGACGAAACCCTGCTCTTCGACGCGGGCCCCATAATAGCGCGCGCCATGGCCCATCATCATGTTGGGGGCGGTGTCGAAGCCATCGACGAGCAGACCCATTTCGTCGTTGATCGAGAAGTTGAAGGGGCCCTGGATGCGGGAGCACCCCCGCGCCTTCAGCCAGGCCTCGGCGGCGGCGAAGAGGGCAGCGAAGACTTCGGGCTGGTCTTGCGCCTCGATGAAGCCGAACTGGCCGACGCCGTCGCGATAGCGCTCCTGGCGCAGCCGGCAGAGCTGGGCCGAGACGCGGCCGACGGCGCGGCCGTCGCGTTCGGCCAGAAAGAGCTGCACTTCGGCGTGATTGAAATAGGGGTTCTTCTTGGGGTCGAGATGCTCGAAGCGTTCGAGATAGAGTGGCGCCACCCAGTTGGGATCGCCCCGGTAAATCGCGAAGGGCACATCGAGGAAGGCTTTGGTATCGGCCTTGCCGGCGGCGGGACGGACGGTGAGGGGGCCTGGCACGACCTGACTGCTACGCCTTGAGGACGGAGCGGCCGGCATAGTGGCCCTGGCTGCCGAGTTCTTCCTCGATGCGCAGGAGCTGGTTGTATTTGGCCAGCCGGTCGGACCTAGCCAGCGATCCGGTCTTGATCTGCCCGCAATTGGTGGCAACCGCCAGGTCGGCGATGGTCGAATCCTCGGTTTCGCCGGAGCGATGCGACATGACGGCGGTGTAGCCCGCCTTGTGGGCCATCTCGACGGCGTCGAGGGTTTCGCTGAGCGAACCGATCTGGTTCACTTTCACCAGGATCGAGTTGGCGATGCCCTCGCTGATGCCGCGCTTCAGCCGGGTAGTATTGGTGACAAAGAGATCGTCGCCGACCAGCTGGTGGCTCTTGCCGATCAAGGTTGTCAATTGCTTCCAGCCGTCCCAGTCGTCCTCGGCCATGCCGTCCTCGATCGAGACGATCGGATAGGCCCTGGCGAGCTTGGCGAGATATTGGGCCTGCTCGGCGATCTGGCGCTTCTTGCCTTCGCCAGCTTAATCATAGATGCCGTCTTTGAAGAATTCGGTCGCGGCACAGTCGAGCGCCAGATAGATGTCCTGGCCCGGCTTGTAGCCCGCCTGCTCGATCGCCTTCATGACGAAATCGAGACCCGCTTCGGCCGAGGGAAGATTGGGCGCAAAGCCGCCCTCGTCGCCGACATTGGTGTTGTGACCCTTCTTCTTCAGCGCCGCCTTCAGCGTGTGGAAGATTTCCGAGCCGGCCCGGAGCGCTTCGCGGAACGAAACGGCACCGACCGGCATGATCATGAATTCCTGAAAGTCGATGGGGTTGTCGGCATGCACCCCGCCGTTAATGATGTTCATCATCGGTACCGGCAGGGTGCGGGCCGCCGTTCCCCCGACATAACGGTAAAGCGGCAGGCCCGCGGCCTCGGCCGCCGCCTTGGCGGTGGCGAGCGACACGCCGAGAATGGCATTGGCGCCGAGGCGGGCCTTGTTGGGGGTGCCGTCGAGCCCGATCATGGCCCGGTCGATGGCGATCTGGTCCTCGGCCTCCATGCCGGCGACCAGATCGAAGATTTCGCCGTTAACCGTACTCACCGCCTTGCTCACACCCTTGCCCAGATAGCGGGTATTGTCGCCGTCGCGGAGTTCAACGGCCTCATGGACGCCGGTCGAGGCCCCGGAGGGTACGGCGGCCCGGCCCATGGAGCCATCCTCGAGAATCACGTCGACCTCGACCGTCGGATTGCCGCGGCTGTCGAGAATTTCGCGGGCGGTGATGTCGAGGATGCCGGTCATGGGGGTCTCCGGTGCGGGGCACAGGTCAAGATTCTGGGCCCGCCTTATGGGCGGAGGCGGCGGCGATTGCAAGGCTATGGCCACGGCAACTGTTGAAATCTGCAATGTAAAGGCGTTGAAACACCTTAAATACAAGTAATTTGACGGGCCGGCGTCGGCCGGGCCAAGTTGCGATCCGTCGGCGGATAGAGTTGTCATTAGTGAATTTGTCAGGATGAGTAATGGCCAGGTCGGGTCCGCTTCAAACCCATTACGACAATTACCGCCTCAGCCACACAGCCGATGGCTATGGCGAATACTACGACAAGACCTATGAGACTGGCTATTTCCTGGCGGTCTGGCGTGATGTCGAAAGGCCGGTTCTCGAGGGTATTCTGGGCCCGCTCGGCGGGCCTGACCGCGTTTGCATGGATTTCGCCTGCGGAACCGGGCGGATCACGGATTTGGACGCCAGGTTCTTCGGTAGCGTGCTGGGTGTCGATGTCTCGGAGTCGATGCTGGCGCGGGCGCAGCGGCCAGAGAATGTGCGCTTCCGCCGGATCGATCTCACTCGCGAGACCATGGAAGAGACTTTCGACGTCGTCACCGCCTTCCGCTTCTTTCTCAATGCCGAAGAGTCGCTGCGTCGCGAAGCTCTCAGGGCTATCTACGCCCGGCTGAAGCCTGACGGGCGGCTGGTCTGCAACATTCACATGAACGCGATTTCGCCGGGCGGCATCGGTTGCCATCTGATCAACCTGATACCGGGAATGAGGCGGCGCCACACGCTGAGCGCCGCCGGCTTCCGCCGTAGGCTCGAAGCGGCAGGCTTTGCAGTCGAGCAGGTGATTTCCTACGGATTCATGCCGGGACCCCGGATATTGCCGGCAAAGGTTTCCTCGGCGCTGGTGAAACCGGTCGAGAAACTGGCCGGTGTTCTCAGGCTGCCCGGAATCCTGGCGCAGAACTTCATGGTCGTCGCCAGAAAGCGCTGAGCGGCCAGCGCGGCCGCCCTTGCCCACCTCGTTCAATCGGAATTTGGCGGAAGTTGCCGGCGCGCCGTCGAGGGTGCGATTGCCCTTCGGTCGGTTTGCGGGCACATTCATCGGTAGCGAGGGCAAGGCGGTGGAGGCACAGCAATGCGGGTTGGCGTGGTCGGCGCCAGCGGTGTGGTCGGCAGGCATCTGGTACCGCAGCTTATAGACCGCGGCCATCAGGTGCGCGCCATTGGCCGTGACGTGGCGAAACTCGTAGCCGCGGCGGCGGCCGGGGCTGAAATCCACCTGGGCAACATATTGGATGAGGGTTCGCTGGTCGCGGCGCTGACCGGCTGCGAGGCGGCGGTGCATATTGCCACGGTGGTGCCGCGCCCCGGTGCACCGGGCGGCTGGGCAGCCAATGATCGGGTGCGGCGGGAAGGGACAGCCAATCTCATCGCCGCATGCCGTGCCTGCGGGATTGCCCGCTATGTGCAGCAGAGCATCGCCATGCTGGTGCCCAGTCTTGCCGACGAGTGGGTAGACGAGAGAAGCCCGGTGCGGACCGAAGCCGTCACGCGTTCTGCCGCCGACATGGAGGAGCAGGTACAACAGAGCGGCCTCGACTGGCGCATGGTGCGTGGCGGCGCCTTCTACGGGCCCGGCACCGGTGCTGATGAATTCTGGGCCGCAGGGATCGGTGATGGCAGCCTGAAGATGCCGGGCGATGGCGCGGACTTCATGAGCCTTGTTCATATCGCCGACTATGCGGCGGCCCTGGCCGCCGCAACCGAGGCTGCGACCGGCGGGTTCACCATGAACGCCGTCGACGATCATCCGGTGCGTTGGCGCGATTTCCTGGCAGCGTTGTCGCGATTTCTTGGCGCCCCCGTGCCGGAGCAGGGCGGTCCATCGCTGATGACAAGGTTCCGCGCCAGGAACACCCTTGCCCGCGAGTTGATTGGCTGGCGACCATTCTATGCTTCGTTCCGCAGCGGGTTGTTGCCGATGCTGTGAAAGAGGCCATCGTGCCGGTCCTTCGCCCAATCGCTTGCGTCGTCGCCCGCAATTGTCCAAGACGGGAGCAAAGGCGAGGTGCGTGATGGTGAAGACCGATGTTTCCCAACTGACCCAGCTTGGCCGGACGGCGAAGATCCCGGCTTCGCCCGATGCGGCAGTGCTCGAGCGGGTGGCCAATTCGCAAGGGGCAACGCCCTATATGGTGCGCTTCACCGCACCGGAGTTCACCAGCCTGTGCCCGATGACCGGCCAGCCCGATTTCGCCCATCTGGTGATCGACTATGTGCCGGGCAAATGGCTGGTCGAATCGAAGTCGCTGAAGCTCTATCTGGGATCGTTCCGCAACCATGGCGCCTTCCACGAGGATTGTACCGTGGGCATCGGCAAGCGGCTGGTGAAAGAACTGAAGCCCAGATGGCTTAGGATCGGCGGTTACTGGTATCCGCGCGGCGGCATGCCGATCGACGTGTTCTGGCAGACGGGTGCGCCGCCCAAGGGCCTATGGCTTCCCGACCAGGGGGTGCCGCCCTATCGCGGGCGCGGCTGACCGAACTCCATGCCCAACCGCACTATCTTCCGCATGATCTCGAAGCTCGTGCTGCAGCCCTGGCATCGCCAGACGCGGGCGATGACGCTCGGCACCCGCACGGCGGTGATCGATGGAAACACACAGGTGCTGCTGGTGCGTCACTCGTATGCCCCGGGGTGGAGTCTGCCGGGTGGCGGAGTCGAGCGCGGCGAGACGCTGGTCGAGGCGGCGGCGCGAGAGATCGGCGAGGAGGCGGGCATCGTGGCGGAAGAAGAACCGCGCCTGCATGGCATCTTCCTCAACGAGCCGCAGTTCCCCGGCGATCATGTGGCCTGCTTCGTGCTGCGCCGTTTTCGCCGGGAGAAGCGCGCCACTTCGCTCGAAATCGCCGAGGCGCGGTTCTTTGCGGTGGAGGACCTGCCGGAAGGCACGACCGGCGGCACCAGGCGGCGCGTCGCCGAGATATTCGACGGCGCTGCCCCCACTTCGCGCTGGTAAGGCTTGACGCGATGGCTACCGCGGTCTAAGCGCGGCGTCCATGAACCGGTTCCCGACCATCGGCTTGCGACGACGCGCTCTTTCCTTGCGCGCGGTTTTGCGCGCCTGAAACGGTCCGGCCAACGCCGAAGCTCAGCCCTTCGCAAGCCGGGCATTCCCCTCGACTTCCTTCCGGCGTAACGGTCCATGACCTTTCATCTCCTTATCAGCGAAACCAAGCCCTCCGACCAGCCACGGATCGAGCATTTGCTCGACAAAGCCTTCGGCCTCGACCGGCGCACCAAGAGTTCCTATCGCCTGCGCGAGGGCAACCACACGGTGCCAGGCCTGTCGCTGGTCGTGCGCGACGAAGATGTCGGCATTGCTGGTTCCGTCAGCTTCTGGCCGCTTGCGATCGGCGAGGCAGGGACTCCGGCGCTGCTCCTTGGACCGCTCGCCGTCCATCCGGCCCGCCAGCGGCTGGGCATCGGCCTCGAACTGATGCGCGAAGGCCTGGCGCGGGCCAGGGCGATGGGCCACCGGCTGGTGATCCTGGTGGGCGATGAGCCCTATTACGGCAAGCTCGGCTTTCGCCGCTTGCCGCACAACCTCTGCACCATGCCGGGTCCGACCAATCCGGAACGGCTGCTCTATCTGGAACTCGAGCCTGGAGCGCTGGCCGGCGTGCATGGTCTGGTGCTGCCGCCCCACCGCCATCACGGCAAAGACTCAGCGCCCCTCGCGGTACCAGAGGCCGCAGAGGCCGAGAAGCAGCACGCCGAGGCTTAGGAGCGTCGAGAACAGCGGCAGCTCGCTGACCGCGGTCACGCGATAAGCACCATTGGCGCGAAGGCCTAGCCAGCCGGGCCCCGAGAAGGGACCCTCGGCATGGGTCTTGACCAGACGCGGCATCCCGTCGGCGAGCCAGTCGATGGCGCCGCCGGTCGCCTTCGCCACGGGGGCGAGCACCCGGTCGGTGGCAATCAGGTCGGCGGCCTCGCGGGCATCGGCACTACCGGCCGCCGCCACCGCCTCGAGGGTTCCGTCGCTCAAGCGATGCAGTCCCGGCTCGGTGATCGCGAATTTCCCCCGCCACAGTCCGGGCGCGGCCTCGGCGAGGGGCACCGTCGTAGTCTTGCCGGAAGGAAGCGTCACGGAGACGGGTTTTGCACTCTCGGCCATGGTACGGCGCTCGATCACCAGCTGGTTGCCGGACTGGCTGGCGCCAAGGGCCTCCTCCTCGAGGTCGGGCTCCTTCATCAGCCAGTGGGCGATGCGACGCAGAAGCTCGCTCTGGGGCCCGCCGCCATCATAGCCCCTCGCCCACAGCCAGCCCTGGTCCGACAGGATCTGGGCGACGCGGCCCTTGCCTTCGCGCGACAGGACGAGCAGCGGCCGGTTGCCAGTACCTTGCATCACCGTGGTGCCGCGGGCGGGCTGGGTATCGACCATGCGGAACCAGCGGCCCCAGCTTGGCGTTTGGCCCGCGCTGCCGGGCAGGCCGCGAGTCACCGGATGCTTGCGGCCGTCGGCGGTCAATGCCGGACGGAAGGCGCCTTCGAGGACATCGCCGGTCGGAGGAGCGGGGATCACGTCGGCAAGCGGTGTATTGTAGAGACCGTCGTCGCCGATGAAATCGGGACCCGAGGCGATCAGCACGGCGCCGCCGTTCGCCACATAATCGGCGACGTTCTGCAGATAGGCGAGGGGCAGCACCGTCTGGCGCCGGTAACGGTCGAAGATCACCAGATCGAATTCGTTGATTTTGTCGACGAACAGCTCGCGGGTCGGAAAGGCGATGAGGGCCAATTCCTTGATCGGCGTGCCGTCCTGCTTTTCAGGCGGGCGCAGGATGGTGAAGTGGACGAGATCGACGGCGGCGTCGGCCTTCAGGAGATTGCGCCAGGTGCGCTCGCCGGGATGGGGCTCGCCGGAAATGAGCAGGACGCGCAGCCGGTCACGGATGCCTTCAATGACCGCGATGGCGCGGTTGTTGGCAAGGGAAATTTCGCCGGGAAGCGGGGCGGCGGCGATCTCGGCGATGTTCTGGCCACCGTGGTCGACGGTGATGGGACTTTCGACCGGCATGCCGGCGGTGACGGAGAGGGTGATGGGATCGCCTTTGCCGGTCGAGACGGTGACGGCAACGGGGGCGCCGTCGCCGTTCTGGTCCTCGATGCGGAAGCGGATCGTCTGCTCCTTGCCGACGATGCCGAAGCGGGGTGCCCGGTCGATCACCACGCGGCGGTCGCGCTCGTTCTTGGCCCCGGTAATGAGACCATGCAGCGGCCCGCCGATGCCGCTCTTCTTGGGATCGGCGGGGGCGTCGTGAATTTCGCCATCGGTCACCATAACCGCGCCGGCGAAGCGCTCGGGTGGGATTTCGGCGAGCGCCCGGTTCAGCGCCGCGAAGGCGCGCGTACCGTCGTCGCCCGAGGCGATGCCGGAGCGCACCTCGACGACGCGCAGCTCGGTGTTGGGCAGAGCGCCCACTTCGTCGCGCAAGGTCTGGAGGGCGGCATCGGTGGCGGCAATGCGCCCCGAGGCTTCCTGGCTGAGGCTGTGGTCGACGACGGCGACGGCGATGTCGGTGAGCGGCTCACGCACCTCGCGGCGGATCGACGGATCAAGCAGCGACAGGAAGAGAATAACGAGGGCCGCAGCACGGAGCGGCAGCCAGCGCAGCCGGGCGAAAGCCAGGAGTCCGATCAGGGCGAGGCCGGCGATGGCGAGGGCCATCAGCACCGGCTGCGGCAGCAAGGGCGCCCAGGTGATATCGAGGCCACTCATTGCCCCAGCCTTTCGAGGAGGGCCGGAATGTGCACCTGGTCGGCCTTGTAGTTGCCGGTCAGGGCATACATGACGATGTTGATGCCGGCGCGATAGGCCATTTCGCGCTGGCGGTCGGTGCCGGGGATGACGGCGTAGAGCGGCTCGCCGTTGTCATCCATGGCCCAGCTCGCGGCATAGTCGTTGGAGCCGATGATGATGGCGCTCACCCCGTCGACATTGCCGGAGGAACCGCCTTGGCTGTCGCTGCGCTCGACCCACAGGGCCCCCTGATCATAGCGGCCCGGAAAGCTCTGCATCAGGTAGAACGACCGGGTCAGCACGTGTTCGGGCGGCACGGTCTCGAGTGGTGGAATGTCGAGCTTGGCCAGCATGCGGCGGAGCGCGTCGGAGGCGGCCGAAACGCCGCCGGCCAGCGCATCGGCACCGGCACCATCGTTGCGCAGATCGAAGAAGATGATGCCGCCGTTCTTCATGTAGCTGTCCATGCGGGCAAGGGCTGCATCCGACGGCATCGCCGCATCGGCCCGGACCGGCCAGTAGAGCAGCGGGAAGAAGGCAAGCTCGTCGCGCTCGATGTCGACGGCCATGGGTTCGCCCGGTTCGACCGAAGTGCGGTTCTTGAGGACGGTGCCGAGGCCCTTCAGGCCTTCCTCGCTCACCCGGTCGATCGTTGCATCGCCGGTCAGCACATAGGCGAGACGGGTGTCGAGGGCGGCCTTCATGGCGAAATCGAGGGCCTCCTCGGCCCGTCCGGGACTGGCCGAAGGCAGCAGCAGGAGTAGTGCGAGCATTGCCGCGGTAGCGCCGCCGCCCATCCGCCGCAGGCCCCCGGCCAGCAGCAGAACGGCAAGACCGTCGGCGAGCAGCGCCAGGAAAGCCAGGGCGAAGAGATAGGGGGCAAGAGGTATCGAGGGCGAAGGCTCGAGATCGCGGAGCGCGATCGCGGCATCGAGTCCGGCAATCGGTTTCACGCCATCGCCAGGTGTCGGCGCATTGAGGGCGCGGTTCTGCTCGCCCTTGCGATAGAGGCCGGGTGGAGTGGCGGGCGACGGGTTCGCCTTGTCGATCAGCGCCGCCGGGATGGGACGGGTTTCGGGGGCGGGTTCGGCGAGTTCGCCGGTTCCGCTGAGGGCCCGCCAAGGCGCATAGCCCGCATCCTCCATGGATGTGGCGGCAGCCTGCGCCGAGGCGCCGGCGCCGGCGGCGGGGGCGAGATCGAGCACCCGGCGCAGCATGTCGACGAACAGGCCGGAGAGCGGCAGGTTCGACCAGTCGGCATTGGCGGTTACATGGAACAGGACGATCAGGCCCTTGCCCGCGCGGGCCGCGGTGACCAGCGGAGTTCCGTCGGCAAGGCTCGCCCACACCCGGTCGGGAAGATCGGCATCGGGCTCGGCCAGCACCTGGCGGCTCACCCGCACGCTTGGATCGGCCGCGAGCCCGGCGAAAGGTCTCTTGTCAGGGAATGCCTGCAGGGCCTGGGGCGTTTCCCAGCTCAGCACCGAGCCCAGCGAACGGCCGCCTTGCCGGAGCTTCACCGGCACCAGCGGGTCCTCGGCACCGGCAAGCCGCGGACCGGCAAAGCGCACCAGTACGCCGCCGCGGCCAACCCAGGCCTTGACCGCCTCGGCCTGGTCCTGGGGCAGCACGCCGATATCGGCGAGAACCAGCATGGAGAGGCCCGCATCGAGGGTCTGCTTCAAGCTGTTGGCGTCGGCGGGCTCGGAGATTTCGGCGAAGGGCTCGAGGGCGCGTGAAACGTAGTAGAGCGGCGAGAGCAGGGGCTGGGAGGCTTCCGCCGCAGCACCCGACTGCATGGCCACGGTCTTGCGCCGCCAGCGGTCATCCGTCAGCCAGACGGCACCCGCCGTTTGCTCGCCGTCGATGGCCAGGCGCTCGATCGAATTCCTGAGTTCGACGGGAAGATCGAGCAGGGCTTCGGCCTTGCCCCGGCCGGCGGCAAAGAGAAGATCGGCCTCGCCGAGGCTGCGGCCATTGCCGGCACGGGCGACGATCTTGGCTTGCGATGCAGTTGCAAGGGGGGCGCGCCAGGCTGTCACCTTGATGCGGCCGCCGTCGAGGCCCGGTGCGGCGAGAACCAGCGGCAGCCGCGAGGCTGCCGGTATCACCGCCTCGACCGTGGCCTTGCCGCCGGCGAGGCCTTCGAGGCCCTTGGCGAAATCGGCGGCGTGGCCATCGTCAATTCCGTCGCTCATCCAGACCACGTGCAGGGTCCCGGATGCGGCGAAGGCGGGCGTCAGCTTGGCAAGCAGTGCCATGCGGTCGGGGGCGAGCGATTGCGGCGCCAGCGCGGCAAGACGGGACGCGGCCGCCTCGGCATCGCCGGCGGCGAGCCCATGGGGGCGAAGCTCGGGCACGGTGGTGGCAAGGGTCACGGGTGCTCCGGCCTGGCGGGCCGAGGCGATGTATTCGGCAAGAATATCCCGGCGCCGGTTCCAGTCGGCGGCAGCGGCCCAGCCGTCATCGACGACGAGCAGCAGTGGCGCATTGCCGAGGCTCGTGCCCTGTCCGGGCGTGATTGAAGGGTGCGCCACGCCGATGATGACAAGGGCGGCAAGCGCCAGCCGCAGCAGCATCAGCCACCACGGGGTGCGGTCGGCCTGATCCTCGCGGTTCACCAGTTCGAGCAAGAGGCGGAGCGGCGCAAACCGCACCGTCTGCGGCCGGGGCGGAGTGAAGCGCAACAGCCACCAGATCGCCGGCAGCAACAACAAGGCGGCAAGCGCCCAGGGCGTTGCGAAGGTCAAGGATGAAAACAGTCCGGTCACGCCGCACCGCCGGAAAGCCGCAGGGCGCGGACCCCGCCGAGAAGGCCGTGGAGAGCGAGCAGGCAGGAGACCGGCGAGGCATCGGTGCGATGGAGCGTGAAGGTCCAGCCCAGCCTCGCCGCCAGTTGGCGCAGGGCGTCGCGGTGGGCGGCGAGCCTTTCGCCATAGGCCTCACGCAGCGCCTCGGCCTTGCCCGCGAGAAATTGTCGCGGGCCCCCGATTTCTCGGAATTCGACACGGCCCGACCAGGGCAGCGTCTCCTCGGCCGGGTCGGTGACCTGCACCAAGTGGCCGGCGACACGGGCTTCGGCGAGGGGCGCAAAGGCCGCCGCCAGGGCTTCGGGGGTTTCGAAGAAATCGCCGATCAGCACGGCACCGGCAAGACGCGGCGGCCGGCTCGGGGCCGGAAGCGGCGGGCCTGCGGCACCGATCAGCCGCTCGGCCAGCTTCAGCAAGATGGCGCGGGAGTAGCCTGGCGCTTCCGGCGCACCGATCAGCCCAACTCTTTCGTGGGCGCGCAGAGCGAGGCTGGCGAGCGCCAGCGCCAGGAGATTGGCGCGGTCGCGCTTGCTCACCTGAGAGAGATGGGAAGAATAGTTCATTGACGGCGCAGGCGAGGCCCACAGCCACAGGGTGTTGGCCGCCTCCCACTCGTTCTCGCGGATGAATACCCGATCCGAACGCGCCGACTTGTGCCAGTCGACGCGGGTGACGCTGTCGCCGAAGGAATAGGGCCGGTATTGCCAGAAATTTTCGCCAGGCCCGGCGCGTTTGCGGCCATGGATACCGAGGATCACGGTCGCAGCGACGCGCTCGGCCTCGACCAAGAGGGGCGGCAGAGCCCCCGAAGCGCGGGCGGCCGCGTCGTTGAGGATGAAGGCGGAGGTGGTGGTCACGGGGCTTTCGGTCTAGGCCAGCCGGTCGCGGAAGCGGGCAATGACACTGTCGATCGTATGACCGTCGGCGCGGGCGGTGAAGTTGAGCGCCATGCGGTGGCGAAATACCGGGCCGATTAGGGCGGCGACGTCGTCGAGCGACGGGGCGAGGCGTCCCTGTAGCAACGCCCGGGCGCGGGCGCCAAGCATCAGCGCCTGGCTCGCCCGCGGGCTCGGGCCCCAGGCGACATTGCGGTTGACAAAATCGTCGCCGTCGGGGCCGGGTCTGGCACTGCGAACCACGGTGAGAATGGCGTCGGCCACCTGCTCGCCCACCGGGATCAAGCGGGTGAGGCGCTGGGCATTGAGCAGTTCGGTGGTGCTCAAGACCGGATCGGCCTCGGCCTCGTCGCTGCCGGTTGTGGCAAACAACATGCGCCGTTCGGCCTCGCGGGCCGGATAGGGCACGTCGATCTCCAGGAGGAAACGGTCGAGCTGGGCTTCGGGGAGGGGATAGGTGCCCTCCTGCTCGATGGGGTTCTGGGTCGCCAACA
The DNA here is from genome assembly GCA_016185245.1 of Hyphomicrobiales bacterium. GTDB lineage: Bacteria > Pseudomonadota > Alphaproteobacteria > Rhizobiales > Aestuariivirgaceae > Aestuariivirga. The sequence continues at coordinate 74,239 of JACPNZ010000022.1, read as the reverse complement.
CATGGAAGGGTCGCGGCAGGTCGTGGCGGATGCCAGCGACCGTGATGTGATGCTCCTGCATCGCCTGCAAAAGTGCCGACTGGGTGCGCGGGCTCGCCCGGTTGATCTCGTCGGCCATCATCAGCTGACAGAAGACCGGACCCGGCACGAAACGGAACTGGCGCTGACCGGTGGCGCTTTCCTCCAGAACCTCGGAGCCCAGGATATCGGCAGGCATCAGATCGGGGGTGAACTGAACCCGTTTCTCGGCGAGCCCGAGGACGCGGCCGAGCGAGGTGGCGAGCTTGGTCTTGGCGAGACCCGGTGCACCCACCAAGAGCGCATGGCCGCCGGAGAGAATGGCGGTCAAGGTCAGTTCGATCACTTCGGCCTGGCCGAAGATCACCCGGCCCATGGTCTGGCGCACGGTTTCAAGACGCCCGCCCAGGGCTTCGAGGTCATTGACGATCTGACGGTCGGTTTCGCTGATGTTTGCTGCCATGATTGTTCCCGGTTGCGCGTCCCACTATAGAAGACCTGAGCCGTGGACGGGCTCCGGTTCTGTCTTCTCGTTAATGACATCCTCGTGAACGAGAGTGGCCACAAAGAGGCAGGCCGGAGCCGACTCAGTTGCTTCGGCGCGAAAGCTTATGATGACGCAGGATCAAAGGGATGCAAGCAATCCGTTGCGCGGCTTGGGCGAACTGGCCCGGAGCCAGAAGGGGCCTGCGCCGGTGCATCTGTGGAATCCGCCGTTCTGCGGCGACATCGACATGCGGATCGCGGCCGACGGCACCTGGTTCTACATGAACTCGCCGATCGGCCGGAAGCCGCTGATGCAGCTCTTCGCCTCGGTGCTGCGCCACGACGACGACGGCAAATATTATCTGGTAACACCGGTCGAGAAATGCGGCATAAGGGTCGACGACGCGCCCTTCGTGGCGGTGCGCATGACGGTCGACGGCAAGGGCCGCGGCCAGGCGATCGCCTTCGAGACCAATACCGACGAGGAGGTGACGGTCGATGCCGAGCATCCCTTGCGCTTTGCCGACGAGGCGGGAACCGGCGGCCTCAAGCCCTATGTGCTGGTACGCTCGCGACTCGAGGCGCTGGTCATCCGGGCCCTGTTCTACGATCTCGTGGCTCTGGGCCAGGTCGAGGGCGAGTGGTTCGGGGTGTGGTCGAAGGGGCAATTCTTCCCGATGAAGCCCGCCCGCGACATCGGTGCCATTTCGTGAGCTTTCGCTTCGACGAGCAAGAGCTGCGCGGTCTCGCGCACCGCCTGCACCGGACGCCGCCGGGGGCAGCGCGGTTCAGCGACGACGATCTCAACCCCGAGGCGCGGATCATTCCGCCGGGGGTTAGCCCCAAGCCCGCCGCCGTGCTGGTGCCGCTGGTAGTGGGCGAAAATGGCCTCAGCCTGCTGTTGACCGAGCGCACCGCCCATCTCGCCAGCCATGGCGGGCAGGTGGCCTTTCCCGGTGGGCGGATCGATGAGGGAGACGAGGGGCCGGTGGCCGCGGCGCTGCGCGAGACCGAGGAGGAGACCGGCATTTCCCGCTCCTTCGTCGAGCCCCTGGGATTTCTCGATACCTATCTGACCGGCACATCCTATCGCATTGTGCCGGTGGTGGGGCTGGTGCGGCCGGGCTTCACGCTGGCGCCGCATGCCGGCGAGGTGGCCTCGGTTTTCGAGGTGCCGCTCGCCTTCCTGATGAATCCGGACCATCATCTCACGCATTCGCGCCAGTGGCAGGGCAAGCAACGTTTCTACTATGCCATGCCCTATGGCGAGCGTTACATTTGGGGAGCAACCGCCGGCATGATCCGCAACCTCTACAATCTGCTGTACGCGCCGCGATGACGGCCAAGCTTCCCTCGCTGGCCCGGGCCAAATGGTTACAGGATACGGGGCTCCGTGCCATCTTCGCGGCGGTAGCTTCGGCCGGCGGCGAGGCGCGGGTGGCGGGGGGGGCGGTGCGCAACGCGCTTCTGAAAATTCCAGTGGCCGATGTCGATCTGGCCTGCACGCTGCCGCCCGAGGCGGTGACCAAGGCCTGTGTGGCCGCCGGCCTCAAGGTGGTGCCGACCGGCATCGCCCATGGCACGGTGACGGTGGTGGCCGAACACCGCCCCTATGAGGTGACCACACTCCGCCACGACATCGAGACCGATGGACGGCGGGCCCGCGTCGCCTTCCATGACGACTGGCAGCGCGATGCCTTCCGCCGCGACTTCACAATGAATGCACTCTATTGTGACGCAAGAGGGAAAATATACGACTTTACAAATGGTTACCACGACATTCTGAGAAACAGAATCACCTTCGTGGGCGACCCGGCGAAGCGCATCGCGGAGGATTATCTGCGCATTCTGCGATTCTTCCGCTTCCATGCCCGCTTCGGCAGAGGGGCACCCGACAGGGCCGGGCTTGCCGCCTGCAAGCGTCATCGCAAGGGTCTCGACAATTTGTCGGCCGAACGGCTGCGCCAGGAATTGCTGAAACTGCTGGCTGCGCCCGGTGCGGTGGCGACGCTGAAGGTGATGGCGCGGGAGAAGATCCTCCAACGCATTCTTCCGCATACGGAGGACTGGCGGGTATTGTCGCGCCTGCCGTCCGATCCGGTGCTGCGGCTCGCGGTGCTGGCGGCGGAGCCGGAAGGCTTGCGCGACCGGCTCCGGCTGTCGAACGCCGAAGCCAGGCGGATCGCGGCGGTCGTTGAAACCTTTCCGCCGTCGCCCGACCTCAGGCCCCGGGAGCAGCGGGCCGTACTCTATCATCTGGGAGCCGAGGGCTGGCACGATGCCGTGCTGGTCGCCTGGGCGCGGACGAAGGCGGGGCTTGACGATCCGCGGTGGAAGCGCCTGCTGCGGCTGCCCGGGCGCTGGCCCGTTCCGCGCTTTCCGGTCACCGGTCACGACTTGGTGGCCCACGGCATGACGGCGGGGCCGGAACTCGGCGCGGCCCTGGGGCGGCTCGAAGACTGGTGGATCGCAGCGGACTTCAAGCCGGACCGGGAAGCGCTTTTGGCGCGGCTGGCGAAATAGGGAGGGACCGAAATGGCCGACATCATCGTGATGAAGACGACCGGCAAGAAGGCGCCGAAAGTCGAAAAAGGGGCCGCCGATCCGGCCAAGCTGCTCAAGGGCAAATGCCAGACCAAGACCTGGAACCATTTCACCGGCGAGGACGGAAGGCTCTTCTGCGGCATCTGGGAATGCTCGCCCGGCAAGGTGTCGATGTCCTATGACGAATGGGAATTCTGCCACTTCATCGCCGGCAAGGCGGTGCTGACCAACGACAGGGGCAAGAAATGGACGCTGAAGAAGGGCGATGCCTTCATCATCCCGGCAGGCTTCAAGGGCACCTGGGAGACGGTGGAAAAGGTGCGCAAGCACTATGTGATCCTGTTGCCGAAGGGCTGAGCCGATGGCGTTGAAATCGGCCATGGTTACCGGTTCGGCCAAGCGCATTGGGCGGCAGATCGCGCTCGACCTGGCAAGCGACGGCTTCGACGTGGCGGTTCATTGCAAGACCTCCCTGGCCGAGGCCGAGGAGGTGGCGGGCTGCATCCGCCGCCTGGGGCGCCGGGCGATCGTGGTGCGCGGCGATCTCGCCGACGCGGGGGTGCCCGACCGCCTGATCGCCGAGGCATCGGCAGCGCTGGGCGGCCTCACCTGCCTTGTCAACAACGCTTCGGTGTTCGAGCCCGACGAGGTGGGAGCACTCACCAGCGCCTCGTGGTCGGTACATCTCGACACCAATCTCAAGGCGCCGGTGTTCCTGTCGCAGGCCTTCGCCCGGCAACTGCCGCATGGGGCACGCGGCAACATCATCTCGATCATCGATCAGCGGGTGTGGAAGCTCAACCCCAAATTCTTCTCCTACACGGCCTCGAAGTCGGCCTTATGGACGGTAACCCGCACACTAGCCCAGGCGCTGGCACCGGAAATTCGCGTCAATGCCATCGGCCCCGGCCCGGCCCTGCCGAGTGTGCGCATGGATGAGGAGGAATTCGCCAAGCAGTCGCGGCTTACGCTTCTCGGGCGCGGCACTTCGCCCATGGAAATCTCGGCGGCGGTCAAATTCATATTGTCGCAACCGGCGCTGACCGGGCAGATGATCGTGCTCGACGGCGGCCAGCATCTCACCTGGCAGACGCCCGACGTGACGGAGGTCAGGGAATGAGCAAGAAGCCGATGATCAGCCATCACGTGGCGAGCGGGGCGGCGAAGCTCAGGCATGTGTTCGTGCGCGATCTCGAAGTCAAGGCGCTGATCGGCATCTATCCGCACGAGCGCGAGACGCCGCAGCGCATCATCGTCAACATCGATCTGTCGGTGAAGGAGGGCGAGGGCCCCAAGGACGACGACATCTCCCACGTCGTCTCCTATGAGATCGTGGTGAAGAAGGTCGACGCCATCATTGCCGCCGGCCACATCAATCTGGTCGAGACCCTGTGCGAGAAGATCGCCGCCGCGTGCCTGCGCGACAGCCGAGTGATGGCGGCGCGGGTCAGGATCGAGAAGCCCGACATCATTCCCAACGCCCGCAGCGTCGGCGTGGAGATCGAACGGGTGCGCTGACAAGGGAGGTTCGCCATGGGCCGGCTGATCGATGGCGTCTGGTATGACCAGTGGTACGATACGCGCCAGACCGGCGGCAACTTCATTCGCGAGGAATCGCGCTTCAGGAGCTGGGTGACGCCCGACGGACTGGCGGGTCCGACCGGCGAAGGAGGCTTCAAGGCGGAACCCCGGCGCTATCACCTCTATGTCTCGCTCGCCTGTCCGTGGGCCTGCCGGACCCTCATCTATCGCAAGCTCAAGGGACTTGAGAACATCGTGTCGCTGTCGGTCACCCACTGGCTGATGGCGGAGAATGGCTGGACCTTCGATGCCGCTCCCGGTGTGGTGCCCGACAACGTCAACGGGGCGCGTTTCCTGCGCCAGCTCTATGTGACCGCTAATGCCTCCTACACCGGCCGCGTCACCGTGCCGGTGCTGTGGGACAAGTACCGCCGCACCATCGTCAACAACGAATCGAGCGAAATCATTCGGATGCTCAATTCGGCCTTTGACGAGGTGGGGGCGGCGGCAGGCGATTACTTTCCGGCAGCTTCACGCGAGGCGATCGAAGCTCTCAATCGGCGCATCTATCCGGCGGTCAATAACGGCGTCTACCGGGCGGGCTTCGCCACCGCCCAGGAAGCCTACGAGAAAGCGGTGACCGGGGTTTTCGAGGCCTTCGACTGGCTCGAAGAGCGGCTGGCGAAGAGCCGCTTTCTGCTCGGCGACCGGCCGCTCGAATGCGACTGGCGGCTCTTTACCACCCTGGTGCGCTTCGACCTGGTCTATGTCGCGCACTTCAAGTGCAACATCCGGCGGCTCGCCGATTATCCCAATCTGTGGGGCTACACCCGCGATCTCTACCAGTGGCCGGGCGTGCGCGAGACCGTCGATTTCACCCACATCAAGCGCCACTATTACATGAGCCACGCGCCGCTCAATCCGAGCCGCATCGTGCCGGTGGGGCCGGTCATCGACTTCGAGGCCCCGCACGGACGGGGGTAGCGGTGGTCGAATTCAGGTGGCGCCGGTGGGGATCGAGTCGTGGCCGGCGGGAGTTGCGATGACCTGGGCAGCATCGCTTCGGTCCTTGCAGCGGGTCGGCACAGCCTGCTTCTGACGTTACCGCAGAAAGCCTGGCGCGGAGCGGCGGTGAAGAGATTGATCCTGCTGTCGATTGTTGGCCGGGCGGCCAGGTATTAGATAGGCCCCATGTCCGAACCCGAATCTCCTGCCGGCCCCGAGGTGATCCGCGATTTCGTGTCGCGGCTGCCGGGCAAGCCCGGGGTCTACCGCATGTATGACGCCAAGGGCGAGGTGCTCTATGTCGGCAAGGCGCGGAACCTCAGGAACCGCGTCTCGAACTACACCCGCGCCTTGGGCCACACCAACCGCATCGCCGCGATGATCGCGCTCACCGTCACCATGGAGTTCGTCACCACCACGACGGAAGCCGAGGCCCTGCTGCTCGAAGCCAATCTGATCAAGAAGCTCAAGCCCCGCTACAATGTCATCCTGCGCGACGACAAGTCCTTTCCCTATATTCTGATCGCCAAGGATCACGCCGTCGCCCAGCTCGCCAAGCACCGCGGCGCAAGGAACCGCAAGGGCTCCTACTATGGCCCCTTCGCCTCGGCCGGGGCGGTCAACCGAGCAATTAACACGCTGCAGAAAGCCTTTCTTCTAAGATCATGTAATAACAGTGTTTATGAGAATCGGACTCGGCCCTGCCTGTTGTACCAGATCAAGCGCTGCTCGGCCCCTTGCGTGAACTACATCGAGGCCTCCGCCTATGACGGGCTGGTGCGTGAGGCCGAAGCGTTCCTCTCCGGCAAGAGCCAGGCGGTCAAGGCGGAACTCGCCAAGGCAATGGAGGAAGCTTCCGGCAAGCTCGACTTCGAGCAGGCGGCGCGCATCCGTGACCGCATCCAGGCGATGAGCTTCGTCACCCAGCAGCAGGGCATCAATCCGCAGACGGTTGACGAGGCCGATGTCTTCGGCCTGGCCCAGGAGGGGGGCCAGATCTGCATCCAGGTGTTCTTCTTCCGCTCCGGCCAGAACTGGGGCAACCGCGCCTATTTCCCGCGCGCCGACAAATCCCTCGAGCCTTCCGAAATCCTCGCCTCGTTTCTCGCCCAGTTCTATGACGATAAGCCGGTGCCGGGCCTCGTGCTGCTGTCGCATGATGTCGAGGAGTGCCAGCTTCTCGAGGAGGCCCTGTCGACCCGTGCGGGAAAGAAGATCGAAGTGGCCGTCCCGCAGCGCGGCGAAAAGCGCCTGATGGTCGAACACGCCGTTACCAATGCCCGCGAGGCGATGGGCCGCAAACTGGCGGAGAGCTCATCGCAGGCCAAGCTGCTGGAAGGGGTGGCCCGGGTGTTCGGCCTGGTGGAAGCTCCGGCCCGCATCGAGGTCTTCGACAACTCCCACATCCAGGGCACCAACCCGGTGGGGGCGATGATTGTCGCCGGTCCGGAAGGGTTAATGAAATCTCAATATCGCAAGTTCAACATCCGCGCCGAGGAGATCAAGGCGGACGACTTCGGCATGATGCAGGAAGTGCTGTCGCGGCGGTTTTCGCGGCTGATCCGCGAAGAGGGCCCGCGCGCCGAAGGCGGCGAAGCGGAGAGTGCTGCCTGGCCCGATCTCGTGCTGATCGACGGCGGCCAGGGGCAATTGTCGGCGGCCCGCGCCGCGCTTGACGAGCTGGGGCTTTCCGATCTTGCCGTGGCCGGGATCGCCAAGGGCCCCGACCGCGATGCGGGGCGCGAACATTTCTACATGACCGGCCGGCCCTCCTTCATGCTCGAGGCGCGCGATCCGGTGCTCTATTACATCCAGCGCCTGCGCGACGAGGCCCACCGCTTCGCCATCGGCTCGCACCGGGCCAGGCGGGGCCGGGCGATCGGCGCCAATCCCCTCGACGACATCGCCGGCATCGGCCCCACCCGCAAGAAGGCCTTGCTTGGCGCCTTCGGATCGGCAAAGGCGGTGTCGCGGGCGAGCGTTACCGATCTGGCGGCGGTCGAGGGCGTGAGCCACGCGCTGGCCAAGGCCATTTACGATCACTTCCACGAGGGTGCACAATGAGCGACATCGCGAGGCAAGGCGGAGCGGCGAAGGTGACGAGCTTTTCCAAGGTGTGGAACGTCCCCAATATTCTGACCTACGGCCGGATCGCGGCGGTGCCGGCGGTGGCGGGGCTTCTCATGTGGGGCACCATCGAGGCGCGCTGGGTGGCGCTCGTCATCTACATCGCCGCGGCGGTGAGCGATTTCTTCGACGGCTATCTTGCCCGCCGCTGGCAGCAGCAGTCCTCGCTCGGCCGCATGCTCGACCCAATCGCCGACAAGGTGCTGGTGGCGGTGGTGCTCCTGGTGCTGGCGGGCGACGACATCCTGAAGGGCGGCCATATCTGGGCGGCGATCATCATCATGTCGCGCGAGGTGCTGGTGTCGGGGCTTCGCGAGTATCTGGGCGAGCTGCAGGTGTCGGTGCCGGTCACCAAGATCGCCAAGTGGAAGACCGCGGTGCAACTCGTCTCGGTCGGCTTCCTGATCGCCGGCCCGGCCGGAGACCAGGTGTTCTACTACGTGACCAACGTCGGCCTTGCCATGCTGTGGATCGCGGCGGCCCTCACCCTCTATACCGGCTACGACTATTTCCGGGCCGGCATCCGGCATGTGGTGGATTAGGCATGGCCCCGGAAAGCGACGAGCGGTTTCCGGACAAGGCCATGCGGCGAGAAAGATGAGCATGCGCATCCTCTACTTTGCCCGCATCCGGCAGATCGTCGGGCGGGCCCAGGACGAGATCGAGATGCCGGCGGGAGTTCAGACCGTCAGTGATCTGATCGATTTCCTGGCGGCCGGCGATGAGGGTTGCGCTGCCGCTTTCGCCGACCGGCGGACGCTCAGGGCCGCCGTCAACAAATCCCATGTGCAACTTGATGCCTCGATTGTGGGCGCCGTCGAAGTCGCTTTCTTTCCGCCGGTCACCGGCGGCTGAGAGCTGTCTGGCGGCGGGCAGCGAAGTTATCACCGGGAATCTCCGGGCCAGGCGAGACGCCGGATTCACGAGCTGGGGCCGGGGCTTGAAACCCATGGCGACGCGCGCTGCGGGACATGCGGGGCGGTCACCATATTGACATCTTCACCTGCTGGTATGTTTATGGGCTGGCAGAGCTTTTTGCCGCCCGGGAGCGATCGCAAATCTCGTGCCTGGTTTGTGAGTCTTAGATTGCGTGTTGGTGCCATGGCTTCAACCCAATTCGAGGAAGTGCTCATGTCGAAATCCACTAGCAAAGAGGCCCCGAAAGCCTCCGGCAACAAGAGTGCCGACAAGTCCCTGGCGGCTGCCGCGTCCTGGCCGGGCATGCTGGCCCAGTGGAACGCCGAAATGGCGGCGCATTACGGACGGCGCATCCGGGAATGGTGGCTGTTGCCGGTCAAGGCGATGCAGTGCACGTCGCCGGAGCAGTTAAAGGAATTGCAGGGCGAGTTTGCCGACTCGCTGATGACCGACTATCGCCATGCCGCCCAGAAACTGGCGCAGGCCTTCGGGGAAACCACAGCCGACATCACCCGGGATTATGCCACCACGCTGCTCAAGGCCCAGGACGACGCCAAGGCGCTTCTCGATCAGGCACGGGCCCAGGCCCAGCAGATCGTCGACGATGCCCGGGCCCGGACTGAGCCGCCGCCGTCCGAGGAGAAAGTGACCCGCGCCGCGTAGGAGCGTCTTGCCGCAAGCATCATGAGGTGGCCGCCAGCGGCGCGGCCAGTTCAGCTACCAGCGTCCTGAACCAGCGGTGGGCGGGGCTCTTGCCATGGCGGCTATGCCAGTAGAGCCTGATCTCCGGGGCGGGGATGGCGAAGGGCGGATCGAGCACCAGGAAGCGGCCGTCATTGCCAAGGCTTGCGGCGAACTGGGCCGGAACCGCGGCGGCAAGCCTGCCCTCGGCGACGAGGGCCGGAAGCGCATGGAAATGCGGTACCGCCACGGCGATGCGGCGCTGGCGGTCCAATTTCGCCAGGGCCTCGTCGACCAGACCGGTCATCGAGCCGTCGATCGAACGAATGGCCCAGGGCAGGGCACAGAACAGATCGAGCGGCATGGGCTTTTCCGGATCGAGGCCGGCGACCGCCGGATTGCTCGCCGCAACGATCAGCTTGAAGGGCGAGAGGAACAGACGCTCGGCGGCGATCCATTCCAGCATGTCGAGAGGGCGTTCGAGGGCGACATCGATGGCATCGTCGCGCAGCAGGCGCTCGACGTCGCCGCGGGCGCTGTCGAGAAAGCGCAGGGCAATGCGAGGTGCCAGGCGCGCCACGCGCTCGGCCAACCCCGGCATCAACAGGGTTGAGAAGAAATCGCCGCCCATCAGGGTGAAGGTGCGGGTCTCGGCGGCGGGATCGAAGCCCGCTTCATCGGCGAGCAGAGCCTCGAGCCGGGCGAGCGCCTCGCGCACCCCCGGCGCCAGGCTTTCGGCGCGCGGCGTCGGCACCATGTCGTTGGCCTGGCGCACGAACAGCCGGTTGCCCAGGAGATCGCGCAGGCGATGCAGGGCGGCGCTGACGGCGGGCTGGCTCAGCCCCACCTGCTCGCCGGCGCGCGTCACGCTGCGCTCGCGCATCAGGGCATCGAAGACGCGCAGCAGGTTGAGATCGAAGGCGGCGAAATTCATGGCGTCGATGGGCCCCATACGATCATTGGATTTCCTCTAACGCCAGGCGGGGCATATGAGAAGGGCCGTTGCAACAACGGCAGGATATGGCCATGACGCAGCCCAACACCCCAAGCCCCACGCTCCGCTTCCGCGACACCCTCGTCAACATCCGGCTTTCGGCCGACGATGGCAATGACGGCATTGCGGTTCTCGAACATCGCGCCAGCGTTGGCGAGGCGCCGCCCCTGCACATCCACCGCCACGAGGACGAGATCTTCCATCTGCTGCGCGGCAAGCTGCGCTTCGAGGTGGGCGGCCGGAGTTTCCCCCTCCAGAGCGGCGACGTGGCCTTGGCACCCAAGGGTGTGGCGCACCGTTTCATCGTCGAATCGGCCGACGGCGCCCATTGGGTCACCATCACCCGGGGTCACGATTTCGAGACCATGGTCAAGGCCGTGTCGCGGCCGGCGGCATCTGAGGAACTGCCGGCACAGACGCCTCCCAGCCCGGCCGAGATCGAGGCGCTGATCAAGGCCTGTGCCGAGAACGGCATCGATATCGTCGGTCCGCCGTTCACCACCTGAGGTCAGGCGGAGGCGATCAGGTCGGCCGCCTTCTCCGCCGCCATCATCACCGCGCAGTTGATGTTGACGGTGATCATCGCCGGGAAGAGCGAGGCGTCGGCGACGAAGAGATTGCCGATGCCCATGACCTTCAGGTCCGGTGTTACCACCTGGCCGATCGCCGCAGTGCCGCAGGGGTGATAGACGGTCTCGCATACCGAGCGGATGTAGCCTTGCCATTCATCGTCGGTGTGCACATCGCGGCCCGGATGGACCTCGGCCTTACACAGGTGCCGGAAGTTCCGGGTCTCGCCGAGGCGCCGGGTGAAGCGCATGGCCCTGACAAGCAGGGGCAGGTCGTAGGGGTCGGAGAAATAGTTGAGATCGATGACCGGCTTGTCGCGGATATCGGGGCCGGCGAGGCGAACGCTGCCTTCGCTTCTGGCGCGAGCGACATTGGGCGAGGCCTTGACCGCCGGGCCGGAGACGGCAAGGCGCGGGCCACTTTCATATTTCTCGCGCACCCTGAGGCCGAAGTGGAAGAGGATGTCGGGGGCGGGGGCTTCGACATCGAGTTGCAGGAGCAGGGTCGCCTCGAACGGGCAGATGTCCCAGGGACCAACGGACTCACGGGTTGCCCACACGACGGGGGCGGCCACATGGTCGCGAAGGTGGGAACCCAGTTGGGCAAGGTCGGCGACAACGGCGATGCCGTGCTCGCGGAGATGGGCGGCGGGGCCAAGGCCCGACACCATCATCAGCTGCGGCGTTTGGATGGCGCCGGCGGCGAGGATCACCCCGCGCCGGGCATGGATGGCGCCGCGTGTTGTCTCCGCACCGGCCGCCTTGCCATCGGCAAGGATGAGACGAAGCACCATGGTCTCGGTCCACACCTCGAGGTGCTTGGGCAGACGGGCGAGCGGATGCAGGTAGGCGATCGACGAGGACTGGCGCAGCCGTCCCCTGGCATTGAGCGGAAACCAGCCGGCGCCGGCGCGGATTCCTTTCTGGAAATCGACTTCGGGCAGGCCCAGTTCCTTCGCCGCCTCGACGAAGGCGCGGCTGGCGGGATGCTGCGGGGCTGGCTCGACGGTGATGGTCCGCATCACGCGGTCGTAGTGGGGCGCCATGGCCGCATCGCCCCAGCCGGCAGCCCCCAGGCGTTCCCATTCGGCGAAGTCGGAAGGCGGCGGGCGCAGGAAGGCGCAATCGTTGTGGTTGGCGCAGCCGCCGAGCAGCTTGGCGCGGGCGTAGTTCAGGCGGGAACCGCGGCCCACCAGCGGTGACGCCGAAAAGCCCCAGTCGTAGCCGGGTGTTTGCTCGTCGAGGCGGGAGAGATCGGTGGCTGCCGGGTCGCCCTCGTCGGATTTGCCGGCTTCAAGAAGGACGATGCGGCCGACGGTCTTCTCGGCCAGCCGTTTGGCCACGATGCAGCCGGCCGAGCCGCCGCCGATGACCAGATAGTCGCAGTGTTCGAGGTTGTCCCCGGTCAAGCGCATTGCCGCCTCCCGGCTGCGGGTGTATCATTCTTCGCAGAGACTGTCGGCGGTGTCGGTTGCCAGCGGAGCAGTCTTCCACATGATCCGCAGCGGCCTCTTGGCACCGCCCCATGAGCGGAGGCGGAAATGGGCATAGCACTGACTTTACAGTCGTATTTCGGCGATCATCACGTCGCCTACGACATTACCAGACACGATCGCACCGGAACCTCGTCGCGCACCGCCGAGACGAGTCATGTGCCCGGCGAGAGACTCGCCAAGGGCGTGGTGCTCAAATCGGCGGCCGGCTACATTCTGGCGGTATTGCCGGCGTCGCGGCGGATCGCCATGGAAGCGGTCGAACAGGTGACCGGCTCGCCGGTGGAACTCGCCAGCGAAGCCGAGGCCAGCATGCTGTTCCCCGATTGCGACCAGGGCGCCATCCCGGTGTTCGGCGAAGCCTATGGCATTCCGGCCATGGTCGAGGCGAGCCTCGACGACAGCCGCGACATCTATTGCGAGGGCGGCGATCATCTCTGCCTCGTCCGCATGGATGGCCGCGACTTCCGCACCCTGATGGCCGGCGCCGAACGGGCCCACTTCGCGGCGTAAGACCCGGCGGCGGAAGTAACCCCGGTGGTCGAGATCGGCCCCAACCGGTTCAAGCCCGGCAACATCTCGCGCGCCGGGAAACCGGAGTGATCCCGGCCCGCGAGCCCTGAGCCGGCTAGAGCATCGGACCCAGAAGTGGATACCACTTTGGGAAAATCTCCGATGCTCAAGCATATAATCTGGCGCAACTTTTCGCCCGCAAGTGGATTCCACTTGCGGGCCCGTTGCGCTAGGCTGGCGAGAAAGGGCGTGGCGCCGCAGGTTTCACCAATAGGGCGCGGGGTCCGGCAACCTGGTGCCGCAGGAGCAGGTGAGGCTCTCGTTGGGGCCGCGAGTCATCTTTCCGCACGAGTCGCAGCGCAGCATGTAGGGGTTGACGCGGTGCTTGGTCCACACGCTGGTAAAGCCCTGCTTGGCGAGCGAGCCGTCATACATGCCGCGCATCGCATCCGCATGGGCGCCGCCCTTCATCACCTGGCGCGAGTCCTCGGGGCTCGCCCAGGCGCTGATCGTCACCCGGCGGCTGCCGAAATTCGCGGTGACGGAGCCGATGAAGCCGTCCATCTTCAGCATGTCGATCATCGTGTCGCGCCCGGCCTTGGTTATGATCTTGCCCGCCTCGTCGTCCAAGGCTTCGAGCTGGGTGATGGAGAAGGCGCCGGGCTCCTGCGTCCTGCCGGTCTGCACCGATGTCGAGGTTCCGAATTTGAAGGGTCCGATGGCGAAGGGCTGGACGATGACATTGAGGCCAAGCTGGCGGGGCACCGCGGCCGTGTCGAAGTGGCCGGTCACCGAAGCAATGCTTCCGCCTGCGATCACGAAGAAGTCGGCGCCGCGCAGTTCGACCTTCTTGCCCGTGGGCGGCAGGCCCATCATGCTGCCGGTGTTGGTGCCGCGCATGATCCATTGCGCCGCCACGCTATCTGGTCCGGTTTCGCCAACGCTGAGCTTGTCGAAGGCAAGATCGGGGAAAGCCGTCCACAGGCCGGTCACATAGGCGCGAAGCGCTTCGCCGGAAATCGGGCCCTGGGTCGAGGGGTCCTCGTAGGTGCCGGAAGCTCCAAGGGTTGCAAGGATCGCATCGGCGTTGCGCCGGTTCCAGGCGTCCATGTAGCGATGCACGAGGTCGAGGCTCGACATAGAAGATACTCCCGAGTTTGGCTCAGGGGCAGCTTGGCCGCGCAATGCAAGCCGGTCAAGACTGGCGGCGGATCAGGCCGCCTTGGCGGCGGCGCGGACGGCGTTGGAGTAGGCGTCCATCAAGGTGCGCGAGATGTTGCCGGGCCTGAAAGTGTAGGGGCCGATCTCGGCCACCGGGGTCACTTCCGCCGCCGAGCCGGTGATGAAGCACTCGTTGAAGCTCGGCAGCTCGTCCGGCATGATCCGCCGTTCAATCACCTCGAGGCCCTGCTGCTTGGCGAGTGCGATGGTGGTCTGGCGGGTGATGCCGTTGAGGAAGCAGTCGGCGATCGGCGTGTGCAGAACCCCGTCGCGGGTGAAGAAGATGTTAGCGCCGGTGCATTCGGCCACGCGGCCCAGCCAGTCGAGCATCATGGCATCGGCATAGCCTTTCTTCTCGGCCTTGTGCTTGGAGATCGTACAGATCATGTAGAGGCCGGCCGCCTTGGCATGGACGGGGGCGCAAGCCGGATCGGGCCGGCGATAGTCGGCGATGTCGAGCTTGATGCCCTTCATCTTGGTCTCGGGATCGAACATCGAGGGCCAGGCCCAGGTGGCGATCGCCACGTGAATCTTGTTGTGCTGGGCGGCGACCGCCATCATCTCGGAGCCGCGCCAGGCGACGGGCCGCACATACTGGTCGCCACCGCCGTTGAGCGCCACGACCTTGGCCTTGGCGGCATCGATCTCCTCGACCGAGTAGGGGATGTCGAAATCCATGAGCTCGGCCGATTTCTTAAAGCGGACCGAGTGCTCGCGCGACTTGAAGATCGAGCCGGCATAGGCGCGCTCGCCCTCGAACACGCAGGAGCCGTAATGCAGGCCGTGGGTCAGGACGTGAATCTTGGCGTCCTTCCAGTCGACGATCTGGCCGTTGAACCAGATGGCACCGTCGCGCTGGTCGAATGGTATGCTGGCTGCCATGGAAGCCTCCCTTCCGGATTGCGACTGCATTCTTTATCAGGGGCCGCGGATCGGCCTATATGTCAGCAGCGAAACTTGGGTTGGCGCAACAAGGTTTCGCTATGACGGGCGATAACGTAACAAAGATGGAAATATATGTCAATATGGCTGACATAAATTCTGCTCAGGAATTGGGCGAGGCCGAAACGGTGGCGCTCATCGAACTTTTATTCTTCGCCTACCGCGATTTCGTTTCCGATCCGGACCAATTGTTGGGCGACATCGGTTTTGGCCGGGCCCATCACCGGGTGGTGCATTTCGTCGGCCGCGACCCGGGCATGACGGTGGCCCAGCTGCTCGACATCCTGCAGATCACCAAACAGAGCCTCGGCCGGGTCCTCAAGGAGCTGATCGATCAGGGCTACGTCTACCAGAAGGAAGGCGACAGCGACCGGCGCCAGCGGCTCCTCCATCTCACCGACAAGGGCGAGACCTTGCGGCAGCGTCTGATGGCGCCGCAGATGGCGCGCATCCGCCGCGCCGTGGCCCAGTCCGGCAAGGACGCCGGCCATCTTTACCGCACAGTTCTCTATCATCTTGTCAGTCCGGAGAACCGCGACAGCGTGCGCGACTGGATCGACAAAACGAGCGTCATCGGAGACAAGCCCTGAGCGTGATCGACGACAAGCCGCATATCCTGGTGGTCGACGACGATCGGCGGCTGCGCCAGTTGCTGCGGTCCTATCTTGCCGATAACGGCTTCCGGGTGACGGTGGCGGCCTCGGCGGCGGAGGCGCGCGACAAGCGGCGCGGCGTGGTCTTCGATCTCATGGTGCTCGACGTGATGATGCCGGGCGAAACCGGCCTGTCGCTGGCCACCTCGCTACGCGGCACCAACGACGCCATCCCGGTGCTGATGCTGTCGGCGCTGGCCGAGCCGGCCGACCGCATCGCCGGGCTGTCGACCGGCAGCGACGACTATCTCGCCAAACCCTTCGAGCCGCGCGAACTCGTGCTGCGCATCCACAATCTGCTGCGCCGGGCGCCGCCGCCGGTCGAGGCCGTCGAGGTGCGCTTCGGCGCCTTCAGCTTCCATTCGCAACGCGGCGAATTGCGCCGCGATGGCGAAGCGGTGAAACTCACTTCGCGCGAGAAGGACTTTCTGCGGCTCCTGGCAGCGCGGGCCGGAACGCCGGTCAGCCGCGACGAGCTGGCCCAGCCGGGTTCTAGCGACAGCGCCCGCGGGGTCGACGTGCAGATCAACCGGCTGCGCCGGAAGATCGAGGAGGATCCATCGAACCCGGTGCATCTGCAGACGGTGAGAGGCGCAGGCTATGTGCTGCATCCGGACTGACACGCCGCCATGACGTTGCTGTACCGCCTCTACAGCCGTTTCAACCGCTTTCTTGAGCGCCACCTGCCTGCGGGTCTTTATCAGCGCGCCCTCATCATCCTCATTGCCCCGATGGTGCTGCTGCAGTCGATCATGACTGGGGTCATACTCGACCGGCATTGGGACAACGTCACCCGCGTGTTGGCCCGCGCCCTGGCCCGCGACATCGGCCTGCTCATCGACATCTATGAGGCATCGAACCGTAGCGAGGCGAGCCGGCGTGACGTCGAGAAATTCGCCAACAATCGCCTCAAGCTCGGCCTCACCATCACCAACGGCGATCTGCCGCCACCGGTGCGTGGGCCGCTATTTTCGCTGGTCAACCGGAGGCTCACCGCCTATCTCAACAACGACGCCGATCGGCCCTTCTGGATCGACAGCGTCAGCCAGCCCGGGCTGGTCGACATCCGCATCGAAGCCGAGAAGGGGCTGATCTTCCGGGTGCTGACGCCGGAGGAACGTACCTATGCCACCAACACCGACGTCCTGCTGATCTGGCTGGTGCTCTCGTCGTTCACGCTGCTCGGCATCGCCGTGGTGTTCCTGCGGAAGCAGATCGCTCCCATCCTCGAACTGGCCGAGGCGGCCAAGAGCTTCGGCACGGGGCGCGATCTGGCCGAGTTCCATCCGCGTGGCGCCGCCGAGGTGCGCGAGGCGGGCGAGGCCTTCCTCGACATGCGCGACCGCATCGCCCGCCAGGTCGAGCAGCGCACCGCCATGCTGGCCGGGGTATCGCACGATCTCCGCACCATCCTCACCCGCTTCAAGCTTGAGCTCGCCTTTCTCGGCGACAGTCCCAAGGTCGAGCCCTTGAAGGAGGACGTGGCCGAAATGCAGCGCATGCTGGAAGCCTATATGGCCTTCGTGCGCGGCGATGGCGGCGAGACGGCCGAAGAGGTAATACTGGCCGAACCGATCGCCGCGGCGGCACGCCTGGCCGAGCGCCGGCCCGGCCAGATCGATGTCGCCATGGCCGACGGGCTCCGGGCCAGGGTCAAGCCCAATGCCTTCCGGCGGCTGCTCGGCAATCTCATCGGCAATGCCGCCCGGCACGGCAAGCATGTCAAGGTGGCGGCGGCGATCGCCGACCGGATGCTGACGGTGACGGTCGACGACGACGGCCCGGGCATCCCGGCCGAGCAGCGGGCCGACGCTTTCCGCCCCTTCGTGCGCCTCGACAATGCCCGCAATCTCGACGAGAGCGGCGCCGGGCTAGGTCTCGCCATCGCCCTCGATATCGCCCGCGCCCATGGCGGCGACCTCCGGCTCGAGGACAGCGGAATGGGCGGGCTCCGGGCGGTGGTGCAGATTCCACTGTAGTGCGGCCGTCGACGCGGCTGCGGCGCGGTTGTGCCTCATCCGGTTCTGCCGTATCTAATGCGACAAGACTGATTCACCCCGTGCCGCGCGCCGGAATGGAGTGACGACATGGCGCCTCAGAATATCTATCGCTCGCAGTGGGATAGGTTCGCGGAAAAATGGAGACCTAAGTCCGAGGACCTAGTGTGGCCGGGCGACGAATGGGGCACCCGACAGCATTGGGACATGATTTTCCGCACGATGTTCCTCGATTATGGCGTCGCCGATTGGAAAAACTGCGTGGAAATCGGTGCGGGTTCCGGCAAGTATACCGAGCAGGTCCTGCGCGTTTCCGAGGCCAGGATCGTGGCGTTCGACATCAGCCCATCCTACCAGAAGGTCATGCGCGAGCGCCTGTCGGCCTATGTCGCAAGCGGTCGGTTGCAGCCGGCGATCATCGAAGCCCGGGATCCCGGCGAGCTGATCGAATATCTGGAAGGCCAGAAGCTGGTCCGCGCCCTCGACACGTTCTATTCGATCGATGCCATGGTCCATGTCGACCTGCAGTACCTGATGGCCTATTTCATGACTGCAGCGCTGGCGCTGAAGGAAAACGGCCTGATGATCATGACACTGGCGAATGCTATCTCGAAGCCCGGATTCAAAAAGCTCCTGCAAGGCGTAAAGCAGTTCTATCCCATGCAGGGCCAGCCCTCGGCCAAGTTCGAATGGCTCAGTCCGGAGATCGTTGGCACCGTCCTTGCCAATCTGGGCTTCGACGTAACCTTTGTGGGCGGTCAGCCACAGCTCGAATCGGGGCGCGACCTGATGGTCGCCGCTAGGCTGGTCGATCTCGACAAGGCCGAGCAGTTCCGCGGCTACCTATATTGGCCGGCCGGCATTCCGCCTGCCGAAGTGCCTTCAACTTCTTAAGCAGCGGCACAGCGACGCCGCCACGCTCTGGCGCTGCCAACAGAGCATAGTGGAGCAAACTTGCACTCGCCGCCCCCTTCGGCTATAGGCCGCCGTCCCGCCCGGCGCCGTTCACCCCTGGAGGAAGGCCGGCGGGGCCGTCGCTAACAGGAGAATACCATGTCCAAGATCGTGCAGCTCAAGGCCGCGCCGCGCGCCCGGGCAGGCAAGGGGGCCTCCCGCGCAGTCCGCCGCCAAGGCCTCGTCCCCGGTGTCGTCTATGGCGACAGAAAGGAACCCCAGCTCGTTGCCCTGAACTACGGCGAGCTCAAGCCCCATGTCGAGACCGGCCGCTTCATGGCCACCCTGGTCGACCTCGAAGTCGAGGGCCAGACGGTGCGCGCAATCCCACGCGACGTGCAGTTCGAGCCGGTGCGCGACTTCATCGTGCATGTCGACTTCCTGCGGCTCGGCAAGGATGCCCGCGTCGCGGTCGCCATACCGGTGCATTTCAAGAATCACGAGCTGTCGCCGGGCCTCAAGGCGGGTGGCGTGCTTAATATCGTGTCGCACGAGATCTCGCTTTACTGCACCGCCGAGTTCATTCCCGACGAGATCATGGTCGACTTGACCGGGCTGCACATCAACCAGTCGATCCACCTGTCGCAGGTCAAGCTGCCACCCAATGTGAAGCCGGTCGCTCACGGTGACCTGACCGTGGCGGCGATCTCGGCCATGGGCAAGGAAGAGGAAGTGGTGGCCGAAGCTCCGGCTGCCGCCGAAGTGCCGGCGACCGCCCAGAAGGCGCCGGTCGCCGCTCCGGGCACCGCCGCTCCGGCCGCGGCCGCCGGCAAGGATGCCAAGCCCGCCGCCGCGGCTCCGGCCAAGGGTGCGGCTCCCGCCGCCACCGCCGCGCCGGCGCCGAAGAAGAAATAGGCTTCTTCGCCGCCGCCCCGGGAGGGCGCCATGTACCTTGTCGTGGGCCTCGGCAATCCGGGGCCCAAATATGCCGGCAACCGGCACAACATCGGCTTCATGGCGGTGGACGAAATCGTCCGCCGTCATGGCTTTTCGCCGTGGCGGCGGAAGTTTCAGGGCGAGATTGCCGAAGCCAGCATCGCCGGCGAAAAGGTGATGGCCCTCAAACCGATGACTTACATGAACGATAGCGGCCGGGCCGCCGGCGAGGCGATGCGCTTCTACGATATCGATCCGTCGCGGTTGATCGTCTTCTACGACGAGATCGACCTCCAGCCCGGCAAGGTGCGGGTGAAGCTCGGCGGCGGGGCGGCGGGCCACAATGGCATCCGGTCGCTCATCGCCCATGTGGGCCCCCATTTCGTGCGGGTGCGGCTCGGCATCGGGCATCCGGGCGAGAAAGGACTCGTCCACCCCCATGTGCTGAACGATTTCGCCAAGTCGGACCGGGAGTGGCTGGCGCCGCTCATCGATGCGGTGGCCGAGCACTTTCCGCTGCTGATCGAAGGTCAGGAAGGCTCGTTCCAGAACAAGGTGCATCTGGCACTCAATCCGCCGGCCGAGAAGCCGGCCAAGAAGGACAAGAAAGAAGAAAGCTGATGGGTTTCAAGTGTGGCATCGTGGGCCTTCCCAATGTCGGCAAGTCGACGCTGTTCAACGCGCTGACCCAGACGGCGGCGGCCCAGGCGGCGAACTATCCGTTCTGTACGATCGAGCCCAATGTCGGCGACGTGGCCGTGCCCGATCCGCGCCTCGACATCCTGGCGAAGATCGGCGGCTCGGCTCAGATCATCCCGACCAGGCTCACCTTCGTCGATATCGCCGGGTTAGTACGCGGAGCTTCGAAGGGCGAGGGGCTCGGCAACCAGTTTCTCGCCAACATCCGCGAGGTTGACGCCATAGCCCATGTGGTGCGCTGCTTCGAGGACGGCGACATTACCCATGTCGAGGGCAAGATCGATCCGATCGCCGACATCGAGACGATCGAGACCGAGCTGATGCTCGCCGATCTCGACAGCCTCGAAAAGCGCATCGGCAATCTCGAGAAGCGCGCCAAGACCGGCGACAAGGAGGCAAAGGAACTGGCCGATCTCATCAACCGAGCGCTCGTCCTGTTGCGCGAAGGTAAGCCCGCACGTCTGGTCGAGCGCTCGGCAGAAGAGGAAAAGACCTTCCGCGGGCTCGGACTCCTGTCGTCGAAGCCGGTGCTCTATGTGTGCAATGTCGACGAGGCTTCCGCCGACCAGGGCAACGAATTCTCGGCCCGGGTATTCGCCCGAGCCAAGGAGGAAGATGCGGTGGCGGTTGTCGTCTCAGCCAAGATCGAAAGCGAGATCGCCGTCATGGCGGAAGCCGACCGCAAGGATTTTCTCGAAGCGGTGGGCTTGCGTGAGCCGGGCCTCAACCGGGTGATCCGCGCCGGCTACGATCTCCTCCACCTCGTCACCTATTTCACCGTCGGGCCGAAGGAGGCCCGCGCCTGGACGGTCACCCGCGGCACCAGGGGGCCAGCCGCGGCCGGCGTCATCCACACCGATTTCGAGAAGGGTTACATTCGCGCCGAGACCATTGCCTATGACGACTATGTGGCGGGGCAGGGCGAGGCGGGGGCCCGCGAGCTCGGCAAGTTCCGCCTCGAAGGCAAGGACTATGTGGTGCAGGACGGCGACGTCATGCATTTCAGGTTTGCCAACTAGGCCATGGCGGACCGTCTCTACTTCGAAGACTTCACCGTCGGCCGCGCGTTCGACCTCGGGCCCTATGCGGTCAGCAAAGACGAGGTCATCTCCTTTGCCCGCGAGTTCGACCCGCAGCTCTTCCATCTCGACGAGGCGGCGGCGAAGGCCTCGATCCTCGGCGGCTTGTGCGCCTCGGGCTGGCACAACTGCGCCATGCTGATGCGCATGATGTGCGATGCCTATCTCAACAATGCGGCGAGCCTCGGATCGAGCGGCCTTTCCGAAGTGAAATGGCTGAGGCCGGTCTATGTCGGCGAAACGCTGGTGGGCAGGATGACGGTCCTGTCGGCCAGGGTCTCGGCCAGGCGCCCGGAAATGGGCATCGTCGAGTGCCGCTGGGACCTGTTCAACGAGCGGGGCGAGAAGAAGGTCGAGGAGACCGGCGTCCATTTCATCGGGGTGAAGCCCCAATGCTAGGCCTCTACTTCGACGAGATCGCGGAAGGGTCGATCGTCGAGCTCGGCTCCTATGCCTTCAGCCGCGACAACGTGCTGGCCTTTGCCCGCAAGTTCGATCCGCAGCCCTTTCATGTGGACGACGAGGCCGCGGCGCGCGGCCCCTTCGGCAGGCTTGCGGCGAGCGGCTGGCATACGGCAGCGGCGTGGATGAAATGCTATGTCGCCAGCAATCACGCGGCCGAGGCAAGGCTGGCGACTGACGGCAAGGCGCTGCCCGAGGGCGGTCCCTCTCCCGGCTTCACCAATCTGCGCTGGACCAAGCCCGTCTATCCCGGCGACACCGTGTCTTATCGTAGCGTGATCACGGGAAAGCGCGAGATGGCGACGCGGCCCAAATGGGGCATCGTGCTGTCGCTCAACGAGGGCCGCAACCAGGCGGGCGAGCTGGTCTTCGGCTTCGAAGGCAAGGTACTGGTGGCAAGGCGCTAGCTAATGCCCCTCGAAGCCTACCAGCGTATGCACCTTCACGCCCTTCGACTTGAGCTTCGCGGCCCCGCCCAAATCCGGCAGGTCGATGACAAAAGCCGCCGCCACCACTTCGCCGCCGGATTTGCGGAGGAGGTCGATCGCCGCGCCCGCCGTGCCGCCGGTGGCGATCAAATCGTCGATCAGCAGCACATGGTCGCCCTTGCCGATGGCGTCGGCGTGGATCTCGATGGTATCGACGCCATATTCAAGCGCGTAGTCCTGGCCGATCACCCGCGACGGCAGCTTGCCCTTCTTGCGGATCGGTATGAAGCCGCGGCCGAGGGTATGGGCGACGGCGCCGCCCAAGATAAAGCCGCGCGCCTCGATCCCCGCCACATAGTCGATCTCGTCCTTGAGGAACGGCCAGACGAGTTCGTCGACGGCGGCGCGGAAGCCGTGCAGGTTGGAGAGCAGCGTGGTGATGTCCCGGAACATGATGCCGGGCTTGGGATAGTCCGGGATCGAGCGGATGTAGCGCTTGATGTCGAAGCCGTTGCGCAGGTCCATCGGGTCCTCATAGCTCGCCCTTGCGGGGAGGTCAAAATTCGCCGCGCGAATTTTGGGTGGGAATATGGGAGGCTCGTCGCGACCCCCACCCGGCGTTATCGCGCCACCCTCCCCGCAAGGGGGAGGGTGAATCCTATGGCCACTTCACCAGGGGTGGCATGGAGGAAAGAATGGCCTCGACATTGCCGCCGGTCCTGAGGCCGAAGATGGTGCCGCGATCATAGAGCAGGTTGAATTCGACGTAGCGGCCGCGGCGGATCAACTGCTCGTCGCGGTCCTCTTCGTTTGCCGGCGTCGCCATGTTGCGGCGGACCAGCGTAGGATAGATGCCGAGGAAGGCCCGGCCCACGTCCTGGACGAAGGCGAAATCGGCATCCCAGTCGCCGGAATTGAGGTAGTCGAAGAAGATGCCGCCCACGCCGCGCGGCTCGTTGCGGTGGGCCAGATGGAAATATTCGTCACACCAGGCCCTGTAGCGGGCGTAGTCGGCGATCCGGTGCGGGGCACAGGCGGATTTCATGGCAGCGTGAAAATCGGCCGTGTCGGGATCGTCCTGGGTCCGGCGGCGGTCGAGCACCGGCGTCAGGTCGGCACCACCGCCGAACCACGCCTTCGAGGTCACGACAAAACGGGTGTTCATGTGGACGGCCGGCACGTGGGGATTGCGCGGGTGGAAGATCAGCGAAATCCCCGTGGCCCAGAACCGCGGGTCGTCCTCGGCTCCCGGCATCTGCTTGCGGAACTCGGGCGAGAATTCGCCGAAGACGGTGGAGCAGTGTACGCCGGCCTTCTCGAACACATGCCCACGCAGCATCGCCATGACGCCACCGCCGCCGTCCGGCCGCTGCCAGGGCTGGCGCTCGAAGCGGGCGCCGTCCTCGATCACTTCGAGGCTTTCACAGACGGCATCGCGCAGGGCTTCGAACCAGGCGCGGGCCGTGGACTGGCGGTTGCTGAGATCGGTCACCGGGGGAACATCCTCAGTTGACGCATTGCCTCACCGGCGATCATCGCGCAAGCCATGGCGACGTTAAGAGAGCGTAATCCGGGCCGCATCGGAATGAGGAGCCGGGCATCGGCGGCGGCGTGCACCTCGGCCGGGACCCCGGCGCTTTCCCGGCCCATCAGCAGGATGTCGCCGGGGACGAAGACGAAATCGGCATAGGGGAGGCTCGCCCCGGTCGAAGCCAGCACCAGGCGGCGGCCGGCGGTTGCTTCTCGGAACGCACTCCATGAAGCATGGCGGACCACCTCGGCTCTGGCGAGATAGTTCATGCCGGCCCGGCGCAGGGAAGAATCGCTCCAGGTAAAGCCCGCCGGCTCGATCACCGCAACCGGCAGGCCGAAACAGGCGCCCATCCTCATAATGGTCGCTGCGTTGGCTGCGATATCGGGCTGGTAAAGGGCTATTTCAAACATGATTACCGGGCTTTACAAGGAAACCCCGGAATCGGAAAAATCCCTGGGCTGTGCGACACTTCATGGCTAGACATATTTCCACCGCAATGCCACAACGCAGCGGATTTATGCGCCGGGGGGACCATGATGCCCTCATCCCGGGGGCCGGCGCCGCAAAAACGAGGGAAAAACAGACGTGTCCACAGCGGAACATGCGGAAGTCAACCGGCGCGATTTCCTCTATATCGCTACCGGTGCGGTTGCTGGCGTCGGTGCGGCGCTGACCGCCTGGCCATTCATCAGCCAGATGAACCCGGACGCCTCGGTGCTGGCCATGGCGACGGTCGAGCTCGATATCGCTCCGATTGCCGTGGGCCAGGCGATCACCATCAAATGGCGGGGCAATCCGGTGTTCATCCGCCACCGGACGCAGCCGGAAATCGACGCGGCCAAGGCGGTGAAGATGGAAGACCTGAAGGACCCCGAGGCCCGCAACGACAACCTCACCGGCGCATCCCCGGCCACCGACGAGAACCGGGTGGTCGATGGCAAGGAGCAATTCCTCATAATGGTGGGCGTATGTACCCATCTGGGCTGTGTGCCGATCGGTAACGAGGGCGACTTTGCGGTGGTGGAAGGCAACGTCAAGACCGGCGCCTGGTTCTGCCCATGCCACGGTTCGCACTACGATACGGCGGGCCGCATCCGCAAAGGTCCCGCTCCGCAGAACCTACTGGTGCCGAAATACGCCTATCTCACCGGCACCAAGATCCGCATCGGTTAAGAAGGACAATCCTCATGGGCGGACCCTCGAATTATCAGCCGAAGAGCGCCTTTGCAAAATGGTTCCACGAGCGCCTTCCGGTGATGGACCTGGTCAAGGGCCAGGTTCTCGACTTCCCGACGCCGAAGAACCTCAACTACTGGTGGACTTTCGGCGGCATCCTGTCGGTCATGCTGACGGTGCAGATCCTCACCGGCATCGTTCTCTCGATGCATTATACGGCGAGCGTCAATTCCGCCTTCGCTTCGGTCGAACACATCATGCGCAACGTCAATTACGGTTGGCTGTTGCGCTACCTGCACTCCAACGGTGGCTCGATGTTTTTCGTCGCCGCCTACATCCACATCTTCCGCGGCATGTATTACGGCTCCTACAAGGCGCCGCGCGAAGTCCTGTGGATGATCGGCGTGCTGATCTATCTGGTCATGATGGCTACCGCCTTCATGGGCTACGTTTTGCCGTGGGGCCAGATGAGTTTCTGGGGGGCCAAGGTCATCACCAACCTGTTCTCGGCCATTCCATTCTTCGGCCAGGCGATCACTACCTGGCTGTGGGGCGGTTTCACGGTCGACGACCCGACGCTCAACCGCTTCTTCTCGCTGCACTACCTCTTGCCCTTCGTGCTCGCCGCCCTCGTCGGTCTGCATATCTGGGCGCTGCATGTGCCGGGCAACAATAATCCCACCGGCGTGTCGGTTAAGGGTTCCCAAGACACGGTGCCCTTCCATCCCTACTATACGATGAAGGATGCATTCGCGATCGCGGTGTTCCTCGTCGTCTTCATGGCGTTCGTGTCGTTCGCGCCGAACTACCTCGGCCACCCCCTCAATTATGTCGAGGCGAATCCGTTGGTGACCCCGCCCCATATCGTGCCGGAATGGTATTATTTGCCGTTCTACGCGATTCTCAGGGCGATCCCCGACAAGCTGGGCGGTGTCGTCGCCATGTTCGGCTCGATCCTCGTCCTGTTCGCGCTGCCGTGGCTCGACACCTCGCGGGTGCGCTCGGGCACCTACCGGCCGATCTTCAAGCAGTTCTTCTGGATCTTCGTCATCGTTTGCATCGGTCTCGGCTATCTCGGCTCGAAGCCGCCGGAGGGCGCCTATGTGATCTGGTCGCGTATTCTCACGGCCTATTACTTCATCCACTTCCTGGTGATCCTGCCGTTGATCGGCCTTCTCGAGTCGCCGAAGCCGCTGCCTCCGTCGATCTCCGACGACGTGCTCGCCAAGGCGAAATCCGTGGCGCCGGCCGAGTGATTTGGGGGACAAGAAGATGAAATTGCTCAAGACACTCTGCCTTGCCGCTGCCGGGCTCGTTCTCCTCGCCGGTGCGGCCAAGGCCGAACCAAAGGATGCGAAAGGCGTATCCTATTCTTTCGAAGGGCCCTTCGGCACTTTCGACAAGGGCCAGTTGCAGCGCGGTTACAAAGTCTACAAGGAAGTCTGCGCCGCCTGCCATGCCATGAAGTTCGTGGCCTTTCGTAACCTTGCGGATCCGGGCGGGCCGGGCTTTACCGAAAAGCAGGTCAAGGCCCTGGCCGCCACTTTCAAGGTGCTAGACGGCCCCGATGGCAACGGCGACATGTTCGAGCGCCCCGGTGTCCCCGCGGATCGCTTCCCGGCGCCGTTTCCCAACGAGCCGGCGGCCCGCGTCGCCAATGGCGGCGCCTATCCGCCCGACCTGTCGCTCATCACCAAGGCCAGGGCCGGTTGGACCGGCACCTTCAACCAGCTATTCAACGGCATCGGCGGACCGCAATACGTCTATTCGGTGTTGACCGGCTACGAGGATCCGCCGGAAGAACTTAAGAAGGAACAGCCGGAAGGAAGATATTACAATCCGTATTTTACCAGCAACCAGTGGATCGGCATGCCGCCGCCGCTCTCCGATGGTCAGGTGACATTCGACGACGGCGCCCCCAACACGGTCGCAGACATGGCCAAGGACGTCTCGGCCTTCCTCGTCTGGACGGCGGAACCCAAGATGGAAGAGCGCAAGCGTCTGGGTTTCGAGGTTCTCGTCTATCTGGCGGTGCTGTCGCTGCTGCTCTATCTGGTGAAGAAGAAGATCTGGGCGCGAGTCGAGCACTGAGGGCTCGCGAATAGTTGTGGAAAGGCCCGGGCAAGTCCCGGGCTTTTTGCTTCGTCCATTGCCCGCTCATCCGGCGCATGCGTGCCACCTTCTCCCATGCTACGCACGGGAGAAGGCACATGAGCGTTTGGCATCGGCTCATTCGGATCGATTTCGAAGTGAAAAGTGGTAATTGCTTTGTGCCCTCGCCCGTTCCGGACTTGATCCGGGATGGGAGAGGGTGGCGCGAATGCGCCGGGTGGGGGCCCTATGGAGGTAGCCATGCTGAAACGGCTGTTGATGATCGCAAGCGTTGCCGGGCCGATATGGCTGTCGGCCGGCGTGGCGGCGGCGGAGGACCCGGCAGCCGACTGCGCCAGTGCCATGTCGCAGTATGATATGAATGAATGAGCCAGCCGAGATTGTGAACACGCCGATAATGAATTGAACATGGATTTCCAGGAGATTCTCAAACGCTTGGAAGCATCGAGAGCCGACGATGTTGCGCGGTTCAAGGACGCTCAAAGTGCCTGGCTGAAATTTCGCGATGCCGAGTGTGAGTTTGTATGGCCTATCGGAGAAGGCGGCTCAGCGAGACCGATGGTGCGGTCTTTCTGCTTCGCCGAGCTTACCAAGCAAAGGCTAAAGGACATGCAGTATTATCTCACCTGCGAAGAGGGTGACCTCTCTTGCCCGACGTGGGTCAGCAAG
The DNA here is from genome assembly GCA_016185245.1 of Hyphomicrobiales bacterium. Taxonomy (GTDB): domain Bacteria; phylum Pseudomonadota; class Alphaproteobacteria; order Rhizobiales; family Aestuariivirgaceae; genus Aestuariivirga. The sequence goes on along the minus strand of JACPNZ010000022.1, from coordinate 46,568 downwards.
TGACAAAATCCGTTCTCGGCATCATCGGCGGGTCCGGGGTCTATGACATCGACATGGACAGGGCCCGCTGGCGCACGGTGAAATCGCCATGGGGCAAGCCGTCTGACCAGGTGAGAACCGGCGAAATCGGCGGGCTGCCGGTCGCCTTTCTGCCGCGCCACGGCCGCGGACATGTGCAATCGCCGACCACCATCAACTACCGCGCCAACATCGACGCCCTGAAGCGCCTGGGCGTCACCGACCTCGTATCGCTGTCGGCGGTGGGCTCGCTCAAGGAGGAGCTGCCACCCGGCACCTTCGTGCTGGTCGACCAGTTCATTGACCGCACCTTTGCCCGCGAGAAGAGTTTTTTCGGCACCGGTTGCGTCGGCCATGTGCCCTTCGCCCATCCCATATCGCCGGGGCTTGCCGACCGGCTCGAAGCGGCACTCAAGGCCGAGCGTATCGCCCACGCCCGTGGCGGTACCTATGTGGTGATGGAAGGCCCGCAGTTCTCGACGCTCGCCGAATCGCGGCTCTATCGCTCGTGGGGAGCGGACGTGATCGGCATGACCAACATGCCGGAGGCCAAGCTGGCGCGGGAGGCCGAGATTTGTTACGCCAGCCTCGCCATGGTGACCGACTATGACAGCTGGCACGAAGACCATGGCGTGGTCGACGTGGCCAAGGTCGTCGCCGTGCTCAGGGAAAATTCGGGCGCGGCAAAGCGGCTGATTACCCGGCTCGCCAGGGATTTTCCGCGCCAGCATCCGCCGTGCCCCATCGGTTCCGACCGGGCCCTCGACTTCGCCCTGATGACGGCCCCGGCAAAGCGCGATCGGAAACTCGTGGCCAAGCTCGATGCGGTGGCCGGCCGGGTTTTGGGCAAGCCTCCGCGCCGGAAAAGAAACTATTGAGCCGCAGCCGCAGCGGTGGCGGAACTGCGATTGCTCAGCGCATTGATGACGAAGGGCTGGCGGATGATGCGCTTCTGTTCGGCTGCATCGAAGGCATCATGGCGGGCCGAGCACTGCGCCCGGGTGGCGCTCCACAATTTGGCGGCCTGGCGGTCGGCGGCGCCGCAATCGGCGATGCGGAGCGCCTTCACCTGGCGCTCGAGACGGACGGCACAGTCGAGCCAGATCGAGCGATGGGTCTCTTCATGGCGCTTGAGGAAGGCGACGAACTGGCGCCAGCGGTTGCGGTCGCCGGCGGCCATGGCCGATTCGCCAGTAAGCTTCGGCAGCCGGATGACGAAGTCGAGCTTCAGCCGGTAGTTCTGCACCTGGCACATACTGCCCTGGACCAGCTTTCCCGTCTGGGTGGTCTCGGCGGTGGTTGCGGCATAGGCCTCGGCGCCGCGAACGCGCGGTCCGTTACTTATCATAGCGGCATAGATCGCCGCCGCCGACTTGCCGCTGATCTTGTAAAAGCTGTAGGACGTCGACTGGGCCGGTCCGGCGCTCGCCGGCAGGGCGAGGGCAATGGCCATGGCCACACCCAGCAAGGGCGGCAGACAAATTCGCATCAATTGGGTCTCCCGGCAGTTGCCGCAAGTGTGGCGGAGACCGGCGTTCCGGGCAAGCAACATCGGCTGGCGACTGCAGACCGGCTTCCCCCTTGCGGGGAGCGGCGTCCTGACGCATAGTTAGCGGGCGCGCAGGGCAGCCATGTTCCTGGCGCAGGCAGAGCAGTTCGAACCCGGTCAAGACCGGGACTGGCCGTGACGCCGGACCCGCCGTGCCTTCTCCGTCGATTTGGATCGTGCTGTGCCTCGCCCGCCGTGCCGGGGGCTCCACCTCTCCGGATCGGTTGCGATCCTGCAAGACGGATAGGGGGTTCGGTTCACATGCGGCAGAACGGCAGTGTAAAATTCTTCAATCAGGCTAAAGGCTACGGTTTTGTCTCACCGGAGGACGGGAGCAAGGACGTGTTCGTCCATATCACCGCAGTGCAGCGCTCGGGCATTCCCGAGCTCAAGGAAGGCATGCGGATCAGTTTCGAAGTGCAGCCCGACAAGCGCGGGCGCGGTCCCCAGGCGGTCGAATTGCAGCTCCTGTGAACGGCTGGGTCGCAGCCCCGCGCCGTGCTATTGGTAGATCGCATGGGGTAAGATTGGCCTTTGTAATTGCGGCGGTCTTCGTCCTGGCGCTTCCGGCGGGGGCCGGCCCCAACTGCAAATGCCGGGCCAACGGCCAGAAATACGCGCAGGGCCAGGTGCTGTGCATCCGCAGCAAGCTGATGCGCTGCGACATGCAACTCAACAATTCCTCGTGGAAGGTGGTAGCGCCGAGCTGCCCGCAGTCGATCCTGCTGCCCGGCGACATGCGCCTGCCGCATTCGAGCCTGCCTGAGCTCGCGCCGCCGCGCAGTTGACCGTGCCTTAGCCTTGCGCCACACAGCGGGCCATGAAGCGCGCGCTTGTCTTCCAGCACATGGACCACGACCATCCCGGCCGGTTTCTCGATTTCTTCGCCGAGGACGGCATCGTTCCGCATGCCGTCAGGTTGTGGGAGGGCGAGGACATTCCGCCGCTTGCCGGTTTCGATCTGATGTTCGTGCTGGGCGGCAAACAGGACGTGTGGGAGGAGCCCGAACTCCCTTGGATGACGGCCGAGATGGCGGCGATCCGCGAATGGGTGGTTGAACGAGCGAAGCCCTATATCGGTGTCTGCCTCGGACACCAGCTGCTCTGTGGCGCGCTGGGCGGCGAGGTGGCCCTGGCCCAGCACCACGAGGTGGGGGTGTTCGACGTGTCGGCGACCGAAGAAGGCCGGCGCCACCCGCTGTTTGCCGGCGTGCCGCCGACCGCCAAGGTGATGCAGTGGCATTTCGCCGAAGTGAAGCGGGTACCGGAAGGCGCCACGGTGCTGGCCTCGTCGGAGGCTACCGCGGTGCAGTCGGTGGCGATCGACAGCCACGCCATCGGTACGCAGTTCCACTGCGAATTCACCCCGCAGACCATGGGGGGCTGGTCGTCGCTGCCGAGTTATGTCGAGGCGCTGGAGCGGGTGCGCGGCAAGGGCGCCTATGCAGCACTCATCGGCGAGGCCTTTCCGCTGATGCCCGCCATGGCGGCGATGACCAGGCGGATCTACGATAACCTGATCGAGGCCACCGGCCTCAGGCGCTGAGCGCCTCGCGGGTCAGCCAGAACACCTCGCCTTCGCTCTCTTCGGTGTCGAGCCAGATGAAATCGAGATGGGGAAATTCGGCGACCAGCAGGTCGCGGCCGGTGCCGATCTCGCACAGGAGGCCGCCCTCCGGATTGAGGTGCTGGGCTGCCTCGGCGATAATGCGGCGGACGATGTCCAACCCGTCCGCGCCGCCCAGATGGGCAAGGATCGGTTCGTGGCCATATTCGGGCGGGAAAGCATCGACTTTGGCTTTCGCCACATAGGGCGGATTGGCGAGGATCAAGTCATAGGTCTGGCCCTCGACCGCTTCCCACAGATCGCCGTGCAGCAGATTGATGCGGTCGTTGAGCCCGTGTTCGTCGACATTGATGCGGGCCACCGCCAGGGCATCTTCCGACAAATCCGCGGCATCGATGTCGGCCATGGGGAAGTGTTGTGCCGCGAGGATCGCCAGGCAGCCCGAACCGGTGCACAGGTCGAGCACCGAAGCCACGTCCTCGGGGGCATCGATAAGGCTCGCCTCGCCGCCGTCGAACAGCCCGGCGAAAAGCAGTTCGCCGAGATAGGAGCGCGGCACGATTACCCGCTCGTCGACATAGAAAGGCACGCCATGAATATAGGCGCGCTTCACCAGATAGGCGGCGGGCTGGCGGGTATCGATCCGCCGGCGGATGATTTCGGCGAGCTTGCCGCGTTCCGCCGTGGTAAGCCGCGCCTCGAGCCAGGGATTGATGTCGTCGACCGGCAGATGCAGGGTTTCGAGTATGAGGAAGGCGGCCTCGTCGACGGCCGTGGTGGTGCCATGGCCATGGGCCAGTTTGGCGGCGCGGAAGCCCGAGACGGCATACCGCAGGAAATCGCGGACGGTCAGAAGTTCAGCGGGCGGCGGTGGCTCGGGCATTTCGACGGTCTCCGGTAGCGCTGAACAGGGCCTGGATGACGATGGCGCAGAGGATCACCGCTCCGCCGGCAAATGTCCAGACGGGCGGGGTCTCGCTGGCGACAAACCAGGCCCACAGCGGCGACAGCGTCGGCTCGATCAGGGCAATGAGCGACAATTGCGCTGCCGGCACGCTGCGTGAGCCGACGGTGAACAGGATGAGCCCGAGCGTAAGCTGCACGGCGCCCATGACGGCGATGACGGCGAAGTTCGCCCAGCCAATGGCGAATTCCGATATTCCCGCGGTGGCGTGGAAGGGGGTGGGCAGCAAAATCACCAGGCCGCTCACCAGGATGAGATAGAGGGCATTCCAGATGAGCGCCACCGACATTTCGGTCTTCTGGCCCCAGCGCAACAGCACAGCGTAGCAGGAAAAGCAGAAGGCCGAATAGATGGCGAGCACGGTGCCGATCAGGGCGCCGCCACTGCCGGTGCCGTAGAAGATGACCCCCATTCCGGCAAGGGCGATGGTCATCGCCAGCCAGGTGATGTGGGGGATGCGCTCGCGCAGGATCCACAAGCCGAGGATGGCCGAGAGAAATGGAGTTATGCCGGTCATGAAGATCGCCTGGGCGACGGTTGTGTAGAACAGCGAGATCACGAAAGTGAGACCGGCGGTGCCGACGGCAATGCCGGCGATCACCGCATTGATCCCGGCCGCCGCCATGCGGGAAGGCAGCGTGGCGCCGAACCGGATCAGGAGCCACAGGGTCATGCACAAGACCACGACCAGCGAGCGATAGAAGATGATCTGCCAGGCATCGATGCCGGAGGTCATCCGCACCAGGGCGCCGCCCAGGCTCCAGAAGGCGGCCCCCGCCGCGGTGAAGGCAACGCCTGCTGCATAGCTGAAGGGTTTGGGGCCCATGGGTCAGCCCGGCGCTGGCTGGCGCACCAGCCGGCCGCCGGTCACCGCCAGCCCCGCCAGCAGCACGGCATAGAAGGCGGCGAGTGTCACCGGCATGGCGTTGATGCCGAAGGTGTCGATGGCGGCGCCGGCAACCGGCGGGCCGATCAACCCGCCCACGCCCCACATGGCGGCGAAAGCGGCGGAGCCGGCGATCAGGTCAGGCCCCTTGAAGCTGTCGCCGAGGGTTGCCAGTGCCACGACATAGACGCCGAAGGCCGCCGCCGATAACAGGATCGCCGCCGGCCAGATGAGCGGCGTGTCGATCAGCACGATAAGGCCGAGGCTCAGCACGATGGTGGCGAAGGCGGTTGCCACCACCACGCCATTCCGCGACCAGCGGTCGGCGATGAGCCCCATGGGATAGAACAGCAGGGTATTGCCGATAATGCCGGCGCCAAGAATGCGGCTGGCGACTTCGAGCGGCAGCCCGTGCCGGAGGCCGAAGATGGTAAAAAAGGAAATGAACACGTTGTCGAAGAGCGTCGCGGCGCCGACGGCAAAGAGCAAGAGCGGCGCGGCGCGGACGAAGCGGAAGAAGCCGAAGCCCTCCTTCTGGCGGAAGGCGTCGTCGCTGACGCTGACGAAGGCCAGCGGCAGGGCGCTGGCGGCCACGCAGGCCATGCCGATCAGCCAGGGCATCCAGCCGTCGATGCCGGTCAACGGCACGATCAGCGGTCCGACCGAGAAGGTGACCGCTAGCACGCTGGTATAAAGCCCCATGACGCGGCCGCGGTTGCCGTCGCCGGCGAAGGTCAGCACCCAGGCCTCGCTGATGGTGAACAGCGTGCCGGCGGCGATGCCGAACACGAAGCGGATCGGAAACCACAGCCAGACGTTGGAGGTAAGATGGAAGGCGGCAAGCCCGGCGAACAGGATGGCGATAACGGCGATCGCCACCGGCTTCGAGCCGAGCCGGCCGACCACCATGGGCAAGAGCGGCCCGGCGATCAGGATGCCGATGGGCCCCATGGCGGCATTAGCGCCGATCAACGACGCGTTCAGACCCTGGCGCTCCATCAGCAGCGGCAGGAGCTGCAAGGTAAGACCCATCGCAATGTCGGCGCAGGCCACAGTGGCGATGGCCGCAACGAGATTGCCTGTTCGCCGCGATGTGGCGCCCGTCGTGCCCATGAGGTGAAGTGCCCGCCAAAGTCCTGCGCCGGTCTAGCCGTTGCCCGGAAATTGGGCAAGCGCGGCGAGGTTCGGTTGCGCATCCGGCAATGGGCCGCTATGCACTCCGGCCATGAGCAAGCTCAAGGCCTTCATTGTTCCGGTCACGCCATTCCAGCAGAACTGTTCGATCGTCTATGACGAGCAGTCGATGGGCGGCGCGGTCGTCGATCCGGGCGGCGACGTGCCGGTGATCCTCGATGCCATTCGCCAGTCGGGGGTGACGGTGGAAAAGATCCTGCTTACCCACGGCCATCTCGACCATGCCGGAGGTGCTGCGGAATTGCGCGAGGCTTTGGGCGTCAAGATCGAAGGCCCACACCGCGACGACCTGTTCCTGCTCGAGTCGCTTCCCGAGTCAGGCGCCAAATATGGCCTTGCGGGACTGCGCGCCGTAACCCCCGACCGCTGGCTGGCGGAAGGCGACGAGGTGACGGTGGCCGGCCTCACCTTCAGGATCGTCGAGGCGCCGGGACATACGCCGGGCTCGGTTGTGTTTTTCAACGCCGAAAACAAATTCGCCCTGATGGGCGATGTGCTGTTCCAGGGCTCGGTCGGGCGCACCGACATTCCGCGCGCCAGCCACGAGACACTGATGCGCTCGATCCACGAGAAGGTCCTGCCGCTTGGCGATGATGTGGTGTTCCTGCCGGGTCATGGCCCCGCTTCCGACATCGGCACCGAGCGCAGGAACAATCCGTTCCTGCAGGCGTGAGGGATGGGCGCTCGTCAGTTCTTCATTTCCACCAGGCGCGACTGGGCGGCGAAATAGGCATCGCCCGTGCTCTTGAACTCGCCGCAGTCTTCGGGGGCCTTGCCGAAGCTCTCGCAGAACTGGCCGGTCGCCGCTGACCAGCGGCCCTTGCCTGTACCCCTGGCATCGTCCTGATAATCGAAGGTGCCGTCGGCATTGTATTTGATGAAACCGTTGCCATCGGGCCTGGTATACTGAAAGGTCTTGCCGACCAGGGCGGTCTGGATTTCGGCGGGCTGCAGGGCGCGGATCGGCTGCGGCTCGGGCTTGGCGCCGCCATTGAGAAAACGCACGCCCTGCGGCTGTTGGCTGCAGGCGGCAAGAAGCGCCAGGGCCGCAAGGGCAAAGGCCGGGCGGCTCGGAGATGTCCAGAAGGTCAAACGTCGATACCCCAGTTTGCCGGTGCCTCGTGCCACAGACCGGTTGTTGCTTCAAGCGATTTGCCGGATGAGTTCCTGCAGTTCCCCCAGGTGGCTGACACGGCGGAAGCGTGGCGCTTCCTCCGGTGCGGCATCATGCTCGATGGCCCAGGTGAGCTGGTGCGGCACGTGCACGCCCCAGCTGCCGGCGGCGATCGCCGGAACGATATCCGACTTCAACGAATTCCCGACCATCATGCTGCGCTCGGCTCCGTCGCCGTGGCGGCGGAACACCCGCTCATAGGTCTCCGGCGTCTTCTCGCTGACGATCTCGACGCCCGAGAAGAAATCGCCGAGGCCCGACTGGGCGAGCTTGCGCTCCTGGTCGAACAGGTCGCCCTTGGTGATGAGGATCAGCCGGTAGTCGCCGGCAAGCTCCGACAGGGTCTCGCGGGCGTGCGGCAGGGTCTCCACCGGATGGCGCAGCATGGCGCGGCCGAAAGCGAGAATCTCCTCGATCACTTTCGCCTCGACCCTGCCGTCGGTCACCTCGATGGCGGTTTCCACCATCGACAGGGTGTAACCCTTGATGCCGTAGCCGTAGATCTGCAGGTTGCGGCGTTCGGCGGCGAGCAGTCGGCTCGAGATGTGAGGGACTTCGGCATGCCCCGCCAGCAAAGCGGCGAAGCGCTGCTCGGTCATGTGGAACAGGCGCTCATTGTGCCACAGCGTATCGTCGGCATCGAAGCCGATCGAAGTCAGGCCGAAAGTCCCTGTCATGGCGCGATCCCCCGTCAGCCTTCGATGGGCTCGGGTGCTGCCGGGCGCACCACGACGCGATTGCCGATCGGCACCTCGTCGTAGAGTTCGGCCACGTCCTGGTTGAGCAGGCGGATGCAACCCGACGAGACGGCCTTGCCGATCGAGGAGGGGTCGTTGGTGCCATGGATGCGGTAGCCGGTATCGCTGTAATTGGCATAGAGCGTCTTGGCGAAGAGATAGAGGGCGCGCGCGCCCAGCGGATTGTCGGGGCCGCCCGGCATGCCGTTAGCCCATTTTGCCGCATTCTTGTCGCGCGTCACCATATCCGGCGGCGGCACCCAGCGCGGCCAGCGCCGCTTCATGCCGACCTTGGCCTCGCCCGACCAGCCGAAACCGGCGCGGCCGACGCCGACGCCATAGCGCACCGCCATGCCGCCGTCGCGGACATGGAAGAGATACCGGTCGCCGGGATCGACGATGATGGTGCCAGCGGCTTCCGGCCCGTCGTATTTCACTTCCTGGCGGCGGAACTGGGCCGGTATGGTGCCGAGATCTACCGTTAGGATAGGATAATCGATGGGCGATTCAGGCGGCGGCAGCAGTGCCGGATCGGGAGTTGGCGAATCGAACGGCGGCTGCGTCGCGTCGGCCCATGCCGGCAGGGGCAATGCGGCAATCGCAAGTCCCGCCAGGGCGAAGCCGCGGCGGGTCAGTATTGGGTTCATTTCGATTCTCCGTCCATCGGGTTTGGTGTCGCCGCATAGATAACATCGGCGGTGACACTTGGCCGAGCCCTGTGGCGAGAATATGGATTACAATGCCAAGATTGCCCATGGCGTCCATGGCGGCGGGACACAATGTTGGTCTCGCCCCGATCGCCGGTCCGGGTGGCGGGACCGAAGCTGGCCCGCCGGCCGCCCGTCAGTTGGCGAGGGTGAACACCGCCTTGCCGGCCTGGTAGCTGCCGTCGCCTCTGGCCGAGAAGGGATAGCAGCTCATCGGCACCCCGCCGGGCAGGAACTTGGCCGGTTCGAAGCTTTCGCACAGCTGGCCATCCTGGGTCTGCCATTTGCCCTTGGTGGTGCCCTTGCCGTCGACTTCGACCAGGGACGAGCCGTCGGCGGCATAAAGTGTCGTTCCGGTATTGTTGGGGCCGGTGAATTTCCAGCTCTTGCCCGACAGGACGTCGCGGATCTGGACTGCCGACATGACCGACGGGCCGGCGGTAATATCGGGACCGGTGCCACCGCCACCACCGCCGCCGAAGGAGCAGGCCGAAATGGCAAGGCCGATGAAGGCCAGGAGGGCGGTACGGCTGAGGGCGCGAGGCAGTTGCATCTGCAGGGGTCTCCGTGAGTACAAGCGGCACAAATTGGCCCCGGAACGCGATAGAGCCCACGCTCCCTGGGCAATTGTCTTGTCATAGCCTTAACATAGGCTGAAATTTGGCAGAAGGGCAGGGTTTTGGAGGGGGCCGCTTGCCGGGAGAGGGCGATTTGGCCAATCTGGTGCCGGATCAAAGGCCAAAGGAGGCGCCGGTCATGCCCGAGGTGAGGAAGAAGGAGACCACGTCAACGGACATCGTGACAATTCGCGTGGCGCTTGGACCCGGCACATCCCGCGACATTGAAATTGCGGCGGACGCCAGCCTTTACAAGCTGGCGGAGGCGATCAACCGGGCCTTCGATTTCGGCTTCGATCATGCCTTCGGGTTCTACAGCAAGCTTACCGGAAATTATTTCGACTCGCCGGTGAAATTCGAGCTCTTCGCCGACATGGGTGAGCCCACTGAGGGGGCGCGAAGCGTCAAGAAGACCAGCGTTGCCGAGGCCTACGCCAAGGACAAGGCGAAGCTCTTGTTCATGTTCGACTACGGCGACGAATGGCTGTTCAAGACCGAGCGCCTCGGCATCGGCCCCAAGCTCGCCAAAACCAAATACCCGCGCGTGGTGAAATCCGAAGGCAAGGCGCCGGAGCAGTATCCGCGATGGGAGGAATAGGAGTGCCTATAACGTCTTGCGTTATATAACGTCATGCGTTGTGACAACCCATGATCCGGAGCTTCGCCGACCGCGAGACCGAGCTCGTCTGGCGCGGCATCCGTTAGAAACGGTTGCCGCAGAATGTGCAAGTCGCGGGGTTGCGGAAACTGATGTATCTGGACCGGGCACATTTCAGCAGCTCGTAGTTCTGTTCGGCGAGGCCACGTATGTCCTCTGGAAGTTCCTCGAAGCACTTCCAGAACGACTTCGTTGTGACGTGCTTCATAGCGGCCGGATTTTCCCGGCTGCTATGTCCATCTTCGCCTGTTCCACCAGCCCGTCCAGCCGGCCGGCCTTGGCGTCGGCCTCGATCTGGCGGTCCCACAGCTCGGCGCGATACTCGGCCAGCTTGGCGACGTCCTCGGGGCTGAGGTCGCCGATGTCCTGTTCGATCTTCTCAAGCTTGGTCATGCCGCTTTCCTATCACAGGAGTCATGCGCCTTCTACCGCTTCGGACCCCGCCACGCCCTTGTTCCCGGCTTGCCGCCCTTCGAACCGGGCTTGCGCGGGGCAGGGTTCGGCCAGGAGGCGATGGGGGATTGGATAGTTGACCCCTCATCCGCCCTTCGGGCACCTTCTCCCCGTTGGGGAGAAGGGTGATCGCGGGCTAGCGGATCGTCCATCACCGCCAGTTCCACCGCCTTGAGGCGCTTGACTTCGTCGCGCAATCTGGCGGCTTCTTCGAATTCGAGATTGGCGGCGGCGTCGCGCATGCGCTTTTCCATGTCGGCCACGACCTTCTCGAGATTGTGGCCGATTAACGGAGCGCCGTCCTCGGCCAGGCCGGCATCGACGCGCACGTGATCGCGCTCGTAGACCGAATGCAGTATGTCGGAGATGTTGCGCTTGATCGACTGGGGGGTGATGCCGTTCGCTTCATTGAAGGCGTGCTGCTTCTCCCGCCGCCGGTCGGTCTCGGCGATGGCCCGGGTCATCGAGCCGGTCATCCGATCGGCATAGAGAATGACCTTGCCGTCGACATTGCGCGCCGCCCGGCCAATGGTCTGGATCAAGGAAGTCTCGGAGCGCAGGAAACCTTCCTTGTCGGCATCGAGGATCGCCACCAAAGCGCATTCGGGAATGTCGAGACCTTCGCGCAACAGATTGATGCCGATCAGCACGTCGAAGGCGCCGAGGCGGAGATCGCGGATGATCTCGATGCGCTCCAGGGTCTCGATGTCGGAGTGCATGTAGCGGACGCGAATGCCCTGCTCGTGCATGTATTCGGTCAAATCCTCGGCCATGCGTTTGGTCAGCGTGGTCACCAAAGTGCGATAGCCGGCGCGGGCCACCTCGCGGCATTCGGCAATCAGATCGTCAACCTGGTTTTTCACCGGGCGGATAAGGACCGGCGGATCGATGAGGCCGGTCGGGCGGATTACCTGTTCGGCGAAAACCCCGCCGGTCTGCTTCATCTCCCAGGCGCCGGGGGTGGCCGAAACGCACACCGTCTGGGGCCGCATGGCGTCCCATTCCTCGAAGCGCAGGGGCCTATTGTCGATGCAGGACGGCAGTCTGAAACCGAATTCCGCCAGCGTCGCCTTACGGTTGAAGTCGCCGCGGAACATGCCGCCGATCTGCGGGATGGTGACATGACTTTCGTCGATGAAGACGAGCGCGTTGTCGGGGAGGTACTCGAACAAGGTGGGCGGCGGCTCGCCGGGCTTGCGGCCGGTCAGATAGCGCGAGTAATTCTCGATGCCGGCACAGGAGCCGGTGGCCATCATCATCTCGATGTCGAACATGGATCGCTGTTCCAGGCGCTGGGCTTCGAGAATGCGGCCGGCGGCGTTGAACTCGGCGAGACGCAGGCGCAGGTCGTCCTTGATGCGGCGCACCGCCTGTTCGAGCGTCGGCTTGGGCGTCACATAGTGGGAGTTGGAATAGACCTTCACCTGGTCGAGCTCGGCGGTCTTGTGGCCGGTCAGGGGATCGAATTCGGCAATCGCTTCGACCTCGTCGCCAAACAGCGAGATGCGCCAGGCGCGGTCCTCGAAATGCGACGGAAATAGTTCGATCGTGTCACCGCGCACCCGGAAGGAGCCGCGGACGAAGTTCTGGTCGTTGCGCTTGTAATGGAGCGCCACCAGATCGGCGAGGAGGGCGCGCTGGGCGTAGCGCTGGCCCTTCTTGATGGCGAAGGTCATGGCCGAATAGGTTTCGACGTCGCCGATGCCGTAGATGCAGGAAACGCTCGCCACCACGATGACGTCGTCGCGTTCGAGAAGCGCCCGGGTCGCCGAATGGCGCATGCGGTCGATCTGCTCGTTGATCGAGCTTTCCTTCTCGATATAGGTGTCGGTGCGCGGCACATAGGCCTCAGGGGTGTAGTAGTCGTAATAGGAGACGAAATACTCCACCGCATTGTCGGGGAAGAAGCTCTGGAACTCGCCATAGAGCTGGGCGGCCAGCGTCTTGTTGGGCGCCAGCACCAGGGCCGGGCGCTGGGTCGCCTCGATCACCTTGGCCATGGTGAAAGTCTTGCCCGAGCCGGTGACGCCCAAGAGCACCTGGTCGCGTTCCGTCGCGGTGATGCCGGCAACGAGCTCGGCGATGGCCGTGGGCTGGTCGCCCTTGGGTTCGAACTCCGAGACGATGCGCAGTGGCCGGCCGCCCTCGGATTTCTCTGGCTTGGGCGGCTTGTGCGGAGCGAACAGGGGAAGGGCGGTGAATTCCGGGCGCAGGCCTTCGAGCCCGGCGCGCGGCGCTGCCGGCAAATCCTCATAGCCGGCAATCGGCTGAAGCGGCGCTTCGGCGAATCCGCCGTCCTGACGTGAATGACCCATTGGCCCTATATAGTCGCGGCCACGCCCGGGGGCAAAGCCGCCCTGCTGACGCCTTCTGTCAGGATCAGGCCTTGGCCACCACGTAGTCGTGCAGCACGTTGGTCTCCATCTCCATGTCCTCGAGACGGCTCTTCACCACGTCACCGATCGAGACGATGCCGCGCAAGATACCATTGTCGACCACCGGGACATGACGGATGCGGTGCTGGGTCATCAGCCGCATGACGTCGCGCACGCTGGCATCGGGCCGGCAGGTAACGACATGGCGGGTCATGAGCGCCGATACCGGCAGGTCGGTCACCGCGGCACCGTGCTCGGTGAGCCCATGGACGATGTCGCGCTCCGACAGCACGCCTTCGAGGGCACCGCCGGCGCCGGTCACCACCACGGCGCCGATGCCATCAAGCCGCAGCCGGTGCGCGGCAACGCCGACTTTCACGTCGGCTGCCAGCGTCACCACCTTGCTGCCCTTGCGAGAGAGTATGGACTGGATGCTCATGCTGAACCTCCTTGCTGGAAAATCGCTCCGGCGCCTTCATGACTCCGGGCTGGGGCGGCAACATGGCCGCCGCCCAGACGTCAGGTCATTGCCACGGCGATGGGCGGGCTTGCTCGCAGCGTCTGGTAAACCACGCAATAGCGTTCGGTGAGTTTCTGCAAGGTCGCGCGCTGCTCGGGAGTGACGCTTGCCGGCATATCGAAGAACAGGCGGATGGCCCGGAATCCCACCGGGGCAGTGCGCTCGACGCCAAGGGTGCCGCGGAAATCGAGATCGCCCTCGGCCCGGAGCTTCGCCCCGTCGATGGGAATGGCCAGGGCGGTCGCCACCGCGTTGAGCGTCACCCCGGCGCAGGCGACGAGGGCCTGTAGCAGCATGTCACCGGAACAGGCATGGAAATCATCGCCGCCGGTCGCCGGATGGAGGCCGGCCTCGACCATGGCGCGGGCGGTGGCAACCGAACAGGTCACTCCATCGCCGACCTCGCCCTCGGCCTTGAGTGTGATCAGCGCAGCCGCGGGTTCGTCCCGGTAGCGGGCCTTGAGGGGCGCCTGGATCGATTTGAGTGCGTCGCTGTCCATGGAAGCCTCCAAGCTGAGGCCATCATGGTAGCACACTTCAACAGTGTCGGAACCCGTTCAGGCGGCAAGATATGTCTTGAGATTGGCGAGGCAGCCGTTCCAGCCGTCGAGATGCCTGGCGCGGGAGTTCTCGTCGGCGAAGCGCGCGTGCTTCACCACAACCTTAGTGCCGCCCTTGGCATCGCGGAAAGTGACGGTCACCAGGGTCTTGGGGCTGGGGTCGCCTTCCCATCCCCAGGTGAACACCAGACGCTGGTTCTTCACCACCTCGCGGTATTCGCCGGTGACGGTAGGTGCCGCTTCCTCGCCTTTCATGGCGATCGAATAGCTGCCGCCCACCCGGGCGTCGGCCGAGGCGGCGGAAACCTTCATCGTCCCCGGCGCGAACCATTTGCGGATCAGGCTGGCGTCGGTCCACGCCGCAAAGACCTTGGAGCGCGGCGCCTCGACGATGATCGAGGTTTCGAGACTGAGAGTGGCGGTCATGGTCTTTCCTTCCGTTCCAGCAGGTCTTTCAGGGCTTCGAGGCGGAGGTTCCAGAATTTCTGGTAATAGCTCAGCCAGCGATCGGCATTCTTCAGGGCCTCGGGATTGAGACTGATCATCTGGAAACTGCCATCCTTGCGGCGGCCGATGAGGCGGGCCCGTTCGAGAACCTTGAGGTGCTTGGAGATGGCAGCGAAAGTCAGATCATGGGGCCGGGCGATGGCCGAGATCGAATGTTCACCCTCGGCGATCTGCCGCAGGATAGACCGCCGTGTGGGGTCCGCCAGGGCATGGAAGATCCGGTCGAGATCGTAGGAATCAGCCGTCGCCATCACACTCCTGTTCAGGAAAGGCGGGCCTGCGTCAATGTCAGGCGGCCATGGCGTCGATCTGCGCCATAATCGCCATCGGATTCGTCTCGAAGGCCTCGCGCACCACCTTGCCGTTTCTGATCTCGAAAATATCGATCCAGGTGAAGCTGACCGGCCTGCCGGTCGCCCGCATGCCGTCGAAGTCGCCGGTGTGGGTGCCGTTCCAATGACCGCGTACGGCGACATGGCTGCCGTCGTCGATGAGCAGGTCGAGTTGATGGGCGCCGGTGAAGGCCGAGGTCATCTGCTGCATCATGCCGATGTGCTTCTGCTGTCTGAAACCTCATGGCCGAACTTTCATTCAACCATTTGGTTGAGTGTATAGGACAAAGTTTTCCAAGAGTCAACCGTCTGGTTGAATGTTTTTTTGACCCCCCGTCAGGCGCGGGACATGGCGCACCAATGGGTGAGGATGGCGAGGACGCTGGCCACCGCCATGAACCAGAACATCGCCAGGCGAAAGCTGTCCTGCAGCGAGCCTATCCTCCCGGCGAAGTCTGCAGCTTCGCCGGGAAATTCCCTAGTGCTGCGGTCCGGGCAAGATGCGCCGGTCCAGCGCTTCGTAGTCGGCGGCTTTCATGGCAGTCGCGGCCCGCATGAAGGCGACCACGTCCCAGAGGTCGCGATCGACATGGGTCGGATACCAGGCGGGCATGCCGGTAAATCTGATGCCGTTCTCGGTCACCCAGAACAGCTCAGCGTCGGTCATATCTTCCACCAGTCCGGCGAGCGGCGGTGGCGCGGGATTGAGTCCCTTCGACATCATCGTCCCCACCTGGCCCGGCGGGGTGTGGCACATGGCGCATTCCTGCCGGAAGAAGCGAAACCCGTTCTCCACCTGCGTCGTCCCACCCAGCTCCGGCACCTGAATGGCCTTGGCCCGGCTTTGTATGGCGGCTTCACGGGTGGTGACCAGCACCCACTTTAGCGGTGCTGCGTCCTCGACCGTCGCGGCGACGTTGAAGATGCCGGAATACATCACGGCGAGCCCCGCGAGCCCGCCAACGACGAGTGCCGCAACCGTGTAGATGGCAAGTGCGGAAATTATCGATTTCATGAACTTCCTCTCCTCTGTGAGTCGCCAATTCATATCGCGGTAAAATGACGTTTCACTCCCCGCCTGCGGAGGAACTCTAAATCCACCGGTGCGCCACCGCCAACACAATTCGCAGCACCCTGCCGCCAGCGCCATTGCGCACCGCGACCGGCGAGGACACTGGCGATGACCAACACCGCCGATCGCCATGGGCCTGCGGCCGGGGCGCGGGTGGCGGCGAACCAGGCCCTGGCAATTCCTTGTCTCTTGCCAGCCCCGTCAGGCCCGAGCCATGGCGTGCCAATGGGTAAGGATGGCGAGGACACTGGCCACCGCCATGAACCAGAACACCGCCAGGGGAAAGCCGTTCTGCAGCGACCCCACCAGTTGCGAGGCCGCCGCACCGCAGGCCATCTGGGCGAAGCCGGCCCAGCCGGCGGCCGAGCCGGTGAGCCGCTGATCGACGCTGATGGCGCCGGTCGTGCCGTTGGGAATGGTGAGGCCGTTGCCGAGGGCGGCCAGCGCCATGGGCAGGAACAGAGTAGCGGGCGAGAGCAATCCCGAGACGGCGGCCGCCAGGCTCAAGAGGCCGCCGCCCAAGGTGATGGCGCAGCCATAGAGCATCATGCGATCGATGCCGGTGCGCTCGGTGAAACGGCCGGAGGAGTAGTTGCCGAGCATGTAGCCGAACGACACCAGGAAGAACCACAGGCCGTACTCCATCGGCGTGCGCTTCAGGACATCGACCATGATGTGTGGCGCCCCGCCGAGGAAGGCGAAGAATACCGCCGAGGTGAAGGCGAGCGTCAGGGTGTAACTACGGAAGGCCGCCGTGGCGAAAAGCCTTCCCGCCGCATCGAGCAATCCGGTGGCCGAGGTGCTGCCGCCGCGCTGCTCATGGGTTTCGGGCAGATGAAACCAGGCGAAGGCCAGAACGATGGCGCCGATCGCCGACAGCAGCCAGAAATCGGCGCGCCAGGCGGCATAACGGTCGATCACCCCGCCCATCGCCGGCGCCACCATGGGGGCGACGACGAAGGCCATGGTGATATAGGAGATGACACTCGCCGCCTTGGCCCGGTCGTAGAGGTCGCGCACCATGGCGCGGGCCAGCACGATCCCCGCCGCCCCGCCCAGCGCCTGGAAGAGCCGCGCGGCAATCAGCAGGCCAATGGTGGGGGCAAGAGCGGCGAGCACGCTGGCGACGACGAATACCGCCATGCCGCCGATCAGCAGGGGCCGCCGCCCAAGGCGATCCGACAAGGGGCCGTAGATCAGCTGGCAGGCGGCCATGCCGATCAGATAGAGGGTAAGTGTCAACTGGGCCGTGCCGTAGCTCACGGCGAATTCCCGCTGCAGGCCGGGCATCGACGGAATGAAGATGTTGAGGGCGAGCGGACCGATGGCGCTGATCGCCACCAGAATGGCAAAGGACGGGCGAGGGGAAGTCATGTCCGTTCATAACCCGGCGGCGTGGCGGCCGATAGCCAAGGGACCGGAATTCTGGCATGTGGTGGCGGCATGAAGGAATTGCTTGCATTGCTACCGGCGCTCGTTGCACTGTCGGCCATTGCTGGCGAGCCACCGCGACATCCACATTAGCGGATGCTCCAGTTTCCAAGTTACAAGGGGCCGGAAGCGTTGCTGCCGGACCGGCGCCAGGCAAAGCTCATCCCCGACGACGAGGACTGCCAGCTTGCTCCGCCCACGGAGCGAAAAAACGGCCCGCCTGGCTGGGCCTTCTTCCAGATCGTGCCGGTCGACAAGCACAAGGCCGATTATGACGCCCAGCTCGAGGACGAGATCCCCGATACGCCCTGCGGCGAGATGGGCTATGCTGCCGACTATGTCGGCTTCTTTATGATCCCCGCGGCCCATCCCGACCGGGTGCTCTATTTGAACCTGGGCCAGGACGGCACCATGTTCGATCCCTTTTCCATCGCTTGATATTGAGGGTGCCGGTCCTGTTACGGCTGCCAGCCGGGCTTGACCCGGCCAATTTCGTTGCCCATGTGATTTAACAAGATGAACTACCGTCATGCCTATCACGCCGGAAACCATGCCGATGTGCTGAAGCACGTGGTCCTGACACGAATCCTTGTCTATCTCACTCGCAAGAACAAGCCGTTCCGGGTCATCGACGCCCATGCCGGCATTGGCGTCTACGACCTCGACGGCTCCGAGGCACAGAAGACCGGCGAATGGCAGGGCGGCATCGCCCGCCTGGCCGAGGCGTTTTCCCCTGCGGTCGAGAGCCTGCTGAAACCCTATCGCGATTGCCTGGCGGCACTCAATCCCGCCGGCGGCTACCAACGCTATCCCGGTTCGCCCTGGCTTGCCGCACAACTGATGCGGGAGGGCGATCGGCTGGTGGCCAATGAACTGCATCCGGACGACCGGGCTCTGCTCGAGGCCTGCTTTGCCGCCGACCCCCGCGTCACCGTGACCGGGGTCGATGCCGAGATCTGCATCAGGTCGCAATTGCCGCCGCCCGAACGCCGCGGGCTGGTGCTGATCGATCCGCCTTATGAACAGAAGGCCGAGGCCGAGCGGGCGCTTGCCATGCTGGCCCAGGGACTCAAGGAATCCTTCGAGGCCGGGGGCCTGGCGGGCTCCGGTCTGGTGATCGTCAATCCGCCTTGGACCCTAGCGGGAGAGCTCGATGTGCTGATGCCGGCATTGGCCCGGCGCCTCGGCCTGGGAAGCTGGGGGCAGGGCCAAGTCGACTGGCTCCTGCCCCCGAAATAGCACAGCCGACGGGAAAAAGGGGGCAAGCCTCCCGGTCAGCCGTGCCGGCGTCTCTTCAGTTCGCGGCCTTGGCGATGGCCTGGCCTTGCCCATAGCGCTCTTCGTCGGGGATGAGGCCGGAACTGGCTTTGACGCATTTCTTATGCTTCTTGTCCCACATCTTGCCGTACTTGCAATGGTGGGTCGCCGACGAGTTGCCGCCGCCGCCGTAACCGCCGCCGCCCGAACTGCCGCCGCCCGAACCGCCGTGATATGAGGCAAAGGCCGTCGCGGAAAAGGCGATGAGGGCGGCAAGTGTTGCTATCATCAGAACACGCATGGTAAGTCTCCCTTTATTCCGTTCTACGCCGGTTGCCGCTGCTCTATTCCAGATTCCAGCCGGCGGCTATGGATGCTATCCCGGTTTGCCGTGGCTGACCGCGCAGCTGACGCCGCCAGAACGCTGCGGGCTGGTCCTCATCAATCCCTTTCTATGAGCAGAAGGACGAAGCCGGGCGAGCGCTATCGATGCTGAGCGAGGGACTGAAGCGGTTTGCCACGGCAGCCATGTGCTGTGGTCAAGGAATCCTTCGAGGCCGGGGGCCTGGCGGGCTCCGGTCTGGTGATCGTCAATCCGCCTTGGACCCTAGCGGGAGAGCTCGATGTGCTGATGCCGGCATTGGCCCGGCGCCTCGGCCTGGGAAGCTGGGGGCAGGGCCAGGTCGACTGGCTCCTGCCCCCGAAATAGCACAGCCGACGGGAAAGGGGGGCAATCCTCCCGGTCAGCCGTGCCGGCGTATCGTCAGTTCGTGGCCTTGGCGATGGCCGCCGACAGATCGTGGTATTCCTCGCATGTCGTGCCGCAGCGCGACTGGATTTCGGCAAGCTCGGCTTTGGCCAGGTCGGTGCGCCCGGCGGCCACATATCCTTCTCCCAGATACTCGCGGGCCAACACGAAATTCGGGTTGAGCGCCAGGGCCTTGCGGTAATAGGTTATTCCGATTTCGAGGCGCCCGGCCTTGCGGTTGGCATAGCCCTGGTAGTTGAGGACGCGCGGGTCGTCCTGGTTCTGGACGAGGGCCAACACTTGCAGGGCCCAGTCATATTGGCCCTGTTTGGCAAGCGCCCGGCCCTGCTGATAGAGCTCCTCGTCGGGCAGCAGGCCGGACGTGGCCTTGATGCATTTGCTCTTGTTCTTGTCCCACACTTCGCCCTGCTTGCAGGTGTGGCTGGTTGGCGAATTGGTGCCGCTGCTGCCACTGCTGCTGCCGCCCGAACCGCCACCACCTTGAGCGAAAGCGGTTCCGGATATGGCGATCAGGGCGGCGAAGGTTGCTGTCATCAGTGCGCGCATGGTAAATCTCCCATTGTTCTGTAGTTACGCCGGTTGCCGCCGCCCTATTCCCCGCCACAGCCGCCGATGAACGGGGGCCTAACGGGTCATTCAGCCGCGGCTCACTACAACTCGATCATCATCTTGCCATCGATCGGACTCGATCGCCAACTCATAGGAGTGACATATGATCGGAACATCCCGTTTGAATTTGCTGATCCTGGCCGCCGGGTTTGCCGTCGCCGGAGGTTTTGCCCTTACAGCCGAAAAAGCCGTGGCCGACACCCGCGGTGACCGCCTCTGTCAAAGCTCGTCGCGGGCAGATGCGCGCGATTGCTGCGACCGGCTGGTGAAGGACAAGACCTACAACTTCCAGCTTGCCGCCGGCGAGAACTGCCGCAGTCCCGGCGTTGTCATCTGCCGGGGCGGAGACGCCAACGGCCCGGCGGCGCTCACCCATGGGGTGGCCGCATCGGAGAAGCGCTGCTGGGTCCAGACAAGGGGTAGGAAGGAATACGAAGACAAGGGCGGCGGCGGGGACTCGCAGAAACGCTGATTACCCGTCCAGTTCCTTACAGCGAACCGCCGGAGTCACTCCGGCGGCCGCCAATCGTAGATCCAGCCATAGCGCCGGAGCAGGTGGTCGGCCGGGGCAAGCTTCAGCGCCGCATTGCGGGCCAGGGCTGTCACGCCGCGGGCATGGTAAAGTCCGGCGAGTCGGCGCGAGGCCAGCTGGATGCGGGCGGTGCGCGGTCTTCGCTCGTGTTCATAGTGGGCAAGGGCGCCGGCGACATCGGTGTCTCGGCCCAGCGATGCAGCGAGAATACAAGCATCTTCCAACGCCATCGCCGCCCCTTGCGCCAGATAGGGCAAAGTGGCGTGAGCGGCATCGCCGGCGAGCGCCAGCGGCCCTCTTGTCCAATTTGCCCGCGGAGCGAGATCGGCGCCGGCCCAGCGCAGCCAGTTGGGCGGCGCGGCAATCAGTTCGGCAAGGGAGAGTGCGGCATCGGCAAAGGCGGCCTTGAGCTCGGCCGGATCGCCGGGCTCGCTCCAGGCGTCTGCCGTCCAGGGGCTGTCGATCGCCGCCACGATGTTGAATTGCCGCCAGGCGCTCACCGCATAATGGACCACATGGCCGCCGGGATAGAGCCACAGCGTCACGCAGTCGTTGGCAATCGCCGGCGGCACCGCCGCCAGCGGTATCAGTGCCCGGTAAATGGCATGGCCGCGAAACTCCGGCGCGGTGCTGGGCCAGGCCTGCTGGCGCAGGGTCGAACCGATGCCGTCGGCGGCGATTACAGCCATACCCAGCTCGCGCCTGCCGTCGGACAATTCGATGGCCGCTCCGTGCGTGGCAACCACGGAAGCGCCGGTATTCAGCTGGGGGAGTGGCGAAGACCTTGCGGCTGCCACCAGGCCGGCGAGCAGATCGGCCCGGTGAGCTACCCGGTAGGGAGCGCCGAAGCTCTGCTCGAAGGGTTTTCCAAGCCGCAGCCGCTGCAGCAGTGCCGCCGTCCTCCCGTCGCGCACATGAATTTCCGACGGTGTGACGCAATTCGGCTCGATGGCCTCCCAGGCCCCCAGCCACTGCAGGGCCCGCACCGCGTTGGGCGACATCTGCAAGCCGGCGCCGACTTCGGAAAATTCTTTGCTTTGCTCGAAGACCTGCGCCGCAAGGCCCTTCCGGGCCAGGCCGAGGCTTGCGGCAAGTCCGGCGATGCCGCCGCCGGCGATGAGGACGGGTAGTTGTGCCATGGCCCATGATGGCACGAGCCGGATGCATTCCCGATGTGGCGGATTGTGGCTTGCGGGGCGCTGGGCGAGGTTATAGGACTGCGCCGGGTTTCGAACGGGGTTCCTGCCGCCATGGGTTTCATTTCCGACGCGCTCAACCGCATCCAGCCTTCCGCCACCATCGCCATTTCCAACAAGGCCATGGCCCTCAAGACGGAGGGCCGCGACGTGATCGGCCTGGCCGCCGGCGAGCCCGATTTCGACACCCCCGACAACATCAAGGAAGCGGCGATCGCGGCGATTCGCGCCGGCAAGACCAAATATACCCCGGTCGACGGCATCCCCGAGCTGAAGAAGGCGATCGCCGCCAAGTTCAGGCGCGAGAACGGCCTCGACTACAAGCCCGCGCAAATCTCGGTCGGAACGGGGGGCAAGCAGGTGCTGTTCAATGCGCTCATGGCCACCGTCAATCCGGGCGACGAGGTGATCGTGCCGGCCCCCTACTGGGTGAGCTATCCCGACATCGTCATGCTGGCCGCGGGAACCCCGGTCTTCATCGATTGTACGCTGGAGCACGGGTTCAAGCTGCAGGCGGTCGATCTGGAGCGGGCGATCACGCCCAAGACCAAGTGGCTGATCCTCAACTCGCCGTCGAACCCGAGCGGAGCGGCCTATTCGCGGGCCGAGCTCAAGGCGTTGACCGACGTGCTGGTCGAGCACCCCCATGTCTGGGTGCTGACCGACGACATGTACGAGCATCTGGTCTACGGCGATTTCCAATTCACCACCCCGGTCCAGATCGAGCCCCGGCTCTATGACCGCACCCTCACCATGAACGGCGTGTCCAAGGCCTATTGCATGACCGGCTGGCGCATCGGTTACGGGGCGGGGCCGGAGACGCTGATCAAGGCCATGTCGAAGCTGCAGTCGCAATCGACATCGAACCCGTCTTCCATCGCCCAGTGGGCGGCGGTCGAGGCCTTGAACGGCCCGCAGGATTTCATCGCCCGCCACAACAAGGTGTTCAGGGAGCGCCGTGATCTGGTGGTGTCCATGCTGAACCAGGCCAAGGGCCTTTCCTGCCCGACGCCGGAAGGCGCCTTCTATGTCTATCCTTCGTGCCAAGGTGCAATCGGCCGGACAGCACCTTCGGGCAAAGCCATCGGCAACGATGAAGACTTTGTCACTGAACTTCTCGCCGCCGAGGGTGTGGCAGCCGTGCATGGCGCGGCCTTCGGCAAGTCGCCGTTCTTTCGCATCTCCTATGCGACGGGAACCGACGTGCTCGACGACGCCTGCCGGCGCATCCAACGCTTCTGCGGCAATCTCAGATAAGGAAAAGCCGAATCATGTTCGATAGTTCCGTACCCGTCTTTACGCGTTATCTCAACAACTTCGCGGTCATTCTGAAGAAGGCCGAGGAGCATTGTGCGGCCAGGAAGATCGATCCCAATGCGCTGCTGAACTTCCGTCTCTTTCCCGACATGCTGCCCTTCACCCGCCAGGTGCTGATCGCCTGTGACCATGCCAAGGGTGCCTCGGCGCGGCTCGCCGGCATGGTGCCGCCGAGCTACGAGGACAACGAGAAGACCTTCGCCGAGTTGCAGGCGCGGATTGCCAAGACGCTCGCCTTCATCGCCACGCTGAAGCCCGAGCTCTACAAGGATGCCGAAAAGCGCACCATCACGCTGAAGGTCGCCGGCACCGAAATGAGCTGGCTGGCGGTGCCGTATCTGATGAACTTCGTCATGCCCAACTTCCACTTCCACCTCACCACCGCCTACAATATCTTGCGCCACAACGGCGTCGAACTGGGCAAGTTCGACTATATCGGCCGCAATTGATCGCCATGGCCTGGATGATCGTCAGCGAGGACGGCCCGGGCGGTGCCGAATTGCGCCGCGATCGGGTCCTGATGGACGACCACTGGGCCTATGAGCAGTCGATCAAGGATCGCATTCTCTGCGCCGGCAGCTTGCGCAGCGACGATGGGGTCACGCCTATCGGCGGGCTGCTGGTGCTCGATGTCGAAACACGCACCGAGGCCATGGCGTTGTTCGCGGCCGATCCGGCCACGAGGGCGGGGCTTCGGACCAATATCATGGTCCGGCGCTGGAACAAGGCAATTTTCGCCGGCCAGGTGTGCGACTGAGCGCCGGGCTTTCGCCCGGGCCCGGCAACGACCTTCAATGGGCGTGGGCGTTGATGAGGACGGTTCCCTCGGTTACAACCGGCGATGCCGCGCCGGTATTGGCTGCGTTCTTGGCGATCCATTCGCGGGCGACCTTGAGGCTTTCGTCGCAGCCCGCCTTGTCCTTGCAGACGGTGACCGAGAAGCCGCCATCGCCGGTGCGGGCCAGCGTATAGCTGGCAAAGCCCTTGACCGCGCGAAGCGCCTTTTCCACGTCGGCCTTATGCTTATCGAGTGCAGTGAATAGGTCCTTGGCGCCTTTTCCGGAGTAACTCCGCATAACCGCATGCATGATTTGGTTCTCCTGTGTTACGGCCGGTCCCGGAACATTGCCTGTGCCTCTGCCGGCCGGGCAATGACACCAGACTTCCGACCGGCGTGCAAGCTTCCCCATTTTATTTACGGCAATTTAATGCGAAACATGCGCGGTCCCTTTGCCCGCATCCCCGGTTCGCCGGGCGGACCAGGCCTAGGCGACGGCGTTGCGCCGCTTAAGCCAGAAGCCGGCAAGCAGCACCGCTGCACCTCCTAGCGCCGCCGATCCGAAATGCACGAAGCTGGACTGCTCAAGCCCAAGGCGCAGCAGCAGGGCCGGATCGTCGCCGATCATTTGGCCCGCCACCCAGCCGAGAATGGCGGCGCCGGCCCACACCAGCACCGGCCATTTCTCCAGAATGCCGCTGATCAGCGAAGCTCCCACCACGATCAGGGGGATCGACAGCACCAACCCGAAGATGAACAGCCAGTGATTGCCGCGCGCCACGGCGGCGATCGCCACCACATTGTCGAGGCTCATCGCCATATCGGCCACGGCAATGGTACCGACCGCACGCCAGAGGTTTTCGTGGGCCTTGACACTGTGGGCGGCGTCCTCGCCATTGGTGAGCGACGCGGCGATCCACAGCAGCAGAACGCCGCCCGCCGCCTGCAAATAGGGCACCGCCATCAACCAGGTTACCATGAAGGCGAAGCCGATGCGCAAGGCGATGGCCGCTGCCGAGCCGAGCAGGATGCCCCAGCGCCGCAGACGGTCGGGCAGCGACCGGCAAGCGAGCGCAATCACCACGGCATTGTCGCCGGACAACAGGATGTTGATCCATGCGACCTCGACGATCGACAGCAGAAACTCGGCTGAAAAATTCATCGATCCCGAATCCGTCCCCGGCCGCCAGCATGGGATGAGGCAGGCGAGCGGGCAACCCCCTTTTGTCGGAGCCCGGCCTGTGGTTTGCTGGGGCCGCAATCCCGACACAATGTCGCGGATAACACCGGCGCGGGCTTCAACAAGGGATGTGTATCATGAAGAAAATCATTGTAACGGCGCTTATGGCGCTCGGTCTCTCGGTCACCGGCGCTCAGGCCGCCTCGGGCGTCAAGGTCGGGCTCCTCACCTGCCGTGTCGATGCCGGCGTCGGCTACATCATCGGATCGTCGAAGAAGGTCGCCTGCGTCTATGAGCCGGGCCGCGGCGGCAAGCTCGAGCACTACGCCGGGCGCATCGGCAAGCTCGGCGTCGATATCGGCTTCACCAACCAGTCGGTGGTGGCCTGGGCGGTGTTCGCCCCCGGCAAAATCAACCGCGGCGCCCTCAAGGGCGACTATGCCGGTGCCTCGGTCGAAGCGACCGTGATCGCCGGGCTCGGCGCCAACGTCCTGATCGGCGGCTTCCGCAAGACCATCAACCTGCAGCCGATCAGCATCCAGGCCCAGACCGGGCTCAATATCGCGGCCGGCATCGGCAGCCTGCACCTCACCGTCGCCAAGTAGCGGCGACGAGCTGACCCACCGAGCGGAGCGCGGGGTACCGCGCTCCCTTTCCATGCCGGTTCGATTTCGCTTGCCGGTCTCCCGAAACAGAGTCAAGCTTCAGCCGTCGGGACCGCCCCAAGAGGGTTTTCCGAGGCAGATGGGCGGTCCTCCGATGCTATTGGGCAGTCAGAGGGAGGATCGGCCATGGATACCAACACCGGCAGACGAGTTGCGGGCTCGCGGTGCATTGCACTGGTGGGCCCCTATCTAAGCGGCAAGACCACGCTTCTCGAGGCCATCCTGTTCCGCACCGGCGCCATCCCGCGCCATGGGCGGGGTGCCGACAAATCGACGATCGGCGATGCCTCGCCCGAGGCCCGCGCCCATGGCATGAGCGTCGAGCTCAATGCCGCGACCACCACTTATCTCGGCGACAGTTACACTTTCCTCGATTGCCCAGGCTCCATCGAATTCGCCCAGGAGGCGCGCGCCGCCCTTATCGGCTGCGATGCGGCGATCGTCGTCTGCGAGGCCGACGACAAGAAGGCGCCCGCCTTGCAACTCATTCTCAAGCAGCTCGACGAAATCGACATACCGCGCATCCTGTTCATCAACAAGATCGACAAGACCGAATCCTCGCCGCGTGACGTGCTCACCTGGCTGCAGCCGGCGAGCTCCCGGCCGCTCGTTCTCCGGCAGCTGCCGATATTGACCAACGGCATCGTCACCGGCTTCATCGATCTGGCGCTGGAGCGCGCCTTCGTCTACCGCGAACATGCCGAAAGCCAGGTGATCGACATTCCCGCCGACCTTGCCGAGATCGAGAAGAGCGAGCGTTTCGCCATGCTGGAGAAGCTCGCCGACCATGACGATGCGCTGATGGAAAATCTCCTCTCCGATCTCGAGCCGCCGCGCGACCAGGTGTTCGCCGATCTATCGCGCGAACTGGCCGAGGGTCTGATCACACCCGTGCTGTTCGGCTCGGCCGAGCACGGCAACGGCATCGGCCGGTTGCTCAAGGCGCTGCGCCACGAGGCGCCGGGCGTGGCTGAAACGGTGAAGCGCCTCGGTCTCAAAGCCAATGGCGGCACGGTGGCCCAGGTGCTCAAGACCTATCATACGGCCCATGGCGGCAAGCTGTCGCTCGCCCGCATTCTGCAGGGCGAGGCCGCCGATGGCACGGTCTTCTACGGCGGGCGTGGCCAGGATGCGCGTTGCGCCGGTCTGTTCGCGCTGATGGGCCAGACGCCCAACAAGCTCGCCAAGGCCGCGGCCGGCGACACGGTGGCACTCGGCCGGCTCGAGGCGATCGCCACCGGTGAAACCATTGCCTCCGCCAAGGGTTCGACCGCCCAGCTGGCAAGGGTTGCCCGGGCCCCAGGCGTCTACGGCCTGGCGCTATCGGTCAGCGACCGCAAGGACGAAGTCAAGCTCACCAGCGCCATCGCCAAGCTGGTCGAGGAAGATCCCTCGCTGGCGCTCGATCACAACACCGACACCCACGAGATGGTGCTGTGGGGTCAGGGCGAGATGCATCTGCGCGTGGCGATCGAACGGCTCGAGGGCAAATTCGGCGTCCATGCCCGGTCGCGGCCGCGGCGCATCGCCTACAAGGAGACGATCCGCAAGTCGACCCAGGTGCGCGGCCGCCACAAGAAGCAGTCGGGCGGCCATGGCCAGTTCGGCGATATCGTGGTCGAGATCGGACCACTGGCGCGCGGCACCGGCTTCGTGTTCTCCGACACCATCTCCGGCGGCGTGGTGCCCAAGCAATATATCCCGGCGGTCGAGACCGGCGTCCGCGAATGGATGGCCCAGGGCCCGCTGGGATTCCCGGTGGTCGACTTCTCGGTCAATCTGTCGGACGGCTCCTATCACGACGTCGATTCTTCCGAAATGGCGTTCAAGACGGCGGCCCGCATCGCCATGACCGAGGGCATCCCGCAATGTTCCTCGGTGCTGCTCGAGCCCATCGTGGCGGTCGAAATCCACGTGCCGAGCGATGCCACCTCGCGGGTCAACCAGATCGTTACCGGCCATCGCGGCCAGCTTCTGGGCTTCGACGGACGCGACGGCTGGCCGGGCTGGGACACGGTCAAGGCTCACATGCCGGAATCGGAGATCGGTTCGCTGATCATCGAGTTGCGCTCGGCCACCGCCGGGGTCGGCACCTTCACCTACGTCCATGACCACATGGCCGAGCTCGTCGGCCGCGCCGCCGAGCAGGTGATCGCCTCGCGCAAGGCCGAGGCGGCGTAGAGCGCCGAAACAAAGCGGACGCCAGCAATCCTGCCATCCTCACGAGCGCGGTGGGGAGGAGGACGGCATGAGCTGTGAGTGAAAGCGCTGAGTGGCTGAGATCACGACCAGAGAATTGAATGCACTGTCACCGCAATCCCAGAGAATTGAATGCACTGTCACCGCAATCAGAGCTTCCGCCACCGCGGGAACAGGTTTATGTGTTGATACAGCTGTTTATACCGCTAGCTCAAAAAATGAAGAGTCTACGGTTAGCGGTTGGCTAGATATTTCGCGATTCTCTATCACTGAACGGGTGTACAAGAACAGTCTGTATAAATAAGGGAGGAAAGACATGTCGGCCAAAATCCTGCAAATCAACTACAAGCTCAACGGGCCGAGGGCCGAGTATGAGAGAGAAAACCTGCCCTATGCTCAACCCATCGCGGACATACCTGGCCTGCGCTGGAAGGTCTGGATCATAAACGAGGCCCAAAGCGAAGCCGGCGGGATCTACCTATTCGACGATGACGCCGCAGTGCAAGCCTTCGTGGACGGGCCAATTATTGCGGAGATGAAAGGTGACCCGACGCTGAGCATCAAGGCGTTTGACGTGATCGCGGAACTCACGACCATCACACGTGGCCCGGTGAAGTAGTATTCTCGGAGGTTAGGAGGGCGCATGTGACTTTAGCGAATGGCGAATGGCGAAATTTTCAATGGTTCGTCATTCCGGAGAAAGCTCTCTTAACTCGTTATTCCGACGAAAGCCGGATAAGAACAGTAATCACCTGACAGTTGCCGCTCGCGGATAGGGTTCAGGTTGCGAGTTGGTTGTCGGGATTGCGGTGCAAGTGCTGCACTGCATTCATTTCGCCCGCCGGATGCCGCGCCGCGCGGGCTGCACCGATCCGCTAACCCCTACTTTGGCCTTGCCTCGTGCAACCCTGCGTCGGGCTGAGCCAGCTTGCCGGCGCGCATCAGCCTGACCGCCTGGACGAGCGACTTGGCGGCGGTCTTCACGTCGTCCTGGGTTCCCTCATCCTTGTCGAGGTCGAGGTGGTTTTCGGCATAGGTGCCGAGATAGCCGATATAAGTTCCCATCACCGACTTGTGGCCGGCTTGAATGAAGCCGATGTCGCAGAGCCAGTCGGTCAAGATGCGGCGCAGGTTTTCAACCCCTGCCGCATCGCCGTGGACGGCGAGCGCAAAGACCCTGCCTGCCAGATGGCGCGGATAATCCCAGCCCTTCATCTCCAGGTCCTTGGCGGCCTGGGGGTCCTTGCCGCCGGTCGAGGTGAAATCCGGGTTGCCGCCGTCGGCGCAGACCAGCCGGTCGATCATCGCCTTGAGGCCGGCGGGTGCCTGATACCAGTTGACCGGGGTCACGATCATCACCCCATGGGCCGCCGCCCACATGGGATAGATATCGGCCATCCAGTCATTGACCTGGCCCATGGCGAAATTGGGATAGCACGAGCAGGGCCAGTGGCAGAGCGGCTGGGCGGTCGAGACGCAAGCCTTGCAGGGGTGGATGAGGCGGCCATATTGCGAGGTGAGGAGGCTCAAATCGAGGACTTCGACCTCGAAGCCCTTGACCTTGGCGATCTCCTCGCGGGCGAGCGTCAGGAGCCGCCAGGACTTCGACATCTCGCCCGGGCAGCTCTGGTCGGAACGCATCGAGCCGTTGATCAGCAGGATGCGGTTGGGTGACTTGGGATTTTTCTGACGGGCCTCGGCTGCCATGATGCGGCGGCGGGTTTCCAGCCACTCGACCGGCACCATCAGGTCGGGATCGGCGAAGCCCTTGCCGGCCCGCACTTTCTTCGGGTTCTTGCGGTAGACGTCATAGCCATCCCAGGCGGATTCGATGATTTCGGCGATCGCCTTCTTGTTCTTGGCGAAGGCCGGATCGAAGAATCGGTCGCGGAACCTCTTGGCGAACTCCTTCTTGCCAATCTGCACGTCGGGCATTCCGGTGCGGGGCACGATCTGGGTCATGGCTGTCCTCCCTGGTGCAAACTACCTAACAAGGGGCAGCGCTTGGCCGCCAATCAAAAGGACTCACGCCGCCTCAAGCAGGCGTGAACTCAGGCCATGGTCATCGCCTTGCCGCTGCCGAGCCAGAAGGGCGGCAACCAGGCGGGAATGTTGCTGAAGGGCAGGACCTCGGGTCTGAGGCGGACGCCGAGCTTCTCGATCATGAAAGAGCGGCGCGCCTGGATGCGCGACCAGGCTTCCGGATAGAGCGCGGCAAATTTGTCGCGGCCGGCCGCGTCGAGCAGCGCCACGCCATCCTCGATGTTGCTGGTGAACCAGGCGGTGCCGGTCGCCGGGATGATGTCGCATTGGAGCGCCATGCCGGAAACCAGCGCAATGGTGCCGCCGCGCGTCACCGGCGAATGCAGCCATTCGTCGAGATGGATCAGATGGCCGGGATTGAGGCCGACACCGAAGAAGGGATCGTCGAGGCGGCTCATCACGGCGTCGTAGAGTTCGCCGCCGGTGACGCCGATGCCGAGAGTCTCGTACCAGGCAGCCGCCGCGGTGAAATAGGGGGCTACCAACTTCTCGACATAGTCGGCAATCGGTTCGGGCAGCTCGCTGGCATCGCGCACCATGAAGCCAGCGCGGCAGTTGAGGGCGCCCATCAGGCCAAGCCCGACGACGATCGGATCGCCCGCCTCGATCGCTCGCGACGAAGGGCTGGGCAGGCCGTACTTGGCGCGCGGACCGGCGCACATGTTGACATGCACGGATTGCGGAAAGCCGTTGAGGCGCATCAGCGCCACGGCGTCGTATTCGCTCATGCCGGGTTTCGTCCCGCGAATGACCCGCCCGATGGCGGAGGAGGAAAGCGCTGCGGCATACTCGAAACAGGCGAGCTGTTCGACTTCGTTGATGGCGCGCAGGCCATCGGCGGGCGACATGAAGAGGAGTGCGGCGTTGGTCGTGGGACCGAGGGCCTTGAGGGCCTCGACCAGATAGGCCGGCGTTTCGAACCAGTCGGGATCGAAGCGGCCGTCCTCGCTTTCAAAACCCTTCCAGCCGGCCAGACCGATGCGCATGCCCTTGGCCAGTCCGGCCCTGGCCAGCAGTTCGGGCAACGGCCGATACTTGTCGCGCGGCTGGCCCATCAGGCTCAGGGGCTGCCACAACACCCGGTCGAAAAGGCCTGCCGCGGTCTCGGCATAGGGATAGCCCTCGTTGCCGGCGAAGAGCTGCGGCGTCGTTCCCGGCACCACCACCAGGATCGCCTCTTCGAAGCGCGGATCATAGCCGGTGGCCCAGCAGATATTGCCCAGATGCTCGCGGTCGCCATAGATCACCAAAGCGTCGAGGCCGGCGGCGGCGATGCGCCGGTTGAGACGGTCGAGGCGCGCGGCATAGATATCGCGGCCAAGGCGCGGCTCGGTTTTGGGACTGCCGAAATCCGGCAGATCGATAACGGCAAGACGGGCCTGGCGCATGGGCAAACTCCTGAGAGGCAAAGATTAACCCTTCATGGCGCGGCGTAAAGCCCTCGCGCGGGCGTGAACGGGGTTGATTTGCCGGCGGCGCGGCTGGGCCCTAGTCTGGCGGATCAGCGAGGAGACATCATCCATGTTCATTCGGCGCCGCAAGGGCTGGGAAATTCCCGAAAGCTTCGTCACCCCCGAACATTTGTTCTTCAACCGCCGCCAGGCGATGGCGGCGGCGGGGGCGGCGACGCTGCTTGCTGTCGGCAGCCCGGCGCGTGGCGAAACGGATCCCTCGGCCGGACTCTATCCCGCCAAGACCAATCCGAAGTTTGCCGATGCGGGGCGCCCGATAACCGACGAGGCCTACAACACTACCTTCAACAACTACTACGAGTTCGGTACCACCAAGCGCATCTCGAGCGCCGCCGCCAAACTGCCGATCCGGCCCTGGACCATCGCGATCGACGGCGAGGTGGAGAAGCCCTTGACCCTCGGCATCGACGATCTGTTGAAACAGGTGAGCCTGGAGGAGCGCATCTATCGCCACCGCTGCGTCGAGGCCTGGTCGATGGTGGTGCCGTGGACCGGTTTCCCGCTGGCCAGGCTGGTCGAAATCGCCAGGCCGACGGCGAAAGCGAAATATGTGCGCTTCGAGACCTTCAACCGGCCCGAGGTGGCGGACGGCCAGCAGCCCGGCCTGTTCGGCGCCTATCCCTGGCCCTATGTCGAGGGCGTCAGCATGGCGGAAGCGGCCAGCGACCTGGCCTTCCTGGTGACCGGCGCCTATGGCAAGCCGGTCGCCAACAGCATGGGCGCTCCCATCCGCCTGCATCTTCCTTGGAAATACGGATTCAAGTCGATCAAGGCCATCGTCAAGGTAAGTTTCGCGGTCCAACGGCCACTCAATTTCTGGCAGCAACTTGCCGAGAACGAATATGGGTTCTGGGCCAATGTAAACCCGGATGTGCCGCATCCGCGCTGGAGCCAGGCCCAAGAGGAAGTGATCGGCACCGGCGACAGGGTGCCGACCAAGCTGTTCAACGGCTATGGCGACTTCGTCGCCTCCCTCTATGCCGGCATGGATGGCGAAAAGCTCTACATGTGAAACAAAAAAGGCCGGACAAGCGTCCGGCCTTGAAAGTTACCCTTGCCCATTTCGGGCCAGCCGCCGCGCTAGCCTGTGGGGGAAGCGGCAGCCTTTGCGGACGATACAAGGGGAGGGAGTAGCATCCGCAAGTACAGCGTCAAGAAACGCGACTGCTGGAGAATGATGCTTTTGCTGGAATCGTTCAATGCAGGCCCCGTCATGGGAGCCATGTGGGCGCGGCATGACGAGGCGAGGGCCACAGCGCTAAGCCGTGTTATGGCAGGGCATGACCGCCGAACTGTTTGCCGCCCTGGTGACATTTGCTTTCGTGGCCGCCGCGACACCCGGCCCGAACAACCTGATGTTGCTGTCTTCGGGGGTGAATTTCGGCTTCCGGCGCAAGGTTCCGCACATGCTGGGGATCGGCTTCGGTTTTACCTTCATGATCGTGGTGGTGGGCATCGGACTGGGACCCATCTTCGCGCGCTATCCGCAGATCTATGGGGCCCTGCGCTGGATGGGAGGCCTCTACATGCTGTGGCTGGCCTGGAAGATCGCCAATTCCGGGCCGGTCGGCGACGGCCGGGGTGGGGCGCAACCGATGACCTTCATCAAGGCGGCACTGTTTCAATGGGTCAATCCCAAGGGCTGGGCAATGATGGTAAGTGCCATCGCTACCTATACCCTTGCCGCCAGCTATGTCTGGTCGGTGCTGCTGGTGGCGGCGGTCTTTGGCGCGGTCACCTTTCCCTCGATCAGTTCATGGGCCTTGTTCGGGGTGGCGCTCCAGCGCGTGCTGAACCATCCCACCTACCGGCGAGCCTTCAACATCGCCATGGCGCTGCTGCTGGTGGCCTCGCTCACCCCGCTCTTCTGGCACTGAAGTTCAAGCGGCGGCGATCTGGGCGGCCTTCTGCACCAGGACCTCGGCCTGGCGGATCGAGGCATAGTCGATGAGGCGGCCGTCGAGCGAGACCGCACCCTTGCCGGCCTTGGCGGCTTCCTCCATGGCGGCGATGATGCGTTTGGCCCGCGTCACATCGGCCTCGCTCGGGCTCATCATCTCGTTGGCAAGGGTGATCTGCGAGGGATGGATCGCCCATTTGCCCTCGCAGCCCAGGACCGCGGCGCGGCGGGCGGCGGCCTTGAAAGCGTCAGCATCGGAGAAATTGCCGAAGGGACCGTCGACCGGGCGCAGCCCATTGGCCCGTGCCGCCACCACCATGCGGGCAATGGCATAGTGCCACATGTCGCCCCAGTGGGTTTCGCGGCGGCCGTCGTCCAGAGGCTCGGTCAGCACGGCGTAGTCGGCGTTGGCGCCGCCGATCGAGGTGGTGCGGGCCTTGGTCGAGGCGGCGTAGTCGGCAACGCCGAAATGCAGCGACTCGTTGCGTTTGGATGCCGCGGCAATCTCGTGCACGTTCTGCATGCCAAGGGCGGTTTCGACGATCATCTCGAAGCCCACCCGCTTCTTGCGGCCCTTGGCGGTTTCAATCTGTGTACAGAGCATGTCGATGGCATAGACGTCGGCGGCGGTGCCGACCTTGGGGATCATGATCAGGTCGAGGCGGCCGGAGGCCTGTTCGAGCACGTCGACCACGTCGCGATACATGTAGTGGGTGTCAAGCCCATTGATGCGCACCGACAGCGCCTTGCGGCCCCAGTCGAAATCGCCGATCGCCTGGATGACGTTCTTGCGGGCCTTCTCCTTGTCGTCGGGGGCGACCGCGTCCTCGAGATCGAGGAAGACCACGTCGGCGGCCGATTTCGCCGCCTTTTCGAAGAGCTGCGGCTGGCTGCCGGGAACGGCGAGTTCACTGCGATTGAGGCGCGCCGGCGCCTGGTCGATGGTCTTGAAGCTCATAGTGGTCCCCCGGGGTTTCGCTTGGCCGCGCACCATAGCGGCAGCGGGCGGCCATGCAATCGGGTGCGACAATTACAGACAGTTCAGGCGCAACAGCCTTGGCCGTCGGCCTGCTCTGGCTGCTTGGACGGACAGCGCACATCACCATAGGAGCAAAAGACGCAGCAGTCGCCAGTCTTGGGGCGGAGCAATGTATGGCAGTTCCGACATTCGTAGAAGAACTGACAGAAATCGACCGGCATGGTCTCGGTCTCGCGATGGCCGCAGACCGGGCAGGTCAGGGTTGATTGCAGGACGGTCACTTGATCTCCACAACGGTGGCGAGATAGCCGGCATCGGCGGAAGCAGCGGCGATGGCCTCCGGGGCGGTCGGGCTGTCGTCAAAGACAGCGATTCGCGGATGGGACGGCGGTATTTTTGCGCTGTCATCCATCGGGCATGTCCGTCATTGCCGCCCGACCATAGGTCCTGTAGTAACTACAGGAGCAAGAGGATTTGACGGTCATGGCGATCACTTCAACGCGAGCGGCGGGTCATTCGATTGGCCAGGCGGCGGCCCTGTCCGGCGTCAACGCCGAGACCATCCGCTATTTCGAGCGCATCGGGCTCATTCCCCGGGCCGGGCGGATGAGCAACGGCCGCCGTACCTTCGGCCCGGAACATTTGCGGCGCCTGGCCTTCATCCGCCAGGCGCGGGAACTCGGTTTTGCGCAAAGCGACGTGCGCCAGCTCCTCGGCTTGGCGGACGGCGCGCCAGGTTCATGCGCCAAGGTCAAAGTGATCGTCGACGCCAATATGCAGGCGATCCGCGGCAAGATCGCGCGCCTGCGGCGGTTGGAAGAGGTGCTGAAGGCGGTATCGGCGTCCTGCGCCAACGGCACGCGGCCCGATTGCCCGGTGATCGAAGCCTTGATGCACGATGCGCCGGCAGCGCTCAGCCGGGGTGCTTGAGTGTTTCGGTCATGCGCAGCGCGGCGATGGTGCCGGAGACGAAGGTGAGGCCGGCAACCAGCCAGATGGCGCCGGTGAGCCCCACGAGATCGGCGGCAACGCCCGCCACCAGTGCTCCCACGGCATAGCCGAGGTCGCGCCACAAGCGGTAGACGCCGACCGCCGAGGCCCGCCAGCGCGGCTCGGCAACATCGCCGATCGCCGCCAGCAACGTGGGATAGACCATGGCCGTGCCGAGGCCGAGCAGCACCGATCCGGTGGCAAAGCCCGGCACGCCGTGGGCCAGCGCGATCAGCGCAATCCCCGCCGCCTGCACCCACATGCCGCCGACGATCAGCCACTTGCGGCCGATGCGGTCGGATAGAAGACCGGTGACAAGCTGGCTCGCGCCCCACACGGCGGGATAGAGTGCCGCGAGCCAACCGATCTCGCCGAGGCCCAGGCCGGCTGCCGCAAAGACCAGCGGAAACAGGCCCCAGGCCAGACCGTCGTTGAGATTGTTGAACAGGCCCACCTGGCAGATGCTGGACAGGTTGCGGTCGGCGAACGTGGTGCGCCAGAAGATGTCGCGCTGCGAGAGCGCTGCCGTTGCCGGTTGAGCGGCGAGGCTGGTCTCGTGGGCCACGAAGTGGTGGGTCTCGCGCACTGCCAAAGCCGACAGGCCGAGGCCGCAGACGACGAAGCCCACGCCCAGATAGAAAGGCTGGGGCCGCAGGCCGTAGCGCGCCGCGATCCAGCCGGTGGCCAGGGCTGCCGCACCCACGGCGAAATAGCCGGTGAATTCGTTGAGGCCCATGGCGAGGCCGCGGTTCTTCGGCCCCGCCAGATCGATCTTCATGATCACCGTGGTCGACCAGGTGAGGCCCTGGCTCACGCCCAAGAGCAGATTGGCGAAGAGCACCCAGGACCATTGCGGCGCCCACATGAGGAGAAACGGCACCGGTGCGGCCACCAGCCAGCCGGCCACCAGAATGCGCTTCCTGCCGAACCGGTCCGACAACCGGCCGGCGCCGTAGTTGGTCAGGGCCTTGCTGAGGCCGAAGACGACGATGAACGACAGGATGGCGGTTCGCGCCGCCAGGTGGAACTCGTCGGTGGCGATCGCCGGCAATATGCTGCGCTCCATCCCCACCATGGCGCCGACGAAGGCGTTAACCAGGAGGAGGAGGCCGAACTGGGCACGGTTGGGCCACAGGCCGAGGCTGGGTGCTACATCGCTCATGACGGCGATGCTTGTGCGATGGACACACCCCGTGTCAACATCGCCGTGACCTGATGCGAGGAGGGCGGAATGGCGGCGGGCTGGTCGATTGCCGGAAGCTATTACGAAAGCTGCAATTGCCCGGCGGTGTGTCCGTGCCGGCGTCTGAATGGCGCGCCCGGCGGCGACTCGGTCTACGGGCTCTGCCAGTTCCTGCTGTCGTGGCACATCAAAAAGGGCCATTCGGGAGCCATCGATCTTGCCGGCCACCTCGTGGTGATGGCGGGTTTCTACCGCGATGACCAGCCGGGCAAATGGTGGACGGTGAAGCTGTTCGTCGACGAGGCCGCCACACCGGAACAATTCCGCGAACTCGA
The DNA here is from genome assembly GCA_016185245.1 of Hyphomicrobiales bacterium. GTDB lineage: Bacteria > Pseudomonadota > Alphaproteobacteria > Rhizobiales > Aestuariivirgaceae > Aestuariivirga. Next base: position 9,843 of record JACPNZ010000022.1, on the reverse strand, counting down.
ACGCATCTTCCTGGGTCGGGCCGGCGGCGATATCGCGTTTACCGCCAATATCGCCACGGTGGTCGACAGCGAACCGGCGGCGATTGACCTGGTGCACGCGGCGGGCCGCGAGGCGATCCGGCTGGGCCGCATCGGAGCCTCGGCGGTGGTCCGCCGGGCGAGCTATGACGGCACCATCTCCTGCGGCATTCCCGGGCATGATCATCCGGGTACGGAATATGTCGCCTCGGGCGCGATGCACGACGGGCCGTTCCAGTGGGACTACGAGGAGCGCTGCGGCTTCGCCACTGATTTCCGCCACGCCGGCTGAGGCTCAGAGGGCCGCGGCTTTCGCCGCGGCCGGCCCGTGGTGATGCCAGGCTACATGTCCATGGCTTGAGCGATTTCAATCGTGCCGCCCGCCTTCAGGATCGGACAACCCTTGGCCTTCTTGTGCGCGTCCTCGAGGCTTGCGGCTTCGATCAGACTGTAGCCGCTGATCGGATTGGCGCCGCCGCCACCGACAAGCGAGCCGTCCGACTTGACGGTGCTCGATTTTCCGACGGGATTGCCTCCGTCAATGACAGCGGCACCCATGGAGCCAAACCAGGCACGCCAGGCATCCATCACCTTCTTGCCCTCTTCGGGGGTCGATGGACGGCCGCCACCATGATAGGCAAAGACGAATTTGGCCATTGTGGAACTCCTTTGTTCAGTTGTGAGCAAACGCCCCGCGATGTCGAATATCAACATTTGCACCCATTGCACATGGCAGGAATTCCACTAAAATCGATCGCATGACTGTGAAGGCTTCACAATTACCCGCAAGCAGTCGGCCCGAACACGCAATGCTGGGCCAGGTTTTGGCGCTGCTCACCCAAACCGGCGTCATCCCGCGCGCCGCTGCGGCGCTCGATCGCTCCATGCAAGAGGCGGGCAGCGCCCTGCGCGAAGCGGTGCCGGTGGAAATTCCGGCATTCTCGGCCTCGGGCAACCCGGAGATATTGCCAGAGTTCAATCGACATGCCGGCGAGCACGTTCAAGAAATCCGCCGCCTGTTCGGCGGTGGCGAGGTGGGTGACTTCGCATTCGTCAGAACCCATGCCCATCATCGCGCCGAACAGCGCTTTCCCCTTGAAGCAACGCTGCATGCCTATCGCTGTGGCCACCGAATCCTGTCCCACTGGCTCAGGCATGCCGCCATTGAGAGCGGGCCTGCGAACCTCGAAAAGGCGGTCTCCGCGGTCGCCGATTTCGCCATCGAGTACACCAACACCATCAGCACCATCACGACATCGGAATACGTCGCCCACACGCGTAGGCTCGCCGAAGCCGAGGGCGACCTGCGCACCGAGCTCCTGAATATCCTGCTGAGTGGTTTCGATGAATCCGATGGGCGCGTTGCAAGACTCTTGAAACGCGCCGGATACCTTGAGCAGCGTCAGTCCTATTGCGTTGTCGTTGCCCAGTCGGTCAATGCTTCCGAGATGGAAAATCATGCTCGCGCCCAGCGCATTGCCAGTGCCATTTCAGACGCGGTTGCCGCCACTTCCATCCGCACGCTGGCAGGAATTCGCAACAATTTGGTGACGGCGGTGCTTTCGGACAGGCGCAGGCAGTCGGGATGGACGGCCCCGCAAGCCGATCTCGCAGAGCGCATTCACCCCATCCTGCTGGTTCTGGGCCCGGCCGTGCTCGTCGGTATCAGTGCCGATCACCCGTCGACGTCGTTTCTGCCAAGGGCCCTGCATGAAGCGACGATCGCTCTGGATTTTGCCAGTGTCAGCAAAGGTGTTGTCCAGTTCTCCGAATTGCCAATTCGTGACTTGCTGGTACATCGCGGCACCGACTATGTGCGATCCACGCCGCCAGCCTGGGCGGCAGTTCTCGCCAGTGCCGACGCGAAAGCCTCCGGCGCTCTCATGCAGACGCTACGCGCCGTTGCCGATGCCGACATGAATGTTCAGAAGGCCGCCCGAATCCTCCGCAAGCATCCCAACACGGTCTACACCAGGATCGAGCGGATCAGGGACATGACCGGACTCGACGGCCAGCGCTACCACGATCTGACCGAATTGCTGCTTGCCGCGGATTGCTGGCGAGGATGATCCGGCCCAGGCACCCCTATTTCGGCTAGAGCGGAGTGACTGCTGACTGAATTACCTCCGCACTCTTCATCTCTCCATGGCAGGCCTTGCGCCTGCCATCCAGACGTTCAGCCAGCGAGGGCGTTGCAAGACTGGGTCACCGGCTCAAGGCCGGTGATGGAGGGAAGTGGGGAGGTCAATCGAGACTCATGCTACGCTAGAAGCTCCATTCCCGCGCCTTGGAGACGATGAAATCGCGGAATACCGTCACCCGCTTGGTCTCCTTCAACTCCTCGGGATAGACGAAGTAAGTATCCCACTCGGGCGTCTCGACCGGGAGATCGATCTGCACCAGTCCCATGTCGGGGGCGACCAGATAGTCGGCGAGCGAGCCGATGCCGATCCCCGCCTGCACGGCGCGGCGAAGCCCATAGGCATGGTTGACGCGCAGCGACACGGGGCGCGGATCGCCCTCGGGCCGGCCGGCGGTTTCCAGCCAGTTGACCGATTCGAGATAGCTCGGCATCTGGCCGAAGGTCACGATCTTGTGGCGGTCGAGTTCCTCCACCGACTTGGGGATGCCGTTCTTCTTCACATAGTCGGTCGAGGCGTAGATGTGATGGTGCACGGTGAACAGCTTGCGCTGGATCAGATCGGGCTGGGTCGGTCGCCGCAGCCTGATCGCCACGTCGGCCTCGCGCATGGCGAGGTCGAGCTCGCGGTCGTCGAGCATCAGGGTGACGGCGATCTGCGGATAGAGCTCGGTGAACTCCTTGAGCCGCGGCGTCAGCCACACCGAGCCAAGCCCGATGGTGGTGGTGATGCGCAATTCGCCCGACGGCTTCTCCTTGGAATCCATGAGGCGCGTCTGGGCGGCGGTGAGCTTGGTGAACACGTCATGGGCGGTGCGGTACAAAACTTCGCCCTGCTCGGTGAGGATGAGGCCGCGGGCATGGCGGTGGAACAGCGGCACGTTGAGGCCTTCCTCGAGCGCGCTGATCTGGCGGCTCACCGCCGACTGCGACAGGCCGAGCTCGTGGCCGGCATGGGTGAAGCTGCCGGCGTCGGCGACCGCATGAAAGATGCGCAGCTTGTCCCAGTCCATGATGTTATTCGGCGGCATGGCGCACCTCGCCGCGGGCATGGAGCCAGCGTTCGGCCTCTATGGCCGCCATGCAGCCCAGGCCGGCGGCGGTCACCGCCTGGCGGTAGACGTCGTCGGTGACATCACCCGCCGCATAGACGCCGGGAATGGCGGTAGCGGTCGAGCGCGGCTCGGTGATCAGATAGCCGCCCGGCTTCATCGGCAGCTGGCCCTCGAACAGCTGGGTCGCCGGCTGGTGGCCGATGGCGACGAAGATGCCGTCGGCGGCGATCGTCTGGACGGTGCCGGTCTTGAGGTTCCGCAGTCGCGCGCCGGTAACGCCACGGGGATCGTCCGTACCCAGAACATCTTCGAGGACGCTGTCCCAGATCACCTTGATCTTGGGATGGGCGAACAGCCGGTTCTGCAGGATGCGCTCGGCCCGGAACTCGTGGCGGCGATGCACCACCGTCACCTCGGAGGCGAAATTGGTGAGGAACAGGGCCTCCTCGACGGCGGTGGTGCCGCCGCCGATCCCCAAAACCTTGCGGTTGCGGTAGAAAAATCCGTCGCAGGTGGCGCAGGCCGAAACGCCGAAGCCCTTGAAGCGCTCCTCCGAGGGCAGGTTCAGCCATTTGGCCTGGGCCCCGGTGCTCGGTGATGGTGTCGGAGACGATCTCGGTGCCGACATGCTCGGCCTGGGCTTTCATCTCCTCCATCAGCCAGGGGCCCTGGATCACCTTGGCGAAGCCCGGATAGTTTTCGACATCGGTCGTAACGGTGAGCTGGCCACCCGGCTGGATGCCCTGGATCAGGACGGGATTCAGCATGGCACGGGCGGCATAGATGGCGGCAGTATAGCCGGCTGGCCCCGATCCGAGGATCAGGGCGCGGGCGTGACGGAAGGGCATGGGTAGCTCCAGCTTGCTATGTGAAAATAACATAGCTCATCCGGCCCGCCTTACAAGACCGCTATCCGGCTTTGTGAACAGACCGTTTGGCCGGCAGGTCCACTTGGAATGCTTCGCGGCGGAACGGTGCCAGGCTGAGGACCGACCGATCGGCCACGATATCGGCAAAACAGCGTGGCCGGCCAAAGTGATAGCCCTGTATCAGCCGGCAGCCCTCGTGGCGCAGCACGGCGGCCTGTTCGGCCGTCTCGACGCCTTCCGCCACCACATCGATATCGAGGTCGCGGCCAAGCCCGATGACGGCGCGGATGATGGCGAGATTGGCGCTGCGGGCCTCGATTCCGGCGATAAAGGACCGGTCGATCTTGACCTCCGAGAAGGCGAAGCGCTGCAGGTAGCTGAGCGAGGAGAAGCCGGTGCCGAAATCGTCAAGCGCGATCCGTACCCCAAGGCCGATGAGCTGGTCGAAGATCGACTGGGCGATCGCCTCGCTGGCGAGGAGGGCGGTTTCGGTCACCTCCAGCATCAGCCGGGCCGGATCGAGTCCGGTTTCGTGGAGATTGTCGCGGATCACCCCGATAATCTCGGCCGAGCGGAACTGGCTGGGCGAGACATTGATCGAGATCGAAACAGTGCCGGGCAGCAGGACCGCCTGGCGGCAGGCCCGGGCGATCGCCCAGTTGCCGAGCTCGCTCATCAGCCCGGCACTCTCGGCCACCGGGATGAACTGGTCGGGCGGCAGGAAGCCACGCTTCGGGTGATGCCAGCGCAGCAGGGTTTCATAGGAGCGCACCGCACCGGTATCGGCCTCGACGATTGGCTGGTAGAAAAGATCGAGTTCGTCATCGGCAACGGCGCGGCGCAGGTCGTTGGCCAGTTCCTTGCTCGACTGCAGGCGCGACTTCAACTCGTAGTCGAATATTCTGATGCCGTTCCGTCCGGCGGTCTTGGCCTGATAGAGGGCGATATCGGCATTGCTCAGGAGCTCGTTGGCATCATGGGCATGGAGGGGATAGAAGGCAACGCCCACGCTGGCGCCGATATTGACATCGTGGCCGGCAACCGAAATCGGCTGGCGCATCGCCTCGACCATGCGGCGGGCCAGGATGTCGGCCTCCATGAAAGCGCGGGTGCCGGTCGCCAGCACGGCGAATTCGTCGCCGCCGAGGCGGGCGACCAGCGCTTTGCCGCCGGCCAGCGCCTGTAGCCGTTGCGCCACGGTCTTCAGCACGGCATCGCCGGCGGCATGGCCGAGGAGGTCGTTGACGTCCTTGAAATGATCGAGATCGACCAGATAGAGTACGCAACCGGCACGCTGCGGGGCAGTTTCTTCGGCGGCACGATTGAGAAAATGAAAGCGGTTGGCCGCACCGGTGAGGCTGTCGCGATTGGCCTGGCGTTCGATCATCGACAGGTTGGCCATGCGCTCGCCGGCGTCCTGGATGGTACCCTCGATATGGAGCGGCTTGCCGTCGGGTCCGCGCACATACCAGGCGTTCTCGGTGACCCACAGTTTTTCGCCGGTGCGGTGGCGGTAGACCTCCGAGACCAGGTCCTTGACCCGGCCGTCGCGTTCGATGAGGCGCATGAATTCGGCCGCACGGCCGGGATCGACATACCAGTTGCCGGGTCTCTCGGTGACGGCGGCGATATGCTCGGCCTCGCTGGCATAGCCGTTGAGGGCGGCGAGTGCCGGATTGGCGCGCACCGGCTTGCCATCGGGGGTATCGCGATATATTCCGTAGACAGAGTTTTCGAACAGGCTGCGGTATTCGCTTTCGGCCTGGGCCAGGGCGCGCTCGCGGCGGTAGGCCTCGCTCATGTCGTCGATCAACAGCACGAAGCCGCCGGCAATCGGCTTGGCGGCGACTTCGAGATAGCGGTCGCCGGGCAGTGCCAGGAGGGCGCTGCCCGCCCCGCAGGTCTGGGCAAGCGAGAAGTCGGCGAGCTCGGCGGCGATATCGGCAAGGCGGCAGCCTCGGGTCGGGCGGTCGGGCGGCAGGCCGACCAGCGCCAGGGCCTCGGCGTTGCATAGCTGGACCAGTCCTGCGGCATCGATGGTCACTACGCCAACCGGCAGGGCGGCGATGGCCGCTTCGAGATGGCCGTTGTCAACGCCGCGTCCGGCGGGCAGACTTCCCGATCCGGTTTCCTCATGCGGCAATGGCCTGGCCATCCGGTTGTCTTCCCTTCGTTGATGGGATGCGGTGTAACTCAATCCATTTTCAATTGCCTTAACCACCACGGACAATTTGCGATTGCGAAATTAACCATCCCGCCGCGCCGCAATATTGCTAGGCTGGCCCCATGGAATCGCCGTTCCGTCTCGATGCAACCGACTGGAAGATCCTGCGCGAGTTGCAGCGCGACGGGCGGCTGACCAATGTGGCCCTTGCCGCCCGCGTCGGCCTGTCGCCGCCGCCTTGCCTGCGCCGGGTGCAAGCCCTTGAGAAAGCGGGGCTGATCGCCGGCTATCGGGCCCTGCTCGATGCCGCGGCGCTGGGCTTCCAGATCGCCGTCATCGCCCAGGTGGGGTTGAAGAGCCAGGCCGAGGCGGCGCTCCACGATTTCGAGGACCAGGCCCGGCGCTGGCCCCTGGTGCGCGAGGCCTATGCGGTTTCGGGCGAGGCCGATTTTCTCCTCAAGCTCGCCGCCCGCGACCTGCCGGAACTGCAGGATTTCATCATCCGCGAACTGACCGCCGCCGCCAATGTCGACAGCGTCAAGACCACGCTGATCCTGAGGGTTTCCAAGTACGAGCCGGGAGTGCCGATCCCATGAGCGAAGTTGCAGCGGAAAATCGGGGCGGCTGGTTCGGCATCGTCTCGGCGACCGCCACCGCCGTGGTGGTGGGATTTGCTTCGACCATCCTCTTGATCATGGAGGCGGCCCGGGCGGTTGGGGCCGATGCCGCCCAGCAGGCCTCGTGGGCGGCGGCTTTGTGCTTCGGCATGGCGGTCACCTCCTTCATCCTCTCGTGGCGCTACCGCATGCCGATCATCACCGCCTGGTCGACGCCGGGGGCGGCCCTCATCGCCACCAGCGCCACGGGGGTCATTTATGCCAATGCGCTCGGCGCCTTCCTGGTGGCCGGGGCGCTCATGACGGTGGCGGGCTTGATCAAGCCGCTCGAACAGGCGATCGAGCGCATCCCCACGCCCATCGCCGCCGCCATGCTGGCGGGTGTTCTATTTAACTATGCCCTGGGGGTTCCCGCCGCCGCCATCGCCCTGCCGCTGCTCGTCGTGCCGCTGATCGTTGCCTTCTTCGCGCTGCGCCTCAGCATTCCGCTCTATGCCGTGCCGGTGATCGTCGGGTTGGGCCTCATCATGGCGGCGCTGTCGGGAAGTTTTTCCGGCACTTGCTGCAGCCTCGGCGTCACCAAGCTTGTGTGGACGACACCGGGCTTCGATCCGACAGCCATCGTTAGTTTGGGCGTGCCTCTGTTCCTGGTGACCATGGCCTCGCAGAACCTCCCCGGCTTTGCCGTGCTCAGGGCCAGCGGCTATGCCCCGCCGGTGTCGGCCTCGCTTTTGGTGACGGGAGTGGGCTCCATGGTGATGGCACCCTTCGGCAGCCATTCGATCAATCTTGCAGCGATCACCGCCTCGATCGTCACCGGGCCCGACACGCACCCAGATCCTGCACGGCGCTGGCTTGTGGCCTTCCCCTATCTCATCCTCTACGGGCTGGTGGGGCTCGCCGCGGCGAGCTTCGTGCAAATTCTCGGCAGCCTGCCCGGCCCCCTGATCACGGCGATTGCCGGGCTTGCCCTGTTCTCGCCATTGATGGGCGGCCTCACCGCCATGCTGAAGGAGCCGCGCGACATCGAAACCGCGCTGGTGACTTTCCTGGTCACCGCCTCGGGCGTGACACTGGCCGGTGTGGGCTCGGCCTTCTGGGGGCTGGTTGCCGGACTTCTCCTCTTCGCCGCGCGCCATCTCCTGCACGGAGCCCAACGCCGATGAACGCCCACGATTTCACTTTCACTGCCATCGACGGCACGCCGCTGCCCTTGCGCCGCTTTGAGGGCAAGGTTTTGCTGGTGGTCAACACCGCGTCGGAATGCGGCTACACCCCGCAATATGAAGGTCTCGAAAAACTGTGGCAGGACAATCGCGACCAGGGCTTGGTGGTGCTGGGGGTCCCGTGCAACGATTTCGGCGGCCAGGAGCCGGCGAGCGAGGCCGAGATCAGCACCTTCTGCAGCGAGAATTACAGCGTCACATTTCCCCTCACCGCCAAAGTTGCGGTGAAGGGCGCGGCGGCCCACCCCTTCTACAAATGGGCGGGCGAGAAAGCGGGTCTCCTCGGCCGGCCGAGGTGGAACTTCCACAAATACCTTGTGGGGCGCGACGGCCAGTTCCTCGACTGGTTCTCGACGCCGGCGAAGCCATTGGGCCCGAAGATCACCGCGGCGGTGAAGAAGGCGCTGGGCGGCTGATCGCGCCAGCCGCCGCCCCCAATCCGTCATCCCGGTGAAAGCCGGGAACCAATGTGCCGCCGCCAGGAGTGCGATCTCTTGCATTGGTCTCCAAGAATCACCATTGTGGTGCGCAACGCGCGGGAATTGGGGCGATGGCCGATTTCGATGTAACAAGCCGCAAGGAACTCGAAAATTGGCTGACAACACAACCGCGCGACGTCAGTGTCGCTATTGCGGCACGCGCGGCGCTACGTGTGCTTCCGATTCTAGCCACCGCATTCCGCGGGTTTCGTAAGGCGGGGACCATCACTCGCAGCATCGTCCTGCCACTCATCAGAGGCTCGGCAATGTCCCTGGTTGCTGCGAAATATCCAACCAAGAGAAACAGTCTCAGCGGTTTCGCCGCCGCCCGCGCTTCCGCTACCGATGCCGCCGCTGCCGCGGATGCCTTCGCCGGTGACGCCGCCGCCGCCCGCGCCACCCTCCCCTCCTCACGCAGTGGCCACCTTTGGGACGATAGTTCTTCAGCCCGTGCCGACCGCGCCCGCGTAGAAGCAATGCATGCTGGCGACACAAAAGCCGCCCTCGCTGCTGCCCGTGCCGCCGATGCCGGATATGCCGCTTACGCAGCAAACTCAGAGAGAGACGCAGCCTACGCGGCACGCCTTGCTATTGCCGCTTCTTTTGCTGCCGCTTACCACTCGTCTATTGAAGGAAACCATCCCGCAATCCAAGCCACGCTAAGTGATGCAGAATTCATCTTGAAAGGTGGTTTCCCCGAGGACCTTACGCGACAACGGCTTTGGAGGATAGGTATTCCCCGGCGGGTTGGCGAGTTATGGGCAGAACTCGCAGAGAGCCTTCACTCAATTGATGGCGAGGTCTGGGGTGTTTGGACCAATTGGTACGATGCCGTACTCAGAGCTAATCCGATGCCCGGCGGAGAGGAACTCGACATCTATCGCGTGACTCTTGGCGGCGAAGATCACTGGGACAAAGGCCCGGCCGATGTCAACGCACTGATCAAGAAGAAGGAGGAGGAGATTGCACTGCGTGGGGCCGCTGACTTGAGCCAGTATCCGGCGAGTTATTCATTCGATTTCAGGGACGGAAAGCTTGAAGCTCGCCCATTGCTTGGAGGCGGAGAGTCGGCTGAAGCTGACGATATTCGTATGGAAGTTGCGGCTAAGCTACGAAAGTCCGCAGCGCGTCTTAGACTGAACCGCCCCGGGATTGCCGGAGGCTTGCTGGTTTAAGTTAGGCGGCCATTTTGGTGTTGTCCATCATGGCATAGTATTTTTCTTCGGCTTCGGCTGGCGGGATATGGCCGATGGGTTCGAGCAGGCGTCTTTTGTT
>JACPNZ010000036.1 GCA_016185245.1 Hyphomicrobiales bacterium | reverse complement strand
CTTGACCGACTGGCCGAAGATCCAAAGATGCGCGAACTCTTTCAAAGGTTGGCGGATGCAGATGCTGTAAGGAAGGCGGCAGCAGAGGCCAACGGCGCAACGGATATCAATGGCCCCGAGAAAGGGGGGCTACTGACCAATCCGTTCGGGCACGGTTACTACTACAAAGAGACCAACCCCGCCAGCGGTCGGCCGGATGGGCTCGATTCGCCCGTCTCGTTGTCTCCGACGACCCCCAGCACCAACAAGACCGACCCCACGCTCGACGATTTCCGCGACAATGCGAGCCATAACACTGGCACCGCATCCGGTCGCGGAACGACCGGGGATGTATATGGCGACAATGACGCGCGCCACAATGGCGGCGGCGGCAAGTCCGGCCAGAGCACGGCGGGCGGCCAGACCGGTTCGACCTCGACCAACTCCAATCACGCCGACAAGATCGAGGGTGGCGGGGATAACGGCCATCAGGGCGGCGACACGCGCATGGAAGGTTCTGGTGCGGCGCATGGCAACTACGACAAGCCGGATACGTCGCTGAAAGGGCACAACGGCCTGCTCGGCGGCGGCGTCCCCATCCTTCTCGACCTGACCGGGATTACGGTGACAGTGCATTCAATTCACGGCTACCCGTCCTGCCCCTCGCATGGGCTCGGGGCTTTCGGTGCTCAGATCATGCCTCCGGCATGATCTGCCGGGGTTTCGCGCCGTCGCGCCTCAGCTCTCCATCACTTCCTTAACCTTCTCGACCAGCTGCTTGAGCGAGAACGGCTTGGGCAGGAAGGCGAAGTCGGTCTGGCCTTCGAGGTTCTTCTCGAAGGCGTCCTCGGCGTAGCCGGAAACGAAGATCACTTTGGTCTTGATGCCGCGCTTCCTCAGTTCACGGAGCAGCGTCGGCCCGTCCATCTCCGGCATGACCACGTCGGAGAGGATCAATTCGAAGCCCTTGTCGTCGCTCTCGATCACGGCGAGAGCACTTTCGCCAGAGTCGGCTTCGATCACCGTATAGCCGCGCGAGGTGAGGGCGCGGACGGCGAAGGCTCTGACCGCATCCTCGTCCTCGACCAGCAGAATTCGGCCCTTGCCGGTGTGATCGGCACGTGGGGCCGCAGGCTTGGCGGCTCGCTCCGCCGCCACCGGTTCGGTCACGGGGGCGGGATAGTGGCGCGGCAGGTAGATGCGGAAAGTCGTGCCCTTGCCGAGCCCCGAATCGCAGAAGATGAAGCCGCCGGTCTGCTTGACGATGCCGTAGACGGTCGAGAGCCCCAGCCCGGTGCCCTTGCCAACCTCCTTGGTGGAGAAGAACGGCTCCCAGATCTTGTTGAGAATTTCCGGCGGGATACCGGTGCCGGTATCTTCGACCTCGACCGCCACATAGTCGCCGGGCGGCATCAGCTCGGGGCTGATGGTGCGCGAGTCCTCGGTCGACACATTGTGGGTGCGGACGGTCAGCGTACCGCCGTTGGGCATGGCGTCGCGGGCATTGACGGCGAGGTTGATGATCACCTGCTCGAACTGGTGGATGTCGACCAGAACCAGCCCCAGATCGCGGCCGTGATTGATCTTGAGGCCCACTTTCTCGCCCAGCACCCGGCCCAGGAGGTTGCCGAGATCGGACATGGCCTCGGTCAGCGAATGGACCTTGGGGCTCAGCGTCTGGCGGCGCGAGAAGGCGAGGAGCTGGCGCACCAGGTTGGCGGCGCGGTTGGCGTTCTGCTTGATGTTCATGACATCGGCGAAGGCCGGGTCGGTCGGCCGCATCTTGGCGAGCAGCAGATCGGCAAAGCCGATGATCGGGGTCAGCACGTTGTTGAAGTCGTGGGCGATGCCGGAGGCGAGCTGGCCCACCGCCTGCATCTTCTGGCTCTGGGCAAGCTGCACCTCAAGCGCCTTGCTCTCGGTCTTGTCGACGGCGAAGACCACCGCGTTGGCATCTTCGGCGGCAAGCCGCATGACCACGAATTGCACCGCCCGCTGGCGCTCGTGTGAGCCGATGGTCACATCGACTGCTACCTGGCGGCCGTCGGCGGCGAGCGCCTCGGCCAGCGCCCGGGTGAGGGCTTCGCGCTCGCTTTCGGCCACCGCGGCGGCGAGGCTGGCGCCTCGCATCACCGCCGGCGACAGCGACAGGAAGGCGGCATTGGCTTCGCGCAGAATTCCCTTGGCATCGACTTCGGCGATACCGAGAGGCACGGCGGCGGCAAGGCGCGTCAAGCGGAGGGCGGCGACACTTTCATCGGCCGCCGGGCCGCCGATCCTTCGCGGCACCACCAGGGTGCGCGACGGCAGCCGGCGGCCGTCGCTTTCGAAGTCGATGCGGTGGATCACGTGGACGGGAAGCGGCGGGCCGGTCTTGCCGAGGAGGTCGAGATCGAAGTTCTCGGTGACCGATCCCCCGGGCACGGGTGCTACTCCGGCGAGAAGCTTCGCCCCCGCCGTGCCGACGATTGCCGAAAGCTCGAGGCCGTTGCCCTGGGATTGGGCGACATCGAAACCGAGCCAGGCGGCAAGTGTGGCATTGACATAGTCGACCTTGCCGCTGGCCAGGGTGGAAAAGAAGCCGGCCGGCGCGTGGTCGAGATAGGTGATGATGAACTGTAGCCTGGCGAAGGCCTGTTCCTGGCGGGCCCGGTCGGCGCTGATATCCTGCAGCACCCAGAGTGTGTGGCCCTTGGCACCCGGCAGCGGCGCCGGCGCCACCTTGAGCCTCAGCCACACCGGCCGATCGGGGAGAGCCCCCGGGGCCGGCGAACCGGCGGCAACCCTGATCTCGCGTTCGGCCCTCCGGCCTTCGAGGCCCGCCTGGGCGAGCTGGTAGACCGGTTCGGCGAATTCGGGGAAGCCGGCAAACAGCACGTCCATGCCGACCAGCCTCTCGGCACCGGCATCGGAAACAAACTTGATAAAGGGACCGTTGGCATAGATGGCTCGGCCCCGGCCATCGGTAACCACCATGGCATCGCCCAGGGCATCGGTCATGGCGTCGAGAAAACGGCGCTGGCGCGAGGTGCTGCCGAAATGCACAAGTCCCGCCGCCGCACCCAGTAGAGTAAAGAGGCCGAGGAGCGCGGCACCGGCTCCAGCGATCAGCGCCCAGGGCGGAACGCTGCCGCGAAACAGGACGGCGGCGGCGGTGACGGCAATTGCGAGAGCCACGGCCAACGCGAGGCTGGGACCGCTGCGACCCCACCCCATGCCCCGTGACGGGCCTGCCACATCGGCTGCCCCTGTCTTTTCCGCCATGCCCTGCTACCCCGAATCAAACCGAGTATAGGCGTTTTGCGCCTTAGAGCATCGGACCCAAAAGCGGACACCACTTTTTGGATAATCCGATGCTCTAGCCCATGAATCTGGCGCAACTTTTCGCCATCAAGTGATTCCACTCGATGGCCCGTTGTGCCAGCGGAATCCCGGGTGAAGGCCATGATTCCGGGCCGGCAGGGTTGACAGCATCGGCGGAGCGTGACGGAATGGCGGCATGGAACTGCTCAACCAGTATGCCAATGTCGTTGTTGCCGCGCTGGCGGTGCTGGTGCTGCTCATTTTGGTCCTGTGGATCTGGCGTCTATACAGCCAGCGGGTGCGCGGGCGGCGCGGCCAGCGCCTCGGCGTCAGCGAGTTCCACGAACTCGATCAAACGCGGCGCCTGGTACTGGTGCGCCGCGACGAAGTCGAGCATCTTTTGCTGATCGGCGGACCCGCCGACATCGTGGTCGAGTCGGGGATCGGCATTGCCGGCCATCCGTCGATCGCCCCGGCCTCGGAAGATGCGGGCGAGGCGCGGCGGCCCGTTGCGATGCGGCCGGCGCCGCGGGCTCCGGTCTTCGCCGAGCGCAAGCCGCCGCCGCTCCGCCCGGCCGAGCGCGTCGAGCCGCCGATTTCCGGCCCGCACAGCCGCGACGGCGATCAAAGTTAAGAAGAAAGCCCGGCGGGGTGGCCGGGCTTTCATCGGTTCAGGCGGTGGCGCCAGGGTCGGGCCGCTGGCGTTCGGCCATGAAGCGGTCGAACTCCTCCTGGTCCTTGGCGCGGCGCAGCTTGTCGAGGAAGTCGCGGAAAGCGCGGCTTTCCTCCTCGAGCTTGCGGCGCTCTTCCTCGAGGCGATCGAGGGCGGCCTTGCGATAGTCGTCGAAGGCGGCATTGCCGGTGCCGCCGAAGCGGTCATGGCGGTAATGCTTCCACGCGGCGAAGTCGGGCTTGCGCATGCCGCTCCACGGCGCCTTGGCCTCGCTGGCACCGCGCCACATCTCGCCGTTCTTCCACTTGAGAAAGAGGGCGAGCAGGCCCAGCGGCCAGAACACCACGAAGCCCGCCACCATGGCGGCGATCTCCCACACGCTCCACGGATTGCGGGCAAAGCGGCCGCCGCAGCGGCCATGGTCAAACTTGCCTTCATAGGTACCCGACGCTGACGCGGTCATGGTGCCCTCTCCTCCATTGTTGACCAAGTTGAGATAGGAAGGCGCGCGGCGAGTTCAATGGCAAATCGGACAGGCCGAGGTAGCACTCGGGCGGCGGGTGTGCTGCTCCTTCCACTGGCGAAGTCATTGCCATTATAGTGCGGCCCGGGGGAAGAGCGCGGCATGGGCCTGCTACGACTGAAACTGCTTGGCAATTTCGCGGCCCATGACGGGTCTGGCCGGGCGGTTGCCATTTCGGGCCGCAAGGCGCGCGGGCTCCTGGCGATCCTGGTGCTGGCGCCGGGGAATGCGGCAGCGACGAGCGGGTGGAACTTCTTGCCACGTCTTGCGATGCCCAGGACTTCCTGCGGCTTGCCGTGTCGACCGCGCGCGAAGAATTGCGCCAGGCGGTTGCATTGTGGACCGGCGAACTTCTGGCCGATGCCGGCATCGCCGATCGGGCCTTCAGCGACTGGCTGGCGGGCGAGCGCCGCCGCTTTGGCGATTTCCTGCAACAGGCAATCGACCGGCTCTTGCCGCTGGAACAGGGCGAGGAACGCATTTCCCTGGCCAAGAAACTGGTGGTGCTCGATCCCCTGCGCGAGGCCTCGCATCTTGCCCTGATGCAGGCTTTCGTGGCGGCTGGCGAACGCAGCCAGGCCCTTGCCCACTACGCTACGGCGCGCGATCTCCTCAAGGCCGAGCTCGGGGTCGCTCCGGGGAACGAGCTCGAGGCGCTACGGGCGAACCTACTGTCGGGGGGTGAGACCCCTGCCCCGCTTGCCCGGCCGGAAGCTGCCGCCTCGGCCAAGCCGACCATCGCGGTTTTGCCCTTCGTCAACCTCTCCGGCGATCCGGCCCGGCAATATCTGAGCGACGGGTTGACCGAGGACCTGATCATCCAGCTCGCCCGCTATACCGAGCTCAGTGTGTTTTCGCGCACCACCGCCGTCAGACTTTCGGCCGAAGCCGGCAGTCTCGGGGCCGCACGGGTGCTGGGTGCGCAATTCGTGGTCAAGGGTGCAGCCCGCGCCGGCGACAGCCGGCTCATCGTCTCCTGCCAATTGCTTGAGGGCGCAACCGGCAATGTGGTCTGGGGCGAGAGATACGATCGCCAGACGGCCGACATCTTCGGCGTGCTCGACGAGGTGGTGGTGCGCATCGTCACCGCACTCGGCCGCAAGCTGGTCAGCGCCGGCGCCTCCTCGGCCAATCGCAAGCCGACCACCAGCTGGTCGGCCCATGACTATTTCCTGCAGGGCCGCGAATTCTGCAATGCCGGGAAGGAAGAGCTGGCGGAACCGTTGTTCGCCCGGGCGGTCGAAATCGATCCGGGCTTCGCGCTCGCCCACGCCTGGCGCGGCATCGGCTTTCTCGGCAAGTTCTGGAGGACGGGACAATGGGATTACCTGGTCGAGGCCGAGGCCAGTGCCGAACGCGCCATCAAGCTCGATGCCAACGAAGCCATGGCCCACTATGCCGCCGGTGCCGCGCTTGACTATCTGGGCGAGCGTGGCAGGTCGCCCAATCACTTTCAGCGGGCCATCGAACTCAACCCCCTGGAAGTGAACATCCAGGGCGACTACGCCAATACGCTTCTGCACAGCGGCCGCCTCGACGAGGCCCTGGCCGTGACCACCGCGGTTCTCGACCGCGATCCCTATCCGCCCGTCTGGATGCCCTTTGTCCATGGCACGATCCTGTTTGCCATGGGCCGCTTCGAGGAGGCGGTGCGGGTCATCGAAAGCGGCCACATCTACGGCTTTCTCGGCCGCGCCTACCTGGCCTCGGCCAGCGCCCATCTCGACAACATCGACCGGGCGCGGCGCGAAATCGCCCTGATGCTCGAGATCAAATCCGATGTAACGTTCGACATACTCCGCGCCGTCAGTGGATCCCCCGAATCCCATCCGACCGACCTGTTGTTCGACGGGCTGCGCAAGGCGGGCTTCGGGGGTTGAAGTCTCAGTCGTTGGAAGTGACGGTAATTCCCAGCTTGGTGATGGCGGCACCCGGGTCGGCGGGATTGAGGCTCATCAGTTCCTGCACCATGACGGGCGCGGCCGGCTTCAGCGCCACGGTGATCGACTTCGGCTCCTTGAGGAAGGCAGCGACCGCACCCGAGACCTTGGTGGCGAATTCCGGGTTGTTGAGCGCCATGAGTCCCATCTGCACCTGGGCTCCGGCGTTGTTGACGAGCGCTGCCTCGTCCATGCCCTGCATGGCGGCGAGCATCGGCAGGAGCTTCTTGGTGATCGAGGCATCCTCGAAGCGCAGCGACGCGCCGGTCACGGTAACCGCCTGAAGTTCGGGAAGCATGGCGGTGAAGTCAGGCTGCTTGCCGTCGGCCTGGGCCTTCTTCAGCTCGCCGATGACCGCCAGCGGCACGCCACCGGCGCCGAAAGCCACTTTCATCGTACCCATGTTCCTGCCGACATAGGCGAAGCTGCCATCGACGCCCAACTTGTCGTCGGCCACATCCAGCTTGTAGTTGACGGCGAAATCGAAGGCGAGGGAACCGTAGCCGAGCTGCTTCAGCATGCCGCCGGTATCGACCATGGCCATGGTCGATTCAGGGATCACGATATTGCCGATCTTGCCGCTGAAAGTGCCGGCACCGGTCTTGGGATCGCCATCCCAACTCGTCTCGTAGCCGTCGGCGGTGATGGTCTGGCCCATCACCGTGAGAGTGATCTTGCCGGAGGTTGTCTTCTTGGCGAGATTCATCGAGGCGAGAAGAGCATCCTCCGGCTTGGGAGTATCGCCGGCCGCCCTGACGAACAGATCCTCGGCGCTGGCCTCCGGAATGCTGACGCTGAAGGCCTGGCCCTCGACGCCGGTCACGTCGAACTTGGTGCCGGTGAACTTGGCGCTGCCGATGTCGTAGAGCCCGTCGCCCTGGTCGGCGATGTTGACCAGGTCGATTTGGTCGATCGCTATGGTGAAGGCCGGACCGCCGGCTTCGGCCGCCTTGTTGACGGTCAGCTTGCTGATCTTGATGGCGCCGGAGGAATCCTGGTCAACCGACTCATAGGCGGGCTTCACCTTGAGTTGCTTTTCCCAGTTGGCCAGCAGAATGCCGACTACCTTCGGCTCCTCGCCGGCCCGGGCCGGAAGGGCGAGCGCCGTGGTGGCGAGACAGACGATCAGAAAGGTCTTGGTAATGGTTTTCATGTTGCATGTTCCATTGTTAATGGTGGTCGCCCTCTGAGACTCATCATAAGTGAACGGCGGGCGAACCGCAAAGCCCATTGCTCGCGGCGGGCGGAGCGGTTAGGTTCCGCGCCGCTGACGATTGAGGTTCAATAAAGATGCGAATTGCAACGATTGTATGCGGCGTTTGGCTGGCGGCGATTCTCTCCGGCGTGACGCCGGCGGCCGCTGCCAGCAACGCCCGCCAGCAGCCTGCGACCCGCGACTGCGGCAGCTTCCTGCAGTGCCTGTTCGGCGGGCAAGGCGACGGCAACTCAAAGGAAGACGGCCGCTCGGTCAGGGATCGCGCCACGGCCGAGGTCATTACCTGGGAGGAGGCCGGCAAATATCCGCCGGGCTCGATCATCGTGCGCACTCCGGAACGGCGGCTCTATTATGTGCTGGGTGACGGCAAGGCCCGGCGCTACCGGGTCGGCGTCGGCCGCGAAGGCTTCCAATGGAGCGGCAATTCGCGCATCGTCGCCAAGCAGGAATGGCCGACCTGGCGGCCGCCGCAGGTGATGATCGAGCGCGAGGCGGCCAAGGGCAACAAGCTGCCGGAGGTGATGGAAGGAGGGCCCGAGAACCCCCTGGGGGCGCGGGCCATGTATATCGGCGGCACCATGTTCCGCATCCATGGCACCAACAACCCTAGCTCGATCGGCGGGGCGGTGTCGTCGGGCTGCATCCGCATGACGAACGCCGACGTCATCGAACTCTACAAACGGGTGAAGATCGGCGCCCGGGTCTATGTCTATCAGTGAGGGGAGCGCGCTGGCGATCCCTCTAAAATGAACTGACCCCGGAGGCGATGCCGTCCGGGGTCCAGTCCTGAAGATATGCCTTCGAAGCTTACTTCTTCTTGGCGGCCTTCTTCTTGGCGGCCTTCTTCTTGGCAGGCTTCTTAGCAGCTTTCTTCGCAGCCATGTTTTTCTCTCCTAGAGTTGGTTAGAGCCCCACAACGCAGGCAAGCCACACATCGGACAACGAAACTGCGAAGTCGATCGCCGCTTGCATTGTCATTGTGTCGTGTTGTGTACCCCTTTGTGTGATTCGGCAATATGCCGTCAACATCTAGTATGTCGCCGGAATTCTCCTAACATCCGGTAAACGCCCCGCAAACCGGGCGATCTATCCGTCTACGGACGAAATTGCCGCGATGTCGCGAATCCCGGCGTTTTTCAAGGCAAATCGCAGGCTGTCCGTATACTGACGGCAGGCCGATTCGGTGGCCCTTCGCGGCCCCTCCGGCACCATTCCGGTAACCGTTGCATCTTCGCCACCGTTGAAAAAATTGTGGATGACCGACGGCGGCGGCGTGGTCATCGGGCGATTGCACCGGCTTCTAGCTGCCGATCAGGGTCGCGGCGGCGGTGGCGATCACGATGAGCGCGACCATCGCAACGACGCCACCGAACCAAGGCCGATGCCGCAGCCGGCGCGGCTCCGATGCGAGGACCCGCGGTTCGCTGTCGGCGTTCCGGTCATGAACGATGCCATGCCCCATGCTGGAGAACGGCACGTAGGCGGAAGCATAGAGGGCGAAGATGGAGTTAGCGGTGGTGCGGGTCATGTGGTTCCTCCGGTCGTTCGCCAGCCCTATCGGTCGGCGTTGAGGAAAACCTACCCGCCGCCCCGCCAGAGATCCGTGAGAACGCCGCCAGAGCGCCGTGAATTCTGTCACCGCAGGCGTGAAATCCGCCGTGAGAGCCCGATATTGCGCAATGGCGCCGGACTGCTTAGTGACGGGGCAGCAATCCCAGGAGGCCCCGTATGCCCAAGCACAAGATCGCCATGCTCACCGCCGGGGGGCTGGCCCCCTGCCTGTCATCGGCCGTGGGCGGCTTGATCGAGCGCTACACCGCACTCGCGCCCGAGGCCCCGATAATCGGCTATATCGCCGGCTACAAGGGTCTGTTGCAGGGCAAGTCGATCGCCGTGACCCCGGAGGTGCGGGCGCACGCCCATGTGCTGCACGCCCATGGCGGCTCGCCGCTTGGCAACAGCCGGGTCAAGCTCACCAATGTCGCCGATTGCGTCAAGCGCGGGCTGGTGAAGGAAGGCGAAGACCCCCTGACGGTCGCCGCCAACCAGCTGGTCAAGGACGGCATCACCATTCTCCATACGATCGGCGGCGATGACACCAACACCACCGCCGCCGACTTGGCCGCCTATCTGGCGAAAAATAATTACGGCCTGACCGTGGTCGGCCTGCCCAAGACCATCGACAACGACGTGATCCCCATCCGTCAGACGCTCGGCGCTTTCACCGCCGCCGAACAAGGTGCGACCTTCTTCGAGAATGTGGTGAACGAGCAGTCGACCTCGTCGCGCCAACTGGTGATCCACGAGGTGATGGGGCGGCACAGCGGCTGGCTGACGGCTGCCACCGCCAGGGCCTGGCGGGCGAGGCTCACCGCGCTGGACTTCCTGCCGCAGTTCAATCTCGGCCGCCGCCACAAGGACATCGACGCCATCTACATCCCCGAACTTGCAATCGACATCGCCGCCGAGGCGAAGCGCCTCAAAAAGGTGATGGACGAGAAGGACAGCGTGTCGATCTTCGTGAGCGAGGGGGCGGGCGTTGCCGACATCGTCAAGGAGATCGAGGCCCGGGGCGACAAGGTCGAGCGTGACGCCTTCGGCCATGTGCGGCTCGACACGGTGAAGGTCGGCGACTGGTTCGGCAAGCAGTTCGGCAAGCTCATCGGCGCCGACAAGACGCTGGTGCAGAAGTCGGGCTATTTCGCGAGATCGGCCGCCGCCAATGCCGCCGATGTGGAACTGATCCGCCAGATGGTCGAGGTCGCCGTCGATTGCGGGCTCAAGGGTGTGTCGGGCGTCGTCGGCCACGACGAGGAGCGCGGCGATCAGTTGCGCGCCATCGAGTTCGCCCGCATCAAGGGCGGCAAGCACTTCGATCCGAAGACGCCGTGGTTCGCCGAGATGCTGCGCGAGATCGGGCAGGTGGGGTAGACCGACCCCACCCCTTCACCCCAGTTCCACCCGCAGCCGGCGGCCCACGGCCTGGGCGGCGCGGCGGAGGGTTGAGAGGGTCACCGATGGGTTGGCCGGATCGAGCAGGCGCTCCAACTGGCGGCGGCTCGTCTGCATGCGCTGGGCCATGGCTGTCTTGGTGAGGCCTTGCAGCTCCATGGCGCTCCTGATCTGCTCGGCGATTAATTCCTTGATGGCGAGTTCCTCGGTTTCGGCAAGAAGTCCCTCCTCGCCGAGGAAATCGTCGAAGGTTTCATCGCGGGCGATCTTGCCCTTTCTCGCTCTGGTCATGACTTGACATCCTTCTGGCGCTTGCGCGCCATTTCGATGTCGCCCGCCGGGGTCTTTTGCGACTTCTTCATGAAGCCATGCAGAAGCACGGCTTCACCTTTGACAATACAGAACATCACCCGGGCGATCCTCCCGCCCGCCAGGTCGCTGCGAACTTCATAGAGACTGCTCCCTAAAGGACGGCATGATGGCATGCCAATGGGCCAGCCGAATTCGACCTTCTGAATGTCCTTGCCGACGATCACGCGGTCGGCTTTGTCGAGTCCCAAAATCCATTCGCGAACCGGCTTCTGCCCACTCGCCGTCGCATAGAAACGGGCCTGTAGTTTCTTGCGCCGGTCAAACATGAAATATGATTGTGTCAAAAATGGCACGCTCTGTCAAGTTTGACGCTTTTTACTCGGCCAAGTGAGTGAAATACCGCGGGAGATCGGCCAGGTGGGGTGAAGGGCGAAGAGAACGATTGCATGCAGTGTCGCAGTCATTCCAATCGCAAGAATCTTGGACCGTCATTTCCTTCTCCCCTCGCGGGAGAAGGTCCGGCGAAGCCGGGGATGAGGGGGCGTGCAGCCTGATCGGTGCGTGACGAGACTTGCTGAACCACCCCCTCATCCGGCACGTGCCGGTTCGCAAGCTCACCCTTCTCTCGCGAGGGGGGAAGGAAGGGGTCCCTATTTCACAAAGCTTCTCCGCACCGGCAGCGTCTGCACGTTCGACGGCGCGGGGGCATCAACCCGGCGGGGGGTGGCGACGGGGCCGAGGCTCTCGAGATAAGTCGTATCGAAGCCCGGCTGATAGACCGGGAACTGGGCGGGGCGATCGCGGAAGCTCTTGGCCATCTGGCCGAGGCCCCGGATGCCGCGCTCGCGCGACCGTCGCACCTGTTCAAGGTCGATCTCGATCGGAATGATCTGCTCGGTGGCATCGGCCTGGTGCAGCTTGCGGCCCGAGGGATCGAAGACACAAGACTGGCCGTTGCCGCCGGCGGCGAGGCCGTTGATGTCGAAGACGTAGCACTGCATCATGGCGCTCGTTGCGTGCGCCACCGCGATGTCGATGTCGCGGTCGATGGTGTGGGTCATCACCGGATGGAGGATCACCTCGGCCCCCATGGCGGTGAGCTGGCGCGAGGTTTCGGGAAACCAGATGTCGTAGCAGTTGAGGAGGCCAAAGCGGCCGATGCCGTCGACATCGAAGACGCAGAATTCGTGGCCCGGCTGCACCCCCTGCTCAAGGGGCGTGAAGGGGAACATCTTGCGGTAGCGCGTCACCACCTGGCCGTCGGGATCGAAGATCGAGGTGGTGTTGTAGATGGCGCCGTCGCGGCGCTCGTACATGGAGCCGTTGACCAGCCAGATCTTGTGATGGCGGGCAATGGTCTGGAATTCCTCCTCGGCCGTCCCCGGCAGCGGCTGGGCGTGTTGCAGCAGCGGCCCGTGCACGGCAAGTTCGGAAAACAGCACCATCTGCACCCAGGGATAAAGATGCATGGTGAGGTCGATGCGCTGGCGCATGGCATCGATGTTGGAGCCATGCCCCAGGTGCATCTGAATGCCTGCGATCGCAAACGGCGTCATGATAGCCTTTCTTCCCCTTGGGGAAACGCCACAGATCGTGTGAATCTAGCTATTGGGGTCCGATTATGCAAACTACCGGTTAACAGCGCCAATATCCTTACGGCATGGACTCGAGACTGCCGCAATCTCTATTGTGCGCCATTGCCTTAGGGAGCCTGACCGGCGATCGCCATGAATCTCCATAGCCCTCCCCTCGATCCGGTGGCCGAACTTGCTGCTATGGTCGCCGTGCCCTTCGAGCAGGCCCATGCCATGCCGAAGAGCGTCTACACCTCCGAGATCTTCCTGGCGGCCGAACTTGAGCACGTCTTCCGCAAGGAGTGGCACTGCGTCGGCCGCGCCTCGGGGTTGGCCAATCCCGGCGACTATCTGACCTTCGAGCTTGCCGGCCAGCCGTTGATGGTGATCCGCGACAGGGACGGCACATTGCACGCACAATCCAATGTCTGCCTGCACCGCATGTCGACGCTCTTAGAAGGGCGCGGCAACAGGAAGTCGATCAGCTGCCCCTATCACGGCTGGACCTACAACACCGACGGCAGTTTGCGCGGGGCGCCGGCGATGACCCGCAACGCCGGCTTCTGCAAGGAGGACTACAAGCTGCCACAGGTCCGCTGCGAGACCTGGCTCGGCTGGGTGTTCGTTAGCCTCAATCCCGACGTCGAACCGGTCGCCAACCGCCTCGCCGAAGTGGAAAGCCTGATCGGCGCCTTCGACATGGTGAATTACACCGAATGGTTCAACGAAAGCTTTGTGTGGAACACCAACTGGAAGGTGCTGGCCGAGAATTTCATGGAGAGCTACCATTTGCCGGTCTGCCATGCCGGAACGATCGGCGGGCTGTCGAAGCTCGACGAGATGGTGTGCCCGCCGAGCCCGAAGACCTTCAACTATCACACCATCCTCAA
The DNA here is from genome assembly GCA_016185245.1 of Hyphomicrobiales bacterium. GTDB lineage: Bacteria > Pseudomonadota > Alphaproteobacteria > Rhizobiales > Aestuariivirgaceae > Aestuariivirga. Next base: position 51,016 of record JACPNZ010000036.1, on the reverse strand, counting down.
GGAGCCGCATTTCCGCATCGCCGGCGCCCATCCCTCGAACGCCCGCATGGCGGGCGATCTCAGGCGTACCACTTTCCTGCTGGCGCTCTATCCGAGCCTGCTCATCACCCTCACTCCCGGCTATTTCTGGTATCTGTCGCTGCTCCCCAAGGGCGTTGCCCAGGTCCATGTCACCTTCGGCGGCGGCATGTGCAACGACTTTCTCGACGATATGGATGTGCCCGAGCTCTTCCGCCAGCTCAAGGACCTGCTCGACAAGGTCAATGTCGAGGACAAGGGCTGCACCGAGCGGGTCTATCGGGGGCTCACTTCGGAGCTTGCAGCACCCGGCCACCTGTCGCACCTCGAGCGACCGAATTTCGACTTCGCCACCTACCTGTCGCGGATGACGCAAGGCGGGTAGAGCGAGACGCCCTCAATCCTGAGGTTGGCTCTGGTCGAGCTGGTCCTGCAGGGTCGAGGTGTCGGGCGTCGTCTCGACCACCGGCGGGGGCGCGCTCGGATCGCGGCAGCCAACGAGCCAGACATCGTAGATGGGATGCTCGACGGCATTGAGGCCGGGGCTTTCGGCGAACATCCAGCCGGTGAAGATGCGCTTGCGGCTCTTGTCCGACTGGATCTCGTCGACCTCGACGAAGGAGGTAGTCTTGGGCTCCTCGGTCACCGGGCGGGTGTAGCAGACATCGGGCTTGACCACGAGGCCGCCGAACATCTTCTGATCGCCGATGGCGATCTCGAAGGTGGTGGTGAGGCCGGTGATCTTGTCGAGGCCGCTGAACACAGCGATCGGATTGGCAAGCCGGGCGGCGGGCGCTTGATTCGCCGGCGCCAGCAAGAAGGCCGCAAGGAGCAGCAGCAGCCGCCTCACCGGTGCGCCTCCACCCGGAGCCTCACATAGTCCGCCGTCCAGTTGCCGCCGCCATCGCACAGCGACGGGCGCAGAAGCTCGACGGTGTCGGCCAGCGCCGCATCGGCGTCTCCTCCGAACTGGTCGAAGAATGGCCGGCGGAACAGCTTCAGCCATTCCTCCATGCCGGTCGGAAGTGGTGTCGGGCGCGGGAAGAGGCCGATGCGTTCGACCGAGAAGCCTTCCTCCTCGAGCAGGCGCCGGTGGATGGCGGACGACGGAAAATACCACGGGTTGGCCAGATCGCTGCGGCCGCCGCGGGCATTCGCCACGGCCAGCATGGCGGTGACGATCGCCGCTACATTGCCGTGGCCGCCGAACTCGGCGACGAAGCGGCCCGAAGGCTTCAGCGCTCGGCGCACCCCCTGGGTGACGGCGCGGGGCCTGGTCATCCAGTGCAGTGCCGCATTGGAGAATACCGCATCGAATTCGGCGGCAAAGTGCAAGTCCTCGCCATCCATCCATTGGACAGTAAGGCCCCGGGACCGGGCGGCGCTCAGCAACTCGTCGGAAGTGTCGACGCCGACCACATCGCAGCCGCGCGCCGCCAAGGCCGCGGTCAGCACGCCGTCGCCGCAACCGAGATCGAGAACATGCTCGCCGGGTGCCGGCGCCAGCCATTCGATCACGCCCTCCGCCAGATCGGAGACAAAACGGGCGTGGGTATCGTAGCTGCCGGACTGCCAGGTCTGAGAGAGTGCGGCTCGCGTCACGGGGTCTTGGTTCCAGCACCGCCGTCGCCACCTGCCGGCGGTTTGGCTCCCTTGTCGAACATGGTCTGGCTGATCAGCGCCCAGATGTCGACGGCCCCCTGCGTATTGATGATCTCGCCGCTGCCATCCTCGGGAAGCACCGTCTCGGAACCGCCCTGCTCGAGGGAAATGAACTTCGATCCGAGCAGGCCCTCGGCGGTAACCTTGGCGGTGGCGTCGTCCTTGAACTTGAGAGCCGGATCGACCTGCAGGGTGAGCTTAGCCATGTAGTTTTCGGGGTTGAGCACCATTGCCACCACGGTGCCGATCTTGACGCCGGCCATGCGCACGTCGGTGCCGACGTTGACGCCCTCGGCATTGTCGAACTGGGCGACTAGGCGATAGCCGCCGGTGGTGCTGCCCTTGCCAGAGGTCTGGTAGGCGAACAGGAAGAACGCCGCGGCGATGACAATGACCGCCGCGCCGATCAGGGTTTCGACCGCCGTATTCTTCATTCCCCGTCTCCGTTATCGAAAGTGCGCCGGAATAGTCCCGGAGCGGTGCCGAATTGTGGCGCTGCACCCTATTCGGGTTTCCACGCCTGGTAATCGGGTGCCACCACCGCTGCCGGCCTGCCGCCGACGATGCTGCCGGGCGGGCGATAGGCCGCCGCCGTGCCGGTGGCATTGGGCCGGTGCGGCTGCTGCCAGTCGCGCGGCGCGTAGGTCTCCTGGCTGGGTGGTGTGTCGGTGCGGTGATGCATCCAGCCATGCCAGCCAGGAGGAATGGCCGAGGCCTCGGCATAGCCGTTGTAGATCACCCAGCGGCGCTCGGCGATCGAATCGGGGATGGCCGAGGAGGCGCGATAGTATTTGTTGCCGGCCTCGTCGGTGCCGACGAGTTCCCCCTTGCGCCAGGTGAAGAAGCGGGTGTTGAGGGTCTGGCCGTTCCACCAGGTGAAGAGCTGCTTGAGAAATTCCATCGGTTGAGCGCCTGTCGGGGAGCGAAGCGAAATCGGCGCGGAATATGGCGGAACCGGGCGCCGCCGTCCAGTGCGGAGAAAACGATCAGGGTACCGCCAGGAACAGGCCCTGGCGAAGCTTGTTGACCTCGTTTTCGGCGAGCACCAGGAGGCGCCGGCTCTTGCCGAACTCGAACAGCACCGCCTTGCGTTCGTCATACTTGGCGACGACCGAGCGCGGTACGGCGTAGAGATTGAGGCTGCGCCGCAGGGTCTCGCGGGTGAGGCTTACGAGATAGAGCGGCACCCGCCGGTCGCGGTTGGCGATCATCACGTCGGTCTTGAAGATGCGCAACACCTCGCGCTCGACGTCGCTCACTGGCCGTATGAGAGTGATTTTGGCCTTGAGGCCCTCATGCAGCGCCGGCCGCGGCGGAAGCGCGGCCAGCGTGGCGTTGGGATTGAGATAGGGAATGGACTGGCGCCATGTCCATTTGGGGGTTTCGCTCCAGCCCCGTTCGGCCGCCGCCAGGCGCAGGGCGTCGTAGCTTCCGGCATACTGGATGAGGAAGGTCTCGCCCACCTTGCCGACCAGGTCGATGCGCCGCTTGGGAATTGCTTTCCAGCCGTCGCTCGACCACTGCGCCAGGCTCACCGTCACGATATGCGGCTGCGGCGCATAAATGTCCTCGGCCTCCTCATAACTCCAGGAAACGTGGATGGCGCCGGCCAGAACGAAGGCGATGAGCGAGGTGGCAAACAGCCCCACCGGCCGGATCCGGCGTGGCGGCACGGCCTCGATGGCAATACCGAAGGCCGCCGCCATCACCGCGCCGAAGAGCAGGCCGCCGAGCACGTCGGAGAGCCAGTGCACGCCCAGATAGACCCGCGAATAGGCGATCGCCACCACCAGGACGGTGCACATGGCATAGACCAGCGAGCGCGACCAGCGGCCGAGCGCATGGCCCACCAGCACGGCAAGGATGCCGAAGATCAGGGCTGCCATGGTGGCGTGGCCCGAGGGGAAGCTGAACTGTTCGGCTCCGCCATAGAGCTCGATGGGTCTCGCCCGCTGGATGCCGTATTTGAGGATCGGCACGAAGATCTTGCCGGCGACGATGGCGATGGTGGCGGCGATCGCCGCCCTGTAGGCCCGGCGCCACATCAGCCAGACGATGATGGTGACCGACAGCACCGTCATCACCAAGGTGTCGCCCAGCATGGTGAGGGTGATCATCAGCTCGTCGGCGGGAGCGTTGCGCATCTCCTTCATCAGGTTGAAGATCGACACGTCGGCATTGGAGAAGGCGTCTTCCGAGACCACGTCGACGATCAGGTTGATGAGGGCGATGGCGCCGACGAAGGTCACCGCGGCGAAGACCACAACCAGAAGCGAGCGGGGATTTTCCGGCGAGATGGCCCGCGACAGGCGGCGCATGAAGGGACCGGGCCGGCCGCCGGCCCAGCGCGACAGGCGCCACAGGCCGTGGGTGAGATAGGGCGAGAGCGCTGCCACCACGACCCGGATCAGATAGCCGGCAAATCCCACACTGACCAGCAGGATCAGCAGCACGAACACCAGCCGGCCCGACAGTTCGCCGGCGAAGGCCAGGCCCTGGCCGATCAGGATGCCGGGCAGCACATGCGCCGCCGCCCAGATGATGCCGGAGGCGAAATTGATGCTGGCGAAATAGATCTGCCCCATGCCGAACATGCCGACGATCCCCGGCACCACGGCCTTGACGCCGGGCACGAAGCGGCCAAGGGCGATGCTCTTGCCGCCATGGCCTCTGACAAACTCCTCGCCGCGGGCAACGAGCTGGGGATAGTGGCTGAGCGGCCAGAAGGTCTTGAGCCTCTGGCCGTACAGCCTCCCCGCCCAGTAGGAGATCTGGTCGCCGGCGATGGCGCCAACGGTGGCGGCGATGAACACCGGCCAGAACGGCAGTTGCCCGGTACCGACGAGAATGCCCGCCCCCACCAGCACGGCGGTCGAGGGAACGAACAGCCCGATGATCAGCAGCGCCTCGCCGAAGGCGATCAGGAAGACGAACGTGATGGCCCAACCGGGATGGGCGGAAAAGTAGTCGAGATAGGGCTGGAGATAGTTCATGTCGGCGCGTGTCGTCCTGTCCGCGTCAGCTAGGCAATGATTACGGCCGATCCTTGGCTGCCCAAAGGTTTGAAATTAAGCAACATCTTTCTGCTGGCGGGTTAAGGCGGGACGGGCACGGTGTCAGCCGGGCAGGCCGGCCTTGGCGAGGGCCTGGCGGAAATGTTCGAGGTAACTCGCGTCACCATAGGGCGCGAGCTTCGGGTCGGTCCATTTCTGCAAACTCGCGCCGGGGTCGAGATCGAGAACGCGCTGCACCGATTTCTGGGCCTGCGGCAGATTCCCAGCGGCGGCGAAACTGGCGGCCTGATAGACGCGCATGATGGCGCTATCGAGGGTGCGCAGGTTGGCGAAGGTGGCGATGGCCTTATCATATTGACGGGCATCGAAATAGATCTGGCCCAACTGGGATTTATACCAGTCATGGTGGTGCGGGTTGAGGCGCATGGCTTTCAGTGCCTTTTCGATGCCCTCCTCCGCCCGGCCTGCATAACTCAGGCAGAGAGCAAAATCGGTCATCACCTCGGCATCATTGGGATTGCAAGCGAGGGCCGTCCGGTAAGCCTCAAGCGCCACGCCGTGGTTTAATGTCAGCACATGATAGCCGGCAAAGGCCCAGTGGGCCCAGGAGTCGGCGTCATCGGCAACGATCGCTTTCACCGCCCATTCGCGGCCTTTTTCCATCGCAGCATCATGATCCTCGGCCCAGCCATAGCTGGCGTCGACCATGTAGGCCCAGGCTATCTTGCTATGAGCCTTGGCAAATCCCGGATCGCGAACGATTGCCTTGCCCAGTTGTTCCCGGACGCAGACCATCCCCTCCTTGGTAAAATCAAAGGCATCCATCCCATTCGGAAATGATCCATGGCAACGAAGCTATCGAGTCCGCCGGGCTGGCTCTTGTCACGCCAGGCCTTGCCGAGCCTGCCGCCATAGCCCGAAGCAAGGGGGCCGATGATCGTCCCGGTGATTTCGTCCTGGACCGCGAAGATGTCGGTCAGTTGCCGGTCATAGGTCTCGGTCCAGAGCTGCCGGTTCTCGGCGCCATCGACGAGTTGGACCGAGACGCGGATGCGGTCGCCGGCTTTCTGAACGCTTCCCTCCAGAATGTAGCGAACCGCCAATTCACCCGCGGCCTGCGCCGACGTCACCGGTCTGCCCCGGTAGGCCAGGGTCGAAAACCGGTCGATGACGAACAATTCATGGAAGCGCCCGAGGCTGGCGACGATGTTGAGCGCCAATCCTTCGCAGAAAATATCCTGCGCGGCATCGCCGCTGAGATCGGCGAAGGGAAGGACGGCGATCGAGGGGCGCGCGTCGAGCGCCGGGTCATGGGATGTGGCGGGCGGCGGGGTGGCGGCCCCCTGGGATAAGCGCTGCCGGAGGTCCCGCGTCGCCGTGGCCGGCTCGGCGCCAAGCTCGTCCTTCAGCAGCTTGCGGCAGGTTTCATATTGTTTGAGCGCCAAGCCGTTTTCGCCGGCCTCCAGATAGGCGAGCATCAGGGCGCGGTGCGAGGCTTCGCGCAGATTGTCGAGGCCGACGAGCCGTTTGGCCACCTCGATGCGGGCCTCGCCGCGCTCCATCGTGCTGAGTTTTTCGAGGACCAGGATCGCCCGGTCGGCCAGGTGTTGCCGCTCGCCGGCCAGCCAATCATCGAAGGCCGGCGCGTGGATCGCCATGTCGACGAGGAGTTCGCCGCGATAGAGGCTTGCGGCCCGGCGCAGCCCGGCAATTTCCCCGGAGTCGGCAAGATTGAGGAAGTCCGCCACGTCGATGGCGATGGCGCCGGGCCGGAGTGCGACCGTGTCATCGCGGGTCTGCAGGATCGCAGCTTCAGTGCCGCCCAGTTCCCGGCGCAGACCCGTCAGCGACTGACGCAGGCTGCTGCGGGCTTGCGCCTCGGCGCGGTCGCCCCACAGGAGATCCGCCAGGCGCTGGCGGGTCGCCTGAAGTCCGGGCGACAGGGCGAGGATCGCCAGCAGGGCCCGGTTCTTCTTGGTGGCGACGGCGGCCCGGGAACCGCCGGGCAGCGCCAGCGCAAAACTTCCGAGGAGCGCCAGGCTTGCGATGCCGTGCCGAGGTTGCGGCCTATCGTCCATCTCTATGGTCTATGCGTCTGGCCTTACGTCTGCAAGCCCGGCCGCGAACTGCAGCTTGGCGGCGGCGGGGGCGCTGTCCATAGTGGGACATGAGTCGCGTTGCCGCCATCGATCCCGCCTACCCGCCTCCCGCCACCCTGGGCTTGTGGTTCGGCTACGCCGCCATGTGCCTCGGCATGTTCATGGCGATCCTCGACATCCAGATCGTCGTTACCTCGCTGCCGGTCATCCAGGATGCGCTGCGGATCGGGGCCGAGCGGATGAGCTGGGTGCAAACCTCTTATCTGATCGCCGAGGTGATCGCCATTCCGTTGACCGGGCTCCTGACCCGCATCTTCTCATTGCGTTTCCTGTTCGCCGGCGCCGTCGCGGCTTTCACCTTGGCCTCCATCGCCAGTGCGGCGAGCGTCGGCTTTGCGTCGCTGATCGTGGCGCGCGTGCTGCAGGGCCTGGCCGGCGGGGTGCTGATCCCGCTGGTGTTCTCGGCGATCTTCCTGTTGTTCCCGCGCGGCTTCCAGCAGACGCTCGCCACCACCATGGGCGGCGTGCTGGCGGTGCTCGCTCCCGCCCTGGGGCCGATCAGCGGCGGCCTCCTGACCGAGAACTTCTCCTGGCACTGGCTGTTCCTGATCAATGTCATCCCCGGCATCGTCACCTGCGCGGCGGGGCTTTCCTTCCTGCCGCGCCAGACGCTGGGGCTCGGATTGCTCCGCCTCCTCGACTGGATTTCACTCTTCTATATAGCGGTGGCGCTGGCCGCCTTCGAACTGGCGCTGAAGGACGCGCCGAAGCTCGGCTGGTCGTCGCCGACGGTGGTAATGCTGTTTGCCAGTTTCGCCGGGCTGATGGTATTGGCCGTCCGGCGGCCGCGGCCGGTGGTCGATTTCGACCTCTTGAAGGACCGCAATCTCGCTTTCGGCTGTGGCGTCAGCTTCCTGCTCGGCGTCGGGCTGTTCGGCTCGGTTTATCTAATGCCAGTGTTCCTCGCCTTCGTGCGTGGCCACGGGCCGGTGGAGATCGGCCTCGTCATTCTGGTGACCGGCATCGCCCAGCTGGTAACGGCACCCATCGCGGTGCAGCTCGACCGGCGCTTTCCGGCCCGGCCGCTGGCGGCCATCGGCTTCGCCGGCTTCGCCATCGGAATGGCGATGAGCACAACCCAGACGGTCAATACCGACTATGACGGGATGTTCTGGCCGCAAGTGGTGCGCGGCGGCGTCGTGGCGCTGTGCATCTTGCCGCCCACCAGGTTCGCCCTCGGTTTTCTGCCGCTCGACAAGGTGAGCGATGCCAGCGGCCTCTATAATCTCAGCCGCAATCTCGGCGGCGCCATCGGCATCGCTCTCGTCGATACGGTGATGTTCAGCCGGCAGGAGACCTATGCCGACTGGCTGAAGGACCTGATGAAGTCGGATCCCGCCGCCGCCGCCCCGCTCATGGGCCTCAAGCTTGACGAGATCCCCGCCCCCGGCGATGCCATGGGCTTCATCTCGGTCATGGATTCGGTCCAGGGCGCCAGCCTCACCATGGCGATCAACGACGCCTGGGCCATGCTGGCAGGGATCACCGCCCTGGCGCTGGTGCTGCTGTGGGTGATGGGGCCGATTCGACCGGGTGCCCTCTCCGCCGCCGGGCAACCCGACGGCGAGTAACGGACCCGTCGCAGCCCCGGCTGGTGCCGGTTAATCGGTTGTTAACCAAAAATATATCTGGGCCCCACGGCAGCCGCCCCTTGACCGCCGGTCGGGGGCCGCCGCAGCGACCTTCACCTTCCGTCGAAGCATGACTCATAAGTTCCTCGAAACACTTGAGCTTCGTTCGAGAATCGGATGGACTGTGGCTTATCCACAGATGGCAAAGATCTGTGGACACAAGATGTTGTGGTAGTCTTTCGTTAACACACTAGGCATTGACGACCCCGGACCGCTGTAATAGCTTCGTCATCAAGGCTGGGGGTTGGGAGATCGGGGGCCGGTTAGGTTCCTCCCTCCACCGAAAACCAGAAGATCAAGCCGGACATCCGGGAGGGGCAATCCTCGCGGGTCAGGGAGTTGTGTCGCCGAAGTCTGGTTGGCCGAGCACCGGGGGGCGCCCGTGCCTTCCGCAGCAACGAATGGAAGACTTGAACGAGGGGTTTGGAACCATGCGCATCGAGCGCCGCTATACCAAGGCCGGTCAGGACGCTTACTCCGAGATCGAATTCCGCAAGGTGACGAGCGAGATCAGGAACCCCGACGGGTCGGTGGTATTCCGCCTCGAGGATATCGAGGTGCCGGCCACGTGGAGCCAGGTGGCGGCCGATATTCTGGCGCAGAAATATTTCCGCAAGGCGGGCGTGCCGGCGGCACTGAAGCGGGTCGAGGAGGAGACGATTCCATCCTGGGCCTGGGCGTCGGTTGCCGACGAGGAGGCGCTTGCGGCACTCCCCGAGAAGGCGCGGGTGACCGGCGAGAAGAGTTCCAAGCAGGTGTTCGACCGGCTGGCCGGCACCTGGACCTACTGGGGCCTCAAGGGCGGCTATTTCGACAGCGAGGAAGATGCCCGCGCCTTCCGCGACGAGCTGTGCTTCATGCTGGCCACCCAGAAATGCGCCCCCAACAGCCCGCAGTGGTTCAACACCGGGCTCCATTGGGCCTATGGCATCGACGGTCCCGGACAGGGCCACTATTACGTCGACCACGAGACCGGCAAGCTCACCCGGTCGAAGTCGGCCTATGAACATCCCCAGCCGCATGCCTGCTTCATCCAGTCGGTAGCCGACGATCTGGTCAACGAAGGCGGCATCATGGACCTGTGGGTCAGGGAAGCGCGCCTGTTCAAATACGGTTCCGGCACCGGCTCGAATTTCTCGGCGCTGCGCGGCGAAAATGAAAAACTCTCGGGCGGCGGGCGCTCGTCGGGACTGATGAGCTTCCTCAAGATCGGCGACCGGGCAGCCGGCGCCATCAAGTCGGGCGGCACGACACGGCGCGCGGCCAAGATGGTGGTGGTCGATGTCGATCATCCGGATATCGAGGACTATGTCGAGTGGAAGGTGAAGGAAGAGCAGAAGGTGGCAGCCCTGGTCACCGGCTCGAAGATCGTCAGGAAGCACCTGACGCTGATCATGAAGGCCTGCGTCAACTGCGCCGGCCCCGGCAGCGACTGCTACGAGATCGACAAGAACCCGGCCTTGAAGCGCGCCGTCAAGGATGCGCGCCGCGCCATGGTCCCCGACAACTACATCAAGCGGGTCATCCAGTTCGCCCGGCAGGGCTATACCGAGATCGCCTTCGACACCTATGACACCGACTGGGACGGTGAGGCCTATCGCACCGTCTCGGGGCAGAATTCCAATAACTCGGTGCGGGTGACCGACGAGTTTCTCAGATCCGTCGAGACCGACGGCGACTGGAACCTCACTTCCAGGCTGTCGGGCAAGACGGTGAAGACGCTGAAGGCCCGCGAGCTGTGGGACCGCATCGGCCATGCCGCCTGGGCCTCGGCCGATCCCGGCATCCAGTTCCATACCACCATCAACGACTGGCACACCTGCAAGGCTTCCGGCGACATCCGCGCCTCGAACCCGTGCTCGGAATATATGTTCCTCGACGATACGGCCTGCAATCTCGCCTCGCTGAACCTATTGCAGTTCCGCGGCGCGGCGACCGGCCGTTTCGACGTCGAGAGTTTCGAACATGCGGTGCGGCTGTGGACCGTGGTTCTCGAAATCTCGGTGATGATGGCGCAGTTCCCGTCCAAGGAAATCGCCAGGCTCTCCTACGAGTTTCGCACCCTTGGCCTGGGCTTCGCCAATATCGGCGGGCTGCTGATGACCGCCGGCATTCCCTATGACAGCCACGAGGGCCGGGCCATCTGCGCGGCGATCTCGGGCATCATGACCGGCATCTCCTATGCCACCTCGGCCGAGATGGCCAAGGAGCTGGGACCATTCCCCGGTTTTCCCAAGAATCGCGACCATATGCTCAGGGTGGTGCGCAACCATCGCCGTGCCGCCTTCGGCGCCGCGGTGGGCTACGAGCAGGTGGCGACCGCGCCGGTGCCGCTGGACGAATCCGAGCTCAAGGACAAGTCGCTTGCCGCCCATGCCCGCAAGGCCTGGGACAAGGCGGTGACACTCGGCGAAGCGCACGGCTTCCGCAATGCGCAAGCCACCGTGGTGGCGCCCACGGGCACCATCGGCCTCGTTATGGACTGCGACACCACGGGCATCGAGCCCGACTTCGCGCTGGTCAAGTTCAAGAAGCTGGCCGGCGGCGGCTATTTCAAGATCATCAACCAGGCCGTACCCGAAGCGCTCCGCACCCTGGGCTATGGCCCTGAGCAGATCGAGAAGATCATCGCCTATGCGGTGGGCCATGGAAGCCTCGCCGAAGCGCCGGGGATCAATCATGCGGCGCTCAAGGCCAAGGGCTTCGGGGCCGCCCAGATCGACAAGATCGAGGCGGGGCTGGCGTCGGCCTTCGACATCAAGTTCGTGTTCAACAAGTGGACCCTCGGCGAGGACTTCTGCAAATCCGTGCTGAAGCTTACCGACGCCCAGCTCAACGATTACGGCTTCGATTTCCTCGGCTCCCTGGGTTTTGCCAGGGCCGACATCGACAAGGCCAACATCCATGTGTGCGGCGCCATGACGCTGGAAGGAGCCCCCGGCCTCAAGGACGAGCATCTGCCGGTCTTCGACTGCGCCAATCCGTGCGGGCGACTGGGAAAACGCTTCCTGTCGGTCGACAGCCATATCCGCATGATGGCGGCGAGCCAGCCGTTCATTTCTGGGGCCATCTCCAAGACCATCAACATGCCGAACGAGGCAACGGTCGCCGACTGCAACGCCGCCTATGAGCTCTCCTGGAAGCTCGCCATCAAGGCCAACGCGCTCTACCGCGATGGCTCGAAACTTTCCCAGCCCTTGTCCTCGCAGCTTCTGGCCGACGAGTCGGAAGAAGCCGAAGAAGCGGTCGAGGCCTTGCTGGCCAAGCCCCAGGTGCAGCGGATCGAGACGATCGTCGAGAAGATCGTCGAGGTGGCGCGCGGCCGCGAGCGGCTGCCCGGCCGCCGCAAGGGCTACACCCAGAAGGCGGTGGTGGGTGGCCACAAGGTCTATCTCCGGACCGGCGAATATGACGACGGCAAGCTCGGCGAAATCTTCATCGACATGCACAAGGAGGGTGCCGCACTGCGGGCGATGATGAACAATTTCGCCATCGCCGTGTCGGTGGGGCTCCAGTACGGCGTGCCGCTGGAGGAATTCGTCGACGCCTTCACCTTCACCAGGTTCGAGCCGGCCGGCATGGTGCAGGGCAATGACTCGATCAAGAACGCCACCTCGATCCTCGATTATGTGTTCCGCGAACTCGCCGTCTCCTATCTGGGGCGGAACGATCTGGCTCACGTCGAGCCTTCCGAGATCGGCTTCGATGCGCTGGGCAAAGGCGTGGGGACCGAGAGCGAAGCCACCCGGGTTCCGGCCTCGCGGTACTTGTCGACCGGCTTCGTGCGCGCCCAGATTCCATCCAACGTGGTGGTGATGCCGCAACAGCAGGTTGCGGCTCCGGCCACCTCCCCGGCACTAACCTTGCAGATGCGGGCGGCCGAGGCACTGGGCTCGCTGGCGCTTGCCGATACGCCCCAGGCCAGTGTGGTGATGGAGACTTCGACGTCCTTGTCCCTCTCCCTCGACCGCCGCACCGAAGCCCGCCTCAAGGGCTACGAAGGCGAAAGCTGTTCCGAATGCGGCAACTTCACCATGGTGCGGAACGGCACCTGTTTGAAGTGCGACAGCTGCGGGTCAACGAGCGGGTGTTCGTGAGAGAAAGACAAAGACGATGCCCGGAACAAGTCCGGGCATGACGAGTGGAGGTCGCTCACTCTTTCGTCATGGCCGTGCTGGTCACGGCCATCCCCTTTGGTGGACGCGAAGGAGATGCCCGGAACAAGTCCGGGCATGACGAGCATGGGGTTGATTCGCTGTTTCCGTTATGGCCGTGCTTGTCACGGCCATCTTCTTTCCTGGACACGAAGAGGATGCCCGGAACAAGTCCGGGCATGACGAATTGGGACGCGGGCAGCGTCAAATCAGCTCGTCGTAGAGATCGCGCCATTCGGGATTCATCGCCTCGATCAGATTGACTTTCCAGGCCCGGGGCCAGTGCTTGATCGTCTTTTCGCGCCGGATGGCATCCACCACCATGGCAAAGATTTCGTAGTAGACGAGCCGGGTGAGGCCATAGCGGGAAGTAAAGCCTGGAACGAGGCCCTCGCGGTGTTCATAGGCGCGGCGCGGCAAATTGGACGTAACACCCGTATAGAGCACGCCCTTTGGCCGGTTGGTCATCATGTAGAGATAGCCTTGCCGCATCGCTGGATGCTGAACCAGATGGCAGACCCGAGCAAGTCCGGCCATAGCGACAAGGGAGTAAGACTCACGCCTCCGGCAAATTGAGCCTTATGTGGAGTTCGCGGAGCTGTTTTGGCGTTACCTCGGAAGGAGCACCCATCAGCAGGTCTTCGGCTTGCTGGTTCATCGGGAACAGCACCACCTCGCGCAGGTTCTGCTCGCCGCACAAGAGCATGACGATGCGGTCGACGCCGGGGGCGATGCCGCCGTGGGGTGGCGCGCCAAATTGGAAGGCGCGGTACATGCCGCCGAACTTTTCCAAGAGCACGCTTTCGGGATAGCCGGCGATATCGAAGGCGCGCTTCATAATGTCGGGGCGGTGGTTGCGGATGGCGCCGGATGAAAGCTCGGTGCCGTTGCAGACGATGTCATACTGGTAGGCGAGAATGTCGAGCGGGTCCTTGGTTTCCAGCGCCTTAAGACCGCCTTGCGGCATGGAGAAGGGATTGTGGGAGAAGTCGATCTTCTTCTCTTCCTCGTTCCACTCATACATGGGGAAGTCGACGATCCAGCAGAACTCGAAACGGTCCTTGGCGGTGAGGTTCAGCTCCTCGCCCACCTTGTTCCTGGCGTCGCCGGCGAATTTGTAGAATTTCGCTGGCTGGCCGGCAACGAAGAAACAAGCATCGCCATCTTCAAGACCAAGGCCATTGCGAATTGCCTCTGTTCTATCCGGACCAATGTTCTTGGCAATGGGGCCGGCCGCCTCTAGACGCGGGCCAAAAATCGCCATTCGGGCTTGGTCGGTCGATTCCTCGGCTACTGTCGGCCGGGCGCCCGACCCACCAAGGGCTACGCCGGGAATAGGCGGTCCTCCGGGTGGCAATTGACGCCAAAAAATGTAACCCAACCCCGGCTGGCCCTGCTGTTGCGCCCATGAATTCATCCGGTCGCAGAAAGCCCGCGATCCGCCCTTGGGCGCCGGAATGGCCCAGACTTCCACCTTGGGATCGGCGGCGATCATGCCGGCGAAGACCTTGAAGCCGGAGCCGGCGAAGTGCTCGGTCACCGCCTGCATCTCGATGGGGTTGCGCAAGTCCGGCTTGTCGGAGCCATATTTGCGGATCGCGTCGCGGAAGGCGATCTTGGGGAACTTTTGCGTCACCGGCAGCCCGCCGCCGAATTCCTCGAAGACGCCGCGCAACACCGGCTCGACGGCGTTGAATACATCGTCTTGGGTCACAAAGCTCATCTCGATGTCGAGCTGGTAGAACTCGCCGGGCGAGCGGTCGGCGCGGGCATCCTCGTCGCGGAAGCAGGGGGCGATCTGGAAATAGCGGTCGAAGCCCGACATCATGATCAATTGCTTGAACTGCTGCGGCGCCTGGGGGAGAGCATAGAACTTGCCGGGATGCATGCGCGACGGCACCAGGAAGTCGCGGGCACCTTCCGGGCTCGAAGCGGTCAGGATCGGCGTCTGGAATTCGAAGAAGCCCTGGTCCTTCATGCGGCGGCGGAGACTGTCGATGATTTCGCCGCGCTTCATGATGTTCTTGTGGATGCGCTCGCGCCGCAGATCGAGGAAGCGGTACTTGAGGCGGATGTCTTCCGGGTATTCGGTGTCGCCGAAAACCGGCAGCGGCAGTTCGGCCGCCTGCGACAGGACCTCGATCGCGTTCGCAAAAACTTCGACGAGGCCCGTCGGCAACTCCCGGTTCTCGGTGCCGGCCGGCCTGGGTCTCACCTTGCCGTCGACCCTCACCACCCATTCGGAGCGCAGCGTCTCGGCCACCTTGAAGGCGGGCGAATCGGGATCGGCCACAATTTGCGTGACGCCGTAATGGTCGCGGAGATCGATGAACAGCAAGCCGCCATGGTCGCGCACCCGGTTGACCCAGCCCGAGAGCCGGGTTTCGCCGCCGGCGCGCTCGATTCGAAGCTCGCCACAGTTGTGGCTGCGGTAGGCGTGCATGGGTCCTCGCTAGGGGCGTGAATTCGGCGCGGAAAAGCGCATGGGGGGAGCGATTTGTCAAGGCGGGCCGGCGTCAGGCGAGCAGCCAGCCGGCGAACCGGTAGGCGGCCCAGCCGAAGACGGCACCGGGAACGAGGTCGGCGAGATAGTGCTGCTTGGTGAAGACGGCACTGGCCGCTATCAGCACCGGGAAGGAATAGACCAGAAGCGCCAGGCCGCCGTAGCCGGGGAGCAGCGCGTTGTAGAGGTGGATGCCGGTCAAGGTTGCCATGCTCACATGCATGCTGGGGATCGAATTCGACAAATGGTCGATGCGTTGCAGGAAGGCGAGCAGGCGCCGCGACAGCGAGCCGTTCACCTCATAGGCCCGCCAGCGCTCCGGCACCTGCACCGGAAAGACGTAGAACACCAGGCATTGCATGGCGAGCAGCACCAGGAAGCTGAAGGCCGTGTAAACATAGGCCGGCCACGACGGCTGCAGGAAGACCAGGAGCAGAATCACCGGGTAATAGAGCCAGCTATAGATCCACACCCACCACGGCCAGAACGGCACATAGTCGTCGAGACTTGTATTGAACTGCCATGGCGTGCCCAGATGATTGCGCTGCACGAAGAAATAGAGCTGGTAGCCGCCGACAATCATGACGACGGCAATCACCAGGCCAATTGCATAGTCGATAGGGTGCAAAGTTACGTTCCGCTGGGTCGCCGATCATGTGATGGGACCGGCCGGTAAAAGTCAACCCGGCTGGCGCCATTTGCCCTTCCCCTCCCGCTCCGCTAAGGGGACCCCATGAACAAGCATGTCCCAAAAGTGGGCCTCGTTTCGCTCGGCTGCCCCAAGGCGTTGGTCGATAGCGAGCGCATCATCACGCAACTCCGCGCCGAGGGCTATGTCATGGCGCCGGGCTATGACAATGCCGATGTGGTGATCGTCAATACCTGCGGCTTCCTCGATAGCGCCAAGGCGGAATCGCTCGCGGCAATCGGCGAGGCCATGGCGGAGAACGGCCGGGTGATCGTCACCGGCTGCTACGGTGTCGAGGCCGAGAAGATCAAGGCGGCGCATCCGGGGGTTCTCGCCATTACCGGACCGCACCAGTACGAGGCGGTGGTGGGAGCCGTCCATGCCGCACTGCCGCCGCTGCATGACCCAAAATTCGATCTCGTCCCGCCCCAGGGCCTGCATCTGACGCCCAAGCACTACGCCTATCTGAAGATCTCCGAAGGCTGCAACAACCGCTGTTCGTTCTGCATCATCCCGTCGATCCGCGGCGATCTCGTGTCACGGCCCGTGGCTTCGGTGCTCTATGAGGCTGAGCGCCTGGTGAAGGCGGGGGTGAAGGAACTCCTGGTCATCTCGCAGGACACCAGCGCCTATGGCGTCGATACGAAATACGCCACGAGCAAGTTCCATGGCCGCGAGGTGCGGGCCAAGTTCTACGACCTGGCCAAGGAGCTGGGCGATCTCGGCGCCTGGGTGCGGCTGCATTACGTCTACCCCTACCCCCATGTGGACGAGGTGATCCCCTTGATGGCCGAGGGCAAGATTTTGCCCTATCTCGACATCCCCTTCCAGCATGCGGCTCCTGGCGTTCTCAAGGCGATGAAGCGCCCGGCCAACCAGGAGAAGGTGCTGGACCGGTTGGCCTCGTGGCGGAAGATATGCCCCGACTTGGCGGTGCGCTCGACCTTCATCGTCGGCTTCCCGGGCGAGACGGAAGCGGATTTCGATTATCTGCTGCAATGGCTGAAGGAGGCCCGGCTGGAGCGCGTCGGCTGCTTCAAGTACGAGCCCGTATCGGGGGCGAAGGCTAATGACCTGGGCCTCGCCCAGGTGCCGGATGAAGTGAAGGACGAGCGCTGGAACCGCTTCATGGCGGCCCAGCAGGAAATTTCGGCAGAGATTTTCCAGTCCAAGGTCGGCCGCGAGATCGACGTGCTGGTCGACGAGATCGACACGGACAACGACGAGGCGGTGGCGCGCTCGCCCTGGGATGCGCCGGAGATCGACGGCAATGTGTTTCTCCCCGGCGAAACGGAGCTCAAGCCCGGCGACATGGTGCGGGTCAGGATCGTCGAGGCCGAGGAATATGACCTGGTCGGCGAGAGGGTGTGATCCTCAGCGGGGCGACGGGAAGTCGCGGGTTTCGCCGTAGTATGAGTAGAGGCTGGCCGAAAGCGTCATGGTGAGGAGCAGGGCGAGCCAGGCGAGAAAGCAGATGACGCCGAGGGCGGCAGCCGTGGCGGTGGGCTGGTTCAGCAGCTTCTGGCCGAAGAACGCCGCGGCGGAGAGAACGCCGCAGACCGCCAGGGCGAAGAGATACCAGAAGGTGAGGCCGAGAAAGCGTAGCGTATTGCGCTTGGTATCGCGCCAGGCGGTTCCGAAACCATAGTCGCGGCGACCGATGGCGACGGCGGGGAGCTTGATCGCCAGCCGGTACCAGGTGGTGAGCGCCAAAATGCTAACGATGGCGGTAGCGGCATAGGCCACGGCCGGCGCCGGCTTGCCGATCTTCTCGGCGAGCACGGGCAGGAGTTTCGTTGCAATGGCGGCAGCGCTTGACGCCAGCAGACCCGCCACGACAAGCACGACGATCAGGTTGAAGAGATAGCGCCATACCGGGCCGTTGAGGCGCCACCAGGCAAGCCGTCGCGGCGTCTCACCCAAGAGCAGGCGGCGGTGCCAGTTGACGGTGATCGACAGGAAGGCCAAGAGCGCCACCAGGGCAAACACCCCTGCCCCGGCCAAGACGGCGGGCTGTAGGTTCTTCAAGTCGAGCGCTGCCGGATCGCCGGCGAGTCTCATGACCACATAGCCCAGCGGCGCCAGCACGATGGTCCAGGTCAAGGTGAGCCGCAGGGCGAATCCCAAATTGCCGAAGACGCGGCGGATCGCATCCTCGAGCACCGACATGGGCGGCAGCTTGCGCGCACTCGAAGCCACTCAGAACTCCCGCTTCTCGACAAAGAAGCCGTAGAGGGAGGTCAGCATGGTGACGCCGAGGATGGTCATCACCCAGTTGACGCCGACCTGCAGGACGACACTCACCGCGGTACCTAAGCTTCCGGCCAACCGCCCCAAGATACCTTGCAGAATCCAGAATGCGAAGCCAACTGCCAGGCCCACCGCCAAGTAAAGGAGCGCAAGTCCGACGAGTTGCCGGAAATTGTCGCGTGTATCGGCCCAGGCCTGCCCTATTCCATAGTCGTGGCGGTCGAGCGCGATGCCCGGCAACTTGACACCCAGCCGATAGAACATGGCGACCATAGGAACAATCAGAACATATATGCCGAGCATCATGAGATAGGGACTCGTGACGGCGGCAATCAAGACCAGGACCAAAACAGGCGGAATGCTCGCCAGAGTCAGGATAGCGGCAATGAGGATCATGTTGCCCACATAACGCCAGACGACGGCGTCGAGGCGCAGCCGCTGCCAGCCATGGGCCACTTCGTCGAGTAGAATGTAGCGGTGCCAGCTCACAGCGATCGAGGCGAAGCCGACAATGTTGACGGCGGCGATCAGAAATATCGCCAGGAGGAATGTACCGGGAGCATCGCCGGCAAGATGTACCCCGTCGCCGGTGCCCAGAGGAACAAAATAGAGGCCTTCAACGACATTAAGCGGCACCAGCGCCAGCATCCACGGCCAGCTCACATGGAAAGCGAAGCCGAGATTGTCGCGGGTCGATTTGATGGCATGGCCGAAGGCGGCGAAGACCGGCAGTTGGCGCATCGTTTTCCCCTGATTCGGCAGAGCCTAGCAGGAGGCGACGGCAGGTCAAACCGGCGCCGGCGTCAGTCGATGAAGCGGGTGGCGGGGGGTGCGGGATCGATGAAGGAGACGCGCCAGACCTCGCCCATCAGAAAGGACCCTTTGGTGAGCCTGAGGGTGCGGCCGGTCACCGGATCGGCGGCGACGAAGCCATCGGCTTCGGCGACGATGAAGCCGTCATGGGCCAGTTTTTCGGTGAATGACGCGACGTTGGCGGCGGCGGCGAAGTCCACGATAAGGTTGCCGCTGCTGCGATCGTCGCCGTAAGTGCCGTCATACTTGACCATTTGGACGGAGGCCTTGGCCGGAAGCTTGAACCAGGCCGGAGCCTCGGTGGCGGCGAGCACAACGGGACCCGCCGGGGCCGGCACCGCGGTTAGAAACCCGTGCACCGAAATCACCGCCGACAATGCCCAGGAAATCAAGAAACCGCGCATGGAATCCTCCGCCGATGGGAGCAAGGCTAAGCCGGAGTTTCTAAGGACCGGTTCCGCAACGATGGCGTTTCTCGAATGCCGGAATAGGGGGATTTTTACCGCGCCAACCGGGCTTTCGCGGCGGCGTTAACCATGGCTCGCCGGCAATTGATCGGTGCTACTGCAATATTCTCCGGCAGGCCCCGAGGCGATGGTTTTCGAACGTCCTTAAGATTTTCTTAAAATTGGCGGCAAGCCCTAAAGGGGAATGTTGTCATGTTTCTTCCAGGGGTTGGCGAGCTCCTTGTGGCGCAGCATGTTGAGAGCGCGCGCCACCCGCTTCCTGGTAGAGTGCGGCATGATCACCTCGTCGAGGAAGCCCCTCTCGGCGGCGACGAAGGGATTGGCAAAACGCGCCTCATATTCCTTAATGCGGGCCTGGATCTTTCCGGCATCGCCCAGTTCCGAGCGGTAGAGAATTTCGGTGGCACCGCGCGAACCCATGACCGCGATCTCGGCGGTGGGCCAGGCGTAGTTCACGTCACCGCGCAAATGCTTCGAGGCCATAACCACATAGGCTCCGCCATAGGCCTTGCGGGTGATGACCGTGATCTTCGGCACCGTTGCCTCGGCGTAGGCGAACAAGAGCTTGGCGCCGTGCTTGATCAGGCCGCCATATTCCTGAGCGGTGCCGGGGAGGAAGCCCGGCACATCGACCAGCGTCACGATCGGGATCGAGAAGCAGTCGCAGAAGCGCACGAAGCGGGCGCCTTTCCGGCCGGCATCGCTGTCGAGGGTTCCGGCCAGCACCATGGGCTGGTTGGCGACCAACCCCACCGTCCTCCCTCCGATGCGGGCAAGCCCGGTGACGATGTTGCGGGCGTGGGCCTCCTGAATTTCGAAGAAGTCGCCCTCGTCCACCATCTTCACGATCAGCTCCTTGATGTCGTAGGGCTGGTTCTGGTTGGCCGGGATGAGCGTATCGAGGGACATGTCGATCCGCTCGGGATCGTCGAGCTGCGGCCATTCGGGGATGGGCGAAGTGTTGGAGGACGGCAGGAAATCGATGAGCCGCCGCATCTGCAGCAGCGCCTCGACATCGTTGTCGAAGGCTTTGTCGGCGACCGAGGACTTGGTGGTGTGGACCGAGGCGCCGCCCAACTCTTCCGCCGTCACCGTCTCGTTGGTCACCGTCTTCACCACATCGGGGCCGGTCACGAACATGTAGCTCGTATCGCGCACCATGAAGATGAAATCGGTCATGGCCGGGGAATAGACGTCGCCGCCGGCGCAAGGCCCCATGATTACCGAGATCTGCGGGATGACGCCGGAGGAAAGCACGTTGCGCTGAAAGACCTCGCCATAGCCGCCGAGGGCGTTGACGCCCTCCTGGATGCGCGCGCCGCCAGCATCGAACAGGCCGATCACCGGCGCGCGGTTCTGCAGCGCCATGTCTTGGATCTTGGTGATCTTGCGGGCGTGCGCCTCGGAAAGGGAGCCGCCGAACACGGTAAAATCCTTAGCGAAGACATAGACGACGCGGCCGTTGACGGTGCCCCACCCGGTTACCACGCCGTCGCCCGGATACTTCGTCTCCGCCATGCCGAAATCGGTGCAGCGGTGCTCGACGAACATGTCGAACTCCTCGAAGGAACCGGCATCGAGGAGCAGCTCGACCCGCTCGCGGGCGGTGAGTTTTCCCCGGCCGTGCTGGGCCTTGACCCGGCGCTCGCCGCCGCCGGCCCGGGCCTCGGCGCGTTTCTTTTCCAGCTTCTCGAGAATCTCCTGCATGGCCCACCCCTTGCCCCGCTCCTGTAAAGCAGCCGCCCGCGGCGCCGTCAAATGGCCAGCGCTATGTCCGGCTCATTTCCAGAAAACGGCAGCCGGCGGAGAACTCCACGTGGCGGCGGGCGCGGCGGTCCTTCGCCTCACCGTCCTCGCCCCAATATTCAATCTGGTAGTCCTCGTCGACATGGGCCAGCGCCCAGGCGGGTTCGGGGGCAATCGCCCGGCGGGCCAGCATCAGGGCAAGAAGGGCCGAACCGGTGAGGGTCGTCAGGTTGTGGAGTGCGGCAAGTTCGAAGTCGTTCAGCGCTTCGAGGCTCACGGCGACGGCGCGCAGGGCCTCGGGCGGCTGGGGCCGGTGGGCGAGCACGGTTACCGTCGCGAAGGGCGCATCGAGCATGGCAAGGGCCCAGTCGATGACCGGGTTCCACTGGGCTTCCTGGCGCCCGACCAGATCGGGCGGTCTGTCGGCGCGGTAGCAGACGAGATCGCTGCCGGCATAGTCGACGATTTCGGCCGCGATGCGCGGGCGCTCCACCGCCACCCGGTCGAGGGCCGTGTTGGCGAGCCGGGTGAGCGGCATGGAGGCGGGATCGAGCTTGTCGCCCTGGCCTTTCCACTCGGCCGCCACGGCTTCGGCCAGGGCTCTTGTCGGCAGCGCCAGGGCCGATTTCTTCGGCGTCTTCACCTCGCGGCCGTCGAGCGCGATGCCGAGGCCGCCGGTGAGGCTCACCGATTTATAGAAGCGGCGCATGTTCACTCGCCGTCCCGGTCATAGCGGGCGGCGTCGAAGCCGAAGAGCGCGAAGGTCTCGGCCAGGTGCGGCGGGAGTGGTGCTGACACATCGACGGTGCCGCCGCGCGGATGGGGGAATACGATGCGCCGGGCGTGCAGGTGCAGCTTGTTCGGAACCCCTTCCGGCAGGCCCTCGTCGCCGCGGTATTTCACATCACCGAGGATCGGCGTGCCGAGGTGGGCCATGTGGGCGCGAAGCTGGTGCTGACGGCCGGTCTGGGGCTTGAGCGACATCCAGGCGGCAATCGCTCCGGCCTTGTCGATCACCGCATAGAAGGTGACGGCGTGCTGCTCGTCCTCCTCCTCACCGTCGCGGGCAGCGCGCATGCGGTCACCGTTGGGTCCCTTGGCCTTGATGAGGGCCACATCGATGCGGCCCTGGTGCGGCTTTGGAACGCCTTTCACTACCGCCCAGTAGGTCTTCTTGACGGCCCGCGTGGCAAACAGCTTGCCGAGGGAGGCGGCGACCGCCCGGCGCTTGGCCACCACGATCACCCCGCTGGTATCGCGGTCGAGCCGATGGACCAGCAGCGGGCGCTCGCCGAGCTCGACGGCCAGCCCCATCAGCAGCCCGTCGAGATGATGGTGGGTCTTGCTGCCGCCTTGCACGGCCAGCCCCGCCGGCTTGTTCAGCACATAGATATCCTTGTCCTCGTGGATCAGCATGCTGTCAAATAGTCGGCGCTCTTCCCGGCTGAGAGGCTTCACCTCCGACTTAGGGAGATCGGCAGGCCGCGTATCGAAGGCCAAGGGCGGCACGCGGATTTCCTGCTCGGCCTCGAGCCGGGTGCTGGTCTTGGCACGGGCCCCGCCGACGCGGACCTGGCCGGTGCGGGTGAGCTTGTTCAGATAGGCGAAGGTCACCTGCGGGAAATGCACCTTGAACCAGCGGTCGAGCCGCATGCCGGCCTCATCGGCGGCGACCATATGGCGCTTCACTTCGCTCATGATGCAAGCGCACGCACCAGGTAGAGCCCGGCGAAAATGGCGGCGAGCGAACCTGCCACCGAGGCCGCTGCATAGAGGCCGGCCGTGCCATAGGCGTCGCGCTCGACCATCAGGGCGAAGTCAAGCGAGAAGGCCGAGAAGGTGGTAAAGCCGCCGAGTATGCCGGCGGTGAGGAAGGCCCGGGCGTCGTTGCCGACGGTGAGCCGGAGTGCCATCAGCTCGACCAGTACGCCCATGACGAAGCAGCCGACGATATTGACGATCAACGTATGCCAGGGAAAGCCGCTGCCCAACACCCGGCCCGACCAGACATTGACGCCATAACGCGCCGCCGAGCCTAAAGCCCCGCCAATAGCCACCCACAGGACGGTCATCACAACCAGCCTTTCCGCTTGAAATAGAGCCACTGCAGGAAGGCCGAGAGGATCATCAGGACGATCGCCAGGGGATAGCCATATTCCCACTGCAGCTCCGGGATCAGCTTGAAATTCATACCGTAGATGCTGGCAACGAGGGTGGGCGGCAGGAACACCACGGCGGCCACCGAGAAGATCTTTATGATGCCGTTCTGCTCGATCGAAATGAGGCCCAAGACCGCATCGAGCAGGAAGCTGATCTTGCCCGACAGGAACGTCGCATGATCGGTGAGCGATTGAATGTCGCGCTGCAGGATGCGGATGCGGGCCCGGTTCTCCTTCACCTCGCGGGTCTGCTTCATCTGGTCGACCAATGCCGTCATGAAGGCAACGACCCGGCCGATCGAGACCAGACTCTCGCGCATCTTCGAGGTGAAATCGCCCTCCTCGCCGATGTTCTCGATCAATTCCTCGAGGTTGACATCGCGGCGGCGCCCCTGGCGCTTGGGCCGGCGTTTGCCCATCATGCGCCCGGTTCCGAAGGTCTTGCGCGAGGTCTCGTCGACGATCACGCCGACGCGCTCGAGATGGTCGGCGGCCCGGTCGACCACCGCTTCGAGGAGGCTGATGTAGATGCCCCAGCCGGTCATCGCCGTGGTTTGCGGCTTCATCGCCCGCTTGACATAGACCGGGAAGGCCTGCGGATGATGATAACGGATGGTGATCAGGGTATTATCCTTGATGATGAAGGTGACGGGCGAGGATTCGGGGGCATCGTTGTCGCCGCGCCGGATCAGATTGGCGGTCATGAAGGCGGCGCCATCCTCCTGGTAGAGGCGGCTCGAGGCCTCGATTTCGGCCAGCTCCTCGCGGGTCGGAATGTCGATGCGCAGTGTTTCCTCGACGGCGGCCTCCTCCAGCGCTGTCGGCTCCACCAGGTCGAGCCAGACCGAATCCTCCGGCACCGTCGGCTCGCGAGCGGCGGGAAATTCGATGAGACAGCCTTTAGCGGTTCCGTAGGCGCTGAGCATGGGGCGGGACCAGGGATCGGGCTCTCACCTTGCCGAAAGACGAGAGCCGGATCAACCGGAAGGCGCGCGGAAAACCGGCAATTCCATGGGGCCGCGGTTAGCCTTACTGGGGCTGCGGCGGCTCGGCCAGCTCAAGGTGATATTTGCTGCCGTTATCGGGGGCGAGGCCCGATTCGAGGAAGTCGCCCACCATGACATAGCGCCTGGCCGGCTCGGTGCCGTCGAGCCCCGGACCGGTGACCGCCAGGTCATGGGGGCCGATCTTGCCGGTGGCCTCGTCGGAGACATAGACATAGCCGTCACGCCGGGCGAGAAGGAAGCCCGTCAGGGTCAGGCGCTTTCCGACGAATTTGGCGGCATGCCAGGTCACCTTGCCGATACGCAGCGGCTGAGCGGCGGAGGCCCCGTCGGCCAGAAGGGCGGCGAGCAGGAGAACGGCAATTCCGTGCCGCATGTCAGTCGGCCTTGATGATGTCGAGGCCGTCGGGGATCGACAGGTAGCCGGGGTCCCGGCCGGGCTTCCCAGTATAGCCATATTGCCAGAGAATCTTCTTGGTCGCCTTGTCGATCACGATGACGCGGTGGTTGAAGTCGTCGTTGGCCATGACATTGCCGTTGGGCAATTCGAGGGCAAGCGACGGCCGGGCGAGCCCGCCTTCGCCTTCGGCCTTGTAGTCCCACACCAAGGTTCCGTCGCGCGCCACCTCGATGATGCGGCCGGGGCGCGAATAGTCGGCAATGAGGAAGTTACCGGCCTTGGTAAGCTGCGGGTCGGAGGGATATTTGAGCGGCAGCTTGAGCTTGAATATCTCTTTCCAGTTCTGGTCCAGCTCGCGCAGCATGTGATCGGTAATGGTGGAAACCAGCACGTGGCCGT
Organism: Hyphomicrobiales bacterium; assembly: GCA_016185245.1. Lineage (GTDB taxonomy): Bacteria > Pseudomonadota > Alphaproteobacteria > Rhizobiales > Aestuariivirgaceae > Aestuariivirga. The sequence goes on along the minus strand of JACPNZ010000036.1, from coordinate 25,949 downwards.
TGGCGAGCGGCGTGTCGCCGTTGGGCGAAGCAAGCAACGGCGGCTTGAAGCCGCACACCCCGGTCACCCCCGCCTGGCGGACGATGCGCTTGTCGGGGGCGATTTCGACGATCCGGCAGTTGCGGATGTCGGCCACCATGACATTGCCGTTCGGCAACTTGTAGGCATCGTCGGGGTAATTGAGCCGGCCGTTCTTACTTCCCGGCCGGCCGATCTCGCCATATTGCCAGGTAACCTTCTTGGTGGCGTAGTCGATGAGTTGAATGACCGCCGAGTGCTCGAGGTTGACAATCACCGTCTTGCCGCCATCGGCGAAGAAGGCGTCATCGGCACCGCTGCCCGGCGGCAGGCCCTGGAAGTCGTATTGCCAGACGATCCGCTTGTCGGGCGTCAGCACCAGCAGGCGGTTGTTGCCGCGGTCGGCGATCAGCAGATTGTAGCCGCCAAGGGCTGCGGCATCGCCGGGAACCGGCAGCGGCGAGGCAGCCGGGTGGGCCTTGTGGCGAGCATTGGCCGGATGAGCGGCCCTTGCCGCTGCGGCGGGTGTTGCCGCCGCCAGGGCCAAGAGAAGGGTGCCCACGCCGAGCCAGCGCGCCAGTCCAAAAAGAAAATCGTGCAAAATGCAAAACCCTGTCAGCGGTCAGACGATGACAGACCTATAGCCCACGGCCCCCGTTTCGGCCAATGGCCTGCGGTTATTCCAGATTGGTGTGGCCGGCGCGCATCTTTTCGGGTGTCACGCCCAGCAGATCGCGGAGCTTCAACACCATCACCTCGAAGACGACGAACAGCGCCCCTTCGAACACCGAGCCCATGGGCAGAACCGAGGTCTTCGGCCCCCGGTCGTTGGCCATGGTCTGGGCCGGAATGGTAAGCACGTGGCGGGCGAGCTTTACCGAACGGCCTTCGGGCTGGGCGGTGATGGCGAGGGTTTCGGCCCCGGCGTCGCGGGCAATGGCGAGCAGCGCCGACACGGTCGACAATTCCCCCGGCCCCACCGTGGCGATAAAGAGATCGCCCGGACCGGCGGGCGGCACCGTCATGTCGCCCGCGATTGCCACCTTAAGGCCGAGATGATGGAGCCGCATGGCAAAGCCCATCACCTGCAGGCGCTCGCGCCCGCAGCCATGGACGATGATGGTGTTCGCCTTGGCAATCAGGCGCACGGTGTCATCAACGGCCCGGTCGTCGAGGTGTTTGCAAACCGCAGCGAGCTCGGCGAGGGCCTCGCGGTAGAGGTTGGTCAAGTCAACTCCACTCTATCACCACCCCGCGTGCCGGCCTTCCCCGCCGGTTGCGAACAATTTCGCGTTTCGTCGGTCGGACGAACACCCATTCAGTCTGGCGAAAAATGCGCTGTCAGAAAGTCGGGCAGCCGTTCCAACATCAGCCCGCCGAATTGCTCGTTGGCATGATGGTTGTCAGCTTCGCGGGAGCTGGCGTAGCTGTCAAGCATGAAGCCATCGGCATCGACGCATTCGGCAGGGACCTCCAGCGTCGGCACGGACCTTCTCAGCAGTTCCTCCCGTACGGCCGCCCGGTAGATTCGATCGACGGTTAAAGCCACGTCGGTCCTCATTTGCGACAAGGCACGATGATGACGGAAGGGGCGGGGTGTTTCGATCGCGAAGATCTTCGCTCCGGTCCTTATCAGTATGTCCAGCAGCGCAAACATCCACTTTTGGTCTTGCTGCATCATCCTCCCGATCGACGCGTCGGAAACCGGCCATTCCTCGCGGGCACAGCCGATGGGCGCAAATCGCTGCCATTGTGGGTGTCGCCATACCTCGGCGGAATGATACAAGGCGCCGAGCCCGTGGATGACCCCGCCTTCCGACTGGTCTGCCAGCGGCAGCCTCGGCAACCCACGCTGCAGTCCGAGCGGCAGGAGCTCGGCATGATCGCCGCGGTCGGCGAAGAACTCGCCGCGCAACAGCAAGCCGGAAGTGCCATGAATTCCGACATCCAGCGATTGCGGCCACCTACCCTCGGTTTGCAGCCGCGCCAGGCCCTCGGCCAGGACAACGACGTGCGAATCGCCGAACAGGACGACTTTCATCCGGCGGCGTCCTCTCCGAAGATTCTCAACAATTCTTCCTCACACTGAACCTCATCGTCGTCGGGTGCCGCGGCAAGCGGCTTTTCCTGCGGCAATTTCTGGGCCGGCGGCACATGCTCCCGGAAGAACTGGCGCATCACATGTTCGACCCCATGTCTTGAGACGCCGCGCTTATCCGGTCCGTAAAAATAGCCACCCATCACCGGCGACGAAATGATCTCGAAGGACGGGAAATAATCGACGAAAGGCATGGTTTCGGCAAGGCGGCCGGCAACCGCCCGCAGCACCGCTTTGGAATAGGTCGTTGCTACGACCACCTGATTGGCCGTCGCCGTTGCCATCAAGGGCACCGGACTGACAGTCAGCAGGAACCGCATCTTGGAATTGGTGCCGCGCATGGTTCTTATGAACTTCTGCATGTCGGCAAGCGCGTCATTGTAAGTAAAGTTCACGAACTTGCACTCGTCAGCACGGTACTCGCCGCCCGCGACACCCGGCGCCAGCGGAAAGACGGCGCCATCTCTCGCCGAAATCCACGCCTCGGTGAGGCCAAAGGTGAACACAAAAAGGCCCGCCTTCTCGAACATCCCAGCTACCGTCGCAAGGTGATGCTTGCGGCTTATCTCGACCTCCTCGATCGATGCCAGAGGCTTCGGTTCGATGGCCGGACGGAACGGATCGACATAGCCGCCGTCCTTGGCCCAGGCCCGGTCGACGGGGGTAAATTCGCCCAAGGCGCGCTGGGCAAGCTGGAGCAACTGGCGCGGCGTGTAAATATTGCCATAGCGCGCGGAATACATGCCGTAGCCAAATTCCTGGTGGGCCGCTTCGGGAAGCAGCGGAGGCGGCGGTTCGACATCGACATAGTTGAACCCCTTTGCCCGCAGCTCGCGGCCGATGTGTTGCGCGAAACAGCTTCCCGCCGTTGCCACAGGCGCGCGCCCGATCGCGAATTTCTTGGTGTACCAATCGGCGATGTCCAGGGGATAGACGTCCTGAACGGTCCGCTTCCAGAACGCCTTGTCGGCCTGCTTTCGATAGGGATGATCCGGCTGCGCCATGACTAACATCCTGCCAGTTCGGACTCGGATTGAACCATAGCGCCGCTCTTCCCGCAAGTTCAGGTTCGGCTTTCCGCACCCTCACTTCCAGTCCAGTACCACCTTGCCGCAAGCGCCCTGCTTCATCAGGGCAAACCCTTGCGCGTAGTCGGCGGCCTTCATGCGGTGGGTGATGACTTTACGCACGTCGAGGCCCGATTGCAGCATGGCGATCATCTTGTACCAGGTCTCGAACATCTCGCGGCCGTAAATGCCCTTGATGGTGAGGGCTTTGAAGATGATCGCGTTCCAGTCGACCGGCATCTTGGCCGTGGGAATGCCGAGCATGGCGATCCGGCCGCCCATGATCAGGTGTTTGGTCATCTGCTCGAAGGCAGCGGGCGCACCCGACATTTCAAGGCCGATGTCGAAGCCCTCCTGCATGTGGAGGCGATCCATCACGGCGTGCAGGTCTTCCTTTGAGACATTGACGGTCACCGCGTCGGCCACCTGGTTGCACAGCTCGAGGCGGTAGTCGTTGACGTCCGTTACCACCACGTGCCGCGCACCGACATGGCGGCAGACGGCGGCGGCCATGATGCCGATGGGGCCGGCGCCTGTAATCAGCACGTCCTCGCCGACGAGGTCGAAGGACAGGGCCGTGTGCACCGCATTGCCGAGGGGATCGAGGATGGCGCCGATCTCGTCGTCGACCTCGGGCGGCAGATGGATGGCATTGAAGGCGGGGATTTTCAGGTATTCGGCGAAGGCGCCGGGGACGTTGACGCCCACGCCTTTGGTTTCGGGATCGAGGTGGAAGTGGCCGGCCCGTGCCATGCGGCTCTTCATGCCGATCAGATGGCCCTCGCCCGACACCCGGTCACCCACCTTGACGGTCCTGACATGGCTTCCGACCTCGACCACCCGGCCGGCGAATTCATGGCCCACCACCATGGGAACCGGAATTGTCTTGCGGGACCATTCGTCCCATTTCCAGATGTGCAGGTCGGTGCCGCAGATGCCGGTCTTGGCGACCTTGATCAGAATATCGTCGGGGCCGATCTTCGGGACCGGCTCGTCGCGAAGAGTGAGACCCTCGGCCTTCTCCGCCTTGACCAGTGCGCGCATGAAAACCTCCAATGACATTCTCCTTCCCCCTTGCGGGGGCGAGCTTGCGAGCGGCGCGGAATGCGCCGGGTGGGGGTCCCTCCGCCGCAACCAAACCCCCATCCGAAGTTTGCTGGGCAAACTTCGACCTCCCCGCAAGGGGGAGGTAAAGCGGAGAAATACACCATATCGCGGGGCTGTGAAGCCGGATTAAGCCCCCGGTGAAAAACCATCGCTCCTGGCCAGCGACCAGGCGTGCTGGAGATAGGCGCCGCCGGCAGAACCCCGCCATGGCCGAGCTTGGCGCCGCGGTTCAACGCCTTTATGGCATTGGCCGAGAGCGAACCGTAACTCATTGCCGAAATATTGAAGATCGAGGCCGAATAGGGCTCTCTGCATTGCGGCCCGCCGACCGTCACGCGGAAGGCTTCCCTGGCCGGAGACTTCGGCATCATCGAGTGCTGCATCCACCCGTAGTGGGTCTGGTAGACGTCGAGCTGGGTGCCGAAGGGCCGCTTGTCGAGAGGCGCGCTGATAGACGATGGCGCGTCTAGGTCGCCTCGCGAATGCCGATGACGAAGACGCTGCCGCAGACAAGAAGCGGGATCGAGGCATAGGTGCCGGCCTGCGGATAGGCCAGCCACACAATGAGCGCCGGCAGCACACCGAGGCCCGAACCGGTCACGGCGGCAATGCGCGATTGCCAGAGCAGGCTAGCCGGCACAGGCTTTTCCCCTTCGCTCATCTCCCTAGGGTTCCGGGCTTGAGCCAATCTGTCGAGGCAAGCCTACACGATCCCTAGGCCCCGGCCGACGGTCGTGAAGGCGACAATCGCTGCGTCTATGTCGGAGGCCGTGTGGGCGGCCGACATCTGGGTGCGGATGCGGGCCTGGCCCTTGGGCACCACGGGGAAGAAGAAGCCGGTCACATAGATGCCCTGCTCATAGAGTCTCGACGCCATGTCCTGGGCGAGCTTAGCCTCGCCCAACATCACCGGAATGATCGGGTGCTCGCCGGCAAGGAGCGTGAAGCCGGCCTTGGCCATGCCGGAGCGGAATCTCTTGGCGTTATCGGCGAGGCGGGCGCGGAGATCGTCGCCCTCTTCGGCCAGATCGATCGCCTTGATCGCCGCGGCAACGATGGGCGGCGGGAGCGCGTTGGAGAAGAGATAGGGTCTCGCCCGCTGACGCATCAGATCGACGATGGGCCTGGCCGCCGCGATATAGCCGCCAGCCGAACCGCCCAGCGCCTTGCCGAGCGTGCCGGTGAGGATATCGACCGCAATACCGGCCCGGGCCGGCGTGCCCCTGCCCTTGTCGCCGATGAAGCCGGTGGCATGGCAATCGTCGACCAGGATCAGTGCCTCATGGGCATCGGCGAGCCGGCGGATGTCGGCCAGCTTGGCGAAATAGCCATCCATCGAGAACACCCCGTCGCTGACGATGACGACGCGGCGGGCACCCGTCCCCCTCGCCTCCTTCAGCTGCTTCTCGAGATCGTCCATGTCGCCGTTGGCGAAGCGGTAGCGCCTGGCCTTGGAAAGCCTTATGCCGTCGATGATCGAGGCGTGGTTCAAGGCATCGGAGACGATGGCATCTTGCTCGCCGAACAGGGGCTCGAACACCCCGCCATTGGCGTCGAAGCAGGCGGCGAAGAGGATCGAGTCCTCCATATGCAGATAGTCGGCAATGCGCCTTTCGAGCGCCAAATGCAGGTCGCTGGTGCCGCAAATGAATCTGACCGAGGCCATGCCGAGGCCGTGGCTGTCGAGTGCTTCCTTGGCCGCCGTGATGAGCGCCGGGTGGTCGGCGAGCCCCAGATAGTTGTTGGCGCAGAAATTCAAGACCTCGCGGCCGCCGGCCACCCTGATGTGCGGCTCCTGCGGCGTCAGGATGGGGCGTTCGGTCTTCCATAGGGACTGGGCCCTGATCGCATCGAGTTCGGCGGCGATGTCGGCGAGGACGGGTGGCATGGCGGTTCCTCCTTGCGGGCTTCTTGAACCCTGCTACAAGGCGGCGCAAGCCCGTGCGTTGGTTCGGCCGGCTGCCGGGAGAGGGACCTGCCGCAGGCCATGAGGAAGGTTACGTGCTGATCGCAACGCTGATCGTCCTGGTCATGTGCGTGGTAACGGTCATGATCCACATGGAAGGCCTGTGGTACATGCGCCGCTACATGCGCTGGTTCGTCGATCGCCCGCGGGTGGGACTGGTTCTCATCGTGATGCTGCTGCTCAGCCTGCATGTGGTCGAAATCGCTTTCTACGCACTGGGCTACATGGCCGCCGATCTGGTGTTTCATGTCGGGCAATTCGCCGATGAAAAGAACCTCGATACATTTGCCTATTTCTATTATTCCGCCGTGACCTTCACGGCGGTGGGCTATGGCGACATTCTGCCGGTGGGCGAGACAAGGCTGATTGCCGCCGGCGAGGCGCTCAACGGCCTCACTCTCATCAGCTGGTCCGGCGCCTTCACTTTCATCGCCATGCAGAAGGTGTGGAGCGACCGGATTTCCGAAATCCGCGAGGAACAGCAGCTCAAGCGCGAAGCGAGGATCGCCGGTCGACAACAGGGCGGCGGCAAGAACGGCAAGGGCGGTGGCAAGAAAGCGGCGGGATAGGAACAAGCCTGCGATTTGTGGCTTGTCCCGCCCCGTGCTAACCCCCGCGCCATGACAGATCCCATCCATATCATCGGCGGCGGCATGGCGGGTTCGGAAGCGGCCTGGCAGGCGGCGGAAGCGGGCGTTGCCGTGGTGCTGCACGAGATGCGGCCGGAAGTTGTTACCGAAGCCCACAAGACCGCCGGGCTGGCCGAACTCGTCTGTTCCAACTCCTTCCGCTCCGACGATGCCGAGCAGAATGCCGTGGGGCTTCTGCATGCCGAGATGCGGCGGGCTTCTTCCCTGATCATGGCCATGGCCGACCGCCACAAGGTTCCGGCCGGCGGCGCCCTTGCGGTCGACCGCGACGGGTTCTCGCAAGCGGTGACGGCGGCACTCGAGGCCCATCCGCTGATCGAGATCGCGCGGGGCGAGGTGGCGGGGCTGCCGCCGGCCTCGTGGGACAGTGTCATCGTCGCCACCGGCCCCTTGACCTCGCCGGGGCTGGCGCAAGCGGTGCGGGAGTTGACCGGCGAGGCCGACCTCGCCTTCTTCGATGCCATCGCGCCAATCGTCCATCGCGAGTCGATCGACATGGGTGTGGCGTGGTATCAGTCGCGCTACGACAAGCAGGGCCCCGGCGGCACCGGCAAGGATTACATCAACTGCCCCATGTCGCGTGAGCAATACGAGGATTTCGTCCGTGCCCTGATCGATGGCGCCAAGACCGATTTCAAGGAGTGGGAGAAATCGACGCCCTATTTCGACGGCTGCCTGCCGATCGAGGTGATGGCCGAGCGCGGGCCCGAGACCCTGCGCCACGGTCCGATGAAGCCGCGCGGCCTCACCAATGCCCATCGCCCCGGCGACAAGCCCTATGCGGTGGTGCAACTGCGCCAGGACAACAAGCTGGCAACGCTCTTCAACATGGTGGGCTTCCAGACCAAGCTAAAATATGCCGAGCAGGTGCGAATTTTCCGTTCGATCCCCGGCCTCGAAAAGGCCGAGTTCGCCAGGCTCGGTGGGCTGCATCGCAATACCTTCCTGAACAGCCCGAAGGTACTGGACGAGCGCCTGAGGCTCAGGGCCGATCCGCGCCTGCGCTTTGCCGGCCAGATCACCGGGGTTGAAGGCTATGTGGAGAGTGCCGCCATGGGGCTCTTGGCGGGGCGCATGGCGGCGGCCGAGCGCACCGGCGAAATCTTCGTTCCGCCGCCCGTCACCACGGCCCATGGGGCGCTGCTCAACCACATCACCGGCGGCCATATCGAGACGACCGACCATCGCGGGTCCTCGTTCCAGCCGATGAACGTCAATTTCGGCCTGTTCCCGCCGGTCGCGGCACCCAGGAAGATCAAGGGCAAGCGCCTCAACCATTCGGAAAAGGCAGTGGCCCGCAAGCGCGCCTACACCGCACGGGCGATCGCCGATTTCGAACACTGGTTCGGCGGACCCGCAGCGCTTGCCGCGGAATAGCTCAGAATCTGTCGCGGCGCGCCATCCACCACAGCCGCAGCTGGCGGCGCAATGGTGAAATGGCGATGGGCTGGCGGCGGGCCCTCTCGCCAAGCCTGGCGGCGCGATCGAAGGTCAGATCGGCAAGGCCAGCCGGGAGAAAGGCGGGCAGCACTTCGTGTGGAATCGGCAGTGCCCGTGCCTCGGCGAGCCGCCTTCGTCCATGTTCTATCGCCGCCGCAACATCCATGGATTTCGGCAAATGAGTCCGGCCGCGCCCGGCACGCAGCAGGTTGGCAATCCCCGATGCAACTCCGGCAAGCCCGGCGGCGGTTGCGCAATGCCGCGCCGCCGGTCCCGCCAGCACCAGCGCCGCCATCTGGATCAATGCCGAAGAGGTTTCGCCGAGATAACCCTCAAGCGCCGCCATATCGGGCATTGGATCGTCATAGAGATCGAAGGCCGAGGCATCGATCAGGGCGATGAGCGGGGCCTTGGGAAGCTGCGCCATGGCTATGGCGCGGGCCAGTTCCTCGGCCGCCGGATGGGCGACGTTCTCGCCGCCATAGATCGCCTCGATCGTATCGCGCCACCATTGCAGGCGGATTTCGCCGATGTGCGGCTCGCTCACCTGTTGGCGTACCCGAGCGATCTCGGCATGGAAGGCATAGAGGGCGAGAAGTGCGGTACGCCTGTCGTTGGGGGCAAAGAGACTGGCGAGGTAGCGATCCCGGTCGGCGAGGCGCACCAGACCGGCGCAGTACAGGGCCGCTTCCGTCATGGGGCGGCGACGAGCGCCGCGGCGACCTTGCGCTTCTCGCCCAACAGTAGATTGTAGGTGGCAACCGCTGCTCCCGTATCCATGCAATCGAGCATGATGGCGCGCGCGGCGAAGGCCTGGCACACGTCCTTCGGCGGGCGGCGCATGGCATGGCCGGTGCCGAGCAGCAGAAGATCGATGGCGTCCTTCTGGGCGAAGACAGCGGCGAAATCGGCAGGCATCAGCGCATCGCCATCGGCATCCCAGCCATGGACGCCGCTGGGCAGTGCCAGGATGTTTCCCCGATGCGACATTCCGGCGAAGCGGAATCCGCCGGCACCATAGGCGTCGATCTGCGGTCTTCCCGGAAAGAAGGCGGTCAAGGCCTGGCGGCCACCGCCGCCTTGGCGCCCTGCTTGACGTTCTCGCGCACCGTGCCGAGCAGGATCAGAACCGGCGAGGCGATGAAGATCGACGAATAGGTACCGACGATGACGCCCCAGATCATGGTGAAGGTGAAGCCGCGCAAGACTTCGCCGCCGAACACATAGAGCGCGATCAGCGCCAGCATGGTGGTGACCGAGGTGAGGATGGTTCGGGGCAAGACCGAATTGAGCGAGAAGTCGATCAGGTCGGCCAGGGGCATCGACTTGTACTTGCGTAAGTATTCGCGGGTGCGGTCGAAGACCACCACGGTATCGTTCAGCGAATAGCCGACGATGGTGAGGATTGCGGCGATGATCTGCAGGTTGAACTCGATTCGCAGCAAGGCGAACAGGCCGATAGTGATCAGCACGTCGTGCAACAGCGACAGCACCGCCCCCATGGCGAACTGCCATTCGAAGCGGAACCACACATAAATCATGATGGCGATGATGGCGGTGACCACAGCGATGATGCCTTGCTCGGTCAATTCGCCCGAGACTTTGGGCCCCACTACCTCGACCGAACGGAATTCGATGCCGGGGCCCAGCGCTTCCTTGACCTTGGCGACGGCATCCTGCTGGGCCTTGTCGCCGCCTTCGACCGCCGGAAGCCGGATCAGCACGTCGTTGGGCGAACCGAATTCCTGGATCTCGGCGCCGCCGAAGCCCAGGGTATCGATCTTGCCGCGCAGCTCTTCGATGTTGGCGGGTTGGGCGGTGCGGATGGAGAGCACCGTGCCGCCCTTGAAATCGACACCGTAGTTGAGGCCGACGAAGACGAACAGCAAGACCGCCGCGAGGGAGAGCAATCCCGAAACGAAGAAGCCGAAGCGGGAGAGCCGCATGAACGGAATCTTGGTGTCGTCGGGAATGAAGCGAATGGGTCTATAGGCCATGGCGCTCGTCCGCTCTCAGAGCGGAACCTCCTTGGGTCTGGTATGGCGCGCCCAATAGGCGACGATGAAGCGGGTGACGGTGTAGGCCGTATAGACGGTGGTCATGATGCCGATGGCGTGGGTGACGGCAAAGCCCCTGACCGGGCCCGAGCCCACGCCGAACAGCACTACCGCGGCGATGAAAGCGGTAAAGTTCGAATCGAAAATGGTGGCGAAGGCCGAGCGGAATCCGGTCTCGATCGAACTGATCGCGGTGCGGCCGTTGCGCCATTCCTCGCGCATGCGCTCGAAGATGATGACGTTGGAATCGACCGCTATGCCCATGGTGAGCACGATGCCGGCGATGCCGGGGAGTGTCAGCGTGAAGCCGACGACCGACATAATCGCTACCAGCATGATCAGATTGATCAGCAGCGCCACATTGGCGAACAGGCCGAAGAGCCCATAGGCCACCACCATGAACACCATCACCAGAACCAGGCCGATGACGGCGGCGTTGAAGCCGGCGCGGATCGAGTCGGAGCCAAGGCTGGGGCCGACGGTTCGTTCCTCGACGATGGTCAGCTTGGCGGGAAGCGCTCCCGAACGTAGCACGATGGCGAGGTCGGTCGTTTCCTGGACGGTGAAATTGCCGGAGATCTGACCCTGGCCGCCGAGGATCGGCTCGTTGATGCGGGGCGCGCTAACGATCAGATCGTCGAGAACGATGGCAAAGGGCTTGTCGACATTCTCGCGGGTCAGCCGGCCGAAGCGCTCGGCCCCCTTGCTGTTGAAGCGGAACGACACCACCGGCTGGTTGTTCTGGTCGAAGGCGCCCTTGGCATCGGTCAGGTCGGCGCCGTCGACGGTCGCCCGGCTCGAGGTCTGCACCCACATCTGCGGCGGAAGCTTCGAATCCTTGGTCGGCAACGACTTGCAGTCGGGCGGCGGCACCTGGCCTTGTGCCGTGGGCTGGCTCTCGCAGACCAGCTGGAAGGTCAGCTTGGCGGTGCGGCCGATCACGCCCTTGACCCGGTCGGGGTCCTGGACGCCCGGCAGCTGCACCACGATGCGGTCCTTGCCCTGCTGCTGGACGACGGCCTCGGCAACGCCGATGCCGTTGATGCGGCTTTCGACGATCTTGATCGCCTGGCTGATGGCCAAACCGATCTTGCTGTCGAGACCGCCCTCCGAGAACGCGAGAGTGAACTGCTGGTCCTGCTGGGCTAGGTCGAAGGTATTGAAGTCCCTGCCCGATCCGAACAGGCTGGACTCGACGGGCTGCTCGAGCTTCTTCAGTTCCACCCTGGCGCGCTCGACATCGGCGGGATTGCTCACCCGCACGGTGACGCCGTTGCCGGAGCGATTGATGCCGCTGTAGCCGATCTTGGCCTCACGGAGGGCGGCACGGATGTCGCCGACCAGCTGCTGCGACAGCTTGTCCCGGAGATCGTTACGGTCGACTTCGAGGAGCACGTTGGACCCGCCCTGCAGGTCGAGGCCGAGGGTCATCGGCCGGAGGCCGGAGGTGACGGAGAACCTGGCCAGTTGCTGGTTCCAGGCCGGCGGCAGGATATTGGGCAGCGCCAGCACCATGGCAAGCAGCACCGAACCGATGATGGCGAAGGACTTCCAGCGGGCGAAATGCAGCATGATCTGTCAGGCCGCGATCACTTGCCGTCGGCCTTGACCGGCTCGCCCTTGGCGCGCACCTCGGTTACCCCGGAGCGCAGCAGTCGGATCTTGACGTTTTCGCCGATCTCGACCTGCAACTCGTGGTCGTCGACCACCTTGGTGACCTTGCCGATCAGCCCACCGCTCGTCACCACCGTGTCGCCGCGGGAAATCTTCTTGAGCAGCTCCTGGTGATCTTTCATCTTCTTCTGCTGAGGCCGGATCAGCAGGAACCAAAAGAGCGGAATGATGAGAATGAGCGGAACGATCAGCTGGGTGAACGTGTCCTGCAAGCCCGGTGATCCGCTGGCAGCCTGGGCGAAGGCGGTCGAAATGAACACGAAGTCTCTCCCGTTCTGAGTTGGGCGGAATATAGCGACGGCCCGCCCTATTGCAACCGATGGATTGGCGCTGCTTTACCACCCGCAAGGGAGCCGCTAAGAGGCTCATATGGCGCAAGAAACCGACAAGGACCGGCTCGAACGCATCGCCGCGGCCCTAGAACGGCTGGCGCCACCGAGGGCCCCTGCCCCCGATATCGGCCGCTCCGACGCCTTCGTTTGGAACGCCGAGGAACGCGCCCTTGCCCCGGTTGCGCGGGTGAACCGTGTCGATCTGTCGCTCCTTAAGGGCATCGACCTCACCCGTGACATCCTGGTCGAGAACACCATGCGCTTTGCCCGAGGTGCGGCCGCCAATAATGCCCTCCTCTGGGGCGCGCGCGGCATGGGCAAGTCGTCGCTGGTCAAGGCGGCCCATGCGGCGGTCAATGCCAGCGAGGGCGGCAAGCTGAAGATCGTCGAAATTCACCGCGAGGACATCGAGACGCTCCCCGCCCTGATGGCGGTGATCCGCGGGGCGCCCAATTTCCGCTTCATCGTGTTCTGCGACGATCTCTCCTTCGACGCCGAGGATACCTCCTACAAGTCGCTGAAAGCGGCGCTCGACGGCGGCATCGAGGGCAGGCCCGCCAACATGATCCTCTATGCCACCTCGAACCGCCGGCACCTCCTGCCGCGCGACATGATCGAGAACGAACGCTCGACCGCGATCAACCCGTCGGAAGCCGTGCAGGAGAAGGTGTCGCTCTCCGACCGGTTCGGGTTGTGGCTCGGATTCCACAATTGCTCGCAGGACGAATATCTTGAAATGATAGAGGGTTACGCCAAACACTTCGGACTTGACGCGAATCCGCAGAACTTGCGCGCCGGAGCCATCGAATGGTCGGCCACCCGCGGTAGCCGCTCGGGCCGGGTCGCTTGGCAGTTCATCATCGACCTCGCCGGGAGACTGGGCAAAGCGATCGAGACCTGAGGTCTAGCCGAGAAAATCTTTGACCCTGGCGAACACCGCTTCGAACATGGCGGGCGTCAGCACCCCGGTATTGGTGTTGTAGCGCGAGCAGTGATAGCTGTCGAAGAGCCGCAAACGCCCGAGGTCGTGGGCAGCGCCATGGGCGAAAGCAAAGCGGCTGCGCGTCATGCCCAAGGCCACCAGCACCGCGTCATGGGCGATGCGGCCGAGCCCCACCACGGCGCGGAGGCCGGTCGGTTCCGCAAACTGCGCCACCAGAAAACGATTGCAGATCCTGATCTCGGTGGGCGTCGGCTTGTTTTCCGGCGGCACGCAGCGCACCGCATTGGTGACCCGGGTGCCGACAAGTTCGAGACCGTCGGCGGGATCGGCGCGGAATTCTCCTTTGGCAAAGCCGAAGCGAAGGAGCGTGCCGTAGAGGAGTTCGCCGGCATGGTCGCCGGTGAACGGCCGCCCGGTGCGATTGGCGCCGCGCAGGCCCGGCGCCAGACCGACGATCAACAGTCTGGCCCGGGGATCGCCGAAGGAGGCAACCGGTGCGTTGTGCCAGGAGGGCTCGGCTTGCCGATGGGCCAGGCGGAACGCGACGAGGCGCGGGCACAGCGGGCAGTCGCGGGCGGGATCGGTCTCGACCGCCATCAGATGTCGGCGAAGTCCTCGAAGCTTTCCTTGGGCGGCGGCGCCACATAGCGCTCGCGCTGGCGCTGCTCGCGCTCGGCCGGATCGCGACCGATCTCGTCGCGGAGATCGGCCAGGTCGATGAACTGGTCGGTCTGGCGGCGCAAATCGTCGGCGACCATCGGCGGCCTGGTGGTCAACGTCGAGACCACCGTGACGCGGCGGCCCTTGGCCTGCACGGCGGCGACCAGCGAGCGGAAATCGCCGTCGCCGGAAAACAGCACGATGTGATCGAGACTGTCGGCCAGTTGCATCACGTCGATCGCCAGCTCGATATCCATATTGCCCTTGATCTTGCGGCGGCCGAGGCTATCGGTGAATTCCTTGGCCGGCTTGGTCACCACCCGGTAACCGTTGTAGTCGAGCCAGTCGATCAAGGGCTTGATCGGCGAATACTCGGCATCATCGAGCAACGCCGTATAGTAGATTGCCCGCAACAGGCGCGAGCGCTTGCGGAAGAAACCGAGAAGCCGCTTGTAGTCGATATCGAAGCCGAGCGTCTTGGCGGTGGCATAGAGGTTGGCGCCGTCGATGAACAGAGCTACGCGCTCGTCCTGATAAAACTGCATCGCTGAAATCTCCATCTAGAGTATGAGCGAGGTTCTATTCCGCCGCTTCTGGAGGCTCAAGAGAATTCATGATCGTCGTGGCACTGGGCAGCAATCGCCATGGGCCGTGGGGCTCGCCCCGCGCTGCGGTGCAGCGTGTCCTGGCGGAGCTGGACCGGGGACCGACCCGCCTGGTGGCCGCCTCGCGGCTTCTCGTCTCGGCGCCCTTCGGCAGGCTCAACCAGGGCGCCTTCGTCAATGCCGTTTGCGTCATCGATACCCATCTGCCGCCCGAGGCCTTGCTGCGCCGGCTCCATGCCCTGGAGCGCGCCGCAGGGAGAAGGCGAGGATCGCGCTGGGGCCCGCGCAGCCTCGATCTCGATCTCATTGACTACCACGGCCTCAGGCGCCGGCCGCCATCGAGCCTTGCCCTGCCCCATCCGGGCATCGCCCAACGGATCTTCGTTTTGAAGCCCCTGGCGGAGATCGCCCCCGGCTGGCGCCACCCGCTCCTCAAGGTGACCGCGGCCGAGCTGCTGCAACGCCTCACCGGCACCCGCCAGGGTGCGGAAATTTAAGCGGGAATTAACCGGGCGCGGCCATTGTCGCCCGCCGTGGCGCGCCCAAAACGCGCCAAGGTGGTAGGCGTATGCGTTTCAGTCTGTGCGTTCGGGTCGGGGCCGTGCTTTGCGTGGTCCTGGCCCCCATTCCAGCCGTGGCCGGCAAGCTGGTGTTCGCGCCCAGCACCTTCCAGGTCTATGGCGGCCTGACGGCCCGGGCGCCCACCTCCTTCTCTTTCTTCCGGCGCCCATCGGCCAATTCGACCGGCCACCGCACCGTCGCCTTCGAGACGGCCTATCCGCCCGGCAGCATCATCGTGCGCACCGCGATGCGCCGGCTCTATTATGTCCTGGGCAGCGGCCAGGCGATCGAATACCAGGTGGGGGTGGGCCGCGAGGGCTTCGAATGGTCCGGGGTCAACCGGGTGTCGCGCATGGCCGAATGGCCCGACTGGCGCCCGCCCCAGGTGATGATCGAGCGCGAGGCGGCCAAGGGCCGCTATATTCCCGCCTTCATGCCCGGAGGAACCGACAATCCACTGGGGGCGCGCGCCATCTATATCGGCAATACCGAATACCGCATCCACGGCACCACCGACCCGCAAAGCATCGGCAAGGCGATGTCGTCGGGGTGCATCCGCCTGATGAACGAGGAAGTGATCGATCTCTATAACCGGGTGGCGATCGGGGCACTGGTAGCGGTCGAGTAGGCGGGCCGGCAAATCCCTTCCGCAAGGTCCCGGCGAATAACCAACCCTTAACCTAAACAAGCCATTATCGCTCAGTCGGTTTGTTGTGGAGTTCGCGTATGACTACCTTCCTCCCCCGCGGCGCAAAGGGTTTCTTCAAGGCGCGCTATCTTGTCACGGCCGCGGCATCCTTGTTGCTCGCCGGTTGTTCCCAGTCCTTCGAGCGCTTCGCGCAAAATCCGTCGGATGCCGATCCGGTCTATACCGCCTCGGTGCCGAAGCAGCAGCAGGCCAATGCCGGCGAGGATGCGATCACCTCGAAGCCCCTGGCCTCGGCCCAGACCGGCAATCAGGTTGGCGGCTACGACTACAGCGCCAGCAATCGCCCGCCCGCCTACAAGGCGCCGCTAGTTCCGCAAGTCGCCGCCAGCGAGGCGCCAACTGCCGGCGATGACGGCAAGGTCACCATCGTTCCCGGCATGACGCTCTATGGCGTCGCCAAGGCCAATGGCCTGACGGTTGCCGAACTGGCCCGCGCCAATGGCCTGAAGCCCCCCTATGCGGTGCAGACCGGCCAGGTGCTGCGCATTCCAGGCAGCACCACGGCCCAGGCGGCACCCGCGACCCACAAGAAGAGTGCCGGCGCCGCCACGACCCACGCGGTTGCCTCCGGCGATACGCTTTCTTCGCTCAGCCGCAAATACGGCGTTCCGGCTAAGGCCATCGCCGACGCCAACGGCCTCAAGCGCACTGCGAGCCTGCGGATCGGCCAGTCGCTGAAAATTCCCGGCGGCACTTCGGCCACCGTGGCGCTCAAGAGCAAGGCGCCGGCCAAGACCGGCACCAACAGCGAGGCAACACTCGCCCAGAACGATCAAGGCACGGTGACCGAACAACCCGCCAAGCCGATCCAAACGGCGGAGGCCAAGCCGGCCACCCAGACGGCAGGCAGCGGTCAGAGCGATCCCTCGGCCGCACCCGCCAACACTACCGTCGCCACGGCCGAGCCGGGCGTCATGGGCATGCGCTGGCCGGTGCGCGGCAAAGTGATCTCCAACTTCGGCGAGAAGCCCAACGGCCTCAAGAACGAGGGCATCAACATCGCCGTGCCGGAGGGAACTTCGATCCGTGCGGCCGAGAGCGGTGTCGTGGCCTATGCCGGCAACGAGCTTAAAGGTTACGGCAATCTGATCCTCATCCGCCACGAGGGTGGCTTCGTCACCGCCTACGCCCACGCCAAGGAACTGTTCGTCAAGCGCGGCGACACGGTGAAGCGCGGCGATGTCATCGCCAAGGCCGGCCAGACCGGCTCGGTGTCGAGCCCGCAGCTGCACTTCGAAGTGCGCCGTGGTGCGACCGCCCTCGATCCGGTCAAGTATCTCGCCTCGGCCACCGCCGCCAACTGACGCGGGGGCCCCACAACCCTGCAAACGGCAAGGCCCGGATAACGCTCCGGGCCTTTGCTTTTGGTCTCCGTTCATCGCATGATCGCCTGTCACAGGGAGTGCTTGCGATGATCAGGGTCTGGGGCCGGCGCAGTTCGATCAATGTCCAGAAGGTCCTGTGGACCTTGGGCGAGCTCGACCTGCCGTTCTCGCGCGAAACCGTCGGCGGCAGTTTCGGCGGCAACCGCGACGCCGATTTCCTGCGGATGAATCCCAATGGCCTCATTCCAGTCATTCTCGACGGCGACATCACCATGTTCGAATCGAATGCCATCGTGCGCTATCTCGCGGCGCGCTACCGGGCCGGCGTGCTGCGGCCAGCCGAACCCAAGGCGCTGGCGGCCGCCGAGCAATGGATGGAATGGCAGCAGTCGACCGTCTATGCCCCGGTCACCACCCTCTTCTTCAACACCGCCCGGTTGCCTCCCGATAAACGCTCGCCTGCTGCGGTGGCCGAGGCCCACGCCAAGCTTGCACCCGCTCTCGCCATCGCCGATGCCCATCTCGCCCGCCACGACTGGTTTGCCGGCGAGGATTTCAGTTTCGGCGACATCGTAATGGGGGCGCTGATGTGGCGCTACACCGGCCTGGGTCATCCAATCGCCGAACACGGCCACCTCGCCGAATGGTTCGATACAATCAAGGAACGCCCGTCCTTCCGCCAGCATGTGGCCACGCCAGTGGCGCGCAGCGTCGAGGAGTGGACGAGGATCGAGAGAGAATTGGCGTAGCGGCTGGGCAGTGGGGTCTATGGAGACGCAATCACCTTGTTGGAATTGAATGCACTGTCACCGTAATTTCACCGTAATTTAAATTATTGGCTTTGAGTGGAACAAAAGTTGCCCTAACGTCCAACCAAAAATGCAGAGGGGCCATCGATTTGGACCTTCGATAGCGGGGCGACAAAGATATCAATGGTCGAAGGCCTAGACAAATCCCTGTCCAAGATCTTTCTTGCGTGCCTGGACTACTATCAGTCAAATCGGGATGGAGGAGAAAAGAGCCAGCTCCGAGCCGTATTAGCCAAGGGTCTCACAAAGACTCTTTCAACAGCTGCCCGACTGCACGAGCCGTTTTTTGCTGGATGGACCGCCGACAGGGACCATCCTGGCTATCTCATGAAATTTGACCCTCCGATGATGGTGCGAGTGCCATTTCATGTCTTGCCTGTTTTCCTCGAAAGAGATCAACTAGGCGACATCTGGGCCCTTTCGCGTAGGATTCGAACCTCATCTGAATCGACGATATGTCTTGGCGGTAGCAATGTGATTCGATCTATTTTTGGTGATGTCGGAGACGTAGACTTCTGCGAATACATCCCCCTTCATAGCCCAATCACAACGCGCAGATTCACGGAGGCTATCAGCGGAACTGAAGATATCGTATGCCTTTCAATCAATCTAGGGAAAGAGGAGTGGCTTCTGCCTTCCAACCAAGAGAGGCCGACAATAGAGCAGTTCGAAACTGCGCTTCTGCGAAATCACTCACAGGGCGCAAACGTCAAAATCAATTACATAACTTCCGCCCCGTCATTCGGCGTCCTCGAGGCAACAGACAAGATAATCGCCATAGACCACCAAGGGAAGTCGGCGGCATTGGTGCAGACTTTTGCGGCACAGGAGGCGCCCCTCGTCCCAATCGACTGGCTGCCGAACCAGATGAATGATCCATTCGAACTTGGCCGATACATTCATTGGCTCATTGGCGCGATAGGTGAACTAAAGGCTGGTGGGGAGCTTCTAAAATGTACAAAACGTTGTGCGTCACTTTCTCGAATTCTTTTCTTGCCTGACCACACGAATGCAATCACCCATCTGCTATCATCCTACAAAGCAGTGGAAGAGGCGGCTCTCTTGGAACACTCGGAGTCCCTGCGGATGAGAATTTCCGATTCCAGTGACCCGAGGGTAGCGAATCTCCTCACCAACATTGACAGCCAAATAGCGCGTTGCCGTAGCAACCGCTCCAGCACGAATAGCTCTTCACCGGCAACGTCATTCGTCATAGAGGCCGAAACGGTAATAGAAGATTTACTAAGAGTCGTCAAAATGTAGCCCTCTACTACCGGAATTCAAATGAGCCATAAAATACCCCATCCCGCCCTGGTCGAGCTAGAAAACTGGCCGTTCGACGACGAGCAGCTAAGGCAAATGTGCCAAGCGACGCTCTTGTTGACTGGAAGGCAGGAAGAGGTGCTGGTCGCAGACTTGATGGCTATGAGGGTGGAGATGGAAGTCCTTGCAAAAACCGTTACGCAATTGCGGTGACAGCGGGAGTTATCGAATTACGGTGCCAGAAACTACCAGGAATTACGGTGCCACTGCATTCAATTCTCTTCTGCACACAAGCCTCCCATCCCTTACGAATTACGGTGACAGAATTACGGTAATTACGGGAATTACGGTGAAATTACGGTGACAGTGCATTCAATTCAATAGTGGTGCCCTGCTAGGATCAAGCGCCGTGTGTGCCTCTGCCCCTCACGCAACAAACATCGCCAACACTTCGGCGGCATCGCGTTCGGCGTCGGGCACCGGAAAGCGCACGTGGGTGATGACGCCGTCCTGGGTGACGAAAGTGAGGCGCTGGAGATAGTCGACGCCGCCGGTTTCGATCCGCGGCAGGCCGAGCTTGCCGGAGAATTTGCGCTCGGCGTCGGACAAAAACCTGAAGCCGATCGAGTTGCGGCGGACGAACTCCTGCTGCCAGGCGATCTCCTGCAGGCTCAACCCGAACAGCTTCACGCCCAAGCGGCGGAATGTCCCATAGGCTTCCGAATAGGCGATTGCCTGCCTGGTCGAGCCATGGGCGCCGGGGATCTCGTCCCAGTGCGGCGGATCGGCGTGACCCGGCCTGCCGGTCCACGGATAGCAGAAAATGACCGCCGGCCCGTCGAGCCGCGCCGGGCTCACCGCCATTCCCGAGGTCGCCGGCAGCATCACGTCCGGCAAGCGTCGTCCGACCAGATAGAACACCTCAGCCCTTCTCCCGCATCAGTCTCGCCCGCTCGCGGTCCCAGGAGCGTTCCTTGAGCGCCTCGCGCTTGTCATGCAGCTTCTTGCCGCGGGCCAGTGCGATATCGACCTTGCAGCGGCCGCGGGGATTAAAAAACATCTTCAGCGGCACGATGGTCAGCCCGTCGCGCTGCACGCCCGAGGCGAGCTTGGCGATCTCCTTCTTATGCAGCAAGAGCTTGCGCGGCCGCTTCGGCTCGTGGTTGAAGCGATTGGCCTCGCGGTATTCGGGGATGTTGGAGTTGATCAGAAACAACTCGCCCGCCTTCATCGCCGCATAGGCCTCGGCCAAATTGGTGCGGCCGCCGCGCAGCGACTTGACTTCGGAGCCCTTCAACTCGATGCCGGCCTCGAAAGTCTGCATGATCTCATAGTCATGGCGGGCCCGCCGGTTGTCGGCGATCACCTTGATGCCTGACTCCTTGCGCGGCGCCTTGGCGCCGCCGGCCTTCGACGACATCTCAGTTCAACAGTCCGGCGTGGATCATCGCTTCGCGCACCGTCTTCTTGGTCGCCTCCGAGACCGGCACCATGGGCAGGCGGGCTTCCGCCTCGCAGATACCGAGGAGGCTTGCGGCATATTTGATCGGGCCGGGGCTGGTCTCGACAAACAGCGCATGGTGCAGCGGCATCAGCCGGTCCTGGAGCGTCAGTGCCGCGGCATAATCGCCGCGCAGCGTCGCCTCCTGGAATTCGGAGCACAGCCGTGGCGCCACATTGGCAGTCACTGAAATGCAGCCCACCCCGCCATGGGCATTGAAGCCCAAGGCCGTTCCATCCTCGCCCGAGAGCTGGATGAACTCCTTGCCCGAGGCAAGCCGCTGGCGCGAGGGCCTGGTCAAGTCGGCAGAGGCGTCCTTGGTGCCGACGATGTTGGGGCAGTCGTGGGCCAGGCGGGCGAGCGTCTCGACCGAGATATTGGCGACGGTGCGGCCCGGTACGTTGTAGACGAAGATCGGAATGTCGACGGCCTTGGCGATCGCCCGGAAGTGGGCATAGAGCCCCTCCTGGGTCGGCTTGTTGTAATAGGGAACGACGACGAGTGCCGCATCCGCGCCGGCCTCCTTGGCGTGGACGGTATATTCGATCGCCTCGGCGGTCGAGTTGGAACCGGTGCCGGCGATTACCGGTACCCGGCCTCTCGCCTCCTCGATGCAGATCTCGATCACCCGCTTGTGCTCTTCGGGGCTCAGCGTCGGGCTTTCGCCGGTGGTCCCGACGGGCACCACGCCGTGGCTGCCCTCGCCGATCTGCCAGTTGACGAATTTGCGGAACGCCACCTCGTCCACTTCGCCGTTCTTCATCGGCGTGATAAGGGCGGGATTCGATCCTCTGAAGGTCACGGGCGTACTCTCCGGTAATGACTTGGAAACCATCGGGGCCATATCGTGACGGCCGGCCTCGCCCTGGTTCGGCGCGGCACAATAGACGCTCGAGCTGGCACCGGCAAGCGCTCTCGGGCGGGAGCCACGGGATTGACGCAATCGCCAAATAGCGCCATTCGGGGCATTGAAGAGTGTGGTGGTGGATGGTGCGGTCGCGGCTCCTCAGGCTGACATTGCTGGCTTTTCTAGGTTTCGGCGGGACGGTGGTTCCACTGGCCGCACTGGCGATTCGTGCCGCCCATGCCGAGCCGGAGGCTTCCAGCCTGGCGGTACAGGCGGCCAAGCTGGCGCTGGCCGGCAAGTTCGTCGAGGCGGGAACCACCGCCGAGCGCTCCAAGGACCCGGCGGCGGCCAAGCTGGTCGAGCTTATCTATCTCCGCGATCAGTCCAAGGAAGCGGGCTATGCCCGGATCATGAATTTCCTTGACGCGGCACCCAACTGGCCGCTCAGCGAAGCGCTGATCAAGCGGGCCGAGCGCACCCTCTACACCAACAACGAGCCGGCCGCAGTGATCCTCGGCCATTTCGCCAACCGCAAGCCGCAGACGCCGGAAGGAGCGCTGGCGCTGGCCCGCGCCATGCTGGCCAAGGGCGACGCGGCGACCGCGGCACTCCTGGTGCGCGGCGCGTGGAACGATCCGAACCTCGACGCCGATCTCGAAAAGCAGGCCGGCTCGGAATTCAAGGCGTTGCTCGGGCCCGAGGACTATCGCAGCCGCATGTGGCGGCTGATCTATGCCGGTGAAGGCGCCGCCGCGGTCAGAGCCGCGCGCGGCCTCGGCTCCGACTACCAGAAGGCGGCAAGCGTCGCCAAGGAGCTGCTGCGCGGGCCGGCCGGCGCCGACAAGCTCTTTGGCAAGTTGCCGCCGGCGATGCGCAATCAGCTGCCGATGAAATATGCCTTGGTCCGTTACTATCGCCGGGCCAACCGCTGGGACGAGGCCCGCGCCATACTGGTCGGCATCCCGTCCGATCCTTCGGTCCTCGGCGATGTCAACGCCTGGTGGGCCGAGCGCCGCATCATCGCCCGCCATTCGGTGGGTCCGACGCACCCGGGGGCCGCCAAGGCCGCCTATCAAATCGCCCGTTCGCACGGCTTTTCCTCCGGCGAAGGCGCCATCGAGGGCGAATTCCTGGCCGGCTGGGTGGCGCTGCGATCCCTCAACGACCCGGCGAAGGCGCTCGGCCATTTCCAGAAACTCGACACGCTGGCCGGCACGAGCACCGAAAAGGCCCGGGCCAAGTACTGGCTCGGCCGCACCTTCACCGCGCTGAAGCGTCCTGCCGATGCCAAGTCGGCCTATCGCGAGGCTTCGCAATATTCCACCATCTACTACGGCCAGCTGGCCCGCGAGCAGATCGGCCTCGGCAAGGTGCCGGAAGAAATTTCCAGCGGCACGCCCTCACCGGCGGCACAAGCCAAGATCGACAGGGATGAGGTGGTGCGGGCCTTCGCGATCATGGCCAAGGCCGGCGGCAAGAACGACCTTTATATGTTCCCATGGTCCTTCGCCAACCGCTTCGACACGACCGACGAGATGAATGCCGCGGCAACCGTCGCCTGGAACGCCGGCGGACCCACTTTGGTGGTGCGGCTCGCCAAGGCCGCCGAACTTCGCGACATCGACATCGGCTCGTGGAGCTATCCGGTGAAGGCGCTGCCCGACTGGAAGCAGGTCGGCAAGCCGGTGGAACGGGCTTTGGTGTTCGCCCTGTCGCGCCAGGAGAGCGAGTTCAATCCGATGGCGGGCAGCTCGGTCGGGGCCCAGGGGCTGATGCAGATCATGCCGGCCACGGCGCGCCTCATTGCCAAGCGCTACGGCCTTTCCTATCGCAATGGCATGCTGACCGGCGATCCGTCCTACAACGTGAAGCTGGGGGCCGCCCATCTCGGCGACCTGATCGACGATTATGGCGGCTCCTATGTGCTGACGCTGGTTGCCTACAACGCCGGCCCCCGGCGCTCGCGCGAATGGGTGGCCGAATATGGCGATCTGCGCGACGGCAAGGTCGATCCGATCGACTGGGTGGAATCGATCCCCTTCCAGGAGACCCGCCAGTACGTCCAGAAAGTCCTGCAGAACATCCACGTTTATAGGTCGCGGCTGGCGCCAGCGACGGTGCGGCCGATGAGCGCCGATCTGGGGCGCGGGTCCGCCACACCGATCAAGGTGGCGGCAAGTGCCGACGACCGGAGGGCCAGCCCCAATTGCAACGGCGGCTCGATCGCCGACCTGATCTCGGCCTGCGAATAGCGATGCAGTTTCGCCACGTCCGCTACACATCGGCTGACGGCGTGTCGCTCTTTGCCCGCGATTATGGCGGCGCCGGGCTGACGCCGGTTCTCTGCCTTCCGGGGCTAACCCGCAATTCCAAGGATTTCGCTGCCGTAGCGGAACGTCTGGCCGACCGGCGGCGCGTCGTGTGCGCCGATTTCCGCGGCCGCGGGCTCTCGGGTTACACCGATCCCGCCACCTACCGGCCCGATGTCGAGGCCGCCGACAGCCTGGCGCTCATCGATCATCTCGGCATCGCCCGGGTTGCCATCATCGGCACCTCGCGCGGCGGCCTGGTCGCCATGACGATGGCGGCGACGGCCAAGCAGCGGCTGGCCGGCATCTGCTTCAACGACATCGGCCCGAAGATCGAGCTCGGCGGATTGCTCCGTATACGGAGTTATCTCGGGGTCGATCCGCGCTTTGCCTCCTGGGACGAGGCGGTGGCGGCCCTCAAGGCGACCAATCCAGGCATCGAGGGATTGGACGAGGCGGCCTGGCAGGCCTTCGCCCGGCGGGTGTTCCGCGACGCCGGCGGCATTCCGGTCATCGACTACGATCCCGACCTCGGGCGGAATTTTCCGTCGACGGAGGATATCGTCGCCGGCAAGACCCCGGAACTATGGGAGATGTTCGACCAGGTGGCGCCGCTGCCGGCGCTCATCGTGCGTGGTGCCAATTCCGAACTGCTGAGTGCCACGACGGTTGCCGAAATGCAGCGCCGGCACACAGGCCTTGCCGCCGTCACCGTCAAGGACCGCGGCCACGTGCCGTTCCTCGACGAGCCCGAGGCGATCGCCGCCATCAACGACTGGCTGGCGGTCGTCGACGCTTCCTAAGGTGCCGCGGCCGAGCTGTTGGCGAACATGCGGCGGAGCGCGGCGCCGACGAAACAGCCGATCAGATAGGCGCCGAGCACCCAGATGGCGAGTTCCAGAACATAATGCGACATCGTCTGCTCCTCAGCTTTTCTGGCTGTTGTCGCCGCTGGTCTTCCAGCCGAACCAGATGCCGACGGCGAGCGCCGTCAGCACCCACACCCAGTTCGCCTCGAAAACGTACCAGGTATCGTGAAAGTTGAAGAGCTCGTCCATGGTCCTCACTCCGATTTCACGATGGTGATGACGACCCGGCGGTTCTTGGCCCGGGCCAGCCGGTTGTGCGACGGGTCGAGCGGGTTCGATTTGCCGAGACCGGTGACGCTGAGCCGCGAGCCATCGACGCCGGCGGCGATCAGCGCATCGACCACCACCTGGGCCCGCTGCACGCTGAGTGCCACGTTGTAGAGACGGCCGCCGTAATAGTCGGCGTATCCGGTGACTTCCGCCTTGAGGCTGGCGCAGCGCGGATCCTTGAGAAGAGCCGCCGCCTGATTGACCGACAGGTCATAGGGCGGATGCAGTTTCTCCTCGGCGAAATCGAACAGGATCGGGAAGGTCGCGCTGACCTTGGCGAGGACGCCGACGCAATCATAGGGCGGCGGCGGCGGTGGAGACGGCGGCGGGGGAGCTGCCTTGACGACGATCTCGCCGGTGCTCGCATCCTTGGCCATGCGGCCGTCCTTGGCGGTTTCGGTCACCACCACGTCGTAGGTGCCGTGTGCCAGGTTCTGCTTCAGCACCAGGGCCCAGTGGCCCTTGCCGTCCGAGATCAGGTTGGGATCCTTGCCGAGCTCGGCGGATACCTTGGCATCGGGAATGGCGACGCTAAGGGCCGTGGCATTGGCCTCGTCCCAACTGCCGGTAATCGCCTTGGGACTCGATTGGCCGGTAAAGGTCGCAACCGTCGGCACCTTGAGTTCGGGCGGGGGCGGTGGCGGTGGAGACGGCGGAGCCTTTACATAGATTTCGGCGGAGCTTGCATCCTTCGCCGTGCGGCCATCCTTGGCGGTTTCGGTTGCCACGACATCATAGGCGCCGGGCGCCAGCTTTTGAGCGAGCGTCAGCGACCAGTTGCCTTTGCCGTCGGATGACAGCGCCGCGTCCTTGCCCAGTTCGGCAGCGATCTTGGCATCGGGAATGGCGACGCTGAGGGTGGCGGCATT
>JACPNZ010000020.1 GCA_016185245.1 Hyphomicrobiales bacterium | reverse complement strand
GCAGGTCAAGAAGTACGAATCCGGAATGGTGGTCAATCCGCTTACCATCGGCCCCGATGCGATGCTGTCGGACGCGCTGGCGCTGATGAACGATCACGGCTTCTCCGGCATCCCCGTCGTCACCGGCGCTTCCAAGGGCGTGCCGGGAAAGCTGGTCGGCATCCTCACCAACCGCGACGTGCGGTTTGCGACCGACCCGCGCCAGAAGATCTCCGAATTGATGACGCATGAAAACCTCGTCACGGTGCGCGAAGGCGTCAGCCAGGACGAAGCCAAGCGGATGCTGCACAAGCATCGCATCGAAAAGCTGCTGGTTGTCGACGACCAGTATCGCTGCGTCGGCCTGATCACCGTCAAGGACATGGAGAAGGCGGTCGCGCATCCCTTGGCCTGCAAGGACGCGCAGGGCCGCTTGCGCGCCGCGGCCGCGACCACCGTCGGCGAGGGCGGCTTTGAGCGTACCGAACTGCTGATCGATGCCGGCGTCGATCTGATCGTGGTCGATACCGCGCACGGCCATTCCTCCCGCGTGCTGGAAGCCGTCAACCGCATCAAGCGGCTTTCCAACGCCGTGCAGGTCATCGCCGGCAACATCGCGACCAAAGAGGGCGCGCAGGCGCTGATCGATTCGGGCGCGGACGCGGTCAAGGTCGGCATCGGCCCGGGTTCGATCTGCACCACGCGCATCGTCGCCGGCGTCGGCGTGCCGCAACTCACCGCGATCATGGATGCGGTGGAAGCGGCGAAGAAAGCAAATGTGCCCGTGATTGCCGACGGCGGCATCAAATATTCAGGCGATCTGGCCAAGGCGCTCGCCGCCGGCGCCGACATCGCGATGGTCGGCTCGCTGCTCGCCGGCACCGACGAGACGCCGGGCGAAGTGTTTCTGTGGCAGGGCCGTTCCTACAAGGCCTATCGCGGCATGGGCTCGGTCGGCGCGATGGCGCGCGGCTCGGCCGACCGCTATTTCCAGCAGGACATCAAGGACACGCTCAAGCTGGTGCCGGAAGGCATCGAGGGCCAGGTGCCGTACAAGGGCCCGGTTGCCAACGTCATGCACCAGCTCGCCGGCGGCCTGCGCGCCGCGATGGGCTATGTCGGCGCCCGCAACCTCGCCGAAT
>JACPNZ010000026.1 GCA_016185245.1 Hyphomicrobiales bacterium | reverse complement strand
GGATTTGACGGATACCGTCAACTCGATGGCGTCGAACCTCACCGGCCAAGTCCGCAACATCGCCGAAGTGGCGACCGCGGTGGCGCAAGGCGACCTGTCGAAGAAGATCACCGTGAACACGTCGGGCGAAATCCTGCAGTTGAAGGAAACGCTCAACACCATGGTGGACCAGCTCAACGCGTTCGCCGGCGAAGTGACGCGCGTGGCGCGCGAGGTCGGCACCGAAGGCAAGCTCGGTGGTCAAGCCATGGTGCGCGGCGTTGCCGGTACCTGGAAGGATTTGACCGACTCGGTCAATTCCATGGCCTCGAACCTCACCGGCCAGGTCCGCAATATCGCCGAGGTGGCGACCGCCGTGGCGCGCGGCGACCTCTCGCGCAAGATCACGGTCGACGTGCGCGGCGAAATTCTCGAGCTGAAAGACACGCTCAATACCATGGTCGACCAACTCAACGCGTTCGCCGCCGAGGTGACGCGCGTGGCGCGCGAAGTCGGTACCGAAGGCAAGCTCGGCGGCCAGGCGCAAGTGCCGGGCGTCGGCGGCACCTGGAAGGACCTGACCGACTGGGTGAACTCTATGGCGTCGAACCTGACCGGGCAGGTGCGCAAGATCGCCGAGGTGGCGACCGCCATCGCTGGCGGCGACCTCTCGCGCAAGATCACGGTCGACGTGCGCGGCGAAATCCTTCAGTTGAAGGAAACGCTCAACACCATGGTCGACCAGCTCAACCGCTTCGCCGGCGAGGTGACGCGCGTTGCCCGCGAGGTCGGCACCGAAGGCCGACTCGGCGGCCAGGCCAACGTCCCCGGCGTCGCCGGCACCTGGAAGGACCTCACCGACTCGGTGAACTCGATGGCGGGCAACTTGACCGCCCAGGTGCGCAACATCGCCGAGGTGACGACGGCCGTCGCGCGCGGCGACCTCTCGCGCAAGATCACCGTCGCCGTGAAGGGCGAAATCGCCGAGTTGAAAAGCACCATCAACACCATGGTGGACCAGCTCAACGGATTTGCTGGCGAAGTGACGCGCGTGGCGCGCGAGG
>JACPNZ010000033.1 GCA_016185245.1 Hyphomicrobiales bacterium | reverse complement strand
GCTTCAAGGGCTATGCGGTCCCCGCCGGCACCGCGGTTGGCATCAATCCGCTCTTTACGCATCACATGAAGGAGATCTGGCCGGAGCCGGACCGCTTCGATCCCATGCGCTTCACCGAGGAGGCCCAGCGCGGCCGCCATCGCTTCGCATGGGTCCCGTTCGGCGGCGGCGCGCATATGTGCCTCGGCCTGCACTTCGCCTACATGCAGGCGAAATGCTTCGCGCGGCACTGTTTGCAGAACATCGAGGTGTCGCTGGAAGAGGGCTACAAGCCGGACTGGCAGATGTGGCCGATCCCCAAGCCGCGCGACGGCTTGCGGGTGTGGGTTAAGGCGATCTAGCGTCCACTCTCGCAGCAACCATTAAAGCGACGCCCCGATTGCCTTGAGCATGACGCCGCGCTTGCGGCCGTCAAGGCGTGGCCTGGCGGCAGCGGGGTGTGAGCGAGAGCAGAGCGACGGCCAGCCTTGACGGCCGCGGCGCGCGGCGTCGTTGTGGCGGCAGGCCGGGACGAAGAAACGGTGCTTCGGCCGAACAAAGAAACGCGATCAAGTGGCTGGCATGCTGGCAACTTCAGGCAATTTTTCCTGCCAGGGCGTGCCGCGAGCGACGACTGTATTGGCGAAGATCAGCAGCTTTCTGGCACACGCGATCAAGGCGCGTTTGTGCTCCTTGCCGGCTCCGGTCAGCCTTCCGTAGAACGCGATCAGCTGCGGATTCCAGCGGAAGGAGGCCGGCAACGCGGCAGCGAAGAGCGCACGTCGCAGCCGTTCACGCCCGCCGGCGATCTGACGAACGCCAGTGCGATCGCCGCTGTCGTCATCGTAAGGGGCGACGCCAGCCAACGCGGCCGCTTGCTCGCGCGTGATCTGACCGATCTCGGGCATTCGCATCAGAATGACCATGGCGGTCTTCAGCCCGATCCCATTGATGCTGTTGATCAAGGCGAGCTTCTTGGCAAGATCGCGATGCTCACGGATTGCGGCAGCCAGGGCCTTCAGTTCGGCTCTCTCGCGCTTGACCAGGCGGGCGATATCCTCCTTCCACAGCTTCTGGAGCCGCATATTGCGGCAGCTCTCGATCCGGTTCTTCAGCCGAGCAATGTCCTCCGTAATCTGGTCGATCATCGTCAGGTGCTCGGCGAATGGCCGTAACCGGGGATCCGGAGCTGGGTGGATCTTCTTGACCGCGGCGGTGCAGGCCGCAATCAGCACTGCATCGATCTTGTCATTCTTGGCCCGCTGCAGGTGGAACACGGCATAGGCCCGCACCTGGGCTGGCTGAAACACGACGACCACAAACCGCTGCCGCCGCAGTTCGGCGACGACAGCTTGCTCATAGCCGCCACTCGCCTCGATCCCAACCCGCTTGACCTTGTGCTGCCGCAGCCATTCCACCAGCACTTTATGGCCATCCGGCGTGTTGTCGGCCTGAAACCGCTCCGAACCACCATCAAGTGCAACATCGAGCTTGCGTTTGCCGGTATCGATCCCGGCACAGATCGTGATACGTTTGGCCATCTTCGTCGACCCTCCCTTATGCGCGAACCTAAAGTTCGTTCAACCATCCGGGTCCCGATGAAGTGCCGATCGCGATCTTGCTACGAAAGACAGCCCTCAAGGCTTCGGTGGGCATCGATCCGATCGAACGGCGACCCAGCTCGGGCGGCCACCCGGGCTGGGCCATTCCTCATGGAACGGGCTAATCCTAGACCAACGCGCTAATACAAGG
>JACPNZ010000014.1 GCA_016185245.1 Hyphomicrobiales bacterium | reverse complement strand
CGATCTCCTACGAAGGCCAGTCCGACACCGCCTGCTTCGACAACGCGCTCGAATTCCTCGTGCAGGGCGGCTACTCGCTGCCGCACGCGGTCATGATGATGATGCCGGAAGCGTGGGCCGGCAAGCCCTTGATGGATGAAGAGCGCCGCGCCTTCTACGAATATCACGCCGCGCTGATGGAGCCGTGGGACGGCCCGGCGGCGATCGCGTTCACCGACGGCCGCCAGATCGGCGCCACGCTCGACCGCAACGGACTTCGTCCCGCGCGCTACCTCGTCACCAGGGACGACCGCATCGTGATGGCGTCCGAAATGGGCGTGCTGAAGATTCCGGAAGACCAGATCGTCACCAAGTGGCGGCTGCAGCCCGGCAAGATGCTGCTCGTCGACCTCGAGCAGGGCCGCCTCATTCCCGACGACGAGATCAAGGCCGAGCTCGCCAAGAGCCATCCCTACAGCGACTGGCTGCATCGCACCCAGATCGTGCTGGAGGAGCTTCCGGACGCAAAGACCAAGGGTGTGCGCTCCAACCTGCCGCTGCTCGACCGGCAGCAGGCGTTCGGCTACTCGCAGGAAGACATCACCATCCTGATGACGCCGATGGCCTCCACCGGCGAAGAGGCGACGGGCTCGATGGGCAACGACACGCCGATCTCGGCGCTGTCGGACCGGCCGAAGCAGCTGTTCACCTACTTCAAGCAGAACTTTGCGCAGGTGACGAACCCGCCGATCGATCCGATCCGCGAGGAAATCGTCATGAGCCTCGTCTCGATCATCGGGCCGCGGCCGAACCTGTTCGACCTGCAGGGCGTCGCCTCGACCAAGCGCCTGGAAGTGCGCCAGCCGATCCTGACCGACGCGGACCTCGAGAAGATCCGTTCGATCGAGGAAATCGGCGACAGCCATTTCAAGTCGCGCACGCTCGACACCACGTTCCACGCGGGCTTCGGCGCTGCTGGTATGGAGCAGGTGCTGGATGAACTCTGCGCGCGCGCCGAAGGCGCGGTGCGCGAGGGCGTCAACATCATCATCCTGTCCGACCGCATGACCGGCACCGATCGGATTCCGATCCCGTCGCTGCTCGCCTGCGCGGCCGTGCATCATCATCTGATCCGCACGGGTCTGCGGACTTCAGTTGGCATCGTCGTCGAATCCGGCGAGCCGCGCGAGGTGCATCACTTCGCCTGTCTCGCAGGCTACGGCGCGGAGGCGATCAACCCGTATCTGGCGTTCGAAACCATCATCGCGATGAAGGAGAAGCTGCCGGGCTCGCTCGACGACTACGAAATCGTCAAGCGCTACATCAAGTCGATCGGCAAGGGCCTGATGAAGGTGATGTCCAAGATGGGCATCTCGACCTACCAGTCCTATTGCGGCGCGCAGATCTTCGACGCCGTCGGCATCAAGGCCGATTTCGTCGCCAAGTACTTTGCCGGCACGCACACCCGCATCGAGGGCGTGGGCCTCAACGAGATCGCCGAGGAAACCGTGCGGCGCCATGCCGATGCGTTCGGCGATGCGCAGGTCTACAAGAGCGCGCTTGACGTCGGCGGCGAATATGCCTTCCGCACCCGCGGCGAAGACCACGCATGGACCGCGGAGTCGGTCGCAACGCTGCAGCATGCCGTGCGCGGCAACTCGCAGGACCGCTACCGCGCCTTCGCCAAGATCCTCAACGAACAGTCCGAGCGGCTGGTCACCTTGCGCGGCCTGTTCCGCGTCAAGACCGCCGATGAGGACAAGCGCAAGCCGGTGCCGCTCGACCAGGTCGAGCCGGCCAAGGACATCGTCAAGCGGTTCGCCACCGGTGCGATGAGTTTCGGCTCGATCTCGCGCGAGGCGCACACGACGCTGGCCATTGCGATGAACCGGATCGGCGGCAAGTCCAACACCGGCGAAGGCGGCGAGGAAGCCGACCGCTTCAAGCCGCTGGCCAACGGCGATTCGATGCGCTCGGCGATCAAGCAGGTCGCCTCGGGTCGTTTCGGCGTGACGACGGAGTATCTCGTCAACTCCGACATGATGCAGATCAAGATGGCGCAGGGCGCCAAGCCCGGCGAGGGCGGTCAGTTGCCCGGCCACAAGGTCGACGCAACGATCGCCAAGGTGCGCCATTCGACGCCGGGCGTCGGCCTGATCTAGCCGCCGCCGCATCACGACATCTACTCGATCGAAGACCTCG
>JACPNZ010000011.1 GCA_016185245.1 Hyphomicrobiales bacterium | reverse complement strand
TGACGGATGATCGCCCTCGTGATCCAAAACCATCCGCACCGCCCGGGCCCGGACTTCAGTTGAAAACTTGTTCGTTGTCTTGCTCATCGTAGCTCCACCTTCTCAGGAGTTGGAGCCTCCGGCAATCCCGGGGCGGTTCATTCCAGGTAGATCTTGGAGGCGAAGACCGAAGCTCCCCACTCAAATGCATGGGTTGGAATGACGTCGAGTTCAGTCGGCCTGACCATGCGTATCGAAATATCGGCCTCGCCCTTGGCCAAGTCGACGACCCGGACGGCGGAATTCAGTTCCACCGAAAGCTTGGGGTGTTTTTCGGCAACCAAAGCCTGAAAAGGCATCAAGACCCGCACCATCGACGGAATGCATGAAATCCGCACCACGCCATCGAGTTGGGTTTTCGCGGCGCGGATCGCGGTTGCGGCCGATCCGGCCGAGACTCCCATGGATTCCGCCGCAGCAAGTGCGAGCTTGCCTTCGGCGGTAAAGGTAAATTCGCGTCCGCCGCGGACGATGAGGCAGGCGCCCAAGGCTTCTTCGACAGTGGCAAGCCTGCGGCTCACCGTCGAATTGTCGATACCCAGAAGCCGTGCCGCCCCCGCGACCGATCTGGCGCGACCGAGGGCCAACACGATTTTGAAATCATTCCATTCCGGCTCGGTCACAACGTCCCCAGCGCATTCATCTTTGCGCTCGAGACTAGGACTGCCACCAAGTCGTTGCAAGCTAGGCCCGCCCGGAAGGGCCCTGCCGGATTGTTGGACGAGATCGTCGCGGCCGCGGGCATCAATGCCGCTCGCAATGGCGGATGCAGTCGAAATGTCCGCATTTGACCAATGGCCGAAATCCTGTCCGCTCCGCGATCTTGCGCCGTATTCATTTGAATTTGACCAGTCCGGAAAATCCGGCGACCGTCAGGAACGTCAGAGCCCAGCCGACCAATACCTGTATCCAAAGATAGATCTGCACCACGCGACCGATCGGCTTGCTTTCGTCGGGGGTCCAATTGCCCCGCATGTTCATCGACACGGCGGGCACCAGCGTGTCGATGGCAAAAACCGCCGAATTGAAGCGCGGAAAGTCCACGGCATCGGGCTGGCGCAGGAAACAATCGCCCCGACTTTCGCCGGCAACGTCAGAACATTGTTTCCAGGCGGCCAGCGGCAGGCTTGTCGCCGGCGTGGGCTTGATGGCACCATTCGAATAGGCCAGTCCAAATATCAGGCTGCCGAATATCCAGAAGTCGGCCAGCCAGACGATGGCCTGCATCGGTGCATGGCCATAGCGGATGGTGGCACCCAGCAGCCGGTCTCTGAGCCATTTCAATTGCCGCCGGGGTGCGGGCGTCCGATTGCGCTCGGTTTGGCGCAGCAGGCACTCCTTTTCGATCAGGATGTTGCGCGCCTCGTCGGGGCGGCCCATTTCGCGCAAGACCCGCGCGCAGATTTCATAGGTTTGCGGCCAGAACTCGCCGCCGGACTTTCCGGTATCCTGCAGGCCCAGCCAGCGCAATCGTGCCTTGGCGGGGCAGCAAGGGGGCACGTCTTGACACTCGAAATTCAATGTCGGTGCGGCGACGTAAAACTCGAATTGACCGGCGAGCCGATGCTCCACACTATTGCCACTGCGATCACTGCTAGGCCGCCCATTCCGCGGCATTCATCAAGGTCGCGGTCTATCCGGCCGTCGGTCTTGATCTGCTCCTCGATCTTGCGCCGCGTGCAACACCGTCGAGTGGTCCCGGCCGCCGAACCGGCGGCCGATTTCAGGGAGCGAGCGCGAGGTCATCTTCTTGGCGACATACATGCCGATCTGGCGCGGCATCGTCACAGCAGCGGGCCCATCATGGCGACGGCATTGTCGAGGAAGCGGCGAAAGGTCGACCATCCGGCGACCTCGTCGAGCGTCACGGCTCGCGAGGCGGCGATGTAGCCCATCTGGCGGCGGCGCAGTTCGGCGGTTGCCGTTCGGTCGGCAATCAGCACATTGTTCTCGTAGTTGAGCTCGAAACTCCTGCGGTCGAGATTGGCTGAGCCGATGAGCGCAATGGTGCCGTCGACGGTCATGGTCTTGGCGTGGAGGAGCCCGCCCTCGAACTCGAGGATGCGTACACCGGCCTCCAGCAGGTCGCGGTAATAGCTGCGGCTGGCGGCGGAGACGAAGCGCGAGTCGTTGCGGCGCGGCAGGATCAGCGTCGTGGCCACCCCGCGCCTGGCGCTGGCGCAGAGGGACGCCTGGAGAAATTCGTCGGGCACATAGTAGGGGGTGGTGATGATCAGCTCGCGCTCGGCGGCGTAGATCACCGAGGCGAAGATCTCCGGCATGGCTGAGGGCCGTGCCGTGGGCCCGGTGCCGGCCACCTGGGCGATCGCCCCGCCGGATATGGGGGCGAGCGGCGCCAGCAGCAGGGCCGAGAGGTTTTCCTGCACGGCGGTCATCCAGTGGGTGGCGAAGAGGAACTGGTTTTGCCGGGCTACCGGGCCCTCGAAGCGCAGCATCACGTCGACCCATGGTGCAAAGCGCCCCTTGATGCGGAACTCGGGATCGGCACAGTTCTGGCTGCCGCAATAGGTAATGCGGTTGTCGATCACCACGATCTTGCGGTGATTGCGGAGGTCGAAGCGGACGGTCAGCAGATGGAAGAGCGGGTTGCCGAGGCGCAGAGCCGCCACGGTTTGCACCCCCGCCGCGCGCATGCTGCGCCACTCCGGCGAGCGGATGAGGAGGCGCGAGCCGAGGCTGTCGCCGATGGCCCTGCAGGTGACACCCCGTGCGGCGGCCCGCTTCAGCGCCGCGATCATCTTCAGGCCGTTGCCGTCGGCCAGCCAGATATAGAAGCATACATGAACGTGTTCCCGGGCCTCGTCGATATCGGACACCAACCGGTTGATGGCGGCGTTGGAATCGGACAGAAGTTCTACGCGGTTGCCGCCCGAGGGGGCAAAGCCGTTGACCGACTGCACGGTTTGGAAGAGGGGGGCGAGCCGGCCGACAATCTCAGGCGGCGCGGCGATTGCGCCGATCCCGGGTGCTGTTTCGGGTGCGGGCAGCAGGCGCAGCGCTGCCTCCTCGCGCCGCCGCCGATGGGCTCCCACATTGGTTTCGCCGAACAGGAGATAGGCGCCGATGCCGACAATCGGCACGACCAGGATCACCACCACCCAGGCGATGCGCGAGGCCGGTTCCCGGTGGGGCCGCAGGATGGCGCGGGCGACGAACGCCATATGCACGAGGCCTGTGACGAGGGACAGGAGAATGGTGGCGGAGATGACCATGACTATCGGCGTTGTGCCATGGTGCCGGGGTAGGCGCTAGCAACTTCGGGATCGGACGTCCATCGGCGTCTTCCTGCGTGCCTGTGGCGGTGCAAGCGCTGCCGCGCGCTGCGGCATCGGCAAGTGTTGCAGATCGTGGCGTGATCGAGGCTCACCTTGCCGGTGGCATCCATACCCGCATGGAGTATGGGTGTGGCGCAAGGGCGAATCTTGGTTTGCCCCGCCAGCCGAAAGAACTTACCCCTGCTCGACCAGCCGCACCAGCAGGGCGACTTCGCGGGCCAGCCGGTCGTCGGTCTTGATCTGCTCCTCGATCTTCCTGACCGCGTGCAACACCGTCGAGTGGTCCCGGCCGCCGAACCGGCGGCCGATCTCGGGCAGCGAGCGCGAGGTCATCTTCTTGGCGATATACATGCCGATCTGGCGCGGCACCACCACGGCGCGGGCTCGCCTGGGCGACAGGAGATCGGTGCGGGCGACGTTGAAATGGCGGCCGATGATCTTCAATATGTCGTCGATCTTGATGCGGGTACCGTCGGGATTGGCCGACATGTCGCGCAGCACCAGGGCGGCGAGGTCGAGGGTGATCGGCGACCGGTTGAACTGCAGATAGGCCAGCACCCGGTTGAGCGCCCCTTCCAGTTCCCGGCCGCTGCCGGTCACCCGGTTGGCGATGAACTCGATCACCTCATCGGGAATTTCGAGGGTTGGGTCGCGCTGGCGGAGCGCCGCATAGCGGCTGTCGAGGATGCGGCGGCGGAGATCGAGGTCGGGGCCTTCGATATCGACCACCAGGCCGCCCATCAGCCGCGATCGCATGCGCAATTCGATGGCGTCGAGCTGGGCCGGCGGCACGTCGGCGGCCACCACCACCTGGCGGCGGGCGTCGACCAGCGAATTGAAGGCGTGGCAGAATTCCTGCTGCATGGTCTTGCCTTGCAGGAACTGGAAATCGTCGATCAGCAGCACGTCGACGCTCTGGAACTGGTCCTTGAACGAGATCGTATCGCGCTGCCGGAGCGCCAGAACGAAGGAATACATGAAGCGCTCGGCGGTCAGGAACATCACCTTGCGGTCGGGCCGGTTGTCGCGGATGCGGTGACAGATGGCATTGAGCAAATGGGTCTTGCCGAGGCCCGCCTGGGCATGGATGAACAGCGGATTGAAGCTCACCGGCGCTCCCGCCGCGGCATCGGCCACCCGGCAGGCGGCGGCATGGGCGAGCTGGTTCGAGCCGCCGACGATG
This sequence comes from Hyphomicrobiales bacterium, assembly GCA_016185245.1. Lineage (GTDB taxonomy): Bacteria > Pseudomonadota > Alphaproteobacteria > Rhizobiales > Aestuariivirgaceae > Aestuariivirga. The sequence continues at coordinate 41,952 of JACPNZ010000011.1, read as the reverse complement.
AAGGTATCGAAGTTCTGGCTCGGATCGATGGCGCCGGTGCGGTCAAGTCCGGGCGATGGCGGGGCGGCTTGCGGCGCAGTCTGGGTTTGCGGCCCAGTTTCGGACCGGCGTTCGGCCTCGCTGGCGGGGCGGGGCGGGACGGGCCCACGGGTTCTCACCCGCACCTGGACCTGGTCGAGGGGACCGAGCTCGGTCTCGCCGGTCTTGTGCAGCCGCGCCAGATAGTGCGACTCGATCCACGACTTGAGAAAGCGGGTCGGCACCGACACGGCGAGGCGGCCGCCGCCGCAATCGTCGAGTTCCATGCGGGCGAACCAACTCGAATAGAGATCCTCGCCCAGCTCGGCCCGCAGCCTCTGCACCACGCGGTCCCATTTCTGTTTGAGATCGACCGAAAGTCCCGTCATGTCATATGCCATCGTCCCGCACCTCAGGGCGCACCCATCACGCTGCGGCAGCGCCAAGCGCTGCCGTTCTGCAACTCACCGCTAAAGTCGAGCCTTAGCCCGAGCCGCGATCCGTCCTGTGGAAATTTGTCATTGGCGCCCCAAGTCCGTTACCGTCCGCATCATTGTCCGCATGAACCTACTTGCTTTTGTTTCACACAGCTTCTGCGTACACACCTTCCGGGCTGCATCGCCCGCTCAGCAATCTAGCGATAGCCAATGCAAAGCCGACGGCACCAATCGCGCCCGAATTTGCATCCCCTGTTATCGCCCGCGGGCCGTCTTACGCGGCCCGCGTGGCCAGAACCTAGCCATGTGATAAGTGCCACTGCAACCGCAATCGCTCCTCATTCCGTACACGGAGCGACCGCGGTTCTGCGGGATTTTTGGCACCTCTCCGGCAATTCACCGTAAGGTCATGAAGTGGCTGTAAAAATTCTTCGGGCCCAAACGAGTCGAGGTGTGACAGCCGGGCAACAGGTGGTGCGACCGCCGGTGCGGCGCCAGCCCGCGGCAGCGGTGGGGTCTTCGGCTCATTGCCGGCAACCAGCGCAACTCCCTGAAAAATAAAAGCAATAATTGTGCAAGACTTTCCGTCGGCTGACAAAAACGGAAGCGCCGGGGCAAGCCCCGGCGCGGTTATCGATCCAGACGTGTGGAAAAGGTTCAGCCTTTCAGGGTCTTGACCCGGCCGGTCAGACGCGAAACCTTGCGCGATGCGGTGTTCTTGTGGAACACGCCCTTCTGAGCGGCGCGCATCAGTTCCGGCTGGGCGGCCCTGAGGGCGGCCTCGGCGGCGCCGCGGTCGCCGCTGGCGATGGCTTCTTCCACCTTGCGCACCGAAGTGCGCACCCGGCTCACCCGGTCCTTGTTGATAATGTTACGGCGAGCCGAGACGCGCGTGGCTTTCTTCGCCGACTTGGTATTGGCCATGGAATGTTCCTGCTTGTCACTGATTTCACGGTGATGGACCCAAATGCCAAGCACCGCCAGCCAGGGGCAAGCGGCACCGCACATCCGGTCCATCGGATTGGCGGGCTTATAGGAGGGCCCGGGACAGGCGTCAATTGCCTTCCGCATCCGGCCTTTACAGATGCCGCCGGCTGCGCCTCAATGGCGCCATGGCAAATGACTGTTATCTCGGCGTCGATCTCGGCACCTCGGCGCTGAAGGCGGTGCTGGTTGATCGCCGCCAGCGGCTGGTGGGGGCCGCCGATGTGACGCTTGCCATCAGCCGGCCGAAACCGGGCTGGTCCGAACAGGACCCGGGAGACTGGTGGCGGGCGTTCCTTGCCGCCTGTCGAAAGTTGCGCCGCCGCCACCCCGGCCCCTGGCGCGCCATCAAGGCAATCGGGTTTTCCGGCCAGATGCACGGGGTGGTGCTTCTCGACCGCACGGGAAAGCCGGTGCGCCCCGCCATCCTGTGGAACGACAATCGCGCCGTGGGCGAGGCCCGCGAGCTCAATCGAACCATGCCCGGGCTCGGCCACATTGCCGGGGTCATCGCCATGGCGAGCTTCACCGCCCCTAAAATGCTGTGGCTCAAGGGCCACGAGCCGCGCCGGCTGGCTATGGCCAGCCATCTGCTGGCACCCAAGGACTATCTGCGCTTCCGGCTCTCGGGGCGAACCGTCACCGATCCTTGCGATGCCGCCGGCATGCTGCTGATCGACGAAGCAAGCCGAAGCTGGTCCTCGCCCATCGTCGCGGCCTGCGGCTTCGATCCCGCCATCCTGCCGGAAATAGCTGAAGGCAGCAGCCCGTCGGCCAGCCTGTCGAAATCAGCTGGCCAAGAACTGGGGCTGGCGCCCGGCACAATCATCGCCACCGGCACCGGCGATGCCGCCGCCGGGGCCATTTCAATCGGTGCGGTCAATGACGGCGACGGCTTCGTCTCGCTCGGCACCTCGGCCCAGTATTTCGTCTCGACCGCCAGCTACCGGCCGCAGCCCGAGCGGCTGGTCCATGCCTATTGCCACGGCCTGCCGCGGCGCTGGTTCCAGATGGCGGCCCTGCTCAATGGCGCCAGCCCGCTCGCCTGGATGAAGCGGGCCTTCGGTATCGCCAATCTCGATACCGCGCTTGCCGCCGTCGCGCGGGCGACGGCCGCACCCAGTCCCTTGCTCTTTCTTCCCTACCTCGAAGGCGAGCGCACGCCCCATGACGATCCCCTGGCGCGTGCCGCCTTCCACGGCATCAGTCCGACGACTTCGCGCAACGAAATGTTGCAGGCGGTGCTCGACGGCGTTGCCCTGGCGCTGGCCGATTGCCAGGACGTGCTGTCGGCAAGCGGCACGGTCACCACCGAACTGTCGATCATCGGCGGTGGCACCAAGAGCCTTTACTGGATGGGTCTCATCGCCGCCGCCCTCGACCGGCCGCTCAAGCTGCATGAAGGCTCGGCCTTCGGCTCGGCCTTTGGCGCTGCAAGGCTTGCCCGCCTGGCGGTAACCGGCGAAACACCGGAGGAAGTCTGCGTGAAACCCCGCGTTTCGCGTCTCATTCGCCCCGATCCGCGCCTAGCCGAAGCCTATCGCAAGAAACTGCCGCAGTTCCGCGCCCTCTATCTGGCACTCCGGCCGCTCAACCGGCCATGAGCCCGCCGGACCCCATGCGCTCCGCCAACGCCATTCCGCTGCTCGGGCTTGGCACCTATCCCTTGCGCGGCGCGGAAGCCGAACGCGCCGTTGCCATGGCACTGGAACTTGGCTACCGCCACATCGATACGGCCCAGATGTACGGCAACGAGGCGGCGGTCGGAAGGGCCGTGAAGGCTTCGGGTCTCGCCCGCCGCGACTTCTTCATCGTCACCAAGGTCGATCCGGGAAATGTTTCGGCTTCGCGTTTCCGTTCCTCGGTCGAGGGTTCGGTCAACGACCTCGGCGATCCGCCCGATCTTCTCCTCGTCCACTGGCCGCCGCCCGATGCCGAGCTCGACGCGGTCATCGACCGCCTGGTCGAAGCTCATCGGGCCGGGTATTGCCGAGCGATCGGCGTCAGCAATTTTTCGGTGGCACTCCTGCGCCGGGCAGCGCAGCGCTCGCCCGTGCCACTCATGGCCAACCAGGTCGAATTTCATCCGCTGATCGACCAGTCGAAACTCTTGGCCGAAGTTCGCCGGCTCGGCATGACGCTGATCGCCTATCGGCCGCTTGGCCGGAGTGCTGTGCTGAACGATCCGGTGATCGGCAAGATTGCGACAAAGCACGGCAGGCCCGCCTCGGAGATCGCCCTGCGCTGGATCGTGCAGCAGGGGGTCGCCGCCATTCCGATGACGGCAAAGCGCGGCCATGCCGAAAGCAATCTCCGGGCCCTGTCATTCGCGCTATCGGAAGACGACATGCGGGCGATCTCGGCCCTCGGCGCGCAGAACCGCCGCCTGGTCTCGCCCTCGACCACGGCCAAGCGCTGGGACGAGTGAGGGCGCTCCTAAAGGTCTTTGGTCAGATCACGGACGAATGCGGTCAAGCCGGTACGCCGCCGGCGGCGCAGGCGCTCGGCGGCGAGGATGGCGGTGATCTGGCGGTCGGCCTCGTCGAGATCGTCGTTGACGATGACATAGTCGTATTCCGGCCAGTGGCTGATCTCGCGCGAGGCTTCGGCCATGCGCTTGGCCACCACGGTCGCCGTATCCTGGGCCCTTCCGATCAGGCGCTGGCGCAGTTCCTCGGCCGAGGGCGGCAGGATGAAGATGCGGACCAGGTCCTCGCGCATCGCCTGGGCCAATTGCTGGGTGCCCTGCCAGTCGATGTCGAAGAGCACGTCGCGGCCCTGGGCGAGCGCCTCTTCAACGGGCTTTTTCGGCGTGCCATAGGAATTGCCGAAGACCTCGGCCCATTCGAGGAGCTCGCCGGCCGCCGCCTGGCGGGCGAACTCCTCCTTGGAGATGAAGTGGTAGTCGCGGCCCTCCACTTCGCCGGGCCTGGGTTTCCTTGTGGTGACCGACACCGACATGGCGATGCCGGGATCGCTGGCCAGAAGCCTTCGCGACAAGGTGGTCTTGCCGGCCCCCGAGGGCGACGACATGACCAGAAGAAGCCCACGCCGGGCGATCGATATGGTGCTCCTATTCAACGTTCTGAACCTGTTCGCGCATCTGGTCGATGAGGGTCTTGAGTTCGAGGCCGACGACCGTGAGAGTGGCGCTTGAAGCCTTGGAGCAGAGCGTGTTGGCCTCGCGGTTGAACTCCTGGGCGAGGAAGTCGAACTTGCGGCCCACCGCCTCCTGCGATGCGAGAAGGGCGCGCGCCGCCGCCACATGGGAGAACAGCCGGTCGAGTTCCTCCTGGATGTCGGCCTTGGTGGCGAGCAGTACGGCCTCCTGGTGCAGGCGCTGGGGATCGAAGGCGGAGCCCGCCTCCATCAGCCGCGCCACTTGCTCGGCCAGCCTGGCGCGGATCGCCGCGGGCAGCCTGGCGGGATCGTCGCGGGCCTCGCCGGCCAACTGCTCGATCCGCGAAACCTGCTGAGCCACCAGGCGGGCAAGCCTGTCGCCTTCCTCGCGCCGGGCGGCAACCAGCCCCTGCAACGCCTCGCGGAAGGAGGCGAGCATCGCCGCGTTGCGCCGTTCGACCGCCGCCTCGTCGGCCGCCTCGCTCACCATGTCCAGAACCCCGCGCAGCGACAGGATCATGTCGGCGCGCAGCGGCTCGCCGCCGATCCGCCCGCGCAATTCCTCGCCCGCCGCCAGAACCTGGTCCAGCACCGCTGGGTTGAGCCGCACCGTCTCGCCGGCAGCAAGCCCCGAGACGGTGAGGGTCACTTGCAGATTACCGCGCTTCAACATTTCGGCGGCGGCCTGGCGCAAGGCCGGCTCGAGCCCGTCGAAGCCCTGGGGCAGGCGGCAGCGCAGATCGAGCCCCTTGCCGTTGACGCTTTTCACCTCCCATTGCCAGTGCACCCCGTCAAAGGTGCCGGAGGCGCGGGCAAATCCCGTCATGCTCGCAATTGCCATGGGTGGTCCCGGAGAATCAGTGGCGGCAGTCTAGAGAACTTCTTGTCCCCAGTGAAACCCCACCCGGACTATGGCTTCGGCGCGAAGGTATCGGCATAGCGTCGGCGAAGCTCGGCCTTCTGCACCTTGCCCATGGCGTTGCGCGGCAATTCGTCGACCACATGGATGCGCTTGGGCAGCTTGAACCTGGCGAGCTTGCGGGAAAGTTCGGCAATCATTTCGGCTTCACTGGGCAGCGGACCCTTGGCGGTCACGGCGGCCACGACACCTTCGCCGAAATCGGGGTGTGGCACGCCCACGATTGCGGACTCGACCACATTGGGCAAGGCATCGATCGCCTCCTCGACTTCCTTGGGATAGACATTGAAGCCGCCCGAGATGATCAGGTCCTTGGCCCGGCCGACGATGCGGATGCGGCCATGCGTGTCGATGGTGCCGAGGTCGCCGGTGATGAAATAGCCGTCGGCGGTGAAGTCCTGCAGCGTTTTCTCCGGCATGCGCCAGTAGCCTTTGAAAACGTTCGGGCCTTTCACCTCGATTGTACCGGACCCACCACCCGCGATACGCACCGACACGCCGGGAAGAGCCATGCCGACGCTGCCGGGAACCCGCGCCCCATCATAGGGGTTGGAGGCAATCATGCCGGTCTCGGTCATACCATAACGCTCGATGATGGCGTGGCCGGTGCGGGCTTCGAAGTCCCGATGGGTATCGGCGAGAAGCGGCGCCGAACCCGAGATGAAGAGCCGCATATTGCGGCAGGTGTCGCGAGTGAACTCCGGTGCCGTCAGCAGCCTGGTGTAGAAAATCGGCACGCCCATCATCAGCGTCGACTGCGGCAGGGCGGCGATCAGGCGCGCCGCATCGAAGCGGTCGCACCAGATGATTTCGGCCCCCGCCAGGAAGGCGGTGTTGAGTGCCACATAAAGCCCGTGCACATGGAAGATCGGCAATGCATGCAGCAGCACATCGCGGCCGGTGATCCGCCACAGGTCAACCAGGGTTGCGGCGTTGGAGGCGAGATTGCCGTGGGTGATCATGGCGCCCTTGGAGCGCCCGGTGGTGCCGGACGTATAAAGAAGCCCGGCGAGATCGTCGACGGCGCGGGCGACGGTCTCATGCCTCTCGTCCATGCGCGCGGCGAGAGTGGCCAGCGATCCCTCGCCGCAGCCGTCGAGATTGACCACCGCCGTCACACCGTGGCGGTCGGCCAAGCCCCGCATCGCCGGCTGGCGTGCCGGATCGCAGACGATGACGCGCGGGGCCGCATCGGCAACGAAATAGTCGACTTCCGCGTCGGTGTAGGCGGGGTTGAGCGGCTGGTAGACGGCGCCTGCCTTCATCACCGCGAGATAGAGAGCCACATTGGCGCTCGATTTTTCGACCTGTACCGTTACCCGGTCGCCGGGTTCGACGCCAAGGATCGTGAGCGCATTGGCATAGCGGGCGGCAGCGCTTTGCAACTCGCCATAGGCCAGCGTCACATCGCCCGCCGCCGACCTGATGGCGATACGCCCGTGGTTGGCGGCGAAGCGGCGATCGAGAAGGCAAAAGAGATTTTCGTCGCTCACGGTTGAAAACTTTCGGTTCCGCCGATCTGTCATCGTTCTGTCAGCGGCGATCTGCGATTCACCGACACGGGGAGCCAGTGATTCCCCGGGTTTAGTAAGACCCAGCCATGCCGAGACGCTTCCGGCCACTGCCCCTGGCCCGGCGCCTCGGCATGGCTCAGTTGCCTTCCAGAAATGCCTTCATGCGCCTGAGCGCCTCACGAATGTCGGCTTCGCTGGCCGCATAGGAGAGCCGCAGGAAGCTGGCACCATTGGCGCCGAAGCTTTCGCCCAGAAGCAGCGCCACATGGACCTTCTCGAGCAGCTCACGCGATAGATCGCGCGAGGTCCAGCCGGTGCCGGCGATATTGGGAAAGGCGTAGAAGGCCCCGCCCGGCAGTCGGCAGGTGACGCCCTTGATGCCGTTCAACCCCTTCACCACCAGGTCGCGGCGCTTGCGGAAGCTCACCCGGAAGCCCTCGATCTCGTCCATCGGCCCGGTGATGGCGGCCAGCCCCGCCATCTGGGTGGCGACCGAGGTGCAGGAGTGATCGACGGTGATCAGCTTCTTGACATAGTCGACGAGATGTTTGGGCCAGATGCCGAAGCCCAGGCGCCAGCCGGTCATGGCGAAGGTCTTGGACCAGCCGTCGAGGATGATGGTGCGGTCGCGCAATTCGGGAAAGTCGAGGAAGCTGACGAAGTCGGCACCCTCATAGACGAAGTGGCTGTAGATTTCGTCCGACAGCACGGCGACATCCGGGTGCTTCAACAGGCCTTCGGCGAGCTTGGTCATCTCGGACCTCGCCACCACCCCGCCGGTCGGATTGGCCGGCGAGTTGACGATGATGAGCCGCGTCGCCGGGGTCATCAGCGACAAGACCTCCTCGGCATCGAAGCCGAAATCCTTCTCCTCGCGGATGGGGTAGGGGACGGGTTTCGCCCCACTCGAGCGGGCCGCGTCGCGATAGGGCGGAAAGCCCGGATCGGGATAGAGGATTTCCGCCCCCGGCCCGCCAAACATCTGGCAGGCGAAATAGAAGGTGACCTTGCCGCCCGGCACGATGACGATCTCGTCGCCCGAGACCTGCACCTTGAAACGTTTGGCGGTGGTGGCCGCGACCGCATCGCGCAACACTGCCAGCCCTTGCGGGCTTGAATAGCCGTGGGGCCCGTCGCGCACCGCCTTCTCGGCCGCCGCGAGAATGTGCTTGGGCGGGGTGAAGTCCGGCTGGCCGATGCCGAGATTGATGACGGGGAAGCCCTTGGCTTTGAGGGCATTGGCGCGGTCGAGCACGGTGAAGGCGGTTTCTTCTTCGATGGCCGAGATATTGGGATTGAGCTTGAGCATCGGATCACTTCAATCGAGAGCGGGGTCGAGCAGCCGGCTGACGTTCAGCCTGCCATGGCCTGCTTCTACGGCCTTGACGAAGGTTTCGGCAACCGCTTCGGAAAGCTTGCCGGCGCAGCCCAGCCTGTCGGCCAGGCCCACATAGTAGCCGATGTCCTTGGCCGCATTGGCGATTGAAAAGCGGTAGCCGTCGAAATCGCCGTCGAGTGCTGTCGCCACCATCTTGCGCAACACGCCGGAATTGCCCGAGCCCTTGAGCATCACCTCGTAGAGGTCGCGCCAGTCGAGCTCGGCCTTGCGCGCCGCGGTGAAAACCTCGGTCACCAGGCTCACCATGCCGGTTACCAGGAAATTGGAGATGAGCTTTGCCGTGTGCCCCGCCCCCGGGGGGCCCAGATGGCGGATGGTGGCGGCGAAGCATTTGAGCAGCGGCAGGATCGTGGCGTAAGTCTTCTCGTCGGCGCCACAGAGCACGCCGAGCTCGGCTTTGGCCGCCTGTTCGGGCCCGCCGGTCAGGGGGCAGTCGGCGTAGGCACCCCCCATGCGCGCGAGTTCCCGGGCCAGCCGCCGCGTCGTTTCGGGTTCGGTCGTTCCGCAGTCGACCAGGATCTGCCCGGGGCGGAGATGGGGCCGCAGCCGGTTGACCGTCTCTTCCACCACCTTGGCGGTCGAGACGCAGAGGAAAATGACCTGGGCCTCGCGGGCCATCTGGGCGAGGTCGCGGGCCTCGCTCGCCCCTTGCGCCACCAGCTCTTCCACCGGCGCCCGATTCTTGTGGGCGATCACCGTCACCCCATGGCCATGTTTGAGGAGATTGGCGGCCAGGCCAGACCCCATCATCCCCGCACCGATCAGTCCCACCTGCATGCTTGCCTCCCAGCCCGGCTTGCGCATAAGGTCCGCCCCGAAAAATCGGGAGCTTTCTATCATGGCGCTGCACAGGAATTTCATCAATGGCGAATGGATCGAGGGCAGGGGCACCCGCGACAATATCAACCCGTCCGATGTGACCGATGTGATCGGCGCCTATGCCCAGGCCGACAAGGCCCAGGCGGAAACGGCGATCGCCGCCGCCAGGGCGGCAGCCCCCGGCTGGGCCGCGACCACGCCCCAGCAGCGCGCCGACATTCTCGAATTCATCGGAGCCGAGCTTCTCGCCCGCAAGGACGAGATCGGCCGGCTGCTCTCCCGCGAGGAGGGCAAGCCCCTGGCCAACGGCATCGCCGAGACCATGCGGGCGGCGCAAATCTTCAAGTTCTTCGCGCAAGAAGCGCTGCGCATCGAGGGAGTGGCGGTCTCTTCGGTACGCCCCGGTGTCGATGTGTTGATGACCCGCGAGCCCCTGGGGGTCGTCGGCCTGATCTGCCCGTGGAACTTCCCCATCGCCATTCCGGCCTGGAAGCTGGCGCCGGCGCTGGCCTTCGGCAACACGGTGGTGATCAAGCCCGCCGATCTCGTCCCGGCGACCTGCTGGGCGCTGGTCGAGATCGTGTCGCGCTCGGGGCTCCCCAAGGGTGTCCTCAACCTGGTCATGGGCCGCGGCTCGGTCGTCGGCCAGGCGATGCTCGACTCGAAGGATGTGAACGCTATCTCCTTCACCGGCTCGGTCGAGACCGGTGCCAAGGTGGCGATGGCTTGTGCTTCGCGCGGCGCCAAGTTCCAGCTCGAGATGGGCGGCAAGAACCCGCTGGTAGTGCTCGATGATGCCAATCTCGATGCGGCGGTTGCCGCGGCGATCGACGGCGCCTTCTACCAGACCGGCCAGCGCTGCACCGCGTCCTCCCGCCTCATCGTGCAGAAAGGCGTGCACGATACCTTTGTCGACAGGATGGTCAGTGCCATGAAGACCCTCAAGGTCGACCATGCGCTGAAGGATGGCACGCAAATCGGTCCCGTGGTCGACGCGGCCCAGATGGCCCAGGACGAGAAATATATTCAGATCGCCAGGGCCGAAGGCGGCGAGCTCGCCTGGGGCGGGGAACGGCTTAACCGCGACACCAAGGGCCACTATCTCTCGCCGGCCCTGTTCATCAACACCAGGAACGACATGCGGATTAACCGCGAGGAGGTCTTCGGCCCGGTCGCTTCGGTGATCAAGGTCGATTCTTACGAAGAGGGCCTGAGTGTCGCCAACGACACGGCCTTCGGCCTGTCGTCGGGCATCTTCACCGCCTCGCTCAAGTATGCCACCGACTTCCGCAAGAAGTCCCAGGCCGGCATGGCGATGATCAATTTACCGACGGCGGGGGTCGACTACCACGTGCCCTTCGGCGGCCGCAAAGGCTCAAGCTACGGGGCCCGCGAACAGGGCCGGGCGGCGGTCGAATTCTACACCGCGATCAAGACCACCTATACGCTGGCCTAGAGCATCGGACCCAAAAGTGGCTACCACTTTTGGGACAATCCGGTGCTCAAGCATATGAGCTGGCGCAACTTTTCACCCTCAAGTGGATTCCACTTGAGGGTCCGTTGCGCTAGCGCCGCTTCCAGCCCTTGAGGTGGCTAGGGATGAGGTCGCCCGATTGAAGGGCGCCGAGGCGTCCCCTGGTGCCTTTCAGCCGGCTCGTGGCCATTTCCTCGCCGACGATCGCCGCCAGCCGCTGCCGGGCCGGGCCTTCGAGCGTTTCGATTTCGGCCCGGCACAGGTCGAGCACCAGCTGGCGGCGGTCGACCACCGCGACCCTGTCGAAGCCCGCGGCGCGCAGGGCCTTCTCGGCTTCATCTGTCGTAGTAAAGGCAAAATGCAGCGGCCCGCCCTCGAGCCAGGCCTTGACCACCGGGCTCGCCGCCGCATCCTTCCCCCACAGCCAGTCGGAGGCGATGAAAGCGCCGCCGGGCTTCAGCATCCGAAGCACCTCCTTGTACATCGCCGGCTTGTCGTCGATATGGACCATGGCGTCCTTGGTGAATACCACATCGAAGCTCGCGGCCTCGAACGGCAAAGGCCCCGGTTCGACCAGCCTGAACTTGACGCGATCGGCAAGCCCCCGGCGTGCCGCAAGCTCCCGCGCCGCTGCAACCAGCGGTTCCTCGACATCGACGCCAATTACTTCGGCGGCACCATGGCGGCCGGCCAGCAGCAGATCGACGCCGCCCAGGCCGGAGCCCACGTCGAGTACGCGTTTCCCCGCCAGATCATGGCCGCGCAGCATCTCGGCGATCTCCTCGGGCCCCCCCGGAGACAAGAAACCCTCGCCCCACACGAACTGCAGGGCATCGGTGAAATCCTTGCGGTATTGCATTTGTCTCTCCTCAAGCCGGTCCGGCAGGGCGCTGACGATCAGACCACTTCCACATCCAGCACACCCAGACCGGCGATCACCCCGTGTAGCCGGTCTCCCCGTTGTACCGGACCCACGCCTGACGGCGTGCCGGTGAAGATCACGTCGCCCGCCCGCAGTTCGAAGTAGCTGGCAAGGGCGGCGACGATTTCCGGAATGCTCCAGATCATGTCGGAAATATCGCCCGTCTGACGGCGGCTGCCGTTGACATCAAGGCTGATGGCGCCTCTCGCCAGATGCTCCGTCGACGGAACGATCTCGCTCACTGGTGCTGAGGCATCGAAGCCCTTGGCGGTCTCCCAGGGCCTGGCCAGCTTCTTCGCTTCTGCCTGCAGGTCGCGCCGGGTCATGTCGAGGCCCACCGCATGGCCGAATATCGCCGCCCCGGGCCCCAGGGCCACCACGCATTCGATCTCGTGATGCACGTCGAGGCTTTTGAACGGATAGGGAAAGCGCCCGTCGGCGACCAGGGCATCGGCCGGCTTCATGAAGAAGAACGGCGGATCGCGGCCGACCACGCCGCCCATTTCCTTGACATGGTCGTTATAGTTGCGGCCGACGCAATAGATGCGATGCACCGGAAAGCGTTCGTTTGAGCCGCGGATCGGCAGGCTCACCGGCGGGGCGGCGGGAAAGGCCAGTTTCATGCCAGCACGATGCCTCTTTCGCTGAACGACTTGCGGGTTGCCGCCGCTGAACCGGCAAGATCGATGGCCCGGCAGGCCTGCTCGATCACTTCGGTCTCGAAGCCGAGCGCCCGCGCGTCCTCGGCTGAATAGCGCACGCAGAAATCGAAGGCGAGGCCGATGCAGGTGACCTTCGCAAAGCCGCGCTCGCGCAAATATCCGGCAAGCCCGGTGGGTGTTTTGTGGTCGTTCTCGAAGAAGGCCGAGTAGCTGTCGACCTCCCGGCGGAAACCCTTGCGGAGAACGAGCTCGGCATGCGGAATATCGAGGCCCCCATGGAAGGCGGCACCCGCCGTGTTCTGGATGCAGTGATCGGGCCACAGGGTCTGGGCTCCGTAAGGCATGGCGATCTGCTCGAAAGGCTCTTTGCCCTGATGGCTCGAAGCAAAGGAGGAATGCCCGGCCGGATGCCAGTCCTGGGTCAATGCCACATGGGCAAAGCCATGGGCGAGGCGGTTCACCAGATGCACCACCTCGTCGCCCCCGGGCACGGCGAGGCCGCCGCCGGGACAGAAGTCGTTCTGCACGTCGATGACCAGAAGGATATCGGTCTCCTTGCGCATGGCTCACTCCATCAGCGCCGCGGCACAGCCCTTGAAGGCGGGATAGGGATCGACGATGACATAGACCGGGATCGGCCGCATCACATGGGCGAGCCTGCCCTTTTCCTGGAAGATCGTGCGGAACGGGCCGCTCTTCAGCCTTTCGACGATCGAGGGTGCTATGCCGCCGGCCAGATAGACCCCACCGCGGGCCTGCATGGTCATCGCCACATCGCCGGCGATGCGGGCCAGCCAGACGATGAACTGGTCTAGGGTCCTGACCGCCGCCGCGTCGGTACCGGCGAGGGCTGCGTGCACCACGTCTTCGGGCGTGGCCTGCCCTGGCTTCTCGGCGATGGCCTGATACATGCGGAGGAGGCCGCCGCCGGTGATTGCGTCCTCGGATTCAAACAGCACGCCCGGCCTGGTCATCTTTTCGCGCAGGTCGAATTCCTCGCGGGTGACGACCGGCAGCGTGATGTGGCCCACCTCGCCGGGAAGCGCCATCCAGCCGCCCTGGGGCAGGGGCGCCAGGGTCGCCATGCCGAGCCCGGTGCCGGGACCCATGACAATCTTCACCTCCGGCCGGGGTGGCGTCTCGCCGCCGATCTGCACCACGTCCGAGGGCCCCAAATGGGGCAGCGACAGGGCGAGGGCCTCGAAATCGTTGAGCAGGCGGAAGCGCCTCGCCCGGGCCGCCTGGCGCAGGCTCTCGCGGGTGAAACTCCAGTCGCGGTTGGTGAGCGACACGATCTCGCCCTCGACGGGGCCTGCGACATCGATCGCCGCCGCCGCCAGCTGAGTCAGCCCAAGTGCTTCGACATAATGGGCAACGGCGTCCTCGAGCGAGTTGAAGTCGTTGTTCTTGCGCACCTCGATCTGCCGGACCGCGGTCGAGCCCAGCTCGACCAGGCCAAAGCGCGAGTTGGTGCCCCCGATATCGCCGACAAGTGCCAGTTCCGCCATGACCTTCCGCCTCCGCCCTCAAGTGCCACGGCTGGCTCGCAAGGGCAATAACCGAATGCTGGACGGGTCACCCAAAGCCCGCTAGGAGACCCCCAACCCCATTTCCCGGAAATCCCGTGACCACCCCACTCGAACAGGAAGTTTCGCGGCGGCGGACTTTCGCCATCATCTCGCACCCCGACGCCGGCAAGACCACGCTCACCGAAAAGCTGCTGCTGTTCGGCGGCGCCATCCAGCTTGCCGGCCAGGTGCGGGCCAAGGGCGACCGGCGGCGCACTCGCTCCGACTGGATGGCGATCGAGCGGGCCCGCGGCATTTCGGTGGTCACTTCGGTCATGACCTTCGAATACGGCGGTTGCGTCTTCAATCTACGCGACACGCCGGGCCATGAGGACTTTTCCGAGGACACCTACCGGACGCTGACCGCCGTCGATGCCGCGGTCATGGTGATCGACGCCGCCAAGGGCATCGAGGCCCGCACCCGCAAGCTCTTCGAGATCTGCCGGCTGCGCGACATCCCGATCATCACCTTCGTCAACAAGATGGACCGCGAAGCCCGTGCGCCGCTCGATCTCCTCGACGAAATCGAGAAGGGCCTGGCGCTCACCGTTGCTCCCATGGTGTGGCCGATCGGCATGGGCCGCGATTTCGCCGGCACCTACGACCTGGTTACCCCACGGGTGCGCCGCCTCGACGCCGATCCCGCCGGCCAGACGGTCTCGGGCCCCGACGATCCGCTGATCGCCAGCCTCATCTCCGGCGCAACACTCGCCCACTGGCGCGAGGAAATCGGACTGGTGCGGGAACTGGCCCACGGCTTCGACCGCGCGGCTTTCCTCGAAGGTCACCTGTCGCCGGTCTATTTCGGCTCGGCCTTGCGCAATTTTGGCGTCCGCGATCTGCTCGAAGCCCTCATCGCCCATGCGCCGCCGCCCCGCGACCAGCAGGCCGCGGGCCGCGTCGTCCATGCCAGCGAACCGAAGCTGACCGGCATCGTCTTCAAGATCCAGGCCAACATGGACCCCAACCACCGCGACCGCATCGCCTTCATGCGGCTGGCCTCGGGCAAGCTCAGCCGCGGCATGAAGGTGAAGATCGTGCGCACCGGCAAGACCATGGCGCTCAACGCGCCCCAGTTCTTCTTCGCCCAAGACCGGTCGCTGGCGGAGGAAGCCTTCGCCGGCGACGTGGTCGGAATTCCCAATCACGGCATACTCAGGATCGGCGATACCCTGACCGAAGGCGAGGATGTGGTGTTTACCGGGGTTCCGAGCTTTGCCCCGGAAATCCTCCGGCGGGTCAAGCTCGGCGATCCGATGAAGGCCAAGAAGCTGCGCGAGGCCTTGGAACAGCTGGCCGAGGAGGGGGTGGTGCAGCTCTTTCTGCCCGTCGACGGCTCGCCGGCCATTGTCGGCGTGGTGGGCGCGCTTCAGCTCGACGTGCTGGCCGACAGGCTGGCCAATGAATATGGCGTGCCCGTCTCCTTCGAGCCGTCGCGCTACGAGGTGCTGCGCTGGATTTCCTCGGCCGATCCTAAAAAACTCGACGAATTCGTTGCCGCCAACCGCTTTTCCATCGCCAACGACCTTGACGGCGATCCCGTCTTCATGGCGCAATCGCCCTTCAGTCTGAACTATTCGCTGGAGCGGGCGCCCGACATCAAGGCCGCCGAGATCAAGGAAATGCACCGGGCCAGATGATGACGCTGCCGGACGATCTGGGGTTCCCGCAAGCCGCGGCAATCGTGCTGATCTTCGCGCTGTGGGGCCTCTATGGGCCGATCCTCAAGCTGTTCGGCAAGGGCAGCCTCAATACCCAGCTGCATGCGGTGCGGAAGCGCTGGCTGCAGATGCACCAGGGCATCGACCGCGAGCACCGGGTGTTCGACGCCATCCTGCTCGGCCACATCTCCAGCTCGATCTCCTATTTCGGCTCGGCCACGCTCCTGGTGCTGGCGGGTCTGGTCGGCACTCTGATCAACGTCAACCGGCTCTACATCGCCACCCGCGATCTGAGCTTCCTCGGCGCCATGAGCGCCGGCCTGTTCACCATCTATGTCGCGGTCCTCACCCTCATCCTGGCGCTCTCCTTCTTCGCCTTCACCTATTCGCTGCGCAAGATGGCCTATACTTTCGCGCTGATGGGGGGCTTGCAGGCAACACCCGCTGATACGCCCGAATCACGGTTTCTCGGCGAGCAGACGGCAACCGTGCTGACCGAGGCGGTTCGTTCGATCAACACCGGCATCCGTGGCTTCTACTATGCGGTGGCCGCCTTGTTCCTGTTCGCCGGGCCCTATGTGGCGATCGCCGCCACCCTGGCCATCACCGGCATCCTCTGTTACCGGCAGATGTTCTCGCCGACCGCCCTGGCCATCGGCCGCTACGTCGAGGCGCTGGGCCGGGTCAGGGAGCCGGAGCCCTGAGCTTCGAAGCCTCGCGGGCGAGCGCCTCGATACCTGCCCAGTTCTTGGCGGCGACGAGCTTCTTCGTCGCCATCCACGAGCCGCCGATGGTGATGACATTGGCGAGCTTCAGATATTTGGTGGCGATCTCCGGGGTGATACCGCCGGTCGGGCAGAACATGACCTGCGGGAGCGGCGCGGCAAGTGAGCCCAGATAGGCGGCACCCCCGGCCGCCTCGGCGGGGAAGAATTTCTGAAAGCGGTAGCCCCGTTCCATCAGGGCCATGCATTCGGAAGCCGTGGCGCTGCCGGGCAGCAGCGGCGTCATCACGTCCTCGGCCGCCTCAAGGAGATGCCGTGTGGCGCCCGGCGACACGGCGAAGGCGCAGCCCAAATGTTCGGCCTCCTTCAACTTCTTGCCGTCGAGCACGGTGCCCGCACCGACGATGGCGCCGTCGACCTCGGCGACGATCGCCCTGATGCATTCGAGGGCCGCCTTGGTGCGCAGCGTGATTTCGAGCACCGCCAGGCCGCCCTTGACCAGGGCCCGGGCCAGCGGCACCGCGTCGTCAAGGGTTTCGATGGTCAGGACCGGAATGACCGGGGCCGCCGAGAGAACCTTCTCCAGACCTTGCTGCCTGTCCTCCGACATCTCATGCCTCCTCGAAGATGGTGGCGCCCTGGTCGGCGCGGCCGGCGATGCGCCGGAAGGCGGCGAAGAGCTCGCGTCCCGTGCCGAATTCATTGCGCGCGAGATCGGCCGAAGCAAGAGGCCTCGCCGCCAGTTCGGCGGCCGGCACCAGAACATCGAGCCCGCCCCCATCGCCGTCCAATCGGATCACGTCGCCGTCGCGGATGCGGCCGATGGCCCCGCCGGCGGCGGCCTCGGGCGTCACGTGGATCGCCGCCGGCACCTTCCCCGAGGCCCCGGACATGCGCCCGTCGGTCACCAGCGCCACCCGGAAGCCTCGCTCCTGCAACACCGCGAGTGGTGGCGTCAGGCGATGCAGTTCCGGCATGCCGCAGGCCTTGGGTCCCTGGAAGCGGACGACCGCCACCACGTCGCGGTTAAGCTCGCCCGAACGGAAGGCCGCATGCAGTTGCTCCTGGGAATGGAAAACCCGGGCCGGAGCCTCGATCGCATGGCGGTCGGCGGGGATCGACGAGGTCTTGATTACCGCCCGGCCGAGATTGCCGTCGAGAACATTGAGGCCGCCCGTCGCCTGAAAGGGGTTCTTGGTACCGCGCAGCACGCTGTCATCGCCCGAGGCTCGCGCCGCCTCGCGCCAGACGAGCGAACCGTCGGGGCCGAGCTTCGGCTCGCTGAGATAGCCCTTGAGCCCCGTTCCCATGATCGTCGTCACATCCTCGTGCAGGAAGCCGGCGCCAAGGAGTTCGCGGATCAGGAAGCCCATGCCGCCCGCCGCGGTGAAGTGGTTCACGTCGGCCTTGCCATTGGGATAGATGCGAGTGAGCAGCGGCACCACCTTGGAAAGCGCCGCGAGATCGTCCCAGGTCAGCGCAATGCCCGCCGCCGCCGCCATGGCAATGAGATGCATGGTGTGGTTGGTCGAGCCGCCGGTCGCCAGGAGGCCGACGACGCCATTGACCACCGCCTTCTCGTCATAGATGCGGCCAATGGGCGCGTAGCTGTTGCCGAGGGCGGTGATCGACAGGGCCTGCCGGGCGCTTGCCTTGGTGATCTCGTCGCGCAAGGCCGTGCCGGGATTGACGAAGGTCGAGCCCGGCAGATGCAGTCCCATGATCTCCATCAGCATCTGGTTGGAATTGGCGGTGCCGTAGAAGGTGCAGGTGCCCGGCCCATGATAGGCCTTGGCCTCGGCTTCGAGCAGCGCCTCGCGCCCGACCTTGCCCTCGGCATAGAGCTGGCGGATCTTGCCCTTTTCCTCGTTGGGCATCCCCGACGTCATCGGCCCCGCCGGCACGAACACCGCCGGCAGATGGCCGAAACTCAACGCTCCGATGATCAGTCCCGGCACGATCTTGTCGCAGACGCCGAGATAGACGGCGGCGTCGAACATCTGGTGGGAGAGCGCCACGGCGGTGGAGAGCGCGATCACGTCGCGCGAAAAGAGCGACAATTCCATGCCGGTCTCGCCTTGTGTGACGCCGTCGCACATGGCCGGGACGCCGCCCGCAACCTGCGCCGTAGCACCCGCCGCGCGTGCCGCCTCACGGATGATTTCGGGGTAGGTCTCGAAGGGCTGGTGCGCCGACAGCATGTCGTTATAGGCGGTGACGATGCCGAGATTGGGACCGGCGCCGTTGCGCAGGGCCTCCTTGTCGGTGCCGCAGGCGGCAAAGCCGTGGGCGATGTTGGCGCAGCCCAGGGCCTTGCGCTTGGGCTGGCGGGCAATGGCCTCGTCGATGCGGTCGAGATAGCGCCGGCGCCGTTCCCTGCTGCGCGCCACGATCTTCTCGGTGACGGCGGAAATGGTTGAATGAACCGGCATGACTTGCCTCCCGGGCCTCAGCGGCACCAGTAAAGGGTGAGTGGAATATGGCTGCGCAGGACGGCGCGCACCGGCATTTCCGAAACGGGCCCCTCGCCCAGGGCCCGTTCCAGGGTCTTGCGCTTTTCCGGCCCTTCGATGTGCAGCATCAGGACGCTCGCCGACTGCAATGCCGACAGGTTGAAGGTCAGGCGCGGCTCGCCGGCGCCGGGCGCAATCATTTCGATGACGGCGGGTGCTGCCGCGGGATCGAGCGCTTCGGCGAGGCGGTCACCGCCGGGAAAGAACGAGGCGGTGTGCCCGTCATTACCCATGCCGAGAACCACGACATCGAGCGGCAGGACGTCGGCAGCCGAGGGGTTTTCGTAGAGCGGCGCGAAGCGGGCGGCCGCCGCCTTGTTCTGGATGAGGCTGGTTCGCACCAGCCGCGCATTGGAGCGTTCGCTGTCTTCGCTCACCTGGCGCTCATCGACGAGGGTTGCCGTTACCTGGGGCCAGGGAATGCCCATCTGCGACAGTTTCTCGAGAAACAATCTTGGCGTTGCGCCGCCCGACACCGCCAGCGTCGCCTTGCCCTTCTCGGCAATAGTGCGGCGCAGGGCGCCCGCCACATCGCTGGCGAGATGCCAGGCGAGGCGCTCGCGGTCGGCGAATAGGCGTTCGGCGGCGATCACTGGTCGTCGTCTCCATGCCAGGTGCGGCCGTCGCGTTCGATCAGCGCCACGGCGGCGGAGGGTCCCCAGGTTCCCGACGTATAGGGCTTGGGCAGGTCGGGCGAGGCCTTCCAGAAATCGAGAATGGGGTCGATCCACTTCCATGCGGCCTCGACCTCGTCGCGCCGCATGAACAGGGTCTGGCTGCCGCGGATCACGTCCATGATCAGGCGCTCATAGGCGTCCGGGTTCCTGACGCCGAAGGCATCGGCGAAGCTCATATCGAGGGGCACATGGCTCAAGCGCATGCCGCCCGGACCGGGATCCTTGATCATCAGCCACAGCTTGACGCCTTCGTCGGGCTGCAGGCGGATCACCAGCTGGTTGGAGGCGACGGGGCCGGCGCTCGCCTCGAACACGGAATAGGGCACCGGCTTGAAGGTGACGATGATTTCCGACACCCGCCGCTCCAGGCGCTTGCCGGTCCGGAGATAGAAGGGCACGCCGTTCCACCGCCAGTTGGCGATCTTGGCTCTGATCGCCACGAAAGTTTCGGTCTTGGACGTGCTTTCTCCCAGCTCTTCGAGATAACCGGTAACCGCCGCCCCATTGGTAGCGCCGGCGCGATACTGGCCGCGCACCGTGGCGGCGGCAATTTGCTCGCCGACTATCGGCTTCAGGGAGCGCAGCACCTTCAGCTTCTCGTCGCGCACCGCATCGGCCCCGATCGAGGCCGGCGGCTCCATGGCGACCAGACAAAGAAGCTGCAGCATGTGGTTCTGCACCATATCGCGGAGCGCACCCGCGGTGTCGTAATAGCCGGCACGGCCCTCGACGCCGAGGGTCTCGGCCACGGTGATCTGCACATGGTCGACATGGGCCGAGTTCCACAGGGGCTCGAACAGGGCATTGGCGAAACGCAGCGCCATCAGGTTCTGCACCGTCTCCTTGCCGAGATAATGATCGATGCGATAGACGGCGGGCTCGGCGAAGACCCGGCCGATGGCGTCGTTCACTTCCTTGGCCGAGGCGCCCGACTTGCCGAGCGGCTTCTCGATCACCACGCGGGTTTGCGGCGTTACCAGCTTGTGAGTGCCGAGGCGCTCGCAGATCGGTCCGAACAGGTCCGGCCCGACGGCGAGGTAGAACACCCGGACCCGGTCAGCACCCTGCTTCAGAATCTTTTCAAGGTCGGCCCAGCCTCCCTCCTGGCCGGCGTCGACCGCCACATAGTCGAGGCGGCCGATGAAGCGCCTGGTCAATTCGTCGCTGCGCTCGGCTTCGCCCACATAGGATTCAAGCGCCGCCAGCGCCAAGGCCCGGAAGGCTTCGCGCGACATCGCCCGGCGCGAGGCGCCGATGATGCGGGCCCCTTCCGGCAGCTGGCCCTGCAGATCGCGGTGAAACAGCGCCGGCAGCAGCTTGCGCTTGGCCAAGTCGCCGGTGGCGCCGAACACCACCAGGTCAAACAGGTCGACGGGAATGATGCGGGTCGTCATGCGATCCTCTTCTGCGAGCGGCTTGGTGGGCGCAACTCATTAGCGCCGTCGCGGCTCTAGTCAAACATTATGGCAATAATTCAATTCGCCTGATTTATTGCCTTCTGCCCGAAAATGCGCCATAAAGGGCAAAAAACACAATGACTTTCGGGAGGTCCCATGATCGTCTGCTGCGGTGAGGCATTGATCGATTTTCTGCCGCGCCAGTCGGCCGGCGGAGAGGCGGTCTACCAGCCGTTCAACGGCGGCTCGATCTTCAACACGGCGATTGCCCTTGGCCGTCTCGGTATGGCGACCGGCTTTTTCGGCGGCCTCTCGACCGATTTCTTCGGCGACAGCCTGCGCCAGGGCCTGAAAGCCAGCAATGTCGACATCTCCCTGGTCAAGACCTGGGACAGGCCTTCTACACTTGCCTTCGTCAAGCTCGAGGATGGCCATGCGCGCTATTCCTTCTTCGACGATAACTCCGCCAGCCGCATGCTGACACGCAAGGATTTGCCGAAGCTTGCGGCGGCGGTGACGGCACTCCATTGCGGCTCGATCAGCCTGATCCCCGATCCGGGCGGGGCGACGATCGAGGCGCTGATCGAGCGCGAAGCGAAGAAGCGGGTCATATCGCTCGATCCCAACATCCGGGCGAGCCTGATCAAGGACCGCCGCAAATTCCTCGCGCGCCTCAACCGCCTCATTCCGCTGGCCGACATTCTCAAGATTTCCGACGAGGATGTGGTGTGGATGACCGGCAAGAAGGATCTGGCCGGGGCGGCGCGGAAATGGCTGAGGAGGGGGGCGAAGCTCGTCGCCATCACCAAGGGCAGCGATGGCGTCGAGGCCTATACCCGGCGATTTGCCCTTCGCCTTCCGGCGGTACCGGTCAAGGTCGCCGATACGGTGGGGGCAGGGGATACCTTCACCGCCGGCCTTATCGTGGCGCTCAGCCGGGCAAAACTCCTCGACAAGGCGAAACTCGGCGCCATCGCCGAGCACGAGCTGAGCGAGGCCCTGTCCTTCGCCGCCCGGGCCGCGGCAATCACCGTCTCGCGCCCCGGCGCCGACCCGCCCTGGGCGAGGGAGCTTGCTTGACTTTTGACGACCAAGCCGCGACCTGAACGGCATGGATTTTCCCGTCGATGCCGTCATGGCGCAGCTTGCCGAGGAACTGGCGCGAGGCCCTGCCGCCATTCTGGTGGCGGCCCCCGGAGCCGGCAAGACGACGCGGGTGCCGCTCAAGCTGCTCGACGCCCGATGGCTCTCCGGCAAGAAGATCGTCATGCTGGAGCCGCGCCGGCTGGCCGCCCGGGCCGCCGCCCGTCGCATGGCCGATACGCTGGCTGAGGAGATCGGCGAAACCGTCGGTTACACGGTCAGGCTCGACCGTCGCGTCTCGGCGAAAACCCGCATCGAGGTGGTGACCGAAGGCATTCTCACCCGGCGCCTGCAGACCGATCCGGAGCTTGCCGGCACAGGCCTTGTCATTTTCGACGAATTTCACGAACGCTCCCTCGATGGCGACCTCGGATTGGCGCTGACGCTCGACATGCAGCGGGCCTTGCGCGACGACCTGAAAATCCTGGTGATGTCGGCCACCCTCGATGCCACCCGTCTTTCGGCCCATCTGGGCGGCGCCCCGATCATTGACGCGCCGGGCCGGGTCTTTGCCGTGGAGACGCGCCATCTCGACAAGGCCCAGCGCCAGACGGTTTCCCAGGATGCGACACGGGCGGTCCACCGCGCCCTCGACGAAACCCGCCAGAGCATCCTCGTCTTTCTCCCCGGCGAAGCGGAAATCCGCCGCACCGAGGAGAACCTGAACGCCTCGGCACTGCCGCGCGGCACGGTGGTGCGACCGCTCTATGGCGCCATGGGCTTTGCCGAGCAGGATGCGGCGATCAGGCCGTCGCCTGCGGGCGAACGCAAGATCGTGCTGGCCACTACCATTGCCGAAACCAGTCTGACGATCGACGGCATCGGCGCCGTCATCGACGCAGGCTTCAAGCGATCTCCGCGCTTCGATCCCGCTTCGGGCATGACGGCCTTGGAAACGGTGCGTGTGTCGCAAGCCTCGGCCGACCAGCGCCGTGGCCGCGCCGGCCGTCTCGGTCCCGGCGTCTGTTATCGCCTGTGGCCCGAGACCGAGACCCGGGCGCTTCTCCCCTTCGATCCGCCGGAAATCCTGGTGGCGGATTTGGCATCCCTGGTGCTGGAGCTTGCCGCCTGGGGCGTTGCCGATCCTTCCTCCCTTCTCTGGCTCGATCCGCCACCCGCAGCCGCCTTCGCCCAGGCCCGCGACCTGTTGCGGCGGCTCGAAGCCATCGATGCGAAGGGCGCCATCACGTCTGCGGGCCGCGCCATGGTGAAGCTGCCGCTCCATCCGCGCCTCGCCCATATGGTGGTGCGAGGGGCATCTCCGCGGGCCGCCGAGCTTGCCGCCTTTCTTTCCGAACGCGATGGGCTTGGACGAGCTGCCGGTTGCGACATTGGTGCTCGCATGGAGCAGACGCGAGGTGCGGCTCGCGACCGCATCCGTGCCGCGGCGAAACAGATCGGCCAACTCGCCGGTATTTCCGGGCAAGGCACGGAATATTCGCTCGGCGCCCTGGTGGCACTGGCCTGGCCCGACCGCATCGCGCAAAGTCGCGGCGGGCTACGCCGCTATCGGCTCTCCGGTGGCGGCGGAGCGATCCTCCCCGAACACGACGCACTTGCCGCCCACGACTTCCTGGCGGTGGCAACGACCGACGGTGCGTCGGGAGACCAGAGAATTTTTCTCGCCGCCCCCTTGAGCCTTGCCGAAATCGAAACTCATTTCGCTGCCCAGATCGAAACCGCCGAATCGGTCACCTGGGACGCCCGCGCCAAGGCAGTGGCGGCGGTGCGCACGCGAAAATTCGGCGCATTGGTGCTGGAAGAAAAGCCGCTGGCCAGCCCCGATCCGGAGCTTGCCATAGCTGCCATGCTCGACGGCATCCGCGACATGGGGCTTGCGGCGCTGCCATGGAGCGATGCCGCCAACGCCTTCCGCGCCCGCGTCGCCTTTCTGCGCCGACTCTTTCCCGACGCCGCCTGGCCCGATCTTTCCGATGCGGCGCTGATGGCGACGCTTGCCCAATGGCTCGTCCCCTACCTCGCCAGCATCACCCGCAAGGCCCATCTCGAACGCCTCGGCATGTTGCAAATCCTGCAGGGCCTCGTTCCCCACGATCTTGCCCGCCGCATGGAGAAGCTCGCTCCCGTTCGCATCGAGGTTCCCTCCGGCGCCGATGTCCGCATCGACTACGACAACGAGGGCGATCCGGTGCTGCGGGTCAGGCTCCAGGAAATGTTCGGCCTCGCCAAGACGCCGTCGATCGCCGAGGGTCGTGCTCACCTTCGCATCGAGCTTCTTTCGCCTGCCGGCCGGCCGCTCGCCGTGACGCAATCGCTCGAAACCTTCTGGAGCAACGGCTATCCCTCGGTCCGCTCCGACATGCGCGGACGCTATCCCAGGCACGCCTGGCCCGAAGACCCGCTCAATGCGGCGCCGGTGAAGCCGCGGCGGCTGCGCTAAGGGCGTTCTTGACCATCCGCCCCCTAGCTGCCAAACACCGCGCCAACCATGATCGACACCGCCCATATCCGCAATTTCTCCATCATCGCCCATATCGACCACGGCAAGTCGACGCTGGCCGACCGGCTGATCCAGCTGTGCGGGGCGGTTGCCGCCCGCGACATGGTCGACCAGATTCTCGACTCGATGGACCTCGAGCGCGAGCGCGGCATTACCATCAAGGCCAACACCGTGCGCCTCGACTACACCGCACGGAACGGCGAAGACTATGTGTTGAACCTGATCGACACGCCGGGCCACGTCGACTTCGCCTACGAAGTGTCGCGCTCGCTCGCCGCCTGCGAGGGCTCGCTCCTGGTGGTCGATGCCTCGCAGGGGGTCGAGGCCCAGACGCTGGCCAATGTCTATCAGGCGATCAACAACAACCACGAGATCGTCCCCATTCTCAACAAGGTCGATCTGCCCGCCGCCGAGCCCGAGCGCATCCGCCAGCAGATCGAGGACGTGATCGGCATCGATGCTTCCGACGCCATTCCGATCTCGGCCAAGACCGGGCTTGGCGTGCCGGAGGTGCTGGAGGCGATCGTCCATCGCCTGCCGGCACCCGTGGGCGACCGCAATGCACCATTGAAGGCGCTCTTGGTCGACTCGTGGTATGATGCCTACCTGGGTGTCGTGGTGCTGGTCCGCATCGTCGATGGGGTGATGAAAAAGGGCCAGAAGATCAAGCTGGTCTTCACCAATGCCGTCTATCAGCTCGACCGGGTCGGGGTGTCGCGGCCCAAGCGGGAGATGGTGGACGAGCTAGGGCCCGGCGAGATCGGCTTTTTCACCGCCTCGATCAAGCAGGTGGCCGACACAAGGGTCGGCGACACCATCGTCGAGGACAAGGCGCCGGCGGTCACTCCGCTGCCCGGTTTCCGGCCGGCCCAGTCGGTGGTCTTCGCCGGCTTCTTTCCGGTCGATGCGGCGCGCTTCGAGGATCTGCGCGAGGCCATGGGCAGGCTTCGCCTCAACGATGCGAGCTTCTCCTACGACATGGAAACTTCGGCAGCGCTCGGCTTCGGCTTCCGCTGCGGCTTTCTCGGTCTTCTCCACCTCGAAATCATCCGTGAACGGATCGAACGCGAGTTCAACGTCGATATCATCACTACCGCACCGAGCGTTATCTACAAGGTCAAGCTGCGCGATGGGCAGACGATCGAACTGCACAATCCGGTCGATCTCCCCGACCCGACGCTCATCCTCGCCATCGAGGAGCCGTGGATCGAGGCGACGATCCTGGTGCCCGACGACTATCTGGGCTCGATCCTGAAACTCTGCGAGGACCGGCGCGGCCGTCAGAAGCAGCTCACCTATGCCGGTTCGCGCGCCCTGGTGGTCTATGCGCTCCCGCTCAACGAGGTGGTGTTCGACTTCTACGACCGTCTCAAGTCGGTGTCGCGCGGCTATGCCTCCTTCGACTACAAGATGATCGGCTACGAGGAGGGCGATCTCGTCCGCCTCTCCATCCTGGTCAACAGCGAGCCGGTCGATGCCCTGGCGATGATCGTGCACCGGGCGCGGGCCGAACAGCGCGGCCGGGTGATGTGCGAGAAGCTCAAGGAACTGATCCCCCGCCACATGTTCCAGATCCCGATCCAGGCGGCGATCGGCGGCAAGATCGTGGCCCGCGAGACGCTGTCGGCCCTGCGCAAGGATGTGACCGCCAAGTGCTACGGCGGCGACATCACCCGCAAGCGCAAGCTTCTCGACAAGCAGAAGGAAGGCAAGAAGAAGATGCGCCAGTTCGGCAAGGTCGAAATTCCCCAGGAGGCCTTCATCTCGGCCCTGAAGATGGATGAGAATTAGGCGACGCCGCGCAGCCTTCTATCGAATGCCACCAGCCGTCCCGCCGCCCACCAGCCGAACACCGCGACGGCGGCGCCGACATAGCCGTCGATGGCATAGTGCCAGCCCAAATGGATCGAGCCGACGAAGATCAGCAACGCGAAACCCGACAAGAGCCAGCCCACCCAGCGCTTGCCCGAGGCAAAGCCCAGCATGGCGAACAAGACCGAGGTGCCGACATGCATCGACGGCATCGCCGAGATGCCGTTGATCACGCCCTCGCCGGTCTCATAGTTCCGCCACAGCTCGTCCATGACGCGCAGCGACCAGATGCGATTGACTTCGCTTGCCTGGTTGAGCCAGTTCATCAGCGGCGCGTAAGGGTCTGGGCCGGGCAAGAGCCTCCCGTAAAAGGCGGGACCGACCGAGGAGAAGATCGTTCCCAGGACACAGGTGCCAAGAAACCAGGTGAGGGTGAAGCCCAGCAGGAAGCGCATGCGCAGTGCCGTGTCGCGGGCGTCGAAGCCCTGCCAGAACCAGCAGGAGAACATCACCAGGAACCAGAAATTGTAATTGACGTTGAGGGCGAAGGTGACGGCGGGAGTGTTGAGGATGGGCGCCAGCCACTCGTAGGGATGGCTGCCGAAATGCACCGTCCGGTCGAGCTGCATGAAGGTCTCGTCCCAGGAGAACGGCACGGCCAAGGGGATCGCCCGCTTGATGAAGGTATAGCCCACCATGTAGAGGGTCATGAAGGCGACCGAGTGGGCAGCGTTCGATACCCGTTCGGGTGCCAGATAGTCGTCGCGCAGCTTGCGGCCAAGCGCTGCCGTGACGCTGCCGGCAAAGCCCGCCCGCTGCAGCCTCAGCGCCTCCACTCCCAGCCCCACCGCCATCATGACGGCGAGAACGAGCAGCACCGGCCCGGTAAAGATCAGCACCATCTGCAGGTCGAGCGGCAGTCCGAGCCAGAAGGATTCGAGCACCGCCAGGCTGCAGACGATCAGCGCGAAGCCATAGAGCAAGGCGTGGGACGCGAAGCCCCGCCGGATCGCCGCAACGGTCGCCGCAAGGCGCGGCCAGGCCCGAGCCGCCAGGGCGTAAGTCATCAGTCGCGTCCTCCATCCCGCAGCGGAAGTTGTAATGACATTTTCTTAATGCTGGCTTCCTTGGCGATTGGTAAGGGCTGGACCCCTGTTTTGAATCATTCTAGGGTTAAGCCGTTTTAACAATTCGGAGAAACGTCGCGCTGTGAAGAGCTTTTCCGATCTCAGCGAACAGGAAATTCTGGCGCTCGCCATCTCCAGCGAGGACGACGACGCGCGTGCCTACTCGGGCTTCGCCCATGCCCTGATGGATAGCTATCCGGCCTCGGCCAAGGTGTTCATCGAGATGGCCGAGGAGGAGCATGAGCACCGGCGCTGGCTGAGCGAGCTCTACCAGAAGAAATTCGGCGATTTCATCCCGCTGATCCGGCGGAGCGACGTCATCGGCTTCGTCAGGCACAAGCCGGCCTGGACCATCGGCAAGCTCAACATCGATGCCATGCGCCAGCGGGCCGAGGTGATCGAGCTGGAGAATTACCGCTTCTACAAGCAGGCGGCCGAGCGCAGCAGCGACCCGCAGGTGAAGAAGCTCCTGTCCAATCTGGCCGAAGCCGAGAAGGGCCACGAGTCGCTCGCCGGCAAGCTGGGCGAGAAGCATGTGACGGCCGACGCCAAGATCGAGGAGGGCGAAGCCAAGCGCCGGCTGTTCCTGCTGCAGGTGATCCAGCCGGGGCTCGTCGGCCTCATGGATGGGTCGGTGTCGACCCTGGCGCCGCTGTTTGCGGCGGCCTTCGCCACCCATCGGACCTGGGAGACGTTCCTGGTCGGCCTTGCCGCTTCGGTCGGTGCCGGCATCTCCATGGGCCTCGCCGAAGGACTCTCCGACGACGGCAAGCTCACCGGCCGCGGCCATCCGCTGATCCGCGGTCTCGCCGCCGGCATCATGACGGCGGTGGGCGGGCTTGGCCACACGCTGCCCTTTCTCATCCCCGACTTCAACCTCGCCACCGCCGTGGCGGCGGTCATCGTCATTCTCGAACTCGCGGCGATTTCCTGGATCCGCTACCGCTACATGGATACGCCCTTCCTCAAGGCGGCCTTCCAGATCGCGGTGGGCGGCTTCCTGGTTTTCCTCACCGGCATCCTGATTGGCAGCCGTGCCTGACGTCAGCTGAAGCCGGCAACCGCGTGGGGAACGTAGGGCGCTTCCAGTTCGGCTGCATCCTCGTTCGACAGCTTCAGCGCCAGGGCCTTCACTGCGTCTTCGAGATGGTGCGGCTGGGTGGCGCCGATGATCGGGCTGGTCACCACGGACTTTCGCAAGAGCCAGGCGAGGGCAACCTCAGCCATCGGCACGCCCCGCCGTGCCGCAACGCGATCCACGGCGGCGATCACCGCGGCGTCGGCCTTCTCGGTCGCCGCATAGAGCAGCCGGGCATAGTTGTCGGTGTTCGACCGGCTGGTCGCGGTCTCGGGCCGGCGCGTCAGCCGGCCCCGCGCCAGGGGGCTCCAAGGGATGACGCCGATGCTCTCCGCGGCGCACAGCGGCAGCATCTCGCGCTCTTCCTCGCGGTAGAGCAGGTTAAGGTGGTTCTGCATCGAGACGAAACGGCTCCAGCCGTGGGCCTCGGCCAGATGCAGTGCGGTAGCGAATTGCCAGGCGAACATCGAGGAGGCGCCGATATAGCGGACCTTGCCGGCCTTCACCACATCGTGCAGCGCTTCAAGCGTTTCGGCGATCGGCGTCTCATGGTCCCAGCGATGGATCTGGTAGAGATCGACATGGTCGGTGCCGAGCCGTCTCAGGCTGTTGTCGATCTCGATCATGATGGCCCGCCGCGACAGGCCGGCACCGTTGGGGCCCGGACGCATGCGGCCGTGCACCTTGGTGGCGATGACAACCTCGTCGCGGCGGGCGAAATCCTTGAGCGCCCGGCCGACGATTTCTTCGCTCGAGCCGTCGGAATAGATGTTGGCGGTGTCGAAGAAATTGATGCCGAGTTCGAGGGCCCGCTTGATTAGGGGGCGGGCATCGGCCTCGCCCAGGGTCCAGGCATGGGTTCCCCGGTTGGGCTCGCCAAAGCTCATGCAGCCGAGACAGAGGCGCGACACCTCAAGGCCGGTGCGGCCCAATCTTACATAGTCCATCGCAGACCTCCTTCAGGCGAGCCGGAGCATGACGGCTCCAACGACGATCAGTGCCGCTCCGCCGATCCGCGGCACCGTCACGGTTTCCTTGAGCACCCGCATCGACATCAGCATGACGAAGAGAATGCTGGTTTCGCGCAATGCCGCAACGGCGGCGATCTGGGCGTGCGCCATGCCCCAGATGGCGATCCAGTAGGCCCCGGCCGACAGCACGGCACCGACGGTGCCGGTGCGCCAGTAGGGCAGCACGGCGGCAATGACGCCGGGCCCGCTAAAAACCAGCGCATAGGCCAAGAGGAACAGGGCGTCGAAAACGAAGACCAGGCCGGCATAGCTCGATGGCGAGCCCGAGACCCGGCCGCCCAGCCCGTCGACCACCGTATAGGCGGCGATGAACACCGATGTGCCAAGGGCGAAGAACAGGGTGAGCCCGTCGAGCTTCACCGCCTTGCGACCGGCGAAGCTGACCAGCCAGATGCCGGCCACCAGCACGCCGATACCGAGCGCCCCCCAGCCGCCGATCCGCTCGTGGGCGGCAAACCAGGCCACCAGCAGGGTGAGCAGCGGAGCGGCACCCCGGGCGATGGGATAGACCTGGCTCAGGTCGCCGGTGCGGTAGCTGCGGGCGAGGAACAGATTGTAGCCGAGATGCAGGACGCCGGAGGTCAGCGCGTAGGGCAGGCTCGCCGCCGCCGCCAGGGGAAAGACCGCGAGCATGACGAGACCCAGGCCGCCCATCAGCGTTTGAATGAGGAACAGCGACAGGAAGCGGTCGAGATTCAGCTTGACCAGGACGTTCCAGCCGGCATGCATGCCGGCGGCGACCAGGACGGCAGCGAAAACGGTGGGATCCAAATGGGCACTCCGGGCGGCAGCGCCTGTTTAGCGCCGGGCGGCCCGGCTTACCAGTCTCAACAGCCGGTGCAGTTGAGGGTCGAGGACTGGCGCGGGCGCAACGCTATCTGTTCGTTCATGGTGAAGCTGGTGGCGCCCAGAATGGTCTGGCCGAGGAATGATGCGATATAGGGCGAGTAGGTGGTGCAGACCTCGCCGATGATGATGTCGTTGTTGTCGGTCATCAGGTTCTGCAAGCCGCTGGTCGACGGCACGCCGCAGGATGGGCCGTTGGCGCTCAGCTTGCTCCACTGGTTGGTGACCGAGCCGTTCACCTTGCGGAACTGGTAGACCTCGATGCGCACGTTGGCGATCGGCGTCGGCGCCATCACCAGAGAGACGGCATTGAAATAGTCGTCGATGCTGGCCGAGGTCACCGTCGTGTCGTTCTGAGTTACGAGGTCGGCTACCACGCTGGCGCCGTAGGTCACCTTGCGGTTGAGCGAGATGAGTGCGGTGAGGTCGACCAGACCGAAATACAGGAACAGCAGAAACGGCATGATGAAGGCCATTTCGATCGCCGCCACGCCGCGGGCATCGTGCAGGTATCGGGCAAGTTTGCCAATCATCTGGTCACCCGCTCAGAAGGGTTCGTTGCGGAACACCGCGAGGCCGTAGAGGCGCCGCGCCTTGCCGCCGTTGATGTTGCCGAGGAAATCCATGAACGGGAAGGTGAAGTACCAGTCATAGGTGGCGACCACTGCCACCGACTTCAGTTGCCCGCCGGGGGTGTAGACCGTCGCATAGGGAGCCCCGGCCGCATTTGGCCCGATGCTGGTGGGGTCGCCAAGGGAGGTATCCAGCGCCGAAAACGACGCCGCACTGTTCACATAGACGGTGACCTTGCTGTTGCAGTCGATGATGATGCTCACCTGCGAGCACATGTTGGTCTTGAAATCCGCCGCCGAGACGGTGGTGGTGCCGTCGCTGGCCGAGACCTGCCCGGTGCGCACCAGGCGGGCGGCTTCCTGCACCGAGTTCTGCAGCACATATTCCGAAAACAGCATCAGGCCGGTTTCGGCGATGCTGCCGAGCACGAAGAAGAACGGGGCGGCGACCAGGGCGAATTCGACCGCCGCGGCTCCCCTCTCGGAACTGTTGAACCGGCGCAGCACGGTCTTGCGCCACGCCCTTAGCTTGCCCCACATCGGCTGCTCCCGCACTGGCTGCCGCTCGCTAGAGAAGCGGCCTCGCCACTTGATTAGCCTGCGAACCTATCAAGATAGGTTTTCCGCCGGATGAAAAAGTTCAGTCAAATCTAAGTAAAATCCGACCGATCGGCAGGTTGCGAAGACGACGAAGGCCCCGGATTTGCGGGGCCTTCCCGGTGGTGCGTCGATCTTTGTGCGGTGTCACTGGGCCGGCGGCGGCTGATTGGCCTCGGCCGACTTCTGACCGGTGGCGATGCCGATCTTGTCCTTGTTGCGGCCGAGCACGACCTTCTGGAACCAGTCCTGGTCGTCGCCGACATGCATCTGGACTTCGCAATTGGTGACGCAGACGTAGCTGTATTCCATGCCGGCCTTGAACAGGGTGACATTGTTGGAACCGCCGAGCTGCACCGTCACTTCGTAATTGGCGATCTTGGCGCCCTGGTCGTCGAGGGCGATGACGTTGGTGGTGCCGAAGGAGCGGCCATGCAGGAAGATCTGCTGGCCGTTGATGGTGGCATCGGCGATCGAGGGATTGCCCACCACCACGACGGCGGCGGGGCGCGGCACATTCAATATGGTCGACTGGTCGGTGAACAGCACAAGCGGCTGGGCCGCCTGCGCCGGTGCGGCTGCAAGGCAGAGGCCACCGACAACTGCGAGACTGGCTAGAAAGGTCCGGATGGTCATGGCGCTGGATCTCCACGAGAGCGATGCCTGCACGAACGGGCAGCCGCTTTTCTTCACTAAGCGGTCATTTGACCGGGGAATGGTGAATCTTCCCTTAATCGCCAAGTCGGGCCGCAACGGTGCTGCGGCGAGGGCTTGAAGAATTTCGCTGCGGTGGACCGGGTCTAGTCTGTGGCGACGGAGAGGGCTGCGCAGAACAGCGATAGAGTGTGGCAATGTCAGTCCACCGGCAGGAAAATGCATTACTGCCAATTTTCCGTGGAACTCGGCGCGACTTGGCCGTTAGAGCGGGCTTGCCGAGTATACTCGCCGGTTTATCGGATTATTCACCACGATCTACTGATATCGATAAAAACTCTATTTCACGAGAATCGTTTTAGTAACCAAGACTCGGCCGGCGAACGTTGTTTACTGAGTTTAGCGACCTGATTTACTTGGCATTAAAGGCGGCCTCGTAAGGTGACCCCCATGGTTCAGGGACTACGGCGCATAAAGCACCGGACGTTTTGAACCACGTGACGTTAGCGAAGTGGAGTATCCAATGAACAAGGTAATGCGATTGATCAGGGACGAATCCGGTGCGACCGCCATCGAATACGGCCTGATCGCTGCTGCGATGGGTCTCGCCCTAGTGACGGCGATGCCGATCCTCGCGTCCGCCATCACTGGCAAGTTCTCGAGCCTCGCAACGCACATCACGTCCGGCACTTAACAACTCGCCGTCCAGACTATCAACCATCGTCAACCTAGGAGAGACAAAATGAGCAAGTTCGTGCGCTTCGTGAAGGATGAGTCGGGTGCGACCGCCATCGAATATGGCCTGATCGCCGCCGCCATGGGCCTGGCCCTCGTGACCGCCATGCCGATCCTGGCCTCGGCCATCACCGGCAAGTTCTCGAGCCTCGCCACCCACATTACCTCTGGTACGTAATAGGGGCGGGCCGTTCCACCCGCGGGCGGCACGGCTCATACGATCTTCGGATCAGCAAATCCACCGGCGAAATGCCGGTGGATTTTTATTTGTGCGGGCGAAAGCCGCATTGCCGCGACTGGGTTAACCCGTCCTTAAAGGCCGGCATGTGAGCTTGGGCCGAGAGGCCGCAGCAACGCGGCGCGGAGTCGGGCTTCGATGATTCATTTTCTCTCCGTTACGGTATTTCCGCTGTTGATGATCGTCGCCGGCGCCGGCGACGCGCTGGCGATGCGCATTCCCAACTGGCTGACCGGACTGATCGCCGCCGCGTTCCTGCCGATGGCGCTGTTGACGGCCATGCCGCTGCCGCTGTTCGGGCTCCACCTCGCCATCGGCGCGGCGATGTTTGCGGTGGGGTTCGTGCTGTTTGCGGCGGGCCTGTTCGGCGGCGGCGACGCCAAGCTCCTGGCGGCGGCCGGTCTGTGGCTGGGCTGGCCCGATCTGATGCCGTTCCTGGTGATGACGGCGTTTGCCGGCGGCGTCTTGGCGCTGGCGGTCGGCTGCTGGTCGATGGTCAGCCTCGGCTCGGAGATCAGGGACGGCTCGCTGTTCAGGCGTTTCGGCAAGATCAAGCCGAACGTGCCCTATGGCTATGCCTTCGCGGTGGGGGCCATTCTGGCCTTTCCGCAGAGCTGGTGGATGCCGGCAACCGGATAATGATGAACAATGCGGAACCGGAAATTAACCCAAATTTGACCATTCCCACTGAAAGTGCGGTCAGGTGAGGCGTCGGGTGCGGGGCATAGGGACTTAAGCAATGAGTAAGATGCGGATCTTCTTTTTTGGCCTGGCGCTGGGTTCGATGGTGCTGGCCGGGCTACTGGCCAAAAGCTTTCTCGGCCGGAAGCCCCAGACCGAAGTGGTCGAGGTCAACAAGGTGCAGATGGCCCAGGTGCTGGTCGCCGCCAAGGACATGGCGATGGGCGAACGCCTGGCCGACACCAATACCAAATGGCTCGACTGGCCGCAGGCCAACATCAGCGATGCGATGATCACCCAGGACAAGTCGCCGGATGCCCGCGACAAGCTGCAGACGGCGCGGGCCCGCCTGCCGATCGTCGAGGGCGAGCCGATCGTCGAGAAGAAGATCATCAAGCCCGATCAGTCGGGCTTCATGAGCGCCATCCTGCCGAAGGGCATGCGCGCCATTTCGGTGGCCATTTCCGAGCGCTCCGCCGCCGGCGGCTTCATCCTGCCCAACGATCGCGTCGATGTCATCTTGACCCGCAAGCTCGACGATCCGCAGAGCAGCCAGAAGATCGTCAAGAGCGAGACGGTGCTGACCAACGTCCGGATTCTCGCCATCAACCAGACCTATCGCCAGGAAGCCGGCGAGGACAAGGTGACCGTCACCGAGGGCAAAACCGCCACTCTCGAACTCAACCCGCAGCAAACCGAAGTCGTCTCGATGATCGAATCGGCCGGCGAACTGTCGCTGGCGCTGCGCTCGATCGCCGAGAACGGCGACAAGGGCCTCGACGACGGCGGCCCGCGGCTCGCCGACAAATACGCCAACAAGAAACGGTCCGGCGGCGCGGAGCGCCTGTTTGTCCGCTACGGAATCGAAACCGCCACTTCCAGCCGGTGAGGCCGATCGCCATGCTCAAGTATTCCCTCCTTCGCAGATTGAACGGCGCGATCGCCGTCGCCCTGGCTATGACACCGCTCGCCGTCGGCGCCATGGTCCAGCCGGCGCGCGCCGCCGAGCTCGACCAGTCGCGGACCGGCGTGTCCGAGCAGGGCCAGTCGCTGCGCCTCGGGCTCAACAAGTCGGCGGTCATCCGTCTGCCGGCCAACGTCAAGGACGTGCTGGTCGGCAATCCGGGGCTCGTCGACGTGGTGGTGCGCACCAAGAACACCGCCTATCTGTTCGCCCGCGCCGCCGGCCAGACCAACGTCTTCTTCCTCGACGACAAGGGCAAGCAGATCCTCAGCCTCGATGTCGAGGTGACCCTCGACATGGGGGCGCTGCAGAAACTCCTCGACCGCAGCATCCCGGGGTCGCGGATCAGCGTCGACACGATCGGCGAAAACGTCGTGCTGAACGGAACCGCCGCCAATGCGGTGGAAGCCAAGCTCGCCGAAGACATGGCCGCCAAGTTCGCCATGAGCCCCGACAAGGTGGTCAACGCCCTCACCATCGCCGGCGGCGATCAGGTCATGTTGAAAGTCCGCGTCGTCGAAGTGAAGCGCGACGTGGTTAAGCAGCTCGGCATTAATCTCGACAGGCTGGCCTTCAGCGCCGGCAAGTTCGCCTTCAACCTAGCGACCAGCAATGGCATAGCCGGCAGTCCGGCGTTGACGGCGGGATCGAGTTTCAGTTCCGGCAATTTAAATATGAAGGCGAGTCTTGAGGCTCTGGAGAACGAAGGCGTCCTGCGGACCCTTGCCGAGCCGACATTGACGGCGATTTCCGGGCAGCCCGCCATGTTCCACGCCGGTGGCGAATTCGATGCCGGCAACGCCTGCACCGGGTCGTCGGGATCGTCGAACAATGGCAGCGGGACCTTCACCGGCGGAAGCTGCGGCCCGGTGTTCAAACCGTTCGGCGTGACCCTGGCCTTCACGCCGGTGGTATTGAGCGAGGGACGCATCAGCCTCAAGATCGCCACCAGCATCAGCGAGCTCGACCCGCAGAATTCCACGTCGAGTTCGCGGGCGCTCAGCACCCGCAATGCCGAGACGACGTTGGAATTGCCGAGCGGCGGGTCGATGATGCTCGCCGGCCTGATCAAGGACGTGTCGACCCAGGCGATCAATGGCACGCCGGGTCTCAAGAACCTGCCGATTCTCGGCGCCCTGTTTCGCAGCCGGGCCTTTCAAGCCAACCAAACCGAACTGGTGGTCATCGTGACGCCCTACATCGTCAATTCGGTCGGCGAAAAGCAGCTCGCCACGCCCGCCGATGGTTTCAACGTAGCCACCGATCGCCAGGCCATCCTGTTCGGGCGCCTCAATCGCATCTATGGCGCGCCGGGCCGCAATCCGGAAGGCGTCTATCACGGCAGCGTCGGCTACATCATCGAATAGGGTGGGAATCGTCATGTTCAATCGTCCCGACAAGACCACGGTCGCCCGCTTCTCGCCGGCACTGCTGCTGGGCGCCTCGCTCCTGCTGGCAGGCTGCCAGTCGACCAATCCGGCCGACGAGATGGGCTACCAATCGCAGGCGTTTTATGACCGCTATCCGATCAAGGTCGCCAAGGCCCCGATCAAGGTGGGGGTCGTCGCCAAGTCCGGGTCCCTGCGGCCCGAGCAGGTCAACGCGGTGGTCAATTTCGCCCGCGATGCCCGCGACAACGCCCAGTCGAGAGTTGCCATCAAGTGGCCATCGGGCAGCGCCAAGAGCCGCCAGGTGGCGATCGATATCGCCCAGTTGCTGGTCGACGAGGGCGTGCCGCAATCGATGATCAAGGCCACCTCCTATCCGGGCGGCGCCACGGAGCCGATCCAGATGTCGTTCGAGCGCAAGGTGGCGGTCACCCGCGAATGCGGCGACTGGTCGCAGAACCTGGCCAACGACTCATCCAACGGACCCTATCCGAACTTCGGCTGCGCCTATCAGAACAACATCGCCGCCTTGGTTGCCAATCCGGAGGACTTCGAGCACCCCCGCGCAACCAGTCCGGTGCTCGCTAGCAACCGGACCGAAGTGATGAAGGTCTTCATAAAGAATAGCACCGCAGGCGACTACTGGTCCTTCGACGGAACGCGGAAATCCGGCGGCTAGCGCCGCGGTGCAATCGACAGGACCGACACAGATGAACAGCGCAAGTCAGGCCCCGACAATGCAGCAGCACAGCGACAACCCACTCGTGGCTCTCGTGCCGCGCATCAACATCCACGCCTTCTGCGACAACCAGCAGACGGCCGAGGCCATGCAGGCCGCGGCGATCGACCGCCGCATGTCGAGAGCCCACGTCACCATCCAGCTGGGCGGCATCATGGCGGCGGTCCAGGTGTTCCAGAGTCAGCCCACTCCCAATGTGCTGATCGTCGAATCGCATGGCTCGCGCGACGTCATCCTGGCGGAGCTGGCCCAGCTCGCCTCGGTCTGTCAGCCCAACACCAAGGTGGTGGTGGTCGGCCATCTCAACGACGTCATTCTCTATCGCGAGCTGATCCGCCAGGGGGTCAGCGAATATCTGGTGGCGCCGCTGCACCAGATGCAGGTGATCGAGACCATCGCCAATCTGTACAACGATCCGAAGGCCGCCCCGGTCGGCCGCATCGTCGCCTTCGTCGGCGCCAAGGGCGGGGTGGGGTCCTCGACCATCGCCCACAATTTCGCCTGGCAGATGTCGAAGCGCTACGCCACCGACACGGTCATTACCGACCTCGATCTCGCCTTCGGCACCGCCGGCCTCAATTTCAACCAGGACGCCGCCGGCGGCATCATCGATGCCCTGGGCCAACCGGACCGGATCGATGCCACCCTGATCGACCGGCTGCTCACCAAGCTCGGCGACAAGCTCAGTCTGCTCAGCGGTCCCGGCGGGGTCGACCGCGACTTCAACATCGAGGCCCATGCGGTCGAGACCATTCTCGGCGCCATTCGCGGCAGCGTGCCGTGCATCGTGGTCGACGTTCCCAACATGTGGGCGCCGTGGATCAAATACACGCTCGTTCATTCCGACCAGGTGGTGATCACCGCAACCCCGGAACTCGCCAGCCTGCGCAACGCCAAGAGCATCTTCGACATGCTGAAACTGGCTAGGCCCAACGACACGATGCCGAAGATCGTGCTCAACCAGGTCGGCGTTGCCAAGCGGCCGGAAATCCCGGCGGCGGAATTCGGCAAGGCGCTGGGAACCGAGATCAGCGCCATCATTCCCTACGATGCGCAGACTTTCGGCACGGCCCAGAGCAACGGCCAGATGATCTTCGAGGTGGCGCCGAAATCCAAGGCGGCCGAAGCCATGGCCAGGCTCGCCCAGTTGCTGTCGGGCGCGGAAAAACCGATCAAGGCGTCCAAGTTCTCCCTGCCGATTTTCGATAAATTGCCGTTGCTGAGGAAGAAGCAATAATGTTTGGCAAGCGCTCCGACGAGCAGGCGGCACGGCCGCCGGTGTTCCAGGGTGGCCAGCCGGTCCAGGGGCCGGCGGCACTGTCGGCCCCGGCCGCCGCCATTCCCGATCTGCCGATGCCGGCCACGGTGGGCTTCGGCCCGCAATCGGCCCGGGGCATGAGCACTGCGCAACAGCAGGCGGCGGTACCGCCGCAGCAGCCGAAGCACAACACCGGGATCAACAGCCGCAAGTCGGAAAACTACTACGACATCAAGAGCACCATCTTCAACGCCCTGATCGACGCCATCGACCTGACCCAGCTCGGCCAGCTCGACCGCGACGCAGCACGCGACGAGATTCGCGACATCGTCAACGAGATCATCACCCTCAAGGACGTGGTGATGTCGATCGCCGAGCAGGAGGAGCTGCTCGAGGACATCTGCAACGACGTCCTGGGCTATGGCCCGCTCGAGCCCTTGCTGGCGCGCGACGACATCGCCGACATCATGGTCAACGGCGCCAACACCACCTTCATCGAAGTCGGCGGCAAGATGCAGAAGACCGGAGTGCGCTTCCGCGACAACTCCCAGCTGCTCAACATCTGCCAGCGCATCGTCAGCCAGATCGGCCGCCGGGTCGACGAGGCAAGCCCCATTTGCGACGCCCGCCTGCCCGACGGCTCGCGCGTCAACGTCATCGTGCCGCCGCTGTCGATCGACGGTCCGGCGCTCACCATCCGCAAATTCAAGAAGGACCGGCTCAAGCTGCCGGACCTGGTGAAATTCGGCTCGATCACCCCGGAAGGCGCCTCGATCCTCGAAATCATCGGCCGGGTCCGCTGCAACACCTTGATCTCCGGCGGCACCGGCTCCGGCAAGACCACGCTGCTCAACTGTTTGACCGGCTACATCGACCTCGACGAGCGGGTGATCACCTGCGAAGACGCCGCCGAGCTGCAACTGCAGCAGCCCCATGTGGTGCGCCTCGAAACCCGCCCGCCCAATCTCGAGGGCGAGGGCGAGATCACCATGCGCGATCTGGTCAAGAACTGCCTGCGCATGCGGCCCGAGCGGATCATCGTCGGCGAGGTCCGCGGACCCGAGGCCTTCGACCTGCTGCAGGCGATGAACACCGGCCACGACGGCTCGATGGGCACGCTGCACGCCAACAGCCCACGCGAAGCCCTGTCGCGCCTCGAATCGATGATCACCATGGGCGGCTTCTCGCTGCCGTCCAAGACCATCAAGGAGATGGTGTGCGGCTCGATCGACGTCATCGTCCAAGCCGCACGCCTGCGCGACGGCTCGCGACGCATCACCCACATTACCGAAGTGGTCGGCATGGAAGGCGACGTGATCATCACCCAGGACCTGTTCGTCTACGAGATCGTCGGCGAGGACGCCAACGGCCGGATTCTCGGCCGGCACCGCTCGACCGGCATCGCCCGGCCGCATTTCTGGGATCGGGCGCGCTACTACAACGAGGAACGCCGCTTGGCCGAGGCTCTCGAGAAGGCCGAATTGCGCAACGAGGACGAGTGAAGGTCTTAGCGGAAGGATAAACCGGCATGTTTTTCGGCCAGGATCTGACGCAGCTCGCCTTCGTCGCCATGGTGATCGTCGCCGTGGGCGGTGTGGTGGTGGCGCTGGCGTTTCCGCTCTTGACCGACGGCGGCGGCAGCCGCCGGGTCAAGGCGATCGCCGAGGGCCGCCGGCACACAGCCGCCAAGCCGACGGTCACCACCCGACTGATCGAGGGCCAGAAGGATAGTCGGCGCAAGCAGATTCAGGAAACCCTGAAGCAGATCGAGCAGCGTCAGAAGGCCGAGCGGCGCAAGCGCATGACGTTGCGCACGCTGATCATGCAGTCGGGGCTCGACATTCAGCCGCGCGTGTTCTGGTTGGTCTCCTTCGGCGTCGGCGCGCTGTTTGCCGTCCTTCCGCTGGTGTTCGGGCTTCCCTGGTACATTTCGGTCTTGGGCTTCGGCATCGGCACCTTCGGCTTTCCGCGGTGGTTCCTCGGTTTTCTGCGGCGGCGCCGGCAGAACGTCTTTCTCAACGAATTCGCCGATGCCATCGACGTCATGGTGCGCGGCCTCAAGGCCGGCTTGCCGGTTTCCGACGCCATGAAGGTGATTGCGGCGGAGTCGGGCCCGCCGGTGGGGCCGGAGTTTCTCGAAGTGGTCGAGGGCCAGCGCATCGGCATCGCCATCGATCAGGGCATCGAACGCATGTACGAACGCATGCCGCTGTCGGAAGTGAACTTCCTCGGCATCGTCATGACCATCCAGTCGAAGACCGGCGGCAATCTGTCGGAGGCCCTCAGCAACCTGTCGAAGGTGTTGCGCGACCGCAAGAAGATGAAGGCCAAGATTCGGGCGATCAGCCAGGAAGCGAAGTCGTCGGCGGCCATCATCGGCTCCCTGCCGTTCATCATCATGGGGGCGTTGACGGTGCTCAATCCCGAATATCTCAACCCGCTGTTCAACACTTCCATCGGCAACATCATGCTGGTCGGTAGCGCCGTCTGGATGACCACCGGGGTGCTGGTCATGCGCAAGATGATCAACTTCCAGATTTAGCGGCGGGTAGCTTCATGCTTGAAATCATCAAAAGCCTGCTCAAGGTCGAGGTGTTGATCACCATTCTCACCGGCATGGCGGCCTTTGCCACGGTGCTGACGGTGGCCGCTCCGCTGTTCGAGAACGACAAGCTTAAGACCCGCATCAAGGCGGTCGGCCTGGAGCGCGACAAGTTGCGGGCGGCCCAGCG
Source organism: Hyphomicrobiales bacterium (assembly GCA_016185245.1). Classification (GTDB taxonomy): domain Bacteria; phylum Pseudomonadota; class Alphaproteobacteria; order Rhizobiales; family Aestuariivirgaceae; genus Aestuariivirga. The sequence goes on along the minus strand of JACPNZ010000011.1, from coordinate 1,087 downwards.
GGCGACGTTGATTTCGACCGAAACCAGGCTGCGCGATCGGCCCAAGGCCGATCTCGCCAGCCAGCTGGTCGAAGCCCTCAATCTGCGCCGGGTGTTCGAGGCGGAAGCCTCGCGCGATCTGTTGCGCCAAGCCGGCATGCGCAGCGAACGGAATCTGATCGTGTTCCTGGCGGCGCGCTTCGCCGTGCCGCTGATCCTCGGGGCGGTGGTGTTCATTTACTCCTCGACGGTGTTCGCCGACCGGGTGGCGCCGTCGATGCGCATCGGGGCGGCCGGCTTCGGCATGATCGCCGGCTATTATCTGCCCACAATCTTTCTTAAGAATCTGGTGACGAAACGCCAGAATTCGATCCGCCGGGCCTGGTCGGACGCCCTCGACCTGCTGCTGATCTGCGTTGAATCGGGCATGGCGATCGAGCCCGCCTTGCAGCGGGTGGCGCGCGAGATCGGCTCGGCCTCGGTGCCGCTGGCCGAGGAGCTGAGCCTCACCGTGGCCGAGCTCTCCTATCTGCAGGAGCGCCGCAAGGCCTATGAGAATCTCGGCAAGCGCATCGGCCTCGGGCAGGTGAAATCGGTGGTCACCAGCCTCATCCAGTCGGAGCGCTACGGCACCCCATTGGGTACCGCACTGCGGGTGCTGGCCCAGGAAAACCGCGACATGCGCATGTCGGAGGCCGAGAAAAAGGCGGCCGCCCTGCCGCCCAAGCTCACCGTGCCGATGATCCTGTTCTTCCTGCCGGTCATCTTCGTCGTCATCCTCGGGCCCTCGATCATCCTGGTAATGAAGCTGAAATAGCCGACCACGCCTGGCCTTCACCCGCCCTGTCGGGCACCCTCTCTCACGCCTTCGGCCGCGGGCGAGGGCATATGACGTCTTGTGCCTTCTCCGGTGCGGAGCATGGGAGAAGGTGGCGCGCATGCGCCGGATGAGGGCCGGTCGGCAGCCGTCAGGAAAATATTTCAGAAATCGTGCGAAACTCTCTTGACACTGTTTTCCTATGGTGTATATTCGATCCTGTCTCCTTCCCATGGAGGGGCGGTTCGCGAGCCGTCAAAGACCGGGGAAGAAGATGCGGGGCCTGAAGTG
>JACPNZ010000004.1 GCA_016185245.1 Hyphomicrobiales bacterium | reverse complement strand
TGATAGTCGAGCAGCCTGCGGAATGCTGTAAGGTCGCCGGGACGGTTTGAGACGGTGTAATCCCGCCCGAGAATTTTTCGAGGGAGGGCGCGCTTATACGTCGTTCCGACGTGCGCTTTGCTGTGCCACTGATCTGGTCGCGATGGCGATCTATCATCTTCACGTCAAGGTCATTGGCCGCAAGTCCGGCTCCAGCGCGGTGGCGTCGGCCGCCTACCGCTCGGGCTCGCGGTTGCGCGACGAGCGCCTAGACCGCAGCCATGACTTTTCCGCCAAGCGCGGCGTCGTCCATTCCGAGGTGATGCTGCCGGAGAACGCGCCGGAGCCATGGAGCGACCGCGAACGGCTGTGGAACGATGTCGAGGCGTTCGAAGTCCGGAAAGATGCCCAGCTTGCCCGCGAGGTCGAATTCTCCCTTCCGCGCGAGAAGACGAATGCGCAGGGCGTCGAACTCGCCCGCGACTTCGTGCAGGCCGAGTTCGTCGATCAGGGCATGATCGCCGATCTCAACGTGCATTGGGATGTGGGCGAAGACGGCATGCCCAAACCCCATGCGCATGTCATGCTGACCATGCGCGCGGTCGACGAGAACGGTTTTGGCCAGAAGGTGCGGGAGTGGAACCGCACGGAGATGGTGCAGCGCTGGCGGGAACGCTGGGCCGAGCTTGCCAACGAACGGCTGGCCGAACTCGACATCGACGCGCGCATCGACCATCGTAGCTTCGAGGCGCACGGGATCGCGCTGGAGCCGCAAAGCCAGATCGGCGCACCTGCGCAACGCATCGAGGGCGAAGGAAACGAGGCCGACCGCGCGGCGATGCACCGCGAGATTGCACGCGGCAATGGCGAGAGGATCATCGCGAACCCCGATCTGGGGCTGAACGCGATCACGCATCAGCAATCGACCTTCACGCACCGCGACATGGCTGTCTTCGCGCACCGGCACAGCGATGGCATCGAGCAGTTCAACGAAGTCATGGGCGCGATGCGCGGCGCGCCCGATCTGGTCGAATTAGGCAAGGACGGACGGGGCGAGGATCGCTTCACCACCCGCGAGATGATCGAGACCGAACAGCGCCTGCGCCGTGCCGCCGAACTTATAGCAGAACGGGAATGCCATGAGGTGAACGGCACCGACAAGCGGGCGGCTCTTGCGCGTGCGGAAGTGCGCGGTCTTGTGCTTTCGGGAGAGCAGGCCGACGCGCTGGCGCATGTCACGGACGGGTGCGATCTCGGCGTCGTGATCGGTTATGCCGGAACGGGGAAAAGCGCGATGCTGGGCGTGGCGCGCGAAGCCTGGGAAGCAGCGGGCTATGAGGTCCGGGGCGTGGCCCTGTCCGGCATTGCGGCGGAAAACCTCGAAAGCGGATCGGGCATTGCGTCGCGCACAATTGCCAGCCTGGAGCATGGCTGGCAACAGGGCCGCGACTTGCTCACGACCCGCGATGTGCTGGTGATCGACGAGGCGGGCATGGTGGGTACACGGCAGTTGGAGCGCGTGCTGTCCCATGCTGCCGAAGCCGGCGCCAAAGTGGTGCTGGTCGGCGATCCGCAGCAGTTGCAATCCATTGAGGCGGGCGCGGCCTTCCGCTCGATCCATGAGCGCCATGGCGGTGCGGAGATCGGCGAGGTGCGCCGTCAGCGGGAGGACTGGCAGCGGGACGCCACACGTGATCTCGCCAATGGCAAAACCGGCAATGCGCTGGAAGCCTATCGCTCCCAGGGCATGGTGCATGAGGCCCAAACACGCGAGCAGGCGCGCGACGATCTGATTGACCGCTGGGACCGCGACCGGCAGGCATCACCGGATCGGAGCCGGATCATCCTTACCCATACCAATGACGAGGTGCGCGTGCTCAACGAAGCTGCGCACGAACGGATGCGGGTCGCCGGTGATCTGGGCAATGAGGTGCGTGTGACGGTCGAGCGCGGCGACCGCGGCTTCGCCAGCGGCGATCGCGTCATGTTCCTGCAAAACGAACGTAGCCTTGGCGTGAAGAACGGCACGCTCGGCACCATCGAACAGGTGAGCGCGCAGAGTATGACCGTGCACACCGATGATGGTCGATCCATCCAGTTTGATCTGAAGGATTACAATCGCATCGACCATGGCTATGCGGCGACGATCCACAAGGCGCAGGGTATGACTGTGGACCGGACCCATGTGCTGGCGACGCCGGGCATGGATGCCCATAGCAGCTATGTCGGCCTGTCGCGGCACCGCGACGGCATGGAGCTGCATTATGGCCGCGACGACTTCGCGAGTCAGGACCGGCTCACCCGTACCCTGTCGCGCGACCGGGCCAAGGACATGGCCTCGGATTACGAACACGCCGATCAGGCGCAGCGCTATGCCGAGCGGCGCGGGATCACCTTCAGCGAGCGCGTTGCCGAGATCATGCGCAAGGTTGTGCCGGAGAAGCTGCGCAACATGTTCGACGGCCTGCGGCCGTCTGCCGACGCCGTGCCCGGCCCGGACGACGCGCGGAGGCCGGAACGGGAAGCGCCGGAAAGGAAGGCGGTGGAAGACCCGGAAGCGGCGCTGCGTAAGGCCCGCACCAAGGCGCTGGTCCGCCATGCCCGAGTCGTGGCTGCGATCTTCGATATGCAGGAGCGGGGCGGCAAGGCCAGCCCGGCGCAGGTGAAGGAATTGCAGGAGGCCCGCAAGGTCTTCGAGGAGGTGCGGCCCTATGGCTCGCACGACGCCGAAGCCGCCTACAAGAAG
>JACPNZ010000003.1 GCA_016185245.1 Hyphomicrobiales bacterium | reverse complement strand
GACTGGGTGCACGTCTACTCCAGCAGTTCCTCGGCGCTGGCCGTTACTCCCGAAGCCAACTACACCGGACCCGGCGGCAGCGGCGGCGCCATCGTCGATCCGCCACCGCCGCCGCCACCGGATCCGCTGACCATCACCGGCACCAGCGGCGATGACGTGCTCTACGGCACGACAGCGTCGGAGAACATACTCGGCCTGGGCGGCAACGATACCATCTATGGTCAGGGTGGCACCGACGTGCTTTCGGGCGGCGATGGCAACGATACGCTGAAAGGCGGCGATGGCAACGACACGTTGAACGGCGGCAATGGCAACGATACGCTCTCCGGCGGTGCCGGAGCCGATGTGTTGACCGGTGGCCTGGGAGCCGACCGGTTGAACGGCGGCCTGGGCGCTGACACCTTCGTGTTCGACTCGCTCACCAGCAGCCTTCCGGGCAGTGGCAACTACGACGCCATCTACGATTTCAACCACGCCGAGGGCGACCGGATCGACCTGTCGCAGATCGACGCCAACAGCGGGGTGGTTGGCGATCAGGCCTTTACTTTCATCGGCACGGCGGCCTTCACTAAACATGCCGGCGAACTGAACTACAAGGCGGCCGGCTCCGGCATCATGATTAGCGCCGACGTTAACGGTGATGGCATTGCCGATTTTGTTTTCAAACTGGCCAAAATCGGTTCGGTCGTGGCGGCGGACTTCATTCTGTAACCGGCGAAACTCACCGGCCGTAGATGTCGTCGAAGCGCTCGATGTCGTCCTCGCCGGTGTAGCCGCCGATCTGCACCTCGATGATCCGCAGCGTCTCGCGGCCCGGGTTCTCGAGGCGATGAATGACGCCGAGCGGCAGGAAAATCGACTGGTTGACCGACAGCGCGATCCGCTCCTCGCCGCGGGTGGCGATGCCCTCGCCGGCGATCACCACCCAGTGCTCGGCACGATGGCGATGGCGCTGCAGCGACAGCTTGGCGCCGGGATTGACCGTCAGTTCCTTGACCTGGAAACCGGGGCCGATATGGAGCTGCTCGAAGGAACCCCAGGGGCGATAGACTTTCTTGCCGCTCACCGCTTCGTCGCGGCCGAGCGCCATCAGCCTGTCGACGGCGTCCTTGACCTCCTGTGATCTTGCCCGTGGCGCCACCAGCACCGCATCCTTGACCGCCACCGCCACCATGTCCTTGAGGCCGACGCCTACCAGGAGCGGGCCGTCGCCCAGCAACAGGCTGCCGCTGCTGCCGAACACCTTCGCGCTGCCGCTGACGGCATTGCCCGCAGCGTCGTGCGCGGACAATTCCCACATGGCCTGCCAGTCGCCGATGTCGCTCCAGCCGAGATCGGCGACGACGGTGGCCACATTCGCCGCCTTCTCCATGATCGCATAGTCGATCGAGATGGCCGGCGCCCGGGCGAAGGCGACGCGATCGAGCTTCACGGTTGTGGCAGCGCCGGCCTGGCCCAGGGCGGCACGGCAGGCCGCAAGGATCTCCGGCTGCAGTTTGGCGAAGGCCTTGAGCAGAACCGACGGCTTGAACATGAACATGCCGCTGGTCCAGGCATAACCGCCGGTCTTGAGAAACCGGCCGGCGCGCTCGGCATCGGGCTTCTCGACAAAGGCGTCGAGCCGGTACTGCCGTTTTCCGGCATCGATGACAGCACCGAGCTTGAGATAGCCATAGCCGGTCGCCGGATAGGTCGGCGCCACGGCGAAGGTCACCAGAAAATCCTGCTGCGCCAGGGCGGTGGCGCGGGCCACGGCCTCGGCGAAGGCCGCGACATCGCGGATCGCATGGTCGGCGGGCAGCGCCAGCATCGGCTGGTCGTCGCCGCGGGCTTGCAGCAACAGGGCGGCGGCACAAAGGGCTGGCGCGGTATTGCGGCCCTCGGGTTCGAGCAGCATGCGGGGCTCGCGGCCGAGCACCTTCCGGGCCTGGTCACGGGCGAGGAACCCATGGGCCTCGCTGCACACGATCAGGGGGAGGTCCATGGCCGCAAGGGTGGCGAGCCTGGCGATCGTCGCCTCGAGCGGCGTTGCGCCGTCGCCGGTCAGGGCGACGAAGGGCTTGGGCAGCGCCTGGCGCGACACCGGCCACAGCCTGGTACCCTTTCCGCCGGCAATGATCACTGGTACGCCCATGACCGGGCCCTCCCCTTTCGCGCGCCTCAAATCTTCTGGTTGAATTCGCCGACTTCCGGATAGCGCCGCAAATGGCTCTCGATGTCGGCGAAGACGGCACGCATCTTGGCTTCGGATATCGGGCTTTCGCAAACCACCACCAGTTCCGGCTTGTTGGACGAGGCGCGCACCAGTCCCCAGGACCCGTCATCGAGCACGACGCGCACGCCGTTGACGGTGATCAGTTCGACGATGTGGCTACCCGCCAGCTTTTCGCCGCGCAACCTGGCATCGGCGAAATGCCGGACGATGCGCTCCACCACCTGGTATTTCACCCGATCGGCGCAATGGGGCGACATGGTGGGCGTGGTCCAGGTGCGCGGCAGGTCGCGATAGAGATCGGCAATCGATTTCTCCGGCTGGCGGTCGAGCATCCGGCAGATGGCGATGGCCGACAGGAAACCATCGTCGTAGCCGCGGCCGTAGGGCGGCTGCAGGAAGTAGTGCCCGGATTTTTCGAAGCCGGCCAGCGCCCCGGTCTCGTTGGTGCGCGATTTCAGATAGGAGTGCCCGGTCTTCCAGTATTCGGTGACGGCCCCTTGCGCCTTGAGAACCGGATCGGTGGCAAACAGGCTGGTCGACTTCACGTCGACGACGAACTTGGCGCCGGGATGGAGGCACGACAGGTCGCGGGCCAGCATGACACCCACCTTGTCGGCGAAGATCTCGTGGCCGTCACCATCGACCACACCGCAGCGGTCGCCGTCGCCGTCGAAGCCGAAACCGATGTCGGCGCCGCTGGCTTGCACCGCCTCGGCCATGGCGTGCAGCATCTTCACGTCCTCGGGATTGGGATTGTAGCGGGGAAAACGATAGTCGAGATCGCAATCGAGTGGCACCACCTGGCAGCCGACGCCTTCGAGCACTTTGGGAGCAAACGCTCCCGCCGTGCCATTGCCGCAGGCAGCAACGACTTTCAGCCGGCGGGCGAGCCGTCCGCCCGAAATGAGGTCGGCCACATATTTCTCGGCCAGGCCCTTCTCGTGGCGGATGGCGCCGCCCGGACGCTCCACCCAGCGGCCGTCCATGACGATGTCGCGCAGCCGGCGCATCTCGTCGGGACCGAGGGTCAAGGGCCGCGCCAGGCCGATCTTCATGCCGGTCCAGCCGTTCTCGTTGTGCGAGGCGGTGACCATGGCGACGGCCGGAACGTCGAGCGCGAACTGGGCGAAATAGGCCATCGGCGACACCGCCAGGCCGATGTCGTAGACGGTGCAGCCGGCGGCCATCAGGCCGATGGTCAGGGCATCCTTGACGGCAGCCGAATAGCTCCGGTAGTCGTGACCGGTGACGATATGAGGGCGAACTCCGGCCTGGTGCAGCAGCGTGCCGATGCCGAGACCCAAGGCACGGATGCCGAGCAGGTTGATTTCCTTCTCGAACAACCAGCGGGCATCATATTCGCGAAAACCCGATGCCTTGATGAACGGGCCGGTCTCGTAGCCCAGCGAATTGGCCAGCAGATCGTCGCGCGGAATATCCAGCATTCCTCAACCCATTACCATTGGCTTCTCGTCCTGCCTGCGTCGCTTCGGCGCAACCGCGCGACTGTTTTGGCCCGCAAGACGTGGCAATGGCGCAGCGGGACGAGATTGCCCCGGCGCTTGCATCGAGCACGAACTTGAAGCCTTTCCTGTCGATGGCAGTCTGCCACGGGCGAGTGAACAGTTCCTTCCATCCTAGGGTGTGAGGTTAGCCGGCAGCCGGATCATTTGGCGAACAGACCGTAGCGTTGTGCTTTTGGTCAACGCAACCTTACCGCGCTGCCCGGCCGGCCGATATCGCCGCGGCCAGGAAATTTCGGCGCGGTCATCGAGTTGACGAATTTGCGGGATAATAAGAAGTTCCGCCGGGATGATGGATTTCGCTCAGTCGCGTCTTGCAACCGCAGACACGGGAGAGGAGTTCGGTGTTGATTTTGCTTCAACTGTCTTTGCTTTGCTAATGATGTGTAAACCATGAACAATGATGTTGAAGTTCGGTGAATGTTTCTCTACTAAATTGCCACGGGGATCGGCGGCTTGGGGAAGCGCTGGCATGAACAGTGGTGAACGCGATCCGTTTGCAACCTGGCAGTCGCTGATGCGGGAATGGGATGCAGCCCATGCCCACTATCTGGCGGCGGTCGAAGCAAAGCGTCAGGTCGAGGTGCTGAACGGCCCGACCGAGGAGCTTGCCGCCATCGCCGAAAATGCCATGGCAGACCTCGAGGTGATCAAGGCCAGGATCGGGGATCTGGTTGCGGCGACCGGCAAGGCGCGCGGGCCGATCGGCGATTCGATCATCGTCGGTTCGATCCGCCGGGCGGGCGAGGAACCGGCGCAGGCGGAACGGCCGGTGGCCAAGGCTCTGGGCAAATTACGGCGACCCTAGTCGCAGGTACTTCAGGCTGTCGAGCGGCTCCAACGGTACGATGCCGAGGAAGCTGAGACTGCGTTGAACGGCGAGCGCCAGCGCGGCGACGGTCAACAGGACAATCAGCACGGTTGCGATCCATACGATGAGGCGCGGCGCGGTCAGGTCGACCAAAAAGATACGCAAGGCCATCGCGACAATCAGCGCCACGATCACGGTGGAGCCGAGGAAGCCCGACTTTTCAAGCAGGTTCTCGTCGGCCGGGCGGTCCTTGAGGGACACAAGGATCGCCAGCTGGCCGGCCTGGTCGGGAAGATCGGCGGCCGAAACTCTCACCGACTTGAACAGGTCGATATCCTCCAGCCGCTTCTGGTATTCGGTCAGCTTGCTGCGATCGAAGGGATCGCCGGCCTTGAACGGGGCATAACCGAGGATCTTCTCCGTCGAGACATGATGAACCCCCGGCACGGTGATGGTGCCGAAAGCCAGCGAAGGTCCGATATCGACCGCCAGCCTGAGTTTGGCGGTTCGCGTCGCCGGCTGCACCACAATTTCCCGGCTTAACACCTTGGCCAGCGGGAAGGGGGAGAGCCGCACCTGATAGAGGACCTCGCTTTCGATCTTGGACATGACATCGGCGCGGGCCGGCTTGCCGGGGAAACGCCGGAGCACGCTCGCCATGGTGGACTCGGTCTTGTCCGGCAGGCCGCGGCCGACGACGCCACGGACTTCGACGATGCCGATGCGATAGAGGGGGCCCAGCACCGGTGTCCAGTCGAGGATCGTTTCGGCTCCGGCGGCGCCTGTCACATCGGCCGATGAGCGCGTTTCGTCGATGCGGGCCTCGAGGTAGCCGAAGGCCTGGATGATCCTGACCAGGCGCTGCCGCTCGGCTTCGAATGCGCCCTCTTGTGTCTGGGATTGGCCCAGCGCGAGGGGCAGTTCGTATTGCTCGGAATAATTGTACCCCTGGCCGAGGGCGGTCGCGACTTCCAGGTCGGTCAGGGCTTCAAGACGCAGCCGCGGCGGCGCGGCGAGAGCGCCCTGGACGAGCGCCCAGCACAACAGAAATGCAATGGCCGGAAGAATTCTTAGTCGCACGCCACGTCCCAATTCCGCTTTCTATACCCTCGGGCGCCCCGGCCCGGGAAACGGTTTGTTTGGCCGTTCGCGATGTCGACACAAAGGGATCATCCACCTGATAGATGACGAGTTTGTAATGATGGTCAATTTCACTTCCGCAAGCATACTGTCATTATCTAAAAATCTACATGATTGTTGATATTATGTCTCAACCCTAGATATTGGCTCGGTATGAAAGATGTGTTGCGCGTCGGCCGGCTTGCGTTGCCTCGGCCAGGCAAGGGGGGGTGCCGGTGACGATCCCTTCGAGTTCCGAGGCGAGCCAGGCCAGCCCGGCCGGTGACCTGCAGGCAGTTCCGAACGTGTCGATGCCGGTCGCCGAGCAGATGTGGAACGCCGTCTACCAGACCGATGACCAGGCGATGCCGACGCAGTCGCCGAAATGGGCCGAAGCGGTCGCCAGGATCGGCCGGTTTCGCGACGTCAGCCGCCTCTATGATTTTGGCGGTGGCCAGCGGGCGGTCCTGCCGATGTTTGCCGGCCAGATGCCGGGGGCAAGATGGAGCCGGCAGTTTTCGCCGCCGGCCGCCTGGGGATTTGGCGGCCCGATCGCCAGCCGGCCGCTGTCGGCGGCACAGCTTCGATCGATCCTCGAGGACGTGGCGGCCCTTCCCGCCCTGTCGACGCAGATCAGGCCCAATCCGCTCGATGCCGGGCTGTGGCGGGAAGCGGCGCCCCGCGGCTGGACAGCCATCGCCCGCACCGCCCATGTGCTATCGCTCGAAGGCGGCTTCGACAAGGTGTTCGCCAGCCGCTTCAAGTCCGACACAAGAAACCGCATCCGCCGGGCCGAGCGGGCGGGCCTCGAGATCGTCAGCGGCAACAGCACCGATTTGGTCGGCGAATTCCATGCCCTGCTGCGCCGCTCGATCCTGCGCTGGGGCCGGCGCCAGGGCGAGCCCGCACCGCTGGCGCGCTTTCGCGGAAACTTGCGCGATCCGCAGTCGAAGTTCGTCGGGCTGGCCGCCGTGGCGCAGCCGCTGTTCCGCCTGTGGATAGCCCGTCTCGCCGGAAAACCCGTCGCCGCCATTCTGGTGCTGCGCGACCGCCAGGCGCATTACACCAGAGGTGCGATGGACGAGACGGTGGCCGGCGAAACCTACGCCAATTATCTGCTGCATCATGCGGCAATCAAGGATGCCTGCGAGCACGGCTGCCGCCACTACCACATGGGCGAGACCGGCAATTCGGCCTCGCTGGCCCAGTTCAAGTCGCGCTTCGGGGCGGTCGCCGTACCCTATGCCGAGTATCGCCACGAGCGGCTGCCGATCTCGGCATTGCAGGACAAGGCCAAATCAATGGTCAAGCGAATGATAGGATTCCGCGATGTCTAACCTCATCCGATCGGCGGTGGTACTGGTGCTGGCGATGGCCGCCGGGCTCGTGGCGAGGCCGGCGATCGCCGGCGAGGACCGGCCGCTGGGCGTTGCCGGGGACTGGAAACTGGTGTTCGCCGAGGACTTCAATGGCCCCAGCATCGACCTCGAGAAGTGGACCACCTGCTACTGGTGGAACGACAACGGCTGCACCAATCTTTCGAGCGGCGAATTGCAATGGTACATGCCGGCTAATGTCCGACAGGCCGAAGGCACTGCCTATCTGACCGCCCGGCCGGAGCCGGTCAAGGGCTATAAGGGCCGGGAGTTCGCCTTTACCTCGGGGATGCTGACCACCGGCCGCGACTACAGCGAACTGCCGCGCCCGCCGCGCGAGGAGTTCACTTACGGCTATTTTGAAATTAGAGCCAAGGTGCCGGCCGGCAAGGGCCTGTGGCCGGCCGTCTGGCTGCTGCCGTCGAACCGCAAGTCGCGACCGGAAATCGATATCATGGAGGTGCTGGGGCACGCCACCGACCGGTTGGAAATGCACCTGCAATACGACAACGCCAATCAGCAGAAGCGGAGCGCCGGCTTTTCGGCCAAGGTTCCCGACCTGTCGGCCGACTGGCGCGTCTATGGGCTCGACTGGCAGCGCGACAAGATTGTGTGGTATCTCGATGGCGTCGAGAAATGGCGCTTCACTACGGCGCGCTATGTTCCGCAAGAACCGATGTACCTGCTGATCAACCTGGCGGTTGGCGGGACCTGGCCGGGAGCGCCCAACGCTGCCACCAAGTTTCCGGCGGACTTCCTGGTCGACTATGTGAAGGTCTGGCAGCGACGCGACAAATGATGGCCTTTGCTCACCACAGCCCGATCGGCGGTCTGACGTGAACGCAATTCTTCGCATGCCGCTGGCGCTCTTGCACTCGCCGCTGATCCGCAACGGCTACGCCCTGGTGGCCAGCGCCGGGCTCACTTCGATGCTGGGCCTGGTCTACTGGATCCTGGCGGCGCGTATCTATTCGCCCGAAGAGCTCGGTCTGGGAGCGGCGCTGATTTCGACCCTGCTCACCCTCGGCAACGTGGCCCAGTTGAATTTCGGTAATCTGCTGAACCGCTTCCTGCCGGTCGCCGGACGGTTCTCGGGCAGACTGATCATGATCGCCTATGGCTGCGGATGCGTTGCCGCACTGGTCATCTCGCTGGCGGCGATGACCCTGATCGAACACTACTTTCAGGCCCTCGACAAACTTTTCGACACACCGTTTGCGACGGTCGGCTTTGTCGCGGCAACCGTCGCCTGGACCATCTTCGCCCTGCAGGACAGCGTTCTCGCCGGCCTGCGAAAGGGCACCGTCGTTCCCATCGAGAATGCCGTCTATTCGATCGCCAAGATCGGACTGCTCTTCGTCTTCGCCGGAACCGCAACACTCGGTTCGGGAGTTTTTGCCGCCTGGATCGTGCCGCTGCCGGCCATTGTTCTGGTTGTCAATCTGGTTATCTTCCTTCGCATCCTGCCCCGTCACCAGGCGACCGACGGACCGGCCGGCGACGACATCGGCATCTTTGCCGTGGCCCGCTTTTTTGGCTGGGACTATGTCGGAACACTCGCCACCATGGCCGCCATGGGGCTGGCGCCGCTGCTGGTGCTGCGCGAATCGGGGGCCAGCGCGCTCGCCGCGTATCATCTGGCCTGGACCATGGCCTACACGCTTTATCTCATCGGCCGGTCGATGGGGGTGTCGCTCTTGACCGAGGCGAGTTCCGACCGCTCCCGCATGCTGGCGCTGGTGGCCGACGCCCTGGTGCACACGATGATCCCGCTGATCTTCGCCGTCCTGGCGATTATCGTGGCGGCGCCATGGATCATGGGCCTGTTCGGTCCCAGCTATGCGTTGATCGGGACGCCCTTGCTGCGCATTCTGGCGCTCTCCTGTCTGCCGTGGGGTGCTGTCACCATCTACCTCTCCTACATGCGGGCCGCGGGCCGGCTGTGGGTGGTGGCGGCGGCGCAGATCGTCACCCTGCTCATCGTGATCGGCCTCGGCCTGCCGTTGCTCCGCCGCTATGGCGCGGTCGGCATGGGCTATTCCTGGCTGATCGCCAATTCGCTGGTCTTCATCGGCATCGCGGCCTTCGCCATCTGGCGCGATCCGGCGAATTTCGTCCTGGCGACCGTCATGCATATCGCCTCCGCCGTGATGCGGATGTTTGCACTCATGCGGCGGCGCCAGGGCCTGCCGCCGGAATTGCTGAACACCGCCTATCCAAACCGCGATCTGGTCATCGGCACCGGCGATCCGGCCGCACCCCAATGGATACCGCTGGGCGTTGCCGAATCGTACAGCGATGTGCGGACCATCCTGCTTGGCACGGCCAGCCATCCCCTGACGGGTGCAGCGGAAGGAATGGGACACCGATTTGAAGCGCTCCTGAAAGTGCCGATGTCGGCCACCGGCGCGGCGTCACTGGAGCGCCATCTCGATCGGGTGCAGCGGCTTCGCACCAATCCGGATATCGCCGCCTTCAACATTGAACTACCAGAGATTCTCGCGGTCCAACGCGATGCCATGGGGCTGCGCGTGGTCGAGCGGGCCATTCAGGGCGTGGATGGCCGGGTCGCCGTCGCTCGACTTGACAAGTCCCGGCCACAGGCGCTGCGGGCCGCGGTCATCGCCATGGCCAGCCTGCACCGTGCGACGCAGATAACCATCACCATCGGCGAAGACTGGCTCGACCGCTGGATCGATCGCCCGGCCAGGCAATTGCAGCTCCCGGTTCATACGCTGATGACGAAACGGCAACGCAAGGCGGCCATCGAGGCCTTCATTGCCGAGCAGCGCCGGTTTTGGAGCGGCCGCAGCTTACAGCTTGGCTGCAGCCATGGCGATTTTTCTCTCGGCAATATACTTTACGCTCGCAGCGGGCCCGATGTGGGTCGGCCCGAACTCGACGTTCAGGTTCGCGGCATCATCGATTGGGACAGGAGCACGTGGGACGCCCCGGGCAGTCTCGACGCCTGCCACCTGGCGCTCACCTCGGCATCCCACTTCCAGGGAGAGGAACTTGGCATGTGGGTGCGCCGCATGCTGCTGTCGCCGCAATGGGAGCAAGCCGAACTCGAATGGCTGATGGCAAGCACCGGCGCCGACGGCGACACCGGCGGCTGGCCCCACGATCCCCGCGCCGTCAGGGCGGTGGTCGGCCTGGTCTGGCTGCACCATATCACCGCGGTGACCGAGAAATCGGGGCGTTATGCCCAGAACCGCTATTGGGTGGCGGCCAACATTGAACTTGTGTTGCGCAATTATTTGCCGACAATGACCGCCTAGCGGTGACCATGACTGGAAAATCGACATCACGGGCGGCACTCCTGTTTCTTCCCTGGCCAACTGCCGGGCAGGTTGCCCAGTCCGTGGCTGCCACGGGCTTCGCCGAAGTCGAGACTTTGGCCGGCGATCGTGGACCGGTTCAGCGAAGCCGCAAAGACCCTGAAGCCAAACCGCAGCCGGCGGCGGTTGACCGCTGGCCGCGGCTCCTATCGTGGGGCTGCCTGCTCGCCGCGGTTCCGTTGTGGCTAGCGGGGCTACCGCGAATCGACCCGGAAGGCCTTACCGACTATGGCATCGTGTCCATACTGCCGTGGCAAATCTGGCTGGCACTGGGCTTCATCGCCGTTGGCTTTTCCCTGACGCTTACCGCCAAGCTGGCGCGCGGACCTCTGCCCTATCTGCATCTCTTGGCCCTCATCCTGATGCTGCATGCGACCCCGGCCATCGCCTATGGCACGCTGCGCTACTCCTGGGCCTGGAAACACATCGGCATCGTCGACTTCATCCAGCGCCACGGCACCGTCGACCGGTTCGCCGACTTCCTGCCGGCCTATCACAATTGGCCGGGCCTGTTCCTGGTGTCGGCCTGGATCGCCAATGCCCTGCAGGTGCATTCCCTGGAGATATCGAACGCCGTCCGCTTTACCCCGGCCATTCTCACCCCATTGTTTGTGGTGGCGCTGACCTTCATCTACCGGCGCTTCACCGACGATCCCCGAGTGATCGTGGCGGCATCGTGGATCTTCGTCACCGGCAACTGGGTCGGTCAGGATTATTACTCGCCCCAGGGCACGACCTATCTGTTCTATCTGACCGTCGTCGCCCTGTGCCTGGGACCGCTGCGGCGGGTAGCGGTCGAAAGCGCTGCCGCGCCCACGCGCCTGGGCCGGTTGCGTCGGTTTCTGGCCAGCCTGGTATGGCGGGCCACCGAGATGCCGCTGCGACCGATCGGCCGGTGGGCAACCGCCGGCTGTAGCCTGCTGGTCACCGTCCTCATCATCGCAACCACCGCAACCCATCAATTGACGCCGATCGCCTTGTTCCTTTCGCTTGCCGGGCTGGCGGCGATCGGCCGGTTGAGCTGGTCCTACTGCATCCTTGCCCTGGTCGTCGAGATCGGCTGGCTGCTCTATGCCGCCGCTCCCTTCGTCTATGGGCAATTGGGCGACGAGCTCTACAATGTCGGGGAAGGTATCGCCGCAGCCTCCAACCGGCTGGTCGATACCTCGATCGTCAGCGCCGGCCGCGTCTGGGTGGTGATCGCTGGCCGCATTCTGACGGTCGGCATCGGACTGGCGGCAGCCGTGGGCGGCTTGCGGCGACTGCTCGGCGGCTTCCGCGATGGTCCGGCGATCGTGCTCACCCTGGCCACGCTGCCGCTCTTCGGCAACACCTATGGCGGAGAGATCCTGTTCCGGGTCTATCTCTTTGCCCTGCCTTTCCTGTCGTTCTTCGCCGCCGCGATGTTTTTCCCGAGGCCCGAGAAGGGGCGCTGGCTCGCCCACCGCGCCGTGTTCGCCGTGCTTGGCTTTCTTGCCGCCTTCGGCTTCCTGATGAGCAACAACGGCAAGGACCGGCAGTACAGCTTCACCCGCGACGAGGTTGCCACCGCCAACTGGCTCTATTCGAACGCCCCGCCCGACACCCTGCTGATCGAGGGCTCGCGCGGCTACCCGTCGCAGTTCCGCAACTACGAGAACTTCGTCTATCTGCCGATCTCCGAGGAGAAGAAGCCGGTGCGCGAGAAAATCATCGCCCGCCCCGGCGACATTTTCGCCTCCTGGCTCGGCGATGCCAAATGGCAGGGCCGCTATGTCGTCATCACCGCCAGCCAGAAGGCCTATTCCGACGCCGAAGGGATCATGCCGCCGGGCTCGCTTGACGACATCGAAAGGGCCTTGCTGGCGTCATCGCGCTTTGTCATCGTCAAGGCCTCGCCGCACGCCCGCATCTTCACTTTGCATCCGACGGTTGGCGCCATGGGCCCGTGGGCCGACGCCGACATCCGCCGATAGTCGAAGGATCAGCGGAAGCGACGGGAGGGGCTCCCGCCATTCCGCTCAGGCCAGCGGCATGTTGATCGTATAGCTGTCGATCAGGGATCCGCCATTGGCGATCGACCAGAACTCGAAATGCAGTTGCGTGTCGCTGGCGGTCACCAGCATGGCGCCGTAGTCGGTGTTGTACTGGACGACGCTTCCGGCAACCGGCGCGTTCATCGGCAGGTTTGAGGCACCACCGAGACCGTTGACGAAGTAAGGCAACTGCACGCCGTCATTGTTGGCGTCTTTCATTATCCGCTCGTAGTCGTGATCGTCGCCGCTTAGCACCGCGTCGGCGCCCCACTGCTCGAAGGGAAGCTGAGTAGCGGGATTCGACCCGTAGGTGGACCCGGAGGAATAGGGCGGCGAGGGCACCACCACGATTTGCCAGGGGGTCACCGAATTCGCCAGGCCGTTTTGCAGCCATTGATACTGGGCCGAACCCGGCGCGAATCCGTCGGGCCCGCGCGGGTCGGTGTCCATGACGAAGAACTGCACCGGACCCTGGACGAAATCGTAGTAGAGGCTGTTATGCGAGGAGCTTTCCGGAATGGTGAAAAAATCCTGGTAGGCCTTGATCCCGGAGTCGGTCCAGTCGTGGTTGCTGAGCGCCGGGAAGAACCGGTTGTCGACGCTGCCCGGCCCATAGATGCCCTGGTAGTTGCCGATATAGTCGGAATAGTACTGGCCGACCGCAAGGTCAGGCGTATTGGCGGCGCCGTAAGTGTTGTCGCCCAGCGTCACGATGAAATCGGGGTTTTTTGCCTTGATCAGGTTGGCGACGGCGAGTTCATGGCCGTTGTTGACGCCGTAGTCGCCGAGCGCCGCGAAGGTGGTGGTGCCAAACCCGGTGCCGACATGGACCGTGGCGGTGGCGGTGTCGCTGCCGCCGTTCCCATCGAGCACGGTGTAGTTGAAGGTATCGATGCCGGTGAAGCCGGCATCGGGCGTATACAGCACCGAGCCATCGGCCTGCACCGCGGTCGTCCCGTGCAACCCCGCTCCGGCATTGACGGTGAGCGGGTCGCCGTCGACATCGAGATCGTTGGCGAGAACCTTGACGGTGACCGCGGTGTCGGCCGCCGTGACCGCCAGATCGTTGATCGCCTGGGGGGCGTCGTTGACCGGCGTCACAGTGACCGAGACGGTGGCGATCGACAGTCCGCCATTGCCGTCCGACATCGTATATTTGAAGCTGTCGGCGCCGTTGTAGTTGGCATAGGGCGTATAGGTGATGGTGTTGTCGGCATTGATCACGACGTTGCCGTGGGCGGCCGGGCCGGCGGCGGCGGCGATCAAGGGGTTGCTGTCGGGATCGCTATCGTTGCCGAGCACATTGATCGCCACGGCGGTGTCTTCAGCGGTGATGGCGCTGTCGGCGGCGGCGGTCGGTGCGACATTGGCGGTGCCGAGCTTGAATTCGACATGCAGCACCGGGGCCGAGGTGGCGCTCTGGTCGAAGGTCATGGCCGAGCGGTCGCCGGCTCCGGTGATGATGAAAGCCAGCGCGTTGTTGGGCGACCAGCCGGTCTTGGACACGACTTCCTGGACCAGGGCCGAGATATCGACCGACTGCTGGGCGGCGCCATGGTCGCCGTCGACCAGCCACGGATCGGGCGACCAGGTAGCGGCGCTGGCGGTGGTCGGCCGGCTGGTGATGTTATTCGCGGCCGTCGTGAAAGTCGGCGCGTTGACCGAATCCTGGGCGTGGATGGTCAGCGCCATCGGATCGATGATGGTGCGCTCGCTGACGGTGAACTGCAGCCATGCCTTGGTGATCACCGCGCCGACCGGAATGCCGAGGTCGTGGAAGCGGATGCCGACCGCCTGGCTGCCCACGTACTCCACGTCGTTGATCAGGTCGAGATCGGTGCTGTCGAGGAATACCTGCCCGACGGTAACGTTCTTCGCCGTGACGTTGGTTAGGGCCTGTTCGGCATCGTCGGAACTGGTGCTGACCCGCGCTTCGACCGCCAGGGATTGCGTCGGATCGAGGGTGGTCACCGTCATGGTGCCGGTGGCGGTTCCGCCATGGCCGTCGGAAATGTCGTAGCTGACGGAATCGGCGCCGATATAGCCGGCGTTCGGCGTGTAGGTGACGGTGCCGTTGCCATTGAGAACGGCGGTGCCGTGGGCGGCCGCACCGATCCCGGTCACTTGCAGGGTATCGCCGTCGGCGTCGGTATCGTTGGCCAGAACGGCCACGGTGGCCTGCGATCCGGACAGAATGAAAGCCGCATCGGCATTGGCCACCGGCACATCGTTCACCGGCGTAATGCCGACCGAGACGGTGGCGGTGGACGTGCCGCCGTGACCGTCGGAAATCGTATAGGTGAAGCTGTCGGCGCCGTTGTAGTTGGCGGTTGGCGTATAGGTGAGGGTGCCGTCGACGTTGATCGCCACGCTGCCGTGCCCGGGCAGGCTGGTGCCGGTTACCGTCAGCGGATCGCCGTTGGCATCGCTGTCGTTGCCCAGCACCGCGATGGTCGTGGGCGTGTCTTCATTGATGGTCACCGAGTCGGCGGCGGCGACGGGAGCGGTGTTGCTGCCGCCCATGATGTATTCGACATGCAGCACCGCTGCCTGGGTGCCGCTGTAGGCGTCGAAGGACACGGCGGTGCGGTGGCCGGTGCCGCTGAAGATGAGGGCGATGGGATTGTTCTGAGTCCAGCCGGCCAGTGACACAACCTCCTGCACCAGGGAGGAAATGTCGGGGGTCTTCTGGGCCACGCCATTCAGGTCGGCTGTCGCCCAGGCAACCGGCGACCAGGTGACCGAGCTGGCCGTCTCCGGGCGGCCGGAAACGTTGTTGGTCGCCGCCGTAAAAGTGCCGGCATTGGCCGAAGCCTGGGCCTTGATGGTCAGGTTCGTCGCCTCCGACTGGGACTCGTCGGCGAAAAACTGCACATAGGCCTTGGTGATGACGGCGCCGACCGGAACCGCCAAATTGGCGAAGCGTACGCCGACGATCTGATTGCCGACGCCATCGGCCTCGTTGATCAGTTCCAGATCGCTGCTGGTGAGATTGACCGCCCCGTTCGACACGGCCTGCTCGGCGTCGTCGGAACTGGCGATGACCTTGGTCTCGACGATCTGCGGGGTGGTGGCGTTGATGGTCAGCGCCAGGTTGCCGGACGCATTGCTCTGGTTGCCGGCGCCGTCGCCGGCCTTGGCGGTGAAGTTGTGGCCACCGTCGCCGAGGCTGCCGGTGGTGAAACTCCAGTTGCCGGCGCCGTTGGCGGTGGTCTGGCCCAGGAGATTGGCGCCGTCATAGATGGCGATGGAGGAACCGGCCACCGCCGTGCCGTTGAACGTCGGGGTATTGTCGGCGGTGATTCCGTCGCCGGCGGTGCCCGTATCGGAGGCAGGATCGAGCGCGATTGTCGGCACGGCCGGGGCGGCCGTGTCGATGGTCACCGCCAGATTGGCCGAGGCGGGGCCCAGGTTGCCGGCCACGTCGGTCGCCGTCGCGGTGAGGTTGTGCAGGCCATCGCCGAGGATGCCGGTGGTGTAGGTCCAGTTGCCGGACCCGTCGGCGGTGGTCTGGCCGAGCAGGCCGGCGCCGTCGTAGACGGCAACGCTGGCGCCGGACTCGGCCGTGCCGGTGAGTGTGGGCGTCGTATCCTTGGTCAGGAGATCGCTGTTCGACGTGCCGGTGTCGGAGGCGGGATCGAGGGCGATCGCCGGGGCGGCGGGAGCAGCGGTATCGATGGTCACCGCCAGATTGGCCGAGGCCGGACCCAGATTGTCGGCGGCGTCGGCCGCCGTCGCGGTGAAGTTGTGGACGCCATCGCCGAGGATTCCGGTGGTGTAGGTCCAGTTGCCGGAGCCGTCGGCAGTTGTCTGGCCGATCTGGTTTGCGCCGTCGAAGACGGTGATGGCGGCATTGGCTTCGGCCGTACCGGTCAAGGTCGGCGTGTTGTCGGCAGTCTTGCCATCGCCGGCGCTGCCGGTATCGGAGGCGGGATCGAGGGCAATCGCCGGAGCCGCGGGTGCCGCCGTATCGATGGTCACCGCCAGGTTGGCGGAGGCCTGGCCCTGGTTGCCGGAAATGTCGGTTGCCCGCGCCGTCAGATTGTGCAGGCCGTCGCCCAATGTGCCTGCCGTGATGCTCCAGTTGCCGGAACCATCGGCGGTGGTCTGGCCGATCTGGTTTGCGCCATCGAAAATCGCGATGCTGGCATTGGCCTCGGCGGTGCCGGAAAGGGTGGGCGTATTGTCGGCGGTTTTGCCATCACCGGAGGCACCGGTGTCGGAGGTAGGATCGAGGGCAATCGCCGGAGCTGCGGGAGCAGCCGTGTCGATAGTAACGGTTAGCGAAGCCGAGGCCGGCCCTGAGTTGCCGGCCAGGTCGCTGGCAAGCGCGGTGAAGGTGTGATCGCCATCGCCGAGGCTTACCGGGGTGAAGGTCCAGGCGCCGGAACCATTGGCGGTGGTCTGGCCAAGGAGAGTCAGACCGTCATAGATCGCGACGCTGGCATTGGCTTCAGTCGTGCCGGTGAGGGTCGGGGTATTGTCGCTGGTCTTGAGATCGCTGTTCGACGGGCCGAGGTCGGAGGCGGGATCGAGAGCGAGCGTCGGCGCGACAGGTGCCGCCGTGTCGATGGTGACCGCCAGGTTGGCCGAGGGCGAGCCCTGGTTGCCGGCGGCATCGGTGGCCTGGGCGGTCAGATTGTGCAGGCCATCGCCAAGGCTTGCCGGGGTGAAACTCCAGTTGCCCGAGCCGTCGGCGGTGGTTTGGCCGAGCAAGTTTAAGCCATCGTAGATAGCAATGGCGGCATTGGCTTCGGCGGTGCCCGCGAGCGTCGGGGTGTTGTCGCCGGTATAACGGTCGCTGTTCGACGTGCCGGTGTCGGAGGCGGAATCGAGTGCCAGCGTCGGCGCATTGGGCGCGGACGTATCGACGGCGAGGGTTCCCGCCGGATTGAACGGCGCGCCGGCGAGGTTGGCGGCGTTGCCCGAGGCATCGCGAATGGCGGCGGAATTGAGATTGAGGCCGGTAATGGCGAGATCGGCGGCATTCTGGCCGGCCGCCACCGCATAGCTGAAGCTCAGCGTCGCGGTGCCCGAGCCGCCCGTATAGGTGGCGCTGCCGCCGCTGTTGAGGGTGAGGCTGGGCGTGCCGCCGGTCACCAGCACGGCTTCCGAGAAGGTGACGGTGAGGGTTACGGTTTCGCCGGCCTTGAGGGTGCCATCATTGGCGCCATAGGCGGTCGAAGCGACGGTGGGTGCTGTCGTGTCGGCAACGACCAGGCCGAGGAAATCGTCGATGGTGAGGGATTTCGCCGAGGAAATCCTGATCGCCATGTCGGCGACCTTATCGCCGGTGGTGTCGGCAAAGACGGTCGTCACGCCGCCGGCGACGGTGGCCCAGACGCCGTAATTGGTAGCGATCGTTCCGCCCCAGCCCAGCGAATGGCCGATGCCGGTGACGAGATTGCGGAAGTCGATCTTGTCCTGCTGGGCGAGCGTGGCCGAGTCCGCCACCGAGGTGAAGCCGTTGATGGTGTCGCCGGTTGACGAGCTGAAGGCGCCGGCGGCGGTTGCGGCGGAGTCGCTTTTGGCATTGTAGACGAAAAGGTCGCCGTCAAGACCGCCGGTGAGGCTGTCGGCACCGGCACCGCCGACCAGGGTGTCTTGTCCCGCACCGCCATCGAGAGTGTCGTTGCCGGCCTCGCCGTAGAGGATGTCGGTGCCGTCGTTGCCCTGCAGCTTGTCGTTGCCGTCGCCGGCGTAGATGATGTCGTTGCCCGCTCCGCCTCGCAGATCGTCGGTACCAGAGTTGGTGGCGTTGGCGATGCCAGCGCCGCCATAGAGGATGTCATTGCCGTTGCCGCCGTCGACCAGGTCGTTGCCGGCGCCGCCGATCACCTGATCGTTGCCGTCGTCGCCGTAGAGGCTGTCGTTGCCGCCGCCGCCGTCGATCACATCGTTGCCGCCGCCGCCATGCACCGTGTCGGCGCCGTTGCCGGTGGCCATGGCGCTGACGAATACCCAGGTGGTGCCGTTCCAGTAATAGGTGCCGAGGCCGTTGATTCTTTCGCTCAGCGATGTGCCGGTAATCGTCGCCATGTTCAGTTCTCCAGCCGGTGCAATGCGACAGCGCCAAGCGCCGCCGGTTTCGGTGCGGTACGGTACGATGGTGCGAATGATCGGTTGTCGGAGATTCGGTTGTGCGGCAATTCAAGGTCGGAACCTGAATCGCCAGCAAGACCCGTAACTGCGATCGGTCTCGTCATGTTGGCCGCGCCATACCCTAGGGGACGCCGGCCCTCTCGCGTTCCCCACTGTTACTAACTGCCGCGGAGCAAACATCCTTTAATTGTTTATAAATTGCAAACGAATTGTCCCATTCGCGCGAACATGGTTAACAGCCCGCAGCGTTAACCGAACTGCGTGGTTAAGTTATGGAATCGTTAACGATTTCGGCGGCGGGCGAACCAGGGTTTGGATCGTTCATCCGTTGGCTGACGACCCTTCTTCAGCGCATGGTCGGGATGGAGAATTGGGCGCCCTCCTTGATGCCCGATGGCCAGCGCGCTGTAACCGTTTTGGTCCTGGTGTAGAACCTGACCGCATCGGGGCCGTGCTGGTTCAAATCGCCGAAGCCCGAACGCTTCCAGCCGCCGAAGGTGTGATAGGCCAAGGGCACCGGAATGGGCACATTGATGCCGACCATGCCGATCTGGATCTTCGAGGCGAAATCGCGAGCCGTATCGCCGTCGCGGGTGTAGATCGCCGTGCCGTTGCCGAACTCGTGGTCGTTGACCAGCGCCACACTCTCCTCATAGGTCTTGGCACGGACGACCGAGAGCACGGGCCCGAAAATCTCCTCCTTGTAGATGCGCATGTCCTTGGTGACGTGGTCGAACAGCGAGCCGCCGAGGAAGAAGCCGTTGTCGTAGCCCTGCATCCTGAAGCCGCGGCCGTCGACCTTCAGCGTTGCGCCCTCCTTGATGCCGAGATCGATATAGCCCTTGACCCGTTCCAGGGCCTGCTTGGTGACCAGGGGCCCGTAATCGGCCTCGCGGTCGGTGGAGAGCCCCACCTTCAGCTTCTCGACGCGGGGCACGAGCTTGTCGATCAAGGCGTCGGCGGTTGCCTCGCCCACGGGGACGGCGACCGAGATCGCCATGCAGCGTTCCCCCGCCGAGCCAAAGCCGGCACCGATCAAGGCATCGACCGCCTGGTTCATGTCGGCGTCGGGCATCACTACCATGTGGTTCTTGGCGCCGCCAAAACATTGGGCCCGCTTGCCGCTCGCCGTGGCGCGCGAATAGACATAATGCGCGATGGGAGTGGAGCCGACAAAGCCCACCGCCGCGATGCCGGGATCGTCGAGAATGGCGTCGACCGCCTCCTTGTCGCCGTTGACCACATTGAGGATGCCCTCGGGGAGCCCGGCTTCGAGGAACAGCTCGGCCAGCCGCATCGGGCAGGAGGGATCGCGCTCGGAGGGCTTAAGGATGAAGGCATTGCCGCAGGCAATCGCCGGGCAGGCCTTCCACAGGGGGATCATCGCCGGGAAGTTAAAAGGCGTGATGCCGGCGGCCACGCCCAGGGGCTGGCGCATCGAATACATGTCGATGCCGGGGCCGGCACCGTCCGTATATTCGCCCTTGAGGAGATGGGGAATGCCGACGGCGAATTCGGCCACTTCGACGCCGCGCTGCAGATCGCCCAAGGCATCGGGGATGGTCTTGCCGTGCTCCATGGAGATCAAGTGGGCGACCTCCTCGCGGTGCTTGGCGGCGAGATCGAGGAAGCGCATCATGACGCGGGCGCGGAATTGCGGGTTCTTCGCCGCCCAGGCGGGCTGTGCCGCCTTGGCATTGTCGACCGCGGCGCCGACCTCGGCGGCCGAGGCCAGCGCCACCTTGGCCGAAACCTCGCCGGTGTTGGGATTGTAGATATCGGCAAAGCGGCCGGAAGTCCCCGCCACATGCTTGCCGCCGATAAAATGCCCGATTGTCTTGACCATGGGAGCGCCTTTCCTGATAGGCCGTCAGGTTAGAAGCCAGCGCTGGTGTAGGCAAGGGCGAGGCGACGGCGCTAGGCCCGAACCGCCCGGTTCACGTTGACCACTTTGTCGCCGCGTCGAGTCTTGCGGCCTCCGCCTCGAGCAGGGTTTTCCATCCCTTCGCTTCCTCGGGGTTCTGCAGTTTGTCGAACAAGAAGGGCCAGGTCATCGAGTGGAGCCGGTCGACGAGCTCCTTTCTCCACGGCCAGGTTTCCAGGGATTTCAACTCGTCGACGTACTCGGCCAACTTCTCGCGAACGTCTTCTGGATCGATGCGGAAGACGGTTCTGGGAGGAGCGGGCTCGTCCTCCCCGAACAGTTCGAACTGCGGCGAGCCGAACAAGTCTTTCTGACGCGGTGCGGACAGGCAGGCCTCCTCAATTCCTTGTGCGATCATACAGCCGCAACGGCCGCGGGTCCAAGTATCATCTAAGGCTCCGTGGGTACATGCACCGCGCCCGTCAAACCCGGCTCGCGCACCAGCAGTTCCCGAATCGATGCCAGCGACGGAATTCCAAGCGCCTCGCTCACGGCATCGTCGATCTCGATTCGGACGGGATCGGAATCAAGCTGCGCCAGCGGCTTGAGGTCCTCATTGGACAGGGCATCAAAGCGTTTCGCCAGCTTGTGCAAGCGCTTCTTGGGCAATTGCCGCACATCGAGTGTGGGCATGACTTCCCATGCGGGCTTCTTCATCTGCATCCAGGCGCTTCGAGTAACTGCCCGGCTGCCGAAATAGAAGAGCAGGCCGAGGGCCGAGTTGAGCCAAAGCAAAAGCGCTTTCCTCCCGTCAGAGGACAATTTCGAATCATCAAAAGCCCACCAAGTGTTGCCCAGAGCTTTGTTGTCAAGGCCGGCAGCAAGTATCTTGTGTGTTATTGGCCAAAGCCTCGAAACAAGCAGCACCTTTCCGGCCTTCTTCCAGACTGCGCAGCATCTTTGAGCTTCCGTCCCTCGATTGGCTTTGTCCGCGCCGTCAAGAAGGCATTGGGTGTCTGAGCGATCTGCGTCACGCTTTTGGCGTCGTGATCCCAGAAACCGGCGTAGGGCGTCCAGTTGTCGGTACTGCGCTCGACCTTGAAGGCGTCGGTAATGTCCCGCACGTCGTATCCAAGCGATCCAAGCTCGCCGAGAGGACACAACTTCAGCTGATAGAGATTGGGATCGCCCGGCAGGCGTAGGGTCGAGAACCGCTGAAGGCTGAAGTGAATCTGGGCAAGCGTGTCCTGCGAGAATATGGCGCTTGTCCAGTTCTCGCCTCCCTTAGGTGCCGGAAAACTCGTGACAGTGCATAGGGTCTTGGATTGATTTCGTATTGTGACCGTGCCTTGTTTGTCCTTTATCTGCGCAATCGCGCCGGAGATGCGCGATGCCATGTCGAGAGCTTCGTGAATGGTCACCGGATTACGGCGAAGTCCGACGTAGACGGTAAGGCCTGCCTTCTCCTTCGGTTTCCTCTTCCTGGCGATGAAGAGAATTTCCGACAGATCGGTGTTCTCCGAGAAATTCGTACGCTCGGGATCGTGGCTGGTGATCACGACTTCCAGTTGATACCGCTCCGTGATGTATTGGCGCACTCGGCTCCAAGCTTCTCCTGTAGCGAGTGCTATTGGCAGGACAAACGCAATTCTGCCGCCCTCGCTGACGCACTTGTCGGCGAGCGGCACAAAGAGCGCACCCAACCCCGCCGTGGCGCTGATCCCCAGCTTCTTCGCTCGCGCGGACAGTTCCTTCTGCAGCGCGGGCCGGTCCTCGGGGAGCGAACCGAACAGCCGATTGCCGTAGCGGCTGCTTACAAAGGGCGGATTCATGACGCAAAGGTCCAGTTTCGGAACCGTGGCGTTGGCATAGGTCGTCGTCCCGGCCCCTGTCCGCTTGGTGTCCAGCTGCGAATCGTCAAGTGCGAACTGAGTCCGGACGATAGCACTGTCCAGAAAATCAAGGCTTCCGAGTCTCGGTTCTTTCCGGTTCATGCCAATCGGCATGACGTAAAGATTCATTTGTCGGAACGCCACTTCGGGAGCCAGCAGTGCAAGTGTCGATGCCGTCAAGTGAACCGCCGAGGGTAGAATGTCGTAACCATGCAGCGTGTTCTGCATGAGGGTGCTGTGCAGATTTGCGAGGTCTTTCTCCTTTATGTCGCGGTCGCTGTCTGCTCTCTCCTTTATAAAATTATCGGTCAGCGCCTGTGCCGCAGCCATGAGGAGCGTGCCGGTTCCGCAGGCCAAATCCGCGATTTTGAAGTTGGCCAGTTGCCTCATGTTCCCGAAATCGACGTTCCAGTCGAGATCGAACGCCAGTTTGAGCAGCAGCGTCGCCGCAGGTACAGACGTATAGTAGGTTCCGAGGTACTTAGCGTGGTGCAAGAGCCAGTGGTAAATTCGGCCCATAAGATCGTGACGCAAGGCAGCCTGCTGCGCGCAGATGTTGTGGGCTTCATCGAGAAGCGACTTCACATTTTCGGTCGTGTCGATGCTCGATGGCAGCTCATCGAGAATGCGCCCGCCCAATAGAAATATGGGCTTGTAGTTGATGTTCTCGGATATCCATTCCCAATGCTCGGAAGTCGCGCCAATCAAATCCTCGCTCTTTCGCAGCTTCCGAAGCGTTTCGACCTTTTCGTCGGTCCTCGACAACTGCTCTTGAAAGATGAAGGCGTTTGCCAGCACAAGGGCCGATACCCTGGCAGCGGTTTCGCGGCGTTCCCTCGCTGCATCTTTCTCCTCGCTCCTGGGGATCGGCATTTGCAGGTGAGACGAAAGCCGGTCGCAGGCACCTGGCTGCCCAAGCCAGAGTTTGGAGATGCTGTCGAGATGGATTGAGAGGGACTTTGCTGTTTTCTCTACGACGTCATCCTGGACGAGCGTCTCCTGTGCGCGCCTGAGCGCTTCCATGATGGAAGCCGGGTCACCTTCATGCCACTCGTCCGATTCGATGGTCTCGGCGATGATCCGGTACCGGAGCTGCGTTACGGCGAGCACATCCAGGAGTTTCGTGGTTGGCGTCGTTCGCAAGCGATCCGGATAGACGGCGGCGACGGCAATATGCGCAATGCCGGCCTTGACGCGCTTCCTGGCGTCGGAGAGAACATTGTCGTCGCTATTTGCGCTGTCTGCGAACTTTCCTTCGATTACGACCCGTAGTCCTCGAAGCTCAAAGAGGACGTCCGGCCGATGTTTCCCGTGGACGTGGATCGTTTCGGCATCGGCGCTGACGCCGAAGCGTGAAATCAGGATTGCCAGTTGGGTATTGACGGCCTCTTCTCGATTGCGGTTCGCGCTCACGTCTTACCCCAACTGGAAATTGCAGAACTGTTCGCCACCTGCACATCATCTTGAGAGTTTAAGGCGGTGTCTAGTGGCACTTCGCCCCAATGTGCACTGCATTGACTGTGCTACGCGATCCCGCCGCAGGGGGAAGCGGTGCTAGCCCTTGACCGCCACCCCCGGCACCCAGGCGTAGCCTTCATCGTCGAGGATCATGCATTCTCTTAGGCCGTGGGGTTTGTCCATGGAGCCGGCGAGGACCGTGTAGCCCAGCGCCCGGGCGTTGGCTTCGGCGACGTCCGGGTCGCAGCCGTAGAGCCTGAGTTCCACTCCGGCGCCACGGGCTTCGAGGCCGGCAACGACGCCCGACAGGGGATGATCCTTGTAGGTGTGGTCGGCATGGAACATGAAGTCGCCGCCCACGAGCTTCATGGCGGCGAAGTCGACATCGTCGTAGAAGCTGGTGGCGCCGAGGACATCGGTGGCGAATTTGACCGCGCGCGGCACATCGCGGACCAGGAGGTTGAAGCCGAGGCCGCGCAGGCTGCGGCCATAGTCGGGAGGGGAGACGGGCGGGGTCTGGTCAGGCGGGCGCTGCTTCATGCCCCCAGAACAACATGGCCGCGCTCTTCTTGTCCATTCCACATGACGGTGCAGGCGGGAATCCGCTTGGGGTCCTTGATGCCGAAGCGGCACATGGCGAGCAGGAACACCACCGCGGCATCGGTCACCGCCTCGGTCAGGTCGGCGGCGTTGAGCCCGGTCCCGACGATCTCGGCCAGGCGCTTGCCCGCAGTCTCGCTCATGGCGAAGGCCTCGGAGGCGGAAAGGGCACTGGCCGCCTGCCAGCTCGACATCAGGTCGCCATGGCCGATCTCGGCCACCACATCGTTGCCGATCATAAAGGAAAGGCGTCCGGGGGGTGGGGCCGCACCGGGACGGGCCCGGCCGGGGCGGTAGCCCGGGCAGGACAGGGTGAAGGCCGGCGCCTCAGCACCGCCATCGAAGTCGAGGTCGGTACGCATCACTCACCTCACGAGGCGTGTCGGGTCCGACTGTGCGCCCCGAGGCTTGAGAAAGCCTTAAGGGAAGGGTCAGGCGAAGATTGCCGGGTTGTAGCGGCTGTTCTCCCAGGCCTTTTGCCGCCACCGGGACTGGTAGCCGGCGAGCCCCGGAATACTAGCGGGGGCGACCTGGTTGAGGCTCAGGCCGATATGCGGCAGGCGATCGTTTTGCATGAGGGCGAGGCAGGCGGCCCCCGCTGTGGTGCCATCGCGCAGATCCGAGGCTAGCACCTTTTGACCGGGGCGGAGCTGGGCCAGAAGGGCGAGGAACACCGGATTGCGGGCGAAGGGCCCGTCGGCGATCACTTCATGGCGCGAGCCCAGGAGATCGAGCTGTTCCGCCACCATGAGCGCGCAATAGAGCGAGGCGAGCGAGACGCGAGGCGTATCGCCCGCCGGCAGTTCGCCCAGGATGCGGCCGCGGTTTCCGGTACCCGGCATGGGTCCGGGCGAGCCGGTGAAGGAAGGAAGCGCCAGCACGCCACGCACGGCGAGGTCGGCGGCGGCGGCAAGGGTGGGCTCGGCAGCGGCGGCCTCCCCGGCGAGGATTTCGAATTCCTTGCCACCGAAGAAGCGCGAGGTGGCGACGGTTTTGCCGAAGATATTGGTGTTGGTGGAGGTGTCGTAATCCTCGCGCAGTGCGTCAACCGGCGTATCGGTGTCGAAGCTGATGACCCAGGTGCCAGTCGAAAGGAGCGTGAAGTGGTCGCGGCCCGCCGCCAGGTAGCGCAGGTAATTGGCCGAGCTGTCGTGGATGCCGGCAAGCACGCGGGCCTCGCCGCGGAAGCTCACCCCGCGAAACTCCGATTTCAAGCTGCCGATGGTGTCCCAGGCCCGGGCCAAGGGTGGGAAAAGCTTCGTCCAGCCCCGGCGCTTCACCAGTGACGAGGGGCCGCCATGTGCCACATCGACGAGGTGGGTCTGGCACGACATGCTGGTGATCTCGGTGACCGCCCGGCCGCAGAGTCGGAAGCCCACATACTGGATCCATGGGATCACCGTGGCGATGCCGGCGAAAGCTTCCGGGAAAGCCTGCTCCTGCCAATAGAGCTGCAACCCGTGGGTGAGCGCCATGGGCAAGAGCGGGCAATAGGTCTCGGCGAAGGGCGGCATGATCTTGCGATAGTCGGCAACGATCCCGGCCGGGGGCTCGTCGGTATAATCCACGACCGGCAGCGCCAGCGAGCCATCGGCGGCGAGGCAGGCAAGAGCCGCGCCATGGGCGCAGGGGACGATGACGTCGATGGGCACAAGCTTATCGAGTTCCGGCAGGGCTTCGGCCACCAGCTCGACCATGGGTTGGGGATCGATATGGCGATAGGGCGGGCCCTCGACATGGCGGCTCGCCCGCTTGCGCTCGGCTACGGGGCTGCCTTCGGCCGAAAACAGCACGATCTTGGTGTTGGTGGCGCCGACATCGACAACGGCGATACCGCGTGGCGGAGTCATGGACGGCTTCCTTAGGGGAGCGGACTTTGCGCAATCGTCCGGGGGCCGTCAATCGCCGCTGTGGACGAGGCCCGCCGCCATCTGATATGCCCGCCGCCGGACTGGAGTACCGTATGCCGAAACTGAGATATCTCGACCTCCGCAGGAAGGCGATCGAAACCTGCCTGAAGATGAACGCCGAGGGCATCAACCAGGGCACCTCCGGAAACGTCAGTGTACGGACCGATGAGGGATTCCTGATCACCGCCTCGGGTATCGCCTACGACAAGATGAAGCCCGAACACATCGTCGAGATGGATCTCGACGGCGGCTATCGCGGCAACTATCTGCCGTCGACCGAATGGCGCATGCACATGGATATCTACCGCCAGCGCCAGGACGCCGGCGCGGTGGTGCACACCCATTCGATTTATGCCACGGCACTCGCCTGCCTGCGCATCGACATTCCGGCCTTCCACTACATGATCGGGGTGGGCGGCGGCACCTCGATCCGCTGCTCCGGCTATGCCGAGTTCGGCACCCAGGAATTATCCGACACCATGCTCAAGGCACTCGATGGCCGCACCGCCTGCCTGCTCGCCAATCATGGCCAGATCGCCTTCGGGCCAAGCCTCGACAAGGCCCTGTGGCTCGCCGGCGAGGTCGAGACCATTGCCCACCAGTATTGGGCGGCGCTCCAGGTCGGCCAGCCGGTCCTTTTGAACGACAAGCAGATGACCACCGTGCTGGCGCGCTTCAAGACCTATGGCAAGCAGCCGGGCGAGCTTGGCGGAGGTGACGCCCATGCGGTCTTTGCTCCCGTCCGCCGCGATGTTCCGGCGAAGAGAAAGTCGAAGGGCACATGAAGATCGCCAATGTCTCGCCGCTGGTTGCCGAACTCGCCGTCCGCGCCGAAGCCGGCCGGCCGGTGACCGTGGGGCTGGCGGGTGCCGGCCAGATGGGCACCGACCTGGTGGTCCAGCTTTCCCGCATGCCGGGCCTGCGACTGGGTGCCGTGGCCGAAACGGATATTCCCCGCGCCATCGATGCAGCCCTGCTGGCCGGCCACGAGCGGGCGCGGATCGTCGAGGCGGGCAACGCCTCGGCCATCGATGCGGCAATCGAGCAAGACTGCCTCGCCGTGACCCCCGATCTTACAGCGCTTGCCGCGGCGGGCCGCATCGACGTGGTGATCGATGCCACCGGCAATCCCAATGTCGGCACCGCGTTCGCCCTCGAGGCCATCGCCCACGGCAAGCCGGTCGTTATGCTCAACATCGAGGCTGATATCACCATCGGCCGCTATCTGCATGAGCAAGCCCGCAAGGCCGGGGTCGTTTATACCGGTGCGGCGGGTGACGAGCCGGCGGCGGCGCTGGAACTCATCGGCTTTGCCCAGTCGATCGGCCTCGACATCGTCTGCGCCGGCAAGGGCAAGAACAATCCGTTGAAGTTCGATGCGGTGCCCGCCGACTACGAGGACGAAGCCCGCCAGCGCAACATGAACGCCCGCATGCTGGTCGAGTTCGTCGACGGTTCCAAGACCATGATCGAGATGGTGGCGATCGCCAATTGCACCGGGCTGGTTCCCGACATTCCCGGCATGCATGGGCCCGCCGCGACGCGCGAGGAACTCGCCTCGGTGCTGGTGCCCAAATCCCAGGGCGGCGTGCTTTCAAAGACGGGATGCGTCGATTATTCGGTCGGCAAGGGCGTGGCGCCGGGGGTGTTTTGCATCGTCGCCAGCGATCATCCGCGCCTCGCCGAGCGGATGGTGGACCTCAAGGTCGGCAAGGGCCCGTTCTTCACCCTGTTCCGGCCCTATCATCTGACCAGTCTGGAAGTGCCCCTGTCGGCGGCCCGGGCGGTGCTGCACCAGCGGGCCGACATGGTGCCGCTCGAACATCCGGTGGCCGAGGCGGTCACCGTCGCCAAGCGCGACCTGGCGGCGGGCGAGGTCTTGGGCCGGATCGGCGAGACCCAGTACCGGGCCTTCGCCATGACGGCGGCCCAGGCCCGCCATGCCCACGCGGTGCCGCTGGGACTTGCCGAAGGAGCGAAAGTCACCAAGGCGGTGAAAGCCGGGCAGTATCTCACCTATGAGAACTGCGTTCCCGACCTCAGCCTCATCGTCACCCAGATCAGAAAGCGCCTCGACCAGTCCGACGCCCGCTTCGCTGCGGCCCATGTGCTGTAGAGGGTGCAGCGCCACATTACCTCGGTCGAAGACCGTCCATGATGAGGGTGATGAGCGTCTTCACCCCCACCACCGTCGGGTCCGACTTGTCGCCGAGGATGGCGCGGACCTGGACTTCGAAGTCGGCGTAGTGCTGGGTCGTCGCCCAGATGGCGAAGATCAGGTGGTAGGGGTCGACGGATGCAAGACGGCCTTGGGCGATCCAGGCGCGGACGATCGCCGCCTTGGCATCGACCAGGTCCTTCAGCGGACCTTTGAGGAACTTGCCGATCATCGGGGCGCCATGCAGGATTTCATTGGCGAAGAGCCGCGAGGCTTCCGGATTGTCGCGCGACAGCTCCATCTTGGCGGTGATGTAGCCGGTGAGCTCGGCCACCGGATCGCCATCGGGATCGAGCGCCCGCAGGGGCTCGAGCCAGCCTGTCAAAGTGCGCTCCAGCACGGCGGTGTAGATGTCTTCCTTGCGGCGGAAATAATAGAGCAGGTTGGGCTTCGACAGCCCGCACTTGGCGGCGATCTGGTCAACCGTCGAGCCGCGGTAGCCATAGGCCGAAAACACCTCGAGGGCGGCATCGAGAATGAGCCCCTCGTTCTGGGCCTGGATGCGGGTCTTGCGGGCTTGGGCGGGCTTGGCCTGTGACATGAAGGCCCGCATCTTCATAATTCTTGATCAAATGGTCAAGAGCGGATAGCGTCCGGCAAAATCAAAAACACGTCCCGGGGAGAAACGATGGCGGCTCAGGCCGTGATTGAAGCCAGAGACCTCAGCCTGACCTTCGCCACCGGCGACGGGCCGGTCTATGCCCTGTCGAAGGTCGATCTCACCGTGATGGACGGCGACTTCGTCTCCTTTATCGGCCCGTCGGGCTGCGGCAAGACCACGCTCTTGCGGGTGATCGCCGACCTCGAACGGGCGAGCTCGGGTAGCATCACGGTCAACGGCATGAATCCCAGAGAGGCGCGCATGACCCGCGCCTATGGCTATGTGTTCCAGGCGCCCGCACTTTATCCCTGGCGCACGGTCGAACGCAATGTCGGGTTGCCGCTCGAGATCATGGGCCTCGACAATGCGGCCGAACGCATCCGGCGCAATCTGGAACTGGTCAATCTCAAGGGCTTCGAGAAAAAGTTTCCCTGGCAATTGTCGGGCGGCATGCAGCAGCGGGTGTCGATCGCCCGCGCCTTGGCTTTCGATCCCAAGCTCCTCTTGATGGACGAGCCCTTCGGCGCCCTTGACGAGATCGTCCGCGACAAGCTCAACCAGCAGCTCCTCGAACTGTGGGGGCGCACCCAGAAGACCGTGGTGTTCGTCACCCATTCGATCCCCGAGGCGGTGTTCCTGTCGACCAGGATCGTGGTGATGAGCCCGCGCCCCGGGCGCATCATCGACGTGATCGAAACCAATTTGCCGCGCGACCGCACGCTGGATTTCCGCGAGAGCCCGGAATTCCTCAAGATCGCCCACCGGGTGCGCGAAGGCCTCAAGGCGGGGCGCAGCTATGAGGATTAGGGGCCATGGCTGAGGCTGTCGCCGCCATTTCTCTGCCGGCGCCGAAGGGCCACGCCATGCCGGTTGCCGTGGTCGTCGCGGTCATTGTCGTCATCTGGTATGGCGCGGCGATCCCGATGAACGCGGTCCTCGCCGATCCGCGGATCGCGGCGGCCGGCGGCGGGTTTTACAACACTCTGGCGATCTCGTGGAGCCTCGACCGGCCGGTCATTCCGGTGCCGCATCAGATCGCCGTCGAATTGTGGAACAGCGTTTTCCTGGTGGCACCCTGGAAGGTGAAGTCGCTGCTCTATCATCTGTGGGTGACGCTCTCTTCAACCCTCATCGGCTTCGGTCTCGGCACTCTCCTCGGCATTGCGCTGGCGATCGGCATCGTCCATGTGCGCTCGCTGGAAAAGAGCCTGATGCCGTGGATCATCGCCTCGCAGACCATTCCCATTCTCGCTATCGCACCGATGATCATCGTGGTGCTGGGCAAGACCGGTCTTCCCGACGTCCTCACCAAGGCGGTGATCTCCACCTATCTGTGCTTCTTCCCGGTGACCATCGGCATGGTGAAGGGCCTGCGCTCGCCCGACCGGCTGGCGCTCGACCTGATGCGCACCTATAGCGCCAATGCCGCACAGGCCCTATGGAAGCTGCGCTTTCCCGCCGCCGTGCCGTTCCTCTTTGCCTCGCTCAAGGTGGCAGTCGCCATTGCCTTGACCGGCGCCATCGTCGCCGAATTGCCGACGGGTGCTGTAGCGGGGATCGGCGCCAGGCTGTTGCAGGGCTCCTATTACGGCCAGACCTTGCAGATCTGGGCGGCGCTCTTCGTTGCCGCCTTCGCCGCCGCGGCACTCGTCTGGGCCGTCGGAGTCACCGAACGGCTGAACCAGCGCCGCATGGGAGGAAGGCCATGAGCCGGGCAATCGGGACGTCGGTCGCCGTGCTGGCCGTCCTGCTGGCCGCCTCGGCCGTGGTGATGGCAGGTTTCGCCGCGGTCGAGCCCTTCAAGGGCGGCTACTGGGCGCTCTCTTTCATATTCCTGGTGCTCGGCTGGGCCATTGCCTGGGCGCTTGGCTGGGTGGTTGATGTGCTGCTGGCACGGGCCGGGTCGCCCGAGCGGGTGGGCAATCTCCTGGTGCCGGCGCTGTTCGGCATTGCCGTGATCGTCAGCTGGGAAATTTATGTGGCGGGCTCGCAAATTCCGGTGGTGCTGTTGCCGTCGCCCTCGGAAATCTGGGCCAAGCTCATCACGTCGCTTCCCATTCTCGGCGCCGACTTCGTGCAGACCATCGTGCGCGCCGTGATCCCCGGCTGGATCATCGGCTGCCTGGCGGGATTTCTCGTCGCCCTGCTATGCGACCGCGTCGACTTCTTGCGCCGCGGGCTCCTGCCGCTCGGCAATCTGGTGGCGGCGCTGCCCATCGTCGGGGTGGCGCCGATCCTGGTCATGTGGTTCGGCTTCGATTGGCCGTCGAAGGCCGCCATGGTGGTGGTGATGACCTTCTTTCCCATGCTGATCAATGCTCTGGCGGGGCTGGCGGCATCCGGCCACATGGAGCGGGATCTGATGCGCTCCTATGGCGCCTCCTGGGGACAGACGCTCATAAGCCTGCGGCTGCCCGCCGCCATGCCGTTCGTTTTCAACGCCCTCAAGATCAACTCGACACTGGCGCTGATCGGCGCCATCGTGGCAGAATTCTTCGGCACTCCGATCGTCGGCATGGGTTTCCGCATGTCGACCGAAGTGGGCCGACAGGGCCTCGACATGGTTTGGGCCGAAATCGCCGTGGCAGCACTGGCGGGATCGGCTTTCTACGGTCTCCTCGTGGCTCTCGAGCGCGGGGTGACCTTTTGGCATCCGTCCTACAGGAAGTAGGCGGCAACAGTGAGAAGGAGCACAGGGAAGATGAAGAAGATTCTGATGGCGGCGGCGGCCGCCGGCGCACTGGTGGCGTCAACGCTCGCCGCCCACGCCGAAGCGGTGACGCTGCAGCTGAAATGGGTGACCCAGGCCCAGTTCGCCGGCTACTACGTGGCGCTGGCCAAGGGCTACTACAAGGACGCGGGCCTCGACGTGACGATCAAGGCCGGCGGCCCCGACATCGCCCCCGAGCAGGTGATCGCCGGCGGTGGTGCCGACGTGATCGTCGACTGGATGCCGGCGGCTCTGGCTTCGCGTGAGAAGGGCAACATGCTCGTCAATATCGCCCAGCCGTTCAAGCGCTCGGGCATGATGCTCACCTGCCGCAAGGATACCGGCATCAAGAGCCCCGCCGACTTCAAGGGCAAGACGCTGGGCGTGTGGTTCTTCGGTAACGAGTATCCGTTCCTGTCGTGGATGAGCCAGCTGAAGATCCCGACAACCGGCGGGGCCGACGGTGTTACCGTGCTGAAGCAGGGCTTCAATGTCGATCCGCTGTTGCAGAAGCAGGCCGACTGCATCTCCACCATGACCTACAACGAATATTGGCAGGTGATCGAGGCCGGTGTGAAGCCCGAGGACCTTGTGGTGTTCAAGTACGAGGACCAGGGCGTGGCAACCCTTGAGGACGGGCTCTATGTGCTCGAAGACAAGCTCAAGGATCCGGCCTTCGTCGCCACCATGGCGAAGTTCGTGAAGGCTTCGATGAAGGGCTGGGACGATGCGCGCAAGGACCCGGCTGCGGCCGTGAAGATCGTTCTCGAGAACGACTCCACCGGCTCCCAGACCGCGGCCCACCAGACCACCATGATGGACGAGATCAACAAGCTGACCGAAGGCTCCGACGGCACGCTTGATACCGCCGCCGCCGACCGCACGGTTGCCGCCCTCATGGCCGGCGGTTCCGATCCGGTGATCACCAAGAAGCCGGACGGCGCCTGGACCGACGTGGTTACCAAGGCGGCGAAGGGGATGTAGTAAGATCCCCTCTCCCCTTGCGGGAGAGGGGAGCGCGAAGCGCCGGGTGAGGGGACTCTGTGCAGGAGCCCCCTCATCCCCGGCTTCGCCGGACCTTCTCCCGCGAAGGGAGAAGGGGCATTTAGTCAGTACACGGAGGCACCCCCATGTCCACACTCATTCGCGGCGGCACTGTCGTCAACCACGATCACTCGGCCCGGGCGGACGTGCTGATCGATGGCGGCAGGATCGCCGCCGTCGGCACCGGGCTTACGGGCACGGAGACGATCGACGCCGGCGGCTGCTATGTGATGCCGGGCGGTGTCGATCCCCATACCCATATGGAGCTCATGTTCATGGGCACCGTGTCGGCCGACGATTTCGAGTGGGGCACCAAGGCAGCACTCTCGGGCGGCACCACCATGATCGTCGATTTCTGCATTCCGGCGCCGGGCGAATCGATGCTCAAGGCCTATCAGGCCTGGCGCCACAAGGCCGAGAAGGCGGCAAGCGACTATTCCTTCCACATGGCGGTCACCTCGTGGAGCCCGCAAGTTCACGACGAGATGGAAACCGTGGTCAAGACCTACGGCATCAACACCTTCAAGCATTTCATGGCCTACAAGGGCGCCCTCATGGTCAACGACGATGAGCTCTACAATTCCTTCAAGCGCTGCGCCCAGCTCGGCGCCCTGCCGCTGGTCCATGCCGAGAACGGCGATGTGGTGGCCCGCATGCAGGCCGATCTCCTGGCCCGCGGTGTGACCGGCCCCGAGGGGCACTCCTATTCGCGCCCGCCGGAAGTCGAAGGCGAAGCCGCCAACCGCGCCATCATGATCGCCGACATGGCGGGCTCGCCGCTTTATATCGTGCATGTCTCCTGCGAACAGACCCACGATGCGATCCGGCGGGCCAAGCAGGCGGGCCAGCGGGTGTGGGGCGAGCCGCTCATTCAGTTCCTGACGCTCGATGATTCGGAATACCAGAACAAGGACTGGGACCATGCAGCGGGCCGGGTGATGAGCCCGCCCTTCCGGGCGAAGAAGCACCAGGATTCGCTGTGGGCCGGGTTGCAATCGGGGACGCTGAGCGTGGTGGCAACCGACCATTGCTCGTTCACGGTGAAGCAGAAGCGGCTAGGGGCCAGGAATTTCACCCAGATTCCCAACGGCACCGGAGGCCTCGAGGACCGCATGCCAGTGTTATGGACGGCGGGCGTCAATACCGGGCGGCTGACCAAGGAAGAGTTCGTGGCGGCCACCTCCAGCAACATCGCCCGCATCTTGAACATGTACCCGAAGAAGGGGGCGGTGATGGCGGGAAGCGACGCCGACCTCGTCATCTGGGACCCCAAGGCGACCAAGACCATCACCGCCAAGAAGCAGGTTTCCCGCATCGAATACAATGTCTTCGAAGGCTACCAATGCACCGGTGTGCCACGCACAGTGATCTCACGCGGCCGCATCGCCTGGGATCAGGGCGACATGCGGGCCAAACCCGGCGACGGCGATTTCGTTGCGCGGCAGCCCAACGCACCGGTGCATGTGGCCAATGCCATCTGGAAGGGCGTCACCCAGCCGAAGCCGGTGGCGAGGGTGGATGTGACGCCGTGAAAGGTCGCCCTCCCATGTCAAGTATGTCGCTGGTTCCAGAAGACGAACACCAAGGGAAATTCAACCGTCTTGGGGCGATAGGCGAAGAACTTGTGAAGTGCCGTCTGCTCGCTCGCGAGTGGGACGTGATAAATCTCAATCCAATCGGAAATAGTAAGCCGAATGCGGACCTGCTTGCAGTTAAGGGGAAGCATCTTGTTAGAGTGCAAGTAAAAAGCAGTCGATACCGCGATTGGGGGCAACTCGGTTGACTTCACGAAGGCAGATCTGTGGTCAACTCGAAATTCGGTGAACCGGCGGATTTCTTCATAATAGTTGGCCATGTCGGTCCGGGCGATTATAGCGTTCATGTTATTCCCGAAGCTGTCGTTAAGGCTTGGGAGCGGAGAAACTTGAGAGAGCACGCGAAAATTGGCCGTACAAAGAATTCGGGTCACATGTATTTTGGAGAAAGGGAGCGCCGCACCAAGATCGATGTGAATCGCTCAGGTCAAGAGTTTTCGAAGTATGAAGTATAGAGACGCATGGCATCTCCTTGATCCCTGATCGGATACAGTAGCAGCACTGCCGAACCATGGTGACATTGAGCCAGGCAACGGGCTACACTCGCCGCTCGTTGTTACGGGGGAGACAGCCACATGGCGGCACCGGCGGTTCGGCGCGCTGATTTTCTGATGGCGCTGGCCTATGCGACCGATCTGGCCACCGGTCAGTCGCGGGACTTTGCGCTCAGGTCCTGCGTGCTGGCGATGCGGCTGGCCGAGGCCGCCCACCTCGATATCAACGAGCGCCGCAATGTCTATCACCAGGCCTTGCTGCGCTATATCGGTTGCAATGCCGATACCCACCTCCTGGCGGCGGCGTTCGGCGACGAGATCGCCATGCGTCAGGACCTGGCCCGCATCGACCTCGGCAATCATGCCGAAGTGGGTGAAATCTTTGTCCGCGCGC
This sequence comes from Hyphomicrobiales bacterium, assembly GCA_016185245.1. Taxonomy (GTDB): domain Bacteria; phylum Pseudomonadota; class Alphaproteobacteria; order Rhizobiales; family Aestuariivirgaceae; genus Aestuariivirga. The sequence goes on along the minus strand of JACPNZ010000003.1, from coordinate 118,974 downwards.
TGACCCGCCACCATGCGGGTGCTACGCCCGAGGAGCTCGCCGGGGCGATCGAGCGCGGCCTGGCCGAGGCCATGCAGGTGAGCGTTCCCATTCTGGCCGGTCATTGCGAGGTGGCCCAGAGGATCGGCGCCAGGGTCGGTCTTTCCCCCGAAATCTGCGACAATCTCGGCAAGCTCTATGAGCGCTGGGACGGGCGCGGGCTACCGCGCGGCCTGAAGGGCGATGAAGTCACACTTGCCGTGCGGCTGGTTTCGCTGGCCCAGGATGCGATCGTCCTGGCCGAGGTCCATGGAACCGAGGCCATGCAGGCGATGATCGCCAAGCGCCGCGGCGGCGCCTATGAGCCGGCCCTTGCCGATCTCTTCCTGGCCGATGCGGCAGGCTTTCTTAAAGGCCTGGACGGGGCCGTCGACCGCGAAACCATCCTGGCGCTCGAGCCAGCGCCCCATGCCATCCTCGATGCGGCGGCCTGCGAGGACGCCTATGTGGCAATCGCCGACATGGTCGACATGCGGATGCCCTTCACCTATGGCCATTCCCGTGCCGTTGCCGCCCTTGCTGCCGCAGCAGCAAAACACATGGGTCTTCCCGCTTCGGACATACGCGATGTCCGCTGGGCCGCTTACACCCACGACATCGGCGAGCTGGCGGTGCCGGTCTCGACCTGGATGAAATCCAAGCCCCTCACGGTGCGCGAGATCGACACCATCAGGCTTCATCCCTATCACGGCGAGCGCGCTCTTGCGGCACTGGGCGGCGAAGGCAGGGCCGTTGCCGCCCTGGTGTTGCGTCACCACGAGCGCCTCGACGGCAGCGGTTACCATCGTTACGTGCGGGGCAGTGACCTCTCGCCCACCGCCCGCATCCTGGCCGCCGCCGAAGCCTTCCAGACCGCGAGAGAAGCGCGGCCGTACCGGCCCGCATTGAGCGATGCGGCGGCGGCGGCAAAGCTTCGCAGCCTGGTCAGGGAGGGAAGACTCTGCCCCGAGGCGGTCGAGGCGGTGCTGTCATACGCCGGCCAGCCCGCCCGTAGGGATTCGGCCGAGCGCCTGGCCGGACTGACGCCGCGCGAGATCGAGGTCTTGCGCCTGATCGCCGCCGGACAGACGGCGAAAGAGGTTGCCCGCCACCTCGAGATCGCCCCCAAAACCGCCGACAACCATATTCAGAGCCTTTATTCAAAGATCGGTGTCACCACCCGGGCCGCCGCCGCCCTCTACGCCGTCGAGCGCGGGCTGGTGCAGTACCAGATATCGGCGGCGGCATAGGGAATACTCCCCATGTGCGGGTGGGGCTTCACGGGCATCCTCTCACCATGAGCCGGGCCATTGGGGTCCGGCCGCTGGGGGAAAACCCAAAATGCCAAACGTTTCACCATTGAAAGCCGCCCGTATGGGGGCCGAAAGCAATGCCGAACTCGTGCGGCGCGGCTATGCCGCCTTCAACGCCGGCGACATTGTCACCCTGACAGAGATCATCGGCGAGAACGCCTCCTGGCACACGCCGGGGCGGGGCTCGATCGGCGGCAACCGCAAGGGCCGCGACGCCGTCTTCGCCCAGTTCGGCCGCTATGGCGGGGAGACCAAAGGGACCTTCAGGGCCAATCTGCTCGACGTGTGCGAGAGCGAGGACGGCAGCGTCGTCGGCATTCATCGCAACACCGGCGAGCGCAACGGCAAGAAACTCGATGTTCTCTGCTGCATCGTCTTCGAGATCAAGGACGGCCGCATGATCTCCGGCCGGGAGCACTTCTTCGACCTCTACGCCTGGGACGAGTTCTGGTCGTAGGTCCAACGGCGAAGCAGAGTTGCGGCAACAATGCATCGAGCTTGTTGCCGCCGCGCGACGACACATCCCACAAAGGAGGAACGACATGTTACTCGCAACGACGAAAATCGAGGATTTCGACCGCTTCCTGAAAATCTTCTCGACCAAGGGTGCGGCCAAGCGCAAGCAGTACGGATCCAAGGGTGCGACGGTCTTTCGCGATCCCACCGAGGACGACCGGGTCTGGGTGATCTTCGACTGGGACGCGGAGGGCTTCAAGAATTTCCTCTCCGACCCCGAGGTCCCGGCGATCATTCAGGAAGCCGGGCACAAGGGCAGGCCCCAGGCGGCGAGGCTCGGCGGCCAGTACAACGCCTAGATCGCGACGACTTTCGACGGAACCGTCAAAAATCAAGAACGTGATCGTCGCCTATATGCTGGAGCATCATGTTATTGCCAAAGTGAGTCCGCTCTGGCGCATGATGCTCCAGCACGTCTCCCGTGCGGGGCGGCGTCGAAGCGGCGCGGCTCGACCGGGAAACCGTTGACGCAGCACCCGCTGCCACCGCCCGCGGCAGGCAGGCCGCAGTGGTTTCGAGCGGCCACCGGGAAGCGGTGATCCTGGTCAAGGGCGGCTACACGCCCAATGTGATCCTGGACGAGCACGGCAGGAATTACGGAATTACGGAATTACGAATTACGGTGACAGAATTACGGAATTACGGTGACAGTGCATTTAATTCCCCTTCGGCTTTGGCCCGCGGCGGCCGGGGGCCAGTGAGCGGCCGGTGCGGGAGTTACGGTGACAGTGCATTTAATTCCCCTTCGGCTTTGGCCCGCGGCGGCCGGGGGCCAGTGAGCGGCCGGTGCGGCGCTCGATGCGGGCCACGAACTGGGTCGAGCCCAGCGGCCGGCCGATGGTCTCGTCGCCGCGCACAGCGATCGCGGCGGACGTCTCGCCGTCATCGCCGAGCAGTTCCGCCATGTCGGGAAAGCGCCCCAGCATGGCCGCGGTCTCGGTCAGCCCGTCGGGGCTGCCGCGCAGATAGGCCCGGGCACTCGACCAGCGCCATTGGGCCGGCCGCTTCACCAGCCGGGCCGCCACGGGATTGCGCAGCACATAGCGGAAGGCGGCGGCGAGGTGCTCCTCGTCCATCACCGCGGCACCATAGCGCCCCTGCCAGAAATGGCCGGTCTTCTTCCGCCGGGCGTTGATCAGGCCGGCATAGCGCCGGTGGACGGGGGCAAGGGCGGCGCGCAACCCGTCCTCGTTGTCCGGCACCAGTATGGCGTGCACATGGTTGGGCATCAGCGCGAAGGCCCAGCAGACCACGCCCGCCGCCGCACAACTCTCGGCCAGCAGGCGGATGAAGAGCCGGTAGTCGTCATCGGCGAAGAACACCCGCTGACCGCCGTTGCCGCGCTGGGTGACATGATGCGGCAGACCGGGAACGACAAGGCGAGCGAGACGGGACATCGGCGGCAAATAGCATTCACTGGCGCGCTCGTCAATTGAATGCACTGTCACCGTAATTTGTCACCGTAATTGTCACCGTAATTGCCTCCGGCGCTTTCACGCCGACGGGCGAGGAAGAGGGCGGGCGGGAGCTCCAACTGCCGGCCGCAGCCGAGTGAGCGCCGGATCGCCGCGAATTACAGTGACGCGGCGATCACGGCTGGCGTGGCGAAAGGCGCCCCTCGATGGCGCGCCGCAGTTTTCGCTCCGACGGCCGCCCATAGGAGAAGGCCTTGCCGTCGATGAAGAGGCCCGGCGGAAACAGGATGCCGTTGTCCTCGGCCAACTGCTGGCCGCGCGGCGTATCGAGCGACAGCGTCGAAACCGCGAGCGGAAATTCGCCGGACAGCCGGTCCAGCATTTGCTTGGCGAGATCGCAATAGCCGCAGTTCTCCCGGGTCAGGAGCAGGATCGGCAAGGCCGTCATGGCGCCGCCTGGCCCGGTGCCGCGGCCAATCCGCGGCCGATGTCGGCGAGAAGGTCGGGCACCGGAACGTACATATTGTAAGAGGGGGCTCCGCCGTAGTCGGCCCGCCAGCGGATTCGGCCGTCCGCGCCGACGATGACGAAGGTGTGGGCGTTGTAGCTTCCGTTCATCATGCCGTCGCCATTGGTCCGGTAGGTCTGCGACACCGCCACGGAAGGGTCGGCGAGGACCGGCAACAACAGGCGTTCGCTGCGCACTTTGCGCGCCAGGAGATCGGGAGGATCCGTCGTGATGGTCGCCATCGCGTCGATGCCGGCCTCGCGGAACCGGCTGAAATTCGCCTCGATCTCCCTGAGCTGCACCCAGCAGGCTTCGCACATCAGGCCTTCCTGGAAGTAGAGCAGCACGGTCTTGCCGCGCAACGCTTCGAGATCGAAGGGCGTGCCTTCGGTGCTGGTCAATCGAACCGGCGGGGCCATGTCGCCCGGACCGGGCTTCACCACCTTGAAGGGGAAGCGCCCGGTCTGCGCGCTCGCCGCCGAGGAGTTCGGTTGCCCATTGTTGCCGGAGCGGTCGCTCTGATTTGTCATCCAGAACGCGCCGGCCGCCAGGACCGCGACGACGCCGATGGCGATGCGCTTGGTTGTCGCGCTCTTTCTTAAGCCGTTCCGCGCCGGCTGAGCCTTGGTCTTTTTCATGTCGGTGATCCTCCTTCGGATTTCCCCTGCGGCGACGGCAGTTCCGGCGGGGCGCGATCGCCGCCGCCGCGGATTTGCGACCGGGCGCGCCGCCACAACAGCGCCGCGCCGATCAAGAGCACCGCCGCCGTCAGCCAATTCGGTAGCCAGGCTAGAGACTCGGTGATCGCCTGGCCCGCCTCCTGCAGGTTCAGCGCTACGGCGATCGCCCAGTAACTCGACGGCGACATCGCATCGTAGGTCAGCCCAATCCAGATGGTCCCGATGCCCATCGCTACCAGGAGCAGACCGCTGGCCAGCATGGCCGCCGGAATCGTGCGCCGCAACGGTCCGATGCGCCAGGTAAGCGTGCCGGCCCGAAGCAGCCGGCGCCAATCGTAGCGCGCCCAGAGCAGCGCGATCAGGAAGAGCGGCGCAACCATCCCGAAGACGTAGGTGGCGCCAAGCCCGAGCGCCAGGCCGAGCGTCGGCATGACGCTGGACAATGCGATCACGCCGGCCAGAACGGGAGCGCAGCAGGAACTGGCGACACCGGAGAACAGGCCGAGGAAATAAACGCCGAGGGGACCCGTCTTGCTGCCTGCCCGATGTCCCGGCGACGGCAATTGCATCTTGCCGCCGGCGAGCGTGTACAGGCCGAGGCCAAGCATCAGGGCGCCGCCAATCACATAGACCAGGCTATGCTGGCCGAGGAAGAACTGACGCAGCAGCGAGACGCCCAAGACCAGCGGCAGGATCACCGTCGCCACGCCGGCGGCGAACACGAAAGTCATCGCCACGAGGACCGGGCGGTTCTGAAAGGAGCTGGCGAAATAGGCCGGCAGCATGACCGAAATGCAGCAGGGCGCGAACAGCGCTATTGACCCGGCGACAAAGGCGGCGACCACCGATCCGCCAAAGAAGATGACACTTTCCATTCAACACGTCCTCTCGGTCGCCGAGTTCCGGCCTCCGGCGCACCGGTCGCCGCCATGCCCCGGGTTTTCGCCGCACCTGGCCCCGGCATGACTTGCCTATTTCGCGGTGCAGCATTGGCCCCGCGGCGACACGGTCGCATTGATGCAAATCAAATCGATGGCATCGACGATGCGCATGCACGAGCGTTTCCTTGTCGCCAAAGGGTTCGCACTCTGGCGGGCTATACCCTAGTCATGGGCATGCCGGTGATCGCCGGCCTTCTTGGCGTAACGGTCGGGGGTGGCCCGGAATTTCTCCTGGCACGATTTTGAGCAGAAGTAGTAGGTCTGGCCTTGCCAGACCTCACGCCCGGCGGATTTGTCGCCGTCGATGGTCATGCCGCAAACCGGATCAATGACTTGCATTTCCGCATCCTCCTCTGGGGTGAAATATCATGCCTTCCAAGTGGTGCCGGGCGGCCGGCTTGCCGCCGATCGGCGCTATTCGACGATCAGCCGGCCGCGCAGCATGCCCATCTGGCAGGCGAACTCGTACTCGCCGGGCTTGTCGGGGATGAACTCCACCGCGACGGTCTCGCCGGGGGGCAGCTGGGCGCTTTTATTGAAGTCGGGCAGCAGCACCATCTCGGAGCAGGAGGCAGTCTCGTCGCGGCGGAAGTTGAGGCGCACCGGCCGGCCGTGCTCGACCAGGATCACATTGGGCGTGTAGCCGCCCTTGACCAGGATCATCGCTTCCTGGTGGCCGCTCGAAACCACCGCGGCCCTGAGGCCCTTGCTGGTCTTCATCCAGAAGAACCAGGCGACGAACGCGATCGCCGCCAGCCCGGCGAGGGTGACCGCTATCTTATCGGGTGTCATCTGTCTTACTCCCTGGCTTGCCACCGCTTCAGCCGGTTGGCATTGGCGATCACGGTGACGGAACTGAACGACATGGCCGCCGCCGCCAGGATCGGCGACAGCAGGATTCCGGTGAACGGGTAAAGGATGCCGAGCGCCACCGGGATGCCGGCGGCGTTGTAGATAAAGGCGCCGAAGAGATTCTGAAAGACGTTGCGCATCGTCGCCCGGCTGATCTGGATGCCGGTCACCACGCCCTTGAGGCTGCCCTTGATCAGCGTGATGTCGGAGGCCTCGATCGCCACGTCGGTGCCGGTGCCGATGGCGAAGCCGACATCGGCCTGGGCGAGTGCTGGCGCGTCGTTGATGCCGTCGCCCACCATGCCGACCTTCTTGCCCTCGAGCTGGAGCTTCTGGACGTTGTGGGCCTTGTCCTGGGGCAACACCTCGGCCAGCACCCGGTCGATGCCGACCTGGCGGGCGATCGCCTTGGCGGTGCGCTCGTTGTCGCCGGTGATCATCACCACCTCCAGGCCCATGCGCTTGAGGGCGCTCACGGCGGCGACGGAATCCTCCTTGACCGTATCGGCCACTGCCACGATGCCGGCGGCCTGGCCGTCGAGCGCCACATACATCGGCGTCTTGCCGTCGTCGGCCAGCTTGAGGGCTTTCGCCTCCAGGTCGCCCACCTCGATCTTGCGGTCGCGCATCAGCTTGAGATTGCCGAGGAGCAGGGAGCGGCCCGCGACCGTCGCCTCGACGCCGTGCCCGGGGATCGCATTGAAAGCCTGAACCTCGGGAACGGCGAGGCCCCTGGCCGCGGCAGCCTCGACGATGGCCGAGGCCAGAGGATGTTCCGAGCCCTTCTCGGCGGCGGCGGCGAGGCGCAGCACTTCGCTCTCGCTCGCCCCGCCCGCCAGGATCACGTCGGTGAGCACCGGCTTGCCATGGGTGATCGTGCCGGTCTTGTCGAGGATAATGGCGTTCAATCCCTTGGCCGTCTGGAGCGCCTCGCCGCCGCGGATCAGGATGCCGTGGCTCGCGCCCAGGCCGACGCCGGTGGTGAGCGACATCGGGGTGGCCATGCCGAGGGCGCACGGGCAGGCGATGATCAGCGTGGTCACCGCCACGATCAGGGCGTAGGTGACGGCCGGCTGCGGCCCGAAATCGTACCAGACCACGAAACCGGCGATCGCCAGGATGATCACCACCGGGGTGAAATAGCTGCTGACCACGTCGACCACCCGCTGGATCGGCACCTTGGTGGCCTGGGCGTCCTGCACCATGCGGATGATGTTGGCAAGGGCGGTGTCCTTGCCGACCTTGGTGGCGCGGAACCTGAACCCGCCGGTCTTGTTGATGGTGGCGCCGATCACCTCGTCGCCGGCGTGCTTCTCGACCGGCATCGACTCGCCGGTGATCATCGATTCGTCCACCGCCGAGGCGCCATCGGTCACCTCGCCGTCGACCGGAATCTTTTCGCCCGGACGCACCACAACGATGTCTCCGGCGATCACTTCCTCGACCGGCAGATCGACTTCCTTGCCGTCGCGCACCACGCGCGCCGTTTTGGCCTGAAGGCCGATGAGTTTCTTGATCGCTTCGCTGGTGCGGCCCTTGGCCTTTATCTCCATCGCCAGGCCGAGGACGACGAGCGCCGTCACCACGGCGGTCACGTCGTAATAGACCTCGGTGAAGGCCGCCTCCGGGAAGATCTGCGGGAACAGCACTGCGATGGTCGAGTAGGTCCAGGCGACGCCGGTGCCGATGGCGATCAGCGTATGCATGTTGGCCGTGCGCTGCCGAAGGGCCGCCCACATGCCGGTGAAGAACTGGCTGCCGCTGTAGGCCATCACCGCCAGCGCCAGGGCGCCCATGAACATCCACAGGTAGCGGAGCTGATCGCTGCCGCGCGGCAGCACGTCGCGGAGGTAGGGAATGAGCCAGGGATAGGAGAACAGCATGGTGAATACCGACGCCGCCGCTCCGAACCACCACTTGCGCATCAGCGTGCGGTATTCCTGGCGGTTGGCGGCCTCGCTCGGATCGAGCGTTTCCGCGCCCGGCTCGACTTTCGGCTCCGCCAGCCGGTGCCCGGCGGATTCGATGGCCTTGCGGATCGACGCGAAGTCGGTCCTGCCGGGGTCGTATTCGACATCGGCGGCATTGGTGCCGAGGCCGGCGCGAGCCGAGACGACGCCCGGCGTCATGCGCAGCGCCAGCTCGACGCGCGTTACGCAAGAAGAGCAATGCATGTTCTTGATCGGGACGCGCATCGTCGCGGTGCCCGGCAGATAGCCGGCGGTGCGGATGGCCTTGGCCAGGTCGACGGCCGTGGCCCGCGCCGGGTCATAGTCTACGGCCGCCAGCCGGTTCACCAGGTTAACGTGCGCCGAGGCAACGCCCGCGACCGCCTTCAATGCCTTCTCGACCGCCGGCGGGCAGTGCGGACAGTGCATTCCGCCGACGGTAAGCTCGATGTGCCGGTGGCCGCCGGATGCCGTCTCCGGCGCTTTGGCGGGTGCGGGCTTATCGGTTTCCAGCGCTGCCGGCGTGGGGTCGTTCATATCGTCTCCTTGGGCCATTGTCCGGGGCGGGGGGCAGGGTTGGCCGAGGCATCGTCGATTGTGGAAAACAGCCTCCGCTGGCATCGCGGAGTTGTCAATGTGGCGCCTCCGCATGGCATTTGCCCATGCCGTCTCCGCATGGCACCTCTGCCGGCGGCGCGGCGGATCGGCTGGCGGGCGCCTCGCCCCCATTAATCCAAAATTATTTTTCCAGTAAAACTCTTGTTTTCTTATATTTTAGAACAAACAATAGAATATTTTGGACATACCGCATACGTAGCAAACCGGCGCCGGGGTTATGGTGATGTGGTGGACGGCGCCCGCTAGCGGCATGTGATGCGCCATGCTCGGTCCGTTGTTCGATCCAACCGAAGAGTCATCGACCATGGCGCAGGTTGTGCCGTATTTTACCAAGCTCGAAGCCTACCGCGTGGGGCTGGAAGCCTGTGCCTCGGCGCAACACTCGCATCCATCGTTCGACACCCCCTTGCCAACAGGGTGCCGTCCACCACATCGCCGCAACTGGTCAACGCGGCGGAGAAGCGAAGTCAGGTTTCAGCCTTCGAGGCAGGCCCTGAGGCTCATTGCCAAATTGCGGAGAAGCTCGCCATAGGCGCCGGGGCCGGGGGCGAGGTCGGCACCGAGGCCGTCGAGCACGCCGGACTTGGCAGCACTGCCCTCTATCACGGTGCGGACATATTTATCGCTGAACTGCGGCTCGCGGAACACGCAGGCAGCACCTGTGGCGGCGAGCCTGTCGCGGATCTCCTTGAGGCGCCGGGCCGACGGCGTTACCGCCGAGATGTCCGAAATGCTGCCCGCCGCCTGGAGTCCGAAGCGGGCCTCGAAATATTGGTAAGCGTCGTGGAAGACGATGAAAGGCTTATGTCGGACGGGGGCGAGTTCAGCGGCAATGTCGCGCGATGTGGCCGCGAGCGAGGCCGCGAAGGCCGCCGCATTGGCGCTATAGGCCGCGGCGTTGGCGGGATCGGCCTTGGCAAGCTCGGCCGCCACCGCCAGCGCCATGGCCTTGGCGTTCTCCGGATCGAGCCAGGCATGGGGATCGGAGCGGAGGATGAGATTGCTGCCGGAGGAGGCGGCGGGTCGCGGCGCGTCACTGTCGGCCTCCCATGTGCCGCCCTGGCGGACCGGCAGGAGACGCAGGCCCGGCGCATTGGCGAGTTCGACGAAGCGCTTACCCCCGACAGCCTCGCCGCCGTCTACCTCGCCCAGCCGGAACTCGAGGCTGTGGCTCACCATGAAAACGAGATCGGCAGAAGCAAGCGCCTCGATCTGGCGGGGGCTAAGGCCCGCCACATGTTCCGACAGCCGGCCGGAGAACAGCAGCTCCGGCGTGCCGGTTGCACCCATCACTGCCGCGACGATGCTCTGAACCGGCAGAACCGAGGCGATTACTTTCGGCCCGGCCGCGGCGGGGCCGGCGAGCAAGAGGGCAACAAGAACCAAGGCAAGGCGACGCATTGGGCATCCACGTAATGTTATAATATAACATACACAAATATTAGGCGCCGTCAAACCTGACGGGATCGTGACGGGCCGTGGCCGATGAATGAATTGCGCGCCGGTCTCGCGCCTGCCAGTTAGCATCGATGAACCTTGACGTGCCGATCGGCGCCGCCCTGCTGGCCGGCGCCATGCAGGATTTCTCCTACTGGCTTATCGAACGCTTTCCCTGGCTGGCGACAATCGGCTGAGTTCGATCGGCTGGCCGTGCGGAGTGGCTTTGGCTGCGGCGTCCCAGAGGGCGATGCGGGTGAGACGCTCGGCCTCGCCGATGGCACCCTTGCGCTCGGCGAGCGTTTCGAGGGCGGCGAGCCAGCATTCGTAGTAGGCGATGTCGGGGTGTGCTGCGATCTCGGCGCCAAGCGCTGCGGCCCACTCGCTCCAAGTAAAGAGCCCCGCTTCGTTGAGCTTCACCACCATGGCGAAGGCCTGGGCCTGCCACGGCTCGGCGAAGACCGGGTCTATCTCAAGCGGGTTCAAGATAGGGCTCCCACAGATCGAGGCACACGGAGTCGGGGGTATCTTTGCCCCATAGCTCGCGGGCCGAAAACCTGACGCCATAGAGCCAGTGCGGATCCTCGCCTTTGCCATGGGCGGAAGCGTCGGGAAACACATGGGCGCCATGGACGGCGACGATCTCGCCCAGCCGGCCCATGGCATAGCGCGGCAGGCGGGTGTGGCCCTCTCTCGTGAGGACACGGGTGCGCACAAGGTCGCCCGGCTTGAACCGGGCGGGCCGGTCGAGCGGCCGGATGTAAGAGCTGGTTTTCGCCATCGCCGATGCCACTTCGCCGGCGGCCAGCACGCGCTTGACCGGCAAGGGCTGCACCAGCATGTGGCCGGCGGCAAGCTCTTCGCCGGTGATGAGCCCCAGCTCCGTCGTCAGCTTGACCAGACCCCTGAGCCATATCTCATAATAGCTCGACGACCAGTACACATGGGCCGGCAGGCTCTCGCGGGTGTGCCGCGAAATGTCGATGTTCCACGATCCCGTAGCCCCGGTGGCGAGTGCCACGGCAAACAGCCGGCGCTCCCAATGGCTGTGGAACACCGGCTCATCGGTTTCCGGATTGACCGGCCCGAAGCGGGTGAAGCCGCCCATGTCCTGGGGGCCGTTCATGCCGGCACCGTGACGAGGCCGGTGCCGATCATGGCATTGCGGGTGACGATTGCCGCGAGCTTGTCCTCGCTCCAGCCCGCCGTACCGGAGGGCCGGAGCGGGATCACCAGGTAGCGCACCTCGGCGGTCGAATCCCACACCCGTACTTCCACGCCGTCGGGAACCGTGACGCCGAATTCGGCGAGCACGGCGCGCGGCTCGATCACGGCGCGCGAGCGGTAGGGCATCGACTTGTACCACACCGGCGGCAGGCCCAGCACCGGCCACGGGTAACAGGAACAGAGCGTGCAGACGACCATGTTGTGAAGGGTAGGCGTGTTGAACAGGGCGACCATATGCTCGCCCTGGCGGCCCGTGTAACCCATGGAGGCGATGGCGGCGGTGGCATCGCGTTTGAGCCAGTCGGCGTAGGCTGGATCGCTCCAGGCCTTGGCCACCACCTTGGCGCCGTTTCTGGGACCCACCTTGGTTTCGTAGACGTCGATCAATTGATCAAGCGCGGCGGGGTCGATGTAGCCCTTTTCGGTCAGCAGCGATTCGAGCGCCTTGACCCGCAAGGCGATGGGCGACAGTTCGGAGCCTTCATGGTCGTGGCCATCGTGAGCCATTTAAGTTTCCCCGCTTTCGGGCTAGCATAGACTCTCCAGGGCCTTGGGAGAAGCGGCGGCATGACCAAGCTCGAAGGGATGAGAGCCTGCGTGTTCGACGCCTATGGCACGCTGTTCGACGTGCATGGACCGTTGCGCAAGCTCGGCCCCGAGATCGGTCCCAAGGCCGAGGAGATTTCCCGGCTGTGGCGGCAGAAGCAGCTCGAATACACCTGGCTCAGGAGTCTGATGGGGGTTCATGCCGATTTCTGGCATGTGACGGGCGATGCCCTCGACTATGCGCTGGAAGCCCATGGCGTCACCGAGACCGGGCTCAGGGACGAGCTGATGACGCTCTATCTGAAGCTCGAGGCCTATCCGGAGGTGAAGGAAGCGCTGCAGGCGGTGAAGGCGAAAAGCCAGCGCACGGCGATCCTCTCCAACGGCAGCCCCTCGATGCTCGATACGGCGGTGCGCTCGGCCGGCCTCGACCGGCTCTTCGATATGGTGCTGTCGGTCGAGGATGTCGGCATCTACAAGCCGAGCCGCCGGGTCTATCGCCACGCCATGCAGAAGCTGCAGATCCACGACGTCGCCTCGGTGTGCTTTGTCTCGGCCAACAGCTGGGACGCGCAAGCCGCCGCCCAGTTCGGCTTCCAGGCGGTGCGGGTCGACCGCTTCGGCCTGAAGGACGACCGCATTCCGGGCAAGCCCCGGGTGGTGATCAAGGACCTGTCGGAACTGGCGGGGCTGATTTGACCACGCTTCCCTTCTCCCGCGAGGGGAGAAGGAAGAAATTACGCAATCCGCCTTGCCGGTTCGCTGCGCCCGGCGGCGTAGGCGCGGACGGCGTCGCCGAAGGCGGTGAAGAGCTTGACCGAGTCGGGGTTCTGTGCGGCCTTGTATTCGGGATGCCACTGGGTGCCGAAGGCGAAACTCTTGGCGCCCTTGACCGAGACCGCCTCGACGACGCCATCAGGGGCGATTGCTTCGGCGACAAGTCCGGGTGCCAGCTTCTTCACGCCCTGGCGGTGGATCGAATTGATCATGGTCTGGCGCTTGCCCAGCATCTTCTCGAGCTGGCCGCCGGGGGTGACGGCGATGGCGTGGCGCGGGCCGTAGCGCACGTCGGTATCGTCCGACTTAGGCGCGCGGTGATCGAGCCTTCCTTCGCCGCGCTGCAATTCGGTCTCGAGGCTGCCGCCCAGGGCCACATTGAGCTCCTGGAAGCCGCGGCAGATGCAGAACAAGGGGATGCCGCGCTCGATCACTCGTTTGATGAGCTTCAAGGTGATGGCATCGCGGGCGTGGTCATAGGGCTCGTGATCGGCGGTGGGCTCCTCGCCATAATGCGGCGGGTGCACGTTCGACACCGCCCCGGTCATCAACAGCCCATCGAAATGGTCGAGCAGCTGGTCGAGATGGAGGGCATCGACCATCGACGGGATCATGACGGGGGTGCAGTGGGCGACTTCGGCCACGGCGCGCAGATATTTGTCGCCGAGCGAGTGGAACAGGAAGCCGTGCGATTCGTAAGTGTCGGCCGGAAGTCCGACCAGGGGCGAATAAGAGGTCATGGGAGATGGCCTTGTGATTGCCGTTCGTTGCCGCCAAAATAGCGCGAATTGGTAACGGATGTCTAATCGATGAGCCCTGTGACCCCTGCAAGCCAGCTCTTTGGCCTTACCGGCGAAGTGGCGCTGGTGACCGGCGCCTCCTCGGGGCTCGGCGCGCGCTTTGCCGAAGTTCTTGCCGCCCATGGCGCCAGGGTGGTGCTGGCGGCGAGACGTGCCGACCGCATCGCGGCGCTGGCCAAGGGGCTTTCCGGCGCAATGGCTCTCGTTCTCGACGTGACCAAGCCCGAGACGTTTCCCGCCGCCTTCGATGCCGCCGAACGGGAATTCGGACCGGTGACGCTGCTGGTCAACAACGCCGGGGTGGCCAATGACGGCAAGTTCCTCGATACGGACCCGGAGCGCTGGGACAACACCATCGCCACCAATGTCAGCGCCGTGTGGCACCTGAGCCGGGAGTTTGCCAGGAGGCTCGTGGGCCTGAAGCGTCCGGGCGCGATCGTCAATGTATCCTCGGTTCTGGGCTGCCGGGTGACGCCGGGGGCTGGTGCCTATTGCGTGAGCAAGGCGGCGGTCGCCCAGATGACGGCGGCGATGGCGGTCGAACTCGCCCGCCACGGCATCAGGGTCAACGCCATCGCCCCCGGCTATATCTGGAGCGAGATGACCGAGGCTTATCTGAAGAGCGAGGGTGGGCTCGCGACCATCAAGCGCATTCCGCAGCGCCGCGCCGGCGATCCCTCCGATCTCGACGGGGCGCTTCTGCTGCTCGCCTCGCGGAAAGCGGCGGGCTTCATGACCGGAAGTACCGTCACCGTCGACGGCGGCCATGTGTGGTCGTTTAATTAGACCACAAGCTTCCAAGCGAGCCCTAGTCCGGCACAGAGCGCCAGCGTTTTTGGGATGCCGAGATGGAAGCGCAGGAGCACGACGGCTGCCAGAAGGCTGAGGGTAAGCACTGCCGGATCGAGTGTCGCCCACTCGGGCCACCAGGGTTTGAAGAAACCGCTGCCCAGGCGCTCGACCTTGCCGAACAGCACATGGAGCCCGAACCAGACCGACAGGTTGAGAATGACGCCGACGACGCCGGCGGTGATCGCCGCGAGCGCACCCGACAGCCGCGGCCGCTTGCCGATGTGCTCGATGTAGGGAGCTCCGGCGAAGATCCACAGGAAGCAAGGGGCGAAGGTCATCCACAGTGTCACCAAAGCCCCGGCGATGCCGCCCCAGATGCCGCCCATCTGGCGGAGTGCGGCGAGATAGCCGACGAACTCGGTGACAAGGATGAGCGGGCCCGGCGTGGTTTCGGCAAGACCCAGGCCGTCGATCATCTCGGGGGCGGCGAGCCAGCGCTTCTGTTCGACGGCGGCCTGCGCCATGTAGGACAAGACCGCATAGGCACCGCCGAAGGTGACGACGGCGAGCTTGGAAAAGAATACGCCCACCTCAGTCAGCACGTGATGGGGACCGAGCGTTGCAGCGAGGAGCGCCAGCGGCACCAGCCAGATCGCCGCCCAAATGGCGATGGTGAGGCCCAGCCTGCGGGTCGAGGGAAAGGCCGTGGTGGCGGCCTCGACCTTGCCGCGGGCGCGAAAGAAGCCGAAGACTGCGGCCGCCACGACGATCAGCGGAAAGGGCAGGTCGAAAGCATAAAGCGCCAGAAAGGCGAGGCCGGCCAGCGCCCAGTCGATATTCGACTTGAGCGCCCGGCGCGCCACCCGCAGGAGTGCTTCGATGACGATCGCCAGCACCGCCGCCTTGATGCCAAAGAAGATGGCAGCAATCCACGGCAGATTGCCGAAGGCGCCGTAGAGCATGGAGAGCGCCAGCACCACGAAGGCGCCGGGCAGCACGAAGAGAAGACCGGCGGCGAGGCCTCCCCGGACGCCATGCAGCTTCCAGCCGGCATAGGTGGCGAGCTGCATGGCCTCGGGACCCGGCAGCAGCATGCAGAAATTGAGGGCCGAGAGATATTCCTTCTCGGCGAGCCAGCCCCGTTCCTCGACGATCTCGCGATGCATCAGCGCAATCTGGCCGGCAGGTCCGCCGAAGGAGAGGACGCCGATGCGGGCCCACACCCTGAAGGCCTCGGCAAAGCTCGGCTGCGCCGTCACTGCTTTATCTTGTTGGTCGGCCAGTTGTGGGTTTCCTCGGTGGCATCGCGGCACCAGCGGTAGAAGGCGTCGTAAAGCGCCATCGCCGCCTCGAGCTGCTGCAAATCGTCGGCGAACATGCGGGAAAGCCCAAGTGAGGCGGCGAGCAGGCCCGGCGCCTCGGGGGCGAGATCGAGCCGTGCCGTGTCGGCGCCGCGCACGATCGCTGCAAGGCGAATGAGCGGCTCAGTGGCGAGGCCCCATTCGGCGATCATGGTGTCGAAGGTGCAGGTGTCGCCGCGATGGCTCCAGAAGGTGTTCTCGATGTCGAAGGCGGTGGCCTGGAACCGGTCGGCGACGGCGGCGACCTCCGAGGGAGCGACGAACAGGAAGACCGCCGCCGGATCGACAAAGCGCCGGATGAGCCAGGGGCAGGCGATGCGGTCGATCTTGGGGCGGGCGCGGGTCACCCACAACGTTCGGCCTGAAGCATCGCGAGAGGGAATCTTGTCGGCCGGAACAAGCGGCAGGCCGGCGGCCTTCCAGCCTTCAAAACCGTCTTCCAGCGATTGGGCCTCGGCGCCGGCGTGGCGGAGCCAGGCGGCAACGCCGTGGCTGAGCTTGGCCCCATGATGGCAGACTGCCACCACCTCCTTGCCGGTGAATTGCGGCGCCCAGCCGGCCACATCCTTGTGGCTGCGGCGGAGGGATGCCGGAATGAGCTTGGGCTCTGCGTCATAGTCCTCAACCGTGCGGACATCGATGAGGACGGGTGCGGCGGCGGTGCCGACCAGACGGTTGAGCTTGTCGGTGGAAATCGTATTGGGAGCGGACATGTTGGCGCCTCGTGCTGCAAATGTGGATGGGGTCGCGATGCTTGGGCTGGCGCCTGGAGGGGAGATCGCATCCCCTGCCGCCATGAATAGCAGGGGACGCTACCCTGTCAAGCGGCGCGGCCGTTTTGCGTTTCCCGTCGAAGTGCTAGAAGCGGCCGATGGCCAGCCTCGACGACCGATACGATCTCGACCAATCGCCGGTATTTCTGACCGGTCCCCAGGCGATCGTGCGGCTTAGCCTGATGCAATCGGCGGCCGACCGCCGGGCGGGGCTTAAGACGGCGGGCTATGTGACCGGCTACCGAGGCTCGCCGGTCGGCACCGTCGATAGTCAGTTCATGGCGGCGCAGGGCCTGCTCGAGCCGCGCCACATCAAGTTTCAGGCGGGCCTCAACGAGGACCTTGCCGCCACAGCACTGTGGGGCAGCCAGCAGGCCGAGATGCGCGGCGAAGGCCGCTTCGACGGCGTCTTCGGCATCTGGTACGGCAAGGGCCCCGGCGTCGACCGCTCCGGCGACATTTTCCGCCATGCCAACATGGCGGGCTCGTCGAAGAACGGCGGCGTGCTGGTGATCGCCGGCGACGACCATGCGGGCGAATCCTCGACCGTGCTGCACGCCAGCGACTTCGCCCTGGCGGACGCGATGATCCCGGTCTTGAGCCCGGCGGGGGTGCAGGAGATCGTCGATTTCGGACTCTTGGGGCTTGCCCTGTCGCGCTATGCCGGCGTCTGGGTCGGCCTCAAATGCATGCACGACACGGTCGAGAGTTCGGCCGTGGTGCTGGCCGATGCGGACCGCGTCAAACCCGTGGTCCCGGCCGATCATGTTTTGCCGCAGGGCGGCCTCAACATCAGGCCCAATGACGATAGGATGGTGCAGGAGGAGCGGCTGCACGCCCACAAGATTCCCGCCGTCCTCGCCTTTGCCCGGGCCAATGGGTTGAACCGCATCGTGTACACCGGCGGCGAGGCAAGGATCGGTATCGCCGCCGCCGGCAAGAGCTATCTCGACGTACGCCAGGCTCTTGACGATCTTGGCATCGACGAGCGGCAGGCCGAAAGGCTGGGGGTCAGGCTGCTCAAGGTTGGCATGGTCTGGCCGCTCGAACCGCAAATCGCGCGCGATTTCGCCAAAGGTCTCGATACCGTCATGGTGGTCGAGGAGAAGCGCTCGCTCGTCGAGGCCCAACTACGTGATATTCTGTATACGGAGGAAAAACGCCCGAAGGTGATCGGCAAGACCGACGAGACGGGCGCTCCGTTGTTTCCGTCCCATGGCGTGCTCGAACCCAACCAGGTGGCGCTGGCGCTGGCCCAGCGCCTCCAGGACCGAGCGGTTCAAGCCTGTGCCGCCGACCTGATGGCGGCGACTGCGCCCAATCAGGCGGATCTCACACAGCGGGTGCCCTATTTCTGCGCCGGCTGCCCGCACAATTCCTCGACCGTTCTGCCGGACGGGGCCCGCGGCTATGCCGGCATCGGCTGTCACTGGCTTGCGCAGTTCGTGCCCGACCGCAAGACCGAAGGAGCAACCCAGATGGGCGGCGAGGGCGCCAACTGGGTGGGTGAAGCGCCGTTCTCCAAGCGCGCCCATGTGTTTCAGAACCTTGGCGACGGCACCTACAATCACTCCGGCATGATGGCGATCCGCCATGCCGCCAATTCGCAGGTGAACATCACCTACAAGATCCTGTTCAACGATGCCGTGGCGATGACCGGCGGCCAAAGGAACGACGGCGGCCTCACCGTGCCGCAGATCGCCCAGCAGGTGCGCTCCTTCGGCGTCGAGCGCATCGTCGTAGTCAGTGACGAGCCCGACAAATATCCAAGCCGAGCCGCATTCCCGCATGGCGTGAGCTTCCACCACCGCGACGAGTTGCAGGCGGTGCAGACGGATCTCATGGAAGTGAAGGGCGCCAGCGTGCTGATCTACGACCAGACCTGTGCCGCCGAAAAGCGCCGCCGCAGGCGCCGCGGCGAGTTCCCCGATCCCAACCGGCGGGTGTTCATCAACGCGCTGGTCTGCGAGGGCTGCGGCGATTGCGGGGTGCAATCGAACTGCGTGGCGATCGCCCCCGTCGAGACCGAGTTCGGCCGCAAGCGCCAGATCGACCAGTCGGCTTGCAACAAGGATTTCTCCTGCCTCAAGGGCTTCTGCCCGAGCTTCGTGACGGTCGAAGGCGGCGAACTGGTGACCGGCGCTGCGGCAAAGCCGCAAGCCGTGGGCGGAACCCCATTTCCGGTCCTGTCGGAGCCGGCGCTGCCCGGGCTTGCCCGGCCGTGGAACATTCTCGTGACCGGCATCGGCGGCACCGGGGTGGTGACCATCGGCCATCTTCTCGGCCTGGCCGCCCATCTCGAAGGCAAGGGGGCAGCCTTGATCGACATGGTGGGGCTTTCCCAGAAGAACGGCGCCGTCGTCACCCATCTCAAGATCGCCGCAAGACCGGAAGATATTTCTGCCGTACGGGTAGCTCGCGGCCAGGCCGATCTCATCCTCGGCTGCGATCTGGTGACGTCCGCTTCTGAACGCATACTTTCAGCCGCGTCGCGCCAGAAGAGCTTTGCGGTGGTGAATTCCCATGAAACCATGCCGGCCCATTTCACCCATGAGCGGGATTTCAGGCTGCCGGGTGCTGCGATGACGCTGCGCATCGCCGCCTCGGTGCGCCATGACGGGATGTTCGGCGTCGATGCCACGGCCATCGCCACGGCACTTTTGGGCGATTCGATTGCCGCCAACCTGTTCACCCTCGGCTATGCCTGGCAGAAGGGGCTCGTGCCGGTCGGTGCTGCGGCGATCGAGGAAGCGGTCAGACTCAACGGCGTGGCGGTCACGATGAATCTCGCGGCCTTCCAGTGGGGCCGGCGCGCGGCAACCGACGAAGCGACGGTCAAGGCGGTGATCGGCGCCAAATCGCAGCCGGCGGCGCCGTCGCTCGACGAGCTGATTGCCCGGCGCGCGGCCTTTCTCACCGATTACCAGAATGCCGCCTATGCCGAAGCCTATCGCGGCTTTGTCGAGAAAGTGCGGAAAGCCGAGACGGAGCGCCTGGGAAAGCCCTTGGGGCTCGGCGAGACGGTGGCTCGCAACCTGTTCAAGCTGATGGCCTACAAGGACGAGTATGAGGTGGCGCGGCTTTATAGCGATGGACGCTTTGCCGCCGATCTCAGGCAGCGCTTCAAGGGCGACTATCGCCTCACCTTCCATCTGGCTCCGCCAGTTCTCGGGAAGAGCGATCCCACAACCGGCCGGCCGGCGAAATCCCGCTTCGGACCGTGGATGATGACGGCGATGCGAATGCTCGCCGCAATGAAGGGCCTGCGTGGAACGAGGTTCGATCCCTTCGGCCGCTCGGCCGAGCGCCGCCGCGAGCGGCAGCTGATCGTCGACTACAAGACGCGGATGGCAGGTCTTCTCGCCGGGTTGACGCCAGTTTCGCTCCCGACGGCGCTGGAGATCGCCGCCCTTCCCGACCTGATCCGCGGTTTCGGCCATGTGAAGGAAGCAGGCCTCGCCAAGGCCACGGCAAGGGAGGCCGAACTCATGGCGAAGTTCGACAGCCTCAAGACCGCGCCGGCCCGTGCTGCCGCAGAGTGATCAGAGGGGCGGCTGCAGCCGGCCGATGACGTTGCAGGCCAGCCGCGCGGCGGTGAAGGCGGCGGTGCCGGCGGGGTCGCGTTTGGGAACGAATTCGACCATGGCGAAGCCGGCGATCCGCGCCTTGCGGGCAACGCCCTCGATCAGCCCCGCAACCTGGGTGAAAGTAAGCCCACCCGGGGAAGGGTAGGCAACCGCCGGCATTTGCGCGACATCAAGGGCATCGCAGTCGAGGCTGATCAGACAGTCGCAATCTTCCGGCACATGGGCCAGCACCGCCTCGATGCCGGAGTGGTGAATATCGCGAGCGGGGACGATGCGGGCGCCCCAGGCGTGGGCCTCGTTGACTTCCTCCGGGCGTGCGCTGCCCAGGCCCCGGGCGCCGGCCTGGACGATGCGCCAGACATGGGGCTGTTCCGAAGCCCGCCGCATGGTCGAGGAAAACCCCTGGGTCTCGCCATAGCGCTCGTGGCGCCAATCGATGTGGGCATCGATCTGCAAAATGGCGATGGGCGGGCTGCCGGCAAAGCCCTGGATGAAGGGGATGGGAGTGGAATCATCGCCGCCGAACATGATCGGCACGGCACCGGCGTCGAGGATGAGGCGGGTCGTGTCCTCGATCAGGGCCCGATTGGCCGCAGCGGTCTTGGGCTTGGTGGGAAGGTTGCCGAGATCGGCGAGCTTGAGGCTCTTCGCCAGCAAAGGATGGCCGAGATCGAAATCGAAATGATCGAGCCATTCGCTATCGGCGGCAAGGGCCTGGCGGAAGGCGTCGGCCGCACCGGCATGGACACGGTTGTCGATCGCCCGATAGGCGGTGCCGTGGGGTGCCCCGAAGATCGCCGCCCCGAAGCCTGCGGGAGACTTGGAGATTGTCGCTCCCATGAAGGGCGGAACCTTGGACCTGGCGGGCATCGGCTCCTCAGGCGGCGTTCGAGGATTTTGTGAGGACCGCGGCGACGGGCCACTCGATGCGGGCCGCCGGGAAGATCAGCCGCGCCGTGGTTCCCATCCCATATTCGCTTTCGATGGTGACAGCACCTCCGTGCATTTCGGCGATCTTGCGGGCAATCGACAGGCCAAGCCCGATGCCGCCGAAGCGCCGCGAGCTGCCCTGGTCGGCCTGCACGAAAGGTTCGAAGATGCGGTCGAGGTCCTCCTTGCGGATGCCGACGCCGGCATCGCGCACCGCAATCGCCAGCCCGCCGGTTTCGGTGCGCTCGAAGGCGATGTTGACAAAGCCGCCGGCCGGCGAGAACTTGACCGCATTGGTGATCAGGTTGATCAGCACCTGCTTGATCCGGGTGATGTCGCCCTTGATTTCGATTCCCTCGATGACCCGGGCGACGATGGTGGTATCGGCGGTCTCCGCCAGATCGCGGCACATCTTGACCGCCACCTCGAGGATTTCCGCCGCATCGGCCTCCTGTTCGACCAGACGCAGCGTGCCGCGCTCGATGCGGGTGGCATCGAGGATATCGCTGATCAGCGTAAGAAGGTGGCGGCTGCTGTCGATGATCGTCCGCAGATGGTCGGCGCGGTCGCGGTCGGTCAGGCTTTCGGCCTGTTCCGAAGCGAGCAGTTCGGCAAAGCCGACGATGGCATTGAGGGGCGTGCGCAACTCATGGCTCATCACCGCGAGGAATTGCGACTTGCTGGCGCTGGCCCGCTCGGCCGCCTCCTTGGCGGCGATCAGCCGGGCTTCCTCCCGCCGGTCGCCGGTCACGTCATGGGCCGCACCCTGGTAGCCGATGAACTTTCCGTTCTTGGCAGTGAGCGGCCGCGCCGCGATGCGCCACCAGGTTTCGCGTCCCTCCATGGCGATGCGCAACAGGAGCCCGTCGACGGCAAGCTGCGCCGTCATGGCTTCGTGCAATTCGCGCCAGCCGGGTTGGTCGGGTGCCGCAGCCACTGCACCGGCAAGGGTGTTGCCGAGGAGAGCCGACATCTCCAGGCCGAGCCCATCGCACAGGCGCTGCGAGACGTAAGTGAGTCGGCCGTCGCTGCCCGTTTCCCACAGCCAGTCGCTCACCTCCTTGTCGAAATCGTTGAGAAGGAGCGCGATGATGCCCTTCTGCTTGCCGATCTCCAGTTCGGCGGCATGCTGGCGGGCCGCCGCCTGCTGAATGGAAAGAAGCGTGGTGGCGATGCCGGTGCCATAGAGCAGCGACAGGATGCCGAGCGCCAGGCCGGCGGCGCCGCCGGTCTTGATCGAGGCGAGCGTCAGGGCTCCGGCAATCAGGGCGCAGAACAGCATGGCCGAGGTCGGCACCCGCGCTAGGGTGAAGGACCCGATGCCCGACATGGCGAAGATGAGGGCAACCGCCAGGAGCCGCATGTCGCTCGACGCGCTATCGAAAAACAGCACCGGGAAGGCCGCCCACACCAGCCCCAGCATCAGGGTGGAAAGCTCGTGGAAGAAAAGGCCGATGCGGCGGTCGGCACCGACCTTCTCGCCGACAAACAGGCCGAAGAGTGCCGGAATGAGCGAGGCAAGGCAGGCCGCAGCGGTCCACGCCAGCACCAGCAGAAGTTCAAAATGGCCCTTGGCGAGCGCCGAAAAACCTATTGCAATCAATATATTGGCCGCAAGAAGCAGGGGCGGAAGCACAACCGTCTGGGGGCTCTCGTCGAAGCCGTCTCCGGACACCGGCGGCAGGGGGTGGCGCTGCAGGCGACGGGCAACAACCTGCTTTAGCCGCAGGAACGGGCCTGCTGCCACAACTGTGCCAGGTTGCACTACCGCACTCGCTCTCTCCACCGGCGCGACTATGATGTTTTTGCATTTGCAAGGCGTTAACAGCAGGCTAGCAGTAACTCGAAGTGCTGGAGACCGATCCGATCGCCATGACCTCGCCCCTGCCAGACGGACACCCGCCGATAGCTCATGGCAAGATCGGCGTATTGCTGATCAATCTCGGCACTCCGGAAGCTACCGACTATTGGTCGATGCGGCGCTACCTGAAGGAGTTTCTCTCGGACCGCAGGGTGATCGAGGTCAATCCATGGATCTGGTGGCCGCTCCTCAACGGCATCATCCTGACTACCCGGCCGCGCCGCAGCGGCCATGCCTATGACAAGATCTGGAACCGCGAGCTGAACGAATCGCCGCTGAAGACCATCACCCGCGGCCAGGCCGGGAAGCTGGCGGCCCGGCTTGCCGGCCTCGACGGCGTCATCGTCGATTGGGCCATGCGCTATGGCGAGCCGCGGCTTGCCGACCGCATCGCCCACCTGAAAGAGCGGGGCTGCGACCGTATCCTGCTGTTTCCGCTCTATCCGCAATACAGCGCCGCCACCACCGCCACCGTCCTCGACAAGGCCTATGAAAAACTCCAGGCCATGCGCTGGCAGCCGGCGATCCGCACGGTGCCGCCCTATTACGGCGATGCCGCCCACATCGAGGCGTTGGCGGCGAGCCTCGAGCGCCACCTTGCCGCGCTCGCCTGGCAGCCGGACCTGATCCTTGCGTCCTTTCACGGCCTGCCGCGCGAATATTTCGACAAGGGCGATCCCTACCACTGCCACTGCATGAAGACGGCGAGGCTCTTGCGCCAGCGCCTGAAACTCGCGGACGAGAAACTCCGGGTGGTGTTCCAGTCGCGCTTCGGCAAGGCCGAATGGCTCAGGCCCTATGCCCAGGATACCGTCGAAGCCCTGCCGGCCGCCGGCATCAAGAACCTAACCATGATCATGCCGGGCTTTGCCGCCGATTGCGTCGAGACCCTGGAGGAGGTGGCGATCGGCCTGAAGGAGACATTCCTGGCCCGCGGCGGCGCCAATTTTTCCGCCGTTCCCTGTCTCAATGACGAAGAAGGTTCGATTGCCATGCTCGAGGCGATCGTCCGCCGCGAGCTTTCGGGCTGGACCTGATCGGCCTTGCAACGGCGGCCGGCAATCCCCATTGTGGACGTTGAGGCATACTGTGCCCGGAGCGACATGAAGGAGTTGCGAGATGTTTCAAGGCCCGGCTGTCTTCGTCCTGATTGTGCTGGCGGTGGTGGTCTTCTATCTCTTGCGCGCCATCCGCATGGTGCCGCAGGGCTACAACTACACGGTCGAGCGCTTCGGCAAATATATCCGCACCCTGCCGTCGGGCCTCGGGCTGATCGTGCCGTTCATCGATAAGATCGGCGCCAAGATGAACATGATGGAGCAGGTGATCCCGGTGCCCTCCCAGGAAGTGATCACCCGTGACAATGCCATGGTGACGGTCGATGGTGTTGCCTTCTACCAGGTGCTGGACGCCGCCCGTGCCACCTACGAGATCAGCAATCTCCAGAACGCCATCATCAACATGACGATGACCAATGTGCGCACCGTGATGGGCTCGATGGAGCTCGATGCGCTCTTGTCGCAGCGCGACGAGATCAACCATCGCTTGTTGAGTGTCGTCGACAAGGCGACCGAGCCGTGGGGCGTCAAGATGACCCGCATCGAGATCAAGGACATCAATCCGCCGCGCGATCTGGTTGACTCGATGGCCCGCCAGATGAAGGCCGAGCGCGAAAAGCGCGCCAACATCCTCGAAGCCGAGGGCTTTCGCCAGGCGGCGATCCTCAAGGCCGAGGGCGAGAAGCAGGCCGTGGTGCTGCAGGCCGAGGGCCGCCGCGAGGCGGCCTTCCGCGATGCCGAGGCGCGCGAGCGTTCGGCCGAGGCCGAAGCCAAGGCCACCGAAATGGTGAGCACCGCCATTTCCGCCGGCAACATCCAGGCGATCAACTATTTCGTCGCCAACAATTACATAAAGGCGCTCGAGGCGCTCGCCAAGTCGCCGAACCAGAAGGTGCTGATGATGCCGCTCGATGCCACCTCGATGCTCGGCTCGATTGGCGGCATCGCGGCCATTGCCCGCGAGGCCTTTGGCGGCGATGGTGACGGCGGACAAGGCTCGCGCAAGACCGCCTCCGGCGTACCGTCAGTGCCGCCGCGGAGCTGAGGGGGAGCCATGGGCGAACTCGTACCGCTGCTCGGCAACTGGTTCTGGTGGGTGGCGGCGGGCGTGCTGCTGATCCTCGAACTCGCCGCCCCCGGCGTCTTCTTCATCTGGCTGGCCATCCCCGCAACTGCCGTGGGGCTCATTGACTTCGCTTTCGATCTCGGCTGGCAGGCCGAGCTTCTGCTGTTCGCCGGCCTGTCGCTCATCAGCCTTTTCGTCGGCAAGCGATTTCTCGGGCGGCGCCATGTGCTGGACAGCGAGCTCCCCAATCTCAACCGCCGGATGTTCGACTTTGTCGGCAAGAGCTATGTGCTGCAGGAGCCGATTGTCGAGGGCCGCGGCCGGCTTGTCATCGCCAGTACCCAGTGGGACGTGACCGGCCCCGATGCCCCCCGCGGCGCCCGGGTCCGCATCATCGGCGTCGACGGCCTCAAGCTGAAGGTCGAGCTGGCGTAGTCATCGTCGAACTACACCTTCCAATTTCGTCATGGCCGCACTCGTTGCGGCCATCTTCTTGCGGGCTGCCGAAGAGGATGACCGGGACAAGCCCGGTCATGACGAGATTGCGAGGATGAAGGCAATTCGAAACATACCGGAATGCCCTTTACGCCGCGCCGATGCGGAGGAGGTCGTGGATGTGGACGAGGCCGATCGGGCGGCACTCGTCGTCGACCACGAACAGGCTGGTGATCTTGGCCGAGTTGAGGAATTCCAGGGCCTCGGAGGTCAGCGCCTCGGGACCGATGCTCTTCGGATTGGCCGTCATCACGTCGCCGACACTGCGGTCGAGCAGATTGCGTTCCATGTGACGGCGGAGATCGCCGTCGGTGATGATACCGATGAGCCGGCCTTCGTCGTCGACCACACCAAGACAGCCGTAGCTCCTCGAGGTCATGACGATCAGGGCTTCCGACATCGGCATGGCCACCGTGGCCAGCGGTAGCTCGGCCCGCTTGTGCATGGCATCGCGCACGTGCAGGAGCTGGGCGCCGAGCTTGCCGCCCGGGTGGAAGTTCTTGAAGTCGCGCGCCGTGAAACCCTTGTCTTCGAGGAGTGCGATGGCGAGCGCATCGCCCAGCGCCAGTTGCAACAGTGTCGAGGTGGTCGGTGCCAGACCGTTGGGGCAAGCCTCGCGCGCCTGCGGGATCGGCAGGACGATGTCGGCTTCCTGGGCCAAACTCGATTGCGGCTGTGATGTGATGGCGATAAGCGGCACGGCGAAGCGCCGGGAATAGGTGAGAATGTCGCGCAGCTCCGGCGATTCCCCGGAATTGGAGATCATCAGCACCACATCGTCGGCGGTGATCATGCCGAGGTCGCCATGGCTGGCTTCGGCCGGATGGACAAACAGCGCGGGCGTTCCGGTGGAAGCGAAGGTCGAGGCGATCTTGCGCCCGACATGGCCGCTCTTGCCCATGCCGGTGAGAATGACCCGGCCGCGGGCTTGCCGGATGAGCTCGACGGCGCTGGCAATGGCATCGCCCAGCACCCCGTCGACGGCCTTGACCAGGAGCTCGAGCCCCTGGGTTTCGGTGACCAGGGCCTGGCGCGCCGAAGCCCGCCAGCGGGTGCCGAGCGGCACCGGATTCGGCAGTGTTCGTGAGGACATAGGAAAGAGGCTAGGCGGATTCGCCGAAAAAGGAAAGGTGCTCGCGGCACACCTCGTCAACCCGGAATTAACCATGTTTTTGCTAGGTTCGCGGGATCAGGGAGTGTGAGGAGTGGTGGTGTCGCAGCGGCCGGTTGCAATCTTGGCTGTGGCCGGCCTGTGGCTGGCGACGGGGCTGGCCCATGCGCAGGACGTGCCGGATCTCAAGGCGACCGATGTCGGCCAGGCCGCCGCTGTAACGCCGCCGCGGCTGACGATCGCCGATATCCCCGATCCGCCGCCGCCACGCCGCCGCGCCGCAACGCCGGCCGATCCCTATGCGCCTCTGGGCATCCGGACCGGATCCTTCATCCTCTATCCGTCCCTGGCCATCGGCGGCATCGCCAACACCAACATCGGCGGCGCGGCCACGAACCCGAGGGCGGGCATCGGCATCCTGCTCAAGCCGAGTCTCACCTTCGCCAGCGACTGGGATCGCCATTCCTGGACCGGGGCGGCGAGCTTCAATCTCTACCATTATCCGAGCCAACCCGACCTGCGCACCGGCAGCGGCCGGGCATCGACCGAGTTCCGGCTGGACGTCCGGCGCGACACCTATGCGCTCGCCGATGCATTCTACACGCTCGCCCAGTCGGGCCTCGGCAATAGCCAGGTTCCGGCGACGGCGGTCGGCACCCGCGCCGACCAGACGGTGGGCGGCGGGCTGGCGCTGGTCCATGACTTCGGCGCCTGGCAAACGAGCCTGCGGGGGGCGCTGCGCTACAACGCCTTCGGCGACGTCAAACTCGCCGGCGGCGGCACCCAGAACAATTCCGCCAGCGATTATCTCGAACCCCTGGTAACGATGCGGGCGGTTTTAACCGATCCGCCGCTCCTCAAGCCCTATGTGGCGCTGTCGGCGGACCCGCGCATCTACACCCAGAGCTATTCCGCAACCGGGGTGAAATATTCCTCGCAAGGCTATGGCGCCAGTGCCGGCTTCGTGGTCGACGACGGCCCCATCTGGTCGGGCGATATCGCCGTTACCTATCTCGCCCGCAACTACGACGATTCCTCACTTGCCGGCATCGGCGAATTCGGCCTGACCGGGCTTCTCAACTGGTCGCCGAGCGAGTCGACCCGCATTGCGCTCAGCTTCGACACGGCAATCCAGGATGCCGTCGGCGGCAGCGTGTCGGCCAACCGGACTTGGACCGCCGATGTGAGCGCCACCCAAGCGCTTCGCGACAACCTCGATCTCCTGGGTGGCCTCAACATCTATGCCGAGCAGGTCGGCGGCGGCTATGATGTGACCTACGACGCGAGCGTTGGCCTGTTGTGGAAGCTCGGGCCGTCGCTCGCCTGGACCGCGACCTATGACGCAATCTGGCTCAATTCCGCTTCCAAGGCGCGCAATTACACCGAGCAGCGAGTAAGCGCGGCAATCGTGCTGAGCCGTTAAACCGCGCTAAAGCCCACCGTGGCTGTCGAGGATGCGTTTCAGCGCCGCCCTGAAGTCTGCGCCAAGGTCGGGACGTTCAAGCGCGAAGGCGACATTGGCCGAGAGGAAGCCGATCTTGTCGCCGCAGTCGTAGGTGGTGCCCTGGTATTTGATGCCCCAGAAATTCTGCCGGGCCATCAGCCTTATCATCGCGTCGGTGATCTGAATCTCGCCGCCGGTGCCTGGCTCCTGTTTGGCGATCTCGGCGAAGATCTCGGGCTGCAGGATATAGCGGCCGGAGATGATCAGGTTGGAGGGTGCGTGCTGGCGCGGCGGCTTCTCGACCATGGCGTCGATTGTGAAGGCGTTGCCCTTCCAGTCGCTTGCCGCCACCACGCCATAGCGGTTGACCTGGTCCCACGCCACTTCCTCGACGGCGATGACATTGCCGCCGCCGCGGGCGTTGTAGACGTCGATCATCTGCTTGAGGCAGCCGGGCCGGGCATGCATCACCATGTCGGGAAGAAGCAGCGCAAAGGGTTCCGAGCCGACCAGTTCGCGGGCGCACCAGACCGCATGGCCGAGCCCCAATGGTTCCTGCTGGCGGGTGAAACTCGCCTGGCCGGCACCGGGGAGGTCCTGCTCCAGCATGTCGAGTTCCGCCGACTTGCCGCGTTTGCGCAGTGTTGCTTCCAGCTCGAACTGCTTGTCGAAATGATCCTCGATCACGCCTTTGTTGCGGCCGGTGACGAAAACGAAATGCTCGATCCCCGCCTCGCGCGCCTCGTCGACGGCGAGCTGGATGACCGGGCGGTCGACCACGGTCAGCATTTCCTTGGGCAGGGCCTTGGTGGCCGGCAGGAACCTGGTGCCAAGACCGGCCACCGGGAACACGGCTTTCTTGATCGGGCGCATGGGGCGTTAACCTTTTCGAAACCATGCCGGCGGGGCGCAGGGCGGGGTTAGGCTTGCGTTTGCCGACGGTCCAGATAAGTCACAGCACAGTTTTGCATTCAGGTTAAGAGCGGGAGCCGGCGATGGGCGTTTTGGTCACGGGCGGGGCGGGCTATATCGGCAGCCACATGGTGCTGGCCCTGACCGATGCCGGCGAGGAGACGATCGTCCTCGACAATCTGTCGACCGGCTATTGGTGGGCGGTCTCGCCCAAGGCCAAGCTGATCGAGGGCGATGTCGGCGACGAGGCGTTGCTCGCCCGCATCCTCGCCGAAAACCAGGTCGATGCGGTCATCCACTTCGCCGGCTCGATCGTGGTGCCCGATTCGGTTTCCGATCCGCTCGGCTACTATCTCAACAACACGGTCAAGTCGCGCAGCCTGATGGCGGCGGCGGTCAAGGCCAAGGTGCCGCGCTTCATCTTTTCCTCGACCGCCGCGGTCTACGGCAATCCGGCCGTGCAGCCGGTGTTCGAGAACGAGCAGCCCACCCCCATTTCGCCCTATGGCACCTCGAAGCTGATGACCGAGTGGATGCTGCGCGATGCCCATGTGGCCCATGGCCTGCAATATGTGGCGCTGCGCTATTTCAACGTGGCGGGTGCCGATCCGCAAGGGCGCAGCGGCCAGTCGACGCCGCGGGCCACCCATTTGATCAAGGTCGCCTGCCAGACGGCCCTTGGCCAGCGCGACCACATGGATGTCTTCGGCACCGATTACGACACGCCCGACGGCACCTGCCTGCGCGACTATATCCATGTGAGCGATCTCATTTCCGCCCACATGGATGCATTGGGCCATCTCCGCCGGGGTGGCGACAGTGGCGTCTTCAACTGCGGCTACGGCAAGGGCTATTCGGTGCTCGAAGTGATCAAGGCGGTCGAGAAGGCCCATGGCACGGGCTTCAAGGTGAACATGGTCGGGCGGCGCGCCGGCGATCCGGCGGCCATCGTCGCCGGTGCGACCCGCGTGCGCGAGGTTTTGGGCTGGGTTCCCAAACACGAGGACCTCGACTTCATCGTCGCTTCGGCTCTTGATTGGGAAAGGAAGCTCGCCCAGCGCAACGCGGCGTGATTGCAAGCTTGGCGGAGATGTTTGAAATTCCGATTTGGGTCATGTGCAGACCATGTGCCCCAAGTTTGTATTGCTATACTAAAAGATGCCTCGCCAGACGGATTTCACGGTTTCCGGCTCGTGTTCCCGCATTTCTTTAGGCGGATGCCAGTCCGGCCAACCCCAGCCGGGCGCGGCAGCGATCCGGCTCCGGACAGGGCAGCCCGTTTGCGGGCTTTGATACAAGGACATCGGCAACCGACATAGCAGCGGTGAACGACCACGCAGACCTGAAAGACCGCCAGCCGAAGTAAACTGGCGCGCTAATCCAGTGAATGCCTGCGACGATCGGCCGGGAACTGTTTTCGAACGAATGGGTTCACCCCGGCGACGTAGCCGAAACAACACTATGACCTCAGAAACATCTGGGAGAGGATTGCTATGACCACAGGTCGTAACGACTTGGTCGCCGTTGGTGTGCGGCAACCCATTCAACAATAGCGTGAAGAAGTTGCGTTGAAATTTACCGCATCACGCGCGTTGCTCACGTGAGGTTAGTATTTTTAATATAGGCTATGGACAGCTTGGATGGCTTCTCCGAGCGAAGTCCCCGTGCCGGGGCCGCCGCCGCCAACTATCTGCGGGCCGGGCGAGATCGAGGGTGTTACGCCGTGCCCATTGTCAGGTGCGTACGGGCTAATGCCAGCGTTGGAGGTATTGCCGTAGAATCCGCCGGAGATTGCGCCGCCAAGGTTAGCAACGGAACCGCTTGGCGTGGGACTACCGGTGCCGGAATAAAAACTTTCGAGAGCATCTTTGTTCTTACCTGGAGACCACTCGCCACCTGCCAAGGCGGGCCCAGCAAAGACAGTTACCGTGAGGGTTGAGAAAGCGATCATGAAGAGCTTCTTCATATCTAGTCTCCTGTTTTCCATGCTCTAAGAGCCGTCTGCAAACCGTGTGATTATGGTCGCTTTGGCTTGGACCGCGGGGGCGTGCATACGCAATCTCCAAGCGTCAATTCACGCCTAACGCAGTAGCGCTAAAAAAACAAGATATTTTCGAGCCTAAATCATGCCCGGAAGTTGTCGCCGAGAAGCGTAGATGGGCTAGCTCTCATGGGGTAAGTGAACTTCATCCACCCGATGATCAACCGGTTAAGGCCAAGTCTGGTTCAAATAGGCGTCATCGGCAAGACTCGGCCCTGGCAATCCAGCCGCAATGCGCCAAAGTCGTGACGTCCGGTTTGGGTCAAAAGCGGAATTTCATCGTGAACCGCAGCCCGATTGCAGCCGGAATTGGCGGGTTTGGTTTTTCCCTGATAGGTTCCGGACCGTCGTGTCCCGAATCGTGGGAAATTCATGCTGAGACGTTTGCTCGTTAGCCTTGTGATTCCGGCCCTGCTGGGAGCCGCGCCGGCCCAGGCCTCGCCCGAGTTCGAGGCTTTCATCCAGTCGAGCCTGTGGCCCATCGCCAAGGGCCAGGGTATTTCCCGCGAGCTCTTCGACCGGGCCTTCGCCGGCATCACCGATCCCGATCCGACGGTCTTGAAGCTCGCCGACAACCAGCCGGAGTTTACCTCGACCACCTCGGCCTATCTGGAAAAGGCGGTGACCGCTCCCCGCATCGACACCGGCAAGCAGAAGCTCGTCGACGACGGCAAACTGCTCGATGCGATCGAGAACAAATACGGCGTCGACCGGCGCATCCTCCTCGGCATCTGGGGGATCGAATCGAATTTCGGCAAGGACAAGGGCTCGATGAAGGTGATGCGCTCGCTCGCCACCCTCATGTATTCCGGCCCCCGCAAGGCCTATGGCCGCGAGCAGTTCATCGCCGCCCTCAAGATCCTGCAGCGCGGCGTGGTGAGCCCGGAGAATTTCGTCGGCTCCTGGGCGGCGGCCCTCGGCCACACCCAGTTCATCCCGACGTCCTATCTGGCCTTCGCCGTCGACTGGACCGGCGACGGGGTGAAGGACATCTGGAATTCCAGGGAGGATGCGCTGGCTTC
This sequence comes from Hyphomicrobiales bacterium, assembly GCA_016185245.1. Taxonomy (GTDB): domain Bacteria; phylum Pseudomonadota; class Alphaproteobacteria; order Rhizobiales; family Aestuariivirgaceae; genus Aestuariivirga. Next base: position 86,924 of record JACPNZ010000003.1, on the reverse strand, counting down.
CACCGCCAATTATCTGGCCAAAGCCGGTTGGCGCCAGGGCGAGCCCTGGGGTTGGGAGGTCACTCTCTCTAAGGACTTCAATCGCGGCCTCATCGGGCGAGCCAAGTGGCGGAGTGCCGCCGACTGGGCGAAGCTCGGCGTCACGCCGGTGAAGGGTGGCGAGTTCTCCGTACCCGATGCCCAGGCCTTCGTGATGATCCCCCAGGGGATCGACGGGCCCAAGTTCCTGGTGACCCACAATTTCATGGCCATCATGGACTACAATTTGTCGCACTCCTATGCGCTCGCGGTCGGCCATTTGGGCGACCGCATCAAGGGCGGCGGACCCATCGTTGCCGCTTGGCCCGACGTTTCCTATGATCTGACCTTCGCCCAGCGCGTCGAATTGCAGCGCCGCCTCACCGCCATGGGCTATGAGACCGGCGGCAGCGACGGCCGCTTCGGCGCCCGGACCTATGAGGCAGTACTGGCCTTCCAGAAGAAGGCGGGACTGCCGCTCGACGGCAACCCGTCCGCCAAGCTTCTCGAGCGGGTACGGAAGGGGACCTGATGCGGGCACCGTGGATCATCGCCGCCGGTCTTGCCGCGGCCCTCCTGGCGGCGGCCCCGGCCACCGCCCAGGAGGTGATCACCGGCCAGCCGCTGATCGGCTTGTCGGCGACCGACAGCCAGAATGGCTCAACCGGCAATGCAGACGAAGTCTCGACCGCCTTCCGCATTCTGGTGATCGGCGATGCCCTGGGCGGCGGCCTCGGCGCCGGCCTCATGCGCCTGGTGGAGGGCGACGCCGGCTATGACGTAACGCTCCGCTATGTCGAGGAATCGGGGATCGCCCGGCCCGAGGTCTATGACTGGGGCGAGACCCTGCCGCGGCTGTTCGACGGCAACAGCTTCGATGCGGTGGTGGTTCTGCTCGGCGCCAACGACCGCCAGCAGATCCGTTCCGGCGACCTGCGGCTCGCCTTCGGCACGGCCGATTGGGCCACCGCCTACAAGGCCCAGACCGACCGCATCCTCGATGCACTGACGGCAGGCGGCGCGGTGGTCTATTGGGTGAGCCTGCCGCCCATGGCCGATCCCGATTACGAGAAGTCGATGGAAACCGTGCTGGCGCTCCAGAAAGAGCGGGTGGAAGCCAAGGGCGCCCGTTTCGTCGATATCCGCAAGGCCTTCCTGGCGAGCGACGGCAGCTACACCGACCAGGGCCCCGATGACACCGGCACAGTGCGCAAGCTGCGTGGCCGCGATGGGGTGAGTTTCTTCAAGCAGGGCAACAACCGCTTAGCGCAGCTGGTGCTGGCGGCGATCAAGGCCAACGCCGGCGCGGCACCCAAGTCCGATCTCCCGGCCACCAGCGAGGTTCTGCCCAAGGTGCAGACGGCCGCGATACCGCGGCAGGTCACCACACCACCGCCGCCGGAAATCATTCTGCCGCTGTTCGGCCAGGTGGCATTGGACGGTGGCGAGGCATCGTTCCGGCCCGATAGTCTGGCCGCCATGGGCATGGCCAGGGCCGGGCCGGTGGCCGCCGGCGTCGTGGCGTTGCAGTCGATGGCGCCGCCGGGAAGTGCGGCCGAAAAGCTCTTCGTCAGCGGCGAGATGGCGCCGGCCCCAGCTGGCCGGGTCGACGATTTCTCCCTGCCGGTGCAGAAATAGGACGCGCCATCAGCGCGGCAGGTCGCTCGATCCCATCAAATATTCGTCGACGGCGCGGGCCGCCTGGCGGCCTTCGCGGATCGCCCAGACGACCAGCGACTGGCCGCGCCTCATATCACCCGCCGCGAACACCTTGTCGAGGCTGGCGCGGTAATTCTTGACGTTGGCCTCGACATTGCCGCGAGGATCGAGCTTGACGGCGAGACCGGCCAGCATTCCCTCATGCACCGGATGGACGAAGCCCATGGCGAGTAGAACGAGATCGGCCCTGATCTCGAAGGCGCTGCCGGGAACTTCCTGCATCCTGGCGTCGACGCGCACGCAATGGAGCTTCTTCACCTCGCCGTTCTCGCCGGAGAAGGACTTGGTGAGCACGGAAAAGTCGCGCTCGGCCCCTTCCTGGTGCGACGATGAGGTGCGGAGCTTCAGCGGCCAGTCGGGCCAGGTCAAAAGCTTGTTCTCCTTCTCCGGCGGCTTTGGCATGACCTCGAGCTGGGTGACCGATAGGGCCCCCTGGCGATTGGAAGTGCCGATGCAGTCGGATCCGGTATCGCCGCCGCCGATCACCACGACGTGCTTGGCCGTGGCGAGAATGGGCCGGTTGTCGAGGGGAGCCTCCTTGGAGACGCGGCGGTTCTGCTGCGGCAGGAAATCCATGGCGAAATGAATGCCGGCGAGATCGCGCCCCGGGATCGGCAGGTCGCGGGGCTTTTCCGCGCCACCGGTCATCAGCACCGCATCAAAGCTGTCGACCAGCTGCCTGGCATCCTGGGTGACGCCGATGTGGGTGTCATAGTGGAAGGTCACGCCTTCGGCTTCCATCTGCGCCACGCGGCGGTCGATCAGGTGCTTTTCCATCTTGAAGTCGGGAATGCCATAGCGCAGCAACCCACCGGCCTTGCGGTTCTTCTCGAAGACATGCACCGAATGGCCGGCGCGGGCCAGTTGCTGGGCAGCGGCTAGCCCCGAAGGGCCGGAGCCGATGACCGCGACTTTCTTGCCGGTCTTGTCGCCATAGGATTCAGGCTTCAGCCAGCCCATCTCCCAGGCCCGGTCGACGATGGCGCATTCGATGGTTTTGATGGTGACCGGATTGTCGTCGATGTTGAGGGTGCAGGAGGCTTCGCAAGGGGCCGGGCAGACCCTGCCGGTGAATTCCGGAAAATTGTTGGTCGAATGCAGGTTGCGCGAGGCTTCCTCCCAGTTGCCGAGATAGACCAGGTCGTTCCAGTCGGGGATCTGGTTGTTCACCGGGCAGCCGGTGTGGCAGTAGGGAATGCCGCAATTCATGCAGCGCGCCGCCTGCGATTTGGTCGCTTCCTCCGACAGCGGAATGACGAATTCGTTGTAATGGCGGATGCGATCCGACGCCGGCTTGTACTTGCGTTCCTGCCGCTCGATTTCGAGGAACCCTGTGACCTTGCCCATTACGCACTCCTCGCAACGCCGATGGTCAGGCCGTCGCTGGTTTCCTGGGCCTTCTCCAGTTCCTGGAGGGCGCGAGCGTATTCGACCGGCATGACTTTCACGAACTTCGGCAGATAGGCTGGCCAGTTGTCGAGAATGTCGCGGGCCCGGGCCGAGCCGGTGTATTTGTAGTGGCGCGAGACAAGCTCGAAGACGCGGGTCGCGTCATGCTTGTCCATGTGGGCGGTGACATCGACGAGGCCGTGGCTTTCGAGATCGCCACCATGGTGATGCAGGCGCTCGATGGTGGCGTCCTCGGCCGGGATGGGGGCGAGATCGACCATGGCGAGGTTGCAGCGCCTGGCGAAGTCGCCCGCCTCGTCGAGGACGTAAGCCACGCCTCCCGACATGCCGGCGGCGAAGTTGCGCCCCGTCTCGCCGATCACCAGTACGCAGCCGCCGGTCATGTATTCGCAGCCGTGGTCGCCCACTCCCTCGACCACGGCGACGGCGCCGGAATTGCGCACCGCGAAGCGCTCGCCGGCGACACCGCGGAAATAGCATTCGCCAGCGATGGCGCCATAGAGCACCGTATTGCCGACGATGATCGACTTTTCGGGAACGAAGCCGATCTTGCCATGGGGCCTGACGATCAGCTTGCCGCCGGACAAGCCCTTGCCGACATAGTCGTTGGCCTCGCCGGTCAGTTCCAGCGTCACGCCATGGGCGGCCCAGGCGCCGAAGCTCTGGCCGGCGATGCCGGTGAGCTTCACCTTGATGGTGTCCTCGGGGAGCCCTTCGTGGCCATAACGCTTGGCCACCTTGCCCGACAGCATGGCGCCGGTGGCGCGGTCGCGGTTGCGGATGGCGCTGACGATCTCGACGGGCTTGCCCTGTTCCAGGGCGGGCATCGCCTGCTCGATCAGCTTGCGGTCGAGAATGTGGTCGATGCCATGATCCTGGGCGGTGACGCGCTTGGTGGCAACCGGTCCGGTGACATCGGGCTTGGTGAAGATCTTCGAGAAGTCGAGGCCCTTGGCCTTCCAGTGGGCGATCGCTTCCTGCTGGTCGAGGAAGGAAGTTTCGCCGATCAGCCGGTCGAAGGAGGTAACCCCCATGGCGGCGAGATGCTCGCGCACTTCTTCGGCCACGAAGAAGAAGTAGTTGATCACATGCTCGGGTTGGCCCTTGAATCGCTTTCTCAACTCCGGGTCCTGGGTGGCAACGCCGACGGGGCAGGTGTTCAGGTGACACTTGCGCATCATGATGCAGCCCGCCGCGATCAGAGGTGCCGTGGCAAAGCCGATCTCGTCGGCGCCGAGAAGGGCGGCGATCACCACGTCGCGGCCGGTACGAATGCCGCCGTCGGCCTGCACCGAGATGCGGCCACGAAGATCGTTGGCGACCAGCGTCTGCTGGGTTTCGGCCAAACCGATTTCCCAAGGTGAGCCCGCATGCTTGATCGAGGTCAAGGGCGAGGCGCCGGTGCCGCCTTCATAGCCCGAGATCGTCACGTGATCGGCATGGGCCTTGGAGACGCCGGCGGCGACGGTGCCCACCCCCACTTCGGAAACAAGCTTCACCGACACCTGGCCGGCCGGGTTGACGTTCTTCAGATCGAAGATGAGCTGGGCCAAGTCTTCGATGGAATAGATGTCGTGATGCGGCGGCGGCGAGATCAGACCGACGCCCGGCGTCGAATGGCGCACCCTGGCGATGACGCTGTCGACCTTATGGCCGGGCAACTGGCCGCCTTCGCCGGGCTTGGCCCCTTGCGCCATCTTGATCTGCATCATGTCGGAGTTGACCAGATATTCGGCGGTGACGCCGAAGCGGCCGGACGCCACCTGCTTGATCGCCGAGCGCATCGAATCGCCGTTGGCGAGCGGCTTGAAGCGATCGGCTTCCTCGCCGCCCTCGCCGGTGTTGGACTTGCCGCCGATGCGGTTCATGGCGATGGCGAGAGTGGTGTGCGCCTCGCGGCTGATCGAGCCGAAGGACATGGCCCCGGTCGAGAAGCGCTTGACGATCTTCGCCGCCGGCTCGACCTCGTCGATGGCGATAGGTTTGCGGCCCATCTCCTCGGCCGACTTGATGCGGAACAGCCCGCGCATGGTCTTGAGCCGCTCGGCCTGCTCGTTCACCAGCCTGGCGAAGGCGCGGTACTGGTCGTTGGAATTCCCACGCACCGCATGCTGCAGATGCGACACGGTTTCGGCCGTCCACACATGGGCTTCGCCACGCAGCCGCATGGCATAGTTGCCGCCGACATCGAGGGCGGCGCGGAACACCGGGTTTTCGCCGAAAGCGTCCTCGTGGCGCTGGAAGGCTTCCTGGGCGATCTCGCCGAGGCCTATGCCTTCGATCTGGGTGGCGGTGCCGGTAAAGTATTTCTTGACGAAATCCGAGGAAAGCCCGACGGCGTCGAAAATCTGGGCGCCGCAATAGGACTGGTAGGTCGAAATCCCCATCTTCGACATGACCTTGAGCAGGCCCTTGTCGACGGCCTTGATGTAGCGCTTGGTCGCCTCGTAGGCGGTGAGCTTCTCCTCCAGGGTGGGCAGCATGTCTTCGAGCGTCTCGAAGGCCAGATAGGGATTGATCGCCTCGGCGCCATAGCCGGCAAGGGCGCAGAACTGATGCACCTCGCGGGGTTCGCCCGATTCGACGACGAGGCCCACCGAGGTGCGAAGCCCCTTGCGGATCAGATAGTGATGGGTGGCCGAGGTGGCGAGGAGGGCCGGGATCGGCACGCGCTCGGCCGAAACCGCCCGGTCCGACAGGATGATGATGTTGTAGCCGTCCTTGACGGCGCGCTCGGCCAGCGCACAGACCGAGTCAAGGGCGGCGTCCATATATTCCGGCCCGTTGGCCACATCGTAGGTGACATCGATGGTGGCGGTGCGGAACGGATTGTCGCGCACCGCACCGATGGTGCGGATGCGTTCGAGTTCCTCGTTGGTGAGGATGGGCTGCGAAACTTCGAGCCGCATGTGGCCGGAGGTGCCCTTGAGATCCATCAGGTTGGGGCGCGGCCCGATGAATGAGACGAGCGACATCACCAGCTCCTCGCGGATCGGGTCGATCGGCGGATTAGTCACCTGGGCGAAGTTCTGCTTGAAATAGGTGTCGAGGAGCTTGGCCTTGTCGGAGAGCGCCGAAATGGGCGCATCGTTGCCCATCGAGCCCACCGCCTCCTGGCCGGTCTGGGCCATCGGCGCCATCAGCATCTTGAGGTCTTCCTGGGTGTAGCCGAAGGCCTGCTGGCGATCGAGGAGAGCGACGGCGATCTTCGGCCGCCTGGTCTTTGCCGCCGGCATGTCGCGCAGCGTCACCTGGGTGCGCTTCAGCCAGTCCTTGTAAGGGTGCGCGGTGGCGAGTGACTTCTTCAGCTCCTCGTCGGAGATGATGCGCTTCTGCTCGAGATCGATCAGCAGCATCTTGCCGGGTTGCAGACGCCACTTGTGGGTGATGTGTTCCTCGGCGAATTGTAGGCAGCCCATTTCCGAGGCGAGCAGCACATGGCCATCGTCGGTAACGAGATAGCGCGAGGGTCTGAGGCCATTGCGGTCGAGGGTGGCGCCGATCAGCCGACCGTCGGTGAAGGCAATCGCCGCCGGGCCATCCCACGGCTCCATGAGGGCGGCGTGGTATTCGTAGAAGGCGCGGCGATCCTCGTCCATCAGCGGATTTCCCGCCCAGGCCTCGGGGATCAGCATCATCATGGCGTGCGGCAGCGAATAGCCGCCCATGGTGAGGAATTCCAGCGCGTTGTCGAAGCAGGCCGTATCCGACTGGCCCTCGTAGGAGATAGGCCAGAGCTTCGACAAATCCTCGCCGAGGATTTCCGACCTCATATTGGCCTGGCGGGCCGCCATCCAGTTATAGTTGCCGCGCACCGTGTTGATTTCGCCATTGTGGCAGATGAAGCGGTAGGGATGCGCCAAGGGCCAGGACGGAAAGGTGTTGGTGGAGAAGCGCTGGTGGACGAGGGCGAGTGCCGACTCAAGCCGCGCGTCTTCGAGGTCGCGGTAATAGCTGCCAAGGTCCTTGCCGAGAACGAGACCCTTGTAGACGAGAGTGCGGGTGGAAACCGAGACGGGATAATAGGCCCGGGCCTTGGCGCCGAGGACTTCCAGCACCCGGTTCGACACCACCTTGCGGCAGACGAAGAGCTTCCTCTCGAAATGGGCTTCGTCGCGGATCGTCGGGCCCTTGCCGATAAAGATCTGGCGATGCACCGGCTCGGTGCCCTTGACCGAATACCCAAGTACGGCGGAATCGACCGGCACGTCGCGCCAGCCCAGAACCTTGAGGCCTTCCTCACGCGCCGTCTCCCACCAGATGCGCTCGATGTCCTGGCGATAGATGGGCTCGCGCGGCATGAACAGCTGGGCCACGCCATAGCCCTGCTGTCCCGGCAATTCGAAGCCCAGGCGCTTGGCTTCGGCAGTGAAAAAGCCGTGCGGGATCTGCAGCATGATGCCGGCCCCGTCGCCGGCCTTGGGGTCGGCGCCGACGGCACCGCGGTGCTCGAGGTTCTTGAGGATCGAGAGGCCGTCGGCAATGATCCGGTGGCTCTTGAGATTGTTGATGTTGGCGATGAGGCCGACGCCGCAGGCATCGTGTTCGTGGCGCGGATCGTACAATCCGTGCGCGGGCGGCAGACCTTCCGGCAGCAGGTGCATGGCCTTCGTCCTCTTCGTCCTCATCCCATCATACTCCGCCCTGCCGGGGCGATGAACCCTGAGCATGACGGTCGTTTGACGTTCGGGTGTGATCTTGAGGGTGGAGAGCGCCGCCAGGGACCTGGCATGGGCGCCGCCGCTGGGATCAAACCCGATGGTCACCTTGCGGTGCCGGGCCTGCCCCTATTTCCGTTTTGTGGGGCCGGCTCGGCGCGTATCGGTGCCGGCGGCCTTGCGGGCCACAGCCCTCAGGGTCCTGGTGGTCGTATTCCGGAACATTCCGGGCCAACACCTTCGGTTAGCATCACGAAAGGACAGGGTCACTGTCCTTTCTTCTTATGACAGAATGAGGTGCGCCACGCAAGTATGGATTCGCTGCGGAGAAAAATACGCAATAATGTTGCGCGAAGAGACTCAAAGCGAGGCCAGAGCCCGCTTTAGCTTATCGGTGACTTCCCGGGCGATGGCGGTCAGTTGCGGATTACCGACCCGTTCCATGCCGGTCAGGGGATCGACCACCGACACCTCCACGCCCTCGGGCTTTTCCTGGACGATGACATTGCACGGCAGCATGGCGCCGATCTTGTCCTCGACCATGAGGGCGCGATGGGCGAAGGGCGGATTGCAGGCGCCGAGGATGCGGTAGGGCCGGAAGTCGACGCCGAGCTTCGCCTTCAAGGTCGCGGCGACGTCGATGTCGGTGAGCACGCCGAAGCCTTCCGTCTTGAGGGCGGCGATGGTGCGGGCAATGACATCGTCGAAACGGCCGGAGACTTTGCGGTCGATGGTATAGGTCATGGTCTTACTCCTTCAATTGCAGTTGCTTTAGCCGACGAAGGTCATCGCACCCTTCGCCGTAACATAGACTCCGATCAACACGACGAAGCCGGCAAACACCATGGTGAGCAGGGCCTTCGATTTCGACAGCTGTCCGCCGGCCATGGTTCCGGCTAGGCCGCCCAACAGACCGCCAAGGATGAAGAATCCGGCAACCCGCAGATCCACCAGGCCGGCGAGCGCATAGTTCGATGCCGTTGCCGCACCGAACACGCTCACCGCGACCAGCGAGGTTCCGATGGCGTAGGCAATCGGCATGCCGGTCGCCAGCATCAGTCCGGGGACGATCAGAAACCCGCCGCCGATGCCGAAGAAACCGGAAAGGGCGCCGACCGCAAAGCCGACGGCCAGCAGCAGCGGCATCAGTTCCCGCGCCGTCGCCATGGAGAGGCGAACTTCGGAATTGCCTTTGGCATCCTTGCGCACGAGCATGACGATGCCGACCACGATCATCACCAGCCCGAACAGGGCGAGGAGCTGGTTGCCGGGCAGGCGCATGGCGAGCGTCGATCCGGCCCAGGCGCCGATGACACCGGCGGCCGAAAAACTCACCGCGCAGGGCCATTTTACCATGCCGTTGCGAGCGTGATTGAGGAGGTTGCCGGCGGCGCTGAGGGAAACGGCGATGGCGCTGGTGCCGATGGCGACATGGGGCGAAGCAACGCCGACCGTATAGAGGAGCAGCGGCACCGCGATGATCGAGCCGCCGCCGCCAATGAGGCCAAGCACGAAGCCGACCAGCGAGCCCGAGACGAGCGATGCCAGGTCCTGCATCATGCGGCGACCCGGTTCCACGGCATCAGCCGGAGGATGCGGGCCATGGCGCAGGTGCCGGTGATGCCGGCGGTTAGAAGGCCGGCGCCGACCGCGCCGGAAAGCGCATAGAAGCCGGGGTGGACGGTAAAGCCCAGCACGGCACCAAGCAGCGCCAGGCCGCCGGCGGCAATCTGCACCTGGCGCATCAGTTCCAGCGGCTGCCGGCGGTCCTGGTGGACCGGAAGGCCCGCCTTCTTCCAGGCCTCGATGCCACCATCGAGGATGAAGGCATCGGCTTCGGCGGCCTTGGCCAGCAAGGGCGCATTCATCCGGGTGCGTGTGCCGCTTCTGCAATGGAATACGACTGCGGTGTGGCCGTCGCCGACGGCTGCGTCGCAGAGTTTCGACAGGGGCACATTGCGCGCCGCCGGAATGCGTTCGCGGGCATGTTCGTCGATGTCGCGGATGTCGATCAGCAGGGCGCCGCGGTCGATAAGGATTTTCGCGTCGGACGGAGAGATATGGGGCAGGGACAAGGCTTGGTTCCTTTCGTGGTCAGCAGTAGATCGACTTGAGGGTCTTGAGGATGCGGCCGACGTTGCGGTCGCTCACCCGGTAGAAGATGGTCTGCCGGTCGCGGCGGAAATCGACGATTTCCTCCTCGCGCATCCGGGCGAGATGCTGCGACAGGGCCGATTGGGAGAGGCCCGCATGCTCGCCGAGTGCCGAGACATTCATCTCGCCGGCGTCGAGCAGCTTGCACAGGATCATCAGCCGTTTCTCGTTAGCCAAGGACTTGAGCAGCCCCACCGCCTCGCCGGCGCGGGCTTCGAACTCGGCCAGCGAGCGGTCGATCATCAGCGTCGTCATCGTTCCCTCATACTTTAGGTGTTGCTAATTTAGGAGACGCTACTATATTGTCAAGCGAAAACATATTCCGGGAGAACTGCATGTCCACCAAGCCAACGATCGAGGCCTTCTTCGACCAGCCGACCAACACGGTGAGCTATCTGGTGGCCGATCCGGCAACCAGGCGGGCCGCCGTGGTCGATCCGGTGCTCGACTACGATCACAAGTCGGGCCGGGCCTCGACGGTTTCCGCCGACGCCATTCTGGCCAGAGCCACCGCCCAGGGCTTCACCATCGACTGGGTGCTCGAGACCCACGCCCATGCCGATCATCTGTCGGGTGCGCCCTATATCAAGCTCAAGACCGGCGCCAGGGTGGCGATCGGCGAGCGCATCCGCGAGGTGCAGAAGATCTTCCGCCCGGTGTTCAATGCCCTCGACGTCTCCGGCGAAGGAGCGGAATTCGATCACCTGTTCAAGGACGGCGAGCGCTTCAAGATCGGCGGCCTCGATGCCGAGGTAATCGCCACGCCCGGCCATACGCCAGCCTGCGTCTCCTACAAGATCGGCGACGCGGTGTTCGTCGGCGACACCATTTTCATGCCGGACTACGGCACGGCGCGGGCCGATTTTCCCGGCGGCGATGCCCGCAGCCTCTACCGCTCGATCCGCCGGCTGATGGCGCTGCCCAGGGAAACGCGGCTCTTCATGTGCCACGACTATCTGCCCAAGGAGGGGCGCACCCAGTACGCCTGGGAGACCACGGTGGGCGAGGAGCTTGCCCGCAATATCCATGTCCATGACGGGGTGAGCGAGGACGAGTTCGTGGCCATGCGTACCGCCCGCGATGCCAAATTGGCCGCGCCCACCCTGTTGCTGCCGTCGATCCAGGTGAATATCCGGGCCGGCCAGCTGCCGCCCGCCGATGCCAATGGGGTGCGTTACCTCAAGGTGCCGGTGAAGCTCGCCTCCTGAGCGGCGTTTGCAATTGCAGGGTTCGGCGGCTAGTTAGGCCTGTCAACCGGACCCTTCCTTCGTGATTCACTCATCGAGCCTTCGCGGCATCGCCTGCATGCTGTTGGCCACGGCGGCTTTCGTCGCCAACGATACCGGCATGAAGCTGGCGATGGACGATGCGCCCCCCTTGCAGGTTCTGGTAATGCGAGGGATCGCCGCCATCGCCTGGTGCCTGCCGCTGCTTTTGGCGCTAGGCCATGGCCGGGCCCTTGCGCATGTGTTCAATCGCTGGGTGCTGCTGCGCTGCCTGGGCGAGGTGTTCGCCATCTACTTCTTCATCTTTGCCCTCCGCAACATGGCGATCGGCGACATCACCGCCATTGCCCAGACCACGCCGCTGATCGTGCTGCTAGCGGCTTCCATCATCTGGGGCGAGCGCATCGGCAGGCTGCGCCTGGTGCTCGTGGGCATCGGCATCGCCGGGGCCATCCTGGTCGCCCAGCCCGGCAGCGCCGCCGCTTCGCCCTATGCCCTGCTGGGTTTCGGAACCGCTCTGGGAGCCGCCGTGCGCGACATCGTTTCGCGCAAGGTCGATGCCGCCATTCCGGCCCTGGTCGTGACCTTCGCCACCCTGCTCACGGTGATGGTGGCCGCGGCCCTCGGCATGGCCGCGATCGAGACGCCGGTTGTCCCCAGCGCCCGGACCCTGGAGCTGATGGCGGTTGCCGGGCTGTTTCTGGTCGCCGGGCATTTCTTCATCTTCTACGCCTTCCGCCTGGCCCCGCCGCGGGTAGTTTCGCCCTTTAGCTACGCCTCCACCATCTGGGCGGTGCTCTCGGGGCTGGTGGTCTTCGGCGTCATGGCCAACGCCCTGGCCTTGACCGGCATGGCGCTGATCCTTGCCGCCGGCCTCGGCGTCATCATGCTCGAAGGCCGCAACCGACAGGGCGCAACCCCGGCCCAGGACGGAAAGACCAAGATCATTTCCAGTTGACAACCGGCGAGGGAAACCATTGGTTGCCGGGCATCCTCCAAGACCCCGGAACCTCATCCCCATGAATTTCGCCTCCGACAATGTCTATGGGGTTCACCCCAAGATTCTCGCAGCCCTCGCCGCCGCCAATGACGGCACCGCTCCATCCTATGGCGGGGACGATCTGACGCAGGCCGCCGAGGCCAAGCTGGCGGAGGTTTTCGAAACCGAGGTCAAGGCCTATCTGGTGACCACCGGGACGGCGGCCAACGGCCTGGCGCTCTCGGCCATCGCTCCTGGCTACGGCGCCATCATCTGCCATAGCGAGGCCCATGTCAGCAGCGATGAATGCAACGCGCCGGAATTCTTCACCGGCGGCGCCAAGATCGTCGGACTGAGCGGCGAGGGTGGTAAGATCACCCCGGCAACGATCGAGAAGACCCTCAAGGGCTTCATCCGCGGCGAGCACGATCCCAAGCCCAAGGGCGTGTCGATCACCAATGCGACCGAACTGGGGACCGTCTACACGCCCTCCGAAGTGCGGGCGATCAAGGAACTGATAGCACCCCGCGGCATGAAGCTGCACATGGACGGGGCGCGCTTCGCCAACGCGGTGGTAGGGCTCTCCACAACCCCGGCCGAGCTCACCTGGAAATCCGGTGTCGATGTTCTATCCTTCGGGACATCCAAGAACGGCGCCATGGTCGGCGAGGCCGTGGTTTTTTTCGATATGGGCCTGGCCGAGGACTTCGCCTACCGCCGCATGCGGGGCGGCCAGCTGGTGGCCAAGAGCCGCTATCTCGGCGCCCAGATGCTGGCCTATCTCGAAGGCGACTTGTGGCTCGACAATGCCAGGCGCGCCAACGCATTGGCGCAGCGGTTGGCCGACGGTCTCAAGATCGCCAGCCAGGTGCGGGTTGCCCATGATGTGCAGGCCAACGAGGTTTTCGCCGTCATGCCGCGCCAGCTTCACCAACAGCTGGTGGCGCAAGGCGTCAGCTATCACCAGAGAATGTCAGCCGACGTCGCCGGCCAAATGAAGGATAGCGAAACCGGGGTGCGCCTGGTTCTGTCGTTCGCCACACCCGAAGCCGATGTCGACAGGTTTCTGGCTCTGGTTCACGGTGCCTGGATGGAGACGCGCCATGACGCCCGATGAGATTCGCGCCGCGGTCGAGCGGGCCGACCGCAGCATCCGACCCCATGTGGTCGAAACGCCGCTCCGGCGCTCCGACCATCTGTCGCGGCTGACCGGTGCCGAGGTTCTCTGCAAGCTGGAGAATTTGCAGGTCACCGGTTCGTTCAAGGCGCGTGGTGCCGCCAACAAGATCGCGGCCCTCTCCGCCGCCGAAAGGGCCCGCGGCATCGTCACCGCGTCGTCGGGCAATCATGGCGCGGCGGTGGCCGCCATGCTTGCCCGCTTCGGCGGCCGCGGCATCGTCTATGTGCCGGTCACCACACCCAAGGTGAAGGTGGATGCGATCCGCGGCTACGGAGCCGAGGTGCGCCTCCACTCGAATGACTCGGGCGAAGCCGAGGTCTTTGCCCGTGCCTATGCCGAGGTCGAGGGCTTGACCTACATTCCGCCCTACAACGACCCCGATGTGATTGCCGGTCAGGGCACTATCGGGGCGGAAATCGAGCGCCAAGCGCCGCAGGCGGACGTGGTGGCCGTCGCGGTCGGCGGTGGCGGCCTGGTTTCGGGTATTGCCGGGTTTCTCAAGGCGCGGAAGCCGAAGATCAGGATCCTCGGAGCCTTGCCGCTCAACGATCACGCGATGCTGCTGTCGGTGCGGGCCGGGAAGGTTGTCGCCCATGCCGATGCGCGGCCGACGCTCTCCGACGGTACGGCGGGCAGCGTCGAGGCGGGCTCCATTACTCTGCCGTTGTGCCGCGACCTGGTCGATGACTGGATGCTGGTCGACGAGGACCAAATCGCCGTGGCAATGCGCAACTTCATGGCCTACGACAACCAGATGATTGAAGGTGCCGCCGGGGTGGCGATCGCCGGCCTACTCAATCTTGCCGCGCAGCAGCCAGGGTCGGTGAAGGGCAAGACGGTGGTCATCATCATCTGCGGTGCCCGCATCGATCTCTCGAAGCTCGCAACGGTGATTGCCGGCTGATCGCCAAGCGTATCGATCCGGCACAGGCCCGCAAGCATTCCTTGTATCGGCGGCAAGGGTTTGGAAACCCTGTTGGCCCATGATGATCAAAGGCAGCCGAACCCGTGCAGGGGATGGGCGGGGCCGGTTCCGGGATTTCGTACTGCGTACCTGGAACGGAAACAGTCAGCGGGGAGACCGAAAAGGCTCCCCGCTTTCCATTTGCAACGATCAGGCGGCCTTCCTGGCCTCGATCGTCTTGGCCGGGCTGCCGATGGCGATGGTGCGCGGCTTCAAGGACTCAGGGATCTCGCGAATGAGCGAAATGTGCAGGAGCCCGTTGTCCATTTCGGCACCCTTCACCTCGACATGATCAGCGAGCTGGAAGCGGCGCTCGAAGGTGCGCGCGGCGATGCCCTGGTGCAGAAACTCGGTCTTGGCTTCCGGCGCCGGCGTCTTCTTGCCGGAGACCGTCAGGTCGTTGCCCTTGACTTCGATGGCGATGTCGGCGGCGGCAAAGCCGGCGACCGCCATGGTGATGCGGTATTCGTCCTCGCCGAGGCGTTCGATGTTATAGGGCGGATAGGTCGGCGTCTCGAAGCTCGAAACCTCGTCGAGCATGCGGGCCAGACGGTCGAAGCCGATGGTCGAGCGATACAGCGGGGTGAGGTCAAACATGGTCACATTCTCCTTGAGCAATGTTCGGTTACGGGCCCTTACGAATGGCACCCGCGAGGCTTAAATGGGGGCCCCAGAGGGCGGTTCAAGAGGCCGGCCCGGCGGCAATCCTGAACCCCAGATGAACGGCGCCATCGGCCACCATTCAGCAAGATTCTGCCATGATCCGGTCGCAAGAGGCTGGGGAGCCTGTTCTTGAGGAGTTAAGACAATGTTTGCAAAGGGAACCCTTTGGGCTGGGTTGCTGCTGGCGGTGTTGGTTCTCATGCCGGGGGCCGCTTCGGCAAAGACCAAGGTTCACATCGGCGTCGGAATCGGCGTGGGCGGCGGCGGGAGCTGGTGCAACTACCACCCCTACCAATGCGATGGCGGATACTGGGGCTACCCCTATCCCTATAACTATTGGCGCCCGGGCTACGACTATGGGCCAGGCTACTATCTGGGCGGCGACTACGAGGATGGCTATGGCCGGGCCCCCGATCGCATCAGCTGCGGGGAAGCAAAAAGCATGATCTACGAACAGGGCTTCAGAAACGTGCGTACCTTGAGCTGCGGCGGCAAGTTCGACAGCTTCGCCGCCCGCCGCGACGGACGGTCCTTTGTGGTGAAAGTTAACACTTGGAACGGGCGGATTATCCCGTATCGGCAATAGGCCACAGACGAGCCCGGGCCGGCGCCAGCGGGGACGCCGGTTCGAATCGGGGGGCAGGATGAAAATAGCATCGATTGTGCTGCTGACGGCGGTTGGTCTGGTTTCAGGCCTCGACAGCAGTTCCGCCGAGGCCGGGCACCGCTGGCGGCCGCGCACCATCTACGGCGGCGACGCCTTCTACCCCGCCCCCGAATACGCGCCGCCTCCGGTCTATTACCGCTCTCTTGGCGTCCCCGAATATTACGACCCCCAATTCGACGACCGATATTACGAGCCTATCTACAAGCCTCGGTCGAAGCCGAAACCGGCCAAGGAGTCCTCCACCGGTCCGCAACCGAAGAGCCAGGCGACGACTTCCGCCGCCAGGGACCAGACGACCACCGCATCCACCAGCCAGGCCGACAAGGCTTTCACCGGAATGCCCTGCGACAAGGCGACCGGCATCGTGACCGGTTACGGCTTTGCCGACGTCAAGCCCACCGATTGCGAGGGCAAAGTCTATGCCTTCAACGCCATCCGTGCCGGCAAATCCTATGTGGTACGGCTCAACTCCGCCGACGGCGAACTGACCGAGGTCAAGAAACAGCCGTAAGGCGCTAACTCGCCATAAAGCCGATTTCGCTCGTCCGGGAAAGAGTCTACAAGACCGGCGGAATGCCCGCCATGGACCTTGTCGTTACCCCTGAAAATCCACCACCCGAGAACGCCCGCTGCGTCACCGTGGCGGGCATAGGGGGTCTCGCCATCAGGGCCATGTATGCCATTCCCCGGGAAGCGCACGGCACCGTGCTGCTGATCGGCGGGCGCGGCGACTACATGGAACGCTACTTCGAGACCATGCGCGATCTGATGGTGCGGGGCTTCGCCGTGGCGAGCTTCGATTTCCGCGGGCAAGGCGGCTCGCAGCGCCTTCTTAGCAATCCCTTCCGCGGCCATATCGGCGATTTTTCCGACTATGTAGCCGACCTCGAAGCGGTGATGAGCCAGATGGTGGTGCCCAACTGCCCATCGCCAATCTACGCCATCGGCCACTCGACCGGCGGCAATGTCCTGCTTCTGGCGCTCCGCCAGCACATCTGGTTTGCCCGGACCATCGTCCTGGCGCCGCTCATTGGACTTAACTATGCCAACTGGCCGCTGCCGGTGGTGCGCTTCCTGCTGCGGCTTAATGCCATGTTCGGCCTGGGCTGGATGTATCTGCCCGGACAGAACCGCAAGCCCATGGGCCCCGAGGATTTTCCCGGCAATCCCCTGACCTCCGACGAGCGCCGCTGGCGGCGCGATTCGGCCCCGCTCGAGGTCGTGCCGACGCTGGGTGTCGGCGGCCCGACCTTTTCCTGGCTCCGGGCGGCGAGGCGCGCCACGGCGCAACTGCAGGCCATGGGCCAGCGCGACCGGCTGAGCTGCCCGGTCATGGTGGTGGCCGCCGGCCTCGACCGGGTGGTCGACGGCGAGGCGATCCGGCGCTTTGCTGCAAGGGTGCCGGGTGTCGCCTTCACGATGATCCGGGAGTCGCTGCACGAGATCCTGACCGAGCGCGACGAGGTGCGAAACCAGTTCCTGGCGATCTTCGACAGCTTTGTCGGCGGCGATGAGCCGGCTTAGCTACCGATCTGCTCGTAGGCGAGGTTGATGCGCACCAGCATGGCGGCGGCGTAGTCGGCCATTTCCTTGGGCAGGTCGATGCTGAGAAAGCGGTCCGGGTGATAGCGCTTGGCGGTGGCGTGATAGGCCTGCCTTATGGCGACCGGATCGCTGCCCTTGGCGACACCCAGCACCGCATAGGGATCGAAGGTGGAACTGTCGCCGGCCCGGCGGAACAGGTTAATCTGGTTGGCGCGCGGCACCTCGATCAGCTCGACGCGGGCAATGGCGCTCTTGGCCAGGAAGGACTGCTTGCCTTCGGCATCGATCACGTCGAGGAACGCCTCGGCGTTGTTCAGCGTGTCGTGCAGCTTGCTGGACAGCGACAGCTTGACCGACAGGTTCTGCACCGTGCCGTCCCTCAGGGTGACGGCGACGAGAGCGCGCATGCCGGTGGACTTGGAATTGTCGAACATGGCTCGTTCCTGACGATTGCAAGCCCGGCAGTCTGCCACAGGACCGTGCGAAAAGCCCTAAATTGCCTTTGCCGGAGACCCGTGCTAAGCGCGGCGCCGATCCATATAGTTAAGAAAGTCTCGGCGCCACATGAATTTGCGCAACATAGCGATTATTGCCCATGTCGACCATGGCAAGACCACCCTGATCGACCGCTTGCTGGCGCAGTCGGGCTCGTTCCGCGACAACCAGAAGGTGGCCGAGCGGGCCATGGATTCCAACGATTTGGAGCGCGAGCGTGGCATTACCATCCTGGCCAAGGTCACTTCGCTCGTCTGGAAGGACACCCGCATCAATATCGTCGACACGCCGGGCCACGCCGACTTCGGCGGCGAGGTGGAGCGCATCCTCAACATGGTGGATGGCGCGGTGCTGCTGGTCGATGCCGCCGAAGGCCCCATGCCGCAGACCAAATTCGTGCTGCAGAAGGCCCTCAAGATCGGACTCAGGCCGATTGTCTGCATCAACAAGATCGACCGGCCCGACGAACGCCACAACGAGGTGGTGAACGAGGTCTTCGATCTCTTCGCCGCCCTCGATGCCAGCGAGGAACAGCTCGATTTCCCGATCATCTACGGTTCAGCCAAGCAGGGCTGGATGGCCGACAAGCCGGCCGGGCCGCAGCAGGGCATGGGGCCGTTGTTCGATCTGGTAATACGACATTTCAAGCCGCCGGTGGTGGAGGAGGGGCCGTTCCGCATGCTGGTGACAACGATCGAGGCCAATCCGTTCCTCGGCCGGGTGCTGACCGGCCGCATCCGCTCAGGGTCAGTCAAGGCCAACCAGGTGGTGAAGGTGCTGGACCGCGACGGCTCGCTGGTCGAGCAGGGCCGCATTTCCAAGGTACTGGCGTTCCGCGGCCTCGAGCGCGTGACCGTGGAGGAAGGCCAGGCCGGCGACATCGTGGCGATCTCGGGCCTCGAAAAGGCAACGGTTGCCGAAACCATCGCCGATCCTGCCGTGAGCCAGGCAATTGCCGCCCAGCCGATCGATCCGCCGACACTGACCATGACCTTCCGCATCAATGATGGGCCCTTCGCCGGCAAGGAGGGCGACAAGGTGCAAAGCCGGGTGATCCGCGACCGGCTCTTACGCGAGGCCGAGGGCAATGTGGCGCTGAAGGTGACCGCTTCGGTCAACGAGACCGATGCCTTTGAAGTGGCGGGCCGCGGCGAATTGCAGCTCGGCATCTTGATCGAGACCATGCGGCGCGAAGGCTTCGAACTGACCGTCGGGCGGCCGCGCGTCGTTTTCCGCACCGATGAGGCAACCGGCGAACGGCTCGAACCGATCGAGGAGGTGATCGTCGACGTCGACGAGGCCTATACCGGCATTGTGGTGCAGAAGCTTTCCGAGCGCCGGGCCAAGATGCGCGACATGCGGCCCTCGGGCACCGGCCGCCAGCGCATCGTCTTCCATGCGCCCACCCGCGGCCTCATCGGCTACCAGAGCGAGCTCTTATCGGATACTCGCGGCACGGCGATCATGAACCGCATCTTCCACTCCTATGCGCCCCATGTCGGCGACATTCCCGGGCGCCATACGGGAGCCCTCATTTCCAATAGCGAAGGGGAGGCAGCGGCCTATGCGATTTTCAACCTGCAGGACCGTGGTCCCATGTTCATCGAGCACGGCACCCGGGTCTATCCCGGCATGATCGTCGGCGAACATACCCGCGGCAACGATCTCGAACTCAATGTGATCAAGGGCAAGAAGCTCACCAATGTGCGCGCCTCCGGCAAGGACGAGGCGGTGGTGTTGACGCCACCCATTCGGATGTCGCTGGAGAAAGCGCTCGCCTATGTGGGCGAGGACGAGCTCGTCGAGGTGACGCCCAAGTCGATCCGCCTGCGCAAGGCCATTCTCGATCCGCACCTGAGGAAGCGCGCCAGCCGCGCCAAGGAAGCCGAAAGCGCGGCGTAGACGCACAATCGATGCAAGTCGGCGCACAGCATATTCTCATCTCTCCCCGCAAGGGGGAGGCATGAAGTCTTCACTGCAGCTTGCGCTCGATCTCCTCGTTCCACTCTTTCTCGAACACCTTCTTCTTGCCTTCGAAGGCTTCGAGCTTGCCCCAGACCAGCCAGTGGGTCCTGGTGGCGGTGAGGCGGGCATAGGTTTCGGTGCGGGTATTCCAGCTGCCGCGCCGGCGCACCTCGCTCCAGTGGGTTTCCATCCTCGCCGACAATGGATCGTCGGGAAGGATCGCATAGGACTCGCGGCCCGCCGACCAGGTGACGAGGCCGTGGGGCTCGATCTGGTATTCGCCGAAGTCGTCGACGATTTCGATCGACAGGGCGCCGGTCTCGGGATCGATCCTGGTGTCGCGCTTGTTCCAGGGTTTCTTGAGTTCGGTCATCCTGGCGGGCTCGGCCGCTTCGGCGGGCTGCCAGGCGATCGGCGTATCGTCCGCCGTCTCCTTGCGGATCGGCACATGGACCATGGACTTGGCCGTGTAGACGGTGAGCCTCACCGGTTCCGGCGCCGGCCACATCAGCGGGAAATAGGCGGTCGAGATCGACACCCGCAGGCGATGGCCTTTGGGTATGCGCCAGGCGATGTCGTCGAGCTTGATCTTCATCCGGTAGCGTTTGCCGCGCTCAAGGGCGGTGGGAAATTCCCGGCTCTCGCGCATGCACAGGTTCTGCACATGATAGGTGATGCGTGAAACTTCGCCCGTCGGCCAGACATCGTTGAGGCGGATGGCGACGGAGGCAACCGGCCTGTCGACCGAGAAATCGAGCTCGACCGCTGGCTGGCCGACGATATCCATATCGGTGATGAGGACGGGCGAATCGAAGGTGAGCGACTGGGCATCGTCACGGGCCTGGTCGCCGGGAAATTCCGGGCCGAGCCAGATGATGCAGTATTCGCCGCCGTCGACGCCGGTTATTTGCTTGGACGAAATGGTCAGCGGCTTTTCCGCCCCTTCGCTGCCGCCGATGCCGGTTTCGTTGAGATACCATTGCTTGGTCGACATGGTACCGAAGCCCCAGAAGCTGTCGCCCACCCAGCGCCCGGCGAGCGCCGCCTTGGAGGTGCCGGGCTTCTCGGCATCCATGATGTAGTAGCGGTAGTCGGGTTCACGCGTGATGCCGGTCGGCTCGTTCTTCAGCCACTGGTCCCACCAGCGAAGCATTTCCTGGAGGAACCCGATGCGCGGCTCAGGGACCGCGAAATGCGGATATTTGTGGGCCCAGGGGCCGATGATCGCTTTCCTGGTGGTGCGCAGTCCCTTCATCAGGCGCGGGATGGCGTTGGAATAGGCATCGTTCCAGCCGCCGACGATCAGGGTGGGCACCTCGATTGCCGCCCAGTCCTCGCAGACCGAGCCATGCTTCCAGTAATCGTCGCGGTGCGGATGCTTGAGCCAGGGAACGATCAGGAAGGGTTCGTCGGCAAGCCGCGCCAGCCACATCTTGCGCCACTTGTTGCCGACGATCTTAGGGTCGGGCGGGCGCGAGGAATAGGCGAACATGGTGGCGGCCCAGCCGAGGTTTTCGTTGATCAGGCAGCCGCCCTTGTAATGGATGTCGTCCTCGTAGCGGTCGTCGGTCGAGCAGATGGTGACGATTGCCTTAAGCGCGGGGGGCTTGCGCGCCGCCACCTGCAGCGCATTGAAGCCGCCCCAGGAAATGCCCATCATGCCGACTTTGCCCGTCGACCATTTCTGCCGGGCGATCCAGGCGATGACTTCGAGGGCGTCATCCTGCTCCTGGAGAGTGTATTCGTCCGCCATCAGGCCTTCCGAGTCGCCATTGCCGCGCATGTCGACGCGGATCGCGGCATAGCCGTGGCCGGCGAGATAGGGATGCGTCAGGGCATCGCGCACATGGGTGCCGTCGCGCTTGCGGTAGGGGATATATTCGAGGATGGCCGGCACCGGATTCTCCTCGGCGTCGCTGGGCAGCCACATACGGGCCGCCAGCTTCACTCCATCCGACATGGCGATCCAGAAGTTCTCGACCTCCTTCACCTGGCGGGGAAAGTCAGTCTTGGTGACGATGGTCATGCAAACCTCGAAACTCAGGAAGCAGGCAGACGGTCCTCATAGGCGAGCGAGCGTATCGCGGCAATGATGGCGTCGAACGAGGCCCTTGCCGGTTCGCTCATGGAACGGGCCCTGAGAAAGGCATGGACCAGGAAGGCCTCGTCGCGGACCTCCACGGCCACACCGGCGGCTTTGAGTTTTGTCGCGAAGGCGGCGCAATCGTCACGCAGGGGATCGTGCCCGGCCGCTACCAGGAAGGCAGGCGGCAGGCCGGCGTAATTGGTCTCGCGCAGGGGCTCGGCAAATTTGCTGCCGCCACCCCGATAGATGTCGCGGTAGTAGAGAACATCGGTGGTGGAGAGGCCGGGGGCAACTGCCTTGGTCACATAGGAACCCTTCGTCATGTCGCCGCCGAGGCCGGGATAGATGAGCACCTGACCCAGGAGGTGCGGGCCCCCGGTATCGCGGGCTTTCAGCGCCAGGGCCGCGGCGAGATTGCCGCCGGCACTGTCGCCGCCGACCAGGAGGCGGTCATGCTCACGGGCCAGATGGTTGAGCACCGCCAGGCTATCCTCGAAGGCGGCCGGGAAGGGATGCTCGGGCGCCAGCCGGTACTCAACTCCCACCACGTCGACCCCGGCGCCGTCGCAAAGCTCGGCGCAGATGTCGTCATGGCTGTCGAGGCCGCCCAGCACGAAGCCGCCGCCATGGAGATAGAGGAGCATGGGTGCCGCTTCCATGCCCTGCCGGCGGTAGTGGCGGCAGGGGACGGCGCCGACGGTGAAATCCCTCACAACCACGGTGGCGGGGCGAGCTTTGCGGAAATGGGCGCAGAATTTGTCGTAGAAGGCCCGCTGCTGGACAAGCGTGAAGTTAACCGCATCGGCTGGATAGAAACGCTCTCCGGCGATCATGAAATTCCTGATACCGGGATCAGTGAGTTCTGAAAATTTTGTTACAGAATCGTCGATCATGTGACGACCGACACATTATTCGGCCCCGGCCAGGATACAAGCCCCGGCAAGCGTCACGAAGATGAACACCAGTTAAAAGTCCGGCTCAGATTTGGTTTAGCCGGGAGCCTCTACAAGGCCTCATCAACCAACGCAGAGGGATCGAAAATGTCCAAGTTCATCAAGTCAATTGCCGCCGCTGCCCTGGCAATCGGCCTCATTTCGGGTGCTGCCTCCGCCAAGACCGTCAAGCCCTTCGAGGGCGTCGTCATCGTCCCGGCCTCGGCCAACCCCATGCAGGATGACAGCTCTTCGGCCAAGGTCAAGAGCGACAGCCAGCCCCAGTTCAAGCGCGCCAGGATCGTCGCCTATAACAGCCCCATGGCGCCCGGTTCGATCATCATAGACACCCGGGAACACGCTCTTTACTTCGTGCTCGGCAACGGCATGGCCGCCAGATACCGGGTTGGCACCGCCAAGCCGGGCTTCGAATGGTCGGGCACCCATCCGGTCGCCTCGAAGACCGTCTGGCCCGACTGGCGTCCCCCGGTCGAGATGCGTGCACGCCGCCCCGAGCTTCCCGAATATATGGCCGGCGGCCCCGAGAACCCGCTGGGCGCCCGCGCCATCTATATCGGCGGCACTCTCTACCGCATTCACGGCACCAATGAGCCCAAGTCGATCGGCAAGTCCGTCTCCTCCGGCTGCATCCGCATGCTGAACGAGGACGTGAGCGAGCTCTACCAGTTCGTCAAACTCGGCGCCACGGTGACGGTGATCTGAGATCTCCTGCAACCCCTCGCCTCGCAAGATCGGGCCCCCAGCTGGGCCCGTTTCCTTGTATGGTTGGGCACGGTATGCTTGCGTTTTAGACGGCAGGGGAGGCGGCGATGGATGACAGGCAGGCAACGGTGTGGCCGGTCAAGATCCGCGAACTGCACAACCATCACATGAATTCGACCGTATGGAACGAATTCAAGTTCCGCCGCGACGACATCGTGGTTGCGACTTACGCCAAGTCGGGGACGACCTGGACCCAGCAGATTCTGGCGCAGCTCATTTTCAACGGCGCCGAAGACGTCAACGTCTCTGACCTTTCGCCCTGGCTCGACTACCGGCTGCTACCGCGCGAGGTGATCGAGAAACTCGCAACCACCCCGCACCGGCGTTTCCTCAAGACTCATCTGCCGATCGATGCCCTGGTGTTTTCGCCTCAGGCAAAATACCTCTATATCGGCCGCGACGGCCGTGACGCGGTGTGGAGCTTTTTCAACCACTACGCCAACCTGACCGGGGAACGCCGGGAAGCGATGAACACCGCACCCGGTCTGGTGGGGCCGCCGCTCCCGCCCTGTCCCGCCAGCCCCATCGAGTTCTACCGCAGCTGGTTTGCCGACAATGGCAGGCCGATCTGGCCGTTCTGGGAAAATGTCCGGTCGTGGTGGGCGATCCGCCATCTGCCCAATGTGAAGCTCATCCATTTCAACGATCTCAAGGCCGATCTTCCGGCCATGATCCGCACCATCGCGCGGTTTCTCGAGGTGACGATCGACGAGGCCCGCTTCGCCGCCATCGTCGAGCATTGCACCTTCGACTACATGAAGGCCCATGCCGAGCGCATGGCGCCGCGCGGCGGATCGTCGTGGAAGGGCGGGGCCCGGACCTTCATCAACAAAGGCACCAACGGCCGCTGGCGCGACACGCTTTCGGCGGAGGAAGTTGTCGCCTATGAGGCCAAGGCCGTAGCCGAGCTGGGCGAGGACTGCGCCCGCTGGCTGGCCCATGGCGGGGCCATAGCCTAATCCGGCAGCATGCCCTCGTGCGCCAGGAGATGGATGGCCCGGGCAATCGCCTCGAAGCCCGCCATCGCCGGGGCGCTGACGTGGCGGGCCCGCATGTAGGAGTGGGCCAGTGCCGGTTCGCGACGAAGTTTCGACGCAATGCCGGCGGCTTTCAGCTTGTCATGGAAGATCGCGCCATCGTCGCACAGGGGATCGTGCTCGGCGACGGCAATGAAAGCCGGCGGCAGAGCGGACAGATTGCCGGCGAGATTGGGCACCGCATAGGGGTCGGTCCAGCTCGCACTGCCGCGTGGTCCCAGAAAACTCTCGAGATAGTAGATCATCTCGTCGCGGGTGAGGCAGGGGGCATGGGCGTTGCGCAAGTAGGACGGGGTTTCCGTGTCGGACCCGAGCACCGGATAGATCAGCACCTGGCCGCGCAGTTGCGGCAGACCCCGGTCACGGAGCGTCATGGCGAGCCCCACCGTCATCTGGCCGCCGGCGCTGTCGCCGGCGCCGACGATATGGGTGGGATCGATCCCCAGGGCGCGGCCGGAGGAGCCCATCCAGTCGAGGACGGCAAGCGAATCCTCGAGTTGGGCCGGATGACGATGTTCCGGCGCCAGGCGGTAGTCGACCAGCACCGTGACGACATCGGCGAGGGCGGCAAATTCGGCGCACATGTCGTCATGGGTTTCGCACGAGCCGAGCACCCAGCCGCCGCCGTGGAAATAGATGACGCCGGGCTTCGGCGTGTTGCCGACGGGCCGGAACACTCGTACGTGCACGTCGTTAGCATCGAGATCCTCAACCAGCAGACGCTCGGGACGCGGCGCCCGGAAGGCCCGGCAGACCTCGTCCCAGGTGGCCCGCTGGCGGGCGAGCGGCCAGTGCGTCGCCTCGGGCGGTGTCCTGGCCGACAGTTCCTCGTAGAATTCGAGCATTCCGGCATCGATCGGAGTCACCGACATGGTCCTGTATTCCCTCCCGAATATCTGTCATATGCGGCGGCTAGTTCTGCCCGAATGAACATCAATCGTCTATCGTCAAGCACCATGTGGCCCTTCAGCCGGACGAGACCTGCCGCGGCGCCGGAAAGCACCGGCGCTGATTCCGCCAGTGCGGCGAGTCTTGCCGCCCTGGTGCAGGCGCTGCCCGAGCCCGTCCTGGTGCTCGACCGGAAGGGCACGGTACTTTTCGCCAATCCGCCGGCCGTTGCAGCGCTTGAGACCGAGGCCAGGGGCCAGCACATCTCGGTGGCGATAAGGGCGCCCGCCGTGCTCGCCGCGGTGCGGGATGTCCTGGCCGGCGAGGCGCCGCAGCATGTCGAGCACGAGATCAAGGTGCCGGCGCCGAAGCTGTTCGGCGTCTATGTGGCGGCGATCGGCGGCATGGGCGAAAGTCCGGCGGTGCTGATTCAGCTCCGCGACTTGACCCGCGAGCAGCAGGTCGAGCGCATGCGGGCCGACTTCGTCGCCAATGCCAGCCATGAACTGAGGACGCCGCTGGCCTCGCTCTCGGGCTTCATCGAAACGCTGCTGGGGGCGGCGCGCGAAGATGCCGCGGCGCGCCAGAAATTTCTCGAACTGATGCGGGCCCAGGCCTTCCGCATGAAGCGGCTGATCGACGATCTTCTGTCCTTGTCGCGCATCGAGATGAACGTCCATGTGCGGCCCTCAAGCCGGGTCGACCTGGTCGAAATTGCCCGCCATGTGGCCGAGGCGCTGGCCGGCATGGCCAAGGCCGAGGACTGCGCCATCGTCCTCGATTTCAACGAGCCATTGGTGGTCAACGGCGACCGCGACGAGCTGGTGCAGGTGGTCCAGAACCTGGTCGAGAATGCTCTCAAATATGCCGGCGCCGGCAAGCGTATCGAACTGGGCGGCGGCAGTTCAGAGGGCCAGGTCGAGCTGACGGTGCGCGATTTCGGCCCCGGCATCGCCGAACAGCACATCCCCCGGCTCACCGAACGCTTCTATCGGGTCGATGTTCAGGAAAGCCGGGCGCGCGGCGGCACCGGCTTGGGGCTGGCCATCGTCAAGCACATCCTTAACCGCCATCGCGGCCGGCTGATCGTCTCCTCGAACCTTGGCAAGGGCAGCGTCTTCACCCTCAGGCTGCCTGCGGCCTGATCTTGTTTCAAACTTTTTATGTATGTATTTCAATCGTTTGTATCGTCATGAAAATGTGATCCTAGAGTCACATACCAGTGATTGTGAAGCCTTAGCGAAGATCCAGGCGTAGGACCAGGACCCGACGCTCATTTCTTCTCACCCATCTTCCCACAGGGAGCCAATCATGAAAGCCATTTTCAACCTCGCGCTAGCCGGACTGATTACCGTGGCAGGCGCTAGCGCCGCTGGCGCCACCGACATCTCCGGCGCCGGGGCCACCTTCCCCTACCCGATCTATGCCAAGTGGGCCGAAGCCTATAAGGCCAAGAGCGGCATCGGCATGAACTATCAGTCGATCGGTTCGGGTGGCGGCATCAAGCAGATCAAGGCCAAGACCGTCACCTTCGGCGCCTCCGATGCGCCGCTCAAGGGCGATGACCTCAAGTCCGCCGGGCTCATCCAGTTTCCGATGGTCATGGGCGGCATCGTTCCGGTGGTGAACCTCGACGGCGTCAACGCCGGCGATCTGGTTCTCGACGGCACGACCCTCGCCGACATCTATCTCGGCAAGATCACCAACTGGGACGACGGGGCCATCGCCAAGCTCAATCCCAACGCCAAGCTGCCCCATGATGCCATCGCCGTGGTGGAGCGCTCCGACGGTTCGGGCACCACTTTCAACTTCACCTACTACCTGGGCGACGTGAGCCCCGAGTGGAAGTCCAAGGTCGGCGTCGACAAGTCGGTCCAGTGGCCGGTCGGCATCGGCGCCAAGGGCAACGAAGGTGTGGCCAGCAACGTCGCCAACACCAAGGGATCGATCGGCTATGTCGAGTATGCCTATGCCCTGCAGAACAAGATGACCTACACCCGGATGATCAACAAGGCCGGCAAGACCGTGACCCCCAAGGCCGAGACCTTCCAGGCCGCCGCCGCCAATGCCGACTGGAATTCGCAGCCAGGCTATGGCGTCATCCTCGCCAACCAGGCGGGCGACAATTCCTGGCCGATGACCGCCGCCACCTGGATCCTGGTCTATGCCCAGCCGCAGGATGCCGCCGCCACCGGCGAGGCCCTCAAGTTCTTCGACTGGGCCTACAAGAACGGCGCCAAGATGGCCGAGGAACTTGCCTATGTCCCGATGCCAGACAGCGTCGTCGCCGATGTCGAGAAGACCTGGGCGTCCGAGATCAGGGACGCCGACGGCAAGCCCATTTTCGCCGGCATGTAAGCCATGCCGATACGGGCGAGGCGGGCCGGGGTCCGCCTCCTCGGCCTTATAATCTATAAGTCGATCCGGCCGCCGGCAACCGGCGGTCGGAACCTGCGATAGGTGGACGACCAAGATCCATGACGGACATTGCCACGACGAAGGCGACTGCAGCGTTGAGCGGCGACCACGCCGCGGCCGCCCGGCATGCGATGCTGAACCGCCTCCGGATCGGCGACCGCCTGTTCGGCCTTCTGACCAGGTCCGCGGCCATCGCCGTCCTCGCGGTGCTGGGCGCGGTCATCGTCTCCCTGGCCTCCGGCGCTTCCCCGGCGCTCGCCAGATATGGCTTCGGGTTCCTGACCAGCCTCTCCTGGAATCCGGTCACCGAGGAATTCGGCGCCCTGCCGGCGATCTACGGAACCCTGGTGACTTCGGCCATCGCCATGCTGATCGCCGTGCCCGCCGGCATTCTGATCGCGATATTCCTTACCGAGATATGCCCCATTCCGCTGCGCCGCCCGATCGGCATCGCCATCGAGCTTCTGGCCGGCGTGCCCAGCATCATCTACGGCATCTGGGGCTTGTTCGTCCTGGCCCCCTTCCTGCAGGTCACCTTGCAGCCGCTACTTATTCACAGCCTCGGAAACATTCCCGGCATCGGTGGAATGTTCGCCGGGCCGCCTTACGGCATCGGCGTGATGACCGCCGGGCTGATTTTGGCAATCATGGTCCTGCCCTTCGTCGCCTCGATCTCGCGCGACGTATTCACCGCCGTGCCCGCCGTACTCAAGGAAGCGGGCTACGGCGTCGGCTGCACCACCTGGGAAGTGTTCGGCAAGATCGTCCTGCCCTACGCGCGGGCCGGCGTCGTCGGCGGCGTGATGCTGAGCCTCGGCCGGGCTCTCGGCGAGACCATGGCGGTGACCTTCGTGATCGGCAACGCCCGCAGGATATCCGGGTCGATCCTGGCCCCGGGCACGACGATCTCGGCCATCATCGCCAACGAATTCACCGAGGCGGACGGCGAACTCTACACGGCGTCGCTGATCGAGCTGGGCCTCATTCTGTTCATCATCAGCCTGATCGTCCTCGCCGTCGCCCGCTACCTGCTGATGCGCATCGAGCAGAAGAGGGGATAGCGCCATGAACCGCGTCTACGCCAAGCGCCGCCGCCGCAACTTCATCGCCATGAGCTGTGCCACCCTGGCCACCGCCATGGGCCTTGGCTGGCTTATGCTGATCCTCGGCGCACTGCTGTGGCGGGGCCTGGCCGGCCTCCGGCCGGGGGTGTTCACCGAAATGACGCCGTCGCCCGGATCGGCCGGCGGCCTTCTCAACCCGATCGTCGGCAGCCTGATGCTGACCGCCATCGCCATTGCCGTCGGCACGCCGGTCGGCATTCTCGCCGGAACCTACATGGCCGAATATGGCCGCGGCGGCCGCCTCACCCAAGCCGTGCGCTTCATCAACGACATCCTGCTCAGCGCCCCGTCGATCGTCATCGGCCTGTTCGTCTACGAGGTCATGGTCCGTCCGCTGCAGCATTTTTCCGGCTGGGCCGGCGGCCTGGCTCTGGCGCTGATCGTCATTCCGGTGGTGGTGCGCACTACCGAGGACATGTTGCTGCTGGTGCCGAACCAGATGCGCGAGGCCGCCGCCGCCATTGGCGCGCCGCGCGCCACGGTGATCCGCTTCGTCACCTACCGCGCGGCGCGGTCCGGCATCTTGACCGGCCTGCTTCTCGCCCTGGCGCGAGTGAGCGGCGAGACCGCGCCGCTGCTGTTCACCGCACTCAACAACCAGTTCTGGAGCCTCGATCTCAACGCCCCGATCGCCAGCCTGCCGGTGGTCATCTTCCAGTTCGCTATGAGCCCCTACGACGACTGGCAGCAGCTCGCCTGGACCGGCGCCCTGCTGATCACCTTTGCCGTTCTTGCCACCAACATCCTCGCTCGCCTGCTGTCGAGCCGCGGGAGCGCCAAGTCATGATGAACGCCGTTACCCGCAATCCGGAAGCCATTTCGGAAGCCAGCGCTCCGCCGGTCAAGATGCGCGCCCGCAAGCTCGATTTCTTCTATGGCGACTCGCAAGCGCTGAAGAGTGTCGACTTGCGGCTCTACGAGCACAAGGTGACAGCCATCATCGGCCCTTCCGGCTGCGGGAAATCGACCCTGCTGCGAGTCTTCAACCGCATCTTCGAACTCTATCCCAAGCAGCGGGCGGAGGGCGAAGTCCTGCTTGGCGGCGGCAACGTGCTGGACCGCAGCGTCGATGTCAACCTGCTGCGCGCCCGCGTCGGCATGGTGTTCCAGAAGCCGACGCCGTTTCCGTTGTCGATTTACGACAACATCGCCTTCGGCATAGAGCTCTACGAGCGACTACCAAGATCGGAACTCGACGGCCGGGTCGAGACCGCCTTGCGCGCTGCTGCCCTGTGGGCCGAAGTGAAGGACAAGCTCAATGCCAGCGGCCTGAGCCTGTCCGGCGGCCAGCAACAGCGCCTGTGCATCGCCCGCACCGTGGCGATAAAGCCCGAAGTCATCCTGCTCGACGAGCCTTGCTCGGCGCTCGATCCCATTTCCACCGCCAAAATCGAGGAACTGATCGACGAGTTGAAGGCGTCCTACACCCTCGCCATCGTTACCCATAACATGCAGCAGGCGGCCCGCGTGTCCGACTACACCGCATTCATGCTGCTTGGCGAACTGATCGAATTCGCGCCGACGACGGAGATCTTCACCAGCCCGGGCGATCGGCGCACCCAGGACTACATCACCGGCCGCTTCGGCTGACCGGGGCTTTGGAGACGAGAATGTCCGATCATACCGTCCGTGCCTATGACGAGGAACTGACCAGTCTGAAGACCATGCTGGCCGAGATGGGCGGGCTGGCCGAGAAGCAACTCGGCAGTGCCATGGAGGCACTGATCGGCCGCGATGCCGCCCTTGCCGACAAGGTGATCGCCGGCGATGCCCGGATCGACGCCCTCGAACGGCAGATCGAGGAGCGCGCCATCCTGACCATCGCCAAGCGCCAGCCCATGGCCCGCGACCTGCGCGAGATCATGGTGGCGATCCGCGTCGCCTCCGATCTGGAACGGATCGGCGATCTCGCCAAGAACACCGCCAAGCGCACTCTGGCGATTTCCGATGCCCTGCCGCGCAAGCTGCTGAGCGGCTTGAGCCGCATGGGCAATTTGGCCCAGGAGGAGCTCAAGAACATCCTCGATGCCTATGCCCAGGCCGACGCCGAAAAGGCGCTCGCGGTGTGGCGCTCGGACGAGGACCTCGATGCCCTGTACAATTCGATCTTCCGCGAACTTCTCACCTACATGATGGAAGACCCGCGCAATATCGGGCTATGTACCCATCTCCTGTTCGGCGCCAAGAATCTGGAGCGGATCGGCGATCACGCCACCAACATCGCCGAGAACATCTATTTCCTGGTCAACGGCCGGGCGATTGCCGAGGAGCGGCCGAAGAAGGATAAGACCAGCGTCACCCCGATCGAGCCAGGCCATGAGGTGGAGGGCCAATGAGCGCCTCGATTTTAGTCGTCGAAGACGAAGACCCCCTGCAGATCCTGCTGACCTACAATCTGCAAGCCGAAGGCTACCGGGTGCGGGTCACAGGCCAGGGCGAGGAGGCCATGCCGATGGTGACCGAGGAGCGTCCCGATCTCATCCTGCTTGACTGGATGCTGCCGGGGATTTCCGGGATCGAGGTCTGCCGCCTGCTCCGGGCCAGGCCCGAGACCCGCGACGTGCCGATCATCATGCTGACGGCGCGGAGCGAAGAGGCCGAGCGGGTGCGTGGGCTTTCGACCGGCGCCGACGATTACATCGTCAAGCCGTTTTCGGTGCCGGAGCTTCTGGCCCGGGTGCGCACCATCCTGCGCCGGATCAATCCGGATGCGGTTGCCGACACGCTGAGGGCCGGCGACCTCACCCTCGACCGGCGTACGAGGCGGGTGATGCGCGGCCCCCGCGACGTGGCACTCTCGCCCACCGAGTTCAAGCTGCTCGAGCATCTGATGCAGAATCCCGGCCGCGTCTATTCGCGGGCCCAGCTCCTCGACACGGTGTGGGGCCGCGACATCTATGTCGACGAACGCACCGTCGACGTCCATGTCGGGCGCCTGCGCAAGTCGCTCTCCCGCGGCCGCGAGACCGACCCCATCCGCACCGTGCGCGGCATTGGCTATGCCTTCGACGAGAGGTTCGGCCGGCCGGTTTAGTTCAGTAGGCCATCCGGCGGTTGCGGCGGTCCTGCAGCGGCTGGTAGGCAAGCCGGGCATGGTATTCACAATAGGGCGAACCGTTCCGGGGGCCGTGACCGCAGAAACAGAATTCCTCGCTGCCCGGATCGCCGATCGGCCATTTGCAGGTCTTGTCGGAGAGATGCAGGATAGTGACCCGGCCGCCCTTGGGCAGGTCGAGCAGGCGCACCGGTTGCGGCTCGGGGATGGCCACCGGGCGGATGTCGACCCGGACCATGGGTTTGAGCGCCGTATTGCCGGCCGACGGCATCGATGGCAGGCCGGTGGCGCGGCCGGGATGACTGGGTTCGCGGGCTTTGCGCGGCGCCCGCGGCGCCACGGTGCGCGGCTGCTGGACCCGGCCCGAGAGATTGAGGCGGTGAACCTTGCCGATCACCGCATTGCGGGTAACACCCTGGCTCAGGCGGGCGGCAATCTGGCTGGCGCTCAGACCTTCCGACCACAATTTCTTGAGAAGTTCCACCCGTTCATCTGTCCAGGACATCTTTGCCCCTCCCTGGCTCACTTCCATGTCAGTGCCCACGCGAAATTCCTTATCCTTCACCGCAGCGAAGGCTGCGGCGTTTCCTATCCGATCTGACCATGAAGAGCTAAATCTCGTAGGCTCAGCGACGCGACACTACAATACGCAGTGACTCACCTGCAAGAATCCATGCTGGTAGGGAGTAACGTTTTCCCCAGCTAATCGCCCCGCCCCATGGTTAACGTGACCTTATCAGCAGGCCGAATCAGCGGTCCATGCGCTCTTTTGACTCACCCCCGCGAAAGCTCGCGATTGCACCAATTGACCCATGGCCATCATGGACTTATAGGTCTTGCCAGGAACAAGGCGCCGGGCCGACGCTCGGCGCTTTTTGATTTCGACCGGAAGCCCTCAGCCATGATCAGCCCCGTTCTGCCGACCTATGCCAGAGCCAAAGTCTCCTTCGAGCGGGGCGAAGGCGTACGCGTCTATACGCCTGACGGCAGGGAATACCTGGATTTCGGCGCCGGCGTTGCGGTGACGAGCTGCGGCCATGCCCATCCCCATCTGGTGAAGGCCTTAACCGACCAAGCCCAGAAGATCTGGCATACCTCCAACCTCTATGAGATGCCGGGGCAGGAACGGCTGGCCAAGCGGCTGATCGAGGCGAGCTTCGCCGATACGGTGTTCTTCACCAATTCCGGGGCCGAAGCACTCGAGTGTTCGATCAAGATGGCGCGCAAATACCATGCCGCGGCAGGCCACCCGGAGAAGTTCCGGCTGATCACCTTCGAGGGCGCCTTCCATGGCCGGACATTGGCCACCATCGCCGCCGGCGGCCAGATGAAATATATCGAAGGCTTCGGCCCCAAGGCCGACGGCTTCGACCAGGTGGCCTTCGGCGATCTCGAAGCGGTCAGAAACGCAATCGGCCCGGCGACCGCTGGCATCCTGATCGAGCCGGTGCAGGGCGAGGGCGGCATCCGCCCGGTGCCCAATGAATTCCTGCGGGCGCTGCGCCGCATCTGCGACGAGCACGGCCTGTTGCTGGTCTATGACGAGGTCCAATGCGGCATCGGCCGGACCGGAAAGTTCTTCGCCCATGAATGGGCGGGCGCCGCTCCCGACATCATGGGGATCGCCAAGGGGCTCGGCGGCGGCTTTCCCATGGGTGCATGTCTGGCGACCGAGAAGGCCGCCGCCGGCATGACCACAGGCACCCACGGCTCGACCTTCGGCGGCAATCCGCTGGCGACCGCCGTCGGCAATGCCGTGCTCGACGTGGTGCTGGCCGATGGATTTCTCGAAGGCGTGCGCGACCGCGCCCTCACTCTCAAGCAGAAGCTCGCCGGCCTCAAGGACGAGCACCCGCAAGTGATCGACGAAATCCGTGGCCTCGGCCTGATGATCGGCATCAAATGCAAGGTGCCCAATACCGAGTTTCAGGCGGCCGCCATGGACCAGCATCTTCTGGTGATCGGGGCGGGCGACAATGTGGTGCGCCTGCTGCCGCCCTTGGTGGTGACCGATCACGACATCGCCGACGCCATGGCGCGTCTCGACCGGGCCTGCAGGGAAATCGAGGCGAAATCCGCCCGGAGCCGGTGATGGCGGGAGAGCCCCGGCACTTTCTCGATATCGCCGATTTCGATCGAGCCGAGCTGCAAGCCATTCTCGCCGCCTCGCGCGCCATGAAGAGGACCCGCGCCGGCGCACCCAGGGGCCAACGCGACAGGAACGAACCGCTGAAAGGCCGCATCCTTGCCATGATCTTCGAGCGTCCCTCGACCCGCACTAGGGTTTCCTTCGAGGTGGCGATGCGCCAGCTCGGCGGCGAGGTGCTGATGATCTCGGCCACCGACATGCAGTTGGGCCGCGGCGAGACCGTGGCCGATACGGCGCGCGTTCTGTCGCGCTATGTCGACGCCATCATGATCCGGGCGGCGAAGCACTCAAATCTGACGGAGCTCGCCGCCGCCGCCGGCGTGCCGGTGATCAACGGGCTGACCGACCGGTCACACCCTTGCCAGGTGATGGCCGACGTGATGACCCTGGAAGAACATGTGGGGCCGCTTGGCGATCTGACGGTCGCCTGGGTGGGCGATGGCAACAATGTCGCGGCCTCGTGGATTCAGGCGGTGGCACGGCTGGGCGGCAGGTTGAGGCTCGGCTGTCCGGCTTCGCTCATGCCCGATCCGGCATTGCTTGCCTGGGCCAAGGCGGAGCGCGCCCAAGTGACCGTCGGCGAAGACCCCGAGGCGGCCGTTGCCGGGGCCCATTGCGTCATCACCGACGCCTGGGTCTCCATGCACGATAGCGATGCGGCGAGCCGCCACAACATTCTGAAGCCCTATCAGGTCAACCGGCGGCTGATGAATATGGCCGGGCCCGGGGCAAAGTTCATGCACTGCCTGCCGGCGCACCGCGGCGAGGAGGTGACGGCGGAAGTGATCGATGGGCCCAATTCGCTGGTCTTCGACGAGGCCGAGAACCGGCTCCATGCCCAGAAGGGCATTCTGCTCCACTGCCTGGCGGCCGATGGCTGAGGCGGCGGTCATGGCCGACGACGACCTGATGCTGGCTTTCGCGGTGAAGCCCTTAGGCGTGCGCGGCCGCCTGGTGCGGCTAGGTGCCGTGGTCGACGACATCCTGCACCGGCACGACTATCCGCCGCCGGTCTCGGCGCTTTTGGCGGAGGCCGTGGCGTTGACCGCCATGCTGGGCGCCAGCCTCAAGTTCGCCGGCAAGTTCATCCTGCAGACCAAGACCGACGGGCCCGTCGACATGCTGGTGGCGGACTTCGCCGGCCCCGGCGGGGTGCGCGGCTATGCCCGCTTCGACCGTGCCCGGTTGAATGCCCTAGGCCCGGCGCCGCGGCAGGCCGACCTGTTGGGCAAGGGCTACCTCGCCATGACCGTCGACCAGGGGCCAGACATGGAGCGCTACCAGGGCATCGTGCCGCTCGACGGCAGCGATCTGGCGGCGGCCGCGCACGCCTATTTCGCCCAGTCCGAACAGATACCGACCAGGCTCCGCCTGGCGGCGGGGCCACTGATCACCCGCGGTTCGGCGGCCGAGAGCTGGCGGGTCGGCGCCATCATGGTGCAGCACCTGCCGCGCGAGGGCGGGTCAAGTCCCTTGCCGCTGACGCCAGGGAACGCTCCGCCCGGCGCTGTCGAGCAACCCGCCGAGCACGACGACTGGGTCAGGGCGCGGCTCCTGCTCGACACCGTCGAAGTCCATGAGATGCTCGATCCGACGGTTTCGCCCGAGCAGCTCTTGTACCGGCTCTATCACGAAGACGGGGTAACGGTTTACCCAGCGACGCCTCTGGCCCGCCATTGCACCTGCTCGACCGCCACCATCGACGCCATGCTGCGGCGCTTCCCGGCGGAGGACCGGGCCGACATGGTGACCGACGGCACCATCACCGTCACCTGCGAGTTCTGCTCGACTGTCTACCGTTTCGATCCGGCAGGTTTCGACGCAGCGTAGATAGGGTTATTGGCCCATGTGTCGCGATCGATCTGTAATGGATCGCAGGCATGAGCAATCTTCACCTCAAATTTCCGAATTTCACCGATCCCCGCATTGACCGGGATCGGATGGCGTGACAGTTTTGCTGTCACGAATGGCATCCCGGCCATCCGCAAGAACAATAACCGTGGAGACGGCTGGAACATCGGGCCTGGCACAGGGATCGCCACGCCGGTTGCGCTGCAGCATCGAAGACAGTCCCAGAACCAAACACCGCTTTGGTCAGTCAAGGAGAGAAGCCCATGACCGAGTTCGACATGAAACTGAAGCAGGCGCAGAAGGCAGTGAGCCTCGGCAAGCTGTCGCGCCGCGACTTCATGCAGTTTGCCGTTGCCTCCGGCGTCACCATCGCCGCCGCCAACACCTTGTTTGCCACCGCCGCCCGCGCCGCGCCCAAGAAGGGCGGAACGTTCAAGATCGGCGTCGGCCATGGAGCGACAACCGATACGCTCGATCCTTCGACCTGGACAAACGGCTTGCAGTTCGACATGTCGGTCGGAATATTCGGCGCGCAGCTGACCCAGATCGACCAGAAGACGGCGATAGTGCCTCATCTGGCGGAATCGATCGAGCCGTCAGACGGTGCCTCCAAGTGGGTGTTCAAGCTTCGCAAAGGGCTGACCTTCCACAATGGCAAGACGGTGACGGCGCAGGACGTGGTCGAGACCTACAACTATCACCGCGGCGAAAAATCCAAGTCGGCCGTCAAGTCGGTACTGGCCATCGTCAAGGACATAAAGGCGGACGGGCCGGAAACCGTGGTGTTCACGCTGAACAGCGGCTCGGCCGACTTCCCCTATGTGACATCCGATTATCATCTGCCGATCTATCCGGCCAAGGATGGCGGCGGCATCGAGTGGGAGAAGGGCATCAGCGCCGGCCCCTACATCCTTGAGAATTACGAGCCAGGCATCAGGGTCACGGCCAAACGCAATCCCAACTATCTCAAGCCGGATTCCGCCTGGTTCGACTCCGTCGAGATACTTTCCATCGTCGACACGGCCGCCCGCACCAACGCCCTGCTGTCGGGCGAAGTGCACTACATCAACCGGGCCGATCTCAAGACCATTGATATGCTCAAACAAAACCCCGAGATCGAGATCGTCAATGTGACCGGTTTCGGCCACTATGTGGCGCCAATGAACGTGACCCAGAAGCCATTCGACGATGTCCATGTCAGGCTGGCGCTCAAGTGGGCGATCGACCGCAAGGAACTCGTCGACAAGATACTCCTCGGCTACGGCACCCCCGGCAACGACAATCCGATCGCGCCGTCGATCAAATTCGCCACCAATCCCCAGCCCGTTTATTCCTACGATCCGGAAAAGGCGAAATTCCACCTGAAGAAGGCCGGTATGGAAGGCCTGAAGGTCGATTTTTCGACATCCAATGCCGCCTTCTCCGGCGCCGTGGATGCTGCCCTGCTGATGCAGGCCCAGGCCAAGGCGGCTGGTATCGACATCAATGTGATCCGCGAGCCTGACGACAGCTATTGGGATAATGTCTGGATGAAGAAACCCTGGAGCATGTCCTATTGGGGCGGCCGCCCAACCGTCGACTGGATGATGACAACCGCCTACGCGGCCGACGCCGCCTGGAACGACACCTCTTGGAAGAACCCGCGCTTCAACGAGCTGCTGGTTGCCGCCCGCTCGGAGACCGATGAGACCAAGCGCGCCGCCATGTATGCCGAAATGCAGCAGATCCTGCACGACGACGGCGGCGTGATCGTGTTGATGTTCAACAATTTCGTCTCGGCTAACTCGAAGCGGGTGGCCCACGGAGACCTCAACAGCAATTTCGACGATGATGGCGGCTATATCTTCGAGCGCTGGTGGATGGCGTAGCGTAACGCCAGAATTGCTAAATTTCCGGTTCTTCGGCCTCGTCAAGCGATTGACGGGGCCGTTTTGTCATGTGATTCTGCCGGATGGAAAACCGCCGCGGCCATGCCTTTTGGAGAGGGGGCACGTCCGAGTGTCGCGTCCGGGAGTGTGAACGGCATTCACCATTCCCACCAAAATAATGAACAGCGTTGCCCGGTACGGCGGGGTGTATCGTGCGGCGCTTCCCTGGAGGACGGAACAATGGACGACATCGACAACAAATTGCGCCAGGCCGCCAGCCTGGCCGGACGGGGCAGGCTATCGCGCCGCGATTTCACCCGGCTGGCCCTGGCTTCGGGCCTGACACTGGCCGCCGCCGACACACTGTTCAGCCGCGCCGTCCGGGCCGCGCCCAAGAAGGGCGGAACCCTGCGCCTCGGCCTGTCCCAGGGGGCGACCACCGACTCCCTCGATCCCGGCCTCTACTATGACCAGTTCATGGGCACGGCGCTGTGGGGCACCGCCTCCAACAGCCTGACCGAGCTCGATCCCGCCGGCAACGCCGTGCCCGATCTCGCCGAGAGCTTCGAGCCCTCCGACGGCGCCAAGAAGTGGGTGTTCAAGCTGAGGAAGGGTTCGACCTTCCACAATGGCAAGGAGGTGACCGCCAACGACGTCGTCGCCTCCTACCTGCATCACACGGTGAAGGACACCAAGTCCGCCGCCAAGGCGCTGCTCAAGGCGATGGAATCGATCAAGGCCGACGGCAAGTATACGGTGGTGATCACGCTCACCGGCGGCAATGCCGATTTTTCGTACATCGCCTCCGACTACCACATGCCGATCATGCCGGCCAATGCCGACGGCAGCGCCGACTGGTCGTCGGGCATCCGCACCGGTCCCTATGTGCTGGAGAAATTCGAGCCGGGCGTGAGGGTGACGCTCAACCGCAATCCCAACTACTACAAGACCGGCAAGGCGTGGTTCGACCGCGTCGAATGTCTGTCGATCAAAGATACCACCGCCCGCACCAATGCGCTGAATTCCGGCGAAACCGACTACATGCAGGCCGCCGATCTCAAGACCCTCGACCTGCTCAAGCAGAATCCCAATCTGGTGATCTTCGAGAAGACCGGCTACGCCCAGGACATCTATGTCATGGACGTCACCGCCAAGCCCTTCGACAACCAGGATGTTCGCAACGCTTTAAAGTACTCGGTGAACCGCGTGGAAATCCTGGAAAAGGTCTTCCTCGGCCATGGCACCGTAGGCAACGACAACACACTTGCGCCGGCGGTCAAGTTCGCCATCGATCCCGAGCCCAAGCATGTCTACAATCCGGAGATGGCCAAGAGCCTGCTGAAGAAGGCCGGTCTCGACAGCCTCAAGGTCGACTTGTCAGTGGCCGAAACCGCCTGGACCGGCGCCACCGATGCGGCCCTCCTGTGGCAGGCTTCCGCCAAGGCCTGTAATATCGACATCAATGTTATCCGCGAGCCGGAAGATTCGTATTGGGACAATGTCTGGCTGAAGAAGCCGTTCGTCGCTTCCTACTGGTCGGGCCGCCCCAGCGCCGACTGGATGTTCACCACCGGTTTTGCCGCCGATGCCGCCTGGAACGACACCCGTTGGAAGAACCCGCGCTTCAACGAGCTCCTGATCGCCGCCCGTACCGAGACCGACGACGCCAAGCGCGCCGCCATGTATGCCGAGATGCAGCAGCTCCTGCACGACGACGGCGGCCTGGTTAACATCGTGTTCAATTCCTTCGTCGACGCCCATGCCAATACCCTGGCCCACGGCGACACCGCCGCCAACTGGCCGATGGACGGCATGAAGATCGCCGAACGCTGGTGGTTTGCCTGAACCGGCGCGATAGAAGCGGCGGAGCTCAGTCGAGCAGGGGCTGCCACATGGCGCCGATGCGCCGGGTCAAGGCCGTAGGCTTTTCGGCAAAAAGGTGCCGGTGGCGGGCTGCCGCCTGGCGCAGCAGCTTGCGCCGCCTCCCGGCAATGGCGGCGAGCGTCTGGTCGCGATAGGCGGGGGTGGTAAACCCGCCGGGATCGGCTTCGGCAAGTCGGCGAAGCTCTTCGAGATCGTTGAGGTCGCCGAGGTCTTCACGCAGGTCCAGCAGTTCTGCCGTCCACACCTTGATGAGGTCGGGCCACAGCGGCTTCAGCATCTGCAGCTGGTGCAGGTGATGAATGACCGACTTGCGGGCCTCGTGCAGGAGGACGAGGTCCTCGGCGGCGAAGGCTTTGCGGAGTTTCCGGCGGGCCCGGCCATAGGTATCTCCCAGCCCTTCGAGGAAGAGGCCGATGTCCCTTCGGGCAAGGGGCCAGCGGCCGAGTTGGGCGCGGAGCTTCTCGGCATTGGCGAGCGCCAGAGCACAGGCCTCGCGCACCGCCGCGGGCGCCGCGTCATCGCGATGGGCGGCGGCGGCAAGGTTGGCCAATTCGGAAAGTGCCGGGGCGAGGGCGGGGTCGTCCCGGAGCAGTTTCGCCACCG
Organism: Hyphomicrobiales bacterium; assembly: GCA_016185245.1. GTDB lineage: Bacteria > Pseudomonadota > Alphaproteobacteria > Rhizobiales > Aestuariivirgaceae > Aestuariivirga. The sequence goes on along the minus strand of JACPNZ010000003.1, from coordinate 46,603 downwards.
TCTCCTGGAGGGCGGCGGCGCGCCGGGGGCCGGCGAGCGCATCGGCCGCCGCCCGCAGCAGACCGTTGGCCTCGGCGACCGTTTTCTTGCCAAGGCAAGGGGCCACCAGACGGATGAGCCCGCGCAGGAACTTGAGGCGCTTGCGGGCGCCATGGACCTCGCCACCCGCCTCTGCGGTCGCCAGATCATGCGCCAGACCCGTCAGGGTCTTGCGTGCGAGCGCGCGGATCGCCTCGCCCGCCGGCCGGTCGGCACGAATGGCGGACATGATTTGGAACTCCCCTTGAACGGGGCGTGACCATGGCGGCTTCCGCCGTCACAATCAACGAGTGCGGCGATATCGCCGCAGCCCAAAACAAAACCCGAATTGGGGGTTCCCTTTCCGCCGCTCGGTTGCTACATAGCCACCTCATCCATGACGCGGGATGGAGCAGCCCGGTAGCTCGTCAGGCTCATAACCTGAAGGTCACAGGTTCAAATCCTGTTCCCGCAACCAAAAACCCCGTCAACTCAATGAGTTGGCGGGGTTTCGCGTTTCGGTGGCAAGCTTTGTTCGTGGATGTCTGCCCTCTGCCCGCAACTCAGAGGTTAACCGTCCGCAACCGCAGGGCGTTGCCGACGACGCTGACGGAACTGAGCGCCATGGCCGCCGCTGCGATGATCGGCGAGAGCAGCAGGCCGAAGGCCGGATAGAGGATACCGGCTGCGATGGGCACGCCCGCGGCGTTGTAAAAGAACGCCCAGAAAAGGTTCTGGCGAATGTTGCCCATCACCGCCCGCGACAGGTGGCGGGCCCGGACCAGCCCCATGAGATCGCCCTTCAGCAGGGTGACGCCGGCACTTTCGATGGCCACGTCGGTGCCGGTTCCCATGGCGACACCGACATCGGCTGCGGCGAGTGCCGGAGCGTCATTGACGCCGTCGCCCGCCATGGCGACGATGCGGCCCTCGCGCTTGAGCCTGGCGACAATGTCCGCCTTCCGATCCGGCAGCACATCGGCTTCCACTTCGGTTAGCCCCAGCCTCCTGGCAATGGCATTGGCGGTGGTGCGATTGTCGCCGGTGAGCATGACGATGCGTATGCCGGCGTCGATCAATTGCTTGAGCGCCTGGGGTGTCGAGGCTTTCACCGGATCGGCGATGGCGATGGCGCCCGCCGCCTTGCCGTTGACGGCGATGAAGATGACGGTGGCGCCGTCCTGGCGCAGCTGCTCGGCGGCGGCGGCGAGACCCTCCGTGGCGATCTTCAGTTCGCCGAGGAACCTGGCGTTGCCCAGAACGATGCGCTGGCGGTCGACCATGCCGATCGCTCCCTTGCCGGTGGGCGCGTCGAAGCCCATGACTTTGGCAAGCGGAATGCCGCGCGACTTGGCCGCGGCGACGATAGCCGCCGCCAGCGGATGCTCGCTCGCCTGCTCGACGCTGGCCGCAAGGCGCAGCAGTTCGGTTTCGTCGAAGCCCTCGGTGGGAACAACGGCGGTGACCGCCGGTTTGCCCTCAGTCAGCGTACCGGTCTTGTCGACCACCAGCGTGTCGACCTTCTCGAAGCGCTCGAGCGCCTCGGCGTTCTTGATGAGGACACCTGCCTGGGCGCCGCGGCCGACCCCCACCATGATCGACATCGGCGTGGCCAGGCCGAGCGCACAGGGGCAGGCGATGATCAGCACCGCCACGGCGGCGACGAGACCATAGGTATAGCGCGGTTCCGGCCCCCAGATCGACCAAACGGCAAAGGCGGCAACAGCAATCAGGATGACCAGCGGCACGAACCAGCCGGAAACCCGATCGGCCAACCGTTGTATGGGCGCCCTGCTTCTCTGGGCATCGGCCACCATCTGCACGATGCGGGCCAGCATGGTGTCGCGGCCCACTTTCTCAGCCTGCATGATGAAACTGCCCGAGGCATTGAGCGTGCCGCCGATCACCTTCGCACCCGGCTCCTTGCTGACCGGCAGGGATTCGCCGGTCACCATGGATTCGTCGATCGACACATGGCCTTCGGTCAGTGTGCCGTCGACCGGCACCTTTTCGCCGGGGCGCACCCGCAGCCGGTCGCCTACAACGATGCGGTCGATGGCGACTTCCTCGTCGTCGCCGTCGTCGGTCAGGCGCCGCGCCGTCTTGGGGGCGAGGTCGAGCAGGGCCCTGATGGCTCCCGAGGTCTGCTCGCGGGCCCGCAGTTCCAGCACCTGACCTAGCAGCACCAGGACGGTAATAACCGACGCCGCCTCGAAATAGACGGCCACAGCTCCGTCAACCTGCCGGAATATGGCGGGGAAGATTTGCGGAACAATCGTTGCAACCGTGCTGTATACCCAGGCCACACCGGTGCCCATGGCGATCAGCGTGAACATGTTGAGATTGCGGGTGACCAGCGACTGCCAGCCGCGCACGAAGAACGGCCAGCCCGCCCACAGCACGACCGGCGTGGCCAGAGCCAACTGAATCCAGTTCGAGGTCTGGCGGCCGAGCAGCATCATCAGGCCGGTCAGATGGCCGCCCATCTCGAGTGCCAGAACCGGAAGCGTGACGACGAGGCCGATCCAGAAGCGGCGCGTCATATCGATCAGTTCGGGGTTGGGGCCCGTCTCCGCCGTAGCCATGACGGGTTCGAGCGCCATGCCGCAGATCGGGCAGGAACCCGGTCCGACCTGGCGGATTTCCGGATGCATGGGGCAGGTATAGATCGCGTCTTTGGGTTGGGCATCGGCTGCGGCCTTGACCAACTCCGGGTCGAGGTACTTGGCCGGATCAGCGATGAACTTGGTTCGACAGCCGGCGGAACAGAAATAATAGGTGTGCCCGCCGTGCTCCGCCTTCAGCGTCGCGGTCCGCGGGTCGACGCTCATTCCGCATACGGGGTCGATGGCGAACTGGGCGCTGCCGGTGGCCGGCGACGCCGCTAACGTGCCGGGCCGGGCGTGATCGTGTCCGGCGTGGTCATGGCCATGTCCGCTGCAACACCCCGATTGATCCGATGCGGCCTGGGGCTTGTCCTGCGCGCCGCCGCAGCAATCGGCGACAGCCCTGGATTTGCCGGGGTCAAACGTGAAATCCGGCGCTTCCGGCTTGCTGTCCTCGGATTTTCCGGCGCCACCGCGGCCGTGGTGGGAATGGTCTGTCATCTAATTTCTCCTGGACAAGCAATCCTTGCGGTGGCATCTCACATAAACCTTCCAACGGTAGGAAGGTCAAGCGGCAATTCTGAGGCAATCCCAGATGCAGATCGGTGAAGCTTCCGCCGCATCCGGCGTAACGGCAAAAATGATACGCTACTATGAGGATATCGGTCTCATTCCCTCGGCTGTACGCAAAGATAGTGGGTACCGGCTCTATGACGAATCCGATGTGCACCGGCTGCGCTTTGTCCTCCGCGCCCGCGAACTCGGGTTCTCGACCGAGCGCATCCGCGATCTCCTGCGCTTGTGGAATGACCAAAGGCGCCCCAGCCGCGAGGTGAAGCGGCTGGCCTCGGAGCGCATTGCCGAACTGGAAGCGCAAATCGCCCGCATGCAAGCCTTGCGCGACACTCTCAAGCATCTTGCCGCCGCCTGCGACGGCGATAGCCGGCCCCATTGCCCGATCCTGCGCGACCTTGCCGGCGACGGCGAGGGCTAAACGCCACCGCCGGCTTCTGCCGGCGGATACCGCCTCTCGGCAGATCGGATGTGGCCGGCGTTGCCGAGTTCGACGATATAGCCGAAGTCCTTTTCGGTCTCCAGATAGTAGTGTTCGTCCTCATCGAAACGGCCGCACTGAATCACCGGATAGCCGCGTTTGGCGTAGCCGGCGATGGCCTTTTGACAGTCGGAATAGTAGAGCTTGATGTGGTGCAGCCCCTCGCCGTGGCGCTCCAGGTGTTCGTCATAGATACTGTAGCCAGTGAGCGGCTGGATCAACTCGAGCTGGGTGTCGCCGCTCCATGCGACGGCGATCAGGCAGGTGTGATTGGCCGGCTTACCGCGGTAGATATAATTCTGCACTTTTCCCGGCGCGAAAGTATAGATGTCCCACGGGCCGATCCGGCATTGATCCCAATGGCGCCGAAGGGCTGCCTCCATGTCGCGGACGATGACCGCCACCTGCATGGTGGCACCTTCCTGAAACTTGCGCATGAGACCGTTTCTCCACCCGATGCCCGATCCGGCATCACAACGAGGTTGGCGCAAGTTGACGCCATTGGCAAGATCACAGGCCGGACGAGGTCGCGGGCTATTGTTGCAGCAGGCGCTCGACCGCATCGGCCCAGCCGGCGCATTTCGCCGAGCGTTCGGCGTCCTTCATGCGCGGTGTGAAACGCCGGTCGCGCTTCCAGCCTTTGGCGAATTGGCCGGGCTGCGGCATGAGACCGGCCCTGAGGCCCGCGAGATAGGCGGCGCCGATGGCTGTGGTTTCCAGGACTTTCGGGCGGTCGACGGCTGCATCGAGGATGTCGGCGAGGAACTGCATGGTCCAATCCGAGGCGGTCATGCCGCCGTCGACCCGGAGAATGGCCTTGCCGGTCGAGCCCCAGTCCTTGCGCATGGCTTCGAGCAGATCGCGGGTCTGATAACAGACGGCCTCGAGGGCGGCGCGGGATATTTCCCGGGGCGTAGTGGCGCGGGTAAGCCCGAACAGGGCGCCGCGCACATCGGCCCGCCAGTAGGGCGCGCCCAGCCCTACGAAGGCCGGCACCAGATAGACCTGCTGGTTCGGATCGGCGGACTTGGCGAGCGTTCCCGTATCACTCGCCCGCTTGACGATCTTCAGGCCGTCGCGCAGCCACTGTACCGCCGCACCGGCAATGAAGATGGCGCCTTCGAGGGCATAGGTCCGGCGGCCGTCGAGCTGATAGGCCACGGTGGTGAGGAGGCGGTTGTGCGAGCGCACGGCCTGGCTGCCGGTGTTGAGGAGGGCAAAGCAGCCGGTGCCATAGGTCGCCTTCATCATGCCCGGCTCGAAGCAGGCCTGGCCGATGGTCGCCGCCTGCTGGTCGCCGGCAACACCGCAGATCGGAAGGCTCACGCCGAACAGTTGCGCTTCGGTCACGCCAAAGTCGGCAGCGCAGTCCTTGACCTCCGGCAGCATCGCCCGCGGCACGCCAAACACCGCCAGCAGCTCGTCGTCCCAACTTCCGCTGTGAATGTTGTAGAGCAGTGTGCGCGAGGCGTTGGTGGCGTCCGTTGCATGGACCTTGCCGCCGGTCAGCCGCCAGATGAGGAAGCAGTCGATGGTGCCGAAACAGAGTTCGCCGCGCTCGGCCCGGGCCCTTGCCCCCTTCACCTGATCGAGGAGCCAGGCGATCTTGGTTCCGGAAAAATAGGGATCGAGCAGCAGCCCGGTCTTGGCGGACAACATGGGCTCGAGTCCCCGAGCCTTGAGGGAGGCGCACATCTCGGCGGTGCGCCTGTCTTGCCAGACGATAGCCCGGTGAATGGGCTTGCCGGTCATGCGGTCCCAGATCACCACGGTCTCGCGCTGGTTGGTGATGCCGATGCCGCGAATGTCGGCGGGCTTCGCCTTGGCCTTCCGGATCGCGCCGCGCACCGTGGCGAGAACCGAGGCCCAGATGTCCTCGGGATCGTGTTCGACCCAGCCGGACTTGGGGAAATGCTGCTTGAATTCCTTCTGGCTGACGGCGCGCGGGTTGAGCTTGGTATCGAAGACGATGGCGCGCGACGAGGTGGTGCCCTGGTCGATGGCAAGGATCAGTGGCGGCATAGTCTATCCTCTGGCGTTCTCGGCACCCGGCGAACCCACCCGCGTCGCCATGTGACGGCGCAGGCTCTCCTGATCGGCGGCGGAAAGGTGCAGTCCGAGCTTGGAGCGCCGCCACAGGATGTCATCGGCGGTGCGGGCCCATTCATTGGCAATCAGGTGATCGATCTCGCGTTCGCTGAGTAGGCCGAAGGCCTGTCCCATGTCGGCGGCGGTCTTGGCGCCGTCGCAGATGCGCGCGGCATCGGTGCCATAGGCGCGGAACAGGCGGCGCGCGTTGGCGGGGGTGAGGAAGGGAAACGTGCCGGCCAGTTCGGTAATGCGCGGCTCGATCTCGGTAAAGGCAAAATCGCCGCCGGGTAGCGCCGCCGACACGGTCCAGGGCTTGCCCATCTGCGGGAAGAAGGGTGCCAGTTTTTCCAGCGTCGCCTCGGCGAGCTTGCGGAAGGTGGTGATCTTGCCGCCGAACACCGACAACAGCGGTGCTGCTCCCGGCAATGGATCGAGCTTGAGCACATAATCGCGGGTCGCCTCCTGGGCTTTGCTGGCGCCATCGTCATAGAGCGGACGGATGCCGGAATAGGACCAGCGCACCTGTGCCCGCGTCACCGGGGTGCGGAAGTATTCGCTCACCGCCGCCAGGAGATAGTCGGTCTCGGCAGCGGAAATGCGTGGGTTCGTCGGGTCGCCCTGGTGATCCTCGTCGGTGGTGCCGATCAGGGTGAAATTCTGCTCGTAGGGAATGGCAAAGCAGATGCGCCCGTCGGCGTTCTGGAAGATGTAGCAGCGGTCGTGGTCGTAAAGCCGGTCGACCACCAGATGACTGCCCCTCACCATGCGGATGCGGTCGGGGGCACTATGGCCGATCACCTCGCCGAGGACCTGGCTCACCCAGGGACCGGCGGCATTGACCAGAACCTTGCCGCGCACCGTTTCCTCGCCGGCGTCGGATGAAAGCCGCACGTCCCAGGCCTCACCATCGCGACGGGCCCGCACCACCCTGGTGCGGGTGCGGATCGCCGCACCGCGACCCACCGCATCGCGGGCATTGAGAACGACCAGCCGGGCATCCTCGACCCAGCAGTCGGAATATTCGTAGCCGCGCACGAACCGGTCCTTGAGCGGTCGGCCGGTTTCGTCGCGGCGCAGGTCGACGCTGCGCGTTCCCGGCAATATGTCGCGCCCGCCGAGATGGTCGTAGAGAAACAGGCCCAGCCGGATCAGCGGCCAGGGCCTGAGGCCGTTGTGATGCGGCAACACGAAGCGCAAGGGCCGGATGATGTGGGGTGCTGCCCGCAACAGCACCTCGCGCTCGATCAGCGCCTCGCGCACCAGGCGGAACTCATAGTGCTCGAGATAGCGCAGGCCCCCGTGAATGAGCTTGGTCGAGGCCGAGGAAGTGCCCGAGGCGAGGTCGTCGCGTTCGGCCAGAAACACCTTGAGACCGCGGCCGGCCGCGTCGCGGGCGATGCCGCAACCGTTGATGCCGCCGCCGATCACCACCAGATCGTAGGTCACGCCGCGGTCTCCAGTTTAGGCAATAGTGGTGGTGGAGCAGAGGGGGATCGAACCCCTGACCTCGGCATTGCGAACGCCGCGCTCTCCCAACTGAGCTACTGCCCCCCGGTGGAACGGGCGGTACTTAAGGCCCGGGCGCCCGCGCGTCAAGCTTGCTTGCCGGGGCTTCAGGCCCTAGATGAGGGGGGATTTCAACAGGGCTTCCGCAATGATGATGAACCCGATTCTCTGGCTGATCCTCACCGTACTCGATATCTATTTCTGGATCGTGCTGGCCGCCGTGGTGATGAGCTGGCTCATCGCCTTCAACGTCATTAACGGGTCGAACCCCTATGTCAGGCAGGTGGCGATGGCGCTGCGGCGGCTGACCGAGCCGCTGCTGGCGCCCATCCGCAACCTGCTGCCCGATCTGGGTGGAATTGACGTTTCCCCCATCGTTCTACTCATCGGCCTGCAATTCGTGCGCTATCTGGTGGTCTACGTCGCCTACAGCGTGCTGTGACCGCTGCCCTGAGACCCGGGCGGGGCGGTCTCCTGCTTTCCGTCCGGGTCACTCCGAAATCCTCCCAGGACCGGATCGCCGGTCTCCATCGGGCGGCCGATGGCGCGGTGTCGCTGGCGGTGAAAGTTGCGGCACCTCCCGACAAGGGCAAGGCCAACGCCGCCGTCACTGCCATCCTGGCCAAGGCGGCGGGCCTGCCCAAGTCGGCGCTGTCGATCGTTGCCGGCGAGACCGATCGCCACAAGACTATTCTTGTCTCTGGAAATGCCGAAAAGCTTCAGGCATTGATCGCCATACTCGAAAACCGGATTGGGAAAGACGATGGCGAAACTGATTGACGGAAAGGCCTTTGCCAAGGACCTCAGGGGGCGGATTGCCGGAGCGGTTCAGGAGCTGAAGACCAAGCATGGCTTCACTCCCGGCCTTGCCGTGGTGCTGGTGGGCGAGGACCCGGCCTCCAGGGTCTATGTGGCGAACAAGGCCAAGCAGACCGTCGAAGTTGGCATGAATTCCTGGGAGCACAGGCTGCCCGCCTCCACTTCCGAGGCCGATCTCCTGGCGCTTGTCGAAAAGCTCAACCGGGATCCCGCCTGCCACGGCATATTGGTGCAACTGCCGTTGCCCAAGCACATCGACTCGGCCAAGGTGCTCTCGGCCATCGATCCGGCCAAGGATGTCGACGGCTTCCACGTGGTGAATGTCGGCAGACTGTCGACGGGGCAGGAGGCGCTGGTTGCCTGCACGCCGGTGGGGTCCGTCATGCTGGCCAAACATACGCTCGGTAAGCTGGAAGGGCTGGAGGCGGTGGTGATCGGCCGTTCTAACATTGTCGGCAAGCCGGTGGCCCAGCTTCTCCTGGCCGAGAACTGCACGGTGACCATCGCACACTCGAAGACCAGGGACCTGCCGGGTGTGGTGCGCCGCGCCGATCTGGTGATCGCCGCGGTTGGTCGGCCGGAGATGGTCAAGGGCGACTGGCTGAAGCCTGGAGCCTGCGTCATCGATGTCGGCATCAATAGGATCGAGCGCGATGGCAAGGCCAGACTGGTCGGCGACTGCGATTTCGCCTCCTGCGAGAAGGTGGCGGGCGCGATCACTCCGGTTCCCGGCGGCGTCGGCCCAATGACTATCGCCTGCTTGCTGCACAACACGGTCAAAGCCGCCTGCGCCATCAAGGGTATTGCGACGCCGGCGATGTAGCTACGTCTTCGCTGCCTTGGCCCGTTCGATTCCCTCGATGATCATGCGGCGGGCCTCGGCCGCGCCGCCCCAGCCGATAAGCTTGACCCATTTGCCCTTCTCGAGGTCCTTATAGTGCTCGAAGAAGTGCTCGATCTGCTGGCGGGTGATCTCCGGCAGGTCGGTGTATTCATGCACGTTCTCATAGCGGCGGGTGAGTCTTGGCACCGGCACGGCGACGATCTTTTCATCGCCGCCGGCCTCGTCCTGCATCTTGAGCACCCCCACCGGACGGCATGAGACGACGGCACCTGGAATGATGCCGCGCTGGTTGGCGATCAGCACATCGCACGGGTCGCCGTCGCCCGACAGGGTATGGGGAATGAAGCCGTAGTTCCCCGGATAGCGCATCGAGGTATAGAGAAAGCGGTCGACCACCAGGGTTCCCGCCTCCTTGTCCATTTCGTACTTGATCGGCTCGCCGCCCACCGGCACCTCGACGATAACGTTGACTTCCTCGGGTGGGTTCTTGCCGATTGCAATGGCATCGATGCGCATGGGAGTGCCTTTCTCTACCGGCAGCGGGCGATCAGGCGCTGCATGAACGCCTCGCATTTGCGCAGTTCGGATACTGCGACGAATTCGTCCGGCTTGTGGGCCTGCTCGATCGAGCCCGGCCCGCAAACGACGGCGGGAATACCGATCTGCTGGAAGAGGCCCGCCTCGGTACAATAGGATACCGCGTGCGTGCCGTTGGCGGAGGCCAAGTGCAGCGCCAGGTACTCGGCGGGAGAATCCGATTCCGGGGCGAGTGCCGGCACCCGGTTGACGCATTCGGTGGCAATGCCGGCGTCAGGTGCCACGGCCTTCATGGCGGGCTCGAGGCTGCGCGAGAAACTGGCGAAGCGCTGCGGCACTTCGTCGGGATCGGCATCGGGCAAAAGCCGTGTTTCCCAGGCGAAGGTGCTGCGGCGCGGAATGATGTTCTTGGCGGTGCCACCCTCGATCAGGCCCACATGCACGGTGGAGTAGGGCGGATCGAAACGTCCCGAAGCATCGCCGCGGGCTTCCACTTCGCGCCGGATGCGGCTGAGTTCGGAGATGAGCTCGCCCGCCACCATGATGGCATTGACCCCCTGGTGGGTGAGGCTCGAATGGGCCTCGTGGCCCGTGACTTCGGTGGCGAAGGTCAAGGCACTCTTGTGGGCGTTCACCACCTGCATGGAGGTGGGCTCGCCGATGAGTGCGGCCCTGGGCCGCGGCAGATGATCGCGCAAATGGGCAACCAGTGGCCTTACCCCCTTGCAGCCCACCTCCTCGTCGCAGGACAGCGCCAGATGGATGGGGATTGCAAGCCCGGCTTCGCGGAATTGCGGCACCATGGCGAGAGCTACGGCAATGAAGCCCTTCATGTCGCAGGTGCCGCGGCCATAAAGCCGGTCAGCGCGCTGGGTGAGGCTGAAGGGGTCGCTCGCCCAGGCCTGACCATCGACGGGAACGACATCGGTGTGGCCAGACAGCACGATGCCGCCGGCGATGGCGGGACCTATGGTGGCGAAGAGGTTGGTCTTCTTTCCCGCCTCGTAGTCGACGCGGAAATGGGGAACGCCCCAGCCGTCGAGATAGTGTTCGACGAACTCGATCAGCGGCATGTTGCCATCCCGGCTCGTCGTGTCGAAACTGACGAGGCGGGCGAGCATGGCTTCGGTGGTGAAATATTGGCCGCTCATGTGGCTCAGTTGATCGATTGCTTTTCGTGCGGACTGTCGAGCGAAAAGGCGGGGATTTCGACATTGAACAATTCGCCCCCCGCCGTCTGCATCTGGTAGGCGCCGACCATGAAGCCCGACGAGGTCTTGAGCGGGCAGCCCGAGGTATAGCGGAAACTGTCGCCGGGCTTGAGCGTCGGCTGCTCGCCGACCACACCGGCGCCACGTACCTCTTGAACTTTCCCGTGGGCATCGGTGATCCGCCAGTAGCGGGTACGCAGCGTCACCGTCTCGCGGCTGTGATTTTCCACCGTGATTGTATAGGACCAGACGAAATGGCCCTCGTCCGGCTTCGACTGGCCGTCGAGAAATTGCGGTCGGACGACGATCTTGATGCCGCGGGTGATGCGCTCGTACATGGCGGCCAGTTTAACCAAACCGCCACGGTTTTCCACCGGCCAAAGCATTCCCTTGCGTTGGCCCCGGAAAATCCGCCAAGAGAGCCCATGACGCAGAGAACCGACATGCGGCAGGGCATCCTGCCGGCCCGCGCCATCCGAGACTTTTGCGACAGGGGCGATATCCGCCTGGCACGGCCGGCCGATGCCGACCAGGTGCAACCGGCGAGCCTCGATCTCAGGCTCGGCGAATGGGTCTACAGGGTCAGGGCCTCGTTCCTGCCGGGTCCCCGGGCCACAGTGGCCGAACGGCTGGCCGAGCTGGCGCTGCACCGCATGCCGCTCGCCGATGGCGCCGTGCTGGAAACGGGCTGCGTCTATATCGTGCCGCTGCTCGAAAGCCTGGCGCTGCCGAAGGGTGTATCGGCAGCCGCCAATCCCAAGAGCTCGACCGGCCGCCTCGACATCTTCACCCGCGTCATCACCGACTATGCCCAGGAATTCGACACGGTGCCGGAGGCCTATCAGGGCCCACTCTATGCCGAGATCAGCCCGCGCACCTTCTCGATCCTGGCGCGTACCGGTTCCAGGCTGTCGCAGATCCGCTTCCGCGCCGGGGCTTCGCTTGCTTCCGATGCGATCATCCGGCAGCTGCAGGACAGCGAGGGTCTCATTTCGGCGGGCGAGGCCAATATCGACAACGGCCTGGCGCTGACCGTCGATCTTTCCGGTGGCGATGCGGGTTTGCCGGTGGGCTTCCGGGCCAAGCGCCACGCCGGCCTGATCGATGTCGACCGCAAGGCGGCCCTTGAGGTTTCCGATTTCTGGGAACCCATCTGGCGCCGGGGCTCGCTGGTACTCGATCCCGACCAGTTCTACATCCTGGCGTCCAAGGAGGCGGTTCGCGTGCCACCGGCTTTCGCTGCCGAGATGGTGCCGTTCAATCCGCTGGTCGGCGAATTCCGCGTCCATTACGCCGGCTTCTTCGATCCGGGCTTTGGCCACAGCTCAGGGCTGGGCGAGGGGACGAAAGCCGTGCTGGAAGTCAGAAGCCACGAGGTGCCCTTCATCCTCGAGGACGGCCAGATCATCGGCCGCCTGGTCTATGAGCCGCTGACCGAGGCGCCCGAGCGGGTCTACGGCCAGGGCATCGGCTCCAACTACCAGCGTCAGGGCCTCAAGCTTTCGAAGCACTTCAAGCCCTTCGATCCCGCCCGCCGATAAGCGGCTTTACGGCGGAAGGGGCCTCGACTAGTCTTCACCTCACGCGGGCGTAGTTCAGTGGTAGAACGGCAGCTTCCCAAGCTGCATGTCGTGGGTTCGATTCCCATCGCCCGCTCCATCCTTCGACTGTACTGCCCTTCAGTTGCGGGTGACGGGCTTGGAGCGCATGCGGCGCACGGTTTCGCGCTCGGCTCGCCGGCAGGCCACCGGCGGCAGGCCCCGCGACATGAGGTCGAGATCGTCGAGCACCATGTGGCCCATCACCTTGAAGGCGGCATCGAGGGCGCCCGCCCGGTGGGCCGAGAGCACGAAATTCTCGAGGCCGCGCACGCCATGATTCCCGGCCAGCGGTTCCTCGGGAAAGACATCGCTCGCTGCCTTGATGTGTCCCGACCTTACCGCTTCCATCAGGGCCTCGAAATCGACCACGCCGGCACGGCTCAAGAGCACGAAGCTGGCGCCCTGGCGCATCGCGGCAAATTCCTTGGCCCCGAGGAAGCCGCCATTCTCCGAGGTGACCGAGGCGACGACGAAAATCACATCACTGGTCTCGAGCACGGCGGCGAGGGTCGCAGGCTCGACGCCAAAGTCGCGCAACGTGCCGGCCGGCAGCCAGGGATCGAATACCCGGATGCGGGCCCGGAAGCCTGGCAGCAGCCGATGCAGAGCCTTGCCGAGATCGCCGAAGCCGATGAAGCCGATGTTGCCGCCGGTCAGCAATCTCGCCTCGGCGTTGCTGTCGCCGCCCCACTTTTCCTCGCCGCGGCGGAAGGCCCGGTCGGCGCCGCAGATGTTGCGCTCGAGGCAAAGGGCGAGACCGAGGCCGATCTCGGCAACCGGCACGGCGAACACCTTGCCGGTGGTCAGCACATGGATGCCGTGGGCGAAGCAATAGTCGTAGTCCATGTTGTCGAGGAAGTTGGTCTCGACGTTGAATATCGCCTTGAGATGTCCGGCCGTCTGCAGCAGGTCGCGCGGCAAGGGCGGCTGGCCGATGATGAAGGAAGCCTCCGGCAGGTGGCGGCGCAACACCGCCTCGGCCCCGACCGCTTCGCCCTCGACGATGCGGTACCGGGTGCGCAGGAGCTCGAGATCGCTCTTGGTGAAGATCAGATCGAGACGGCGGGGCTCTGGGATCGAAATCACGAGGGGGCGCGGGTCGCTCATAGGACCATCCTTTGCAAATTCGGTTCGAAGTCAAATAAATCGGTTTACAGGCGATTGTAAATCGGTTTAGCGTAGAAAAATGATTGCCAGCAACCAGCGCAAGGAATCCGTCCGTGTGGCCGCGGCCCGTCCGACGATCTACGACGTGGCACAGCGGGCCAGGGTGTCGCCGGCCACCGTCTCCAAGGTCCTGCGCGGGGTTACGACCGTCAGCCCGGCCAATGCCGAGCGGGTCAACGAGGCTGTCCAGGAGCTGAGCTACCGGCGCGATGCGCTGGCCGCCAATCTCCGCCGCAACCGGCGGGCGATCGTCGGCCTCATCGTCCCGGATTTTCGCAACCCGTTCTTCGGCGCCCTCGTTGCCGAGATCGAGCGCCTGGCCGAGGAGCAGGGCTTCCGCCTGGTGGCGGTCAGCAGTTCCGAGTCGGCCGAGAAAGAGGCCGCCCAGATCGAGGCCCTGCTCGACTGGCGGGTGGGCGGCCTCATCGTCATTCCGGCGACCGGCCAACTGGCGAGCGCTGCCCGCCTACGGCAGGAGGCGATGCCCTTGGTTATCCTCGACCGGGTACCTGACCGAATTCCCTTCGACGGCGTCGGCGTCGACAATGCCGAGGCCTGCGCCGCCATGGTCAGGCACTTCCACGACCTCGGCCACCGCCGGCTGCTGGTTGCCGCCTCCCTGCCGCGCCTTCCCAACATGGCCGAGCGGTTGCGCGGAGTTGCCGAGGCGGCAGAGGCATTGGCTCAGCCCATGGATATCGAAACGCTCTTTTGCGGCGCCGGCCTCGACAGCGCCAGCCGCACCATGGCCCGGCGCTTTGCCGAGGCTCCCCTGCCCACCGCCGTTTTCACCCTCTATATCCAGGGGACACTTGCTGTTCTGCGCGCCATCGGTGCCCATGATCTCGCCATTCCCGGCGAGATTTCCATTGCCGGCTTCGATGACTTCGAATGGATGCAGGTGATGCACCCACCGGTCGCCACCGTCATCCAGCCGGTCGCGAAACTGGCGCGGGCCGCCTGGGAGCAGTTGCATCTGCGCATCGACCATCCGCTGGAACCCCTGGTGCGGCGGAGACTTTCCTGCCGGGTTGAGTTTCGCGGCTCAATCGCTGCCCCGCGACCGGCACACCGATGACCCAACGGATGCCCGGCGGGTGGCGTTTACGCCGGAGCGTTCCGACCACCAGACGATGAGCGCCAAAACAAATGGAGGACCCAATGACCAAACTCAAGACCGTGCTGCTTGCATCCGTGCTGATCGCCTTCGGCAGCGCCGCGGCGGCCGCCGACAAGCCGATCTACGGCGTGCTGATGAAGACCCTGGCCAACCCGTTCTGGGGCGCCATGGAGCAAGGTGTAAAGGCCGGCGCCAAGGCCGCCGGTGTCGAGTATTACCTGCAGGCGGTGGAAAGCGACCAGGCCGCCGAACCGCAGCTCAATACCTGTAACACCATGCTGGAAAAGAAGCCGGCGGTGATGATCACCGCGGCGATCAACTCGACCATCCTGCTGCCCTGCCTGAAGCGCGCCAACGAGATGAAGATCCCGGTCGTCGACCTTGACAACAACCTCGATCCCAAGGTCACCAAGGACGCCGGCGTCAACATCGCCTTCCACATCGGCTCCAACAACGAAACCGCGGGCGCCCAGGGAGCCGACTATGTCGCCAAGAAGGTGGGCAAGGACGCCAAGGGCCCAGTGCTGGTGATCGAAGGCCTCTCCGGTAACATCACCGGCCAGCGGCGCGCCAAGGGCTTCGCCGAGGAACTGAAGAAGGTTGCCCCCGGCCTCGAGGTCGTAGCCTCGCTTCCCGGCGACTGGGATCGCGGCAAGGCGGCCAACATCACCAACGATATTCTGACTAAATATCCCGATCTCAAGGTGATTTTCGCCGCCAACGACGGCATGGCCCTGGGCGCGGTCGAAACCGTATTCGCCGCCAACAAGGGCAAGCAGGTGACGATCGTCGGCGTCGACGGCAATTCCGATGCGGTGAAGTCGATCAAGGCCGGCCGTCTCACGGCGTCCGTCGCCCAGCTACCCTATCTGGTCGGCAAGCAGGCGGTGGAAAACGTCAAGAAGGTGGTTGCCGGCGGCAAGGTCGACGAGGTGATCTATGTGCCGACCCTGGTACTTACCAAGGATGTGCTTGAAAAGGGCACCGAGCCGATGCTGAAGTATGTGAAGTAGCCAGCAGGCGGCGCGCGGGGAGAGATTGCCCCGCGCGCCACTTTCGGAGACCTTTGGATGACCGCCATCGATACGGCAGGGCGCGGCGACGCTTGGCGCCGGTTGCAATTCTTCTTCGACAGCAAGGTCCATGTGCGGCTCGAGTCGCTCATTGTCCTGGCCCTGCTGTGCGTGGCGATGACCGTGTTGTCTCCCTATTTCCTGTCGGTCAGCAATTTCCTCAACATCCTGCTGGCGACCTCGACCATCGGCGTGCTGGCGATCGGCGCCACGCTGATCCTCAGTTCGGCCGGCCTCGATCTGTCTTTGGGATCGGTCCTCGGCCTCTCGGGCGTCGCCGGCGCCTATCTCTCCGTCGAACTCGAATGGCCATGGTTCATGGCGATCATCGGCGCGCTCGGCTCGGGCGCACTCGCCGGCTACATCAATGGCCAGCTCATCACCCGCACCCGCATCCCGGCTTTCATCGTGACTCTCGGCATGCTCGGTATCGCCCGCGGCGTTGCTCTCATCATCGCCCCCAATGGCGGCGCCATCTACGGGCTTCCGGATATCGTGGTCTATCTCGGCCAAGGCCGCCCCTTCGGTGTCCCGACGCCGGTCGTCATACTTGTGCTCACCGCCCTCATCGCCCACTATGTTCTGGCCTATTCCCGCTTCGGCATGCACACGCTCGCCATGGGCGACAACGAGGGAGCAGCGCGCGCCACCGGAATTCCGGTCGAGCGGCTGCGCCGCGAGCTCTATGCGATTTCAGGCCTCTTGGCGGGCCTTGCCGGCCTCATCTTCATGGCCCGGGTCAATGCCGGCGATCCGACAGCCGGTTATACTTATGAACTTACCGCCATCACCGCCACCATCATCGGCGGTACCAGCCTGTTCGGCGGTCGCGGCTCGATCCTCGGCGCCCTGGTCGGCGCCCTGATCATGGGTGTCCTGCAGAACGGCCTCAATCTCCTGGCGGTGCAATCCTACTACCAGCAGATCGCCATCGGCGCGGTGCTGATCATCGCCGTCTACATCGACCAGCTCCAGTCCGAGCGGGAGCGCAAGTCATGACCCTGCTGGAAGTCAAGGCCGTTGCCAAGCATTTCGGTGCCGTCCAGGTGCTGAACGGCGTCGATCTCACAATTGAGGCCGGCACCGTCACCGGCCTTGTTGGCGACAATGGCGCCGGCAAGTCGACCCTGATGAAGACCATCACCGGGCTCTACGGCACCGACGGCGGCGAAATCCGCTTCGACGGCAAGCCGATGACCGGGCTGAACCCGGGCCAGCGGCGGGCGCTGGGCATCGAGATGATCTACCAGGATCTCGCACTCGCCCGGCAGCAGGACGTCGCCGCCAACATCTTCCTTGGCCGCGAGCCGGTGAAATGGGCCTTCGGCATTCTACCCGGCTTCGTCGACAAGGCGAAGATGGACGCCGACGCTCGCAAAATGATCGACCGGCTGGGAGCGCGCATTCCGTCGATCCACCGGCCCGTCGGCATGTTCTCCGGCGGCCAGCAGCAGACCGTGGCGATCGCCCGGGCCCTCACCTTCAACCCCAAGCTGGTCATCATGGACGAACCGACGGCGGCACTCGCCGTGCGCGAGGTCGAGAGCGTTCTGAAGCTCATCCGCCAGATGCGCGACGAAGGCATCGCCGTCATTCTGATCAGTCACCGTCTCAACGACGTGTTCGAGGTGACCGACCGCATCGTGGTCCTGCGCCAGGGCCGCATTGAGGCCGATCTTCAGACCGGGAAGACGCAGATGCGCGAAGTCGTGGGTTACATCGTCGGCGCCCACTGAATTCCGGAGGAAAGATCATGAGCGTCAAGATCGGCATGCATGCGAGCCTGTGGGCGGCCACCTGG
Organism: Hyphomicrobiales bacterium; assembly: GCA_016185245.1. Classification (GTDB taxonomy): domain Bacteria; phylum Pseudomonadota; class Alphaproteobacteria; order Rhizobiales; family Aestuariivirgaceae; genus Aestuariivirga. Next base: position 29,155 of record JACPNZ010000003.1, on the reverse strand, counting down.
AGCCGCGAGGCGGCCGAACTCGCCGTGCCCGAGGCGGCCGAACACGGGCTCGAGGTGATCGAGTTTCCGCTGCTGGTGCCCGAGGCGATCGACGCCGCGCACTCGCGCAAGCTCTTCGACAGATACGGCATCGAACCCACCGCCTCGCTCTGTCTGCCGGAAGACAAGATGGCGCAGGTGCAACCCGAGAAGGCCGAGGCCTTCCTCATCAAGGCCCTCGACAAGGCCCATGAAGTGGGCACGAGCTACTTGGGCGGCGTGACCTATTCGGCCTTGGGCTTCCGCTCTGGCAAGCCGCCGACCGAGGCCGAGTACGCCAACATGGCGAAGGCACTGAAACCCGCCGCCCGCCATGCCAGGAAGCTCGGCATCACGCTGGGTCTCGAACCTTGCAACCGTTATGAGACGCATCTCCTTAACACCAGCACCCAGGCCCTGCGCTTCCTCGAACTCCTGGACGAGCCCAACGTCACCATCCATCTCGACACCTATCACATGAACATCGAGGAAAAGGGCATCGGCGCCGGCTTTCGCAATGCCGGAAGCCACTGCGCCTATGTGCATCTGTCGGAAAGCGACCGCGGCGTGCCGGGAACCGGGACCATCGACTGGGACGACATCTTCCGCACCCTCGCCGACATCGGCTTCACCGGGCGGCTGGTGGTCGAAAGCTTCGTCACACTCCCGCCCGAGATCGCCGCGGCCCTGTCTGTCTGGCGGCCCGTGGCGCGGGACCGCCAGGAAGTGCTGGCCAAGGGCTTGCCGTTCCTCAAGGGCCTTGCCAAGGTCCATGGCCTTGCCTGAGTCGCAGGGGGACACAAAGGCGGGACCGACGCCGTCAGCTCCGGGCGATGTGCGCCTTGATCAGGGCGTTCACTTCGCCGGCTTTCTCCATGAACACCATGTGGCCGGCGCCGTCGATCACCTTAACCGTGGCGCCCGGCAGATTGCCGGCGTGGGCGGCGGGGATGACCGCGTCTTCCCGGCCCCAGATCACCAGCGCCGGCGGTGCTTTTCCGGCCAGCTGCGCTGCGGGGAAATCCTGCTGCTTGCGTCCGCCGAACACCGCTTGCGCCAGCGCCTTTAGAAAGGCGTCGACGCCGTCGAGGCGCTTGTATTTCAGTACATCGTCGACCAGCTGGCGGCTCACCTGGGATTTGTCGGCGAACAGCGTCTCGAGCACCGGCTTCAGGTCCTTGCGACCCTGGGCCGCTACGAAGTCGTCGACATAACTGCCGATCTCGGAGCCCAGCCCGGCCGAGCAGATGAGGGTCAGCGACTTCACGCGGCCAGGCGCCTCGGCCGCCATCCGCATGGCGATCGCCCCGCCGAGGGAATGTCCGACGAGATGGGCGTCCTTAAGACCGAGCTTGTCCATGAAGCCCGCCAGGGCGGCGGTCAGGGACGCTAGATCGGGCTTGGCGACATTCTTGATCGACTGGCCATGGCCGGGGAGATCGAGGGCATAGACCGTGGCCGTCTCGCCCAGGGCATCGATGTTGAACAGAAAGTTGTCGAGATCGCCGCCGAAGCCGTGCAGCAGGATCAAATTGTCGCCGGCGCCGCCGCGCCTGGCATAGCGCAGGGTTCCCGTCGGCGTATCGGCGAACTCGTACTTGGCTGCCTGATCCTCCTCGCCCTCGTCGGCGGCCGGCATCACATAGGAGGCGACATAGGCATCGATCTCGGCGTCGGGCACGGCGGCTTCGGCAATGACCCCGAGCAGCGCCTTCACCGGATAGACGGTGTCGGGCGTGCCGACCCGGCGGCGCAGCACGCCAGGCTCGGAGGCCTCGACGGCGCCGGCGATCTTGTCGGTCTCGACCTCCAGGATGGCGTCGCCGATATTGATCGGCGAACCATCCTCGAGGAGCCAGCCGGTCACCTTCCCCTCCTTCATCGAAAGGCCCCATTTGGGCATGACGATCGGCACGATGCGGCTTGCTGACATGGTCAGGTCCTCACTGGGCCATGGTCTTGGTCACTGCCGCGGCGATCGCGGCGGCGGAGGGAATGTAAAGATCCTCGAGCACCGGCGAGAACGGCACCGGCGTATGCGGTGCGGTCACCATCCGGATCGGTCCCTTGAGCGCCTTGAAACATTCCTGCGCCACCATGGCGGAGACATCCGACGCGATCGAGCAGCGCGGATTGGCCTCGTCGACGCAGACCAGCCGGCCGGTCCGCTCGACGCTGTCGATGACCGTGTCCCAGTCGATGGGCGACAGGGTGCGAAGGTCGATCACCTCGCATTCCACGCCCCCCTTGGGTCCCTTCGGCGACAGCTGTTTTGCCGCCTCCATGGCACGGCCCACCATCAAGCCATAGGCGACGATGGTGCAGTCACCGCCGTCGCGCACCACATTCGCCTCGCCGAAGGGGATCGCATAGGACTCGGCCGGCACATCGGCCTGGGAATCGTAAAGGTTCTTGTGCTCGCAGAAGATCACCGGATCGTTGTCGCGGATCGACTGGATGAGCAGGCCTTTGGCGTCATAGGCATTGGACGGGCACACCACCTTCAGTCCCGGAATGTGGGTGAACAGCGGGGTGAGCATCTGCGAGTGCTGGGCGGCGGCGCGGAAGCCCGCCCCCACCATGGCGCGGATGACGATGGGCGTTTGCGCCTTGCCGCCGAACATGTATTTGAACTTGGCCGCCTGATTGAAGATCTGGTCGAAGCAGACGCCCATGAAATCGAGGAACATCAGTTCCGCCACCGGCCGCATGCCGCAGGCAGCCGCCCCGATCGCGGCACCGATGAAGGCCGACTCCGACAGGGGCGTATCGAGGACACGGCCCGGATGCTTGTGATAGAGGCCCTTGGTGACGCCGAGGGGGCCGCCCCAGGCATCGAGTTCTCCGTCGCCGCCCTGTCCGCCGGCGATATCCTCGCCCATCAGGATGACATTCTGGTCGCGGGCCATTTCCTGGTCGAGCGCCTCGTTGATCGCCTGCCGCATGGTGAGTGTGCGTGCCATTGTCCTGTTCTCCTTGGCAATCAATAGCTGACATAAACATCGTTCAGGAGATCGGCCGGCTTCGGCAGCGGCGCCGCCTTGGCATAGGCCAGAGCCTCGTCGATCACCGCCAGACATTCGCGGTCGATCGCTTCAAGTTCGCCGCGAGCGATGATGCCCGCCTCGATCACCCGCTCGGAGAACATCTTGAGGCAGTCCTTGTTGGCGCGGATGTCCTCGACCTCGCCCTTGCCGCGATAGGCCTGCTGGTCGCCTTCGAAGTGGCCGTACATGCGCACCATCTTACATTCGAGCAGAGCCGGTCCGCCGCCCTCGCGGGCCCGCTTGATGATCTCGCCCGCCGCCTCGTAAACGGTGAAGAAGTCGAGGCCGTCGACGGTGACCCCGGGCAGGCCGAAGCCGGCGGCGCGGTCGACATAGGAGTCGACCGCCACCGCATAGTCGCGCGAGGTCGACTCGGCATAGCCGTTGTTCTCGACCACGAAGATCGCCGGCAGGTTCCACACCGCCGCCAGGTTGAGGCTTTCGAGGAAGGTGCCCTGGTTCGACGCGCCGTCGCCGATAAAGGAAATGCCGACCGCGCCATCGCCCCGGAATTTCGCCGCCAGGGCCGCGCCGCAGGCAAGCGGCGCCCCGGCGCCGAGAATGCCGTTTGCCCCCATCATGCCCTTGGAGAGGTCGGCGATGTGCATGGAGCCGCCCTTGCCCCGGCACGAGCCTGAGGCCTTGCCGTAGATTTCCGCCATCATCGCCTTGGGATCGACACCCTTGGCGATGCAGTGGCCATGGCCACGATGGGTGGAGGCAATGCGGTCCTTGTCCTGGAGATGCATCATGATGCCGGTGCCGGCGGCCTCCTCGCCGGCATAAAGGTGGACGAAGCCCGGAATGTCGCCCTTGGCGAACTCGGCATGCAGGCGCTCTTCGAACTCGCGGATGGTGCGCATGGTCCGATAGGCCTTGAGCAGGCCCGCCCGGTCGAGCGGAAATGCCGCGGGCGCCGATTTCTTCTTGGTTGCTGTTTTCATGACGATCCTCCGGAAGAGTGTTGGTTCAGATTCTGGTTATTGCGCATGAGTCCGTGCTGGGCGGCATAGTGCATGCAGGCGGTGACATTCACCGTCCTGAAGGCGTTGGCGACCAGCTCGATGGTGACGTCGTCGGTTTCATTGAACGCCAGTTCGCGCTCGCCGTCGAGGGCGAGCGATCCGTCGCCGATCTCGGGTCGGAATTTCCGGCGGATGGGCATCGCCCGGTAGTCGCGAATGCCGATCCTTCGCAAATAGCCGGGCGCAATCGGCGTCTCAAGCACCAGCCTCGCGTCATCCTCGCTTGCCAGGCGCACATGCAGGCCGTGGCCGTCCTGGCGTGTGACCGGTTGGAGGAGGCCGGCGATCGCCGACATGCCGATCACTTCCGGGTCGGCGAAGGTGACGAACAGCTCGCGGAAGGTTTCGGTGCGCCAGAGCGCCCGGGCGCCGATGAAGCGCTCGGTCACCACCGCCACATCGACGAGCGCTATCTCCTGATGATCGCCCACCCTGACGACCAGCTTCTTGTTGGGCTGGAAGGCGATCTCCGGCGGCACCCGGCCGCTCACGGCGAGGCCCACTCCGAGTCCGGTGATGGTCGGTTCCCGATGTTCGGGAAAGGCATTGTTGGTGCCGGTCGAGATGCCGGCGATAGGAATGTCGCCGCAGGCCGAGACCACGGCGCGATGAGTTCCGTCGCCGCCCAGCACGACAATCGCCGCAACTCCCATCTCCCGCATCTGGCGGGCGGCCCGCAGGGTGTCATCGACGGTGCCCGAGATCTTGTAGTCGAGATGCTCGACCTTCGGAAAATGATCGAGGCCCTGGTTTTCGGCCCGGTCGATGCCGCGGCGCACGTGGTGCCTGATGCCGCCGTTCTCCGGCATCATGTAGACGTGGCTGACCCCGCAAGCCTTGACGCTGGAGAGGACCCGCAACACGATGTTGGCGCGGTCGGTGATCTGCAGGGCGGTCGCATTGGCGATCACCCGGCGGATGTCGCGGGCCGAGACCGGATTGGCGATGATGCCGATGGCGCCGGCCTTCCTCGCGGCCCTCCCGCCGGGCGGTCGTGTCAAAGTCTCAGCCAAGGCCATGGCACCGCCCGATCCGGGATTTTCCCGTTGCGACAAGATGATGAGCCGGCGAAATCGCCACTGTCAAGCAATCCGGACTGGGCAATGATAAAATTGGCGCGCCCGACAGGATTCGAACCCATGACCCCCAGATTCGTAGCCGATGTGAACGAAAACAGAACAATGCGCATAAGGCACTGATTAGATTATAAGTTTTTAATAGCGCCTTGATGACCTTGGGAGAGTTCGCGGCAACCGTCGGCACACGGCTGCATTCGATCGCAGCCGCCGCGCCACGAACCGTTTTCGACGGGCGACATGGCGGCGACCGACAATTATTCAGTAGGCGGATTAACTTAGCCGGATCAACGTCCGCGAACCGCCGCACACTGGCGAGGATAGGGGTGACAAACCGCGCCCGGGCCAAGTCCACGAGCGCGGGGCTCAAGCATTCATCTACCAAGAACTTCACGAAGCCCGCTGCAAATTGCGAAGCACGAGTTTCTCCGACGACTTGGGCTGACCCCGTCCCCAGAGGGGTTTGCGGCGCGGCCGGCCGCGTCGCGGATAGGCTTCGGCATAGAGAACCGCGAGATCAATCTGTTCGGGGGCCAGCTGCGGGTAGGCATTGATAATGGCGGACTTCTCATCGCCGTTGGCGATCATCGCGGCAATGTCGTGCACCGGAATACGCGAACCTCTCAGGCCGCGGTTTCCGATGATAACGCGCGTACCATGGCGGTTTTCCACAGCACTCTTTAGGAGACCTGCATCGACAATACGATGCACGTGTTTCAAGGGCACACCGGTGACCGAAGCGGCTTCGTTGGCCGACAGAACTTTCTTCGCCAAGTCCACAATTATATTCCTTCCAACAGTCTGGAAGGAAAATAATTGCAGAAAAGCCTGATGACTATAGGGAGGCTCTAAGCCCCTGAGTTGGATATAGGTAAGCTTTCGAGCGGCCTTTCCTGAACCAGCCTCAACTTCGGCCTAAGTGCCTCACCGATCCTCTCGAGGCCAATTCGGAGCGGATCGTCATAGAGGTGGGCATAACGTTGGGTTGTCTGCACTTGAGTGTGGCCGAGCAGGCGGCCGATCATCGGAAGTGTCATGCCATCGGAAACGAGCAGCGAAGCGAAAGTGTGGCGGAGGTCATGGGCGCGCACATCTTCGAGACCGGCTTTGGCGCGGATGTCGTCCCAAAACCGCTTGATCTCCTGAATCGGTTTGCCCTCAGCATCCCCTGGGAACACCCACGGATTATCTTGTGGTAGCGTGGTTCGGATCGAGCGGAGGAGGGCTACCATGGCCCCCGAAATTGGAGCGCGATGCTGCCGCTTCTGTTTGGTGGTGGCGGCGGGCTTCGTCCATACGGCACGTTCGAGATCGAACTGCTCCCACCGCGCGTTGAGAACCTCGCCCCGCCGTGCGCCCGTCAGCATGAGCATGCGGATGATGTTGGCGAAACGCTGGTTGGGATGTTCGGCGAGCGCCTCTGAGAGCCGGGCGATTTCAGTATGATCGAGAAACCGTTCGCGCGGGTGCTCCGGGTTGCGGATGAAGCCCGAGGCGGGATTGTCCTTTCGCCACTCCCATCGGATCGCGAGGTTGAACATCTTGCGGATCAACATCCCCAGCCGGTTGGCCTGAATGGGGGTGGGCCGTGGCGGTGCCAGGGGCTTAAGTCGCTTCTGTTTTGTTTTCTGCTTCGCGGGGCGTGCCCGCCCCTTGGCGACTTCGGCCAGAAGCTGATCGACGTCGGCGGGGCGAATGTCGGCCACCTTGCGGTGCCCCCATTTGGGCAGGACATAGTTATGGAGCATGTTGCGCCGGTCACGCTGGGATGCTTTCACCAGACGTGGAGAGCACTCGGCAAGATAGCGGTATGAGAGTTCCTTGAACGTTGGCGCGATTCGCCGTTCATCGCGCTGGGCGAGGGGATCACGGCCGAGATCGATCTCGCGCTTCAGGCGCTTTGCCTCTTCGCGCGCAGCTGTGACGCTCCAGTCGGGATACTCGCCGATGAATAGGCGGCGCTTTCGGCTCTCAAACGCATAGTCGAGGGTGAAGCTCTTCTTGCCAGACGGACGCACCTGAAGGCCGAAGCCGGTCACTTCGGTATCACGCAGGATCGGGGATAGCCCGTTAGCGGCGGGGGTAGCCGACTTGACAAACCGTTCCGTCAGATGAGTACGCATCGCACCTGTTTCTCTTGACCAGCCTCGCAATCACTGAGGCGAAGTCGTTTGCGGACAGCAAGCTGCTCCAAAAAGGATTTCCGAGCATAGGCGGAAAGAGGTGGAAACAGGCGTAAAGGAGGCGGGAACGAATCCTGCCTGATTCCGTGCGCCGCAGGGCGAATAGGCTTATATTCTACACATAAGCCACTGATATTGTTAGATAGGCGTAATTCCCACGGGTGTTTACGCGGGTTTACGCCTGTTTCCGCCTACCCGGATCGCACCCTCCTGTGCTGACATAAACGCGACGTGACTTTCACGCTTAGGCGGGGGATCAAATGGACAGTATTGCCGACGCCGAACCCCGGAACTTCCCGCTCCTGGATGGCTGGCTATCGAGGATTGAAGTTGCCGCCGAGATCGGCGTCTCCACGGGCACTCTAGCCCGCTGGGAGACCCAACGGATCGTCCCGCCTTGTGTCCGCGTGGGGCCGCAAGGTGTTCTGCTGGGCCGATGCCTTTCGCGGCTAGCTGGCCGGACGCGAGCACCCTGGTCTGTCTCCGAAGATACGCGGCGGAGGCGCGAGATGAACCCGCCGCTCTTGATCGCGCACTGCCAGGTGACCTTAGCTCGCGTCTCAAATATGATCCATCTTGCCTATGCCCAACACTTCGGAGAGCCGCCTGCCCCAGACGACCGGCTGTGGGACCGGGGTGTGGACGAATGGTTCTCTCTCATCGCCGATGTCGAAGGGAGGCTCGGCGTTACTTTCCACGACTCGGACATCGAATTTCTCGATACCATCGACGACCTCGTCGAGTGCGGCGTGGCCCTTCTCTTGCGGGATCGTCAATGAATTTGATCGCCCGCGACTGCAACGCCGATAATTCTGCTGCTCAGAAAATAGCATGACCGGCGACGTGTCTCCCATCCCTGAGCCCGATCCGGAGGCGATTCGAAGGCAACTCGAGCACGTGTTCCATAGCGATCTCGACGGCGCACATGACGGGCTGATCGAGCTTGCCTGGAGCGACCCGAAGACCGGCGCTTTGGCCGCTGCGGCCCTCTTCGGCACCGATGAACTGGGCGAACTCATTGAGCGCGCCGTCGAACTCAATGGAACGCGCAATTGCAATGTCTATGTCGGCTCGGCGCTGCGCAAGCCCGGCACCGCGAAGCGCAAGCGTGGCGCCGACTCCGATTTTTATGCCGCAAGTTGCATCTGGGCGGACGTTGACAACGACGTGGTGGCGCCGGCGATCGCAACATGCAAACAGCGGGGCTCGCCGCCTACCATGACCGTCGTCACGGGCCGGAATCCGCATGTCAGGGCGCAGATGTGGTGGCGCCTTGATGCGCCGTTCCGCGATCCAGCGGTCCTACGCGTGATCTGTTCCAACATCGCACAGGCCATCGGTGGTGATCCCTCGGTCGTCAATCCGGGCCGGGTGCTCCGCCTCGGCGGATCGGTGGCTTGGCCGACCAAGGCCGGGCGTGTTCTCGAACGCACCGAGGTGCATGTGCCCGATGTTGCCGGTCGCCCGCGGCAGTATTGCTTTGAGCAGCTGGTGCGAGCGTTCGCCCTGGTGCGGGGGCCGCTCATGGCGGTCGCGCCCGACCCAGCGGAAACACCGTCTACGAGCTTTCCGACACTTTCCCCCACCATTCCACCGGATTGCACCCCGCACGAGAATGGCACCCTCGCCATCGGCAATCTCGCGGTCGAAAGTGTTCTGGCCGCCATTCGCCGAGGCGATCGCTGGCACGATAATTTCATCCGCCTCACCGGCCACTGGATCGCGCGCGGCTGGTCGGATGCCGAGATCCTCACCGTGGCCGAAGCGCTGACGTTACCAGGCTACACGGTCGCCCAGACGCAGCGTGAAGTCGGGGCGATGATCACCGGTGGGCGCCAGAAATGGGCAATCCCCAACCCGGCTAATAACATCTCAACCGCCGGTCCTTCGCCCTTCGTGCTGCACCCAGTCGGCCTTCTCGATCCCTGCAAACGGCCGCCGCGCGACTGGCTGGTTCGCCATCGCCTGATGCGCAAGCATACGACGGTGACCTCGGCCGCACCCGGTGTCGGTAAATCCACCCTCTCCGTAGAGGAAGCCGTATCCCTCGCAAGCGGCATGGATTTCCTGGAGTTCGGCATCGACCGGCCGAGGAAGGTCGCGCTCATCAACAATGAGGAAACCCGAGACGAACTCGAGCGCCGGATCGAAGCCACTTGCGTCCGTTTCGCGGTGCCGTTCCCGTCGATCGCAGAGACACTATATCTCCACAGCGGCGTCGATGCCGAAAAGTTCGTAGTCGCGCGCCGTGGACCGAATGAAACGGTCATCGTCGATGTGCGTGTCGGCCAACTGTCGGAATTCCTGCGCCAGGCACAAATCGACCTTCTGGTACTCGATCCCTTCGTGCAGCTTCACACCGTATCCGAGAACCTCAATAGCGAAATTGGCCAGGTCATGATGGCGCTGCGCGAGATCAGCGTTGCCGCCAATTGTGCCCTCCATCTTGTCCACCATACGCGGAAGCCGCCGGCCGGCACATCGCATCAGGCGGGCGATATCTTCGCCGTGCGGGGCGGCGGCGCCATCGTGGGCGATGCGCATTTCGTGTTCACCCTGGCCGACATGAGTTCAGGCGACGCGGAGGGTCTCGGCATTCCTGACGCCGATCGCAGCAAGTTCATCCGGCTCGACGACGCCAAGGGCAAGCTTGCACCTCCAAGCGGGGCTCGTTGGTTCGAGCGCGAGGGCGTCATTATGCCTTACGGGCTGATCGGCGAGCCGGTGGGTGTCCTGGTGCCGCACGCCTTCGATCGCGAGCAGCGGGGCCCGAGCACCTCCGTGGTTGTGCAAATCCTCAAGGAGATCGACCGGCGCTGGCGCGAGGGCAATGCACTGAGCGCCTCGCCCCAGAGCCCGCGTTATGTAGTGCCGCTGATGGTTCAGAGCCACGGTATGAGCCCGCGAGCGGCGCGTCACCTGCTGCGCGAGTGGATCGCCAATGGGATGGTCGGATCGCTTCCTTATGACAGCCACTCGAAAGCCCATGGCCTCAAGGTGTTGGCATGGCCCGGCTGAGAGGTTCGAAGAAATGCCGCGGAGGTTTGCGGAGGTTCACCGATAAGCCATTGAAATCATTGGCGGAGGTGTTGTGCGGAGGTTGCGGAGGTTATGATGCAAGTCTTTGATATTCCTGCGGAGGTCGTGCGGAACGTTGTGTCCCCTTATACCCCTGATGAACTTCCGCGGCGCTCGACCGCGCCGCGAAAGTCATCCACCCGGAAGGGCAAGGGCCCACACGGAAGCGGCGACGGGATTAGGGCAAGCTCGGCCCGCATCTTTTGGTCGTCTCATCGGGAGACCCAGCGAGTTACCGACGTCTGGGTTTCGACAACCGATCAGCCCAAGGAGATATACACGGAGGAGTATTATTCGCAGCGCTGGAACTGCGTGGTCGGCAACTGCGACGTGGCCTGGCTCCGACACCCGGAATACACGCCGGAGGCCGTGTTCGGCACCTTCATCGCAGCGGGCTTTCACTCCCCAGCCGATCTCGTGAACGCGCTGTACCAGTTCGCAAAAATCGACATATGTGGCTGGGCATTGCCGATGCTGGGGCGGCTTGAGGGTCGCTGATGGCGCAGGTGCCCGCCGCAGTGCTGTGGGCCCCCCGGCCTTAGGTTCTTTCCGGCGGCCGACATATGCGGGCGGCAAAGGGGCGATCAAATCCTACCGGTAGAGCAAAAATCGGGGTGCGCACCCCGAGTTGCGCACCATCGGGTGCGCAACACCACTTAGGCTAGGCTGGTTTACGATATTCTCATAAACCATTGATTTTATAAGGTTCCGGCGAATGGTGCGGTGCGCACCCTGCTTGCGCAACAGATGCGCTCTTTGGGGTTCACAGGTTCGCAGGAGTTCGCACTTCGGTTGCGCACCCCGCGCAATCGAGCGCATACGGCGGCCTCCGTTCCCCTGCGAGCTGGGGCGGCCCCTGGTCGGATGGTCTGAATGTGGATCGGACGGAAGGTGCCATGGGATACCAAAACCTCTAATTCGGTGCAGTGTTCAGTAGGCATGCCACGATCTTCGTGGTGAAGTGCGCCTGACTCCATGCCCGCACACTCGAAGCAGCGCGCCTGGGCGCCAAGTTGGTGAGCGTCGGGGCCGGCTATCGGTCGGTCATCCAGGCTCGTGCACGGGACTACTGCGCCAGGACAGGCGCCAACTTCGTGCCGTTCGGCGTCGACATGCCGGAAGCCATCGAGAAAATTGCGCGAGCCGCCCTCGCCACTGGTATCGAGCCTAACGAGGTCTTGTGCGCTGCCGGATTGGGGGGCTCGCTCGCGCTCTGGCGCAGGCCTGGCCGCGTGCAAGGCACTGCGTCGTTCAGGTCGGTCGCGATCTTGCGCCGTCCGATGTCGCTGGCGCCGAGGTTTTCATCTATCCGCAGCCGTTCGGGCGCGAAGCGTGGGTTCAGGCGCCATTTCCATCCGATCCTCACAACGATGCGAAGGCTTGGGAGTTATGCGCGGCCCGGAAAGGGCCGGGCCGCGTGGTTTTTTGGAACGTCACCGGGCCAGCGCGGCCCTAGACCATCTCGGGGTCGACCAACGGATCATAGAGCAACGCGCTGTCCGCTGTCCAAGACCCCTTGGCTCCCTGCCAGACACGGCCATTGTAGGAGATATGCGCGAAGACATTCCCATGGGCGTCGGCGATCTCGGGAACCGGCGTAGTGCTCCCACCCTCACCAAAGTGGTCGCGCGCCACTCGAAACAGCAACGAAGCTTCCCTGATTGACGCGGCGGGGACTCGGTTCCGGCCGACAATGACCATAAACTGCTCAGCGGGAATCATGGACGCCGTGCCTCCAGTGCGATGATAGCAAGATCGCGGTACCGCGCCATGGCCTTCGGGCTGGACGAAACAGGATTTATCTCGATTGCCTTGAGCCCGGTTACATCGCTTGCCTTCGCCATTTCGACCAGACGGGTGAGCTTGTTGCGGAAACGCTTGTGAGTCTCCGCGCTGAAATCCGGCGGCTCCGGCAGCTTGCCATTGCGGGCGCATTCCTCGATGGCGTTACGCTTGCCCGCGCGCTTGATCGCCGAAATGGAATTCCAGCTAGCGGCATTGGCGGCGGCAGCGGGATCGGTTTCGGGCTTGAGGTCGCTGATTAGGACGCTATCGGGTTCGCCCGTGGGTGCGTCATCAGCATTTCTTTCGGGCTCCGCAAAGGCGGGCCTTCTTCCTTGCTCCCATGTCCATCCGGCACTGGTCTTGACGGATCGATAGTCGATCCCCTCGATGGCGTCATCGCCCAGTTCGACGCGCGCCGCCCGCTGGGCGTCGAATTTCTTCACGTAGGTCTTCATTTCGCAAACTCCTTTCATGGTTGGAAGTGATCGGCGACGAAGGCCGAGCGACCGTCGGCGTCGATGGCGTAGATCATCGGCTTGCGGATGTTGCCGGGGTGTTCCGCCTTGATGCGGCGCGCCTCGACGCGGGCCACGGCAAGAGTTGAGGCCGTGCCGTGCGCAAAGCGGCCGACGCCGAGAAAGAGAGCCACGTCGTAGCGGATCGCGCTGCGAATGATCGCCGCCTGGGCGAGGTCTGCGGGATGCGGTCTGTGGGCCATGGATGCTCCTTCTCTTGATCAGTGCGGGAGCAGTCAGGCTCGGGACACAAAAGAGAGCAAGAGCATGTGCTCCGCTAACGGAGCATATCGGGAGCGGTAAGACAGCATGGGAATGTCGCGCATGCACTACGCGCGCCACCGAGACATGGCCGAAATCGCCGCCAGATGGATCACGCGTGAACCCGACGGCACCATTGACTCGGCGAAGGCCGACCGGGTGTGGACCGCAAGAACCGAACAGTTCTCCCTTGATGGGGCGAACATCGCGGCAGGCGATGGAAAGCTTTGGTGGACAACCCAGTCGGCACCCATAATTTTAGTGCAGCCTCACCGCTCCAAAAATCAAGCACTCGCTTGCGAGAGTGCATTGCAGCGACAACACGTGCGCGCAAACAATTCTGACATTCCCCAAAAAACTCTTCCATAAGAGACGGCTTATGCTATAGAGAAGTTCTACTATAGAAGAAACTGTGGGAGAGGGGCTTGTACCAGCGCAGTGACAGCATCGAGACATTGGCGCTCCATATCGACGGGCAGCACAGGCCGGCTTCGGGTGGCTCCTATTTCGACAGCATTGACCCTTACAGCGGCAAAGTGTGGACCCGTGTCCCAAGCGCCACTGCTGAGGATGTCGACGACGCTGTACGCGCCGCGCACCATGCGTTCAGTTCCGGCCCCTGGGCTGAGATGACGCCAACCCAGCGTGGCCGCCTGCTTTACAGGCTGGGCGACTTGGTCGCGGCCCATGCCGAAAAACTTGGCGAGCTGGAAGTGCGGGACAATGGCAAGCTTCTGGCCGAGATGCTCGGCCAAATGCGCTATTTGCCCGAGTGGTTTTATTATTATGGCGGGCTTGCCGATAAGATCGAGGGATCTGTAACCCCCGCCGAGAGGCCGGGCATGATGCATTATGTCCGCTACGAGCCGATTGGCGTGGTCGCCGCCATTTCGCCGTGGAATTCGCCGTTGGTGTTGACTGTATGGAAACTTGCGCCAGCACTTGCTGCGGGAAACACGGTCGTCGTCAAGCCATCCGAGTATTCGTCGGCATCAATGCTGTATCTCGCGCAATTGTTTGAGCAGGCCGGCTTTCCTCCGGGCGTGGTCAACGTCATCACTGGCATCGGCAAGGAAGTGGGCGAAGCCCTGGTCAATCATCCATTAGTGGAGCGCATTGCCTTTACTGGCGGAGAAGCAGGCGGCCGGGCCGTCTATCTGGCAGCAGCAAAGTCTTTCAAACGCGTTTCCCTGGAGCTTGGCGGCAAATCACCCAACATCGTCTTCGAGGACGCCAATCTGGACGATGCTGTAAAAGGAGCGGTTGCCGGCATCTTCGCCGCCGCGGGCCAGACTTGCATGGCTGGATCGCGCTTACTTGTCCAGGAATCCATTCATGATGCCTTCGTTGAAAAACTCGTGGCATTCGCCGGCACTGCCAGGTTGGGTGACCCGATGCAGAGCGACACGGATATCGGCCCCATTGCCACCCCGCAGCAGTTTGAGAAGATTCTGAATTACATCGAAATTGCAAAGAACGAAGGTGCCACGTGCGTGCTGGGAGGTGAGCGCGCCACGGGTCCCGGTCTGGGTGGCGGCCTGTTTGTGCAGCCGACGGTCTTCACCGGAGTGAACAACCGGATGCGCATTGCCCAGGAAGAGGTTTTTGGGCCACTGCTCTCGGTCATCAAATTCGAGAACGAGGATGAGGCGGTTCAGATCGCCAACGACACGCTCTATGGCCTCGCCGCCGGAATTTGGACGCAAAACCTCGCTCGCGCCATCAATCTTCCAACCCGTCTGAAAGCCGGAACCGTCTGGGTGAATGCCTATCGCGTAGTCAGCTACCTTGCGCCGTTTGGGGGGGTCAAGAATTCCGGAATTGGCCGCGAAAATGGCAAGGAAGCCATCCGTGAATATCTTGAGGCCAAAAGTGTTTTCTTGAACACCATGCAAGGCGTGCCCTCACCCTTCGTGATGAGACTGCCGAGTGTCGGATGAGACGATTTGCGCAAGTGGCCCAGATTGACCAGCCGCAATCCAATTGGAATGGCCGCAGGGAAGAGGATAAAACATGCAAGGTATGATGCCAGGGCAGGCTCCGCCTTTGGTGCGCTTTGCTGGCGTCCAGAAGACCTATGACGGCGAGCATCTGGTTGTAAGAAACCTCGACCTTGAAATCAGGAAGGGGGAGTTCGTTACACTACTTGGACCCTCGGGTTCTGGAAAGACGACTACACTAATGATGTTGGCCGGTTTTGAAGTCCCGACCGGCGGTGAAATCTATCTTGAAGGACAGCCCATCAAACACGTGCCGCCTTACAAGCGCGACATCGGCATGGTGTTCCAGAACTACGCGTTGTTTCCTCATCTTACAATCGAGGAAAATGTTGCCTTCCCCCTTTCAGTGCGCAAGGTCGGCAAGGCTGAAATGAAGGAGCGTGTGCAGGCCGCACTTCGCATGATCAAGCTTGAGGGGCTTGCGCGGCGGCGTCCGGGCCAACTTTCTGGCGGCCAACAGCAACGCGTGGCTTTGGCCCGCGCCCTGGTTTTTAACCCGCGGCTCGTGCTCATGGACGAACCCTTGGGCGCGCTCGACAAGCGGCTCAGGGAGGAAATGCAGCTTGAGATAAAGCAGCTGCACGAAGACATGGGCATCACTGTTGTTTACGTGACCCATGACCAAAGCGAGGCGCTGACGATGTCGGATCGCATCGCTGTCTTCAACAATGGTATCGTGCAGCAAATTGACAACCCGCATGCGCTTTATGAGAACCCTGTAAACAGTTTTGTCGCCAGCTTCGTCGGCGAAAACAACGTGTTCTCCGGAATCGCCCAAAGCATCCAGCACGGATTCTGTGAAGTGATGCTTTCCACTGGCCACAAATTGATTGCGAAAATGGGTAACGTGGCTTCGGTTGGAAGCGCCACTTCCTTGTCAATCCGCCCAGAGCGGATTTCAATCGTTTCCGGCCGAGCTTCGGTGGAAATGCCGAACCATCTGCCAGCAAGAATCTTGAAGTCAATTTACCTCGGTGATCACGCGCTGGCAGTCCTCAGCGTACCAGGCGAAGGCGAAGTAGTCGTCAAAATTCGGTCCGACCAACATGATCTACCGGCAGACGGCCAGACTGTTGCCATCGCCTTCCGACCTGAAGACTGTCTTGCCCTAGATCCCGTGCAAACCAATCTCTTGGCCGGAGCGAGCGGCCAAGTAGGCAAAATAACCCTGTCAAAATCTCGCACAAAGGAAGGAAGCAGTTACAATGTCAAAATTTAGGATAGTGTTGGGATTCAGCGCCGCGGTCGCGGCAATTGCAATTTCCGGTACGGCACACGCCCGCGACCTCACCGTTGTGTCCTGGGGCGGTGCGCTGCAGGATGCGGAAAAGAAGGCCTATTTCGACCCATTCATCAAGGCCAGCGGCATCCCGATGAATGACGAAAATTGGGACGGCGGTGTGGGTGTGCTGCGGGCCAAGGTGCAAGGCGGCGCCTCCACCTGGGACGTCATTGAAGTCGAAAGTGATGAACTGGCGGTTGGTTGTGATGAAGGCTTATTTGAAAAGCTCGATTTCTCCCGAATTGGCGGCGCTGACGCCTACTTACCGCAAACTGTCCATCCTTGCGGTATTGGTGTCGCGCTCTACGATTTCGCGCTCGCGTACGACAAGGACAAGCTTAAGGACGCACCGAAAGGGTGGGGCGACTTTTTCGACCTGAAAAAATATCCCGGCAATCGCGGTTTTCGCCAGGGTGCCAAGAGCACACTGGAGATCGCCTTGTTGGCGGACGGCGTAGCTCCTGGCGATGTTTACAAGGAACTTGCCACTGATGCCGGCGTTGAACGCGCTTTCAAAAAGTTGGACACGATCAAGGACAACATTGTTTGGTGGAAAGCCGGGGCTCAGCCGCCGCAACTTCTCGCTTCGGGCGAGGTTGCCATGACGGTGGTCTATAACGGCCGCATCGATGCCGCCAACAAGAACGAAAAGAAGAATTTCGGTCTCGTTTGGGATGGTGCGCTTTACACAATTGACAGCTGGGTCATCCTGAAAGACAGCCCAAATAAGGACGCCGCCTACAAATTCCTTGATTTTGCGGGCAAGGCCGAGAACCAAGCCAAGTTTTCACAGCTCATCGCCTATGGCACCGCAAACAAGGATGCGCCCAAGCTGCTGCCTCCAGAAGTCTTGGCCAATCTGCCAACCGCGCCTGACAACTTGAAGAACACGCTGGAAATCAACGTCGACTTCTGGCTTGAGAACATTGACAAGCTGACGGAACGCTTCAACAAGTGGGTGGCCAAGTAGCGTGCGGCCCAGTCCCGACAGAAGGTTTGTAAGGCTGGAGGTGGCAGCCACCTCCAGCTCTCATCACTTCACCGCGGACGGAAGCCCAAGGTTTCCGCTGCCGCAAAGATGACAGCCGTCCGCGATACAGCCTTGGCGGATAGCCAATTGAAGCGCAAGTTGAAGCGTGCTGAACGCCGCCGCCAATTCAGGTCCCTGGCGCTCATCTTTCCTCTCCTCGCATTTCTGTGCTTTGCATTTTTTGGACCGATCACGGGAATGCTGTTGCGCTCGGTAGAGGACTTGGAAGTCCGCCGAATCCTCCCAAACACCGTGGCCGCATTGGCCAGCTGGGACGGCCGGGATTTGCCTGGTGAAAAAGCTTATGCAGCGCTCGCGGGCGATCTCTCAGTGGCCCGCGCCAACGACACCGTCGCCATCGCCTCAAAGCGGCTCAACTATTCGCTGATCGGCATAAGAACGGTTTTGGCAAGCACAGCGCGCAAGCTGAACGCCTTGCCGGAAGCGGGCAGGGCGAAGGAGGTTCTAGAAAAAATCAATCCGGCATGGGGCGACCACGCAACATGGGTAACCATCAAAGGCGCGAGTGGCCCATTTACCAGTTTCTACCTTCTCGCTGCCCTAGACCTTACACATGACACCGACGGAACGATCGTGGGCGTTCCAGAGGAACAGGCGATCTACCGCGACGTGTTCCTGCGCACCTTCATTATCAGCTTCAGCGTCACGCTGTTGTGCATGCTGCTGGGATTTCCTGTGGCCTATCTACTTGCGGCACTCCCTCCCAACAGATCAAACTTGTTGATGATTTTCGTCCTGCTACCATTCTGGACATCGCTTCTGGCGCGAACCTCCGCCTGGATTGTTCTGCTTCAGACCCATGGCGTGGTGAATGATGCACTGCACTGGC
The DNA here is from genome assembly GCA_016185245.1 of Hyphomicrobiales bacterium. Classification (GTDB taxonomy): domain Bacteria; phylum Pseudomonadota; class Alphaproteobacteria; order Rhizobiales; family Aestuariivirgaceae; genus Aestuariivirga. The sequence continues at coordinate 11,005 of JACPNZ010000003.1, read as the reverse complement.
TGGGCATCATCGACCAACCTGTGCGCCTCATCTACAACAGGTTCGGTGTTTACGTGGCAATGACGCACATCCTTCTGCCATTCATGATCTTGCCTCTCTACAGCAACATGAAGGCGATTTCGCCTGCCTATATGCGCGCTGCCGCTTCGCTAGGTGCGCCACCAGCAACCGCGTTCCGGCGTGTTTATCTGCCGCAAGTCCTGCCTGGTGTCGGGGCGGGCTGTCTGCTCGTTTTCATTCTTGCGATTGGTTACTATATCACACCGGCCCTGGTCGGCGGCGGCGGTGACCAGATGATCAGTTATTTCATCGCACTCTACACCACCGACACGGCGAACTGGGGTTTGGCATCGGCCTTGGGCGCATTGCTGCTGCTTGTCACCCTGTTGCTTGGATTTGCGTACGGCAAACTTGTTCTGGGCCAGCAAGTCACGGGGGGGATGAAGAATTGAACGTCGTTCCATTGCTCAGAACACCCAGCGAACGTCTGGCCTGGGGCGGCACCATTGTGCTGAGCACGCTGGTGTTTGTGTTTCTGGTAGTGCCGGTCATCGCGATCATGCCCCTGTCCTTCAGCTCCGGGTCTTATTTGACCTATCCGCTGCCGGGCCTCTCCCTGCGCTGGTATGCGGACTTCCTGCAATCGCCGCGTTGGACGTCATCACTCAAGAACAGCATGCTGATTGGCATCGCCGCAACTTTGCTTTCCATGATACTTGGAACGCTCGCGGCATTAGGCCTGGCCCAGTGGAAAAGTAGATTCAAGCCGCTCATCCTGGCCCTCGTGCTTTCGCCAGTGGTTGTGCCGGTGGTGATCACCGCTGTTGGCCTTTATCTGTTCTTTGCGCCAATCGGGCTCACCGGCAACTATCTTGGCTTGATCATTGCCCATACGGCGCTGGCGTCGCCATTCGTTGTGATCACGGTGAGCGCCACACTGCAAAGCTTCGACATGAACCTGGTCCGCGCTGCGTCGTCGCTGGGCGCAGCCCCGCTCTATGCCTTCCGCCGGGTTATCTTGCCTTTGATTTTCCCTGGCCTTGTTTCCGGTGCGCTCTTTGCATTCGCAACCAGCTTTGATGAGGTAGTGATTGTACTGTTCATGTCCGGCCCCGAGCAGCGAACCCTGCCGCTCGAAATGTTCAGCGGTATCCGTGAGAACATCAGCCCAACCATCACGGTTGTCGCCGTCATCCTCACGGCGCTTTCAATTCTGCTGCTGATCGTGGTTGAAGGCCTGCGCCGGCGCAATGAACGGCTGAAGGGAAATCCGGGTTGACAGCAACAATCAACCAGCGTCACCACGCCGGAATAGCGGCTGTGTTGCTGAAATGATGAGATAGTATTCGGACGTTTTCGACGTGCGGTTTTCAAAAAAATGTTCTGTGGTCGCTTCAAAATAGAGAGTATCGCCTTCCTCCAGGGTGATTTCCTCGTTTTCAACGCCAACAATCACTTTCCCCCGGGCAGCCACAACATGCTTGGTGACACCCGCTGGATATGGGGGCAGCTTGCCTGTGGATGTTTTTGCTGGCAGCCGGTGCAACACCACTTCAACCGGCATTCCCGCCACAAACGGCGAAAGAAGATAACGCTCAAAGCCGGTTTCCGGGTCCCGGAAGACCTGCCGTTGTTCCTTGCGCACAATGGCCAGGGTACGGCGCGAGGCGCTCTCATCCCCAACAAGGGCGGAAAAAGAAGCCCCCAACCCATGAGCAATGCGCTTGGCAATTCCAATGGTCGGGCTTTTGCCACCGCGCTCCACTTGCGAAAGCATGGCACGGCTTACCTCAGAAAGTTTCGAGAGTTGATCCAGCGTCAGGTCAGACTGCTCGCGCAGGGTGCGTACCCTGTCGCCGAATGCGCGGCCTACGGGATCCTGTCTCCCAGTCTTCTTCTTCGTGGCCTCAGCCATTTCGAATCACCTTCTGGTCACTCCTAGTTTGCTTCCATCACTGCTTTCTTAAGTCAGAATTTTTTGCGCCGCCAGTTTTGCGTCTGAACGCACGCGCCAGCCTATGTCACCGATAGAAGACAAAATCCACCAAAATAGACTCTTCCAAAGTATATTATCATCTACTATAAGAGAGAACCTACCGTCGGCAAAGTCAAGGGCGATCGGCTGAAGCGCCAAATATGGAGGAACGATCATGAATGATGCGTCATCGATTGCCATGCTCGATCGCGCCAGCGTTCTCCACCCCGCCACGCACCTTAAAGACTACGCCAGCGGGAAAATTGACCCAACGATCATATCGGCTGGCGACGGAATCCGCATTCAAGACATGCAGGGCCGCAGCCTGATAGACGGGTTTGCCGGCCTTTACTGTGTGAACATCGGTTATGGGCGTACTGAGGTCGCTGAAGCTATTGCCCGGCAGGCCTATAAGCTTGCCTACTATCACACATTCGCGGCACACACCTCAGAGCCTCTGGCCATTTTGTCCGATCGCCTGGTGCGCATGGCACCCGGAAAGCCAAGGCGGGTGTTCTATGGTCTCTCAGGTTCAGATGCGAACGAGACACAAGCCAAACTTGTTTGGTACTACAACAATCTTCGCGGCCAGCCCAAAAAGAAGAAAATTATTTCGCGTCAGCGGGGCTTCCATGGAAGCTCCGTCATTGCGGGCTCCATGACAGGCATGTCCTATTACCATGACAACATGGATCTTCCGGTATCGCAGGTCTTACACACAGGCGCGCCCCATCACTACTGGGGCTCCGAACCGGGAGAAACCGAAGAAGTGTTTTCCCGCCGGCGGGCTGACGAACTTGAACAACTCATCCTGCGTGAAGGGCCTGAAACCATCGGCGCATTCATTGGCGAGCCGGTTTTGGGCACCGGCGGAATCATTCCGCCTCCCGCGAACTACTGGCGCGATATTCAAAGTGTCCTCAAGCGCTATGACGTGCTGCTGATTGCCGACGAGGTGGTCTGCGGGTTCGGGCGCACAGGCGCGGATTTCGGCAGCACCATGTATGGAATGGAGCCTGATCTCGTCACCGTCGCAAAGGGGTTGACGGCCGGCTACGCCCCTCTTTCAGGCGTAATTATCGGTGAAAGGGTTCACGCAATCATGGAAGAGGCAGCAGAACGCGTAGGCCCGTTTTCACACGGTTATACTTATACTGGCCACCCTATTTCGGCGGCCGCAGCCAATGCCGTTCTGGACATCGTTGAGAAGGAAAAACTAGCAGAGCGGGCGCGTACTGTGGGTGCGTATTTCCAAATGCGCCTGAAAGAAAAATTTGCCCAGCTCGAGATAGTAGGTGAGGTCAGAGGCGTCGGGTTGCTCGGCGCTGTGGAATTCGTGGCCGACCGCAACACCAAGCGCCGCTTTGATCCACAGCTCAAGGTAGGCCCGCGCATTTCGAAGGCCGCCCGTGACAGGGGACTTATTGCCCGCGCCATGCCGCATGGTGACATTCTCGGATTTGCGCCGCCCCTCATCGTGTCGGAATCCGACATTGATGAGATAGTCGAGATTGCCTACCAGGCGACGAGACAGGTGATGGACGAACTGGCGAAGTGAACGGAAAGATTTGAATGAAGAAAATTGAATCCGGCAAGAATTATACTCGCTATGCGCTGGGCACTCTTGCCGTGGTTGCCCTGCGCGATGGTTATGTCGACTTGCCAACAAACCGTCTGCGCCAATCCGGCGACAGGGATTTTGGGGCGGAGTTGCCGCCACAGGTGCAACTGGTGGGTGGCAAGCTGCGGCTTTCGGTCAATGCCTTTCTGGTCATCGATAACAGCGAGCATGTACTCATCGACACGGGCGCTGCCAACTCATGGGAGCCGACAATGGGCCTGCTGCCGGACGCGTTGGCGGAAGCCGGCATTGATCGCAATCTGATAACAACTGTTGCCCTCACCCACACACACGAGGATCATGCTCATGGACTTGTGGCTGCAGATGACTCAGACTCTTTTCCAGAATTAGCGCGCCTGTATGTTCCGCAGGAGGAAATCCAACTGTTTGATGGCAACGAGCGCGTGGCGCGTTTTCGCGGCCGCCGCACGCCGTTTTTGGATGGCCAGCAAATCGGCCCAAACATCACGGCCAGAGCCGCTCATGGTCACGAGGTTGGCCACACCGCCTATGAAGTTTCAAGTGCGGGTGAAACAGTGTTCATTTGGGGCGACATTGTCCATGTGCCCTCGATCCAGTTTGCGAGACCGGAAGTGACCTGGGGCTTTGACACCAATCAGGATCAGGCCGGTGCAACACGGCTGAGAATGCTGAACCACGTAGCAAGGTTCGGTCATCACGTCGCCGGAGCGCATCTCGATTTTCCTGGCGTGGGTGCAGTCGCCAAGCGCGGGGACGGGTTTTCCTTCCAGCCCGCCTAGTGTTTGGCTCGTGTCAAAAAGGGATTTATCTTCAATAACGTCAAAATATGACAAGACCCGCCCATCCACGAAGCCTAACGCCCTCGAGCAACAGAAATCAGGAAATAACATGGCCAGCAATTCCACTTGGCAAGGACGCTTTCCCTACAATGAAATCATCACCCTGCTGGACGTGAACCGGCGTTACAATCTGGCCGAAAGTACCGCCCAGGACCTCACCTTCGGCGAAATTCTTGGCATGGCTGGTGGGGCTTCGGCTATCAGCGACCTCAAGATAGGCTATGGTTCCTCGGCAGGCCTTTTGCGTCTCCGCAAGGAAATTGCGTCGATGAGCGGCGTTGCACCCGAAGATGTGCTCACCACACAAGGTACGTCGCTTGGCCTGTTCCTGCTGGCTTTTGAACTGTGCCGGCCGGGTGACGAGGTTGTGCTTGCCACGCCTTGCTTCCCGCTCGCACGTGATTCGCTGATCGGTGCTGGCGCCGCCGTGCGCGAGTGCCATCTGACTTTTGATCAAGGTTTCAAGCTGACTGCCAGCGCGATTGAACCGCTGTTGAACACACGCACAAAGCTCGTCAGCATCGCCAGCCCGCAGAACCCCAGCGGCGTCCGCACGAGTGTGGAAGACGTCAAGGCCATTCTTGAGCTGATGCGCAAGAAGGCACCGGGTGCCTTGCTGTTTGTGGACGAAACCTACCGTGATGCCAGCTACGGTAATGAAGCACCACCGCCAAGTGTGGCAACCCTCGATGAAAAGATCATCACCGGCGCATCCGTGTCCAAGGCACACGGTGCACCGGGCTTGCGTATTGGCTGGTTGACGGTTCGCGACCGTGCCCTGCGCGACCGCCTGACGATTGCGAAAATGAATATCGTGCTTTCAGGTTCCAAACTGGATGAAACGCTGGCAGCCATCGTTCTTGAGAACCGTGAGAAGATTCTGAGTGCGCGCCGCGGCATGTTGGCTGATGGCTTAGCACAGGTCGCAACTTGGGTTGATGCCAACAGAAAGCATGTTGAATGGGTGAGACCTGATGGCGGCGCATTGTGCTGCCTGCGTTTGAACGCCAAGCTATTTGACGCTGCTGGCGTTGCGCGTTTCTGGTCGGCCCTTCCAAAGGCGGAATTGCAAATTGGCGATGGCACATGGTTTGGCGAAAATTCTTCGGTGTTTCGCCTCGGCTTTAGCTATCTGCCGATCAACGTTCTACCGCAGGCTTTGAGTGCACTTTCAGGTGTACTCGAATCGGCGGCTGGGCCGAAGTAATGATCGACGCAATATCTGGCGGCTTACAAATTCACGCCAGCTGGCGGATGCTCTTGCAGGTTCTGGCCTGCCCGATCGATGGTGCCGGGCAAATCGCACAAGGCGACAATGCCAAAACCCAGAAACTCGCGTCTCATGGCGAGCCAAGACAGCTTTCCATAAGGGCTTAAGAAATGACGAAACACAATGCCACCCGTCCTGTTTCGCCCGACATCGTCACCTCAACAAGTTTCAAAGCCCACCCCGATGCCATTGGTTTTTCGGCCAACGACCTGCAGCTGGATGCGCCGCATTTCTACACGCGCTGGAGCAACCCCACCGTTGCCGCCCTTGAAGACAAGTTGGCCGAACTTGAGGGCGGCGAGGCGGGCCTCTGCTTCGCAAGCGGCATGGCGGCCATTTCCGCGCTGTTTCTCACGCATTTGTCTAACGGCGACCATCTCATTTTGTCGGATGTTTGCTATGCCGGTGTGGCTGAACTGGTGCACGACATCCTGCCCAAATATGGCATCGCAGTTTCCGCAGTCGACACATCCAACCTCGCTGAAATAGCCGCTGCTGTTCGTCCTCAAACGAAACTCATCCATGTTGAAACACCTGGCAACCCGATTTTGCGGCTGGCTGACATTGAGGCGATATCCAGAATCGCCACGGGCTGCAGCGCCAAGCTTTCAATCGACTCAACCATTGCCACGCCTGTGGCTACCCAACCCCTGTCGCTGGGCGCTGACTATGTTGTGCACTCCCTGAGCAAATATCTCTGCGGCCACGGCGATGCCATAGCCGGTGGAATTGTGGGCAAGGCCGATGCGCTTGCTTCGATCAGACGGGAAGCCTTGATCCATCATGGCGCATGCTTGTCACCCGTTTCAGCCTGGCTCATCTTGCGCGGCATTGAAACGCTTGATGCCCGCATGGCAGTTCACGAACGCAACGCCCGGGCCGTGGCGGAATTCCTCCAGAACCACCCAAAGGTCAAAAGAGTTTTTTGGCCCGGCTTGCCGTCGCATCCGCAGCATGATCTTGCCAAACGACAGATGGCCAATTTCTCCAGTTTACTTGCCTTCTCTGTTGAAAAGGGACCTGATCTTGCGCGGTGGCTGGCGGAGAATGTCAAGACCTTTAGCTATGCCGTTTCCCTCGGCAAGGCCAAGAGCCTGATCTTCTACATTCCCTCTCAGGACATCATCAACTCATCCTACCGTCTCGGAGACGCCGCTTCGGCCCGCTACAAGGATTGGATCGGTGAAGGCGCATTCCGCGTCTCAATCGGGCTGGAAGACCCAAAACTTCTCATCAGCGAACTCGAGGCAGCACTGGAAAACGTCTGATCTGCACCGGCGCCGCTGGAAGTATTTTGCGTAGCGTGCAGGCGTGGTACCTGTGAGTTGCTTGAACCTTTTGGCAAAATGCGCCTGATCTGCAAAGTCGACACCTAGCGCGACTTGCGATACTGGCGCGCACTGCTGCAAGAGCTGACGCGACTTGTCAATTCGAATTTGTGTGAGGTAAGCGTACGGCGGCAGGATCATGTCCCTTTGCATGGTGTAACTCGGTGACCACCATGATGCCCGGCCGGGTTGAGCCGGTCATGCTGCCGGGACGGCCGAGAGCATGACGATGGGATCATCGCTCAAAGGGGCCATGGTCTCAAGTGTCATGTAGCGGGCGCGCTGGACAGCTCATTCGTCGTTCTGTTCGAGGAGCAGCGCACCGACGACGCGGACGATGGCATCGTCGTTGGGGAAAATACCGGCGACCTCGGTGCGCCGCTTGATCTCGCCATTGAGACGCTCGATGGGATTGGTGCTGTGAAGCTTGGCGCGATGCTCCTTGGGGAAGGTCATGTAGGCCAGCACGTCGGGCTCGGCGTCATCCATGATGGTGGCGAGCTTGGGCACCTTGGGACGGATCTGATCGGCGACGGCACGCCACTGGCTGCTGGCGGCTTCGGGGTTTTCCTGGGCGAAGGCGGTGGCGATGAAGGCCGAGACGACACGGCGGCCAGACTTGCCGGCATGAGCGAGCACGTTGCGCATGAAGTGCACCCGGCACCTCTGCCAGAGCCTGCCCCGGCGAAGGCCGGGGTCGCGCATAGCACCTTGCTGACGGCGGCCTTGATGCCCTCATGGGCGTCGGAGACCACGAGTTTGACACCACGCAGGCCGCGCCTGGCCAGCTTGCGCAGGAACGCCGTCCACACCAGTTCGGCCTCGGAGGTGCCGACTTCCATGCCCAGCACCTCGCGTCTTCCGTCGCTGTTGACGCCCACGGCGATGATGGCCGCGACGGAGACAATGCGCCCGCCACGGTGCACCTTGAGATAGGTGGCGTCGATCCACAGATAGGGCCAATCGCCCTCGATCGGACGGTTGAGGAAGGCGGTGACCCGTTCATCGATCTCCTCGCACAATCTGGACACCTGGCTCTTGGAGATGCCGCTCATCCCCATGGCTTTGACCAGGTCGTCGACCGAGCGCGTCGAGATGCCCTGGATGTAGGCTTCCTGGATGACCGCGGTCAGCGCCTTCTCGGCCATGCGGCGCGGCTCCAGAAAGCCCGGAAAGTAGGAGCCCTTCCTGAGCTTCGGAATGCGCAGCTCGACCGTGCCGGCGCGGGTTTCCCAGTCCCGGTCGCGGTAGCCATTGCGCTGGGCCAGCCGCAGAGGGGTCTTCTCGCCATAGGCCGCTCCGGTGGAAGCGCCAACCTCCATCTCCATCAGCCGCTCGGCGGCAAAGCCGATCATCTCCCGCGGCAAATCGCATCGGGCGTCTTTTCCACAAGGGTGCGAAGGTTCATCATGGCATCGGTCATCGTTGGTTCCTCTGGTGAGAGTTTAAGGTCGCAACCCAACCCTAACCGAGAATCATCGATGACCACCGCAAGCCGCTCGCTCGCTACGGCGCTCCCGATGGGCGCGCTTCGCGAGCGGCTTGCTCTACCGAGCTACACCACTACTGGGGACACGACCCAAGGTCGTTATCGTTGGCGGAGGTATCGCCGGGTTGTGCACGGCGGTCTATGCGCGAAAATGCGGCTACGAGGCCGAGCTTCTCGAACAGCATGAAAGACCAGGCGGACTGGCAACAAACTGGAGACGGGGAGATTACACCTTCGAGACTTGCCTGCACTGGCTGCTTGGCTCCAATCCAGCCGGCACCTTGCATGCGCAATGGCAGGAAGTCTGCGACATCGACCGCCTGAACTTTGTTTATGGCGAGGAATACCTTCGTCTGGAAGACCAGCACGGCGGCACCTTAAGCATTTATACCGATGTCGACCGCCTCGAGAGGGAATTGCTGGTTGCCGCGCCCGAGGACGCCGGGGAAATTCAGCACCTCACTGGGGCAATTCGTCAGCTCGGCGATATGCCCATGCCGGGCCTGGACGAAAGCTGGCCACAAAAAATGCTGGGCCTGGTGCGCTTGCTGCCCGACCTGCCCTTGCTGTGGCGCTTGCAGCACCTCAGTATTGAAGACTACGGCCAGCGTTTCAATCACCCGCTGCTGCGGCGCTTTTTCGGCGCGGGGGCGGTGGGCCACCTGTCGGCTCTGGCGCTGATCATATCTTTGGGCTGGATGAGTGCGGGCAACGCAGGCTACCCCATAGGCGGGGCGCAGGCGCTGATCCGGCTGATTGCTCAAAAACTTACAGCCCTTAGTGGCCGGGTTCGTTACGGTGCGAAGGTCGAAAAAATCCTGGTCGAAGAAGACGTGGCGGTTGGTGTGCAACTGGCCGGGGGCGAGATCGTCAAGGGGGACTGGATCCTTTCCGCCGCCGACGGTCATGCAACCATCTGTGAAATGCTTGGCGGCAAGTACAGGGACAAGGCCGTCGATGCGGCCTTTGACAGCTTCGAGACCTTTCCCTCCTACCTTCAAGTATCCTTGGGAGTGGCCCGCGATCTCTCCGATCAACCCAGTTACGTGACCCTAGTCCTCGATGAGCCGCTTGAGATCGATCCGCAAACCACGCTCCGCGATGTTTCTTTTCGCCTCTTTCACTTCGATCCATCTTTCGCCCCAAAGGGCAAGACTGCCGTCACCTGCCTCTTGCGGGGATGTCCCGGAGAATGTTGAAATTCTGAAGTGAGGTTGGCGTTGCTCCCCTTGAGCCGTAGGCTCGGGGTGTCGAATCCACGAGAGGAGAGCAACACCATGAAGAGAACTACCACATCGGAAACCGCAGCTGCCAGTATCATCGCGGCCAAGGGGATGAAGGAGGCCGCATGGGATGAAGTCGGCACGAGCTTTGAGCGATTTTGCCTGTTGGCAGGTATCGACAGCCTGACGCAGATGTTGGCCGAAGATGCCGAAGAGCTGTGTGGCGGCCGCTATGAGAGGGCTGCTGACAAGCCTGGCTATCGGTGGGGAAGCACGAAGGGGAAGGTCGGTTTCCACGGTGGCAAGGTCGAGATGAAACGGCCGCGGGTGCGCGACCAGCAAGGCGGGGAAATCCCGCTGCCGAGCTGGGAGGCGGCGCGCGACGCGAGGTTGTTGGAGCAATGGGCAGTGAACCTGATGCTGATGAACGTCGCGACGCGGAAATACCGGCGTGCCGTGCGCCTGCCGGAGAGTGCCGTTCCAGTGCCGGTGGGAGCGGGGATATCGAAATCGGCTGTATCGCGGCGGTTTGTGGCGCTGACAGAAGCAAAGCTCGAAGAGTGGATGTCGTCAGACCTGTCGCAACTTGATCTCCTGGTCATTCAGATTGACGGATTGCATCTTGATGAGAACCTGCTGATGGTTGGTGCTGTGGGGGTCGACATCAACGGCGATAAACACCCGTTGGGGGTGATCGAGGGCGCCACCGAAAATGCCACAGTGGTCCAGGCGCTGCTGGACAATCTCACCGGCCGTGGGCTCGACCCCAAGGTCTGCCGCCTGTTCGTCGTGGACGGCGCAAAGGCCCTGACCAAGGCGATCCGACGCACCTTTGGTGCCGACATTCCGATCCAGCGCTGTCAAGTTCACAAGGCCCGCAACATCACCGACCGGCTGGCGCCAGAGCTTCACGCCGGCGTCCGCCGCACCCTGCGCCAAGCCTGGGAGGTGGACGATCCCGAAAAAGCCGAACGTCTCCTGCGCAATCTGGCCCGGCGGTTGGAGCATGATGCGCCGGGTGTTTCCAAGACCATCCTCGAGGGTCTCGATGAAATACTGACGGTCACAAGGCTGGGTCTGCCTCTGGAGCTACGCCGGTCACTGGCCTGCACTAGGGTCTGGACTCACAGTTTTGCTCAATAGAGTGCTCCGACCATAAGATTGGCAGCGAGGAAGTTGCGGGCGAGCTTATCGTAGCGGGTGGCGATGCGTCGCCAGTCCTTGATCCGGCAGAAGTAATTCTCGATCTTGTGCCTGAGGCGGTAGATGCGCTTCGGG
>JACPNZ010000002.1 GCA_016185245.1 Hyphomicrobiales bacterium | reverse complement strand
CTTGTTCTGCACGTCGGCCTGCACGATCTCGATCTTCTTGCCGCCGACCGAGCCGCCGAAGTCGTCGATCGCCATCTGGACGGCGATCACCGCGCCGATGCCGTTGATGTCGGAGTAGAGGCTCGACATGTCGGTGAGCACGCCCAGCTTCACCGTGCCGTCGGTCAATTGTTGGGACGATGCAGGTGCGGCCATGGCCGCCGCGGCCAGAGCTGCCACGCAGAACGCACGCTTCATAAAAGTCCCCTCCCAGGGCTTTGTTGTTGAGCGAAGCCTAACAAGGTGCTGGCATGGTCAACAAGGCACGAGGAAGGAAACGCCGGACATGATCGAGAAGATTCTGGACATCCCGACCAAGGATGGCGCGATCGAAACCTTCGTTTGCCATCCGGAACGAGGCGGGCCGTATCCGCCGGTGCTGTTCCTGATGGATGCGCCTGGCATCCGCGAGGAGCTCTACGAGATGGCGCGGCGGCTGGCGACGGTGGGCTACTACGTGCTGCTGCCCAACCTCTACTACCGCGCCGGCAAGGACACCAAGTACGGTCCCGATGTCCTGGAAAAGGGCAGTGCCGAGCAGGTTCGCATGCGGGCGGTCCGCACCAAGATGACGATTCCCCCCGTGATGGACGACATTGCTGCCCTCATCGCTTTCGCCGATTCGCAGAAGGAGTCGAAGAAGGGACCGGTCGGCACGCACGGCTATTGCATGAGCGGGCCGTACTCACTGGCTGCGGCCGCGCGCTATCCCGACCGCATCGCCGCCGCCGCTTCGTTCTACGGCACCTGGCTGGTGAGCGACGCGGTCGAGAGCCCGCATCTCACCTTGGGCAAGGCCAAGGGCGAACTCTACATCTCTTGCGCCGAGCATGATGAGCTGGCGCCGCCCGACATGGTGAAGGAGCTGAAGAAGCTGTTCGACGCGTCGGGCGCGGCGGGTGAGCTCGAAGTGCATCCGGGCGTTCATCACGGCTTCGCCTTCCCGCAACGCTGGTGCTACGACAAGCCTGCTGCTGAACGTCACTGGGAACGGCTGATTGCCCTCTATCGCCGCCGTTTGGGATGACGAAGGGCCGTCGATACAGGCAAATCAAGGGAGGGCGCCGAGAAAAGGACGCTGCGATCGACGCATGGTGAATGCTCATCCGAAACGCGGGACAGGGCCGGGCGGACCGAAATCATATCACCGCAGGGAGTATGAGCGGCGCGTCAATCGCGTCATGGATTACGTGCAGGCACATCTGGCCGACGATCTCAGCCTCGAGAAACTGGCGTCGGTCGCGGCGTTCTCGCCGTTCCATTTCCATCGTGTATTCGTGGCCATCACGGCGGAGACGCTGTCCGGCTTCATTCGCCGG
>JACPNZ010000006.1 GCA_016185245.1 Hyphomicrobiales bacterium | reverse complement strand
GCCCATTCGGTGGGGGTGCTGGGGGCGAGCGGCCGCGGCATCGCCGAGGAACAGGGTGTCGATCCCGCGGACGTCGACATCTGGATGGGGACCCTCAGCAAGGCGCTGGCCTCGACGGGGGGGTACATCGCCGGCAGCCGCCACCTGGTGGACCTGCTGAAATACACGTCGCCGGGATTCGTCTACAGCGTCGGCGCGGCACCCGCGGCGATGGCGGCGGCGCAGGCAGCGATCGGCGTGATGCAGCGCGAAACGGGGCGGCTGGCCAAGCTACGGCAGAACGGGCGCGACTTCGTCTCGGGGGCCAAGGTGCGCGGCCTCGATACCGGCCTCAGCATCGGCGCCTCGGTGGTGCCGATCATCGTCGGCAATTCACCGACGGCCGTGATCCTGTCGCAGCGGCTGTTGGCGCGCGGCTACAACGTCGTGCCCATCATCTTCCCCGGCGTGGCCGAGAACCAGTCGCGGCTGCGGTTCTTCATCACCAGCCGGCATACCGCGGACCAAATGGCCGGCGTGCTGGATGCCGTTGCCGAGGAGCTGCCCCGCATCCGCCAGGCGCCATCGTTCGTGAACCTGGTCGTTGGCCGCTAACGCCGCCCGAGCGGAGGGGCGCACGGCCTGGCCTGGGCAAACGCCGGAGGCCTTGCCGTAGCCGCAGGCGTTTGCCCCTGCTCGGTACTGGCCCCTGCCCCACTTCAATCGGGTGGCATGATTTGGAGGTCACGCCCTCGCGCCACGCAGTGGCGCGCTCCCGAGAACAGACCGGCCGGCCTGGACGGCACCGGCTAATCCGCGGACATTTCCAACAGGCTGAGCGCGGCTGCGTGGCCGGCCTTCGTCAGGACAAGACGCGCCCCATAATCGATGAGCCAACCCCGACGCAAACAGTGATCCAGGCCGAGAGCAAACTCCAAGCCGTTGCCGCATGCAGCAAAGCTTTGCCACAAGGTCCGACCCAGAACGATGCCGTCCGGCCGCGTCTTATGGCGGCGAACGGTCAAATCCAACAGGCGACGAGCACAAATTTCGGCCGGGGTATGCAACATGACGGCGGCACCATAACCTCGTAAGCCGGCCCTGCGAAGATTTGCTCACGTTCCGTGCATTCAACCAGGGCGGCAGGGAGTTGGGGGCCGGAAGTCGCTAAGCCTCAGAGTTTAAACGAGAATATTGTGGCCTTTTTGCCACTGTGGAACAGTTTGTGCAGAAAACGACTACCGGCGCGTGCCGAAAGCAGCGAAAAAATGTTTAAATATATGATCGATTCTGTCGTCGCCATATTACGCAACTTTTCGTCGCTCGTTCGAGGGAGACTCACTTTGAAGCACTCAATGAAAGTCCTGCTGGCCGCCGTCGCGGCTCTGGCGCTGCCGGCTGCCGCCCAGGCACAAGGCATCAACCCTTTCCCCGGGGTCTACGTCGGCGCCGGTGGCGGTGCAGCGTGGCAAATTGGCAGCAACCCGAACGCTTCCACCTGGACCGGCTGGTCGGTCGGCGGCAAGGCCGGCTACGAT
>JACPNZ010000005.1 GCA_016185245.1 Hyphomicrobiales bacterium | reverse complement strand
TGTCCGCGGGTCTTGCCGGAACCTCCCGGGCGAGAAGCTGCGTTAAAGCTCCAAGCGCGGGCGCCGCCGGCTGATCCGCAATCTCGAGACGCTGTCGACATCGTCCCCTCCTGTGGTTCAGCCTGGGAGGAGGATGGCATAATAGGAAAGTACTGTCAAGGACTATTTTCAGGACTTTCAGGAGAGGTGCCTATCCTGCGGCGGGAAGGGTGTCCTGCATCCGGGCGGCGGCGAGGGATTCGCTGCGGATGGCGTCGAGCACGGTGCGGTGGAGCTCCTGGAAGGCAGGGGTAGCTACCAGTCCATAGTGGCGCGGGCGCGGCAGGCCGATGGGCACAAGCGTCTTGATGCGGCCGGGCCGGTTGGTCATCACCGCGACGCGGTCGGAGAGATAGACGGCTTCCTCGACATCGTGGGTGATGAAAAGGACGGTGAGGCGGTGTGTCTCCCAGATGCCGGTGAGCAATTCCTGCATGTGATGACGGGTCAAGGCATCAAGGGCGCCGAAGGGCTCGTCCATCAGCAGCACCTTGGGGCGATAGCTGAGGGCGCGGGCAATCGCCACGCGCTGTTTCATGCCGCCCGACAGTTCGGCCGGCCAGGCCTTCTCGAAACCGTCGAGGCCGACGAGCTGGAGGTGCGCATGGGCGATGTCGCGGGCCTCGGCGGCGGACTTGCCGGCGGCCCTGAGGGCGAACTCGACGTTCTCGACGGCGGTGAGCCAGGGGAGCAGGGTGTAGCTCTGGAAGACGACGCCGCGATCGAGGCCGGGAGCGAGGATGGGTTCGCCGTCGATGGCAATCGTGCCTTCGTCATGGGACTCGAGCCCGGCGGCGATGGAGAGGAGTGTCGACTTGCCGCAGCCCGAGGTGCCGACCAGGGCCACGAATTCATTGCCGCCCACTTCGAGATCGACACCCCTGAGGGCGACGGTTACGGCACGGTCGGTGCGAAAGGTCTTGCCGAGGCCGCGGATCGTCAGCTTCATCAGCGCACCGACAAGTAGCGGAAGAGCCGGCGGCCCGCATATTTCATCGCCTGGTCGGTGGTGAGGCCGAGAATGCCGAGGATCAACAAATAGCCGAAGATCAGGTCGGTCTGGAAGAAGCGCTGGGCGGTGGTGATGCGGTAACCCAGCCCCGAAGTTGCGGCGACGAGTTCGGCGACGACCAGCCAGGTCCAGGCCCAGCCGAGGCTGATGCGCAGCGAGTCCCAGATCGCCGGGCTGGCGGAAGGAACAACGATGCGCTGCAGGATGCGCCATTCCGGCATCTCGAGGGTACGGCCCAAATTGATGAAATCGCGCGGCACCGATTTGACATTGTCCATCACCAAGAGGACCTGCTGGAAGAAGGTGCCGATGAAGATGATCAGCAGTTTCTGGACGTCGCCGGTGCCGGTCCACAATATGGTGAGCGGCACGAAGGCGACGACCGGCATGTAGCGGATGAAATCGACGAAGGGTTCGATCGCCGCCTCCCAGGCGCGGTAGCAGCCGATGATGACGCCGATGGGCAGCGCCACGGCGGTCGAAATCAAAAAGCCGAGGCTGATGCGGTAGATCGAGATGCCCATGTCGGCCAGCAGCTGACCGGTACCCCACAGTTCGGCCAGCCGCGACAGGACTTTTTCCGGTGACGGCAGGAACAGGGGACGGACTAGGTCCGCCGCGGTAAAGGCAAACCAGAGGACCGCCAGCCCAGTGAACACCAGGGCGGCGATCGCCAGGAATTCGCCGGCGCTTATGCGGCCGCCGAGGGCGAAGAGGCGGGAAGGCGTCCTACCGGATCTTTCCATAACGCTATCGACGTCCTGCATGGTGCCCCTCTCTCTTGGGAGAGGGAGGTGCCCATTGCGAAGCAATGGGAGGGTGAGGGGATTAGGTGCTTGCTATGTGCAGTCGGTCCCCTCACCCGTCCGCGAAACGCGGACGACCTCTCCCGAGGGAGAGGTAAACTACCCCGCCGCCGCAGCGACGAAGCGGGCGTCGATCGCCGTCGAGAGGTCGACGTCCTTCTGCAGGATGCCGGCCTTGCGGGCGGCGGCGTGGACGTCGGGAATGACCTTGCTGGTGAAAGCGCCGCCGAGCTCGATCTTATTCTCGGCGAGCGAATAGTAGACCACACCATCGAAGGCGGTGGCCAATTCCTCGGGCTTGGCGCCGACCGCTTGCGAGATGATGGCGCGGCCGCCGGCCGGATCCTTGCGATAGTCGGCCAAGGCCGCATCCCAGGATTTGAGGAGCGCCACGATCTGGCCGGGCTTCTCCTTGAGGAATTCCTCGCGCACCACGAAGACGTCCGAGATCAGGCCCGGATCGGCGCCGGCCGAATAGATCATCTTGACGTTTTTGTTCTGCTGCATGGCAAGAGTGAGATAGGGCTCGTAGGTGACGGCGACCGGCACCTTGCCGGCGATCAAGGCGGCACCCGCATCGGAGGCCGGCATCGGCACCTTCTGGATATCGGCGATGGTCATGCCATTGGCGGCGAGCGCGTAGTTGAGCAGAATGTCGCTGGTGGTGCCTTCCTCATAGGCCACCTGCTTGCCCTTGAGGCCCTTGATGTCGGTAACCGAGCCGTCGGAGATCATGGCGTCGGCGGTCTTGGAGACGTCGAGGAGGGCCACGATCTTGATGGGCAGGCCCGCCGCGATGAAGGCCATCGCCGTGTGGGTGGCGATGTTGGCGCAATTGAGCTGGCCGGCGGCCAGCGCCGCGTTGATGTCGGCGTCGGTGTTGAAGTTGACGATGTCGACGCTGTCGAGGCCATTGGCCTTGAACAGGCCCTTCTTGGCGGCGATGTGCCACTGGCCATAGCCGAGCCAGGGCTCGATGCCCATCTTGATGGCGCCGGCCTCGGGCTTGGCCGGAATATCATCGGCAAGGGCGAGGTGGGGAACGGCCAGAAGTGCTGCGGTGGCAAGGAGGGTGCGGCGGGTGGGGGTCCAGGTCATGGGAGGGCCTTTCTGCTGGGGAGGCGGGATATGACGACAGGGGGTGGCTCAAGTCAACGCTTGAGGAGCTTGTCGCGCATCGGCGAAACGGCGTTGGCGTGGGCCTCGAAGCCCTCATAGGTGGCGAGCGCCCGGGCGTGTTTTGCCAGCTCCGGGTAGCCCCGGTTGGTCACATAGGCAATGGAGGTGCGCTTCATGAAATCGAACACCGAAACGGGCGAGGCGGTTCTGGCCCAGCCGCTGGTCGGCAGCACATGGTTGGGGCCGAGGACGAAATTGCCGAGCGTCACCGGCGTGTGTTCGCCGAGGAGGATTTCGCCGGCGTGGTCGAGGCGGCCGAGATACTGGAAGGGCTCCTTGGACAGCACTTCGAGATGCTCGGGGGCATAGTCGTTGACGAAGGCGAGTGCCTCCGCCTCGTCGCGGGCCAGCACGATGCCGCCGATCGGGCCGGAGAGGACGGTAGATGAGAAGGACACACGCTGCTCGCCCATGGTCTTCCAGTAGTCAGGGATCGCAGCGCGGGCTTCCTCGGCCACTCGCCTACTCCAGGTGACGAGATAGGCGGAGCTGTCGGGGCCGTGCTCGGACTCGATCAAAAGATCGAGACCGGCGAGGCGGCCGTCGATGGTATCGTCGGCGAGGACAATGAGTTCGCTGGGGCCGGCGGGCGAGCCGACATCGATCAGATGCGAGACCAGGCGCTTGGCGGCGGCAACCCAGGGGCTCCCCGGTCCGATCACCTTGTCGACCTTGGGGATCGTCGCGGTGCCGTAGGCCACGGCGGCGATGGCTTGGGCGCCGCCGGCCTTGTAGACTCTTTCGACTCCGGCCATGCGGGCGGCAACCAGAGTGGCGGCGTCGATCCGGCCATCGGGGCCGGGCGGCGTGACGATGATGACATCTTTCACACCCGCCACCTTGGCGGGGATGGTGGTCATCAGGGCGACCGACGGGAAAGCGCCCTTGCCGCGCGGCACGTAGCAGGCGGCGGAGGGGATTGCTCGCGTGCGATCGCCGGCGAAGGCGCCGGGACGGATTTCGTGCAGCCACATTTCTTCGGGCTTCTGGTCCTGATGGAATTTGCGGATCGAGTGGGCGGCGAATTCCATCGCCTCGCGCACGGCTGGATCGAGGGCTTTCGCGGCGGCGGCGAAGTCGGCTTCGGTCGCGGCGATCTCGGAAGGCTTGACCGGGGCCTTGTCGAAGTCGCGGGCGAAGCGGGCCAAGGCCTCGTCGCCCTCGGCCTTAACGGCGGCGATGATCGGCTTCACCTTTTCCTCATAGGCGGAGAGATCGGTCTCGGTGCGCCGCAGGAGCCGGGCGCGTTCGGCGGCCGAGAGCTTGGCGAGGTCGTGCAGATTGACGGAGAGCGACATGGGGCGTTGGCTTTCAGATGGCGGCAAGGGTGCCGCCGTCGACGGGAAGGCACACGCCTGTGACATAGGCGGAGGCGTGTGAACAGAGGAAAATGGCGGCACCGACGAGATCGGAAAACTCGCCGAAGCGGCCCATGGGGATTTTGCCGAGCATGGCTTTCTGCCAGTCCGGGTTCCGGTAGAAGGCTTCGGTGAGTTCGGTGCGGAAATAGCCGGGTTCGAGGGCATTGACGCGGATGCCGAGGGGCGCCCATTCGGCGGCGAGCGCCCGGGTCATGCCGACAAGGCCGGACTTCGACGCGCCATAGGGCACGGCCGTCGGGATGCCGCGCTCGGAGGTGAGCGAGCCGATATTGAGAATGGCGCCGCCGCCGGTCATGGCCCGGGCCGCAGCTTGGGCCATGAAGAAGGCGCCCTTGAGGTTGGTGTCGAGGATCCGGTCCCAGAGTTCTTCCTCGATGTCGAGGGAGGGGCAAACCTCTTCGACGCCGGCGTTGTTGACCAGAATGTCGAGGCCGCCGAGGGCCTTGACGGCGGCGGCGGTGCCGGCCCGGCAGGAAGCGACGTCGCGCACATCCATAACGATGGGGTGGGTGCCGATGGCTGCCGCCGTTTGGTGCAGGACATCGGCATTCCGCGCCGTGATGGCGACAGCAGCACCGGCGCGCGCGAGGCCCTCGGCAAGGCTACGGCCGATGCCGCGGCTGGCACCGGTCACCAGGGCACGCTTGCCGGCGAGGGAGAAGATATCCATCAGCCGTTTCTGCCGGTTGGGCTTGCAGAGTCAAGCGGGCGGGTTAAGAAGGCAGACATGAGCGGACGACGGCTTGACCGTGTGCGGACGGCCATCGATCAGGTGAACGCAGCCGATCCGGCGGGGCGGGCGGTTCTTTATGGGCAGCGCATGTCGGAGATGCTTGATGCTTTCCTGCCGGAGGCGTCGGAGCCCCTGCGAATCGCCGCCAGGGCCCAGCATATCGAGCGCTGGATATCTCCGCGCGAGTCCTATCCGGAAGGCCGCATCGGCTATCTCAAGTGGCGGAAAGACTTGCAGCATCACCACGCAACGCGCACCGGCGGCTTGATGGGCGAGGCGGGCTTCGGCGAAAAGGAGATCGCCCGGGTGGGTTCGCTCATCCGCAAGGAACGGATCAAGATGGACGCCGAGGCCCAGGCCCTGGAGGACGTGATCTGCCTGGTGTTTCTCCAGTACGAGGCGCCGGAATTCATCGCCAAGCACGACGACAACAAGGTGCGCGACATTCTGGCCAAGACGGCGAAGAAGATGTCGGAGCGAGGTCTGGCCGAGGCGGCGAAGCTGAAGCTCGAGCCGCGCCTGGCGCGGCTGTTGACGGAAGCTCTTACTCCACCCTGACGCGGGACGTGGCGGTCGCTCCCCTAGCGTCGATGACCGAAAGCCTGGCGAAGCCGCGGCCCGGTCTTTCCCACAGGCTCTGGCGGCGGGTTTCATCGCTCGCCACCGGCACGCCATCGGCCAGCCAGGTGAAGGGCGCAACCCCGCCCAGGGCCTTGAGGGCAAGGGCTGCGCCGCCATTGCCGAGGTCGATGCGGGCGCCATCGGGCGGGTAGGCGATGGAAAGCGGTGCATCGCCCGGTCCGGCGGCGGCGATCTCGGGGAGCCCGTTGGGCCTAAAGCGCTGCAGGGCAGCGGGAAGATCGGCGGTTCGCTGGAAGATCGCACCCTCGGGCGGCGGCGGCAGCGGCACGGGCCTGGTGCCGAGGCGCTGGAAGGCCTCGAACAGGATGGGAGCAGCAGCGATGCGGCCGATCAGGCCCGGCACCGCCGAACCATCGGGCCTGCCCACCCAAACGGCGATGGTGGTGGCACCGTCGAAGCCCACCGCCCAGGCATCGCGGTAGCCATAGGAGGTGCCGGTCTTATAGGCGATTGCGCCGGCAGCGGTATTTTCCGGCGCCGGCGCGCCGAGCAGAACGTCGTTCACCTGCCAGGCGGCGACGGGCTCGAGCAGGCGGCGGGCCTTCGCCGCGCTGTCATCGGGGAGCCAGGAGAGGGCGACGGACTCGCCGCCACGGGCGAGTGCCACATAGAGTGCCGCAAGATCGACAAGCCGGGCCCCGGCGCCGCCGAGACCGACGGCGAGGCCCGGTGCGGCGTCGCGCGGCAGGACAAGATCGACACCGGCGTTGCGCAATCTGGCCAGAAGGCGGTCGGGTCCCACCGCATCGAGCACGGCAAGGGCCGGCACGTTGAGCGATTGCTGCAGGGCCACGCGCACCGTGACGGTGCCGTGGAAACTGTCGTCGAAATTTTCCGGCGCATAGGCGCCGTAGCGCACCGCACGGTCGTCGATCAGGGTTTCGGGATGGACGATGCCATCCTCGAAGGCGAGACCGTAGATGAAGGGCTTCAGCGTCGAGCCCGGCGAGCGGATGGCAAGGGCGAGATCGACCTGGCCGGCGCGCTGGCGGTCGAAGTAGCCGACACCGCCGACATGGGCGCGGACCCTTCCGGTGGCGTTGTCAATGACCAGGATGGCGGCGGCAACGCCCGAGCCGAGCGCCGTGGCGCGCTGGCGGGCGAGAGACTCGAGGCTGGCTTGGAGATCGCGGGAAATGGTGGTGCGGATCACCGTGTTGTCGGGGGAGGCCCTGGCGAGGCGCTCGGCCAGATGGGCGGCGAGCATGGGAAAGGCCTGGCGTGAGGAAGGCGAGGCTTCGGCCCGGGCGGCGGCGGCCTGGTCGGCATTGACGATGCCGATACCCGAAAGCCTGGCGATGACCCGGTTCCGCGCCTGGCGGGCTTCCTCGGCAAAGCGATCGGGCCGGCGCTGTTCGGGCGATTGCGGCAGGGCGATAAGGAGGGCCGCTTCGGCGGTCGACAGGCGCTTCGGCTCCTTGCCGAAATAGGCGAGCGTTGCGGCACGAATGCCTTCGACATTGCCGCCATAGGGGGCAAGCCGCAGATAGAGATCGAGGATTTCCGTCTTGCTCAAGCGCTGTTCGATCTGGACGGCGCGCACCATTTCGGCGAGCTTGTCGATCAGGCGGCGCTCAGGCCGTGGCTCGAGCAGGCGGGCCACTTGCATGGTAATGGTCGAGCCGCCCGAGACGACACGGCCGTTCCACAGGGCCTGGAGGGCGGCGCGGGAGAGGGCTTTCAGGTCGACGCCGGGGTGCACATAGAAACGCTTGTCCTCGAAGGCCACGAGCATGGCGAGGTAGCGCGGATCGACATCGACGGAAGAAACCGGCAGGCGCCAGGTGCCGTCCCTGGTGGCGAAGGGCCGCAGCAATCGCCCGTCGCGATCAACGACGAGGGCCGAATAGGCGAGGCTCTGCCCGAGCGGCGGCGGCCCGAGCTTGCGGATGAATTCGGTGAGCTCGAAGCCCACCGAGTTGACGGCGAGAAAGACCGTGAGGACGCCGGCATAGACAAGGTGCAGGCGAATGCCGCGCCGCGCCATGTCAGGGCTCCGTCACCACCGTGGTGGAACTTGCCGTGCGGGCATTGAATTCGAGGCGGTACATGTCCTCGACGCTGACGCCGGGATGCACATAGGTGCCGGGTGCGATGGCGCGGACCATGTAGGCGATCTTCAGCGATGAGCCGAAGAAGGAAGCGATGAAGCGTTCGTCGCGGAATTCAGTGTGGGCGGCATTGCCCGTCTCCTGCAGCCACGCGAGGCTCGCCGTCGAGCCCGACGAGACCAGCGTCGGGTTCTCGATCTCGAAGCCCGCCGGCAGGGGATCGGAGAGGAGGAAGTTGCCGCTCCGCTCGTCGCCCACCGCAGAGACCTGCAGCACCACGATGAGCCGCGTGTTCTGCTTGACGCTCGCCGGATCGGCGGCAACGCCTTCGGGTGTGTAGTAGGCGCGTGACACGGTGAGGCCGTTGGACGCCGCAGGCTCCGGCGTGGTCGGCGAGCCCGATACGGCGACGACGGCGCGCAGGGGCTGGTCGCCCGGGTTGGCGATCTTGTAATCGCCAGTGAACTCGCCCGCGGCGAAGAGCTTGTAGAGGGCGCCGGTCTCGGCCGAGCCGTTGACATCGAGCTTGATTGCCCGGGCCTCGGTCTTCAAGGCGCGAGCGGCGAGCACCATCCAGGTCATTTCCTGGGTCGAGGCGTATTGCGTCTTGCGGCGTTCGGAAGCAAGCGTGGCGGTCGCCGCCTTAATGACCCGGGCGCCCGACTTCGCCTCGCTGGCGAGCGCCAGGATGGCGGCCGAGTCGCGCAGCACGCTGCCGTAATCGTCGCGATAGCCGCGATCGGTTTCATTGGCGGCTTCTCTCAGCGCATCGATCGCCGCGGCGAAGGCCATGTCGGAACGCGACTTGTCGCCGAGGATTGCCAGGGCCGCGCCCATCTGGGCGCGGGCAAGGGGAGAACCGAACTCCGCCATCTTGGTGTCGGCGAGATATTTGAGATCGCCCACCGGCGCCTTGCCGGCGCGGGCCAGAACGTAAAGCGCATAGGCCACGTCCTGGCCCTTGCCTCGCTCGATATCCGGGGCATTGCCGACGCTGTTGCGGAGATAATCGATGGCGGCGGTCAGGTTTTCTTCCGGCACCTCGTAGCCCTTCTCGCGGGCTCTCAACAGAAAGTCGGTGACGAAGGCCGACAGCCACAGGCTCTGGTCGCCTTCGCCGGGAGACCACAGGCCGAAGGCGCCGTTGGAACCCTGGCGGTTGATGAGGCGGGTGACCGAATCCTTGAGACGCTGCTTCAGATCGGCGTCGGCAACGCCTTTGCCGGCATTGAGATCGCCGAGATAGAGAAGCGGCAGGGCCCGGCTCACCGTCTGTTCGGAGCAGCCATAGGGATAGCGGTCGAGATCGCGGAGAAGGCCGGCGGTATCGATTTCGGGCAGCGGGCCGACCGACAGCGCCAGTGCCGTGGTGCCGGCCACCATGCCATCGAAGAGGTCTTTGGTCAGTGTGATCGATCCGCCATGGGCGGCAAGCTCCAGGGTGGTGCGCCGCGTGATGGCGGGATTGGCCGGCACGATGTGGAGATTGTAGGTCTGCTCGATCACCACATTGCCGGGGCCGATGAGCCGCGCCGTGACGACGCCTTCGCCCGGACCTTGGGCGGCGATCGGCACCAGAACGGGCAGGCGCGCCCCGGCGGGGCCGAGGGTTATCTTCTGGGCGAGCCTGGCCGTATCGGCGGAGAGCGGACCTTCGACGGTGACGCCAACCGAATAATCGCCGGCGGGGGCTTCGGTGTTGATCAGATCGAGGCGGAAGCGCGTCCGGTCGCCGACCGCCAGGAAGCGTGGCAAGGTGCCGGCCATCACCACGGGATCGCGCACGATCACGTCGGCCTGGGCGTGGCCCACCTTGCTGGCGGTCCAGGCGACCGCCATCAGGCGCACCGTGCCGTTGAAGCCGGGGATGTCGAAGCTGACCGTGGTACTGCCGTCGGCGGCGACCTTGACCACGCCGGTGAAGAGCGCCAGCGGCGGCTGGCTGGGCGGGGGGGCGTTGAAGGCAGCACCGCTGTCGCCGCCCGAGCGGATGCGGCCGGTGACACCGTCCATGCCGTCAATGAGCGCGCCGTAGAGATCGCGGAGTTCGGCGGTCAAGCGCTTCTGGTCGTAGTAGAAGGCCTCGGGGGCCGGCGCCTTGTAGCGGGTGAGATTGAGGATGCCGACATCGACGGCGGCGACCGTGACGAAAGCCTCCTCGTTGGGGGCGAGTCCGTCGATCGTCACCGGAACGGCGAGGTTCTGGCGCGGCTTCATCTGGGCGACAGCCGAGAGCTTGACGCCGAGGGTGCGGGCCTCGCGGTCGATGCCGAACCAGGCAACGCCGACGCTGCGGGCCGGCATGCGCTTGGCCTGAACATCCATGGGCCGGTAGAGCGTGGCGACCGCATAGGCGCCGGTGCCCCAGCCTTCGCCAACCACGATCGGCACGGTCGTGCCGCCTTCGGGCACGTCGACCTCTTGGGAGGCGAGCAGGCGTTCGCCGATCACCTGGATCGTCGCCTTGCCGGCGAAGCGCGATTCGACCTTGAGGTTGAGCGTGTCGCCGGCTTTGACGCTGGCGCGGTCAAGGGCGACGATCAACTTGTCTGGCGTATCGGCCGAGCCGGCACTGGTGTCATAATAGCCGGCATAGAAATCGACGCTCGCCGGGGTGAAGCCCCGGGCGGCGAATTCCAGGCGATAGGTGCCCCAGGACAGCGTCTGCGCCAGATGCAGCGGCGCCTTGGCGGTAATGTCGACGATACCGCCGCCGATCCTGGCGCCACGGGTTATGCTTTCATAGCGCCAGGAACCGTCGATGTTGAACCACTGATAGTCCGTGGACAGACGTTTGAGCGACCAGGTGGCGCCGGTCGCGGCAATCGCCTTGCCGTCGGGATCGATGGCGATCACGTTGAATTCGGCCGGCTGGCCTTGGGGAGCGCCGCCGGTGTCGAAGGAGGGGCGGATGCCGATCAGCGGCTGCTCGGCGCGGACCGGCAGCGAGGCGGTCTGCTCGACGGCGCGGCCGCCGGGCTCGCGCATCCTGACCGCCACGTCGGCCTTCAAGGGGCGCGTGGTCGAGGGCAACTCGGGCAGGCGCAAAGCCAGATCGGCGTGGCCGTCGATGTCGGTCTGGGGCAGGCCTTCGGCGGTGTTCTGCACCGTGTCGACCCGCTCGTCGGTGAGGCCGAAGCGGTAGCCCGGCCAATCGGGGAAAGGATTGTCGTCGGCGGCAACCGAGATGTTGGCTTCGAGATCGAGGCCGGCGCCGGGGGCGCCGAAGAGATAGCGGCCGTCGACGCTCAGGCGGGCGCCGTCGCCGATACTGGCCACGGGCGAGATGGGCAACAGGTCGAACTCGATGCGGTCGGGGACATAGTCCTCGACCAGGAAAGAGGTCTCGCCTACGGAACCGGATTTGGGATCGGTATAGGCCTTGAGCCGCCAGGTGCCGCCGGCGGCCAACGCATTGATCGGAATGTCGAGGGGGTGGGCGCCGGCTCCCTGATCGGCGACGGTCACGCGGCTATATTCCATGCCATCGGGACGCTCGACCACCAGAACGAGCGGCAGGCCGGCCATGGCGTTGGCCTTGTCGTTGCGGAGCAGCGCATTGGCATGGACCGTTTCGCCGCGGCGGTAGACGCCGCGCTCGGCATAGACGAAGGCATCGATCGCACCCGGCGGATCGCGCCCGGCAACGCCGCGGTCGGTGAGGTCGAAGGAAGGCTGGGTGAGATCGATGAAGGTGTAGTCGCCAGCCGCGGTCGAGGCGACGATAAGGGCCGGTTGCTGGCCGCCGTCGCCCCTGGCGAGACCGGGATCGAACCGCACCGCACCCGCCGCATCGCTGCGGCTCTGTGCCAGCACCTCGTTATTGCGGGCAACCAGGCGGACCTCGACGTTCGGCACCGGATCGGCCGAAGCGAGCGAGCGGATGAAGACATACAACCCGTCCTTGCCGTTGAGGGTGGCTACGCCGAGATCGGAGACGACGAACCACTGGGTGGCGACGGCGTCGTATTCGTTGCCCTCAAGGGCGGTGGGCCTCGCGGTCATCACATAGAGGCCGGGCGCGAGCTTGCCGAGGGCTTCGTCGACCGGGAAGGCGGCGGTTGCCTCCTGGTTGAGGGGCGAGGGCGTCTCCAGCGTTCCCCGCCAGACCTTGGCGCCCTGCTGGCCGCCGATCGACCGGGCGGTATAGCCGTCGATCTGAGCGCGGAAGTTGGAACTCACCACGCTGGCGATGAGATTGCGGTCGCCGATGCGGTAGAGCGCCAGGGTGGCGCTCTTGCTGTTGACCGAGACGAGCGGGATGCCGGTCTGGCCAGTGCGCGGCAGGACATAGCTCTTGCCGGAAAAGCGCACGGCGGGGCCGCGGTCGCGGACATAGAAGTCGAATTCGAAATCCTTGGCGAATGCGTCGTCGGCGGCGGCCGGCAGACCCTGGCGCGCCACGATATGGTAGCGCTCGCCGTATTTCAGGCCTTCGATGCACAGCCTCGTGCCTTCAACAGCGACGGCGGAAAGCGGTCCCGGTTCTTGGGTGAAATAGCTGGAGAATTCGGTGACGGTGCGCGACGGCGGATCGGAAAGCTGGAAGCAAGCCCGCGGCGGCACGGCGTCGTTCTCGATTTTGTAGTCGGTGATGCGGAAGCCGTGCTCCTCGCGCATCTTCTGGTAGGCTTGGCGGTTGGTCTCGTTCTCGACCAGGCGCAGGCTTTCCTTGTAGGCCTGGAGTGCGGGTCGCCAGTTCTCGCGCTTGGCAAAGCCTTGAGCGGCGAAGGCGAGTGCTTTGGCTTCTTCCGGCGCCTTGCCGGCGAGAAGATAGGCCTTGAGCGAAGCGCCGATTAGTTTCGAGGGCAGCCGGTAGCCGTCCTCGTCGTTGATCGGCTGGGCGGTTGAAAGGTAGGCCGCGAGCTTGAGCCAGAGGGCGCCATCGCGCGGGTCGAGGCTCAGGATTTTCTCGGCCGAAACGGCGGCGAGCCGGGCATTGCCGGCGGTCTCGGCGGCGGCGAGTTCGGCCTGCAACTCGGCCGCCGGCTTGTCGACGGTCCTGGCGAGCTTGGCCAGGTCGCGCTCGTAGTCGCTCATGTAGTAGCTAAAGGAGTCGACCGGAAAGAGTTTGGCGGCGGCTGCGGTTGCCGGCACCAGACCGAGCAGAGCGAGGCTCAGGAGCAAACACAGGACAACGGGAAGGGTGAAAACCGGACGCGCCGCGAGCCTGCCATAGCCTGAAGCCATCGCCGTTCTCCTGTCTTCTTCATGCCCCGACGGTTCGACAATGCCGAGACCCGCGGCGATGTCAAGCCACCCGGCCGGTCATGCTCCACCCGCTCTCTCGTATTGTCATCGCTGGCCTGCTATTGCGGCGGAATCGCGATGGGAAGGAGCGGGCGAGGAATTTATTTGAATTGAAATTGCGGTTCACCGCCCCTTGATGCCGTTGGCCGCCAGATAGGCCGAATAGAGCGAGGTGGTGCCGCAGATGAACAGGCGGTTGAGCTTGGCTGCGCCGAAGCAGACATTGGCGACGAGCTCGGGGATGCGGATCTTGCCGATCAGGGTCCCGTCCGGATGGTAGCAGTGCACCCCGTCCGCAGCACTGGTCCAGATGCGGCCGTCGCGATCGAAGCGGAAGCCGTCGAACAGGCCCGCCGTGCAGTCGGCGAAGACGGTGGAGGCGCCGAGCGAGGCGCCGTCGGGCTTCACCGCCAGGCGGCGGATGTGCTTGTTGCCGCCCGCCCTGTGGCTTGCTCCCGTGTCGGCGATGAAGAGAAATTTCTCGTCGGGCGAGAAGGCCAAACCGTTGGGCTTGTCGAAATCGGTGGCAACCGCAGTGACGGCACCGCTCGCCGGGTCGACGCGGTAGACATTGTTGCTGCCGATCTCGGGCTCGGCGATGCCACCTTCGTAGTCGTAAAGGATGCCGTAGGGCGGGTCGGTGAACCAGATCGAGCCATCGGATTTCACCACCACGTCGTTGGGCGAATTGAGGCGCTTGCCCTGGTAGCGGTCGGCCACCACGGTGATCGTACCGTCGTGCTCGGTGCGGGTGAGGCGCCTGGCACCATGCTCGCAGCTGACCAATCGCGACTGGCCGTCCACCGTGTTGCCGTTGGAATTGTTGGAGGGCTGGCGGAAGACCGAGACCGAACCATCGCACTCGTTGAAGCGCAGCATGCGGTTGTTGGGAATGTCGGAGGCGACGAGATAGCGCCCGGCGGGAAACCAGGCGGGCCCCTCGAACCAGCGCGCTCCCGTCCACAGGCGCTCGACCCGGGCATGGCCGATCAGACAGTCGCGAAAGCGCGGGTCGATGACTTCAAAGCCGGTGCCTTCCGGTTCGCCGTAGTACATGTGTCTTTCCTCCCAGGTGATCGCGGACGATAACAAAGGGCGGCCGGCCGGGGAAGCAGCTTCACGGCTTGGTCTCGACGTCGTGGACGATGCGCCAGGCGGCGCCGTCGCGGGCTCACTTGGCGATCAGGCGGAAGGTCTTGTCATAGCCGGTTGCGCCGTCACCATTGGCGGTGATGGCGACTTCCCACAGGCCGGGGGCCATTGTCGCATCGGCAAGATAGGTGCCGGGCGTCGTTTCGCGGAAGGCAAGCGGCCGGTCCTGGCTCGCCGTGGTGGTGCGGCGGAGCTGGCCGGTGAGGGTCAGGCCCGCCAGCGGCCGGCCATCCTTGTCGGCGTAGGTAACGGTCAGCTTGCCCGGTTCGTGGGTGAGTTCGATCTTCCAGCCGAGGGTGGCGAGCGCCCGGGCGCGGGCGTTGTCGCGGTTGAAGGTTTGGGTCAACTCGTTGTCGCTGCTCACGACCAGGCCCGACCAGGTGGAGTTGGCAAACCAGGCGAGCACCACATTGACGGCGATGACCACGCCGAAGAAAGCAATCAAGATCGCCAGCATGTGGCGGCCGGTGAAGGGGCGGGGCTTGCCTGCGGTAGCCTGCATGTCGGGTCTCCGTTCAGTCGCGGGGGGCGTGGAAGATCGCTTCGAAGTTTCCGCCCTCGGGTTTTTCGGTCTGGGTCAATTCGGTCACCGCGAAATCGAAGCGCGTTGCCTCTTGGCCGACGATACGCGGATCGTGGCTGGCGACGAAAACCTTGACGGGTTTGAGCTTGTCGGGTTCGACGGCGATATCGAGGGCGCCGTCCTTCGGCTGCTCGTCGCCCTCGGCGGTGAGCACGGCACCGGGGAGGCCGTCGACGACGATACGGAAGGTACGCATTTCCTGCTTCATGTTGAGGAGCTTCAGGGTGTAACCGTTGCGGATCGAGCCGTCGGACAGCTTGACGAACAGCGGATTGCGGTCGGCGATGACGTTGACGTCGAAGCGTTCGCGGCCGATGAGAGTGACCAGCATGATGATGGCGACGGCGGCCCAGGCGGAGAAATAGATGGCGGTGCGTGGGCGCAGCATCATGCGCCAGTGCCAGTGGGAAGGCCTTCCGGCGACGCTGTCGCTGTAGAGGCTGGCGGTCGAGTAGGAGATGAGGCCGCGGGAGGAGCCCACCTTGTCCATGACGGCATCGCAGGCGTCGATGCACAGCGCGCAGTTGATACACTCGAGCTGGTTGCCGTCGCGGATGTCGATGCCCATCGGGCAGACGGCGACGCAGGCGTTGCAATCGACACAGTCGCCGAGTTTCAGGCCCTGGGCTTCGGCTTTCTTGCGGTGGCCCGAACGCGGCTCGCCGCGCCAGGCGTTGTAGGTGACGACGAGGGAGTGCTCGTCGAGCATGGCGCCCTGGATTCTGGGCCACGGGCACATGTAGGTGCACACCTGTTCGCGCATGAAGCCGGCGAAGGTGAAGGTGGTGGCGGTGAGGATGCCGATGGTGGAATAGGCGATGGGGTCGGCTTTGAGCGTCAGCAGATCGCGCAGGAGGGTGGGTGCATCGGCGAAGTAGAATACCCAGAAGCCGCCGGTCGCCACCGCGATCAAGAGCCAAACGAAGAGCTTGAGCGCACGCTTCCTGAGCTTGGTGAAGGACCAGGGGGCGGCGTCGAGTTTGAGTCTGGCATTGCGGTCGCCCTCGGCCCAGGCTTCGACCGCCATGTAAAGGTCGGTCCATACGGTCTGCGGGCAGGCATAGCCGCACCAGGCGCGGCCGAACAGCGAGGTGATCAGGAACAGGCCGATGCCCGCCATGATCAAAAGGCCCGCGACATAGTAGAATTCCTGGGGCCAGATCTCGATGAAGAAGAAATAGAAGCGGCGGTGGGCGAGGTCGACGAGGATGGCCTGGTCGGGGGCGTCGCCCGGTCTCGTCCAGCGCAGCCAGGGTGCCACGTAGTAGATGCCAAGGGTGACGGCCATCACCGCCCATTTGAGGCTGCGGAAGGTGCCGGCGACCGCCTTCGGATGAATCTTGACGCGGGCCTCGTAGAGCGGCCGCTTCTGCGCCGAATTGACCGCCTCGGCGTCGAGACGGTCAAACTGCGGCGGGTCTATGGTGTTAACGACCTGGACCATCGTTCCCCTTGAGGCCCTTCAACTCACGCAGACCAGCATGTCTGTCAGACACCGCCTCCCAGCGAGTGGACGAAGACCGCGAGTTCCTTGACCGCGGTATCGCCGAGCTTGGCGCCCCAGGCCGGCATCACGCCGTGGCGAGGCCTGGTCACCTGGGCCTCGATGTCCTTGATGCTGCCGTTCTTGCTGTAGAGCCGGATCTGGTCGGCAAGATTGGGGGCGCCGAATTCCTTGTTGCCCTGACCCGCGTCGCCATGACAGGCGGCGCAGTTGTCGGCGTAAATCTGCTTGCCGCGGGTGGCCGCCGCGGCGTCGTCCGGCTTGCCGCCCGACAGGGTCCACACATAGTTGGCGACGTCGGCGATCTGCTCCGGTTTCAAGATGCCGTCGCCGCCGAAGTTCGGCATCTGCGAGGCGTGGGTGCTGGCGTTTCCGGGCGCGCGGATGCCGTTGCCGATGGTGGCGTAGATCTCGTCGATCGAACCGCCCCATAGCCAGTCGTTATCGTTGAGGTTGGGATAGCCTATCGCACCGGCGGCACCCGAACCGTGGCACTGCACGCAATTGACCTTGAAGGCGGCAGCCCCGGCGGCGGTGGCGAAGGCGCGCAGCTTCTCATCCTTCATGATGCCGGCGACCGGCGTTGCGGCGATCTTGTCGGCTAAATCCTTCTGGCTGGCGGCGGCCGCCTCGAGACTCTTGTCGAGGTCGCCGCGCGAAGAATAGCCGAGCACGCCCGGGGTGGCGCCGCGCAGCAGCGGCCAGGCGGGGTAGAGGATGGTGTAGCCGATGGCGAAGACGATGGTGGCATAGAAGGTCATTACCCACCAGCGCGGCAGGGGATGATTGAGTTCCTTGATCCCGTCCCACTCGTGCCCGGTCGTATCGACGCCGGAGATTTCGTCTTTTTCGATTTTGGACATGGCGATCAGTCCTCAGGATTTTCGAAGGGAATGCGCGCCGCCTTGTCGTAAAAGGTCCGCGAGCCTGGGCGGAAGGCGAAAGCCGCCGCCGCGACGAAGAACGCCGCCATGACCACCAGGCCCCAGCTGTCGGCGAATTCGCGAAGAAGGTTGTAGGTCATAACATCACCTCGAGACGTCGGGCTTGAAGGTGGAGAAGTCGACCAGGGTGCCGAGCATCTGCAGATAGGAGACAAGCGCATCCATTTCGGTGATGCGCTTGGGATCGCCGTCGTAGTCGCGGGCCTGGGACTTGGGATAGCGCTTCAGCATGGCGTCGGCGTTGTCGCCCGTCGCCTGGGCCTGAAGGTCGGCGGCGGCGTTGTCGATCTGGCCCTTGTCGTAGGGCACGCCGACCAGAGTCAGGGTCTTCAGGTGATTGCCGATATTGCGGTAGTCCAGGTCCTTGCCGGCGAGGAAGGCATAGCCCGGCATCACCGACTCAGGGACGACGCTGCGCGGATCGGCGAGGTGCTGGCGCTGCCACTCGTCGGAGTACTTGCCGCCGACCCGGGCGAGGTCCGGACCGGTGCGTTTGGAGCCCCACTGGAACGGATGATCGTACTGGGATTCGGCGGCGAGGCTGTAGTGGCCGTAACGCTCCACCTCGTCGCGGAAGGGGCGGATCATCTGGCTGTGGCACAGATAACAGCCCTCGCGGACGTAGATGTTGCGGCCGGCAAGTTCGAGCGGCGTGTAGGGCCGCGGCCCCGCGACCTTCTCGATGGTGTTCTGCAGATAGAACAAGGGCGTGATCTGGACGAGGCCGCCGATGGTGACCACCAGGAAGCTGAGGATCAGCAAGAGCGTGGCGTTGGTCTCGATCTTTTCGTGCTTGATCATGGCGCGGTACTCCTTCCCGTCTCAAGCCGCTGCCGGGACGCCGACCGGCGCCTCGGCGCGGGTGTCACCGCGTACCGTGCGATAGAGGTTGTAGACCATGATCAGGGCGCCCACGAGGAACAGGAGCCCGCCGAAGGCGCGGATCACATAGTAGGGATGCATGGCCGCCACCGACTCGGCGAAGGAGTAGACGAGGAAGCCCTGGTCGTCGTATTCGCGCCACATCAGCCCCTGCATGATGCCGGAGACCCACATGGACGAGGCGTAGACGACGATCCCCAGGGTGGCGAGCCAGACGTGCCAGCTGACGAGCTGCAGGGAGTAGACTTCCTTGCGGCCCCACAGCCTGGGGAACAGATGGTACATGGCGGCCATGGAAATCATGCCGACCCAGCCGAGGGCACCGGAATGCACGTGGCCGATGGTCCAGTCGGTATAGTGGCTCAAGGCGTTGACCGACTTGATCGACATCACCGGGCCCTCGAAGGTCGACATGCCGTAGAAGGCGACCGAGATCACCATCATGCGCAAGACGGGGTCGGTCCTGAGCTTGTCCCAGGCGCCCGACAGGGTCATCAGGCCGTTGATCATGCCGCCCCAGGAGGGCATCCACAGCATCACCGAGAACGCCATGCCGAGCGTCTGGGCCCAGTCGGGCAGGGCGGTGTAGTGGAGGTGATGGGGACCGGCCCAGATATAGAGGAAGATCAGGGCCCAGAAGTGGACGATCGACAGCCGGTAGGAATAGACCGGACGCCCGGCCCGCTTCGGCACGAAGTAATACATCATGCCGAGGAAGCCGGCGGTGAGGAAGAAGCCCACCGCGTTGTGGCCGTACCACCACTGGATGAGCGCATCCTGCACGCCGGCAAAGGCCGAGTAGCTCTTGGAGCCCAGGAACGACACCGGGATCGAGATATTGTTGACGATGTGCAGCATGGCAATCGTCACGATGAACGACAGATAGAACCAGTTGGCGACGTAGATGTGCGGTTCCTTGCGCTTGATGATGGTGCCGAAGAACACCAGGAAGTAGGCGATCCAGACAATGGTGAGCCACAGGTCGACGTACCATTCGGGCTCGGCGTATTCGCGGCTCTCGGTGACGCCCAGGAGATAACCGGTCGCCGCCAGCACGATGAACAGCTGGTAGCCCCAGAACACGAACCAGGCGAGGTTGCCGAAGGCAAGTCGCGCCCGGCAGGTGCGCTGCACCACATAGAAGCTGGTGCACATCAGGGCGTTGCCGCCGAAGGCAAAAATCACCGCCGAAGTATGGAGCGGCCTGAGGCGCCCGAAGTTGAACCATTCGAGATCGGGGTTGAGGCCCGGGTAAGCCAACTGCAGGGCGATCACCAGGCCCGCAAGGAAGCCGATGACGCCCCAAAATACCGTCGCGATGGCGCCGGCCCTGACTACTCCGTCAAGATAGGCCTCGGGCGAGGCGGCGGCCACCGGCTGGCCATAGGATCGGGCCAGGTAGATGACGGCGATCGCGGCTGCGGCGGCGAAGATGAACATGTGAATGGCGAAGGCTGCGTCCTGGGCAAGCGCCCCCAGGGTGACAAACAAGATGGCAATCAGCCCCAGCAGGGCCATTTGCACCAGAGATCCCAAGCCCATCTTCATTCCCCCCGTATTGTTAGAATTTGTTAATGTTAGAGTTTGTTGGGACGTTTGTTGGATCGCACCGCACCCGGCCTTGACATGGATCAATTCGGTTTTGCGGTCACAGCCGGCCCAGGCAAATCGCGCTCAGGCGGGGATGCGTTGCGGGCCGGCCGCCGTGGCAAGCCGCTCCACCCGGTCGCGAATCGAATGGCGCAGCCACGGCACGTCGGGCGCCTCCCAGTTGGGGTCGCCGCCGCAGGCAAGATCGAAGAAGGCGACGGCAACGGCCGGGCTTTCCAGAGCGTTCTCGCGGAAGGAGTCCCAGAAACCCGGATCGTCGGTGGCGGCGGCGGGATTGGGCTCGCTGTCACCCATCTCGCGTAGCACGGCGGCGGCGACCGACAGGCAGAAGCTGGTGTAGGCATAGCCCTCAGGCCAGCGGCCGAGCCGGTGATCGGTTGCCTCTGGCATGGCCGGAAGGCCGCTCGGCGTATTTTTTCCGGTGCGAATGGGATTGGCGGCGACGAGCTCCTTG
Organism: Hyphomicrobiales bacterium; assembly: GCA_016185245.1. Lineage (GTDB taxonomy): Bacteria > Pseudomonadota > Alphaproteobacteria > Rhizobiales > Aestuariivirgaceae > Aestuariivirga. Next base: position 200,617 of record JACPNZ010000005.1, on the reverse strand, counting down.
AGCATGAGGCCGGCGGCATAGATGACGAAGTCATGGCGGTTCACGTCGGCAAAATGTTTCAGCTGGTCGAAGGCCTGGCGCCAGCGGGAAAAGGCCGTGGCCAGGGCCCGGTGATCGACTTCCGCCGACATGCCGGTGCCCTCGAACAGCAGTTCGAGATTGCGTTCGAAACTCCACAGAATAGTGCGGAAACGGCGGGCCTCATGGGAGAGGTCGCCGACCTTGAACATTTCCGGCTTGAGCGGCGTGAGCATTGCCGGCACAATAGCAGAAACCATTGCAGTTTCGCAATAATTCGATGCCCGGCGGACAAGCCAGGGCCGGCAGGGAAAGCAGCGACAGCCGATGAGCTCCACCCACTATCTGATCGGTGTCGACACCGGCGGCACCTATACCGATGCCGCGGTGATCGAGGCCGAAGGCCACAAGGTCATCGCCTCGGCCAAGGCGATCACCACCAAAGGCGACCTGGCGATCGGGGTTGCCGATGCCATCACCGCGGCAATCGCCTTGCTGCCCAAGGGGCTCAGGCCCTCCGACATTTCTCTCGTTTCGGTGTCGACGACGCTGGCCACCAATGCGGTGGTCGAGGGCCATGGCAGCGCGGTGGGGGTGATCCTGGTGGGCTTCGACCCGGCCATGGCGGCGCGCACCGGCATTGCCAGGGCCTTTCCCGGCATGCCGGTGGCCCTTGTCGGCGGCGGCCACGACCACAACGGCGAGGCTCACCAGCCGCTCGATCTCGAGGCATTGCAGCAGGCGGTGACCGCCATGCCAGTCGATGCCTTTGCCATCGCCGCCACCTTCGCGGTGCGCAATCCGGCCCATGAACATGCCGCCCGCGAACTGGTCGAGCGCCTGACCGGCCGGCCGGCCACCATTTCGACCGAACTCACCTCGGCACTCGATGCGCCGCGCCGGGCGCTGACCGCGGTGCTCAATGCCAAGCTCATTTCGCGCATCTCGACGCTGATCGAGGCGGTGCGGCGGGCCATGGCGGGCCTCGATATCGTCTGCCCACTGATGATCGTCAAGGGCGACGGGACGCTTGCCCTGGCCGAGAAGGTGGCGTTGCGCCCCATCGAGACGGTCCTGTCGGGGCCGGCGGCGAGCCTGGTCGGGGCCGCCTGGCTTAGCGGCCTAAGCGATTTCATCATGTCGGACATGGGCGGCACGACGACCGATCTCGGTGTGCTGGCGGCCGGCAGGCCACGGGTCGCCGAGGAAGGTGCCGAAGTCGGCGGCTGGCGCACCATGGTGCGAGCCATCGATGTGCGCACCATAGGGCTTGGCGGCGACAGCGAGATCGCCATCGCGCCGGACGGGCGGATCAAGGTGGGGCCGCAGCGGGTCGCTCCGGTTTCGCTGCTGGCCGAGCGCTATCCGGAGGTGATCGCCATGCTCGAAGGCGATCTCGCCGACACGGAAGGCGGATCGCTGCACGGCAAATTCGTGCTGCGACCGTTCGGCGCCACCGGCGCGGCGAGTGCCGAACTTTCCGCCCGCGAGCGCGAAGTACTGGAAATGGTGGGCGAGCGGCCGCGGAGCTTGCGCAAGGTGGCGGTGACCAGCGCGGCGCAACGGGCCATTGCTTCGCTCAAGCGCAAGGGATTGGTGCAGACCGGCGGTTTCACGCCGTCGGACGCCGCCCATGTGCTGGGCTTGCAGGCCAATTGGCCGGGCGAGGGGGCAAGACTCGCGGCCCGCCTGATGGTGCGCTTCCGCGACATGAAGGCCGGCGATGAGGCGCGCGTTCAAGGTTTCTGCCGCGAAGTGTGGAGCGAAACGGCGCGGCTCAGCGCCAGGGCTCTTCTCGACACGGCCTTCGGCCGCGATTTCGGTGACCAGGCGCTGATCGATGCGGTGTGTTCGGGCGAAGGCCAGCTGGGACTGGCGTCGGTCGCCATGACGCCCACCGTTCCGGTGGTGGCGGTCGGCGGACCGGTCAGGGTCTATTATCGGGAGGTAGCGAAGCGGCTGGCCTGCCAGGTGGTGTTCCCGTCCTACTTCGATGTCGCCAATGCGGTGGGGGCGGCGACCGGCGTGGTCGCCCAGACGGTGACGGTGATGGTCGAGGGCGACGGATCGGGGATCTTCCGTGTCCATGGGCCGGTGGGGGTAACTCAGTTCAGCAGCGGGGTGGCGGCACTCGAGGCGGCCGCCGGGATCGCCGAGGCGGCGGCGGCCGGACTGGTCGAAGGCTACGGCGCCCATGCCCCGCAAGTGCGGGTGACCATCGCCAAGCATCTCCTGCCCGATGCGGTCGACGACAACGGGCTCCTCGGCGCAACCGTCAGGGCCGAGGCGGTGGGCCGGCCGGATGCGGCGCGTTAACATCCTCTTAAGCACATTTGCCGGCGGGACCGTTGGTTGCGCAACTTGACGCAATTTTGCGTGGACGGGCAAGGCTCCATTAACTGCGGCGACCTTAGGAAAGTGTGAACGCCCCTGTCAGGATGGGTTGCCGATGAATCCGCCGATCAATGCCGCCAGCCTCAACCAGCCGTTTACCGGCTGGGACGAGCTCAGGCCCCATGGACCGGCCTGGAGGATCGAGCGGGTGCCGGCAGCGCCCACGGTGCAGGAAAGCTATATCCCGTTCTTCCCCGACCAGAACGGCAAGGTCTACGAATTGATGCTCTCCAACCTGCCGGTTCTGCTACACAGCATGGATGCGGCGGGCCGCATTCTCGCCGTCAACCGGCGCTGGAGCCAGTTCCTGGGCTTTTCCCAGCGCGAAATCCAGGGGCGGAACTTCAACGACCTCCTGGCGCCGGAATCGCGCAACCGCCTGGTGCAGGACGTCTATCCCGCCTATCTGCAGACCGGCGCCTGCCGCGGCGAGATCGTGACGCTAATGTGCCGGGACGGGAGCCCGGCCCAGGCCTTCCTGTCGATGACCGCCTATCGCGGCGACAAGGGCCGTATCGAGCGTTCGGTGTGCGTGCTCGACGTGCCCCTGGTGGTTGCGGCACCTCCCCAGGAGCGCGAACCGCCAGCCCCGCCCGAGGACCAGCGCTTCCGCAGCGCCTTCGAATCGGCCGGCCACGGCATGGCATTGGTGTCGCCCTTGGGCGAGATCACGCTCGCCAACGGCGCCTTTTGGGACTTCCTCGGGCGGGCCCCCGAAGCGCGCTTCAACGTCGCCCTCGACGATGTTCTGCACAAGGACGATCGCGACCCGTTCCTCACCCGGGTCGGCGAACTGATCAACGGCTCGATCCCCTCGGTGCGCCAGGATTTCCGCTACAGCGGTTCCGACGGCCAGATGCGGCACGGCCTGACCAGTGTCGCCATGGTCAGGAACGAGGCCGGCGAAATCGAACAGATCATCGTCCAGATCGTCGACACCAGCGACCGCCACAAGGCGGCCCGGCAGTTGCAGCAGGCCCAGAAGATGGAAGCGATCGGCCAGATGACCGGCGGCCTGGCTCACGATTTCAACAATCTGCTGACCGTGGTGATCGGCAATCTCGAACTGCTCGAGAGCAAGCTCGGCAGCGACGAAAAGGCGATCCGGCGGCTGAGCGAGGCGATCGATGCGGCCCGCAAGGGCTCCGATCTCACCCGCCAGATGCTGGCCTTCGCCAGAAAGCAGGTGCTGGAGCCCCGCGAAGTCAAGGTCAACGACCTGGTCAAGGGCATCGCCCCGCTGATCGCCCGCTCGATCGGCGAGACGGTGCAGCTCAAGGTCGACACCATGGCGGGCGAACCCCTGGCGGTGATCGATGCCTCGCAGCTCGAATCCTCGATCCTCAATCTCGCCATCAACGCCCGCGACGCCATGCCCAAGGGCGGGCTTCTGACCATCGAAACCCAGGCGGTCTATCTCGACCAGAACTATGTGGCAAAGCATGCCGAGATGACGGCGGGCCATTATGTGCTGGTGGCGGTATCCGACACCGGCACCGGGATGCCGGCGGAACTGCTGGAAAATGTGTTCCAGCCGTTCTTCACCACCAAGGAACAGGGCAAGGGCTCGGGGCTGGGGCTGGCCATGGTCTATGGCTTCATCAAGCAGTCGGGCGGCCACATCAACGTCTACAGCGAAGTGGATCACGGCACCTCGATCAAGATGTATCTGCCGCGCAAGTTCGCTCCCGGCGAGACCATGCCGGCGGTCGAAGGGGTGGCGCCTGAAATGGTGGCACCGGAGGAGGTGCTGGTTATCGCCGCGCCGCCGCCCGAACCGCGGCGCCCGAAAATCCTGGTGGTCGAAGACCAGGAAGCGGTGCGCAGCGTCGCCTGCGGCTTCCTCGAGGACTTCGGCTATGACGTGGTCGAGGCCGAGGACGGGCTTCAGGCGCTGGCCCGGCTCCAGGAAAATCCCGATGTCGACCTGATGTTCTCGGATGTGGTGATGCCCGGCGGGCTCAACGGCTTCGATCTCGCCCAGGCGGCACGCGGCATCCGGCCCAAGCTCAAGATCGTCCACACCTCGGGCTATCCCAAGGGCGCCATGGTGCACCAGGAAGAGCCGCGCTTCCGCGAAGGCTTCATCATCATGAAGCCCTATCGCCGCGAGGACTTGCAGAAGATCATCCGCGACGCCCTCGAGTTGCAGGCCTGAGAGGCCTTCTGCAACGCCCGAATCCTGCTGTTTTCCCGGCCCTCGACGCTCAATGAGGGGGACACGGAACACGCAAGGTGCGGCTCGTCTGTTTTTCACGCTCGCGGTCATCCATGCCATCGCCGGCATGGTGCTGTTCGCCTATATCTCAGTGAAGGAAATCTGGAAGGCGTGAACCTCCACACGCTCTTCGATCTTCTTGCCGCCCTGGCGGCTCGGCGCGGCGGCGGGGAATGCGGGCCTGGTTTCGGGCGCGAGTTGCCCTTGCGCCGGACACAATGACACTATGTGCGTCTGCGATTCTGCCGGGGATGCTCATGACCGATCTGTTCACCGTCGAAAACCTCGCCACGCTGCTGGTGCTGACCGCGCTGGAAACGGTTCTCGGCTTCGACAATCTGCTCTACATCACCATCGAAGCCAAACGTGTCGAGCCGGCGCGCCAGGCCCAGGTGCGCCGCTTCGGCACCTTCCTCGCCATCGGCATGCGCATCGTGCTGCTCTTTGTGGTGCTGCAGCTCATTGCCATGTTGCAGACGCCGCTGTTCGGTTTTGCCATCACTCTGGTCGAGGGTTCCTTCAGCGGCCACAGCCTGATCGTGCTGGCCGGCGGGGCCCTCCTGATCCATACGGCGATGAAGGAAATCGTCCACATGCTGTCGGTCGACGATTTCGAACACGAACGGGGCGAGGGACCGCGGCACAGTTCGGTCGGCCGGGCCCTGTTCTGGATCCTGGCGATGAACATCGTGTTCTCCTTCGACACGGTGCTCTCGGCGGTGGCGCTGACCAGTAATTTCATCGTCATGGCGGCGGCCATCGCTGTCTCCAGTCTGCTCATGGTGCTGCTCGCCGAACGGGTGGCGAGTTTCCTGCAGAAGAACCGCATGTATGAGGTGCTCGGCCTGTTCGTGCTGCTCCTCGTCGGCGTCATGTTGCTGGCCGAGGGCGGGAGCATCGCCCAGCTGGCCTTCTTCGGCTATCCGGTCGAACCGATGGCCAAGAGCACCTTCTATTTCGTGGTGGGGGCGCTGCTCATCGTCGATATCGTGCAGGGGCGCTACCAGAAGAAGATCGTGATCGAAGAGGCCAAGCGGAGCCCGCCCTTGGGGTGACGGGATTGCCCTGGCGCCGCCGGCGGGCTAGAAGCGCCACCCGAAACATCCCTCACTGTCAGGTTTTGAAGCACGATGGCGCGCCAGTTCATCTATCACATGCAGGGCCTCAGCAAGGCCTATGCCGGGGGCAAGAAGGTCCTCGACAACATTCACCTGTCGTTCTACCCGGACGCCAAGATCGGCGTCCTTGGCCCCAACGGCTCGGGCAAGTCGACGCTTCTGCGCATCATGGCCGGGCTCGACACCGAATGGAACGGCGAAGCCTGGCTGGCCGAGGGGGCAACCTGCGGCTATCTCGAGCAGGAGCCGCAGCTCGATCCGGCTCTCGATGTCATGGGCAATGTGATGGAAGGGGTGGCGGCCAAGAAGGCGATCCTCGACCAATACCACGCGCTGATGGCGGATTATTCCGACGACAACGCCGACACGGCGGCGAAGCTCCAGGATGTGATCGACGCCCAGAACCTGTGGGACCTCGAGGCCCAGGTCGAGCAGGCGATGGAAGCGATGCGCTGTCCGCCGGGGGATGCTTCGATCGACAATCTGTCGGGCGGCGAGAAGCGCCGGGTAGCTTTAACCCAGCTTCTCCTCAGGAAGCCCGATCTCCTGCTCCTCGACGAGCCCACCAACCATCTCGACGCCGAAAGCGTCAACTGGCTCGAGCACCACTTGCGCGATTATCCCGGCGCCATATTGATCGTCACCCATGACCGCTATTTCCTCGACAATGTCACCGGGTGGATTCTCGAGCTCGACCGCGGCCGCGGCATTCCCTACGAAGGCAACTACTCGGCCTATCTGAAGGCCAAGGCCAAGCGTTTCGCCCAGGAGCGAAGCGAGGATCAAGCCCGCCAGAAGGTGATCGAGCGCGAGCAGGAGTGGATCTCGTCAAGCCCCAAGGCGCGCCAGGCCAAGTCCAAGGCGCGCTTCAAGGCCTATGACGAGCTGCTCAAGATCAATGACGCGCGGCTCAAATCGACCAGCGCCCAGATCATCATTCCGCCGGGCGAACGGCTCGGCGACAACGTGATCACGGTGGAAGGCCTCAGCAAGGGCTATGGCGACCGGCTTCTGATCGACGATCTGTCGTTCAAGCTGCCGCCCGGCGGCATCGTCGGCATCATCGGCCCCAATGGCGCCGGCAAGACGACATTGTTCCGTATGCTGACGGGGGTGGAATTGCCGGACAAGGGGACGATCGCCTTCGGCGAGAGCGTGCACTTGGGCTACGTCGACCAGTCCAGGGACTCGCTCAACCCCGACAAGACCGTGTGGCAGGAGATTTCCGGCGGCAACGATATTCTTTATCTTGGCAAGCGCGAGATGAACTCCCGCGCCTACACGGGCACCTTCAACTTCAAGGGGGCCGACCAGCAGCAGAAGGTGGGAACCCTGTCGGGCGGGCAAAGAAACCGGGTGCATCTCGCCAAGATGCTCAAGTCCGGCGCCAATGTGCTGCTCCTCGACGAGCCGACCAACGACCTCGACACCGAAACCTTGGCAGCGCTGGAAGAGGCACTCGAAGATTTCGCCGGCTGTGCGGTGATCATCAGCCACGACCGCATGTTCCTGGATCGCTTGGCGACACATATCCTGGCCTTCGAAGGCGACAGCCATGTCGAATGGTTCGAAGGTAACTTCCAGGACTACGAGGAAGACAAGAAGCGGCGCCTGGGCGAGGACAGCGTGATGCCGAAGCGGATCAAGTATAAGCAGTTCACCCGGTGAGATAAGCGCTCTATACTAAGGTACCAAGGTCCGGTAGCCCGCGCCGTCCGCAAAACGGGAAATTCTTCGGGTTAGGCGGACGGCCGCTCGCCTCGCCCATCCCATCTAGATGACGGGCCGGGCAAGGGATGATAAAAGGCGATCCTCGTGGCACCGATCACGACCGTCCCATGCAGTTCACTCGCCGGCATCTCCTCACTAGCCTACTGGCAACAGCGGCACTGCCTCGCGAAGCGCTGGCGCTTCCGGGCGAGCCCTTTCCGGTCTTCGCCTCCGATGCCCAGCAGGTTCCCTACCGCTTCCGCCGCCGCGAAGTGGACTATTCGGGAAGCGAGGCAGCGGGAACCATTGTGGTCGATACCCGCCACAAGTTTCTCTTTCTCGTCTTGGGCCGGGGCCGGGCCATCCGCTATGGCGTAGGTGTGGGGCGCGCAGGTTATGCCTGGTCGGGGGTGGCAATCGTCGGGCGCAAGGCCAAGTGGCCGCGCTGGACGCCGACCCCGGATCAGATGGCCCATAGCAAGATCGCCGCAAGCTACGCTGCGGGCCTCGACGGCGGCATGACAAATCCACTCGGTGCCCGGGCGCTCTATCTCTATCAGAATGGCCGCGACACCTTCTATCGCATCCACGGCACGCCCGACCCGACGAGCATCGGTTATTCATTCTCGTCGGGCTGCATCCGCATGCTCAACATGGATGTGGCCGATCTCTATGAGCGGGTAGGGGTCGGAACCCGCGTGGTGGTTCTGGGCAGCGGCGGCTGAGCTTTCTCATGGCCTCACTGCCGGTTGCGATTGCCGGTAAGGCCCAGCGGGAGTAGTATTATCAGGTTCGCAGCAAACGGGGGGATAGCCATGACCGTTGCTCAGCGCGCATTGATAACTTTTGCAGTAGTTGCCGTAGTTGCATTGCTGGCATTGACGCAGGCTACCGCCTGGGTGTTCTACGTCGACCAACGGCTGGTTTCGAAATCGAGCCAGGTCGGGCGGATCACTTTCGTCCTGCCGGAAGGAACATCAACCGGCACCGCCTTTCTGGTCGATGAGTGCGAGGTGCTCAGCAATTTTCATGTGGTCTTCGGGCCCTGGTATGTGTCGGCGCTGAGGCCGCCATCACCGGCCAACCAGGGGATATTTGAGCTTGCCGAGGTGACGCTCGCTGACGGCAGCCATCCGCAGGCCCAGGCCGTTCCGGTGGCCTGGGGCGATTACACCGGCCCCGATCGGCAGTTGCGCCGGCCGGGCGAGGACTGGGTGCTGCTCACTCTGGATAAGTGCCTGGGCCAACAGTATGGCTACTACACGCTGGTCGACCCGGCCTACGATGACGACGCGGCCGAGAGCGGCAGCCTGGCGGCGATCGGCTATTCCTCGGGCCGGCAGATGGTCGATTCGCGCTGCTCGATTCATTGGGACGGCAGAAAACTGGCGGACGGTGCGCTGTTCCACGACTGTGCGACGCTGCAGGGCGACTCGGGTGGGCCCATTGTCAAGCGCGGCACCAACCGGGTTGTCGCCATTGCCTCGGGCTATCGTTCCGGCAAGGGATTGTGCGCGGTGGGGACGGGATATCTGCGCTGGCGCTGGAGCGGCGATTGCACCAACACCGCCGTGCCGATGTCGCTTGCCGTCACAGGCCGCATCGACACGGCCATGGCGGCGGCGAGAGCCCAGAGGGAACTGCTGCGGCTGGGTTATGATGCGGGCCGTCCGGGAGATATCGCCGACCCCAAGCTGGCCGCGGCGATCCGGGCTTTTCAGCGGCAGGCGAGATTATTGCCTACCGGCGAGGCGAGTTGGTCGCTGGTTGCCTTGCTTTGCCTTCGCCGCCTGAACATCTAAGTGCCGGCGGTTGCCCTGATGCGGGCCAGGCCCGCCTATTCCTCGCCCTTGTGCTTGACGCCTTTGATGCGGGCCTCGCGCAGGTGCAGGGGGCCTTCGCCCGCCTCGACATCGCCAGGCCTTGCGAGATCGAAGGTGCGCTTTCTGAGTTCCGCCACCAGCTCGCCGCGGTCGTCGATATGGGCGATGTCGGAAAAGGGGATGGGCTTGCCGATCCTGACCTTGAGATTGGTGCCGATGCGGCGGGCGGTTTCGCGGAAGACCAGCGACAGGCGGAGCGTCAGCGACAGGTGGCTCGCCAGCTGAAAGAGCCGGCTGTTCTGGCCGACGAAGAACACCGGCACGACGGTGGCTCGCGACATGCGGAGCAGTTTCGCGGTGAACGGCGCCCAGGGCAGATCGACGGCGGGACCCTTCAGCGGCTTCTCGGAGGTTGAAACGCCGCCACCCGGGAAAATGCCGACGGCGTGGCCGTCACGCAGCCACGATTGGGCGGCGAGCCGCGAATTGACATTGGTCTCGCGGGCCTCGCGGGTCGGCGCGTAGGCCACCGGCAACAGATTGGCGGCGGCCTCGGGCGCCTGGCACAGGGCCTCGTTGGCGAGCACCTTGGTATCGGGCCGGACGCGGGTCGCCAGCCAGGTCAGGGTGATGCCGTCGAGCACGCCATAGGGGTGATTGGAGATGAACATGACCGGCCCCGCCGCCGGTGTTGCCGCCAGGGCGCCGGCGTCGAACTCGATGGTCATGCGCAGGAGCCGCAGGGCCGCGGTGAAGAAATTCTCGCCCGCCGCAACACTTTCCTGGTGCTGGCGATAGAGCTTCTTCAGCTTGCGCTGGCCGCCGAGCTTCTCGATCGCCTGGATGACGGCGCGCTGCAGAGCCGGCTGGTCCGGGGTCGAATAAGTGAAACGCAGGCGCTTCTTCCTGCCGCTGACCGTTGGCGTCGTATCCGGGCGTTTCGGCATGTCCGGCCGCGAGGGGTTAGTCTGGTTCACCATCTGCATTTCCATGGGCAGCCTGCCAATGCAAGAGGCTTCTCAAGCCATGGTGGAGAATTGTAGGGTGGGGGCGGGGAGGAGTGTTCATGTACAAGCTTTATGGATTCTTGGGGGCGGGCTCGGCGGCAGTCGAGGCGGTACTGGCGATCGCCGGCGCCCCATATGAAGTGACCGATGTCGAACGCGACGGCGCCGGCCGGTTTCCGGACTGGTTCATCAAGATCAATTCCCTGGCGCAGATCCCGGTTCTGGTCCTGCCCGATGACAGCGTGATGACGGAATCAGCGGCGATGCTGCTGCATCTGGCCGACAGTTTCCCCGAGCTCAAGCTGGCGCCGGAGGTCACCTCGGCCCTGCGGCCCCATTATCTGCGCTGGATGATGTTTCTCGCCACCGCCATCTATGCCAGCGACATCCGCATGTATTATCCGGCGCGGTTTACCAGCGACGCAAATGGCGCAGCGGCGGTGAAGGAGGCGGCAATCGCCATGATGGCGCGACAGTGGGAAGTGTTTGCCGCAGCACTCGGCGCCGGCCCCCACATGATCGGCGGGAGCTTGAGCCTCGTCGACATCTACGCCTCGATGCTCGCCACCTGGAACCTCGACGTGCCGGGGTTCTTTGTGAAGCATCCCAACATCAAGGCGCTGCACGAGGCCGTTCGCGCCCAGCCGGCGATCGGCAAGGTATGGGCAAGGCACGGGATGTGAAGGGGCGGGCGTGACTGACCAGATGCCGTTAGCGGGCGCCGTCGATGACATTATCCGATTCCAAGATGAATTAAATGCACTGTCACCGTAATTCCCGTAATTCCCAAGATGAATTAAATGCACTGTCACCGTAATTCCCGTAATTCCGAACGGTCATCGCGGGCAAAGGAATCCTGTCCGCAGGGACGGTAGCACTTCTAGCCCGTGACCCGGCCGTGGAAGTCCGCAGACGTCTTGTCGGCTCGCCGGCTTTCGCCGCACACGCGGAAACCGCGATGGTGCTGGAACTCGTGGCGTCCGACCCAGCCGTTGCCGAAGAAGTCGCCGAGTACCTGCACGAACTGGAGGCCTGCGATCGAGCGGCTACCGAATCGGTGCTGGCTGCCCATCCGGATCCCGTCGTGCGCGCCGCACTTGCTCGCAACAGGGAGATCGCACCGTCCACCCTAGCGGCATTGGCCAGTAACGGAGATACGGGTGTGGCTGCAATCGCCGCGTCGTTTCTGCCAAATTCGGTGGGTTGAGCCATAAGCGAGGAAGGCTGTTGGGACCCCCAGCATAACAGCTTAAAGGCCGCCTCAAGCTTCAATCGACTCAACGTCGACCGGAGAATCTATCATACTTCGACCCACAGTCGGAGGGCTGCGGCGAATTTCAACACAACCCGATACGGCACCCTCTCCCGCGCCGGGCCCGACTTCGCCCACTGAGGCGGCTATCGCTCAATTCACGTGGGCGTCATCCCGCGAAGCCGTTCAGAACGGCGGCGTAAGAGTTCGGCGCCGACGAGGAGGCAGACCGAGAACACGACTTGAATTGTTGCCGCCGCGGTGATGGTCGGGCTGATCATCTCGCGGATGCCGCTGAACATCTGCTTCGGCAGTGTCCGCTGTTCGGCGCTCGCCAGGAACAACGCTACCACGACCTCGTCGAAGGATGTCGTAAAGGCAAAGAGCCCGCCGGTGACCACGCCCGGCAGGATGAGCGGCAGGATCACCTTCCGGAAAGTGAAGAACGGAGTCGCGCCAAGACCTTGCGCAGCGCGCTGCAGGGTCCAGTCGAAACTGGTCAGCGTCGACGTGACCGTGATCACCACGAAAGGCGTGGCCAGCGCGGTATGGGCAAGCGCGAGGCCGGCAAAGGTCCCGATGAGGCCGAAATAGCCGAAAGACATGAAGACTGCGACCGCCACGATGATCACCGGCACGATCATCGGCAGCAACAGCAACCCGAGGATTATCGAGCGCAAGGGCAATTGCGTCCGTGCCAGACCAAGTGCCGCCATGGTGCCAAGCGCCGTCGCAAGGATCGTGACGGCGACGGCGAGCTTCACGCTCAACAGCAGCGCCCCCGTCCAGCGCTGGTTGCCGAAGAAGTCGCGATACCATTGCAGGGACAGACCCGGCATGGGGTAGCTGAAATAGGGCTCGGCATTGAAGGACAGCGGAATGACGGCCAGAATGGGAGTGATCAGGAACAACAGCACCAGGCCCGTGAACACCCAGCCTGCATAAAAGAGCGCCCGTTCGGCCGGCATGGCATATGGAGCGGGTCTCAGCATCCGGGTCAGCCGAGCTTCACCTTGTCGATGCCGACGAGGCGGTTGTAGACGAAGAACAGCACCATGGTCGCCAGGAGCAGGATGGCGCTCAGCGCACTTGCCTTGCCCCAGTTGTTTTCCTGGTTCATGGCCGAAGCGATGACGCCGCTCACCATCTGATCGGCCGCGCCGCCGACGAGGGCCGGCGTGATGTAGTAGCCGAGACTGAGGATGAAGGTGAGCAGGCAACCCGCGCCGATCCCCGGCAGTGTGAGCGGAAGATAGACGCGGGCGAAGGAATAGAAGGGGCCGCCGCCAAGCGAGCGCGCCGCGCGCATGTAGGATGGCGATATTCCCTTCATCACGCCGTAGATCGGCAGCAGCGTGAAGGGCAGCTGGATGTGAACCATTGCGGTGACTGTGCCGAAGCGGCTGAAGATCAGCTTGAGCGGAGCATCGGCGAGATTCAGGAACTGGATGAGGTCATTGATCGGGCCATTGTCCTGCAACAGCACGAACCATGCCGTGGTTCGAACGAGCAGCGAGGTCCAGAACGGTATGAGAATGAAAATCAGCAGGATATTCGACAAGCGTTGCGGCGCATGCGCCAACATGAATGCGACGGGATAAGCGAGTACGAGTGTGATGAGCGTCACCAGCGTGCTGATATAGAAGGTCCTCTTGAGCACGGTGACGTAGACGGCCTGTGACTTCACAACAGGTGCAATATTGCCATCGACCGTGCGTTCTAGATCGAGCGATCTGAGCACATAGAAATCCGTGAAGGGCTCCCCCGCCCGCTTGATCTTCACCCAGATCAGCCGGTCGCCCCAGATCTTGTCGGCTCCGATCATCTGCTCCTTGTAGGGCGGCGCTGTCATCTCCGCGGCCTTTGTCACGCTCGCGATAACCTTGCTGCGCACCGCAGGGATTTCGTAGTTCAGCCGCTTGCCCACGAAGGCGGCGGTATTGTCTTCCGAGACTTTCTTAAAATCCTTCACGAGCGCCGCATAGACGGTCTCGCCCGGCGTGTCCTTGCCGTCCCAGCCGCGCAATGCGGCAACGGTTCCGGGAAGCGTGCGGGCAATGCCCGGGTCATAGACCGCGCGCGTCAAAAGAAGCACAACCGGCGCGGCAAAGGTGACGAGCACGAACAGCAGGAGTGGAAGAATCAGGAGCAGCGCGCGGAAATGCCCTCTCCGGTCTGCGGCGGCAAACTGCCGCCGCAGTTCGGGACCGGCTGTGAATGTCTGGGCCATCCCTTCGGCCGATCGAGAAGACGGGGGGGCTTCGGCACCCCCGCGATCTTGCAGTCCTACTGCGCCACCCACACGTTGAAGCGCTCGCGCAGCGCGTCCAGGTTATCGGCCCAGAACTTGGCATTGACGATGAAGGCAGTCTTCATGTTGTCGGGGTTGGTCGGCAGATCGACCAATATGTTCGGATTCGTCTTGGTGATCGCCTCCTTGTTGCCCGGACCATAGGAAATGTAATTGGTCTGGTCAGCCTGCCGGTCGGCGCGGCCGGCGAAGGCGATGAACTTGTAGGCCTCATCCCTGTTCTTCGAACCCTTGACGATGTTCCAGCCTTGCCAATCGAGGGCTTGGTGGTCCCAGAGCACGGCGAAGGGCTTCTTGTCCTCTTTCGCGGCCTTGTAGATGCGGCCATTCCACGCGGAGGTCAGAACCACCTGGCCATCCGCAAGCAGTTGTGGCGGCTGCGCACCGGCTTCCCACCACACGACATCCTTCTTGATCGTATCGAGCTTGGCGAAGGCGCGATCCACGCCTTCTGGCGTCGAAAGCACATTATAGACATCCTTGGTATCCACGCCATCGGCAATCAGGGCCCATTCGAGATTCACGAACGCAGTCTTCTGCAAGCCCCTCTTGCCCGGAAACTTCTTCAGATCGAAGAATGCGTTGATGGAGGTCGGCGCAACTTTGGTCGTGTCATAGGCCAGCACGGTCGCATAGAGGATGCTTGGCACCACGCATTCGCTGGCATCGGCGCTGACGAAATCGTCGCGCTTCAATCCGAGCTTGTCCCAATCGATTTTCTCGACAATGCCTTCCGCGCAGGCGGCCATGGTGGTCTGCGAGTCGTTCTCGACAACGTCCCAGGTGACGTTATTGGACTCGACCATGGCGCGGATCTTGGCGATTTCGCCGTTGAACTCCTCTTCAACAATCTTGCCGCCCGTTTCCTTCATGAAGGGCTCGAAAAACGCCTTGCGGACGCTATCCTGGTAGGCACCGCCCCAGGACACGACGGTAACACTTTCTGCCGCCAACGAAGGCGTGGCAAAGGCTGCGAGAAGCACAGCCACCGAGAACAGTTTCGTTGTCATTCGTAACCTCCCATCAGGTGCGCTGGACTGGCGCGATTGCCGCTCCCCGCTCCGCCTTAGGCGGCATCAAGGGCGCGGAAACATTCTATCCGAGAATTTTTCATATATACCCCAGTTCTGAGCGTCAGAGTAGCCAATTGGGCTTTCTGTGACAATGTGGAATACGATACGAGCCGCCGATGTTGCGTCGATATTCAAACATGGTCTTGCCCGGCCGCTGACGGCTCAACTTTCCGTTGACAAGGCGAACGTCTGGTGCCGTATCGGGTTGTGTTGAAATTCGCTGTAGCGATATCTCCGATGGGGTAAACTTATTGATTTAGGCGGCGAGGTCAATCTCCTGTTCGAGGGGGTGGGTTGTGAGCGTCCTCCGACTGCCCCGCCCCTGCCCCCTCACGCTGCCTGTTCGTTGGCCGCACCTAGATCGAGCACCCGGCAGATGGC
Organism: Hyphomicrobiales bacterium; assembly: GCA_016185245.1. Taxonomy (GTDB): domain Bacteria; phylum Pseudomonadota; class Alphaproteobacteria; order Rhizobiales; family Aestuariivirgaceae; genus Aestuariivirga. The sequence continues at coordinate 185,312 of JACPNZ010000005.1, read as the reverse complement.
GTAGACCAGGTCGGCGCGGTTTAGGGTGTAGAAGTGGAAATGCTTGACACCCTCGCGGCGAAGGGCTGCAACCTGATCGGCGGCGACCATGGCGGCGACCAGGTTGCGGGTTTCGGGGTCGCTGTCGAGGCCGTCGAAGCGGCGGGCGAGTGCCGGCGGAATGTGGGCGCCGCATTTTGCCGCGAATTCGCTGACCCGGGCGAAAGACGTGATCGGCAATATGCCGGGCACCAGGTCGATGTCGATGCCGCGGGCGAAGATGCGGTCGCGCAGCCTCAGGAAAAAGGCATTGTGGAAGAAGAACTGGGAAATCGCCCGGGTGGCGCCATGGTCGGCCTTGTCGGCCATGAAGGCGAGGTCCTCCTCGATCGACACCGACTCGGGATGGCGCTCGGGGTAGGCGGCGACCGAAATCTCGAAGCCGCCGATATCGCGGATGGCGCGCACCAGATCGGCGGCGTTGCGATAGCCCGCCGGGTGGGGGACGAAACGGGTGCCGACGCCGCCCGGCGGATCGCCGCGCAGTGCCACGATGTGTCTGACCCCGGCCGCCTTGTAGTCGGCAATGACGGCGTTCACTTCCTCGCGGGTGGCGCCGACGCAGGTCAGATGGCCGGCGGGCTTCAAGCTGGTCTTGCCGGCGATACGGCGGAGTGTCGCCAGGGTGCGGTCGCGGGTGGTGCCGCCGGCGCCATAGGTGACCGAGACGAAGCGCGGGGTGATGGTCTCGAGCCGCTCGATGGTGCGCCAGAAGGTTGCTTCCGCCTCGCCGGATTTGGGCGGGAAGAATTCGAAGGAGACGCCGATCGGGTCGGATTCGTCGGTCAAGGCGTTCATGGGGCGGACTCCGCCAGCGTGGGGGAAGGGGTGGACGGCGCGGTGGCGGCCGGCCGCTCGGCCAGCCACAGGGAGACGGTCAATCCCGCCTCGCCCTTGCGCCAGGGCGGCGGCAGCACGTCATGCTGGACAAGCCGAAGACCCGCCCGCTGCAGCCAGGCCGCCATGTGCTCGGCGGCAACGCCGAGGCGACGATGGGCGTGGCTCTGGCGCAGGTCCTCGAGATCATGGGGGGCGAAGTCGACAATCAGCATGCGGCCCGCCGGGCGGAGGATGCGGGCGGCTTCGGCGAGCGCCCGGGCGGGCTCGTCCAGGTAATGAAGAACCTGGTGAATTGTTATGAAATCACAGGAAGAGTCCAAGAACGGAAGGGCATAGAGATCGGCCTGCCGCACCTGGGCCTGGCGCAGCCCCGCCTGTTCCAGGCTGGCGCGTGCGATGGCCAGCATGTCGCGGCTCATGTCGATGCCGATGGAACTCCTGGCCTGGCCGGCGAAGAAGCGGAGCACACTGCCGGTGCCGGTGCCGAGATCGATGTGATGGCCCAGGGGGCCGGTGCCGGCGAGACGGCGCATGGCGGCTTCCACATCCTCCTCACGCACATGGAGGGAGCGGAGCTTCTCCCACTGGGCGGCATTGGTGCGGAAATACTGGCTGGCGATCTCGGCCCTTTTGGCGCGGATCTCGTCCATGCGGGAAAGGTCGCGGGCAAACTCCGGATCGGCGGCGGGCAGAAGATCGACCAGGGCCCGCGACAGAGCGCCCCCCAAAGCCTCCTCGCGCAGCCGGAAGAGGACCCAGTTGCCTTCCTTGTGGCGGCTGATGAGGCCCGCTTCGGTCATCAGTTTCAAGTGCCGGCTGACCCGCGGCTGGCTTTGCCCTAAAATCTGGGTCAGTTCGCTGACGTTGAATTCGCCGTGGGACAAGAGGAACAGGATGCGGATGCGGGTCGTCTCGGCGGCGGCCCGCAGGCCGGCAAGCAACTCCTCCATAGCCACGCTCCCTTCTATAAGTATATAAACATATCTTTATGCGTGTTACAAATGAAAATCCTCTCTCGTCTTCATTGGCGAAGTCACCGATGATTACGAACGTTTAAGAAATGTGACGCGGGCGTCTTGCTCTTTTCAATATTCGGCTGCGTTGCGTATTGACGCGTTAACCTCCATAATCCGGTCGGTTGCGAATCTGGGTGGATAGATGGCTGGGCTCTTGGTTCGCCCTTTCGGGCGGCGAAAATTCGTAGGGCTGTTCCTCGCTTCGGTTGTGGCGGGGCTTGCCGACTATCCGGCAATCGCCCGGGCCGCTGTCGATCCGGCCGAGACCTATGTCAGCAATATCGCCGACGAGGTGATGAAGCTCGCCAACAGCGGGCTCTCCGGTAACACGTTGCGCGGGCGTTTTGCCTCTCTCCTCAATCGGTACATCAACCTGCGCGGCATTGCGAACTATGCTCTCGGCCCCTATCAGAGCAAGTTGCCGCTGGGCAAGCGGGACGAGTTCTATCGCCTGGTGAACAATTACGCCGCCGCCCTTTTCGTCTATTACGTCAAGGATTTCCAGGGCTCCGAGCTGGAAATCATCTCGAACACCAAGCAGGGCAGTTTCACCGTTATCCAGAGCGCCATCAAGCAGACGGGCGGCGGGCGCGAGCAGGTGCGCTGGCGGCTGGCGTCGTCGGGCGGCGGCTTCCGGGTTGCCGACGTCAACGTCAAGGGCGTGTGGCTCACCATCTCGATGAAGGACCGCTTCAGCCGGGTGTTGAACAAATCCAACGGGGATTTCGGCGCGCTTTTCGAGGAATTGCGGACCGCCGACACCTGGTGAGTGACGCCGCCGTTAAGACATTGTAAACCATGGTGGCGGAACAGTCTGTGGATGGGTGAGAATCATGTCCGATAGGGAACAGGGGGCAGCGCACCGGCCGAGCCGGCGCGGCGTGCTGGGCATGGCCATCGCCGCCATTCTCGCCGCATCCCCCGCCGTCGCGGCGGCCGAACATCCATCGCTCGTCTATATGCGGCAGATCGCCCGCGACCTTCTCAACGCCAACCGCCAGGGCACGGTGGCGAGCTTCCGCTCGGCCATCCTGCGCTACGCCGATGTCGCCGATATCGCCAACTACTCGCTGGGCCAGTACAAGGAGAGCCTGCCGCTCGGCCAGCGCCGCAGCTACTACGATGGCGTTGCCACCTTCATCGCGCGTTATTTTGCCGAACAATCGCGGCAATACCGTATCGCCAAATACGAACTGGGCGAGCCCACGACCGACGGCAAGGACGTGCTGATTAGCAGCAAGGTCTACGTGCTGACCGGCCAAACTTACACGGTGATCTGGCGCCTTTCATGGCGCGGCGGCCGCTACAAGGTGACCGACGCCAAGATTCTCGGCTTCTCGATGGTCTACATGCAGCGCAGCCTGTTCACTTCCTTCCTCAACAAGCGTGACGGCAAGGTGCAGGAACTGGTGGCCGCCCTCAATCGCTGACCGGCTGCGTCCACACCACTTGTTAACCGTCGCGATCCTAGGCTTTCCGACGGGGCTTGGAGTTTCAGGTGGTGGCCATCAGCTCAGGCTTCAGGCTTGCGGCGATTTTCGGCATCGGCGCCGTTCTGTCCGCCTGTTCCCTGGGGGGCGGGCGCAGTTTCGATACCCAAGGTCTCATGGCGCCGCCGGCCCAGTGTTCGATCAAGCCGTCGGACGTGGGTGTCGCCGAGCGCATGTCCGCCATCGACGAGGGCAATGGCTGCCGTGTGCCCAATCCGTGGCGGGTCTCGGCGATCGCCAATGTGAGTTTCAGCGAGCCCGCCACCCTCAATTGCGGCATGGCCGATCCGCTGAACGACTGGCTGCGCAATGTCGTCGACCCGGCCGCCCAGCGGAATTTCGGCGAAAGCGTCATGTCGGTCGATATCGTCGCCTCCTATGATTGCCGGGCGCGCAACAACGAATCCGGCGCCAAGATGAGCGAGCACGGTTTCGGCAACGCCATCGACATCGCCGCCTTCAATCTCGCCAGCGGCCGCAAGGTATCGGTGAAGGAAGGCTGGTACGGCAGTGCGGCGGAGCGGGGCTTCCTGCGCCTCGTCCGCCAGCAGGCGTGCAACGATTTCATGACGGTGCTGGGTCCCGGCTCCGACAGCTATCACCGCGACCACTTCCATCTCGATCTGCAGAACCGGGGCAGCGGCGGGCATTACTGCCAGTGAGGAAGGCCGAATCATTTCAATGGCGAGATGCGGCTTTGCAAGTAGTCGCTCGAAGGCGGGACCGGGGGCCGTGTCTCAGTTCGGATTCCGGCGGCCCGGACTACGGCAGCGCGGCTCGTGGATCGTCGTGGTCGGAGTGACCACAGACGATTTTCTCGGGCCAGATCAGTTGATCACGAGATTCGAGCACCTCACGCCCCGTACTGACGATGAACCAAACCGCTACGGCTCCTGCAACCAGCGGGTCAAAGAGCGAATAGCCGGTCAGGCTCACGAATAGCCCGGCTGCGACTGGCGCAAGCGATACCCAAACATCGCCGATATTGTGAACGTAGGCGAGGCGGATCGCGGCGTTGTTGCTACTAGGCTTGAAGAGCAGCCGTGCCACGCCCCAATTCGCACCAGCAGCGGCTATTCCGACGGCGATCGGGACGATGCCCTGGACCGGCACGGGATGCAGAAGCCGTTCGATCGCCTGCCACAGAAGCAAGGCGCTAACGGCGATCAGACCGACCGAATTAAAGATGTTCGCCGAGCGCAGAAGGTTGCGGGAGACGCCTTGCGATAAAGTGAAGGCCAGATACAGGAAAACCAGCGCCATCTCGTCGGACAGGTTGTGAACGCTGTCCATGATCAGGCTTAGGCTCGCCACTTGGTATCCAGCCACCGCTTCAACAACGAAGATGCCGGTGTTCAGCATCGCCGCCGCCGCGAGGGATTTTCGATAATGCGCCATTGGGAACCCTTTAGAGACTTCAACCCGGCACAGTACCTTGCTAGGCTTGCCGGCTGCAATTCCTTCCGGATACGTCGCCCAAGCCCGGCTCGAGCCAGATTGCCGCACTCTAACTTAATGACGGTGCAGGGTGCTGGTGCTGACAACTAACGCCGCGATCACATCCCCCTCGATCTGCAGAACCGGCGCAGCGGGGAACATTGCTGCCATTGAGAAAGGCGGAGTCATTTCAAAGCCGAAGCACGGCTTTGCGAGAAACTGCTTGAATTTGGGGCAGGGGGGTGTTTGCCATTGAATCTCACTTATTGACCCATGGCGGCAACCGCAACTCGGCAAGCGGGGCGTCGGGCGAATGCCGGATTCTAGAGCTTTCGTTAGGGCCCGGTTTGTGCTCAAATATTAACTTGCTGACGATTTTGCCGCGTCCGCCTGTAGCAGGCGGCGAGGTTATTCCGGGATGCTTGTCAGCTCCCGCGTTTGGTTTGCCGCAAGGTGGTGGAGTTCCAGCCATGCGAGATAAGCCCGTACAGTTAGCTGCGTAGCATACGAGCGCGTTTCATCCGGGGGAATGCCGGCAATAGGGTTTCCTATTGCGGCGCAGTTTGTCATTGCGGGGGCAGGTGCGATGGCCATACCGGTCAACGGTTCATGGACGCTGACGTTCGACGAGGAGTTCAACGGCACGGCGATCGATACGGCGAAATGGGGCACTAACTGGCTGGGCGCCGACGGCGCCATAACCAAGCCGATAAACAGCGAGGAACTCGCCGCCTACGATCCCAACCAGGTAAGCGTTGCGGGCGGCCTCCTGCATCTCAACGCCATCGCCTCGCCGGTCACGGTCAATGGCATCAACTACGACTACCGCAGTGGCATCGTGCAGAGCTACGGCAGCTTCCGGCAGGCCTACGGCTATTTCGAAGCCCGCATCAACCTGCAAGGTACGGATGGCCAGATCGCCGACTGGCCGGCTTTCTGGACTACCGGCGAGACCTGGCCGACCGACGGCGAAATGGACATCATGGAGGGCCTCGGCGGCTCGGCCGCCTATAATTTCCATACGCCAAATGGCGGCCGCGGTGCGGCAGTGGCCGGCGACTATACCGGCTGGCACACCTACGGCGCCCTGTGGGAGCCCAACAAGGTCAGTTTCTACTATGACAATGAGCTGGTCGGCTTCATCACCGGCGACATCACCAGTGCGCCTCAGTATCTCATTCTCAATCTCGGCATCGGTGTGAACTCGATCCTTCAGGTGCCGGCCGAGATGCAAGTCGACTGGGTGCATGTCTACAGCAGCGACACCGCCGCCGTGGCGGTGGCGCCACAGGAGAACTACACCGGGCCGGGCGGCAATCCCGCCGCCGGTCCGCAGATCATCACCGGCACCGACGGCGATGATGTACTCTACGGCACGGGGGCAACGGAGAGCATTTTCGGTCTGGCCGGCAACGACACAATCTTCGGTCAGGGTGGAGCCGATGTGCTTTCCGGCGGTGACGGCAATGACGCGCTGACCGGCAGCGGCGGCCAGGACCGTCTCGACGGCGGCAGCGGTGACGATACCATGGTGGGCGGGGCGGGCGGCGACACTTATGTGGCCGACAGCGTCGGCGACGTGATTATCGAGAACGCCGGCGAAGGTACCGACCTGGTGGAGACCAGCATCACCTGGATGCTAGGCGCCAACCTCGAGAACCTCACCCTGACGGGTGCGGCGGCGATCGACGGCACCGGCAATTCGCTCGTCAATAGCATTGCCGGCAACGACGCCAACAATGTACTCGATGGCGGCGGCGGTGCCGATACCATGGCGGGCGGCCTCGGCGGCGACAGCTATGTGGTTGACGATGGCGGCGATGTGGTGATCGAAAATTCCAACGCGGGGCTCGACACGGTGCAGGCGAGCGCCACCTACGCGCTTGCGGCCAATGTCGAGAACCTGATCCTCACCGGCGGTGCGGCGATCAACGGCACCGGCAATGGGCTCGACAACGTGCTGACCGGCAACGGCGGCGACAATGTGCTCGACGGCGGGACCGGCGCCGACACCATGTTGGGCGGACTCGGCAATGATACCTATGTCGTCGACAATGCCGGCGATGTCGTCAGCGAGAATTCCGGCGAAGGTGCGGATACGGTCCAGGCGAGCATCACTATGCGCTTGCCGCCAACGTCGAGAACCTGACGCTGACCGGTGCGGCGGCGATCGACGGCACCGGCAACTCACTCAACAACAATCTGACCGGCAATGGCAACGACAATGTTTTCGATGGTGGCGCCGGCGCCGACGCCATGCGGAGCGGGCTCGGCAACGACACTTACATCGTCGACGACGCCGGCGATACGGTGACGGAGAATTCCGGCGAGGGCACCGACACGGTACAAGCCAGTATCAACTATGCGCTTTCAACCAATGTCGAGAACCTGACGCTGACCGGTGCGGCGAGCACCGGCACCGGCAACGGTCGCAACAACGTGCTGACCGGCAATGGCGGCGACAACACCCTCGATGGCGGCGGCGGCGCCGACACGATGACCGGCGGGCTCGGCAACGATACCTATGCGGTCGACAATTCCGGTGACATTGTGATCGAGAATGGCGGCGAAGGCACCGATGCGGTGCTGGCCAGCATCACCTACACTCTGGCAAACAATGTCGAGAACCTGACCCTCACCGGGTCGGGCTCGCTCAACGGCACCGGCAACACGCTCAGCAACATCTTGAGCGGCAACGGCGGCAAGAACAGCCTCGATGGCGGGGCGGGCAACGACACCCTGTTCGGCGGCAGCGGCAACGACAGCCTGACCGGCGGCCTGGGGGCCGATGGGCTGAGCGGCGGATCAGGCGCCGACACCTTCTATTTTAGGACCGTCAGCGCCAGCCCGTCGGGCGCCGGCACCTACGATGCCATCAGCGATTTCAGCCACTCCCAGGGCGACAGGATTTCGCTGACCGATATCGATGCCAACAGTCTCTCGTCCGGCAACCAGGCCTTCAGCTTCATCGGCACCAAGGCCTTCACCCACCATGCCGGCGAATTGCGCTACCAGACGGCAAGCGGCGGAATCATTGTCTATGGCGATGTGGATGGCGACGGTGTTGCCGACGTCACCATCGCCTTGACTGGAATAAGTTCGATTGCGGCGGGCGACTTCTTCCTGTGATGCGGACGATCGGCCCGGTTGCAATTTCGGCGGCGGCGGGGCATATGTCGGCCCCATGGAACAGGACATCATCAAGCCGGACAACCCGCCCAAGCCCGGCAGCCAGGCCTTCAGTCCGCTCGGCTGTTTCCTCGCCGCCTTCGGGGTGACGCTGCTGGCGCTGTGCAAGCTGGGTGCGGCCATGGTCGCCACGGTCTGGGCGGCATCGAAGCTGTTCGGCCTTCCCGATTTCATGATGTACGGGCTGATGGTCCTGGGCGCCTTTCCGGTGTTGTGGGCGACGGCGTGGACCGCCGGACGGGCCTGGCATGTGGAACGGCGGCTGGCCCAGCACCTCGACGTCGATACTCCGGTGTTCCGCCTCGGCTTCTATTTCAATCGCTCGGAACTCCGCTAGCCTCGGTACTCCATGTCGATCTGGTCACGCATCGCGGAGATTCTCTCCGCCATCGGCGATGGGGTGGGCAGCCTGCTGAAGGCGCTGTCGCCGCGACGCCCTGCGGCGCCGGAAAAATCCGTCGCCTTCACCATCGGCATGATTGCGCTCGGCGCCAAGATGGCCAAGGCCGACGGCGCCGTCACGGCGGCCGAGATCGCCGCCTTCAAGCAGGTGTTCCAGGTGCCCGACGGCGAGCTTGCCAATGTCGCCCGGGTGTTCAACCTCGCCAAGCAGGACGTGGCGGGCTATGACGCCTATGCCCGCCGCATAGCCCGCCTGTTCAAGGTCAAGTCGCCGGTGCTCGAGGATGTCCTCGACGGCCTCTTCCACATTGCCAAGGCCGACGATGCCATCCATGCGGCGGAACTCGCCTTCCTTGCCGATGTGGCGGCGATCTTCGGCTTTTCGGAAGCGGAATTCACTCGCATCAGCTCGCGCCATGTGGCCGGCACGGGCGATCCCTGGATGGTGTTGGGGCTTGAACCCGGCACGACGTTCGATGTCGTCCGCCAGCGCTATCGCAAGCTGGTGCGCGAAAATCATCCGGACCGGCACATCGCTGCCGGCGTTCCCGCCGAAATGATCAGGCTCGCCACCGAGCGGCTGCAGCGCATCAACGAGGCCTATGCCGAAATCCTGCGGCGGAGGGCGGCATGATCGGCTCGACGCTTGCCGCCGCTTTCGTGCCCTCGCCCAATACCGAGCCGCGGCGCGACGGCATTATACCCGACATGATCGTGCTGCATTATACCGGCATGGAAAGTGCCGAAGCGGCCCAGGCCTGGCTGTGCGATCCCGCTTCCGGCGTTTCCTGCCACTATCTCGTCGGCGAGGATGGCCGCATCACCCAGATGGTGGGCGAGGAGATGCGCGCCTGGCATGCGGGAGTTTCCTCCTGGGAGGGCGAGAGCGATATCAATTCGCGCTCGATCGGCATCGAGATCCACAATCCCGGCCACACGCTGGGCTATCGCGACTTTCCGGCCGCACAGATGGAAAGCGTCGCCGCCCTGTGCCGGGATATCGTGGCCCGTCAGGCCATCGCACCGCACCGCATCCTGGCGCACTCGGACGTGGCGCCTTCGCGCAAGATCGACCCCGGCGAGAAATTCGATTGGCGGTTCCTCCACCGTCACGGCATCGGCCATTGGGTCGAGCCGGAAGCGATCATCGCCGGCAAGGTCTTGCGGCCGAATGATAGGGGCGAGGAGGTTGGCGCGCTGCAGCGCCGGCTCGCCCGCTATGGCTACCGGCTTGCCGTCACCGGCACCTACGATGCGGCAACGGCAAGCGTGGTCGCCGCCTTTCAGCGCCATTTCCGGCCGGCGCTGGTCGATGGCATGGCCGATCCCTCGACCAGCCTGACGCTGAAGCACCTGCTCGGCGAGTGATCAGGGCTTCTTGCAGGCCTCGAGCAGCCCCGGCAGATCGGCTTCGAGCAGCGGATAGACGGTCTCGGTGCCGGCGATCCTGACCTTGAAGCGGTCGGCCTGGCGGAGTGCGGCGAAGAGCGGATTGGTGTCCGCCAGTTTGGCTTCGATGCTGGTGGTGCCGGCCGCCTCGTTGGCCGTCGTCTTGCCCTTGAGCCTGACCGTCCGGCTGCCGGCGCTGATGCTGAAGGAGGCCCGGCGGCCGGGTTTCAACTTCGGGCCGGCCCCGGGCACGAAAATACTGACCTCGCCGGAGTGGAGGGCACACCAGAAGCTGATGCCGACATCGTCCGATTCGGGCACGCCGAACACCAGGAAGGCCTCGCTGTCGCCGATATCGAGGGACCATTGACGCTCCTGGGCGGCGGCACTTGCGCTGGAAGCAGCGATCAGGGAAAGGGAGAGAAGAAGCGTCTTGAACATCGGAGTGCCCGTGAGGAGAATTGCGTATGTATAGGCTCTGCGGGGATCGGGGAAGTGCCAAGTTGGCGCTGCCCGCAAGGTCAATCGCGACGGGGTTGCGGCCGGAACGGGAGGAGGAATGAACGCCGATCTCATCATTCGCAACGGCCATGTGCTCACCATGGACGAGGCGCAACCGGTGGCCGAGGCCATCGCCATCGCCGGCAACACCATTCTGGCGGTGGGGCGGGATGCCGAGGTGCGGGCGCTCATTGGCAGCAAGACGCGCGACATCGATGCCGCCGGCGGCACGGTGCTGCCGGGCTTCATCGAGAGCCACATGCATCTGTTCACCGGCGCGGCCGAACTCGATCATCTGAATCTCGAAGACGTCAGCGGATTTCCGGCCTTGCGCGATGCCGTGGCAGCCCATGCCGCCGCCCATCCGGGTGACGGCCTGATGGTCGCCGAACAGGCCAACTACATCATTCTCGGCGAGCGCCAGCCGGTGACCCGCCAGCATCTTGACCGCATCGTCGCCGACCGGCCGTTCATGATGTTCGCCTATGACCATCACACGGCCTGGGCCAATAGCCTGGCGCTGGAGCAGGCCGGCATCCTCAAGGGCCGGGAGCTCGGGCCGGGTAGTGAGATCGTCATGGGCAGTGACGGGTTGGCCACCGGCGAGTTGCGCGAGTTTGAGGCCTTCGGGCCGGTGAGGGGTCTGTCGCCGTATGGCAGCCGCGCCCGGCTTGGCCTGATGACCGGCGGCGAGCCGGAACCGCCGCCGACGCCCACGGAGTTCGCCCATGATCTGAAGGTGATCGGCCGGGGCCTCGCCCACTGCGCCCGCCACGGCATCACCTCGATCCACAACATGGACGGCAATTTCTACACCCTCGAACTGCTCGAGGAACTTGAGCACCGGGGCGAACTCACGGCGCGGGCGAGGGTGCCCTTCCATTTCGTCACCACCATGGGCCTGCCCGATCTCGAAACCGCAAGCGCCATGGCGGCCCGCTACCGGTCCGAAAAGCTTGCCTCTGGCTTCGTCAAGCTGTTCGTCGACGGGGTGGTCGAAAGTTCGACGGCGGTTCTGATGGAGGACTATGCCAGCCGGCCCGGCTGGCGGGGCGAGCCCCTGTTCACGGCCGAGCGTTTTGCCGCCATTGCCATCGAAGCCGATGCCTGCGGCTTGCAGATCGCCGTCCATGCGATCGGCGACGGGGCGGTGCGGCTGGTGCTCGACGGCTATGCCGCGGCGCGGGCCGCCAACGGCGCCCGCGACAGCCGGCACCGCGTCGAGCATGTGGAGCTGATCCAGCCCGGCGATATTCCACGCTTCCGCGAGATGGGCGTCATCGCCTCGATGCAGCCGCCCCATGCGCCAGGATGCCAATCCTTTCCGCTCGAACCCTATCTCTCGATGATCGGCCGCGAGCGCTGGCCACAGGCCTTCGCCTGGAACGAGCTGCGCGCCGCCGGGACAAGGCTGGTCTTTGCCAGCGACTGGCCGGTCTCCGACATCAATCCAATGCGCTCGATCAAGTCGGCGATGACCCGCAAGCCCTGGGCGCCGGACCTGGCGGATCAGCGCCAGACGCTTGAGCAGGCGCTGGCGGCTTATACTCGCGATGCTGCCTTCGCCGAGTTCATGGAGCACCGCAAGGGCCAGCTTCGCCAGGGATTCCTCGCCGATCTCGTGGTGCTGTCGGGCGATCTTGCGGCAACACCGCCAGAGGATTTCGGCTCGATCCGTCCCTCCTTCACCATCTGCGACGGACGGGTGGTATTCGAGGCCAGTTGACGAACCGCCTTCTCGCGCCTACCTCAGTTCTGCCAGTCGGCCGGATGACCGCCGCCGCAAGTCCCGAAAGGGAGCGGGGGAGGAAAGTCCGGGCTCCACGGAAATGCGGTGCCGGGTAACGCCCGGCGGGGGCGACCCCAGGGACAGTGCCACAGAAAGCAAACCGCTCCGGTCCCACAAGGGCCGGCAGCAAGGGTGAAAGGGTGCGGCAAGAGCGCACCGCGCTTCCGGCAACGGCGGCGGCACGGCAAACCCCACCGGGAGCAAGACCGAATAGGGGCAGTACGGACCTTCGGGTCCAGGGCCATTTCCGGCCCGCTGCCCGGGTAGGTCGCGCGAAGCCTCCGGCGACGGAGGCTCCAGATGAATGGTCATCGCGCGCGCAAGCGCGTACAGAACCCGGCTTACAGGCCGGCTGGCGCCTTTCCCCGGCGATCGTTCCGTCCGCCGATGAATCAGATTTGAAACCATTTGTTAAGGCTCGCAGGGGCATTGTCGGAAGCAATCTTAACCCCTCGTTCACCGCGATTTCCGCGCCGAGCGCCGCCAGCCGACCATGACTTCCGAAACCATCCCAGCCCCTTCGCCGCATGTGCCGGTCATGCTGCATGAGGTCGTGCAGGTACTCGCCCCGCAGGCGGGCGAAACCTATGTCGACGGGACCTTCGGCGCCGGCGGCTATTCACGCGCCATTCTCGAGGCTGCCCCTTGCCGGGTGGTGGCGATCGATCGCGATCCGCAGGCGATCGCCATCGGGCGGCGGTTGCAGGAGTTGTATGATGGCCGCCTCACCCTGATCGAAGGCCGTTTCGGCGACATGCAGGCCCTGCTCGCTGAAGCCGGCATCGCGGCGGTTGACGGCGTGGTTCTCGATATCGGGGTTTCCTCGATGCAGATCGACGATGGGGCCCGCGGGTTCTCCTTCCTGCGCGACGGGCCGCTCGACATGCGCATGGAGGGGCAGGGCCCTAGTGCCGCCGATGCCGTCAATCGGCTGGCCGAGGCCGAGCTCTCGGCAATCATCCACCGCTACGGCGAGGAACCGAAGGCCCGTGCCATCGCCAGGGCGATCGTCAAGGCCCGGACCGAAGCGCCGATCACCACCACGCTGGGGCTGGTGCGCGCCATCGAGCGGGCAACGGGGAGGCCGCGGCCCGACCGCATTCATCCGGCAACCCGCACCTTCCAGGCTTTGCGCATCCATGTGAACGGCGAGCTCGACGAGCTCGCGGCGGCACTGGTGGCGGCCGAACGCCTGCTCAAGGGCGGCGGGCGGCTGGTGGTTGTCTCCTTCCACTCGCTCGAGGACAGGCTGGTCAAGCACTTCCTCATCGAGCGCTCGGGCCGGTTGCCGGCCGCCTCGCGCCATGCGCCGACGCTGGCGGAAGGTCCGACGCCCAGCTTCGAGCCGATCCACAAGGGCCATGTGGCGGCCAGCGAAGCCGAGGCCAAAGCCAATCCGCGGGCTCGCTCGGCCAAGCTCCGGGCCGCCCGCCGCACCCTGGCGCCGCCCTTTCCCTTCGTCGGCACGGCCCTGCCGCAAACTTCTGTCATGAGGCCTTGATGCACAAGTTCCTCAACGCCATTCTCGTCATCGCCGTGCTGGCCGCCGGTTTCGTGCTCTATCAACTCGAACATGCAACCCGCGGGCTCGAACGCGACATCGCCGCGCTGCAGGGCCAGATCACCGACTCGCAGGAAGCGATCAAACTGCTCAATGCCGAATGGAGCAGCCTGACCAGGCCCGACCGCCTGCGCCGGCTCGCCGAACAGTATCTGAAACTCGAGACCGTGAAAGCGCTGCAGATCGTCGGCCTCGGCGAACTGGGCCAGAAAGTTCCGCCCGAGCCGATCATCAAGCTGGAGGCCAAGGACCAGGACACGATCGGCGACATTCTGAAGAAGATGCAGTAGCACCCATGAGCGATATTCCCGCCGACAGCATTTTGCCCGAAGACCGGGAGCCGGCCGCCCCGCCGCAACTCGCCGGGCAGAACCGCATCCGCCTGATCGCGGTGGGCTTCTGCGCGGCTTTCCTGGCGATCGCCATCCAGCTCGGCAATCTCACCCTGATCAAGCCGCGGTCCGATCAGGCCGCCACCCCTATCGCCCGCAACGACCGCCCGCCGCGCCCCGACATCGTCGACCGCAACGGCGTGCTGCTGGCAACCGATCTCGCAGTTGCCTCGCTCTACGCCGATCCACGCAAGATCATCGACATCGACGAGGCGGTGGAACTCTTGACCGCCACGGTTCCCGACCTCAATGCCAAGCTCTTGCGCAGCCGGCTGTCGCAGCCGGGCCGGGCCTTTGTCTGGCTGAAACGCCAGGTAAGCCCCGAGGAACGCGACGCGGTCTACAATCTTGGCATTCCCGGCGTAGGCTTTGTCAACGAGCGCCGCCGGGTCTATCCGCAGGGCCGGCTCACCGCCCACACGGTCGGCTATGTCGATCTCGACACCAGGGGCATCGCCGGACTGGAAAAATTCCTCGACGACCAGGGCGCCCTCTATACGGCGTCTCTGAGCGAGTCCGGTGCCGACACCGCGGCCCCGGCGCAGATGTCGATCGATATCCGGGTACAGGGGGCGCTGCACGACGAGATCGCCCGGGCGATGGAACAGTTCAAGGCGATCGCCGGCGGTGGTGTTGTGCTCGACATCAGAACCGGCGAGGTGGTGGCGCTCACCTCGCTGCCGGATTTCAATCCCAACCAGGAAGACAAGAATTTCAGCTCCGACCAAACCAACCGGTTGATGAGCGGCGTCTACGAGCTGGGTTCGGTGATCAAGGCGGTCACCTTCGCCATGGTCCTCGACTATGGGGTGAGCGATTTCAACAGCCTGTGGGACGCGAGACTGCCGCTGGTGATCGGCAGCGCGCGCATTACCGACTACCATGCGCAGCGCCGCATGCTCACCTTGCCGGAAGTGTTCACCTACTCGTCCAACATCGGAACGGCGCGCATGGCGCTGGCGACGGGCCTCGAGCGGCATCTCGAATTCCTGCGCCGTGTCGGGTTGTTTGACCGGCTCACCACCGAGTTGCCGGAAAGCGCCAGACCGCTTCTGCCGCGGCGCTGGAGCAGACTGACCGAGGCAACCGCCGCCTTCGGCCATGGTTTTGCCGTACAGCCCCTGCAGGGAGCGGCAATCGTGGCGGGACTGCTGAACGGCGGTCGGCTCGTCCCTCCGACCTTTTTGAAGCGCAGCCGGCAGGAGGCCGAAACCTTTGCCAAGACGATCGTGAAGCCCGAGACCAGCGATAAGCTGCGCTACCTGTTCCGGCTCAACGTCCAGCAGGGTACGGCGACCAAGGCCGACGTCGTCGGCTACCGGGTCGGCGGCAAGACCGGCACGGCCGAGAAGGTGATCGATGGCAGCTACTCCAAAACCAAGAATCTGTCCTCGTTCATCGGCGCCTTCCCGATGGACGATCCGCAATACCTGCTGCTGGTGATGATCGACGAGCCGCAGGCGACGCCCGAGACCATGGGTTTCACCACCGCCGGCTGGAACGCCGTGCCGACGGCGGCGAAGATCATCGAGCGGATCGCACCCATGCTGGGAGTGCGGCCGGTCCTTACCCAGGACGATCTCGACAAGCTCGCCAAGGACGCCAAGGCGCGGAAGAAGGAAGGTTGACCGGCAGTGACCGCAACCCTTGCAACCCTACTGGGACCGGACGCGACAGCGCCTTCCGGCGCCGGCGGGTTGGCGGTTACCGGGCTTTCCTCCGACAGCCGGGCGGTGAAGCAGGGCTATGTCTTCGCCGCATTACCAGGCTCGGTGGCCGACGGAGCCGCCTTCATTCCCCAGGCGGTGCAGGCGGGGGCGATCGCGGTCATTGCCCGGCCGGGCACGGCGGCAAGCGTTCCGGTCATTGCCAGCAACAATCCGCGCCGCCTCTATGCCAGGCTGGCGGCGCGCTTTTACGGGGCGCAGCCCGATCTCGTCGTCGCCGTCACCGGCACCAACGGCAAGACCTCGGTTGCCAGTTTTGTGCGCGAGATCTGGAGCTTCCTCGGTTTCCGGGCGGCAAGTCTCGGCACCATCGGTGTCGTCAGCCCGGCCGGCACCATGGAGCTTGCCCACACCACGCCGGACCCAGCCGAATTGCACGAGATCGCGGCGAAGCTCGCCGAAGACCATGTCGATCATCTGGCGATCGAGGCCTCGAGCCATGGGCTCGCCCAATATCGGCTCGATGGCTTGCGGCTGGCAGCCGGGGGCTTTACCAATCTCAGCCGCGACCATCTCGATTATCACCCAAGCCTCGAAGCCTATTTCGACGCCAAGATGCGGCTGTTCGAGGAGCTTCTGCCACCGGGTGCCGCAGCGGTGATCAATACCGACGGGCCCTATGGGGCGGAGGTCGCTCGCCGCGCCGCGGCCCGCGGCTTGCGCTGCCTGACCGTCGGCCGGGCGGGAAAGGATCTGACACTCCTCACCGCCGAGCGCGACAGTTTCGGTCAGCGGCTGGCGGTCAAGGGACCGTCCAGCCGCCATGATGTGTTGCTGCCGCTGGTCGGCGATTTCCAGACCGCCAACGCACTGGTGGCGGCGGGGCTTGCGATTGCCACCGGAGCGGAAGAGGAACTCGTCTTCCGGGCGCTGGAATCGCTCAAAGGTGCCAAGGGCCGGCTCGACCTGGTGGCCCGCGGCCCGGCGGGGGCGCCGGTGTTCGTCGACTACGCCCACACCCCCGATGCGCTGGAGAACGCCATCGTGGCCTTACGGCCCTATGTCAAGGGAAGGCTCGCCGTGGTGTTCGGCTGCGGCGGCGACCGCGACCGCGGCAAGCGGCCGCTGATGGGGGCAATCGCCGCCAGGCTCGCCGACCGGGCGATCGTCACCGACGACAATCCGCGTACCGAGGAGGCCGCCAAGATCCGGGCCGAGATCATGGTCGCCTGTCCGGGCGCCCGCGAGATCGGCAATCGCGCCGAGGCGATCCGCACCGCCGTGGCGGAACTGAAGGCGGGCGACATTCTCCTCATCGCCGGCAAGGGCCACGAGGAAGGCCAGAAGATCGGCAAGACGATCATTCCGTTCAGCGACCATGAGGCGGTCAGGGCGGCGGTGGCGGGAGCCGACGATCATGGCTGAAGCGGCATTGTGGACGGTCGAAGAACTTGTCGCCGCGACGCGAGGCCAAATCGAGGGCCGGGTAAGCGCGGCGCTCAATGGCGTCGCGATCGACAATCGCCATATCGCAGCCGGCGACATCTTCGTCGCCATCAAGGGCGAGCGCCATGACGGGCACGAGTTTGCCGCAGCCGCGCTGAAGGCCGGGGCGGGGCTCGCCATGGTGTCGCGCGCAACCGATGAAATGCGCGCCGCCGGGCCCCTGCTGGTCGTTGCTGACGATCCGCTGCGTGGCCTTGAAAATCTCGGCCGCGCGGCGCGGGCGCGAAGCCATGCCCAGGTGATCGGCGTTACCGGCAGTGTCGGCAAGACCAGCAGCAAGGACATGCTGCGGGTGGCGCTGGCGGCCTCGGGGCTCACCCATGCGTCGGCTTCCTCCTTCAACAATCACTGGGGCGTGCCGCTGACTCTGGCGCGGATGCCGCGTGCCACCGCCTATGGGGTGCTCGAGATCGGCATGAACCATGCGGGCGAGATCGCGCCGCTCGCCGCCATGGTGCGGCCCCATGTGGCGATCGTCACCGCCATCGCGGCCAGCCATCTCGGGCACTTCAATTCGCTCGAAGAGATTGCCGATGCCAAGGCCGAAATCTTCTCGGGTGTCGTACCCGGTGGAGCGGCGCTGATCAGCCGCGACACGCCCTATTTCGCGCGGCTCGCCACAGCGGCCCGCGCCGCCGGCATCGAGCGCGTCGTCGGCTTCGGCCGCCACGCCGAGGCCGAAATCCGTATCGAGCGCGTGGCGCTTCATACCGACTGCTGCTGTGTCACTGCGGTGGTTCTGGGCGAAGGCGTCATCTATCGGCTGGGCGTTCCGGGCGAGCACATGGCGGTCAACAGCCTGGCGGTCTTAGGGGCTGTGAAGCTCGCCGGCGCCGATCTCGCCCGCGCCGCCCTGGCGCTGGCCACTGCCGCTCCCGCCAAGGGCCGGGGCGTGCGCCAGCGGCTTGCCGCCGCCGGCGGCGAAATCCTGCTGATCGACGAAAGCTACAATGCCAATCCCGCCTCGATGCAGGCAGCACTTGCGCTTCTGGCGCAAGCGAGCCCCGGGCGCGGCGGCCGGCGCATCGCGGTTCTGGGCGACATGCTGGAACTCGGCCGCTTCGGCGAGGAACTGCACGGCGAGCTCGCCGGCGCGGTCGATGCGGCAGGCGTCGATATCCTCTATGCCGCCGGGCCCTTGATGGCGAAGTTGTGGGCCAGGACGCCGCCGGCGCGGCGCGGCGCCTATGCCGAAGCCTCCGACGGGCTCGCCGCCGCCCTTCTCGGCGGGCTCAAATCCGGCGATGTGGTGATGGTCAAGGGTTCGCTCGGCAGCCGCATGGGGCCGCTGGCGGAGGCGATCCGCAAGTCCTTTCCGCCAGTCAGCAAGGAATAGCGATGCTGTATTATCTCCTCACCAGCCTGACCGACGAGTTCTCGCCGTTCAACGTGTTCCGCTACCAGACGACGCGCACCGGCTCGGCGGTTTTGACCGCGCTGCTGTTCGTCTTCCTGTTCGGGCCGCGCATCATCTCGCTTTTGAAACTCAAGCAGGGACGGGGCCAGCCCATCCGCAGCGACGGACCGCAGCGCCACATCGTCGAGAAGCAGGGCACCCCCACCATGGGCGGACTGATGATCCTCTCCGGCATCTTCGTGGCCACCGTGCTGTGGGCGGACTTGCGCAATCTCTATGTCTGGGCGGTGTTGTTCGTGACCATGGGCTTCGGCGCCATCGGCTTCTACGACGACTTCCTGAAGGTGACCAAGTCCTCGACCAAGGGGTTTTCCGGCAGGGTGCGGCTCTTGGCCGAAGTCGCCGTCGCGGCGATCGCCGTCGCTGCGTTCATGTGGATCGGCGGCAAGCCCCTGTCGATGTCGCTGGCGCTGCCGTTCTTCAAGGGCGCGCTCATCTATTTCGGCGTGTTCTTCATCTTCGTCGGCGTCTTCGTGGTGGTGGGCGCCGGCAATGCCGTCAACATGACCGACGGGCTCGACGGGCTGGCCATCGTGCCGGTGATGATCGCCGCCGCGAGCTTCGGTCTGATTTCCTATCTCGTCGGCAACTTCAATTTCTCGGACTATCTGCAGCTGCATTTCGTCAGGGGCACGGGCGAGCTTGCCATCATCAGCGGCGCCATCGTCGGGGCCGGTCTCGGCTTCCTGTGGTTCAATGCGCCGCCGGCGATGATCTTCATGGGCGACACGGGCTCGCTGTCCTTGGGCGGCGCTCTGGGCGCCATCGCCGTGGCGGTGAAGCATGAAATCGTGCTGGCCATCATCGGCGGGCTGTTCGTGCTGGAGACCGCCTCGGTCATCATCCAGGTGGTTTCCTTCAAATTGACGGGAAAGCGGGTCTTCGCCATGGCGCCGCTGCACCATCATTTCGAGCAGAAGGGCTGGAAGGAGCCGACCATCGTCATCCGCTTCTGGATCATCGCCTTCGTGCTGGCGCTGCTCGGCCTGTCGACGCTGAAGCTGAGGTGAGACGACAGTGTTTCCGGCGCAGACATTCAAGGGCAAGAGGGTGGCGGTGTTCGGCCTTGCCCGCTCCGGCACGGCGTTGATCGAAGCGCTGCGTCTGGGTGGCGCCGAGGTGCATGCCTGGGACGATTCCGCCCCGGCGGTCGAGAAGGCCCGGGCGGCGGGGCAACCGGTGTCCGATCTGCACGCTCTCGATTTTGCCAGGCTCGATGCGGTGATCCTGAGCCCAGGCGTGCCGCTCACCCATCCCGAGCCGCACTGGACGGTGAAGAAGGCGCGCCACGCCGGGGTCGAGGTGATCGGCGACACGGAGGTCTTCCAGCGCGAGGCCGCCGGTGCCGGGGCGAAGATCGTCGCCATCACCGGCACCAACGGCAAGTCGACGACCACCGCGCTCACCGGTCACATGTTCAAGGCGGCGGGCCGCGATGTCGATATCGGCGGCAATATCGGCACGGCGGTGTTCCTGATGCGCCAGCCGGTCAGCGACCGCCTCTATGTGCTGGAACTCTCGTCCTTCCAGATCGACCTGATGCCGGGGCTGGCGCCCGATGCCGGCATCCTCACCAACATCTCGCCCGATCATCTCGACCGCCACGGCAGCATGGATAACTATGCCGCCGTCAAGGGCCGCATGTTCGCCAGACAGCACGCTGGCCAGACGGCGCTGTGCGGGGTCGACGATCCCTGGTGCTCGGCAATCGCCGATCGCATCGCGACCGGCGCCGATCTCCGCCGCGTCTCGGTGCTGATCACGCTCGATGACGGTATCTCGGCACCCGAAGGCATCCTGCGCGACAAGCGCGGCGGCCAAGAGGTGGCAAGCATCGATCTCCGCGACATGGCCGCACTGCGCGGGGCGCACAACTGGCAGAATGCCTGCATGGCCTATGGGGCGGGGCGGGCGCTGGGTCTCGGCCTGGCCGAGATCGAGAGGGGCATGCGGAGCTTTCCGGGCCTCGCCCACCGCATGCAGGAAGTGGGACGGGTGGGGGAGCTTGCCTTCATCAACGACTCGAAGGCGACCAATGCCGATGCCGCCGAGAAAGCGCTGTCGTCTTTCGACACGATCTACTGGATCGCCGGGGGGCTGGCCAAGGCCGGCGGCATCGAATCGCTGCGGCCGCTGTTTTCCCGGGTGGTGCGGACCTATCTCATCGGCCAGGCGACGGAGGAATTCGCCGCAACGCTCGGCGACCGGCCGTTTTCGCGCTGCGGGACGCTGGAGCGGGCGGTCGCCGCGGCGGCCCGCGATGCGGCAGCCGAGAAGCGGCGAGGAGCGGTGGTGCTCCTGTCGCCGGCCTGTGCGTCGTTCGATCAATATCCCAATTTCGAGGTCCGCGGCGATGCCTTCGTTGCGACGGTGGCAAGCCTTCCCGGCGCCCAGATGACCAGTCAAGGAGGAACCGATGCTGCTCAACCGTAGCGATCGCGGGCTTCTCGCCCAATGGTGGTTCACCGTCGACCGAGGGCTCATGTCGGCGGTCCTGCTGCTGATGGCGGCGGGGGTCCTGATCAGCATGGCGGCAAGCCCGCCGGTAGCCGAGCGTCTCGGTCTCGATTCCCTGCATTTCTTCAGGAATCAGCTGGTCTTCCTGGCGCCGGCGGTGCTGGCATTGCTCGGCCTGTCGTTTCTAACGCCGGCGCAGGCGCGGCGGGTAGGCTTCATCCTGTTCCTCGGCGCCATCCTGCTGATGGCTGCGGCGCTGCGTGTCGGCCCCGAAATCAAGGGCGCTCAACGCTGGATCAATATCGGCCCCCTCGGGCTGCAGCCTTCGGAGTTCGCCAAGCCCGGCTTCGTCATGGTGGCGGCCTGGTTTCTCTCCGAACAGACGCGGCGGCCGGAAATGCCGGGCCTGGTGGTGGCGCTGGCTCTCGGCGCGATGTTCGTCGGTCTCCTGGTGCTGCAGCCGGATTTCGGCCAGACCGCACTCGTCGTGCTGACCCTTGGCGCCATGCTGCTGGTCTATGGCATTCCCTGGGTGGTGGTGGTGGGACTGGCGGGTCTCGTCGGTGCGGGAGTGGTTGCCGTCTATCGGCTGGTGCCGCATGTGGCTTCGCGCATCGACCGCTTTCTCAATCCCGACAAAGGCGACACCTTCCAGGTCGACACGGCGATCCAGGCCTTCCGCAACGGCGGCTTCATGGGGACGGGGCCGGGCGGCGGCGTGGCCAAACGGATACTGCCCGACGCCCATACCGATTACACTTTCGCGGTGGTCGGCGAGGAGCTTGGGCTCGTCGCCTGCCTGGTGCTGATGGCGCTTTTTGCCTTCATCGTGCTGCGCATCCTGCAGAAAGCCAAGGAGGAGCCGGATCCGTTTCCGGCACTCGCCATGAGCGGGCTCGGCATCATCTTCGGCTTCCAAACGGTCATCAACATGGGCGTCAACGTGGCGCTGCTGCCGGCCAAGGGCATGACGCTGCCGTTCATTTCCTACGGCGGCTCCTCGCTCATCGGCATGGCGCTGGCCATGGGGCTGGTGCTGGCGCTCGGCCGCAGAAGGCCCTGGGTGCGGGTTCCCGGCCTCAGCCTGCAGCCGATGCCGGCCTGACACCATGGCGCCTCCGCCTGGCGGAAAACCGATCGTCCTGGCGGCGGGCGGCACCGGCGGCCATCTGTTTCCGGCCCAGGCGCTGGCCGAGGAGCTGACGCGGCGGGGCCACGTCATCCATCTGATGACCGACGAGCGGGTGGCCGACTATGGAAGGACTTTTCCGGCGGTAGTGACCCATGTGGTGCCGTCGGCGACGCTGAGCCTCGGCGAACCCCTGAAACTGCCGGGTCGGCTTCTGCGGCTCTATCGCGGCTACGGCGCCGCCCGCGTCCTCCTGAAGGAGATCGATCCGGCGGCGGTCGTGGGCTTTGGCGGCTATCCGTCGTTTCCGCCGATCCTCGCTGCGGCTCGTCTCGGCATTCCCTGCTGCGTGCACGACCAGAACGCGGTCATGGGCCGGGCCAATCGGTTGCTGGCGCGCTTTGCCACCAGGGTCGCCTCATCCTTTCCGACGCTCATCGGCCTTCCCGCCGGGACTGCGGCGAAGCTGGTGGTGACCGGCAATCCGGTGCGCGACATTGTGCTTGGCGAGAAGGCCGCAGCCTATCCGCCGCTTGGCGCCGATGGGCCGTTCAACCTGCTGGTTTTCGGCGGCAGCCAGGGGGCGCGCTTCTTCGGCGAGTTCATGCCGAAGGTCATGGCCGCGATGACACCGTCCACGCGGGCCAGGCTCAACCTCGTCCAGCAGGTGCGGCCCGAGGATCTGGAGGCGGTGCGTGCTGCCTACGCAAAGCTTTCCTTCCGCTTCGAGATAAAACCCTTTTTCATGGACATGCCGCAGCGCATCGCAGCGGCGCATCTGGTTTTCTGCCGCGCGGGAGCTTCGACCATCGCCGAACTTGGGGTGATCGGGAGGCCCGCCGTGATGGTGCCGCTGCCACACGCCATCGACAACGATCAGCTGCGCAATGCCGAAAGCTTCGCCGCCGCCGGGGCCGGCTGGGTCCGGCCGCAGGCTTCGCTCGAGCCTCGGGAATTTGCCGCATTTCTGACACGACTCACGGGTGAGGAGCAGGAATTGCGGCGGGCGGCCGCGGCGGCACTTGGGCATGGAAAACCCGATGCCGCCCGGCGCCTCGCCGATCTGACCGAACAACTCGCAGGAAAAAGAACCCCATGAAATTGCCGCGCGGCGCAGGACCCATCCATTTCATCGGCATCGGCGGCATCGGCATGAGCGGCATCGCCGAGGTGATGGCAACGCTCGGCTACACGGTGCAGGGCTCGGACCTCGCCGACAATTATAATGTGGCGAGGCTGCGCAAGGCGGGGATCACCGTCGATGTGGGCCACCGGGCGGAGAATTTGCGCGAGGCCCAGGTGGTGGTCGTCTCCTCGGCGGTCAAGTCCGACAATCCGGAACTGGTCGAGGCCCGCAAGCGCTACCTGCCGATCGTGCGCCGGGCCGAGATGCTGGCCGAGCTCATGCGCTTCAAGTCCTGCGTGGCGGTGGGCGGCACCCACGGCAAGACCACCACGACCTCGCTGGTGGCGGCGCTTCTCGATGCCGGCGGCCTCGATCCCACCGTCATCAATGGCGGCATCATCAATGCCTATGGCACCAATGCGAGGCTCGGCAAGGGCGACTGGATGGTGGTCGAGTCGGATGAATCGGACGGCACCTTCGTCAAGCTTCCCGCCGACATCGTCATCGTCACCAACATCGATCCCGAGCATCTCGATCACTACGGCACCTTCGACAAGGCCAAGGACGCCTTCCTTGCCTTCGTCGAGAACATTCCCTTCTATGGGCTTGCGGTCATGTGCATGGATCATCCGGTGGTGCAGGAGATCATCGGCAAGGTGAAGGATCGCCGGGTCATCACCTATGGCCTGTCGCCCCAGGCCGACGTGCGGCTTATCGACATTTCCTATATCGACGGCGAGACGCGTTTTTCGGTGCGCTGCACCGACCGCCGCAGCGGCGCTACCCATGACATCGCGGACCTGAGCCTCGCCATGCCCGGCGATCACAATGCGCTCAATGCAACAGCCGCCCTGGCGGTGGCGCGCGAACTCGGCATTGCCGACGAGGCGGTGCGGGCCGGCCTCAAGAGCTTCACCGGGGTCAAGCGCCGCTTTACCAAGACCGGCGCCCATGGCGGCGTCACCGTGTTCGACGATTACGGCCATCATCCGGTGGAGATCGCGGCGGTGCTGAAGGCGGCCCGGCGGGTAACGGCGCACAAGGTGGTGGCGGTCGTCCAGCCGCACCGCTACACCAGGCTTTCGAGTCTGTTCAACGAATTCAGTTCCTGCTTCAACGACGCCGACAGCGTCATCGTGGCACCGGTCTACGCGGCGGGCGAGGCGCCGATCGAGGGGGCTACCCACACGGCACTGGCCGAAGGCCTCAGGGACCGCGGCCACCGTTCGGTCGAGACCATCGAGGGCCCGGACGAGCTCGCGGGCCTGGTTCGGGGATTGGCAAGTTCGGGCGACATCGTCGTCTGCCTGGGAGCCGGCAGCATCAGCCAGTGGGCCTATGCGCTGCCCGGACAACTGGCGGCACTCTCGGCAAAGGCTCCGGCCTGATGGCGGCCATTGATGGCGAGGCCTTGCTGAAGCGATTGCCGCAGTCGCGCGGCCGCCTCGAGGCCAACCGGCCGCTTGCCGATCTCACCTGGTTTCGCGTCGGTGGACCGGCGGAAGTGCTGTTCAGCCCGGCCGACGAGGCCGATCTCGCCCAGTTTCTCAAAAGCTGCCCCGCGGACGTGCCGGTCACGGTGATCGGCGTCGGCTCCAATCTCCTGGTGCGCGACGGCGGTGTCAAAGGCGTGGTGATCCGCCTGGGCCGCGGCTTTTCCGATATGGCGGTGGAGGAGGGGGCGCGCATCCGGGTGGGCGCGGCGGTTCCCGACGTTCGGGTTGCCCGCTTCGCCCAGGAGCGCGGTATCGATGCATTAACCTTTCTGAGAGGTATACCGGGCACCATCGGCGGCGCCTTGCGCATGAACGGCGGAGCCTATGGTGGGGAAACCAGGGACATCCTCGTTGCCGCGCGGGGCCTCGACCGTTCTGGAAACCTGCACCGCTTGAGCCTCGCCGATATGCATTTCACCTACCGCCACTGCGGCGCGCCGGACGAGCTGATCTTCACCGAAGCCCTGCTGCAGGGACGGCCCGGCGATCCCAAGGCAATCGCTACGGCGATGGACAAGATCACCGAAGCCAGAGAAGCGACCCAGCCGGTCAAAGCCCGTACCGGCGGCTCGACCTTCAAGAATCCGCCAGGACAGAAATCCTGGCAGCTGATCGACCGGGCCGGCATGCGGGGCGCCAGCGTCGGCGCCGCCCGGGTTTCCGAAATGCACTGCAATTTCCTGATTAACGAAGGCAACGCCAGCGCCGCCGAGATCGAGGAACTGGGCGAGCAGGTGCGGGCCAGGGTCAAGGCGACCTCGGGCGTCGATCTCGAATGGGAGATCAAGCGCATCGGGCTTTCCACTGCGGAGGCCCGCTGACATGGTCAAGCGCGCGCCGAGCGAAACGACCGTCGCGGTGCTGATGGGCGGCTGGTCGGCGGAACGGCAGGTGAGCCTTTCCTCCGGCGGCGCCTGCGCCCATGCCCTGGCCGAGGCGGGCTTCAAGGTGGTGCCGATCGACGTCAAGCGCGACCGCATCGTGTCGATCCTCCAGGACCTGCGCCCCGACGTTGCCTTCAACGCGCTGCACGGCAAATGGGGCGAAGACGGCTGCTGTTCGGCCATGCTCGAAACCCTGGAAATCCCCTACACCCATTCCGGCGTGCTCGCTTCCTCGCTCGCCATGCACAAGGAACTCTCCAAGACGGTGTTCCGCGCCGCCGGCATTCCGGTGGCCGAAAGCAAGCTGGTCGATCTCGAAACCGTCGCCACCCAGCATCCGATGCCGCTGCCCTATGTGGTGAAGCCGGTGGCCGAGGGCTCGAGCTTCGGCGTGCATATCGTCACCAGCGCGTCCAACGGGCCCGCCGTGATGGTCCTGGAGCAGCGCGAAATCTTCGGCAGCCATGCCATGGTCGAGCGCTTCGTGCCGGGCCGCGAGCTCACCTGCGCGGTGATCGGCGATGTGGCGCTGGGCGTCATCGACATCGTGTCGAAGGGCGTTTTCTACGACTATGTCGCCAAATATGCGCCGGGCGGCTCGCAGCACATATTGCCGGCCGACATCCCCAACGACATCTACCGCAAGTGCCAGCAATATTCGCTGATGGCCCACAAGGCCCTGGGCTGCCGCGGGGTGAGCCGGGCCGACTTCCGCTACAACGACAAGCCCGGTGCCGAAGGCGAGCTGATCCTCCTCGAAATCAACACCCAGCCGGGCATGACCGGCACCTCGCTGGTGCCGGAACTCGCCGCCCACGCCGGCCACAGTTTTCCCGAACTCGTGACCTGGATGGTCGACGATGCATCCCTCGACAGGTAGAACCATGTTTCGCATCTCCCTTCCCGAGCCGCATGAAGCCCTGGCCTGGGGCCAACGCCGCAAGGTGCGCTTTGCCGCCCGCGCCGCCGCCGTGGCCTTCCTGCTGTTGAGCATTGCCCATGCGGTGGTGCGTGGCGGCTATCTCGACTATGACGGCAGCCCGTGGGCGAGGCTTCCCGGCAAGATGGCGGAGCTCGTTGGCCTCGGCGCCGGCGACATCAAGATCGAAGGCCTCGTTCGGCACGATCCGGAGACCGTGCTGTCGGCGATCGACGTCACGCCGGGTGGCTCGCTCATCGGTTTCGATGCGGGGCTCGCCCGCCGCATTCTGGAAAATCTCGACTGGGTGAAATCGGCCAAGGTGCAGCGCCTGTTTCCCAACCAATTGGAGATCTCGGTGGTCGAGCGCGAACCCTTCGCCATCTGGCAGCGCGACGACGTCTACTACGTGATCGACCGCGACGGCGTGGCGATGAGCGGCGTGCCGGCGTCGCAGCTGGTCAGCCTGCCGCTGGTCACCGGCGAGGGCGCCCAACGGGCGGCGGCGGAACTGATTAACCAACTTGAAGCCACTCCCGGCATATTGTTGCAGCTCAGGGCGGCTGCCCGGGTCGGCGACCGGCGCTGGACGCTCTATCTCGACAATGGCGTGAAGATCCTGCTGCCGGAAAAGGACTGGGCGGGAGCGATCGCCGAAGTGCAGAAGCTCGACGAAACCCAGCAGCTGCTGTCGAAGGGCATTCGCTCGATCGACCTGCGCCTGCCGGGGCGGATCAGCGTGGCGGTGGCCGAGGTGACGCCCGAGGCCGAGCTGCAGCACGAGGTGGCGAAGAAGTAGGTGTGTTGGGTGAGTCAAGGGGTGGGTGGATGAGCGTGGTGCAGTTGCACGCCAGGGGATCGGGCAGGGGCCCGGCAGCGGCGAAGGGCGGGGTGGTGGCAGCACTTGATGTGGGCTCCACCAAGATCAGTTGCCTGATCGCCGAGGCGGTTCCATCGCGGCACCGGTCGGCCGATGGCGAGGAGCTGAGCGCGCTGCGCATTCTGGGCGTCGGCCATCAGCTGTCGCGCGGGGTGCGGGCTGGCGCCGTCATCAATGTCGATGAGGCCGAGCGCGCCATCCGGCTCGCCGTCGACGCGGCCGAACGCATGGCCCAGCGGACGATTTCGGAAGTTCATGTCAATGTCTCGGGCGGCCGGCCGCTGTCGCGCCTCTATGCCGCCAGCGAGGCCGTTCCGTCGGGCCAGGTCACGTCCCGCGACATCGACACGGTGCTGAACTCGGTACTGGTCCAGGTCGATCCCGGCCGCCGCGCCATCCTGCATCTGGCGCCGATCCAGTACCAGCTCGACGATGTCCGGGGTGTCAAGTCGCCGCTCGGCATGTTCGCTACGAGCCTCGGCCTCGAGCTCGGCGTGGTGACCGTCGAGATGGCGCACTTGCGCAATCTGTCGCTGGCGATCGAGCGGGCCAATCTCACCGCCGCCGGCTTCGTCGTGGCGCCCTATGCGGCGGCCAAGGCGGTGCTGGCCGAGGACGAGATGTCGCTTGGCGCCGCGGTCATCGACATGGGGGGCTCGACCACCTCCTTCGCCATCTTCTTCGAGGGCAATCTGGTTGCCGCCGATGTCGTCTCGCTCGGCGGCCAGCATATCACCAACGACATCGCCCGCGGGCTGTCGACCACCATTGCCCACGCCGAGCGCATGAAGACCCTGTGGGGGAGTGCCCTTGCCTCCCAGGTCGACGAGCGCGAGATGATCTCGGTGCCGCTGCTTGGCGAGCGTGGCGTCGACACGGTGCAGAAGGTGCCGAAGTCAATGCTGACCGGCATCATCCGGCCACGGCTCGAGGAGATTTTCGAACTGGTGCGCGACCGGATCGAGGCCTGTGGGGCGGCGCACTTTGCCGGCCGCCGGGTGGTTTTGACCGGAGGCGCCAGCCAGCTCACCGGGACCCGCGAAGTGGCGGCCCAGTGGCTCGACCGCCAGGTTCGCCTGGGCCTGCCGACGCCGATGACCGGCATGCCGGAATCGGCCCACACACCAGGCTTTGCGGTGGCGGTGGGGCTGCTCAAATACGCCGTCAAACCCGACGTCCATTACGCCCTGCCGCAGCACAAGGCCCACGAAATCCGGCGCGCCCAGCACGGCTACATGCGCAAGATGGGGCGCTGGATCGCCGAGAGTTTTTGAGACCGCGGCGTTGTGAGGCTCGTGGCCCGATACCAAAGCCGCCACAGCGGAATTGCGCCCCAAGTCTGAAGCCAGGATTAAGCCGTAGAGCCATTCCGATTCACTTTGATTCGAATTTGCCGGGCTTGGTTAGCGTTCGTTAACCATTTGTTATGGTTTGGGTAACAAACATGGTTTCCGGCAAATCAATTTCCGGGCGCCATTCATGACAATCAATCTGACCGTTCCTAATCTGCAGGATCTGAAACCCCGTATCACCGTCTTCGGTGTCGGCGGGGCCGGCGGCAATGCCGTCAATAACATGATCGAAAGCCGGCTGGAGGGCGTCGAGTTCGTCGTCGCCAACACCGACGCCCAGGCGCTGATGCAGAACGCCGCCCAGCGGCGGGTGCAGATGGGAACCGCTCTTACTCAGGGACTAGGCGCCGGCTCCCAGCCGCAGATCGGCGCAGCTGCCGCCGAGGAGGCACTTCCCGAAATCCTCGACCATTTGGCCGGCGCCCACATGGCCTTCATCACCGCCGGGATGGGCGGCGGTACCGGCACGGGCGCTGCCCCCGTCATCGCCCGGGCCGCCAAGGAGCAGGGCATCCTGACGGTGGGGGTGGTGACCAAGCCCTTCCACTTCGAGGGCGTCCGCCGCATGCTGACCGCCGACCGCGGCATCGAGCTCCTCGCCAAGCATGTCGACACCCTGATCGTCATTCCCAACCAAAACCTGTTCCGGGTGGCCAACGAGAAGACGACCTTTGCCGCCGCCTTCGCCATGGCCGACCAGGTGCTCTATTCGGGGGTTGCCTCGATTACCGAGCTGATGACCAAGGAAGGCCTGATCAATCTCGACTTCGCCGACGTCCGCGCCATCATGAGCGAGATGGGCAAGGCGATGATGGGGACAGGCGAAGCGACCGGCGAAAAGCGCGCCATCGAGGCGGCCGAGGCGGCGATTTCCAATCCGCTGCTCGACGATGTGTCGATGCGCGGCGCCCGGGGCCTGTTGATCTCGATCACCGGCGGTCCGGACCTCACTCTCTATGAAGTCGACGAAGCCGCCACCCGCATCCGCGAGGAAGTCGATCCGGAAGCCAACATCATTCTCGGCGCCACCTTCGATGAATCGCTGGAAGGCACCATGCGTGTTTCCGTCGTCGCCACCGGCCTGGCCATGGAGGCGGGAGCCGCCGGCAAGGACGAGACCCAGGCCGAGCGGGCCGAGGAGCCGCAGCCGACCCGCCCGGTCTTCGGATTCCACGGCAAGCAGACGATCCCGGTGAAGAAGCCGATTTCGCCGGCGCCCATGGCGGCGCGCGCCACGCCGCAGGCCCAACCGACCCAGATACAGATGCCGGTCCAGGCGGCACCCGAGGCGGCCGCCGAAATTGCCCAAGAACCGGCCACCGCCGCCGAGCCGCAGGTCCGCGCCGCCCCCCGGGCCCAGCGCATGCCGGCGATCGAGGAATTCCCGCCGATCGCCCAGAAGCAGATCGCCGCCCAGCAGAACCGCATCGAGCAGATCGCCGATCATGCGGCGCGCAAGAAGAAGGGCCTGTTCGAGCGCCTGGCCAGCGTCGGTCTTGGTCGCAAGGGCGATCCCGCCCCGGCCCAACGGGAGCCTACCATGTCGGTCCAGCAGCAGGCGCCGCGCCCGCAGGCGGCAGCCCAGCCGCGGGCCCAGGCGCAACCGGCACCCCAGCCGCCCCACGTCGATCCGGCGCTTGATGACGACCAGCTGGAGATTCCGGCCTTCCTGCGCCGCCAGGCCAACTGATTGAGTTGGCGATAGGATTGCGGGACCCGGCGGTCACACTTCCGCCGGGTTTCGTGCTTCTAACCGGCAGGCTTGCGGGACTGGCGGTAGTGGCGCCCCTGCGCTATCAGCGGGTCATGCGGAATGACGTCCACTCCAGGGGGCATGCAGGTTCGATGTCGGCTTTGAACGGACTATGGCGTGGCGCGGCGGCAAGGCTGTTGCCGCTGGCGGTGGCCTTGCTGCTGACCGGGTGCGCCTCCTCGATTCTCGGCGACATCTGGGGCGACAGTTCGTCGAGCAGCGATACTGCGGCAGCGGCTGCCGCAACCGGGAGCGTGGCGCCCGATATGGGCGCAGCCGGCGAGGACGATGCGGTGGCCAAGCTCTACAACAAGGGCCTCGGCAAGCTGCAGGGTCAGCAATACATCTCGGCGGTCAAGGCCTTCGCCGAAGTCGAACGGCAATATCCCTATTCCGCCTGGGCCACCAAGGCGCTGATCATGCAGGCCTACGCCAACTATCAGGCCGGCAATTTCGACGATGCCATCAACGCCAGCAACCGCTTCATCACGCTGCACCCGGGCCACAAGGATGCACCCTACGCCTACTATCTGATCGCGCTCTCCGACTACAACCGGATCAACGACACGCGCCGCGACCAGACGACGACGCAGAAGGCGCTGAACGAGCTGGAGGAGATCGAGCGGCGCTTTCCCGGCACCGCCTATGCCGAGGACGCCGGCCGCAAGGCGATCATGGCCAAGGATCACCTGGCCGGCAAGGAGATGGAGGTCGGCCGTTACTATTACGCTCAAGGCTCCTATCTCGCCGGCATCAACCGCTTCAAGAAGGTGGTCACCGATTACCAGAATACCTCGCAAACGCCGGAAGCGCTCTATCGCCTGACCGAGGGCTACATGGCGCTGGGGGTCGTTTCCGAGGCGCGCACCGCCGCCGCGGTGCTCGGCCAAAACTTCCCGAACTCCCAGTGGTACAAGGATGCCTATACGCTGGTGGCCTCCGACGGGCAGGCGCCCGTCGAAAACCAGGAGTCGTGGATCAGCAAGGCGTTTCGCGCCATCAATCCGCTGTAGGCGGCTTGCGCGTTCCTACAGGATGAAGTCGGAGGCCGAGAGGCTCGTTACATTCTTCAGCAGAACGGTAAGCTCGGCCGCCGCATCGGTATCCTGATTGAGGCTGAGCAGAAGATCGCTGCCGACCACCTCGAGCTTGATCTCGCCGATCGAGAACGAGCCATCGGTATCGAGCACAAAGGCCTGGTCGCCGGCGACGCTGAGATTGGCGTCGATCGCCGACAGGTCGATGTGGTCGCCGGTGGCGAAGTCGGCGATCGTGTCGCGCGTGGTGGAAAGAATACCGCTGTCGCGGACCAGGCTATAGACGAAGGTGTCGTTGCCGGCGCCGCCGGTCAGAAGGTCGACGCCAAGACCGCCATTTATGACGTCGTCGCCATTGCCGCCGTCGAGCGTATCGTTGCCCGACATGCCCTTGAGCGTGTCGTTGCCGTCGAGGCCCGAGAGCACGTTGTTGCTGCCGTTGCCGGTGATGGCGTTGGCCAGTTCGTTGCCGGTGCCGTTGACGAGTGCCGCGCCGGTCAGGGCGAGATTTTCGACGTTGGCCGACAGGGTGAACGAGACGCCGGAATACACCGAGTCGGTGCCTTCGCCAGAGTTCTCCTGGACTACGTCGCCGACATTGTCGACGATGTAGACATCGTTGCCGGTGCCGCCGATCAGAGTATCGGCGCCGGCGCCACCGTCGAGTCTGTCGGCGGCGCCGTAGCCATACAACACATTGGCGCCGCTGTTGCCGATGATAATGTTGCCCGCGCCGTTGCCGGCGCCGGAGATGTTGGCGGAGCCGGCCAGGGTGAGCTGCTCGACATTGGCGGTGAGGGTGTAGGTGATGCTGGAGCGCACGCTGTCGGTGCCTTCGCCCAAGAGCTCGGTGACCACATCGCCGACGTTGTCGACGACATAGTGATCGTCACCGATGCCGCCGATCATCAGGTCGGCGCCGCCGCCGCCGTTGAGGGTGTCGGAACCGCCGCGGCCGACCAGGGTATTGGCCTGGCTGTTGCCGGTGATGGTATTGTCGAGCACATTGCCGGTGCCGTTGACCGCGTCGACGCCGGTGAGCGTCAGGTTCTCGAGATTGACGCCAAGCGTATAGGAGACGCGCGAATTGACCGTATCGGTGCCTTCGTCGACATTCTCGACCACCACGTCGCCGCTGTTGTCGACGGCGTAGATGTCGTTGCCCAAGCCGCCAGACATGGTATCGGCGCCGGCACCGCCGTCGAGGGTGTCGTTGCCGGCGCCGCCGCTCAGCACGTTGCTGGCGGCATTGCCGGTGATCACGTTGTTGGCCGCGTTGCCGGTTCCGTCGATGGCCCCGGTGCCGGTCAGGATGAGGTTTTCGACGTTGTCCTCGAGCACATGGCTGACGCTCGACTTGACCGTGTCGGTGCCTTCGCCCACATCCTCGTGAGCGACGTCGCCAACATTCTCGATGATGTAGATATCGTTGCCCTTGCCGCCCCACATCTGGTCGGCGCCGGCGCCGCCATCGAGGGTGTTGGCGCCGGAATTGCCGCCAAGCCAGTTGTCGAGTTCGTTGCCGATGCCGTTGATGGCGGCGGTGCCGGCGAGGGACAGGTATTCGACGCTGGCGCCGAGCTTCCAGCTGACGCTCGAGATCACTCCATCAAGGCCTTCGTCGGCATTCTCGATCACCACATCGAGGACGTTGTCGACGAAGTAGGTGTCGTCGCCTGCGCCGCCATACATGGTGTCGGCACCCATGCCGCCGTCGAGCCAGTCGTTGCCGCCGTTGCCGTAAACGACGTCGTTCTCGGTGGTCGGCGACGGCTGTCCCAGTATCGTCAGGCCAGGGGCGATATATTCGCCGCTATCGCTGCCGACGATGGTCACCGGAGTTACGTCGTTGATGATCACCGAGAGGGCCTGGGTGGTGGTCAGCGTGCCGTCCGATACGGCAACCTGAATATTGTAGACATTGTTAGCCCCGACGTCGGCCGGATTCTCGAAATCGGGGGCCTTGATGAAGGTCAGCACGCCGGTCGTGACGTCGATCTTGAACTTTGCGGAATCGCCGCCCGAGACGATCGAATAGGTAAGGTTGATGTCGCCATCGAGATCGACCGCCGTCACCGTGGTGACCGCCGTGGTGTTCTCGTCGACATAGACGTTGGCAGTGGCGCCGCCGCCGTCGGAGGTAATCGTCGGTGCCGTGTCGATAGCCATGATCGGCTCTCCTCAGTTTCCCGGATGGCTCCGCGATATCGCAGCGCCGGTTTCACTCCGATAGCGGCGGGCAACGGAACATCGCCACGCCGGCCGCTCTCTCGATTCACAGTGACGCAAGGCGACCGGCATCTCAACAACAGCCGCTCGCCAGCCTCAAGGAACCGTTACGGCCCGGCCGCCAATTGCAGCGCGGCTTTTAGTAGTAAATAAAACGCAACCCCCGGGATTATGTCCCGGGGGTGGCCGCTCGGTTAGCAAGGAATTTAGAGGACGAAGTCGCTCGCCGTCAGGGCGGCGTAATTCTGCACCGTGAACACCATGGCGGCGACGCCGCTGTTGTCGACATAGAGGCTGACCACGGTGTCGTTGCCGACGACGGCCAAGCCGATCTCGCCGGCGGTGAAGGTACCGTTGGTGTCGAGGACGAAGGCATCGTTGCCGACAGTTCCGCTGATCGCATCGATGGCCGACAGGTTGATAAGATCGCCCGGCAAGAAGTCCTGGATGTAGTCGCCGGTTGTCTGGTCGGTGCCGCTGTCGGAGAGGGAGGAGAAGACGAAGGTATCGTTGCCGCCGCCGCCCGCCATGTAGTCGATTCCGGCACCGCCATTGATGGTGTCATTACCGTCGTCGCCGTAGAATGTGTCGGATCCGGCACCGCCGGTCAGCACGTTGTCGGCGGTGTTGCCGACGATGATGTTGTCGAGCGAATTGCCGGTGCCGTTGATCGCCGACGTGCCGGTGAGGGTCAAGTTCTCGACGTCGTTACCAAGCGTGTAGTTGAGGCTCGACTGCACCGTGTCGATGCCTTCGCCGGTATTCTCGGTCACCGTGTCGGAGCCGTTGTCGACCACATAGGTATCGTCACCGGCACCGCCTGACATGCTGTCGGCCCCGGCACCGCCGTTGAGCGTATTGTCGCCGCTATTGCCGACCAGCACATTGTTGAGACTGTTGCCGGTGGCGTTGATGTTGTGGGTGCCGGTGAGCGTCAGGTTTTCCAGGTTGCTGCCCAGGGTGTAGGAGATGCTGGAGTTGACCGTGTCGGTGCCCTCGTTGACATTTTCGGTCACCATGTCGCCGGCGTTGTCGACGAAGTAGGTATCGTTGCCGATGCCGCCGACCATGGTGTCGGCGCCAAGGCCGCCGTCGAGAGTATCGTTGCCGGCAAGCCCGGTCAGGGTGTTGGCGGCGGCATTGCCGGTCATCACGTTGTCGAAGGTGTTGCCGGTGCCATTGATGGCGGTGGTGCCCGACAGTGTGAGGTTCTCTAAAGTGCTGGCCAGCGTATAGGTGATGGTCGAAATGACCGTGTCGGTACCCTGACCGGCGAGCTCGGTCACCACATCGGTGGCCCGCTCGACATAGTAGGTGTCATCGCCCAGGCCGCCGATCATGGTGTCAGCGCCGCGGCCGCCGTTCAGCGTGTCGTTGCCGTCGAGACCGGTGAGAACATTGTTGCCGGAATTGCCGGTGATGACATTGTCCAGCGAGTTGCCGGTACCGTTCAATCCCGAGATACCGGACAGCGTGAGGTTTTCGACATTGCTGACGAGGGTGTAGGTGATCGAGGAATTGACCGTGTCGGTGCCTTCGCCGGAGTTTTCGATCACCACGTCGCCGACGTTGTCGACATAGTAGGTGTCGGCGCCGAGACCGCCCAGCATGGTGTCGGCGCCTTTGCCGCCATTCAGGGTGTCGTTGCCGTCGAGGCCGTAGAGCGAATTGGTGGC
The DNA here is from genome assembly GCA_016185245.1 of Hyphomicrobiales bacterium. Classification (GTDB taxonomy): domain Bacteria; phylum Pseudomonadota; class Alphaproteobacteria; order Rhizobiales; family Aestuariivirgaceae; genus Aestuariivirga. The sequence goes on along the minus strand of JACPNZ010000005.1, from coordinate 149,739 downwards.
GCCGTTGCCGGTGATGGTGTTGTCGAGCTCGTTGCCGGTGCCGTTGATGGCGGCGGCGCCGGTGAGGATCATGTTCTCGATATTGGCTTGCAGGGCGAAGCTGATCGTGGTCTGCACCGTGTCGGTGCCTTCACCGACGTTTTCGACGGTCAGGTCGCCGGCTTCGGTTACCACATAGGTGTCGTTGCCCAGGCCGCCCACCATGGTGTCGTTGCCTAAGCCGCCGTTGAGCGTGTCGTTGCCACCCTTGGCGGTGAGGACGTTGTCGGCCGAATTGCCGGTCAGAATGTTGATGGCGTTGTTGCCGGTGCCGTTGATGGCGGCGGTTCCGATGAGTGTCAGGTTCTCGATGTTCGCGCCGATGGTGTAGGAGACATTGGCCTTGACGGTGTCGGTTCCTTCGCCGGAAAGTTCGGACACAGTGTCGTTGACGTTGTCCACAATATAGATGTCGTTGCCGGCGCCGCCGGCCAAGGTGTCGGCTCCGCCACCGCCGTCGAGGGTGTTGTTTCCGGAATTGCCGGTCAGCGAATTGCCGAGTGAGTTACCGGTGCCGTTGATGTTGCCAGTGCCGGTAAGGACCAGGACTTCAAGATTGGCGCCGAGCGTCCGGGTGACGCTCGACATCACCGTGTCGGTGCCTTCGTTGGCGTTCTCGGTGATGGTGTCGCCGGCGGAATCGACGACATAGGTGTCGTTGCCGGTGCCGCCGATCAGGATATCGTTGCCGGCGCCGCCATCAAGGGTGTCGTTGCCGGCGCCGCCGGTCAGGGTGTTGGCGGCGCTGTTGCCGGTCAGGACGTTGTCAGAGGAATTGCCGGTGCCGTTGATGGCGTCGACACCGATAAGCACGAGATTCTCGAGGTTGGCCGAAAGCGTGGTGGTGAACACGGTCTGCAGCGTGTCGGTGCCTTCGCCGGCGTTTTCGACCACCACGTCGCCGGCGTCGTCGACGATATAAGTGTCGTTGCCGGTGCCGCCGATCAGCGTATCGGCACCGCCGCCGCCGTCGAGCATGTCGTTGCCGGCGCCGCCGGTCAGGGTGTTCGCCGCCCCGTTGCCGGTGATGGTGTTGTCGAGGCTGTTGCCGGTGCCGTTGACGGCATTGTTACCGGTGAGGACGAGGTTCTCGACATTGGCGCCGAGGGTGTAGCTGAGATCGGTCTGCACCGTGTCGGTGCCTTCGTTGGCGTTTTCGGTGACCACGTCGCCGACATTGTCGACCACGTAGGTGTCGTCGCCGTTGCCGCCGGCCATGGTGTCGGCACCGGCACCGCCGTCGATGGTGTTGGCGCCGACATTGCCGACGATGTTGTTGTTATTGGCGTCACCCGTGCCATTGATCGCCGAGGTGCCGATCAGCACCAGGTTCTCGATGTTGTTGGCAATGGTGTAGGAGAACACCGTCTGGATCGTGTCGGTGCCTTCGCCGGCGTTCTCGATCACCACGTCGCCGGCGTTGTCGACCATGTAGGTGTCGTTACCGGCGCCACCGATCATGGTGTCGGCGCCGGCGCCGCCGTCGAGGGTGTTGTTGCCGCTGTTGCCGGTCAGGGTATTGTCGGCGCCGTTGCCGGTGCCGTCGATCGAGGCCGAGCCGGTTAGTGTCAGGTTCTCGACATTGTCGGCAAGGGTATAGCTGACGCTCGCCTGCACCGTATCGGTGCCTCCGGCGGAATTTTCGCTGACGACATCGCCGGCGCCGTCGACCACATAGGTGTCGTTGCCGAGGCCGCCCGCCATGGTGTCGTTGCCGGCGCCGCCGTCGAGAATGTTGTCGGCGCCGTTGCCGGTGAGAGTGTTGTCGGCGCTATTGCCGGTACCATTGATCGAGGCGCTGCCGGTCAGTGTCAGGTTCTCGACATTGGCGCCGATGGTGTAGCTGACACTGGCCAGCGCCGTGTCGGTGCCTTCGCCGAGGTTCTCGGTGACCACGTCGCCGGCGCTGTCGACGATGTAGGTATCGTTACCCAGGCCGCCGACGAGGGTGTCGTTGCCGGCGCCGCCGTCGAGGGTGTCGTTGCCGGCGCCGCCGGTCAGGGTGTTGGCGGCACCGTTGCCGGCGATGGTGTTGTCGCCCGAGTTGCCGGTGCCGTTGATCGCCGAGGAACCGGTGAGGGTGAGGTTTTCGATGTTGGCGGCCAGCGTATAGCTGAAGCTCGCCTGCACCGTGTCGGTGCCTTCGCCGGCATTTTCGGTAACCACGTCGCCGGCGCTGTCGACCACATAGGTGTCGTTGCCGAGACCGCCGACCATCGTGTCGTTACCGGCGCCGCCGTCGAGCACGTTGTCGCCGCTGTTGCCGGTCAGCACGTTGTTGAGGGCGTTGCCGGTGCCGTTGATCGCCGAAGTGCCGGTGAGGGCGAGGTTCTCGACGTTGGCGGAAAGCGTATAGGTGACGCTCGCCTGCACCGTGTCGGTGCCGGCGGAGGCGCCTTCGGTCACCACGTCGCCGGCGTTGTCGACGATGTAGGTATCGTTGCCGAGACCGCCCACCAGAGTGTCAGCACCGGTGCCGCCGTCGAGGGTGTTGTTGGCGCCATTTCCGGTCAAGGTGTTGGCGAGCGAATTACCGGTGCCGTTGATCGCCGAGGCGCCGGTCAGGGTGAGGTTTTCGACATTGGCGGACAGCGTATAGGTGACGCCGGCCTGCACCGTATCGGTGCCTTCGCCAACGTTTTCGGTGACGACGTCGCCGGCGCTGTCGACGACATAGGTATCGTTGCCGAGGCCGCCCAGCATGGTGTCGTTGCCGGTGCCGCCGTCGAGGGTGTTGTCGGCGCCGTTGCCGGTCAGAGTGTTGTCGAGGGCATTGCCGGTGCCGTTGATGGCGGAGGCGCCGGTCAGAGTCAGGTTCTCGACGTTGGCCGAGAGGGTATAGGTAACGCTCGCCTGCACCGCGTCGGTGCCGGCGGTAGCGCCCTCGGTCACCACGTCGCCGGCGTTGTCGACGATGTAAGTATCGTTGCCGGCGCCGCCGGCCATGGTGTCGGCGCCGGCGCCGCCGTCGAGTACGTTGTCGCCGCCGTTGCCGGTCAGGGTGTTGGCGACCGAGTTGCCGGTGCCATTGATGGCGGAGGAGCCGGTAAGGGTGAGATTCTCGAGATCGGTGGCGAGTGTCCAGGTGATTGCAGACTGGACCGTGTCGGTGCCTTCGCCGGCGTTCTCGACGATCGCGTCGCTGGCATTGTTGACCACATAGGTATCGTTGCCGGTGCCGCCGGTCATGGTATCGACGCCGGCGCCGCCGTCGAGGGTATCGTTGCCGGCACCGCCGCTCAGCGTGTCGTTGCCGGCACCGCCGGCGAGGGTATCGTTGCCGGCGCCGCCGGTGATGGTGTCGGCGCCACCGAGGTTGGTGCCGCTGACGGCGATGGAGTTGGTGCCGGTCAAGGCCGCGGCATTGATGGTGACGCCATTGGTCAGAGCAACGGCGGCGGCGAACAGCAGGTCACCGGTGGTGCCGTTGGCGTTGCCGTCGGCGGTCGAGACTTGGCTGTTGACCACGGTTACGGAAAACCCCGCGGCATCCTGGTTGAACGAGATCTGGTCGATGTTGCTGACGGTGGTGAAGGTCGAGAAATCATAGGTGCCGGCGGCATCGAGACGGATCGTATCGAGGGTGCCGGCTTCGAGGGTGCCGTTGACGGTTTTGCCGGCCGCCAGGTCGCTGGTCGCCGTCATGACGAAGGTATCGGCACCGGTACCGCCGGTGAGGGTATCGGCCCCGGCGCCGCCGGTGATGGTGTCGGCCCCGGCGCCGCCGGTGATCGCATCGGCACCCGCGCCACCCGACAGGACGTCGGCCCCGGCGCCGCCGGTGATGGTGTCGGCACCGCCCAGATTGGTACCGTCGACGGTGATGCGGTTCGAGCCGGTCAAGCCCGATCCGCTGATGGTGACGCCGTTGCTCATGGCGACGTTGGAATTGATCAGGAGGTCGCCGCCGGTGCCGTCCAGGTTGGCGTCGGCGGTCGAGACCTGGCTGTCGGCCACCGTCAGGCTGAAGCCGGTGGCGTTCTGGTTGAGGGTGATCTGGTCGATGTTGCTGATGGTGGTGAAGGTCGACAGATTGTAGGTGCCGGCACCCTCGAAGCGCAGCGTGTCGAGGGTGGCGGCTTCCGAGGTACCGTTGATGGTCTCGCCGGCGGCGAGATCGGCCGAGGCCGAGACGACGATCAGGTCGGCACCGTTGCCGCCGGTGATGGTGTCGGCACCGGCACCGCCATTGAGCGTATCGGCACCCGCACCGCCGCTGATCGTGTCGGTGCCGGCGCCGCCGTTAAGCGAATCGGCGCCGGTGCCGCCGGTGATGGTGTCGTTGCCGCCGAGATTGGTGGCGCTGACGGTGATGGCATTGCTGCCGGTAAGGCCCGAGGCGTTGATGGTAACGCCGTTGGTCATGGCCGACGCGGCGCCGATGGCGAGATCGCCGGTGGTGCCGTCGCCGTTGGCATCGGCGGTGGAAACCGTCGTGTCGCCCACGATGATGCTGAAGCCCACGGCGTTGGCGTTCAGTGACAGGGCGTCGATGTTGGTGACGGTGCCGGTGGTCAGGTTGTAGGTACCGGCGGCGTCGAAGCGGATGGTGTCTTGAGTCGCCTGTTCGAGGGTGCCGTTGACGGTTTCGCCGGCGGCGAAATCGGTTGCGACGGAGTAGACGAAAGTGTCGGCGCCAAGGCCGCCGGTCATATTGTCGGCAGCGGCCCCGCCGGTGATGGTGTCGGCCATCGAACTGCCGGTCAATGTGTCGGCGGCGGCCCCGCCGGCGATCGAAATGGTGTCGGTGCCGGAGGTCCAGCCGCTGAAGGTCCAGAGGGCGGCCGAGAAGCTGGTGGCGCCGGTGATGGCGATGGCCTGGGTGCCGGCAGCGCCGGTCACTGCCAGCGAATTGGAAATGAGGGTGCCGCCGAACTGGGCGCCGGCCAGCGTGACGGTCGAGGTGCCCGAGGTGTTGTCGAAGGTCAGGCCTTCGTAATTGTGGAAACCGGTGGTGCCGCTGGTGCCGGCGCCGGCGAGCGATACGGTAACGCCGGTGGCGCCGCTGATGACGATCGCGTCGCTGCCGGCCGCGCCGTCGAAGAAGTCGGCTGCCTGGATCTGGGTGGTGGCGGTCACGGTCAGGGTGTCGGCGCCGGTCGACTGGGTGATATTGTCGGTTGAAGTGGTGGCGTTGTTGTTCTGCAAGACGCCCGGGAAGGCGGCCATTGCCGCGGCAGTGAGCGGCGAAGCCACGGGACGGTCGAGCGTCCAGGAACCGCCGAGAGCGGCGGCACCGATCTTGCCGCTGGCGGCGGCCACCGACCGGCCGAGGCCATCGGCCAGGGCCTTGACGAAGTCGCGGCCTGCGTCGCCACCGGCCACCTCGCAGCTCCACAGCTGCAGCGTGCCTTCGGTCGAAAGTGCTTTGCCGACCTTCGCCAGCAGCGCCGGAGCTGCGGCAACATGCGCGGCATCGACGATGCCGGAGGCGAAGGCGACGGCGCCGGGCGAACCGTGGGCAAAGACGTGAATGGCGGAAAGTTCGCGGCGGCCCGCGAGGGCGCCGGCGATCTGGGCCAGTGCCGCACGCCGGCTATCGAGGACGATCGTCTCGACACTGTCGGCGAAACCCGTGGCGATGGTTTCGAAGGAGGCGATGGCGGAATCGACGAAGGCGACGGAACGGACCTGCGGCATGGCGGGTCTCCTCGATGCGGGTGAAGGGGCCGTAGCCGGCGCTTCGGTGACGACAGTCGCGGCGAAAGGCTGGGCCGGCCGTGTCATGGCCGCCTGTTTCGCGTTCGTCCCGGCCCGAGGCCGAGTGCCGACTGTCATGTCGCTCCTCCAGCGCCGTCGAATGCGCCAAACGCCGGTTCCATCTTGTTGCTGGCGCTGTCGTGCCAGAGGGTGAGGAAACCGGTCGCGCAGTTCGCGGTCATGGCGGAGAAGCTAAGCGACGGAAACTTCAGCGGCAATCGAACAAGGTAAATGTCGTCAAGAACTAATTACCCGCAATGAGCGAGTTTCGAGGTATATTTTTACTCCAGTTGTAGAAAAGGCGATCTGTTTCGCGGCGTGGCGCGCCGGTAATCCCAACTTAATCATGCGCAGGGAATTTGCCGGGCCCGCGTCGGCCAATTCAGCAACCGGTAAAGTTTGCCGCGAATTGCAATCGGGCGGATTCGGTTGCCGCCGCCGGAGGCTTCACGTCCCCCTCGCGCCGGGCTTCGAGACTCGGTTATAAGGGGCCATGCTGACCGCCCTCTCGATCCGCGACATCGTCCTCATCGAAAAGCTCGACCTGACGCTCGATCCGCGCTTGACCGTGCTCACCGGCGAGACGGGGGCGGGGAAATCGATCCTGCTCGATGCCCTCGGCTTGGCGCTGGGGGCGCGCGGCGATGCCTCGCTGGTGCGGGTGGGCGCGGAGCGCGGCGTGGTGACCGCCGGATTTGCCTTGCCGGCAGGGCACACGGCCTTCGTCCTCCTCAAGGAGCAGGGGATCGATTGCGACGGCGAGCTGGTGATCCGCCGTATCCAGAATGCCGATGGGCCGAGCCGGGCCAGTATCAACGACCAGCCGGTCAGCCTCAATCTGCTGCGCCAGATCGCCGGCGCGATCGCCGAAATTCATGGCCAGCATGCCGATCGGGCCCTGGTCGAGGTTAGCGTGCACCGGCGGCTCGTCGATGCCTTCGCCGGTCTCGAGCGCGATGCCAAGGCCGTGGCCGATGCCTGGGGCGCACTTGCCGCCGCCCGGGAGGCTCTCGACCAGCATCGGGCGCTGATGGAGCGGGCCGAGGCCGAGCGCGACTATCTCGAACATGCGGCCGAGGAGCTCAGGGCGCTCGATCCGGCGCCGGGCGAGGAAACCCGGCTTGCCGAGGCGCGCCAGCTGATGATGTCGGCGGAACAATACGCCGAGGTTCTGACCGAGGCCTCGGAGGCCTTGGCGGGGGATGGCACGTCGACGGCACGGCTCAATGCGGCGCTCCGCAAGCTCGAGCGCCGGCGTGAACCGGCGGCAGGCCGCCTCGACCAGGTCTGTGCGGCACTCGACCGGGTGCTCACCGAAATGGGCGAGGCCGACCGGGCGATCGCCGAGGCCCAGCGGGCCTTCGTCTTTGACCCGCGCGAGCTGGAGAAATCCGAGGAGCGGCTGTTCGCCCTCAAGGCGGCGGCGCGCAAGTTCAAGTGCCCGGTCGATGAGCTGGCGGCGGTCGCCCTGCGTTTTGAGCGCGAGCTTGCAGCCTTGAGCGACGGGGGAGCGCGACTGCTGTTACTCGAAAATTCCTGGCGCGAGGCAAAGGCGGCCTACGACGCCCTGGCCGAGAAGCTCAGCAATCGCCGGCGGGCGGCGGCCAGGGCTCTCGACAAGGCGGTCGTCGCCGAACTGCCGCCGCTCAAACTGGAACGGGCCCGCTTCGAGACCAGGATCGACACCGATGCCGGCAAGCCCGGGCCATACGGTATCGACCGCATCGAATTCCTGGTCTCGGCCAATCCGGGAACGCCCCTGGCGCCGCTGATGAAGGTGGCCTCCGGCGGCGAGCTTGCCCGCTTCATGCTGGCGCTCAAGGTGGTGCTGGCGGCCAGGGGTTCGGCGCCGACGCTGATCTTCGATGAAATCGATACGGGCGTTGGGGGTGCCGTGGCCGATGCCATCGGCGCGAGGTTGGCAAAGCTCGCCGAGGGCCTGCAGGTGCTGGCGGTCACCCATAGCCCCCAGGTTGCCGCCCGGGCCTCCCGGCACATGCTGATCTCCAAGATGGAGGAGGTGGGCTCGAAACCCAAACGCATGGTGACCAGGGTGCAGGCCCTGTCGGACCACAGCCGCCGCGAGGAGGTGGCGCGCATGCTGTCGGGGGCCAAGGTGACGGACGCGGCCCGGGCCCAGGCCGACGAATTGCTGCGCGGACGTGGTTAACCTGTGGTAAAGCCCGTGCCGGTCGAGCGGCTCAGCCCTGCCGCGGCCGAGGCCGAACTGAAGCGGCTCGCCCATGAGATCGCCGAGCATGACCGGCGCTATTACCAGCACGACCGGCCGACGGTCTCCGATGCCGAATACGATGAGTTGCGCCTACGTAATGCGGCAATCGAAGAAGCCTTCCCCGATCTTGTCCGCGCCGATTCGCCCTCGCACCGGGTGGGGGCGGGGCCGTCCGAGAAATTCGCCAAGGTCCGCCATGGGGTGCCCATGCTGTCGCTGGCCAACGGTTTCTCCGAAGACGATGTGCACGAGTTCCTGGCCCGCGTCCGGCGCTTTCTCAATCTCGCCGCCGACGCCGAGATCGAGGTGACGGCGGAGCCCAAGATCGATGGGCTATCGATTTCGCTCCGCTATGAGGAACGCCGTCTGGTCCAGGCGGCAACGCGGGGCGATGGCTTCGAGGGCGAGAACGTCACGGCGAACATACTGACCATCGCCGAGGTGCCCAAGAGGTTACCCAAGGGAGCTCCCAGTCTGATTGAAGTCAGGGGCGAAATCTTTATGTCGCACAAGGACTTCGCCGCTCTTAATGAGAAACAGATTCAAGCCGGCGAAAAACCCTTCGCCAACCCGCGCAATTCGGCGGCGGGCTCGCTCCGCCAGCTCGATCCGGCAGTGACTGCGGCGCGACCTTTACGCTTCTTCGCCTATGCCTGGGGCGAGGCGCCGGAGCTACCGGCTGGGACCCAGTGGGGGGTGATCGAGGCCTTCCATGCCTGGGGCTTGCCGACCAATCCGCTGATGAAGCTGTGCCGCAGCGAGTCCGAGCTTCTCGGCCATTACCGCATGATCGAGGGCCAGCGCGCCAGCCTCGGTTATGATATCGACGGCGTCGTCTACAAGGTCAATCGCCTCGACCTGCAGGAGCGCCTGGGCTTTGTCTCGCGCTCGCCCCGCTGGGGCCTTGCCTACAAGTTCTCGGCCGAGAAGGCGACGACGGTGCTCGAAGGGATCGACATCCAGGTGGGTCGCACCGGTGCGCTCACTCCGGTTGCCCGGCTCCGGCCGGTCACCGTCGGCGGGGTCGTCGTTTCCAATGCCACGCTCCATAACGAGGATGAGATCGCCCGCAAGGATATAAGGGTGGGCGACACGGTGATCGTGCAGCGGGCCGGCGATGTGATCCCGCAAATTCTCGGCTTCTTGGCCGACAAGCGTCCGGCCGGGGCCAAGCCGTACGTGTTTCCCCATGTGTGTCCGGCCTGCGGCAGCCATGCCGAGCGCGAGGAGCGGGCCTCGGGCAAGACCGATGCGGTCAGGCGCTGCACCGGCGGCTTGATCTGCCCGGCCCAGCGGGTGGAAAGGCTCAAGCATTTCGCCTCGCGCAACGCCTTCGACATCGAGGGCCTGGGCGACAAGATCATCGAGGAGTTTTACACCGACGGGCTGATCGCCGCGCCGGCCGACATCTTCACCCTCGAAAAGCGCGATGCCCGCTCTCTCAAGAAACTGAAGGAGCGCGAAGGCTGGGGCGAGGCCAGCGTGGCCAAGCTCTTTGCGGCAATCGATGCGCGGCGCAGCGTTGCGCTCGACCGTTTCATCTTTGCCCTCGGCATCCGCCATGTGGGCGAGACGACGGCGCGAGTGCTGGCGCGGGCCTATGGCTCGGCCAGAAATTTCCGCGACCAGATGGTAGCGGCCGGCAAGATGGAAGGCGAAGCCTGGGAGGAGCTGACGGCACTCGACGGCATCGGCGAGGTGGTGGCCGAAGCGGTTGTCCAGTTCTTCGGCGAAAAGCACAATCGCGATGTGGTCGACGATCTCCTGAAACAGGTCGAGGTGACGGCACTGGAAGCGCGCAGCACCTCCTCGCCGGTTGCCGGCAAGACGGTCGTATTCACCGGCGCGCTCGAAAAAATGACCCGCGAGGAGGCCAAAGCCATGGCCGAGCGGCTGGGCGCCAAGGTAGCCGGCTCGGTGTCGAAGAAGACCGATCTCCTGGTGGCGGGGCCAGGTGCTGGCTCCAAGCTCAAGGACGCCGAGAAATACGGTGTCGAAGTGATCGGCGAGGACGACTGGTTCCGCCGGGTGGGCGAAGGCTAGGACGACTTCGCGAAAGCTGGTGGTGCTTTTCTGCCCGAATGGACGACTACCGCCTCGATCCCCTGTGGCTGAGGCTCGCCTTCCTCGAGCGGCAGGCGGGCGATTCCAGGCTGTCGCTGCCGCATCTGGCGGCGAAGGCCGAGCGCGTTGATATCGGCGCGGCACGGCGCCTGGTCGAGGAATACCGGCGCTTTCTGTTTCTGGCGATGCGGGCCGGCCATGCGGTTACACCACCCGCACCGATCGAGCGGGTGATGCGGCAGCATGAGGCCCAGGACCCCAACTACTGGGAGGCGCTGGCGGGGATGATCGTCGAGCGGCCGCTGGTCGACGGTGCGGCGAGCACGACGGAGTCCTATCAAAAGATATTCGGCGAACCGCCGCCGGTCGACATCTGGAGCAGCTCCGTACGCCATCGCGACTTTCTCCGTCGGCTGTGGCGGTGACAGCGCCGCTAGAACAGCCTTCCCCCGTTCGGCACGGGGCGCTCGACCGCCACCAGCACCACTTCGCCGTCGGGGTCGGGAAAGCCGACCGTCAGGACTTCCGACATGAAGGGACCGATCTGGCGCGGCGGGAAATTGACCACCGCCGCTACCTGGCGGCCGATGAGATTTTCCGGCTTGTAGTATTTGGTGATCTGGGCCGAGGATTTCTTGACGCCCAAGGCCTCGCCGAAATCGATCTTCAACTTGTAGGCGGGCTTTCGTGCCTCGGGAAAGGGATCGACGGCAACGATGGTACCGACGCGGATATCGACTTTGAGGAAATCGTCGAAGGAGATCGCCATGGCTCAGCTCGCCAGTTCGCGCGAGCGTTTCGTTGCCGCGGCGATGGCCCGATCGAACAGGGGCTGCATCCCGTTGTCGGCCATGAGGATTTGCAAGGCCGCATGGGTGGTGCCCTTGGGCGAGGTGACATTTTGGCGAAGGGTTGCGGCGGGAAGGCCGGTGACCCGCATGAGTTCGCCCGCTCCCGCCACGGTGGCGCGGGCCAACTGCATGGCGAGATCTTCGGGAAGCCCCGCCTTGGCGCCCGCCGCGGCAAGGCATTCGGTCAGGTAGAATACATAGGCCGGCCCCGAGCCCGATAGTGCGGTCGCCGCGTCGATCAGGGATTCATCGGCAACCGTCACCACTTCGCCGACGGCCGAAAGAAGGGTGCGCGCCAGGGCTTCCTGGGCTGCACTGACATGGGGGTTGGAGGCCATGGCGGTGATGCCGCGGCCGATCGCCGCCGGGGTATTGGGAATGGTGCGAATGACCGCCGTATCGCTGCCGAAATGGCGCTCGAAGGAGGCAATGGTCTTGCCGGCGGCGACCGACAGGATAAGGGGCCTGGCGGATTTCAGCGCCACGACGCCGGGCAGCACGTCTTCCATGACCTGGGGCTTGACCGCGATCACCACCACTTCAGCGTCGGTCACTTGCGCCACCGGCGGATTGAGTCTGACGCCATGGGCCTCGATCACCGCCTTCACCTCGGGCGGAGGGGCGGGATCGAGCACCACGATGCGGCGCGCCTCGGCTCCACCCTTCAGCCAGCCTTCGAGCAAGGCGCCGCCCATCTTGCCGGCGCCGACCAGCGCCAGGGTACCTGTTAATTCGATCATGCATTTTCCCTTCGCATGATCCGGTCCGAACACCGGCTCCCACTTTTCGGGATCATGCTTGCCCCATGGTCTCGAACAGGCTCGAGGCCAGGGCGTTCTCGGCATTGCGACCGGCCCAGACGACGAACTGCACGGCGGGAAAATAGCGCTGGCAGGTTTCCACCGCCAGCTTGATCAGGGCCTCGCATTGCGGGTCGTTGGCCTCGGCCCCGCCGGTCAACAGCAAGCTGTTCCTGAACACCAGGCTGCCGTCGGCCAGCCACAGGTCGAAATGGCCGTGCAGCAGCTGGGAGTTGACGAGGGCCACCAGGCGGGCCGTCTCGGCCAGGCGCCCCTGCGGCACCTTGGCGTCGAAAGTGCAGGCGACATGCAGGGTCTCAAGCTCGTCGCGCCAGTTCATGGCGACATGGAGATCGCTCCAGGCGCCCTCGACCAGCATGGTAACTTCGTGCGGGTTGGTGCGGTCAAAGCTCCAGCGCCGCCGCTCGGCCAGCCGCTCGACCCGGTCGAGCGGATTGGGGTGGTCGGTGTCGAACGCCTGGTTCAAGGCCATCAAGCAAGTCTCCGGCGGGTTCGGGGTTACTTCCCCGCCGCCATGGCGACCGTGCCCAAGCCTTTGAGTCGCAACAAGCCTCAAGCCCCGATGGGAGGTGATTCCTCCACAGATTCGTGGGCAATCAACCGACGGGGGAGTCGGAGGATGATTCGGCCGCGATGCCGAGCCTGGCCTCGAGGGCGGCGATCCGCCTGGCGAGGGCGTCGTTTTCCTCGCGCGCCTTGGCGGCCATGGCCTTCACCACCTCGAAGTCGTCGCGCTTGACCAGCTCGAGATTGTTGATGACGCGCTCGACCTGACCCTGAACCAGCGTATCGATCTCGCGGCGCACCCCCTGGGCGGCACCGGCGGCATTGGTCATCAGCTTGGCAAGCTCATCGAAAAAGCGCGATTGCGTAGTGGTCATGGCGGGGCCCTCTCCACCCACTAGCTATGGGCTGCGGCGATATTCTTCAAGGGGCCGCAGCGTCACGGGATGTCAGTCTTGACGGCGGTGCGATTCGCGGCCAGTTTCACCAGTCCATGACCGATCTCGCCCTCATCGCCTATCCCAACATCGATCCGGTGGCCTTTTCACTCGGCCCCTTCGTGGTGCGCTGGTATGCGCTCGCTTACATCGCCGCACTGCTCTTTGCCCAGTGGTACATGAAGCGGCTCACCGGCAACAAGGCCCTGTGGGGTGGCGCCAAGCCCACCATGACGGCGGCGCAGATCGACGACTTCTTCGTCTGGTCGCTCCTCGGCGTCGTGCTCGGCGGGCGAGTGGGTTACGTGCTGTTCTACAATCCGCTGCATTACCTGGCTAACCCCATCGACATCCTGCGCATCTGGGATGGCGGCATGTCGTTCCATGGCGGCTTCCTCGGTGTGGTGGCGGCCTGTTACTTCTACGGCAGGAAAATCGGCGCCGGGCTTGACCGTATGCTTGACCTGGGAGCTGCCTCGGTGCCGGTGGGGCTGGGCCTCGGGCGGCTTGCCAACTTCGTCAACGGCGAGCTTTACGGCCGGGCGACCGACGTGCCCTGGGCCATGGTGTTTCCGGCCGATCCCCTGCAGGTGCCGCGCCATCCGAGCCAGCTCTATGAGGCGACACTCGAAGGCCTGGTATTGTTCGTTGTTGTCCGCATCGCCACGCACCGCTTTCAGGCGCTGAAACATCCGGGCCGGGCTTCGGGCATCTTCGCGCTGGGCTACGGGCTGTCGCGCATCCTGGTCGAGACGGCGCGCGAGCCCGATGCCCAACTGGGTTACTTCGCCGGCTTTCTCACCATGGGCATGATCCTGTCGCTGCCGCTGTGCGTGATCGGTATCTGGCTGCTGGTCAGATCGCGCCGTGCCGCCGCTTGAGAAACTGATCCGCGAAATGATCGATAGCGACGGGCCGATGCGGCTTGACCGCTACTTGGGCCTTTGCCTCGGCCATCCGCAGTACGGCTATTACATGGCGCGCCAACCTTTCGGCGAGGCCGGGGACTTCATCACCGCGCCGGAAATCTCGCAAGCCTTCGGCGAATTGATCGGGGTGTGGTGTGCGGCATTTTGGCAAGCGATGGGCCGGCCCGCTCGGCTCAGCCTCGTCGAACTGGGCCCGGGGCGCGGCACGCTGATGAGCGATATGTTGCGGGCCGCGCCGGCGATGGCGGGGTTTGCCGAGGCGGTGGAGGTGCATCTGGTCGAGACCAGTCCGGCGCTTCGCGCCGAGCAGAAGCAGCGGCTCGCCGGTGCCACCTGGCATGCGAGGCTCGATACGGTTCCGGCCGGTCCGATGCTGCTGGTGGCCAATGAATTCTTCGATGCCCTGCCGATCCGCCAGTTCGAGAAGCGGCAAGGGCAGTGGCACGAGCGCGTGGTGGGACTCGATGGCGAATTGTTGGCGCTGGGGCTTATCGCAGCCGAACCGGGGCAAGGTGGCCGCGACGGCGATGTGATGGAGGTTTCTTCAGCGCGGACCGAGATCGCCGGGACAATCGGACGAAGGCTCATCGAACATAGCGGTGCGGCCCTCATCATCGACTATGGCCATTTGCAATCGGCACCGGGCGATACACTACAGGCCCTTCGCCGCCACACATTCGTTCCGGTCACCGAAGCCCCCGGCGAGTGCGACATCACCTCGCATGTGGATTTCGAAGCCCTCGGCAAGGCGCTGGCGGCCGCAGGCGCCAAGGTCGCGCCGGCGTTCAGTCAGCGCAGCTTTCTCCTCGCTATGGGACTTGAGGCCCGCACCGCCGCCCTTGCCGCCAAGGCCGATGCCGCCACACGCGAGAGATTGCAGCGCGCCAAGACAAGGCTTGCGGACGAGGCGGAGATGGGTAACCTGTTCAAGGTCCTGGCCGCGACCTCGCCCGGACTTGCTATACCCTATCCCTTTGCCGAGCCATGATCCGATCCGACGCCCTCGATCATCCCTTCCTGTCGCATGGCTTCTTTACTCGCCAGGGCGGCCACTCGCAGGGGCTTTACGCCTCGCTCAACTGCGGGCTGGGCTCGGGCGACGACAAGCCCACAGTGAAGCGCAATCGCGAGGTGGTGGCCGCGGCCCTCGGCATCGTCGAGCCCCGTCTCCTATCGGTCCATCAGGTGCACAGCGCCACGGCCGTGGCGGTTACCGGGTGCTGGACCTCGCCCGAGCGGCCCCGCGCCGACGCCATGGTGACAGCAAGCCCCAGTCTTGCCATCGGGGTTCTCACCGCCGATTGCGGGCCGATTCTCTTCGCCGACCGCAAGGCGAGGGTGATCGGGGTTGCCCATGCCGGCTGGAAGGGGGCGCTTTCCGGCATCACGGCGGCAACCCTTGAGGCCATGGAGACGCTGGGTGCCAGCCGCCACAACATCACCGCCGTCATCGGACCGATGATCTCGGGTGCGGCCTACGAGGTCGGTCCGGAATTCCCGGCCCGCTTCATCGAGGCCGACGCCATGAACCGCCGGTTCTTCACGCCCTCCGGGCGTGCCGGCCATAGCCGGTTCGACCTCGCCGGCTATCTCGAGAAGCGGCTGCGCGACGAGGCGGCGGGCGAGGTCATCAAGCTCGACCTCTGCACCTTTACCGACGAAAAGAAATTCTTCAGCTACCGCCGCACCACCCACCGCGGCCAGTCCGACTATGGCCGGCAGATATCGGCCATCGCATTGATCTGAGGTTTCCATGGCCCTGCATTTCGCGCCGTTCGAATACCAGGCCCGCATCGACAAGGTGCGCCAGGCGATGGAACGCGAGGGCCTCGACGGCCTCCTGATGTTCCAGCAGGAGAGCATGTATTATTTGACCGGCTACGACAGCTTCGGCTTCTGTTTCTTCCAGTGCCTCTATCTCGGCGGCGACGGCAGGCTGGCGCTGCTCACCCGCTCGGCCGATCTGCGCCAGGCCCAGCACACCTCGATCATCGCCGACATCCGCATCTGGACCGATGCGGCGGGGGCAAGGCCCGCCGATCAGCTGAAGGACATGCTGCAAAGTCTGGGAGCGCAAGGAAAACGCCTCGGCATCGAGAGTAATTCCTATGGCCTCACCCACTACAACGGCAAGGCGGTCGAGACGGCCCTTGCCGGCTTTTGCAGGCTTTCCGAGGCGAGCGATCTGGTCAATCGCATCCGGGTGGTCAAGTCGAAGGCGGAGCTCGCCTATGTGCGCAAGGCCGGAAAGCTCGGCGATGCCGCGCTGAAGGCGGCGGTGAGGAAAACCAAGGCCGGGGCCGACGAAGGCGACATCCTCGCCGCCCAGCAGGGTGCGATCTTCGCTGGCGGCGGCGATTATCCGGCCAACGAGTTCATCATCGGCTCGGGGCCCGATGCGCTCCTTTGCCGCTACAAGTCGGGCCGCCGCAAGCTCGGCAAGCGCGATCAGCTGACGCTGGAATGGGCCGGCGTCTACCGCCACTACCATGCGGCCTTCATGCGCACGCTGATCATCGGCAAGCCGCGCCAGCAGCATCTCCGCATGGAAGCCGCAAGCCGCGAGGCCCTCGCCGCGGTCGAGGACGTGCTGAAGCCCGGCCACACGGCGGGCGAGGTGTTCGAGGCCCATGCAAGGGTGATGGAGGCCCACGGCATGGCCGAACACCGGCTCAATGCCTGCGGCTATTCGCTGGGCGCCAAGTTCACTCCGAGCTGGATGGATGCCCCGATGTTCTATCGCGACAATCCCCACGAAATCGGCCCCGGCATGGTGTTCTTCGCCCACATGATCCTGATGGATTCGGAGAGGGCGGCGGCCTATTGCCTGGGCCGCACCTACATCGTTGGCGAAAACAAGGCCGAGCCGGTTTCCACCTATCCGCTGGATATGATAGTCCGCTAGCCATGTTCGAACCTTCGCTGAGTCGGGCAGGTGGCGTTGTGGGCCACTGGCTGCGTGGCCTGACGCTGCTGGGCCTCATGCTGTTGCTCGTCGCCTGCGCTGGAGGCTCCACCCTCGGCGACAACATCACCGCGCCCAACCCCAAGGGCAAGACGCCGCCACCGGTGCAGCTCGCCCAGCTCACCGGCATGCCACCCGACAAGGCCAGGGATTTCAAGCAGGCCCTGGCGATTTCGGCCGGCCAGCATGACGTCGGCATCGTCGAAGGCAATTTCCAGACCGGCAGTTTTTCACTCACGCTTAAGTTCCGGGCGGCCTCGGTCGGCGGCCAGGTGCATGTCTCCAACATGCTGGAACTGCGCGACGAGCAGGGCGTGCTGGTCGACGAGGTGCCGGGCGATCTTGGTATCGGCCCCGCCGGTGGCGATCCGTGGGCCGCGGTCAGCAGCGAAACCCTGCAGACCATCGCCGAGACCATCGGCCGGGAAATCGCCGGCAAGCTTTCCGGACTCGGCTATGCCACCAGGATATCGACCCTCCTGATGCCGCCCGCCCGTGTCTTCGTCGCCGCCGGGCCCGGCGCCAAGTATGACATCGATCTCGAAACCCTCAACGGACCGGATGCGGTGGTGGCCGCGGCCACGCCGCAGGACGGTGACGGCACGGCGGCACCGACCGAGACGGCCAATTCGGTGCCCGCGCCGCTGCCCGAGGCGCCGATCGCCGGCAAGGGCAAGGCAGTGATCCGGGCCGTGGCGGTGGTGACGGTCAGGGGCTCGCCCGGCGGCGGCGATGAGCTTACCGTCGCCATGCGCCGCACCCTCAGTGCCGCCGGCTGGCCGGTGGTGACATCGCCGCGCGCCGATGCCCTGACGATTGCCGGCACGGTCGAGGTGTCGGCGCCGAAGGATGGCCGCCAGCAGGTGGCACTGCGCTGGACCGTCGAAACGCCCAAGGGCAAACTGCTGGGCGACGTCAAGCAGGCCAATGCCATACCGGCTGGCGCTCTCGACAATGGCTGGGGGGATGCTGCCACCGTCGTCGCCCAGGCGGCATCCTCCGGCATTTTCGACATCATCAACCGCTACCGCTGACCGGCAGGCTTCGTCCACCGCCGGCAGCTACGGGTTTGCATAGGCGGGATTCGGTTGTTATAGACCGCCCAGCTTCACCGGCGGGGAAACAACCAGATGATGAAGATCGTGTCCGGCAACAGCAACCGGCCGCTGGCGGAAGCCATATGTTCGTACCTGAACATGCCGATGACCAAGGCGGTGGTGAAGCGCTTCAACGACATGGAAGTCTTCGTCGAGATCCAGGAAAACGTCCGCGGCCAGGACATGTTCGTGGTCCAGTCGACGTCGTTTCCGGCCAACGATCACCTGATGGAGCTTTTGATTATCATCGATGCGCTGAAGCGCGCCTCGGCCAAGCGCATCACCGCCGTCATCCCCTATTTCGGCTATGCCAGGCAGGATCGCAAGCCGGGCCCCCGCACGCCCATATCGGCCAAGCTCGTCGCCAATCTCATCACCCGGGCCGGGGCCGACCGGGTGCTGACGCTCGATCTCCATGCCGGGCAGATCCAGGGCGTCTTCGACATTCCGACCGACAATCTGTTCGCCGGCCCGGTGATGGTGCGCGATATCAGGCAGCATGGCGACGTCAACAACACCGTGGTGGTGTCGCCCGACGTGGGCGGCGTGGTCAGGGCGAGAGCCCTGGCCAAGCGCCTGTCGGCGCCGCTCGCCATCGTCGACAAGCGCCGCGACCGGCCGGGCGAATCGGAAGTGATGAACATCATCGGCGCGGTCGAGGGCAAGTCGTGCATCCTGATCGACGACATCGTCGATTCCGGCGGGACCCTGGTCAACGCCGCCGAAGCCTTGCTGACCAAGGGCGCCAAGGAGGTGACCGCCTACATCACCCATGGTGTCTTGTCGGGAGGAGCGGTGGCCCGCATCACCTCGTCGATGCTGAAGGAGCTGGTGATCACCGATTCGATCCAGCCGACGGAAGCGGTGAGGATCGCCCGCAACATCCGGGTCATGCCGGTCGCCACCCTGCTCGGCGAGGCGATCGGCCGGACCAGCCGCGAAGAGAGCGTGTCGAGCCTGTTCGAATAGCGTCAGGCGGCGGTGCAGTCGCCACTCACGCCAAGGGCGCGCAGGCTTTCTGCAGCCAGGCGAGTTCGGCGCCGGAAAGATGCGGGGCCAGCTCCTTCAGCACCCGGGCATGGTAGCTGTCGAACCAGATCACGTCGTCCTTGGTCAGCAAATGGCGATCGACGAGCCGGCGCTCGATCGGGCAGAGCGTCAGCGTCTCGAAGCCGAGCATCGGGCGCTCGCCGCCGGCAATCGCCTCGGCCTCGCGCACCATCAGGAGATTCTCGATGCGGATGCCGTAGTGGCCGGCCTTGTAGTAGCCCGGCTCGTTGGAGAGGATCATGCCGGGCTCGAGCGGCGTGCGGTCCGACTTGTTGATGCGGGCCGGCCCCTCATGCACCGACAGATAGGAGCCGACGCCGTGGCCGGTGCCGTGGTCGTAGTCGAGGCCCGCCGCCCACAGCGCGCTGCGCGCCGTGGCGTCGATCTGCGAACCCGCCGTTCCCGTGGGAAAGCGCAGGCGCGACACGGCCATCATGCCCTTCAAGACCCGGGTGAAGCGGTCACGCATGTTCTCCGTCGGCTGACCGATCACCGTGGTGCGGGTGATGTCGGTGGTCCCGTCGCGGTACTGGCCGCCGGAATCGATCAGGAAGATCTCGCCCGCCTTGAGCGGCCGGTCGGTCGCGGGGGTCACCCGGTAGTGGGGAATGGCGGCATGGGCGCCGGCGGCGGCAATGGTCTCGAAGGACGGCCCCAGATATTCCTTGGAGGCAAGGCGGAAGGCATCGAGCCGCGCCGCCGCTTCCGACTCGCGCAGGGCCGTGGGTGCGGCGGTCTCGAGCCAACAGAGAAAGCGGGCCACCGCCAACCCGTCGCGAAGCTGCGCGGCGCGCGCTCCCTGGCGCTCGTTGCGGTTCTTGCGGGCCTTGGGAAGAAGGCAGGGATCGGGCCCGCGGATGATCGTGGCACCGGCCGATTTCAGCCGGTCGCGGATGCGGCAGGGGGTTGCGTCGGGATCGAGCAGAACTCTGGCCTTGCGGCGGCCGAGGCCCGCCAGTGCCGCATCGATGGCGCCGGGATCGACCAGGCGGGCGATCCGGCCGAGGCGGCTACGCACGGCCTTGTCGATGCGCCCGGGTGCAATGAAGAGGTCCGGCCTGGCGCGGCGATGGATGATCGCGTAGGCCAGCACCACGGGGGCGTGGGCAATGTCGCGCCCACGAATGTTGAACAGCCAGGCGATGGAGCAGGGGTCGGTCAGCACGGTGGCGTCGGCGGCCGCCAGGCCAAGCGTCTTCCTGATGCCTTTGAGCTTGTCGGCAGCACGGCGGCCGGCCAGTTGGGTGGGCTGGCCGGAAACCGGATTCTGTGGCCGCGCCGGCTGCTCCTGCCACACGGCATCGATGGGATTGCCGGCCACCGCCACGAGCTTTGCGCCGCTCGCCGCGCAGGCCCGGGCGAAGCGGTCGGCCTCGCCGGCGGCAAGCAGCCAGGGATCGAAGCCCAAGCGCTCGCCCTTGCGGACATTGGCGGCGATCCAGCGGTCGGGGGGATCGTCCTTCAGGTGCAGAGGGGCAAACAGTCTTGTATCGATCTGGTTGCGCACCTGGGTGGTGTAGCGGCCGTCAACGAAGATGGCGCCGGCCCGTAGCGTGAGAATGGCGAGGCCCCAGGAACCGGTGAAGCCGGTGAGCCAGCGCAGGCGCTCGGCATAGGCCGCCACCTCCTCGCCGCCGAATTCGTCCTGGCGCGGCACGATCAGGCCAGCGAGTCGGCGGCGGCGCAGTTCGGCACGGAGCAATGCGACGGGACCGTTGGAGTTTCCTGCCGCGGCATGGCGGGGGGTGCGGGTCATGAAGTGCCCTTGGTTGCCGGAAAGCGAGGGGTAACGGGAAATCGGCCAGCCGTCCAGAATTGCAAATGTATGGCTTGCGACAGGCAGCGGCTCTGACTAGACAGGGCCAGTTCTGAGGGCCCTAAGGAACCGGCGATGGTATTCACCACGCGCAAGAACCTCATTCTGGCGGTTCACAACTCGAGCTACGATCCGGCCGATTTCATCGACATCGGCAACCGCGTGGCGGCGCGCGCCGACGACATCCGCGTCTATGTGGTGGGCGCGACAGCCGATAGCTCGGAAGTTCCCGCCGCCGTGTGGCGCGAACCGACGCTGACGGTGGCCTTCAATCCGGGTGCGCCATTCCGTCCGCTGCGGGGCCGGGTCATTTGCAATCGACCGATCGAGAAGTTCGAGCAGTGGAAAATGCTGGCAGACGCCGGCATCGACGTGCTCCATTCGCAGGTTTTCCGCTTCGGCATGGAGTTGGACCCCGCGGTGTGGGGCAGCCATGTGCTGGTCAAGCCGCAGTCCCTGCACATGACATCGCATGGGGCGGGTGTGCAGCTGTTCCGGCGCCAGCGCCTGGCGGCGGCGGGCCCCCAGGATTTTCCCGCCGATCACCATCTCAACCGGACGGCGATGATCGTCCAGCCCTTCATCGATACCGGCGTCAACCCGTCGAAGTTCCGGGTGCTGTGTCTGTGCGGCGAGCCCCTGTATGCGCAGTTCACCACGCTGGTGGCGCCGCGGCCCGATCTCACCGCCCCCGATGCCGAACTGGAAGCCGCCGACGTCGCAACCAGCGACGGAGAACGCACCTACACCCATGGCGACTACCCGGAACCGGTGGCGCTGGCCAGGAAAGTGGCGAAGGTCTTTTCCGAGGTGCCGCTGCTCGGCGTCGACGTCATTCGCGATGCTCGCAGCGGCAAGCTCTACGTGCTCGAGGTCAATGCCGGCGGCAATGTCTGGCACTTCTCCTCGCAGCTGTGGGCGGAGCGGCGGAAGCGCTATCCGGAACTGGTCGAGCAGATGCAAAAGCAATTCGGCGCCTTCGACCGGGCGGCCAAGGCCCTGATCGCCATGACCCGCCGACTTGCATCCTAGCGATACTGTAAAAGCCCCATGACGCTTGGGAAATGAATTGGCTTGCATCGCGGCGCCCGGTGCTTCATAAATCCAGCATCGACACTTGGGCCGGACGATTGGCCGCTACGCTCCCAGTTGGCGCGCGCACGCAAGACTCCTCCAATTATCGACAACGGGTCTTGGGCGTGCCTGAAAGCTCTCTCGAGACCTTTCTATAACCCAACTGAAGGACTTCCCATGAATACGGGCACTGTGAAGTGGTTTAACGAGCAGAAGGGCTACGGCTTCATTCAGCCCGACAACGGCAACAAGGACGTCTTCGTCCATATTTCCGCTGTCGAACGTGCGGGGCTGCGCACGCTGAAGGAAGGCCAGAAGGTCTCATTCGAGATCGTGACCGACAAGCGCACGGGCAAGAGCTCGGCGGGCAATCTGCAGGCCGCCTAAGAAGCTAAATCACTTCCAACCTTGGTGCCCGGCCCCTGCGGCCGGGCATTTTAGTTTCGGAGACCTGTTGTGCGACGCAATAGAAATGCTCAAATACGTCTATGTTGTTTTTGCATGGAAAATTACCAATGGGTAGCTGAATGCATGGGTGAGCCCCGGTCATGTGGACCCAATCCGGCCGCCTTGAGAAACCTGTTTCGTCTATATATTCTCCGCATTTCAATAGTTTATATTTTTTCTTTGCACAGGCATGCAGTTCTTAACGAAAGATGAACGAGATATGCAATTAAAGCATATCTGAGACGCCATAGTGCCCATGGATTTGCCGATGTCAGCGGCCTATATCATCAAAATGATTGTGCGATGCACTAGGAATTGAGCAAGTCGAAGGCTGAGACCCGGATCCGCGGGACGGCTATCGAGGCGAAAGGAGACCGACCATGACCACCACTACCATCGGCCGTGAGGCCATCCGCATCGACCGTATCGGCCGCCCAGCGGGCCTCCTAAACCGTTTGCGCAACTTCTTTGCCTTGAGCCGGGCCGAACGTCAGTTGGCCCAGCTCGATGACCGCATGCTGGCCGACATCGGCCTCAAGCGCTCGGAGATCCACAAGATGGTCTGGGGCAGCTAGCTAAAACTCGAGCCTGACGTTTCAGGCTTCCTCCCAGCCGGGGCCAGTCGCTCCGGTTGACGGGCACCCGGCGTGGAAACACTCCGGGTGCTTTTTGTTTTGTGGCTTCGTGAGTAGCAAAGCCGCCCAGTTGCCACGAACGATCTTCGCTGCGGGAACCAAGCCGCGGTTGCGATAGGTGGCGACAATCCAGCGGCACTGATCGCGGGTCAGCCCCGACAGCACCAGGGCCCCGCCGGGTTCAAGAACCTGCGCAAGGCCTGTAGCCAGATTGACCAGCGGCCTGGCGAGGATATTGGCGAAGATCAGGTCGAAGGGGGCGGCGGCGGCGATGCGCCGATCCTTGAGACCCGCGGCAGTGAAGGCGCGGATGAGCGGCACAACGCCATTGCGGCGGGCGTTCTCGCTGGTGACCCGCACCGCTTCCGGATCGATGTCGCTGGCGATGGCTGTTGTCCGCGCGGCGCGGGCGGCGGCAATGGCGAGCACACCGGTGCCGCAGCCGACGTCGAGGATGCGCCGGGGCCGCCGTCGCTTCAGAATGCGGTCAAGCGCGATCAGGCAGCCTTCGGTAGTGCCGTGGTGGCCGGTGCCGAAGGCGGTGCCGGCGTCGATCTCGAGCGCGATGCCGCCGGTCCGGCGCCGCTCGCGGTCGTGGGAGCCGTGCAGGTAGAAGCGTCCCGCCGCCACCGGGCCGAGGCCTTCCAGCGATTGGCGCACCCAATCTTGCGGGATGAGGGGTGCAACCCAGAGGGTGTGCGATGCCAAGGTGCTACGGGCAGTCTCGGCGGCGCCGGCGGTGGCGAAATAGACGATGACCTCCCAGCGGGATTGCGTTTCGTCGGTCTCGCTGATGGCGATGGCCAGGGGTTCGAGGCGCGGATCGATGTCGATGGCATCGGCCAAGTCTTGCGCATCGCCCAGATCGAGATCGGCGATCGTCAGGGTGAAGCGGGATTCGGCCATGGTTGGAAAGGATTACTCCGCCGCATCCATGGCTTCGGCGGCGAGGAAGCCGCCCGACTGGCGCTGCCACA
Source organism: Hyphomicrobiales bacterium (assembly GCA_016185245.1). Classification (GTDB taxonomy): domain Bacteria; phylum Pseudomonadota; class Alphaproteobacteria; order Rhizobiales; family Aestuariivirgaceae; genus Aestuariivirga. Next base: position 126,100 of record JACPNZ010000005.1, on the reverse strand, counting down.
GGCTGGCGTAAAGACCGCCCTTGCGCTGCAGCTCGCGGTGGGTGCCTTCCTCGACGATGCGGCCGCGGTCCATGATCACCAGGCGGTCCATGGCGGCGATGGTGGAGAGCCGATGGGCGACGGCAATCACCGTCTTGCCTTCCATCAGCGTATAGAGGTTCCCTTGGATCGCCGCCTCGACCTCCGAGTCGAGCGCGCTGGTCGCCTCATCGAGCACCAGGATGGGCGCGTTCTTGAGGAGCACGCGGGCGATGGCGATGCGCTGGCGCTGGCCGCCGGAGAGCTTGACGCCGCGCTCGCCGACATGGGCCTCGTAGCCTTTGCGGCCCTTGGGATCGACGAGGCCGGCGATGAACTCGTCGGCGTGCGCCTTGCAGGCCGCCGCCTCGACATCGGCCATGACGGCCTCGGGCATGCCATAGCGGATGTTGTCGATGACCGAGCGGTGCAAGAGCGAAGTATCCTGAGTCACCACGCCGATTGCGGCGCGGAGCGAATCCTGGGTGACGGCGGCAATGTCCTGGCCGTCGATCAGGATGCGGCCGCTCTCGAGGTCGTAGAAACGCAGGAGCAGAGTGGCCAGCGTCGATTTGCCCGCTCCCGACCGGCCGACGAGGCCCACCTTCTCGCCCGGAGCGATCGACAGCGAGAGGCCGTCCACCACATGGTGGGCCCTGAGGTTCGCCGCCTTGCCGTAGTTGAAGCGCACGTTGTCGAAGGCGATGGCGCCGGCGCCGATTTTCAGCTGCGCGGCATCGGGGGCATCCACGATGCTGCGGTCGCGCGAGATGGTGGCGAGACCGTCCTGAATGACGCCGATATCCTCGAACAGGCCGGCAACCTCCCAGATGATCCATTGCGACATGGCCTTGAAGCGCAGCGTGAGTCCGATCGAAAAGGCGATGGCGCCGGTGGTGATGGCGCCCACATACCACAGCCAGATCGCCAAGCCCGACATCATGAAGATGAGGATGCCGCTCAACACCTGCAAAGTAGTGGTCATTAGCGTCGACAGGCGCATCGAGGCGTTGACGCTCTCCAGCATCCAGCCCATGCCTTCCTTGGCGAAGTTGTCCTCGCGGTCGGCGGGAGCGAAGAGCTTGACGGTCGAGATGTTGGTGTAACTGTCGACGACCCGGCCGGTGACCAGCGAGCGCATGTCGGCCTGTTTTTCGGAAAGCTTGCCCATGCGCGGCACGAAATACCAGCAGACGGCGGCATAACCCGCCAGCCAAACGAGCAACGGTAGCATCAGCCGTACGTCGCTGGTCGCCACCAGCACCAGGGCGCCGATGAAATAGACCGCCACATAGACGATTACTTCGGTGAACTTCATTACCGCATCGCGCACCGCCAGCGCCACCTGCATCACCTTGGTGGCGATGCGGCCGGCGAAATCGTTGTGGAAGAAGTCCATGCTCTGGCGCAACACATAGCGATGCGCCGTCCAGCGGGTGCGCATGGCGAAATTGCCGCGCAGGCCCTGGTGCGAAATCGACTCCGACACGAAATTTAGGACGGGCAGAACCACCAGCACCAGGGCGCCCATGAAGGCGAGCCAGGCGCCATGGGACGACCAGAAGCCGGTACGGTCGGCTTTGCTCAGCAGATCGACCAGGCTGCCGAGGAAGGAGAACAGATAGATCTCGATGAAGGCGATGCCGGCCGACAGCGTGACCGACGCCAGCAGGAGCCCGGCAAAGGGCCTTGTATAATGCCAGGCAAAACCCAGGAGCCCGGCGGGCGGCCGGTCCGGCAGTTCCGGCGGAAAGGGTTCGACGCGGGCCTCGAGCCAGCGAAAGAAGGCATTGAGCATGGCGCAGGATATAGGCGCGTGGGCGCGGCTTTCATAGACCCGGGGAGGAGCCCAGGTCCTTGGCCATGAGGGCCCAGTCGCCGCCCACTTCCAGCGTGGGGTGGGGAGCGATCGGCCGGGTGCCGCGGATCGCATAGCCAAGCCGCCGGTAAAAGGAAACGAGGCCGGGGTCGCCGGCGAAGGTCGCGAGACTCACCGTGGCAAAGTCTTGCGCGCGGGCCATTCGCTCGGCCTCGACCATCAGCAGGCTGCCGAGCCCCATCTTACGGGCCTCGGGCGCCACGGCGATCATGTTGACGTAATAGCTGTCCCTGGCGGCCGCCTCGAGTTCGGACAGGGCCGCGACGATGGCCCAGCGCTCGTCGCCGACGAGGGGGTCAGGGGCAGCGCTTTCGAATAGATGGTGGGGGAAGCTGTTGAGCCCGCCGATAACATGGCCCGCGCCGTCGACGGCAACCCGCCAGCGGGGAAACGCGCAGAAGCCGCCCGGCCACAGGATGCGCCGTTCGAGCACCAGCTCGCGGGTCGACTTTCCGGGAACCAGCCCGCCGTAAAAGACGTCCATAAGACCATGGCCGGCAAGGACGGCGAGCCCAGCAAGTGCTGATGCGTCGGTTACCACCGCGTCGCGGATCGCGATGTCCCGATCGGTCATGGTCCTCCCCCCTGATCTGAATTTATTGCATGAGCCGCCTCGCACCGCCATGCTATTGAGACTCGCCGATGCCGTCCAATTCCCGTCTCATCCCCCTCATCGTCGCCTCCGCCCTGTTCATGGAGAACATGGATTCGACGGTCATCGCCACGTCGCTTCCGGCGATAGCGCGGGATCTCGGCACCGATCCGATCATCCTGAAGCTCGCCTTCACCACCTACCTTCTGAGCCTCACCATCTTCATTCCGGTGAGCGGCTGGTGCGCCGATCGTTTCGGAGCACGCAATGTTTTCCGCGCCGCGATTGTAGTGTTCACCCTCGGCTCGATCGCCTGCGGGATAGCGGGCTCGCTGGCCGGTCTGGTGGCGGCGCGGGCCGTGCAGGGGCTGGGTGGTGCTATGATGGTGCCGGTGGGGCGCATCATCCTGTTGCGCTCGATCGCCAAGTCGGAGCTCGTGGACGCGCTCGCCTGGCTCACCATCCCGGCGCTGATCGGGCCTTTGGTCGGGCCACCCATCGGCGGCTTCATCACCACTTACTTTCATTGGCGCTGGGTGTTCTGGATGAACGTGCCCTTCGGCATCGCGGCTATCGCCTTCGCAACGCTCAGGATGCCGGAGATCACGGCGGCGGCGGTGCCGCGCCTCGACCTCGCGGGCTTTCTCCTGTCAGGGATCGGCCTGTCGCTGACAGTCTTTGGGTTGACCATCGTGGGGCGCGACCTGTTTCCGCTATGGCTGCCGTTCGTGCTCATGGCGGTTGGGGCCGTGGTGCTCATGGCCTATGTTCGCCATGCAAGGATGACGCCCGACCCAATCCTCGATTTCCGCCTGCTGCGCCATGAGACGTTCCGCGCCGGGGTCATCGGCGGCAGCCTGTTCCGGGTGGGCGTCGGCGCCATTCCTTTTCTGCTGCCGCTGATGCTGCAGCTGGGCTTCGGGCTGTCGCCGTTCCATTCCGGCCTGCTAACCAGCGCCGCCGCCCTTGGCGCCATCTCGATGAAGTTCGGCGCGGCAAAGCTCATTCGCCGCTTCGGATTCCGGAAACTCCTCATCGTCAACGGGACGGCAAGCTGCGCCATCATCGCGCTTACCGGGACAATCACCGCGGCCACGCCCTATGCGATCCTGCTGGCAATCCTCTTGGTCGGCGGTTTCTTCCGCTCGCTGCAGTTCACCGCCCTCAACGCCATGTCCTATTCCGACATTTCGCACGAGGACATGAGCCGGGCGACGAGCCTTTACACGGTGGCGCAACAGCTGTCCTTGTCGATGGGCGTGGCCGCCGCCGCCTTCATCATCGAGGTGACGCAATATGTGCGCGGCGACACGGCGATCATGGCGCGGGATTTCTCGGTGGCGTTCTTCGCGGTCGCCGCCCTGGCGCTCGTCTCGGTGCGGCAGTTCACGGCGCTGACGCCGGAAGCCGGGGCGGCGGTGTCGGGGAGGGGAGCGCGGTCGGCCGCCGAATAGTCAGGCGGCGCGGCTCAACAGGCGCCGGACGATTCGCGGATCCTTGGCAATGAGAGCGAGCAGGACACGTGCCGGACCTTCTGGTGCACGACGATTCTGCTCCCAATTGCGGAGTGTTGCGACGGAAATCCCAATGTGGCTTGCAAAGATACTTTGGGTGAGACCGGTCGAGGCGCGCACGGCGGCGACATCGACATGTTCGGGGACATGGACCTTCAACCCCGGGACCTGCTTGCCGGCGGCATAGGCTCTGGCCTCACCGATTCCCCGCCTCCCCAGTAGGCGTCAGTAAATGAATATACTACACTTTTGCCACAAACGAATCTAGCACCCGCTTTTCCCCGGCCTTGTCGAAGTCGATGGTGAGCTTGTTGCCGTCGACCCTGGAAACAACCCCGTAGCCGAATTTCTGGTGGAAGACGCGCTCGCCGCGCGCATATCCGCCACCTTCGGTTTCCCGCGCCGTCATCTCGCCTTCGAGGAACTGCGGCGTCGAGCGCGCACTCTCGCCTTTCGCCCAGCGCTCCCTCGCGCGTTGCATTCCAGGCGTTGCATAGGTGTTGGTGAAGGGCTGGCTTTCGTCGAAGCGGCTAGCGCCATAGCCGCCGAGGCCGTGGCCGCCATAGGTCGTGGCCATCGGCGCTACTTCGACATGGGCCTCGGGCAATTCATCGATGAAGCGCGACGGCAGTCCCGATTGCCAGAGGTTGTGGACCCGGCGGTTCTGGGCAAAGGAGATGAAGGCCCGGCGCTTGGCCCTGGTGATGCCGACGTAGGCCAGGCGGCGTTCTTCCTCGAGACCGGCGCGGCCCTTTTCGTCAAGGGCCCGCTGATGGGGAAACAGGCCTTCCTCCCAGCCGGGGAGGAACACGGTGCCGAATTCCAGGCCCTTGGCCGAATGCAGGGTCATGATGTTGACCTTGTCGTCGTCGGCCGACTGCTCGACGTCCATGACCAGCGCGATGTGCTCGAGGAAGCCCGCCATGGTATCGAACTCGGCCATGGAGCGGACGAGTTCCTTGAGGTTGTCGAGGCGGCCTTGCGCCTCCGGGCTCTTGTCGTTCTGCCACATCTCGGTATAGCCCGACTCATCAAGGATGATCTCGGCCAATTCGGTGTGCGGCAGGCCCTGCAGCGCCTGGCGCCAGCGGCCGAAGCTTTCGAGCAGCGTGCGGAGCGCGGTGCGGGTCTTATTTGGCAGTTCGTCGGTGACGATCAGGGCCTCGGCGGCGCGGTAGAGCGAAATCCCCTGTTTTCTTGCGAACTGGTGCAGGCGCTTCAGCGAACTGTCGCCGATGCCGCGCTTCGGGGTATTGACGATGCGCTCGAAGGCGAGGTCGTTGTCGGGAGACGCCGTCACCTTGAAATAGGCGAGCCCATCGCGCACCTCGGCGCGCTCGTAGAAGCGCGGGCCGCCGACCACCCGATAGGGCACGCCGAGGGTGATGAAGCGGTCCTCGAAGGCCCGCATCTGGAAGGAGGCGCGCACCAGGATCGCCATGTCGCTGAGTTTCTCGCCCTTGCGCTGCAAGCTCTCGATGTCGTCGCCGGTGACGCGAGCTTCCTCGTCGCCGTCCCAGTGGGAGCGCACGGTGACGGTCTCGCCATCGTTCCGGTCGGTATGGAGCGTCTTACCGAGACGGCTTTCGTTTTTCGCAATGAGGCCCGAAGCGGCACCGAGTATCTGCGGCGTCGAGCGATAATTGCGTTCGAGCCTGATCACCTTCGCGCCGGGAAAGTCCTTCTCGAAGCGCAGGATGTTGTCGACCTCGGCGCCGCGCCAGCCATAGATCGACTGGTCGTCGTCGCCGACACAGCAGATGTTCTTGTGGCCCTGGGCGAGGAGCCGCAGCCAGAGGTACTGGGCGACATTGGTGTCCTGGTATTCGTCGACCAGCATGTATTTGAAGCGGCGCTGGTAGTCCTTGAGCACGTCGGGGTGCTCCTGGAAGAGGCGCAGGACTTCCAGGAGCAGATCGCCGAAGTCGGCGGCGTTCACCACCTTGAGGCGCTGCTGGTATTCGGCATAGAGCTTGCCGCCCAGGCCGTTGGCGAAGGAATTGGCTTCGCCGGCCGAGAGTTTCTGGGGCGTCAGACCGCGATTCTTCCAGCCGTCGATGAGGCTGGCCAACTGACGCGCTGGCCAGCGCTTCTCGTCGATGTCATGGGCTTCGAGCAGCTGCTTCAGGAGCCTGATCTGGTCGTCGGTATCGAGGATCGAAAAGCCCGACTTCAGCCCCACCAACTCGGCGTGATGGCGCAGGATCTTGACGCCGATCGCATGGAAGGTGCCGAGCCAGGTCATGCCCTCGACCACGCCGCCAATGAGCGCGCCGATCCGGTCCTTCATCTCGCGGGCTGCTTTGTTGGTGAAGGTGACGGCGAGAATCTGGCTGGGCCAGGCTTTGGAAGTGGCAAGGATATGGGCGAGCCGGGTGGTCAGCACCCGGGTCTTGCCGGTGCCGGCGCCGGCCAGCACCAGGAGGGGGCCTTCGGTGGTCTCGACGGCGGCGCGCTGTTCCGGATTGAGGCCCTTGAGATAGGGCGGCTCGGCGCCGGCGAGCGCCCGCGCCGACAGGCTCCCCGGCTTTACCGCCGGGGCCCCAAGTTCGTTGTCGCCGAAATCGCCGATGTCGATGGGCCTGATTGCCATGGAGCTCCCGAATCCTCGCAAGCCCTATATAGCAACGGCGAGAACGAAAAGCGAAAATCAGGCGGGAGTTCAAATGAGCTTGATGTCTGCCCGGTGTATGAGGCTGCCGGCCGGCTTCCGGTCCCTGGTGTAGCGGGTTACCGACAGGGCCTCGGCCGCGATCACCTGACTCCCGGTCTTCCCGGATGAGGTCAGCCGAGGATTTCGCCGCTTTGACCGGCGGCAGCTTTCTGACGCGGCCGGCAATTTCCTGCAGGGTCGGAAGCGCCGCTATGCGCTCCATTTCGCGAATGAAATAGGCCGAGAGGGTCAAGCCCTGCTTGCGGGCGCGCACCTTGAGCGTCCGGTGCGATTGCGGCGAAACGTTCCTGATCTGCACATGCTTGTTCAGTTGCCAAACATGAACGCATGTTCAGCACATGTCGAGCCGGCGTCAGGCGGCCAGCGGCAGTTCCAGGTCGTGGATGGTGCGCTGCACCTGGCGCCAGAGTCTGGCGGCCTTGCTGTCGCCGAAGCGCTCGCACAGCGCCGCATGGCGGGCAGCCTCGATCTCGGCCTGGGATCCATGAACAAAGACGAGGGCTTCCGCGACCTGGTCGTAACCTTGGTTCATCATCTTCGCCTCCTTCCTCTGCCGCTCCCAGCAGGAGCTTGGCGAATCAATGCGCCGAGATTGTTGCGCGAAGATGACGAATGTTGGTTAGGGCCGGGGGCCGAGCGCGAAACTTGCCCGCCGGAAAGTCTCGCCACCCATGCGCCGGGTCTTGTCGGCATAGCTGACGGTCACCGGCATGGCGGGATCGCGAGCGGCGATCTGGCAGCGCACGTAAGCCTCGGTATAGGCCCAGTTCTTCGCCGCGGTGCGCATGTCGCGCGCGGCGATGTCGCAATCGACAATGGCGGTCGATCCGGTCTTCATCAGGCCGATGAGGTTGCTCCAATAGCGTCCCATTTCCTCCTTCGGCACATGTTTCATGACCGCCATTGAGAAAATGTAATCCGGGTTCGCGGTACGGGCGCGCGCCAATGTGTCTTCGCCGATCACCCCGAGATTGGGACGCCTGTCGGCCACCGTCGTCCCGGGGATCAGGGCGAGGCCGTCGGTGAAGAAGCGGTCGGTCACGTCCAGCCCCCAATAGTGGCCGGCCTCCAGGTAACGGATGAAATGCTGGCCGATGCGCAGGCTGCCGCAGCCATAGTCGACCACCACATGGCCGGGCTGGATGCCCAGCGCCTTGATCTTGTCGAAGAGCTTGACGCCTTCGCTCTCGAACTTGCTGCCGCGGTCGCCCTGGCTGGCAAAGAAGCTCTCGTGACTCCAAAAGGCCCGCCCGAGGGTGCGATGGGGCTTGCCCATGTCGAGCTTACGGCCGATTCCATCGGCGTAATAGTCGGCAAAGCTCGCTCCCGGATGGGACAGGCGCCACAGGCGGTAGGCGAGGCTTTCCCAGCCGATGGCCAGGGCGCGGACCGGCGTGGATTGGGCGATGCGCCAAACGAGGGCCTCGCCACCCGCCGCCCTGGTCGAGACCAGCGGCAGGGCGACCAGGACGAGCCCCGCCAGATAGGAGGCGAGGCCCAGGGTCTCGAAGCTTTCGGTGATCGGAGCGGCGGCGGTCAGGTTCGGCAGGTGGAAGATCGAACCGTCGCCCAAGTCGGCGGCAAAGGCGGTGCTCTGCAGCGCGAACCCCATGCCGAGAAACAGGCGCGAATTGGCCTGCAGTCCCCGGCTGGCAAGGCCCGGCAAGATCACGGCGGCAGTCAGGGCCCAGATCACCAGGGTCCCGACATCGTCGGGATCAATCGGTGGGTAGGGCGTTTGGTCGAACCCCGCGATCTCGGCGGCCGGCCACATCCACCCGATGGCCGCGATGAGAATCCACAACGGCGACAGCCGGCCGTGGCGTCGCCACAACAGCCAGGCCAGCCAAGTAGCCCCGAGGGCAATGGCGAGATTGAGGGCCTCATTAGTGAATTCGAGGGGGCCGGCGGTTCCGAAAGGCGAACTCCAGATGAGTTGAAGCGCAATAGCCAACAAGACGACGGCAAAAAGGGCCGTGGCGATCAGGGCCGTCGGGCGGTGTCCGGCGAAAGTCAAGGCTGGCTCCCGTGCAATGCGCGCGGGCCAGGTTACTAACCGGCAACTATGGCCAAATGCGCCATGCGCAGCTTAATTCTTCGTCATAGTGTCTTCGCCACAGCATCCTTGCGCGGAATGCCGATCCGGTGACCCACCTGGGATGGTACCGGCAGGGCGCCGTGGGCCATCTCCATTGCCGCGATCCTTGCCAGCACGTCGGGCGGAAAGGGGGCCGATTTCTTCGCCGTCATATCAACATGCATGACGATATTTTCGGTGACGCAGGCGAGCCAGCCTTCCTCGGCGTGGAACATCTCCTGGACGTAATGGACGCGTTTGGCGTCATGGTCGAGCAACTGCACCGTTACCCGCACCCGGTCGCCGGCATGGAGCTCGCGCAGGTAGGTGACGTGCGCTTCGAGGGTGAAGAAGGAACGGTTGCGCTCCTTCACATAATCCGGCCCAAGCCCCAGGAGGGCGAAGGCCTCGTCGCCGCAGCGGTCGAAGATCACGTTGTAATAGGCCATGTTGAAATGGCCGTTGTAGTCGATCCACTGGTCCTCGACCGCCTGGATCGAGCCTTGGAACGGCGCCTGGAATTCCATCGCAATTTCCCGGGAGTTTGGTAATTTCGGCGCCATGACTACACTGGAACGCCGCAACAGCACAACGCAGGCCGTGGCCGAAATCCGCAGCCTTCTCGGCGACCGCCTGTCGGTCGCGGCGGCGGTGCGCGAGGTCCATGGCAAGGACCAGACCTGGAACCCGGGCGCTCCGCCCGATGCGGTCGCCTTCGTCGAGCGGACCGAGGAGGTGCAGAAGATCGTGGCCGTCTGCGGCAAATACGAGACGCCGGTCATCGCCTATGGCACCGGCACTTCGCTCGAGGGCCATTTCACCGCGCCTTTCGGCGGCATCTCGATCGACCTGTCGCGGATGGACCGCATTATCGAAGTGAATTCCGGCGATCTCGACTGCCGGGTTGAGGCGGGCGTGACCCGCAAGCAGCTCAACGCGCACTTGCGCGACCAGGGCCTGTTCTTTCCGGTCGATCCCGGCGCCGATGCCAGCCTCGGCGGCATGGCGGCAACCCGGGCGTCGGGCACCAATGCGGTGCGCTACGGCACGATGCGCGAGAATGTGCTGAACCTGACGGCGGTCATGGCCAATGGCGAAGTGATCCGCACCGGCAGCCGGGCCAGGAAATCCTCGGCCGGCTATGACCTGACAAGGCTTATGGTGGGTTCGGAGGGAACCCTCGGCATCATCACCGAGGTGGGCTTGCGGCTCTTTGGCATCCCCGAGTCGATCGTTGCCGGAGTGTGCCCGTTTCCCAGCGTCGAGGCGTGCTGCAACGCCACCATCCAGGCCATCCAGATGGGACTTCCGGTGGCGCGCATCGAACTCGTTGATGCCGAGCATATCAGGGCCTTCAACGCCTATTCGAAACTCGATCTCAAGGTGACGCCGACCTTGTTCCTGGAATTTCACGGCAGCGAAGCGTCAACCCGCGAGCAGGCGGAAACGTTCGCGGGGATCGCCGAGGAGCTGGGTGGCGGCCCCTTCACCTGGGCCAGCAAGGAGGAGGACCGGCAGAGACTGTGGCAGGCCCGCCATGACGCCTTCTGGGCCACCAAATCGCTGATGCCGGGCAAGGAAGCCTTCGCCACCGACGTGTGCGTGCCGATCTCGCGGCTGGCGGAATGCGTCAGCGAAACCCAGAAGGACCTGGCCGCCAACAATCTCTACGGACCCATCGTCGGCCACGTCGGCGACGGCAATTTCCACGTGGTGCTGTTCTGCGACCGCGGCGATCCCGACGAGGTCAAGCGAGTGAAGGAGGTCTATGGCCGGCTCATCGACCGGGCCCTCGCCATGGACGGCACATCGACCGGCGAACATGGCATTGGCGCCGGCAAGATCGCCTATCTCGAACGCGAGCATGGGGCGGCAGTCGCCTATATGCGGGCGGTCAAGCGGGCCTTCGATCCCCGGAACATTCTCAATCCCGGCAAGAATGCCGCCATTAGCCTGACGCAATGACCGGGCATCTGGCCGCGCCATGAAGCTGTGGAAATCGCCCGTCCTCTATATCGGCATCCTGCTCCTGGCGGCGGTGATCGGAGCGCTGGCGGCCCCCGTCGTCGTCGACTGGAATTCCTATCGGCCGCGGCTCGAGGCCTATGGCGAAGAGCTCACCGGTCGGAAAGTGACGATCAACGGGGCGCTCGCGGTGAGGCTATTTCCGTGGCCCAGTCTCACCGCCGACGATGTGCGCATCGCCAATCCGCCGGAGCTTGGCTCGGGGGAATTCGCCAGGGCCGACAGGGTGCAGGTCCTGCTGCAGCTGGCGGGCCTGTTCAGCGGCACCATTCAGGTTGAGAGCATTACCGTCGATCAACCGGTGGTGGCGCTGATGCGGCCAGCCACTGGCAAAGGCAACTGGGTGCTGCACCCATCCGCCACGGTTGGTGGCAATGATTTGCTAAGGCGGGTGAAGCTCGATCAGATAACGCTCACCGGCGCCGAAGTGAGCTTTGCCGACGCCCGTGGCGGGATGGTCCGGCTCACCATGCCAAGCGCCACACTCGCTTCGCCGGCGATCGACGGACCCTGGCGGTTGTCGGCCAGGGGCGTGGCGGCCGGCGGGCGCAACTTCGATCTCAGCCTGTCGACCGGCGTCTGGCGGGCGGGCCAGTCCTTTCGTCTGGGCTTCAACCTGAAGCCGTCGGCCGGGGCCGATGTGGCGGGGCTTGGCTATGTGTTCAATTTCGACGGGGCGGTCGATGGCACGGGAGTAACCGGCGCGATGCGTCTTGCCCCGGCCGTCGATGCCAGCGGCAAGGGCGACGCGGAAGGCGAACTGCGGCCTTTCCAGGTGACCGCCAATGTGACCGCCGATTTCGATCACGCCTCGCTCGACAAGATCGAATTTTCACCACTCGATCCCAAGGACGGCGGCACCGCTATGACCGGCAATGCCGTGGTGACACTCGGCAGCCAGGTGTCGGCGCGGGCCGATTTCACCGCCGCCAAGCTCGATCTCGGCGAATGGGCCGGGGCCGGGGCGCGGGCGCTGGTGCGCGAGGGGGGTGCGCTCGGCCTTGCCGACGGCCTGCTGGGAGAACTTCCCGCCAACGTCGACGTTGCCGTGTCGGCCAAGGTGACGGCCCTCATGGCCGGCCGCGACCTCTATGAGAATGTGACGCTGCGGGTCGATGCTAGCCGCGACGCAATCCGGGTGCGCGAGCTGTCGGGCTCGTTGCCGGGGAGATCGCGGGCCCTGTTCGATGGCGTGTTCTTTCCCGGCAAGACGGGTGCTGAGCTTGCCGGCAATCTGGCAGTCGAATCGAATGACATGCGCCAGTTCGCCGGGTGGATCTGGCCCGAGATGCGGGAGAGCGCGGCCAAGCTGTGGACCGGCAGCCGCGGCCGCCTCAAGCTGCAGACCGAGGTGAGTCTGACCGCCGCGCGCTTCCGCCTCAGCAACCTGCAATATGAGATCGACGGGGTGCCGGGCAAGGCGGAACTGGCCGTCACCAAGGGCGGCCGCGGCTCGGTCGATCTGCGCATCGATGCCGACCGGATCGACCTCGACAACTTCATGGCCAAGGGAATTTCGGCCATTTCCAGCGGCAATGGGGCGGGGATTTCCAGCGGCCTTGCCATGCTGGTGCCCCAGGAGACGGCCCCCGACCTCAGGCTTACGGTGCAGGCGGGAAGCCTGCTGCTGAACGGCGTCGAGGCGGAGGACGTGGCGATCGATCTCGCCTCCGGCTCAACCGGGCTCGATCTGCGCACCCTGGAGATCGGCGCGGTGGGCGGCGCCAAGCTCCAGGCCTCGGGTCTCATCCTCGATGCCGGGCAGGGCCCCGACGGCTCGATCGGCCTCGACATGACCGCCGACGATCCCACCGGTCTGCTGCGGCTCCTGGGCATTGCCCGGGTCGATGACCGTACGCCTTGGCTTACCGCCCTCGGCAAGACGGCGTTCAAGGGAACGCTGGCGGTAAAGCCCGGCAAGGATGGAACGACGCTTGAGGTCGACGCCTCGGGAAGTAGCGGCCCCTTCGATGTGACGGCGTCGGGAACCATGACGGGCGGGTCCGACGCCGCGAAGATGACGATAAGCGGGACCGCCGATCTCAAGGCGAAGACCAGTGCGGCGCTCGCCGCACTTGTCGGCCTGACGCCGGCGGCGGGCGGAGAGGAACCGGCACGGCTGGTTCTGACCTCGGCGGGCACCGCCACCGACGGCTTTGTGACCGATCTGCAGGTGCAGGCCTTCGGCGCCCGCTTCAATTTCAACGGCACCGCGGCCAGGGGCGGCAACCTCGGCGATCTGTCCGGCAAGGTGGCGCTTCGTGCCACCGATGCGACAGCACTTCTGGCCACCGCGGGTCTGCCGGCCGCAGCCCTTCCCGCCGGCGTCGTGGTGATCGACAGCGAAGTGAAGAGCCGCGGTGGCGCCATCACCCTGGCGCCGATTGCCGGCCGCCTGGGCCAGTCGCCGCTCAGCGGCACGCTGACGCTGGCGCCGGGGGGAGTGTTGACCGGCAATCTCGAGACGGGACCGATTTCTCTTACCGCTCTGGCCCAGGCGTTGTTCCTGTCGTGGAACGGTACCGCTCCCGGCGTGCAGTCGGCGCTGGCCGCGAACCTGCCGTTCGGTTTGACCGGCGAGGTGTGGATCAAGCCGCAGACGCTGGTGGTGCAGGACGGCTTTGCTGCAAGCGATGCGCAGATCGGCATCACCGCCACGGCCGACGCGATCCATGTGGCGGCTTTCGGCAAGGGTGCCGACGGCCGCGATGCGGCGGCCGAATTGAGCAGCAGCGCCAGCACCAGCGGCGACCGCGCGATCGACGGCAAGATCACCCTGCCGGTCGATCTCGCGGCCCAGCTGCGGCTGGTGGGTGGTGCGCCCATCGCCGACGGCACCGGCGTCATCGAACTTCGTTTCACGGGCTCCGGCCGTACGCCCGGGGGAGCCCTGGCGGGCCTGAGCGGCAGCGGCACTTATACAATCGATGGGCTGCGTCTGCGCGGCATTTCGCCAGTGGATTTCGGCGCAGCTCTCGCCAATACCAAGGACAGCGCCGGTCTCACGGCGGCCTTCGACCGCCTGCGCGGCGGCGAGGGGCTGACGATCGGGCGGGCCACCGGCACGATCGCCGTCGTCAACGGCATCGCCGGGTTCCTGCCGATAACAGCGGCCACCCCCGGCGCCGACGTGGCGATCAAGACCAGTGCCGATCTCGCCGAAGGGGCGATCGATATCGCCGTCGGCCTGACGCTCAAGTCCGCCGCCGCTCTGCCGGCCATGGAGGTGGCCTATGGCGGACCGCCGCTGGCGCTGGCCCGCAGCGAGGACAAGGCGGCACTCTCGTCCAAGCTCGGCATGGGGATCATGCGGCAGGGGGTCGCCGAGCTTGAGCGGCTGCAACAGGAACAAGTGAAACTCGCCGCCGAAGAGGAGCTGCAGCGCCGGGCGGACGAGGCCAAGCTCCAGGCCTATTACGCCCAGCGCGACGAATTGTTGCTGCGCCGGCGCGAGTTGAAGGTCAATGCGGATCTTCGCCTTGCGGCGGCCGAGAGGCTTCGCTTCGAGATCGCGGCCGAGCGCGCCGCTAATGCCGACATCAACCGCATCGAGATCAAGCAGCGCCAGCGCGAGCTTAAGATGATCCGCCGGCTGGCGAAGCTGGCGAATGCCGGCAACGGCATCGATGTGATGGATACCATGGCCCCATCCAAGCCGCAGGCGCCGGCGGCGAGAGTTGAGGTGAAGCCGGTGCCGCAGGAAGTGCCGCTGCAGCTGCCGCCCTATTCGCCGTCGCAGTAGGGAGCGAGTAGCGAGTAGATTGTCTTACTATTCGCTATTCGCTACTTACTACTCGCCCGCTTCAGCAGCCACACCCGGACAGCGCTCGACAGATTGCGCTCGCCACGGCTCCGGTCGATCTCGGCGACCAGCGCTGAAACGGGTTGTTTTCGCGCCGCTGCCCGCGTCTGCAGCTCTTCCCAGAATTCCGGCTCGAGGGAAAGCGAGGTGCGGTGCCCGGCGACGGTGAGCGAGCGCTTGCGGTCCTTGGCCATCACTCGTCGCGCTTGAGATGGTCGAGGCGCTTGGCGGCGAGACGGCGCTCGGCCTCGGCCGCCTGGCGTTCATCCTTGCGGCAGCCGAACTTCGCCCGGTTGGCGGCGGCTTGTTCGTTCTTGGCGGCGCGGCCGCGCTTCTTGCGCACGCGCTTCAGGTTGACGATATCGCCCATCACTTGGGTCCGATCATGTCCTCAGGGCGCACGATGCGGTCGAAATCCTCAGGCTCGATACCGTCGGCGATCGCCTCCTGGCGCAGCGTCGTACCGTTCCGGTGGGCGGTCTTGGCGATCTTCGCCGCACGGTCATAGCCGTATTTGGGGGCAAGTGCGGTCACTAGCATGAGCGAGCGGGCAAGGGCGGCCGCGATATTGTCGGTGCGGGCTTCGATCCCCACAACGCAATTGTCGGTGAAGCTCACTGCCGCATCGGCCATCAGCCTGACCGACTGCAGGAAATTATAGGCCATCACCGGGTTGAATACGTTGAGCTCGAAGTGCCCCTGGCTGCCGGCGAAGGTGATCGCCGCCTGATTGCCGAAGATCTGTACACAGACCATCGTCAGAGCCTCGCACTGGGTGGGATTGACCTTGCCCGGCATGATCGACGAGCCCGGTTCGTTTTCGGGCAGCGCCAGTTCGCCCAGTCCCGAGCGCGGGCCGGAACCCAAGAAGCGGATGTCGTTGGCGATCTTGAACAGCGACGCCGCCACGGTGTTGATGGCGCCGTGGCTCATCACCATGGCATCGTGGGCGGCAAGGGCCTCGAACTTGTTGGGGGCCGAAGTGAAGGGAAGTCCGGCGATGGCGGCGATGCGTTCGGCAATCTTTTCGGCAAAGCCCTTGGGCGCGTTGAGGCCGGTGCCGACGGCGGTTCCCCCTTGCGCCAGTTCCATCAGCAGCGGCAGGGTCTGCTCGATGCGGGCGATGCCGTTCTCGACCTGCTTGGCATAGCCGGAGAATTCCTGGCCAAGGGTCAAGGGCGTTGCATCCTGGGTATGGGTGCGGCCGATCTTGATGATGCCGGCCCATTGCCTGGCCTTGGCGTCGAGGGCGGCATGGAGACGGCGCAGCGCCGGCAGCAGGCGATGGTGGATTTCCTCGGCCGCGGCCACATGCATGGCGGTGGGATAGGTGTCGTTCGACGACTGGCTCAGGTTGACGTGATCGTTGGGGTGGACGGGTTTTTTCGAACCCATGCTGCCTCCCAGCATTTCGATTGCCCGGTTGGAGATCACCTCGTTGGCGTTCATGTTGGTCTGGGTGCCGGACCCGGTCTGCCAGACGACCAGCGGAAAGTGCTCGTCGAGCTTGCCGTCGATCACCTCCTGGGCGGCCTTGACGATTGCCCCGCCAATCTTCGGATCGAGATAGCCGAGCCCCATATTCACTTCGGCGGCGGCGCGTTTGACGATGCCGAGGGCGCGCACCACGGCCACGGGCTGCTTTTCCCAGCCGATCTTGAAATTGCCGAGGCTGCGCTGGGCCTGGGCCCCCCAGTAGCGGGCGCTCTCGACTTCGATTGGGCCGAAGCTGTCGGTCTCGGTGCGGGTACTGGTCATAGTCTCTGCTTCTTGCAACATGAATTGGCGCGGCTGATTATCATAATGGGAAACTCCCCGCCAGCCGGGCGGCGTTTCGATGCCGGATCATGGCAGGAAACTTACCTCGGCGGGTTTGCGGAGAGCGAGGTTCTCGCCGGCCCGGGAGACGGCCAGGGACCAGGGCCGGAACGGCATCGGCCGAAAGGCGCCGATCTCGGCGACGGAGGCTATTTGCCTTGCATCGATGGCGCGGATGATGTCGCCGGAGCGAAGCCCCAGGCGGTCGGCGGCCGATGCCTGGCCGACCTCGAGTACGACCACACCGGTTAGGGCGCTGTCGGCGCCGAGTTCTTCGGCGAGCGCCGGCGACAGGCTTGCAACGCGGGCGCCGCGCAAGGGACTGAGGCCGCGGAGTGTCGTCTCGTCGCGGGCCGGCAGGTCGGGCGGGGCAAGCGCCGTGACCGGAACCTCATAGATTTTGCCGCCGCGCACCGTGGTCAGACGCACGGTGGTTCCGGGACGCTGCGTGGCAATGCGGTAGCGCAGAGCTTGCGGGTCGCTAGCGGGCTTGCCGTCGAGCGCCAGCACCACGTCGCCGGCGGTGAAGCCAGACCTGTCGGCGGGGCCGCCCGGATAGATTTCGGTGATCAGGACGCCGCGGCTTCCGGCGAGGCCAAGCAATCGGGCGGCGCCGGGCGGAATGTTGCGGCCCGACATTCCGATCCACGGATGAATGACCGGCTTGCCCATGATGGCGCTTTCGACGATCGGCCGCACCATGTTGCTGGGGATGGCAAAGCCCAGCCCCTGCGATCCGCCGGAGGTTGTGTAAATCGCGGTGTTGATGCCGATGAGCTTGCCGTCCATGGCGATCTGGGCGCCGCCGGAATTGCCGGGATTTATCGCGGCATCGGTCTGGATATAGAAGCGGAAGTCGCCGGCGCCGAAAGTGGTGCGGGCAAGGGCCGAGACGATGCCGGTGGTCACCGTCTGGCCGAGGCCGAAGGGATTGCCGATGGCGACGACCGGATCGCCGACCCGCAGGTTCTCGCTGTCGCCGAATTCGAGAAAGGGGAGCGGGCTTCCCGCATCAACGCGCAAAACTGCGATATCGGTGCGCGGGTCGGACAATAGAACTTTTGCCTCGAAGACGCGCCCGTCGGTCAGCGCCACCAGGATGCCGCCGGCGCCGGTCACCACATGATGATTGGTGACGATGATGCCGTCGGCTGCCACAATGACGCCGGAGCCCAGGGAGTTCTCGATGCGGGCCTGACCATAGCCGAACAGCAGGGTATCGCGGAACAGGCGCCAGAAGGCGGAGCCATCGAGAGAGCGGGCGAGCGACCGCGATCTGACGATCTTGCGGGTGTAGATATTGACTACCGCCGGAGCCGCCTTCTCGATCAGCGGCGCATAGGAGGAGGCGAGGTTCTGAGCCGGCTGGTCGTCACCCGCCGCGACCGTGGCGGTCAGCAACAGCGCCATGGCAGCCAAGGTGCTGCGCCAGGAGCCTTGCCGCAACATCTCTTTCAACCGCCCCATGGCAGATAGAGAGGCAGCAGGATCACGCCCACGATGATCCAGAACAAGCCGACCGAATAATAGGCCGCCGTCTTGAAATGGCCGGTGATGCGCCGGTCGGTGGGGAAATCCCGATCCTTGAACTGGCTGTAGATTTGCCGCCACAGCTCGACCGGATCGCCGGTGTCGAGCTGTTCGCATTTTTCGATGAAGGAGCGCTCGGTGTCGCCGCGCGGCCGTCGCCGCAGATAGTCGCGATAGAAATCATAGCCGAGGATCAGTTCGAGATAGACGATGCGCGGGTAAAGCCCCACCACGCCGCGGTCGATGATCAGCACCATCCGGTAGGCGAACCAGACGATCAGCGAGGCAACGAAGGCGGCGGCGAAAAGCAGGGGCTTGCTCGCCAGATCGAGGCTGAGAAACAGGATCAGCCAGTAATAGGCGTGGGCCATGACATGGCCAAAGGCGTACCAGACATTGTAATAGCGGATGGTAACGAGCCGCTGGTCGTGCAGAACTCGGTATTCGGTCTCGGCGCGCGCACCGGGCGCCGGCGACTCATGGGGTGCGCCCTTCGAGTTGGCCATAATCGCCTCCCTTGTACCGGTTGGTGCCGGCACATCGATCTTAAGGATAAGCATACACCCTTTGGGGCGCGAAGCTCTAGCCCAGTTCGTCCCACCAGATGGGGTTGCTCCAGGCGCGCTTTCCGGCATGGTCGATGGCGACGATGCGGAACCACGGGCTGAGCTTCTTAAGAAGCCAGCCCTTCTCCAGCGTCTTGAGATCGAACTCGGCCGAGGTGATGGCCTTGCCGTTCCTGATACAGGTGCGCGAAGTGCCGCAAACGACGGTGATGGTGTCGACGGGCGAGGTCGCGATAGCGAGGGTCTTGCCTTCGAGCCTCATGTCGAGAAGCTGCGGACCCTGGCTGGAGTAATGGTCGCCGCGCTTCAAGGCGGCGAGCAGCACGTCGGGATCGAGGCTCTCGGCTTTCACGTTCACCCAGCCGCCGAAATAGTCGGGCGTCTTGAAATGGGCATCGTCGGTGGCGATGGCGGAAAGCCTGCGGTCCTCGTTGAGCAGCTGGTCCCACAAGTATAGGCCCTCGCCGCGGTCATTCTCGATGGCGCAGCCGTGATTGTAGATCTCGACCGCATGGGCGCAATCGATGGCCCGGCCGTCCTCGATGGTCAGTTGCGACCAGGCCGGGTGGGCGATGGCAATAAAGCCGCCGGCCTCATGGGCCCTCCGGGCAAGTGCGGCACCGCTTTCGCCGGGAGCGGCCTTGGGAAAGTCGAGGGGGAGGCCGGCGCCGACGATGTGCCAGAGTTCGCCGGCGGAAGTTTCGGGGGCATGCAGCTCGGCGCCGATGAGAGTGGTGAAATTGTTGGAGCGGTAGGGCCGCGTGTCGGCCATCGGCCAGTCGAAATTGCCGATGAAATGCTCCGACAGCATCATGAAATCGTAACCGGCGTTCTTATAGGCCTCGACCACCTCGGGAGGCTTCAGCCGGCCGTCGGAGAGATCGGAGTGGGTGTGGAGATTTCCCCGCCAGAAGCGGCCGGGGCGCGAGAAGGGGGAAAGCTGCATCGAAGGCTCCTAGACGCTCATCTGCATGCCGAGCTCGACCACGCGGTCGGGCGGGATGCGGAAGAATTCGATGGCCCGGGCCGACTGGTTGGTGAGCATGATGAAGATGCGCTGCTGCCAGAACGGCATGGACGAGCGGTCCGACGGCCTTATGACCCGGCGGCCGAGAAAGTACGAAGCCTGGCGCGGATCGATGGTGAGCCCATGCGGTTCGCAGGCCCTAAGCGCCATGGGAACGTCGGGCTGTTCCATGTAGCCGAAGCGGGCCTCGACCAGCCAGGCGCCGAGCGGCAGCTGCTTGACCGCGACGCGTTCGTCGTCGCGCTCGACCCGCGGCTCGTCGGTCGTTTCCACCGAGATGAACACCAGGATATCGTGGAGCACCCGGTTATGCTTGAGATTGTGCATGAGTGCCGAGGGCGCGTAGACGGGATCGGTCTGCATGAACACCGCGGCACCGGCGACGCGCGTCGGCGAGCGGCGCTCGAGGCTCTGCAGGAGGCCCACAAGTTCTATCGACTCGCGCCGCAGTTTCTCGGCCAGGGCGGCCCGCCCGCGCAGCCAGGTGATCATCAGCATGATGATGGTGGCGCCGATCAGCACCGGCATGTAGCCGCCGCTCACCAGCTTGAGACCGTTGGCCGAGAGAAAGGTGCCTTCGACAACCACGATTACCGTGAGGAGCGGCATGGTGAACCAGCGCGGCAGGTTGCGGGTCTTCCAGAAGAAAACGATGGCGAGAATCGAATCGATGGCCATCGAGATGTTGACCGCCAGGCCATAGGCCGAGGCGAGGTTGGAGGAGGATTTGAACACCAGTACCAGCATGATGACACCGACCAGCAGCAGCCAGTTGACCTGGCCGATATAGATCTGGCCCTGTTCGGTCTCGCTGGTATGGACGATGTTCATGCGCGGCAGGAGCCCCAGGGCGATCGCCTGCTGGGCCATGGAATAGGCGCCGGTGATCACCGCCTGGCTGGCGATCACGGTGACCAGGGTTGCCAGCACCACCAGGGGTACCAGACTCCAGCCCGGTGCCATCAGAAAGAACGGATTGCGGGCGGCCTCGGGGTAATGGATGATGAAGGCGCCCTGGCCGATATAGTTGAGGACGATCCCCGGAAACACGCAAGCCAGCCAGGCGATGCGGATCGGCCGCTTGCCGAAATGGCCCATATCGGCATAGAGCGCCTCGCCGCCGGTCACCGCGAGGAACACGCCGCCGAACACCAAGAGGGCAAGACCGGGGCGCTCGAACAGCATTTTGGCGCCGTACCACGGGTTGAGGGCGGCGAAGATGCCGAAGTCGTCGGAGATGTGAAAGAGGCCCAGGATGCCGATCACCAGGAACCAGATGGCGGTGATCGGGGCAAACAGCGAGGCGACCCCCGCCGTGCCGCGATACTGAACGAGGAACAGGGTGACGAGCACGGCAATGGTTGCCGGCTGGACGATCGCACCGAATTCCGGATTGATGACGGCAAGGCCCTCGACGGCCGAAAGCACCGACATGGCGGGCGTGATCATAGCGTCGCCGAAGAAGAAGGCGGCACCGATGATGCCGAGGCCGAGGACGAAACCGCCCTTGCGCTTCAAGACCGTTTCGACCAGAACGACGAGCGACAGGATGCCACCTTCGCCGCGGTTGTCGGCGCGCATCAGCATGATCACGTATTTGACCGTGACGATGAGGACGATGGCCCACAGGAGCAGCGAGGAGATACCGATCACGGCGGGGCGCAGATCGAGGCCGGCCCGCTCCACCGGGCGCAAGGCCTCGCGCATGGCATAGAGGGGACTCGTTCCGATGTCGCCGAAGACGACGCCGATCGATGCGTAGGCAAGCTTGAGCGTCGCCGGTTTACGCCCGCTAGGCTGAGTTTTGGAGTGTGCCATGGGCGCCCGGGATACGGGCTCTTCCTTCAGGTCGCTAATGGGCCGTCACGACGGCGCGGCATTGAGCAGGAAGGCCGGCCAGTGTCAAGGGGGTGGGCGGCCTCACCGGCTTCACCGGCGGAAGGGTGGGCTGCGCCTTGCGCCAAGGAATATCGCCCATCCAATAGGCCAGTTCCTGTCCGCAGCCGGTGCCGTCGGCGGGTGCCGCCGCCGGCTGGCTCTTGCAGGTGGGGGAGCCGGGTGGGCATTTGATGCGGATGTGGAAATGCGCGTCGTGGCCGTAATAGGGGCGCACCTTGGCGAGCCAGGACGTGTCGCCCGTCGCCCACTTGCACAAGGCGGCCTTGATCGGCGGGTGGACGAAAATGCGGGCTACCTCCCGATAGGACGCGGCACGCTTGATGAGTCTCGCATGGGCATCGGTCCACACGGCGGAATCGATGGTCTTGCGGTCCTTGACCACCAACCGGGCCTGCGTGTCCTCGCGCTCCTTCGGTGTCAGCTCGCGGTCGGGCATAGGGGTGAGCCAGATGTCGGCGTCAAGCCCCACCTGGTGGCTGGCGTGGCCCGAGCCCATGGGGCCGCCACGCGGCTGGGCCATGTCGCCGACCAGAAGGCCGTTCCAGCCGTCAAGCCTCTTGGCGTCCTCGGCCAACTTTTCGATCAGCTTGACCATGGCGGGATGAGCCCAGTTGCGGTTTCTCGACAGGCGCATCACCTGCCAGTAGGGGCCGGTGACCGGCAGGGCTTCGGCGCCGGCAAGGCAGCCTTTGGCATAGAAGCCGATGGCCTGGGGCGCCATGTCGGCGGGAAGCTTCATGCTGCCGAACAGCTGCTTGGCCGGCGTCTTCAGCAGCGCGGCGGAATCGAGCGTCGATGGCGGAACCGCGGCGGCGGCAGTCTCGGCCGCGGCGTTGCCGGCGCCGATCAGCAGGCAAAGGGCGGCAATAAGGGGGAGTAGTCGCTGCATCGTGACACTCATTTCTTGCGGAACGAATCGAGGGAAACGACTTTGGGCTCGTCATCCTGTGCCGGACCGTCGGGCTTGTTCTCGTCCTTTTCGATGTTTTCCACAACTTCCGGCTTGGCCGGCCTGGGCTTTTCGGCCGCCGCCGCGGCAGGGGGAGGCACGGTTTCAAACTGCAGGCCGAACTGCACGGCGGGGTCGAGAAAGCCCTTGACCGCATCGAAGGGGATGATGAGCTTCTCGGGGATGTTGTCGAAGGAGAGCTCGACCTCGAAGCGGTCGTCGGACACCGTCAGACCCCAGAACTGGTGCTGCAGGACAATGGTCATCTCGCGCGGGTAACGCGCCGCCAGGCGCTCGCCGATGTCGACGCCTGGGTGCTTGGTATTAAAGGCGATATAGAAGTGATGCTCGCCGGGAAGGCCGGCGCGTTCCACGTGGCGCAGCGCCTCGCGCACCACGCCGCGCAGGGCCTGCTGGGCCAACAGGTCGTATCGCATCAAGTCGTCAGGCATGGGCTGACCGGTTCCGCGCGGGGTTTCGACTCGCGCTGGCTACCATAGCGCCACGCGGCACGCAAAGTCATGCTGTTCGCAACCAACGATAAAGTGCCGGCTTCTGTTGCCAGGTGCCGGCGGACCCCGCCTGAAGCTGCTAAGCCCAGGACTTTGATTTCGGCTGTCGCTACCGCTTACGCGGCGAGAGCAACCGGAGCATAGTTGTCGTTGGCAACTATATGTTTAGTCCGATAACGTCGGAACCATCACGGGCAAAAAACGATCCTTTACACCCTCGTCGATCCTGTTTCGCCCCCATCACCGACCCTCCGGCAGGGAGGGTCTGTGGTGGAGGCGCCGGGTACTGCCCCCGGGTCCGAAAGGTTTATTACGACCGCCGTTTATCACCATAGTCGCCCCTTGCGGGGTGACGGGGAGAATATAGGAGCGGCGGGGCCGGGAGGGAAGGGGTTAGTCTTTACATCGGGGAAACAAGGGAGTGTAGTGGCTAGGCAGCCGCGACCGGAAACTCGGGCGGCCCCATGGATTTAGAGGGAAAAACCAATGTCTGCGCACAAGGGGAAATGCTTTTGCGGTGCGGTGGAATTGGAGGTGACGGGCGATCCCCTGGGAATGGGCTATTGCCATTGCAGCTCCTGCCGCAGCTGGTCGGCGGGACCGGTCAATGCCTTCACGCTGTGGGGGCCGGAGGCGGTGAAGATCACCAAAGGCGCGGAAAATATCCAGTCCTTCCACAAGAGCGCCAACAGCGTCCGGAAGTGGTGCAGGGTCTGCGGCGGACACCTGTTCACCGATCATCCCCAGTGGAAGCTGGTGGACGTCTATGCGGCAACGGTTCCCACGGTGAAATTCACGCCGGGCGTGCATGTGAATTACCAGGAAACCGTGCTGCCGATGAAAGATGGCCTGCCGAAGCAGCGCGACTTTCCGAAAGAACTCGGCGGGTCGGGCGAGTTGATGGCGGAGTAGGGTTCGGGCTTCGGCCCGGCGTAGAACACGCCCGAACCGGACAATCGGTCAGCCGATGACCTCGGACGAGAGGCCATCGGCTGATTTCAAATCGTGCCGCTAGCGCCCAAGGGCGCCGAATTACACGCAGGCCTTGTCGGCCTTCAGGGCCGTCTCGGCCTTGGCCTTGGTCGAGAAGCCGGTCTTGCCGATCAGAATCATTGTCTTGCCGTCGGGCTTCTTTTCGACGATCGAGCACTTTTTCGTCGTCGCGTCCTGGACGGGATAGTATTTGACTGCGGCCAGCGCCGGCATCGACAGGGCGACGAGGGCGGTTGCAGTGATGGCGATGTTGCGGATCATGATGTTTCTCTCTCACGTCTGTGGTTGGTTGGATCGTGCGATCCGGCTGCCGACCTTCCAGCCACCGTGGCTGGTAATGTTTTTTCGGGGCAACCCTCTCGAACAATGGTGCCATTCTAGGATCGATTCTGTTCCGCAGTATTTCCGGCAAGCCGTCTTGTGTAACAAATTGTATAAAGGCAGCGGACGCCGGACCAATTCCCGGCAATTTTGTGTTGCTGAGGGAATCGTCTAACCTGATCCGATGCGACAGTATCTCGACCTGATGGCCCATGTGCGGGCCCACGGCCACCGCAAGGACGACCGCACCGGCACCGGCACGCTGTCGGTGTTCGGTCACCAGATGCGCTTCGATCTGGGCGCCGGCTTTCCCTTGGTCACCACCAAGAAGCTGCACCTGCGCTCGATCGTCCATGAACTCCTGTGGTTCATCCGCGGCGAGACCAACATCGCTTACCTACACGACAACAAGGTGACCATCTGGGACGAATGGGCCGATGCCGCGGGCGATCTCGGCCCGGTCTACGGCGCCCAATGGCGCTCCTGGCCGGCCCGCGACGGATCGACCATCGACCAGCTCGCCCAGGTCATCGACCGCATCCGCCGGAGCCCGGACTCGCGCCGGCTTATCGTCACCGCCTGGAACCCGGCGGATGTGGACAAGATGGCACTGCCGCCCTGCCACTGCCTGTTCCAGTTCTATGTGGCCGGCGGCCGCCTCTC
Source organism: Hyphomicrobiales bacterium (assembly GCA_016185245.1). Classification (GTDB taxonomy): domain Bacteria; phylum Pseudomonadota; class Alphaproteobacteria; order Rhizobiales; family Aestuariivirgaceae; genus Aestuariivirga. The sequence continues at coordinate 101,241 of JACPNZ010000005.1, read as the reverse complement.
CTGCCAGCTCTACCAGCGCTCGGCCGACATCTTCATCGGCGTTCCCTTCAACATCGCCTCCTATGCGCTGCTTACCCACATGATCGCCCACGTAACGGGGCTGAAAGTCGGAGAATTCATTCATTCCATGGGCGATGCCCATCTCTACCTCAATCATCTCGAGCAGGCCGATGAGCAGATGAAACGTGAGCCGTTGCCGCTGCCGCGGCTGGTCATGAGGCGCGAGGTCAAGTCGATCGACGACTTCCGCTTCGGGGATTTCGAGATCGTAGGCTATCAATCGCATCCCCATATCGCCGCTCCGGTGGCGGTCTGAGCATGGCGCTGATCGGATCCGACCTGCGCGGCGGGCCGTTCCGCCGCCTGTTCGTCGCCAGCAACACGTTGGGCCTCGGCTGGGCGATTGCCGTGACGGCGGGGCTTATCATCGCAAATCAGGTGCTGCTGTCTGTGGTAGCGGTGGCCATCCAGCCGTTGCTGTTCGACGGCGGTATCGCCGATCAGCGGGGGTTCATGAAGGCGGCGCTGGTCTCCTTCCTGCCGGTGTCGCTGCTGACTGCGGCGCTGGCGTGGCTTGCCGCCGGACTGCGCGGCGGCGACCCGTGGGCGGTACTCAACCTGCGCCGGCCGCGTTTCGGCGCCTTCGGCTGGCCGTTGCTCATCATCGGATTCATGGTCGCGCTCATTGTCGTGATGACGGCGGTGACGGCGCTGCTGCACATCGATGTGGCGCAATATACGCCGGGACGCCATGGCGAGTCGCCCAACACCGGATCGGCAGGTCTGGTCAAGGAGGCGATGTTCGACATCGCCAACAACAGGCTGTTGTTTGCCCTGGTCGTGCCCTCGGTTGCGCTTGGACCGCCGCTCGCCGAGGAAATGATCTTCCGCGGCCAGTTGTTCACCGTGCTGTCGCAAACCAGGCTCGGCTTCTCGGGCGCAACCGTGCTGACCTCGGCCCTGTGGGCGATCCTGCATGCCTCCGAGCCGTGGCTGACCGTCGGCATGATTTTCTTCATGGGCCTGATCTTCGGCTGGATGCTCTATCGCTTCGGCAGCCTGTGGATCACCATGGCCTGCCATGCTGCCTGGAACACCGCCGTTTCATTGTTCGTCTTTGCGGCGGTATCGTCGTGAGCCTCGAAATCCGCGAGGCCCGGCCGGGCGAGGAGGGGCTCGTCCTCGCCTTCATCGGCAAGCTTGCCGACTACGAGAAGCTGTCGCACGAAGTCATGGCGAGCGAGGCCGACATCGCCGCCGGCCTGTTCGGCGATGCGCCGCGCTGCCACTGCCATCTGGCGTTCTGGAAGAATGAGCCGGCGGGATTTGCCCTGTGGTTCTACAATTTTTCGACCTTCAAGGGCCGGGCCGGCATTTATCTCGAGGACCTGTTCGTCGAGCCCAACTTGCGCGGCCACGGCATCGGCAAGGCGCTGCTGGCCACCCTGGCGCGGCGCTGCGTGGCCGAAGGCCTGCCGCGCCTGCAATGGTGGGTGCTCGACTGGAACGCCCCGTCGATTGCCTTCTATCAATCGCTGGGGGCGGTTCCGCAGGACGAATGGACGGTGTTCCGGGTCTCCGGCGAGGCGCTGGAAAGGCTCGCCCGATGAGCCGCGTGGCACTGGTGGTGGCGGTTGCCCGCAATGGCGTCATCGGCAAGGATGGCGGGCTGCCCTGGCACATTTCCTCCGACTTGCAGCGCTTCAAGGCGATTACCATGGGCAAGCCCGTCATCATGGGCCGCAAGACCTGGGAAAGCCTGCCCAAGAAGCCGCTCGCCGGCCGCACCAATATCGTGGTGACCCGCGATCCCGCCTTGAAGGCCGAGGGGGCGCTCATTGCCGCCGATGCCGCTGCGGCACTGAAGCTGGCCGCGGCCGAGGCGCCGGACGAAATCGCCGTCATCGGCGGCGGCGAAATCTACCGGATGTTCCTGCCGCTGGCGCAGCGCATCTACCTCACCGAAATCGAGCTCGAGGTGGCGGGGGATACGGTCTTTCCGGCCCTCGAAGCGGGTGAGTGGCGGGAGGTGGGCCGCGAGGTCCACGCCCGGGGCCCGCGGGATACGGCGGGCTTCACCTTGCGGATTCTCGACCGCGCCGGCGCCTGAGCAAGTCCGGTGGACAGGGGCCTCGCGGGCACCTATATCCATCCTCCGATCAACTGACACCGATAGGTGATTTGCATGCCGTGGAGCAACGAAGGTGGCGGAGGAAACCAGGGCCCCTGGGGCCAGGGACCGCGCCGGCCGCAAGGGCCGGGACCGCGCGGTTCCGGACAGCCCCCCGACCTCGACGAGATCCTGCGCCGGGCCCGGGAACAGTTCCGCAACCTGCTTCCCGGCAGTATCGGCATTTGGCCGGTGGCACTGGTAGCGATCGTGGTCTTTTGGTTGTTCCAGGCAGTCTACGTAGTGCAGCCCGACGAGGAGGGCGTGGTCCTGCGTTTCGGCAAGTTCGCGGGGCTTACCGGGCCCGGGCTGCATATGATCAAATGGCCGATCGAGACGGTTGAAACGCCGCGCACCGCATCGGTCAACATCGCCACCTTCGGCATTTCCGGCAACAGCAGCGATCCCAATTCGGAAGGGCTGATGCTGGCCGGCGACCAGAACATCGTCGACATCGAATTCACCGTGCTGTGGAATATTGCCGACGCGCGGTCGTATCTGTTCAACGTCGCCAATCCCGAACAGCTCCTGCGCGTCGTCGCCGAGAGCTCCATGCGCGAGTATGTCGGCAGGAGCCGGGCCGACGAGGTGCGCACCAAGGGCCGCGAGGCGGCCCAGGTAGGGGTGATGAAGCTCATTCAGGATACGCTCAACGCCTATAAGGCCGGCATCGATATCCAAAGCGTGCAGCTCAACAAGGCCGAACCGCCGGCTCCGGTCATGGATGCCTTCGCCGAAGTGAACCGGGCCCAGCAGGACAGCGCCAGCCAGGTCAACAAGGCGACTCAATATGCCTTCCAGCGCCAGGGCCAGGCCAACGGCGAGGCGGCCAAGATCCGTCAGGACGCCGATGCCTACAAGGGGCGCGTCGTGGCGGAGGCGCAGGGCGAGGCGCAGCGCTTCCTGTCGGTCTACGACCAGTACAAGATCGCCAAGGACGTAACCCGGCGGAGGATCTACATCGAGACGCTGGAAAGCGTCCTCGGCGGCTCGAAGAAGTTGATCATCGAGCAGGGGGCCGCCGGCAGCGGGGTCGTGCCCTATCTGCCACTTCCCGAACTCAAGCCAACCGACAAGCAGGGGACGGCCCCATGACCAGCATCCGCACGGGTTCCATTGTCGTCATGGTGCTGGCGGCGGTTGCCGCCTATGCATCGATCTTCACCGTCACCGAACGCGACCGCGCCGTCGTTACCCGCTTCGGCGAAATCAATACGGTGAGAGACGAGCCCGGCCTGTACTTCAAGGTGCCCTTCATCGACCAGGTCGTATGGATCGACAAGCGCCTGGTGCTGCAGGAGAACCAGAATAAAAGCGTGCAGGTGATCGACAGCCGGCGCTACCTGGTCGATGCCATCACCATGTACAAGGTGAACGACTCGCGAAAGTTTCTCACCGCGGTCCAGGCCAATTTCGGCGTCGCCGACCAGCGCATCCGCACCCAGGTCGACGCCGCACTCCGCGAAACTTACGGCAAGCGCACCTTCCAGGCCGCACTTTCCGACGAACGGCTCGGCATGATGCGCGAGATCCGCGACCAGGTGCGCATCCAGACCAAGGATTTAGGCGTCGAGATCGTCGACGTCCGCATCCGCCGCACCGATCTGCCGCAAGACGTGCTGGAGCAGACCTACAACCGCATGCAGGCCGAACGCAAGGCCGAGGCCGAGCAGATCCGGGCGATCGGCAATCAGCAGGCACTGTCGCTCCAGGCCAAGGCCGACCGCGATTACACGGTGACCCTGGCCGAGAGCCAGCGCGACGGCGAGATCGCCCGCGGCCAGGGCGAGGCGGAGCGGAGCCGCATCTTCGCCGAGGTGTTCCAGAAGGACCCGGAATTCTTCGCCTTCTATCGCTCGATGAAGGCCTATGAGACGGCGCTGAAGGGTTCCGACACCACCTATGTGCTGAAGCCCGACACCGAGTTCTTCAAGTACTTTTCGGGCGAGGCGGCGGCACCGTCGGCACCATGATCGCCGCGGGACTGGCGGCGCTGGGTCTCGTTCTGGTGATCGAAGGCCTTGCTTATGCCTTGGTTCCGAGGCAGTTGAAGGCCATGCTGCAGACGGTTTTGGCGCTCAGCGACGACCAGCTCCGGGCGGGTGGGATTTTCGCCATGGCGCTCGGCGTGGTGGTGGTCTGGCTGGTCCAGCGACTGTTTGCATAAGTGGAGACGACGGCATGACTTTCCGCCCCAAGCGCTTGCGCAACTTGCTGGCCGGACTGGCTCTTGCCGGGCTCGGCCTGATGGCCCAGCCCACGGCCCTTGTCGCTCCCGCCCTGGCGCAAGAGCTTCCCTCGGTTGCCGATCTCGCCGACCGGCTGCTGCCGGCGGTGGTCGAGATCACGGTGGAAACCCAGCAGGCCAATCCCAATCCCAACGTGCAGATGCCGGACCTGCCGGACAACTCGCCGTTCAAGGATTTCTTCAACGATTTCTTCAAGAACCAGCAGCAGAACCGGCAACCGCGCACCATGACCTCGCTGGGCTCGGGCTTCATCATCGACGCCTCGGGGGTGATCGTCACCAACAACCATGTGATCGAGGGCGCCACGGCGATCGAAGTGCGCCTGCAGGATTCGAACGTGCTGAAGGCGGAGCTGGTCGGGCGCGATCCCAAGACCGACATCGCGGTCTTGCGGGTCAAGCCGACAAAGCCTTTGCCGACAGTGGCTTTCGGCGACAGCGATCGCGCCCGCATCGGCGAGTGGGTGATGGCGATCGGCAATCCCTTCGGGCTCGGCGGCTCGGTGTCGCTGGGTATCGTCTCGGCCCGCAACCGCGACATCAACGCCGGGCCCTATGACGACTACATCCAGACCGACGCCGCCATCAACAAGGGCAACTCCGGCGGACCGCTGTTCAATCTCAAGGGCGAGGTCGTCGGCATCAACACGGCGATCTTCTCGCCGTCCGGCGGCTCGGTGGGCATCGGCTTCTCGGTGCCGGCCAACACCGCCAAGGGTGTGGTCGCCCAGCTCCTCAAGTTCGGCGAGACGCGGCGCGGCTGGTTGGGGGTCAAGATCCAATCGGTGACCGGCGATATCGCCGAAAGCTTGGGGCTTGGTCAACCGCGCGGCGCGCTCATTGCCGATGTGACCAAGCCGGGCCCCGCCGACAAGGCCGGCATCGAGGCGGGGGACGTGATCGTCGAGTTCGACGGACGGGCGGTCAATCAAATGCGCGACTTGCCGCGCATCGTGGCGGAAACCGAAGTGGGCCGCCAGGTGCCGGTCAAAGTTCTGCGCAAGGGCAAGGAAATGAGCTTCACCGTCGAGGTGGGCCGGCTCGAGGACGGGGAAAAGGTCGCCGAACAAAGTGGCGGCGGTTCCGGCACGCCTGCTGTTCCCACGACGGTGCATACGCTCGGCATGACGGTCGTTTCGCTCACCGAGGATCTGCGGTCCAAATACAAGATCGACCCGGCACTGAACGGTGCGGTGGTGACCGATGTGGCCGCCGACAGCGTGGCGGCCGACAAGCGGGTCGAGGTGGGCGACGTCATCACCGAGGCGGGCGAAAAGGAAGTGAAGGGTGCCGCCGACGTGCAGGCCCGGGTCGACGAAGCCGATAAGGCCGGCAAGAATTCGATCCTGCTGCTCGTCGCCAAGGCCGGCAAGGCCTCCGACATGCGTTTCATCGCCGTCAAGCTGAAGAAATAGGCAGCTCTCTACTTGCCGGCCCAGAGCCGTTTGCTGGCCCTTACTCCGCCGCCACCTTGGGCAGGCCGGCCAGCGCCTGGTCGAGGGCCGCCTGGTCGTAGCTCCGGTCCTCGAGTTTTCCCGCCGCGTAGTCCATGTAGGCCTGCATGTCGAAATGGCCGTGGCCGCACAGGCCGAAGAGGATCACCGGCGAGGTGCCCATCGCTTTGGCCTCGAGGGCTACCTTGATGGCGCCCCTGACCGCATGGTTCGCTTCCGGCGCCGGCACGATCCCTTCGCAGCGGGCGAACTGAACTCCGGCGGCGAAGCATTCGGTCTGGGTGAAGGCTTCCGCCTCGATGATCCCCAGCTCCTTCAGGTGGCTGACCAGTGGCGCCATGCCATGATAGCGCAGGCCCCCGGCATGGAAGCCCGGCGGCATGAAGGTCGAGCCCAAGGTGTGCATCTTGACCAGTGGCGTCATGTGCGAGGTGTCGCCGAAGTCATAGGCATAGCGGCCGCGGGTCAGCGAAGGACAGGCGGCGGGCTCGCAGGCGATCACCCGTAGCTTCTTGCCGCCGCGCAATTGCTGGCCGATGAAGGGGAAGGTGAGGCCGGCGAAATTCGAGCCGCCGCCGGTGTAGCCGACGATCACGTCGGGTACCACCCCGGCCTGCTCCATCTGCTCGATTGTCTCGATGCCGATCACCGACTGGTGCATCAGCACATGATTCAACACGCTGCCCAGCGCATATTTGGTATCGCCGCTGGTCGCCGCCACTTCGACGGCTTCCGAAATGGCGATGCCGAGGCTGCCATTGGAATTGGCATCGGCGGCCAGGATCTGCCGGCCGGAATTGGTTTCGCTCGAGGGGCTGGCGACGCAGGTCGCGCCATAGGTTTCCATCAGGGCCCGGCGATAGGGCTTCTGGTTGAAGGAGACCTTGACCATGTAGACCTTGACGGAGAGGCCGAAGAAGGCCCCCGCCATGGCAAGCGAGGAGCCCCACTGGCCCGCACCCGTCTCGGTCACCAGCTTGGTCACACCTTCCTCCTTGTTGTAGAAGGCCTGGGCCACGGCGGTGTTGGGCTTGTGGGAGCCCGCCGGCGAGACGCCCTCGTATTTGTAGAAAATCTTGGCCGTGGTGCCGAGCGCCTTCTCGAGCCTGTGGGCGCGATAAAGGGGGGTTGGCCGCCACATGCGGTAGATGTCGCGCACCGGCTCGGGGATGTCGATCTCCCGGTCCCGGGAGACTTCTTGCATGATCAGCGCCATGGGGAACAAGGGAGCAAGGTCATCGGGCCCCACCGGCTTCAGCGTGCCCGGATGGAGGACCGGCGGCAGCGGTTTGGGCAGATCGGCGGCGATATTATACCAGCGCTTCGGAATGCGCTCTTCGGCGAGAGTGAACTTGTTCTGGGTCATGGCATCCTCCCTGGACGGCCGAGACTTGCGCAACCGCCCGGGAAGATCAAGCGCGGCTGCACGCCATCGACGATCCGGCTGGCCCTATTTCGATCCCTTGATCCGGTCCCAGAACTCTTCCTTGTTGTTGGACTTGGGGAAGGGCGCGGCGGGAATCGGTCTGCCGAGAAACCGGCAGAGCGGTGGCCAGCCGTCCTTGACTTCAAATACCAGAAGACGGTCCGCCGGGATGGATTTCTTGACCGCATCCGCATGGCCCTTGAAGGTTCCGACGATGCCGTCACGGTCGAGGCCGTCGACGAAGCCACTCTTGGCGGTCACCCCTGCGGCCATATCGAGCAACGGCCTCATATGCGGCGGCGCCTGATCCCGCCCGCCCAGCAGCTTGTAGATCGTTTCCGAGAAGCTGGCATACCAGCTTTCGATGCTGCGGGTCGTCAGGATCAGTTTGGCCCGCGGATTGACGGCAGCCAGCTCGCGCCAGAAGGCGGCGGTGGGCCAGTCGACGGCCGAGTTGTAGCCCTGAAATGCCGCCTTCCAGTCCGGCTTGCCCTGTACCGCCGCCACCCACAGCGGCACATGCAATGGCGGGTTCTTGATCACCTCTTCCATGTGATGGCAGGGTCCGAACCCCAGCTGTTCCAGGGCAAGCTTGAGCGACATGGTGCCGGTCCGGCCGACGCCGGCGCCGATAACATTGAGTGTCATGATGAGTTCTCCCCGGCGGCGAGACTGCGGCAACGGCAGGGGCCGCGCAAGTGAATTTATGGATAGTCAAGGGGTAACAAATTGGCCGCGGCTGAAGCCCTGGAGGTAGAGGAGGGCGGTGAGATCGCCGTGGTTGATGCGGATCAAGGAGTTCTCTTGCACCTGGGGCTTGGCGTGGAGCGCCACGCCGAGGCCGGCTTCGGTGAGCATGGCCACATCGTTGGCACCGTCACCTACGGCGATGGCGTCGGTGGGATCGAGGCCCATCCCGGCGGCGATGCGGCGCAGAGCCTCGACCTTGGCCTGCTCGCCGAGGATGGGCTCGCCCACCCGGCCCGTCAGTTTGCCACCTTCGATGATGAGATCGTTGGCCTGGTTCTCATCGAAGCCGAGATGCCGGGCGACCCGGGCGGTAAACTGCCGGAAGCCGCCGGAGACCAGGGCGGTGCGGGCGCCATGGGCCTTCATGGTGGCAATCAGCGTGGCCCCGCCCGCCATGTAGGTGATCCGCTCACGGATGATCTTGTCGATGATCGCGGCATCGAGGCCCTTGAGCAGGGCGACGCGCCGGCGCAGTGCGCCGGCGAAATCGAGTTCGCCGCGCATGGCCCGGGCGGTGATCGCCCGGATCGGCTCACCCAGTCCGGCGGCGGCGCCGAGCTCATCGACACATTCCTGCTCGATCATAGTCGAATCCATGTCGGCGATGAGTAGGCGCTTGCGGCGATTGTGGATCGAGACGACTGCCGCATCGATCGGCCACCGGCGCAGGCCGATCAGGAATTCGGTGAGGCGCGGAAAGCTTGCAACCTCCGCCGCCTCGGCCGGCGCCAGCCAATGGGGCGCATCGGCGCCATGCTCGGCCAGCATCGCCACCACCTCGGGGCCGATTGCGCCCGAGCCCGGGGCTGCTATGAGAACGAGCACGGATTCCATATGGCCACTTCTTCGCCCAGACGCGCACTGCTTATCGCAGGCCCCACCGCCAGCGGCAAGTCCGCCCTGGCGCTGAAACTGGCGCACGAGCGGGGCGGCGCCATCGTCAATGCCGATGCCCTCCAGGTCTATGGCGAGCTGCGCATCCTGTCGGCACGGCCTTCGGTTGTCGAGGAAGCGATGGTGCCGCACCGGCTTTATGGCCATGTTTCGGGACGCGAGGCCTATTCGGTCGGGCGCTGGCTGGCCGATGCGCGGAGGGCCCTGAAAGAAGCCTGGGGAGCGGGCCTCGTGCCGGTCATCACCGGCGGAACCGGCCTCTATTTCAGGGCGCTCGAAGAGGGCCTCGCCGAGGTGCCGCCGGTGGCGTCCGAGGTGCGGGAGAAATGGCGGAATTTCGCCGGCGATCTTCAGGCCGAACTGGCGAGGCGCGATCGGCACGCCGCCGGCCTGCTCAATCCCAACGACCGGCAGCGGCTGATCCGGGCCCTGGAGGTAGTCGAGAGCACCGGCCGTCCCTTGAGCCACTGGCAGCAGGAAGCCCGCAGCGCCGCGGCCCTCGCCGGCATTGCGGTCGAGCGCCGGTTCATCGATGTGGCGCGCGAGGAACTCTACGCCCGGGCCGAGGCCCGTTTCGATGCCATGATGGCGGCAGGGGCTATCGAAGAAGTCCGGCCGCTGATGGGCCTCGACCCCGCGCTGCCGATGATGAAGGCCATCGGTGTGCCCGAACTCTCGGCCCATCTGCGCGGAGAAACATCACTCGCCGAGGCGGTTGCCAAAGCCAAAACCGCCACCCGCCACTACATCAAGCGCCAGCTCACCTGGTGGCGCGGGCAAATGGGGCATTGGAGCAGACCCTGCTGACGCGGGCCATTTTCTGTTGTATGGAAGCGGGTGGGGCAGCGGTCCGCAAGGAGGAACTCCACATGAGGAACCTGGCGCTTTTCGTGTTTGCCTTTTTCCTTGTTGTGGTCCCGGCGGCGGCCGAGGATTTGTGGAAGACGGTTCCGGAACCTGCCGCGCTCCCCAGGGCCGACGAAAGCGGGCTTGCCGCGGTCAATGGCATCAAGATCTACTATGAGGTCTACAACAAATCGGGCGGCGATCCGGTGCTGCTGCTGCATGGCGGGCTCGGCAGCACGCTCAATTGGGGCAACCAGGTGCCCGAGTTGATGAAATCCCACGAAGTCATCGCCATCGACAGCCGGGGACACGGCCGCTCGACGCGCTCGGACGCCCCCTACAGCTACGAGCTGATGGCTTCCGATACGCTGGGCTTACTTGACGCTCTCAAGGTCGACAAGGTGTCGCTCGTCGGCTGGAGCGATGGCGGCATCATCGGGCTGGTGATCGCCATGCAGCACCCGGAGCGGCTGAACCGCCTTTTCACCTATGGCGCCAACTACAATCTGTCGGGCGTCAAGGAGACCGTAATGAACGATCCGGTCTTCAGCCAGGCGATCGGCATGCAGATGACCAACTACCAGAAGCTGTCGCCTACGCCCAAGGACTTCGACAACTTCATGCAGGCGATTTCAGGCATGTGGTTCTCGCAGCCCGATTTCAAGCCGGAACAATTGGCCAAGATCAAAATCCCGGTGACCATCGCCGACGGTCAGTATGACGAAGCCATCAAGCCGGAACATACGGCCGAGCTGGCAGAGTTCATTCCCGGCGCCAGGCTGGTCATCATTCCCAATGTCAGCCACATGGGCATGTGGCAGAACCCGGCGGCCTTCAACCGGGCGGTGGCGGAGTTCCTTGAGAAAAAATGACAGGGGGCAGCCCCTTGCGGTGGCGGCCGGAACCACCAAATTAGTTGTACGACGACGGAATGAGGCATTTTTCGGCCGCGGTTCATCGACAACCCGGCTGAAGGGCGTTTTAGGCCGTGCGCCGCGGAGTCTCATCGAGGGAGGTTTCGATGGCGAGATTCATGCAACTGCAGTTAACCACCCACCGGCCGTGGGAAGATTGGCTGGTCACGATACTCGGCATATTGGTACTGGCGGCGCCGATCACGGTCTTCAGGGAGGCGAGCGGACCGGCGTTATTCAACGGGCTCGCCGTCGGCGTGGTGATTCTGGCGATGGTGTTGTTCGAGGCCATGAACCGGCTTCGCCTTGAGGAAATCGTCCAGTTCGCCGCCGGTGTCTGGCTGATGATTTCGGTGTTTGTCATCGACTATGGCCTGGCCGGCCAGCTGCGCATCTGGCACTTCATCCTGGGTGCGCTGGTGGCCATTCTGGCGGCTTTCGAGTTCTGGCAGGATTCGGTTAAACGGGCCTGACGGCAACCCGGGGTGAACGGTAAGGTTGGGCGGAGTAGGACAAGGTCTTGACCTTGTTCCTCCGCCCACGTACAAAGCCGCCCCATGAACAGTATTCTCGTCGTAGGACCGCGCAGCGCCGGGGAGGCTTAAGGCCTCCAGGATTAACGGTGGTGCGCGGAAAACAGGCTCCCTCGGGGGCCTTTTTTGTTGCCTTGACGACAAATGCGTGTTTGACGAAACGGGGTCAGGACCAAGAGGTTGACGATGGCTACGGGCGAAATGACGGGTGCGGAAATCGTGCTCAAAGCGCTGGCCGACCAGGGGATCGAGCATGTGTTCGGCTATCCCGGCGGGGCGGTGCTGCCGATTTACGACGAGATCTTCCAGCAGGAGAAGGTGAAGCACATCCTGGTCCGCCACGAGCAAGGCGCCACCCATGCGGCGGAAGGCTATGCCCGCTCGACCGGAAAATGCGGCGTGGTGCTGGTCACTTCCGGACCCGGCGCCACCAATGCGGTGACCGGGCTGACCGATGCGCTGATGGATTCGATCCCCATGGTCTGCCTCACCGGCCAGGTGCCGACCCATCTGATCGGCAGCGACGCCTTCCAGGAATGCGACACGGTGGGGATCACCCGTCCCTGCACCAAGCACAACTACCTGGTCAAGGACGTGAACGATCTCGCCCGCATCCTGCACGAGGCCTTCTATGTGGCGACCCACGGGCGGCCCGGCCCGGTGGTTGTCGACATTCCGAAGGACGTGCAGTTCGCCACCGGCAAATATGTCGGCCCCAAGAACATCGAGCACAAGACCTACCGGCCCAAGGTGAAGCCCGACCAGGAGGCGATCCGCCGGGCCGTCGAACTGATCGCCACGGCCAAGCGGCCGATCCTCTATACCGGCGGCGGGGTAATCAATTCCGGGCTCACCGCCTCGAAACTGCTGCGCGAATTCGTCGCCATGACCAATATCCCGATCACTTCGACGCTGATGGGGCTTGGCGCCTATCCGGCGAGCGGCAAGAACTGGCTCGGCATGCTCGGCATGCACGGCATGTACGAAGCCAACATGGCGATGCATGACTGCGACGTGATGATCTGTGTGGGCGCCCGCTTCGACGACCGCATCACCGGGAGGCTCAACGCGTTCTCGCCGGGCTCGAAGAAGATCCACATCGATATCGATCCCTCCTCAATCAACAAGACGGTCCGGGTCGACATTCCGGTGGTCGGCGATGTCGCCCATGCGCTCGACGACATGATCCGGGTGTGGAAGGCGAAGTCGCTCGCCCTCGACAAGAAGGCGCTCGAGGCCTGGTGGAAAGAGATCGACGGCTGGCGGGCCCGCGATTGCCTACGCTATCGCAAGAACGCCGATGTCATCATGCCGCAATATGCGATCGAGCGGCTCTATGCCCTGACTCGCGGCAAGGACGTCTACATCACCACCGAGGTGGGCCAGCACCAGATGTGGGCGGCCCAGTTCTTCCGCTTCGACGAGCCCAACCGCTGGATGACCAGCGGCGGCCTCGGCACCATGGGTTATGGCCTGCCCGCCGCAGTGGGCGTGCAGCAGGCCCATCCCAAGTCGCTGGTGATCGACATCGCCGGTGACGCTTCGGTGCTGATGACCATGCAGGAAATGTCGACGGCGGTGCAGTACCGCCTGCCGATCAAGATTTTCATCATCAACAACCAGTACATGGGCATGGTGCGGCAGTGGCAGCAGCTGCTGCATGGCAACCGCCTGTCGGAAAGCTACACCGACTCGCTCCCCGATTTCGTCAAGCTGGCCGAGGCCTATGGCTGTGTCGGCATCAGGGCGGAAAAGCCGGCCGAGCTCGACGGCAAGATCAAGGAGATGATGGCCACGCCGCATCCGGTTCTGTTCGATTGCCGGGTGGCGGCACTCGCCAACTGTTTCCCGATGATCCCGTCGGGCAAGGCCCACAACGAGATGTTGATGGGCGAAGATGTGCCCGACGCCGAGGTGGGCTCGGCCATCGACGCCAAGGGCAAGATGCTGGTTTGAGGAGAAACACATGAACGCTCATCTCGCCTCCACGGGTTCGGCCTATTTCCTCGAGACCAGCAAGCCGGCAGTCGAAACCCACACGCTGTCGGTCATCGTCGACAACGAGCCGGGCGTCTTGGCGCGCGTCATCGGCCTGTTCTCGGGCCGCGGCTACAACATCGACTCGCTCACCGTTTCCGAGACCCAGCACGAGAAACACGTCTCGCGCATCACCATCGTCACCACCGGTACCCCGGCGGTCATCACCCAGATCATCCATCAGCTCGACCGCATGGTGCCGGTGCATTCGGTGGCCGACCTTACGGTCAACGGCAACGCGCTGACCCGCGAGCTGGCCATGGTGAAGGTGGCGGGCAGCGGCGAGAAGCGGGTCGAGGCGCTGCGCCTGGCCGACGCTTTCCGGGCCCGGGTCATCGACGCCGGCACCCAGAGCTTCGTCTTCGAGATCACCGGCAAGCCCGACAAGGTCGACCAGTTCATCTCGCTGATGGTGCCGCTCGGCCTGGTCGAAGTCGCCCGTACCGGCGTTGCCGGAATTGCCCGGGGGGCGGAGGGGATGCGGGTTTGACCCGTCCTCGCTGGCGTTCGGGCCAATACCGGGTGGTCTGACATTAATTCCGGAAACCGGACCAATTGGGCGGACCACTGTTCTGGTAGCGAGAATTCTCAATTCTCTCCATGGACGGGCCTGACCCGGCCATCCAGCACTTGCCGGAATACTGGATGGCCGCCTCGGGGGCGGCCATGGAGAGAGACCTGGGAGTCTCTCTGCCATGCCCTGCAAACTGTCGGTCAATGTCAACGCCATCGCTTACTTGCGCAACCGGCGCGAAGTGCCGTGGCCGTCGGTCGAAGGCCTGGGGCGGATTGCGCTCGCGGCCGGGGCGGCGGGGCTGACCGTCCATCCGCGGCCCGACGAGCGCCACATCAGGGGTGCTGATGTACCGGTGTTGCGCGATCTCATCCGCAATGAGTTCCCCGGGCGCGAATACAATATCGAGGGCTATCCGGACGAGCGCTTCCTCAGGCTGGTCGAGGCCAACCGTCCCGATCAGGTGACGCTGGTGCCCGACGATCCCGGCCAGGGAACCTCAGACCATGGCTGGGACATCGCCGGAAACCGGGATCTTCTCGTGGGCGTCATCGAGCGCCTGCACGCCGGCAAGATACGCGTGTCGGTGTTCGTCGATCCCGATGCCAATGCCCCGGCGCTGGCTAAATCCGTCGGGGCGGACCGGGTCGAAATCTATACCGGGCCCTATGGCGGTGCCCTGACCGATGTCGGGCGCAAGCATGAATTCGACAAGGTGGTGGCGACGGGTAAGGTGGCCGCAGCGGCGGGCCTCGGGCTCAACGCCGGGCACGACTTGACCCGGGCCAATCTTCCCGCGCTCGTCGCGGCGCTGCCCAATCTGCTCGAGGTTTCGATCGGCCACGCCATCATTGCCGATGCCCTCACCTTTGGCATGGCCGAAACCGTGCGCCAGTTCCGCGCCGCGATCGGCGACCGGTGACGCCGCGGCGAGGCGCCCATGCGCGATTGCCGCTTGAATTGGCCTTGGCCTCCCGCTAGACCCCGCCCGACCAATTCAACGGGGGTTTCAAGCCATGCGCGTCTATTATGACCGGGATGCCGACGTCAATCTGATTAAGGGCAAGAAGGTGGTGATCGTCGGTTATGGCAGCCAGGGCCGGGCGCACGCACTCAATCTCAAGGATTCCGGCGCCAAGACCATCGCCGTGGCGCTGAAGGCGGGCTCGGCCACGGCCAAGAAGGTGGAGGCCGATGGGCTCAAGGTGATGGGCGTCGCCGAGGCAGCCAAATGGGCGGACCTGATGATGATGGCCACTCCCGACGAGCTCCAGGCCGACATCTGGCAGGGCGACATCGCCCCCAACTTCCGCGACGGGGCGGCGATCGCCTTCGCCCATGGGCTCAATGTGCATTTCAACCTGATCGAGCCGAAGAAGACCCTCGATGTCATCATGATCGCCCCCAAGGGCCCCGGCCACACGGTGCGCAGCGAATACCAGAAGGGCGGCGGCGTGCCCTGCCTCATCGCCGTCCATCAGGATGCGAGCGGCAACGCCCATGATCTGGCGCTCTCCTATGCCTCAGGCGTCGGCGGTGGGCGCTCCGGCATCATCGAGACGAGCTTCAGGGAAGAATGCGAAACCGATTTGTTCGGCGAGCAGGTCGTCCTCTGCGGCGGCCTGGTCGAGCTGATCCGGGCCGGCTACGAAACTTTGGTCGAGGCGGGCTATGCCCCGGAGATGGCCTATTTCGAGTGCCTGCACGAGGTGAAGCTGATCGTCGATCTCATTTACGAAGGCGGCATCGCCAACATGAACTACTCGATCTCCAATACCGCCGAATGGGGCGAATATGTCACCGGTCCGCGTATCATCAATGCCGAGACCAAGGCCGAGATGAAGCGCGTGCTGCACGATATCCAGAGCGGCAAGTTCACCAGCGGATGGATGCAGGAGTGGAAGTCGGGAGCGGCTCGCTTCAAGGCCACCCGGCGGATGAACGATGGCCACAACATCGAAGACGTCGGCAACAAACTCCGCGCCATGATGCCATGGATCGCCAAGAACAAGCTGGTCGATAGGGCGAGGAATTGACGGCGTAGGCGTTAGCAGCCCAGGTCGATACCAGCGGCCTGCGCCAGTTTCACCACCGCATCCCACTGGGTCGGATCGAGTTCTATGCCCTCCCTTTCGGCGCGGGCGTAGTTGTCCCAGCGCTGCTCGCCGGGGAGGCGTGTTCCGGGGCCGGAGGCGAGGATTGCGGTCGCAAGCATTTCCAGGCGCTGCTCGAATTTCTCGCGGTTGATCCAGCGCCCGATATCAAGCGCCATGAGGAAATGACCATTGTCGCCGGAGCGCGAGAAATCATTGTACATGGAGGTGACACCTTCGCCGACACCGGCCCCGGTTAGCAGCCCGGCGAGGACTTCGACCATCAAGGCAAGCCCAAACCCCTTGGCGCCGCCCAGGGGGAGAAGGGCGCCTTCCGCTACCTTGGCGGGATCGGTGATGGACTTTCCCTCGCTATCGATGGCGAGGCCTTCAGGCAGGAGCGTTCCCTTGGCGATCGCCTCGCGCACCGTCGAGCCGGCCAGCGCACTCGTTGCCATGTCGAAGAGCAAGTGACGGCCGTTCTGGCGCGGGGCGCCGAAGGCCAGGGGGTTGGTGCCGAGCGTCGGTCGCAGGCCGTCGGGGGCCACGACCTTCGGAAAGGAATTGCTCATGGCAATGCCGATCATGCCGGCGGCTGCCGCCTGGTTTGCATAGTAGGCGCCGGCGCCGAAGAAATTGCTGTTTGTGACGCCGACCACGCCGATGCCGCCGGCTTTCGCCATGGCGATCGCTTCGCTCATGGCGCGCTCGGCCGCGTCATAGCCGAAGCCGCCGCCGGCATCCAATCTGGCCAGCGAGGGCTCGAGTCTTTCCCAGGCCATGTCGGCGTTGGCGGCAAGAACCCCGGCCTTGATGCGCTTCACCAGGATGGGCAGGCGCTCGATACCGAAATTGCCCCGCCCCGCCATCTCGCACCACACCATGTGGCGGGCCACGGCGGCGGCCTGGCGTTCGCCGGCGTCGTGCGTTTCAAGCAGATTGCAGATGAAGCGGTGCAACGCTTGCCGCTCGATCCGCATGGCTCACGCGATCTTCCGCCGGATGACGGCAAGCCCGGCGCCAAGAGTGGGCACCGGATCGTCGAAGGAGAACAGCGGAAAAACCATGCCCGATCTGGCAAGGCTCTTGAGCCAGGCGAAGAGCCCGAGCTCGCCGCGCCTATAGAGTTCGACGAAGGCCAGGAAATCGCGCATCGGATACCAGTAGCGAAGTTCCTTCTCCGCCTGCTGGGCCTCGGGGATCGCCTGTCCGGTCAGATGGCAGTAGACGATCAGGTCGATCGGCACGCCGGCCCGGCGCACCAGTTCCTGAGCGGCGGTGAAGCGGGCGTTGACCTCGATCAGTTTCAGCAGCCCGTCGCGCGAGTCGCGCTTGAACTCGATATTGCCGAGGCCCGCAAGGCCCGCCGCGTCGAAGAATTTTTCGCCGGCCGCCCGGGTTTCGGGATAGTGGCCGGTGCGGTGATAGCAGGCATTGCCGCGATTGACCGGCCAGCGCCTGATGATGCTCTTGGTGAAATGAAAGAGCTTGCGGCCGTCGCCCAGGCGATAGGTGTAGTAGCTCGAAAGCTCGGAATCGGAACCGGGGATCATCTCGATCACAAACACCTCGATGCCGTTCCGCCAGGCGAGCGCGACCTTGGCGGCGAGCTCATCGAAGCTCTCCTTGACGATGAACAGCTTTTTGCCGAAAGCTTTGATGAACTTGTGCGACTGCACCGGCTTGACGGCGGCGGGAAAGACGATCTTGTGGCGCAGTTGGGCCAAGTCGTCGGGGCGGGTGATCCGCCAGAAGCGCGGGGCCGCGATACCGGCCCTTGCGGCCAGTTCGAGGGTCTCGATCTTGTCGAGAAACTTTCCTTGCAGTCCGGCATTGGCGTCATCGAGCCTGTAGCGGCACAGGAGCTCGTCGCGATGGGCGCCGACGAACTCGATGGCGTCGTCGCTCATCGCCAGCACGATATGGCCGTCGAGGCGGCGGTCGCCGCCGAGGAGGAGTTGCTTCCAGAACGAAACCTGCTCGATGCCGCGGGGAACCGGGATCGGTTCGAGGCAATGACGCGAGTAGAGGCCCCAGCAGCTCGGCGGGCCGCTTACCCGCACCTTCACGCCAAGGCTGCCGAGATGACGGGCAACCGACAGGGAGTTCTCCTTGCCGCCGAGGATCAGCACCGGCGTTGAAGTATCGAGTTTCATACGGCGACCTTGAACATTGGCAGAGCTTCGGCGAAGGCGCCGGGCAGGGCGATGAGACCCGAGCGGGTGCTGAACAGATGATCGAGAATCTGGGCGGCAACCCAGCCGGGAGCCCGGGGGCTCGCTACCAGCTCGTGATGATGCAACGCCGGGGTGGTGTTGATCTCGCCGATCAAGCCGTTGGCGGGAGCCAAGGGGCGGGCGATATCGCGGGCGATGATGTCGAAGCCGGCAAACCGGATCGACAGGTCTTTGGCCAGCTTGCTGCACAGCGCCACGGTCGAGGGATGAACGGTCGTCATCACCACATGATTTTCCGCAGCACTGTTCTGGTTGACGGCGCGCTTCACCACAATTCGCTGGCCGGGGCCAAGAATGCTGCGCGGTGCCAGCTCCTGGGCCTTCAGATAGGCGCGTGCATCGCGGTCGAGGTGCAGCGGGCTCATGGCGATGGTGGGGCGGGCCTGCAGCCGCGCTGCGGTTTCGGCGCGGGCAAGGGCGGCAATGCTGCGGCGACCATCGCCCGTGAGGCGGGGCGGATCGCGGCGGATCGCGTCGATCAGGATGCCGTCGAGATAGAGCAGGCGGTAGCAATGGCCCTCGAGCTGCTCTTCGGCGAGGAGATCGGGATCATGGCCCGCCGCCGCGATGGCGGCGCGAACGATGTCGGGCACGCCGGTGATGCCGGTGGTCACGCCATTGCCGCCGCCGGTGCCGGCGAGCGGCTTGACCACGATGGGACGGCCCGTCTCCGCCATGAGATCGAGCGCCGGCTTGAGGTTGCCGAGGCTGAAGCGGACATGGCGCGGCGTCGCCAGGCCGCGCTCCTTGAGCAGCTCGAAGGTCAGAAGCTTGTTGCCGAGGAGCTCGAGGGTCAGATGATCATCGAGGCGGAGTTCCGAGTCCCTGACGATGGTTGCAACGCTTCCCCGGCTGATCCGCAGGAAGCCGAAGTTCCACGGCTCGCAGCGGGCCCCGACGGTGCCGGCGGCGGTGGCCCATAGGGTGCTGTAATAGGCCCGTTTCAGCCCGGCAAAGCGCAGGCGATCGCGCCATGCGGCGAATTCGAGAAGGCGAAGTCCCTGGAAGGCGGCCCGCCGGATCATCGGTGCAACTCCCATGTCACTCCACCAGGCAGTTATCGGCCATGAGCTGCCTGTCGACCCATTCGTTGGAGAATTTACCCGCCTTCACGTCGACCACGTATTGCTGCAGCCTGGCGCGATGGGCGAGAAGGCGGTTGAGGGTCTCGGCCGCGACCTCGCGGCGGACAACGGCGATGCCGCTCTGGTCGGCGACCACGATGTCGCCGGGATTGACCACGATGCCGCCGCAGCTTACCGCATAGTTGAGTTCGCCGGGACCGCGGTGCAATGGGCCGAAGGGCGTAACACCGCGAGCGTAGATCGGCAGGCCCAGGTCCCGGAGGGCCGGCAGGTCGCGCACCAGGCCGTCGACGATGAAGCCGGCGATGCCGCGATGCTTGGCCTTGGTTGCCACCAGGTCGCCGAGCACGGCGTTGCGCGGGCTGCCGCTGGTATCGATAACGATGACGTCGCCGGGCCTGGCGACATCAAGTGCCTTGTGGACCATCAGATTGTCGCCGGGAAATACCTTAACGGTGCAAGCAGGTCCGGCAAGGGCCGCGGCGTTCACCACGTTGTGGATGTCATGGCTCATGGTGTAGAGCCGGTTCAGCGTGTCGCTGATGTCGGGTGTCTCGAATTCACCCAACAGGGCGACGAGTTCGGGTGCGGGGCGCTCGATGTCGCGGCGGATGCGGAAACCGGGGCCCGGCGTCATTTCCGCCGATTTCGGGCGGGTTGCAGTCCCCTCGGCGGTTGCAGGGGCGGCGGCGATCCGGTTGGCTACGGCGTTCATGGCTGCATTTCCCGTTTCGATGTTGAATTTCACATGCGAACGTTGCAGCTTGAATGCCAGGCGCGGGCCATTTACGCCGCACCCTTAACGAATTCTTACCGGCCCGAAGCCGGCGCCCCGGGAGATCACAGCTTGACCCTCAAGGACGACATCGCCCGGCTCATCCTGCAGGAGGAGAAATTGCGGTTTGACCGCTTCGACGAGGCCGACGCCTGGTCGCTCGGCAGCCGCATGCGCGCCGAGGCCTTGGCCCGCGGGCTGCCGCTGGTCATCGACATCCGGCACCGCGGCCGGCCGCTGTTCTATGCGGCACTGCCCGGCACCGACGCCGACAATCCGGAATGGGTGCGGCGCAAAAGCAATGTGACGTTCCGCTATCACCGCAGTTCCTACCGGGTCGGCCGGGAGCTTGCCGAGAAGGTGGCGGTGCTCGGTGCCGATCGCGGCACCGACCCGCTCGACTATGCGCCCCACGGCGGTTCCTTTCCCATTCATGTGAAGGGCACCGGGGTGGTGGGAGCGGTGACGGTGTCGGACGTGCCGCAGCGCGAGGACCACAATTTCGTCGTCGAGATGCTGTGCGAATTTCTCGGCCTGCCCCATGACGCGGTGAAGCTCGGGCCCGAGTTCGCCTGATGCAGGACCTGACGTTTTACGCTCTTGCGACACTGGCCGCCTTCGCCGTCGGCCTGTCCAAGGGCGGGCTGCAGATGGTGGGGGTTCTGGGCGTGCCGCTGCTTGCCCTGGTGATCCCGCCGGTCGCCGCAGCGGCGATGCTGTTGCCCATCTTCATCGTCAGCGATCTGTTCGGCCTGTGGGTCTATCGTCATGCCTACAACAGGCGCAACATCGCCATTCTGCTGCCGGCGATGACGCTCGGCATCGCGATCGGCTGGGCCACGGCGTCGATTACCAACGACCGGCTGGTCAAGCTGCTGCTTGGCGTCATTGCTCTCGCCTTCTGCGTCAATGCCCTGGTGCGGCGCGGCAATATTGCGCCAAAGCCCGCCGACGTGCCGCGCGGCCTGTTGTGGGGCACCATCGCCGGCTTCACCAGTTTCGTCTCCCATGCCGGCGGGCCGCCCTATCAGATCTATGTACTGCCGCAGAAAATGGAAAAGATGGAGTTCGCCGGCACCAGCACCATCCTCTTCGCCATCGTCAATGCCTTGAAAATTCCGCCCTACTGGCAGCTTGGCGAGTTCAACCCGGGCAATGTCGAAACCGCCCTGCTGTTGTCGCCGGTGGCGGTCGCGGGGGCCTTTGCCGGCTACCAGGCGACACGCTGGATTCCGGAAAAACTGTTCTTCCGGGTGATCGAAGCCCTGCTGGCGCTGGTTTCGGTAAAGCTCATCTGGGACGCGGTGGCGCCCTCCCTATGAGCCCCAGGCTGGAAGCACTGACCGGTCTCGATCTGCGCCTTGGCCAGGGCTCATGGGACTTTGCCGAGGCCGAGAAGCCCCGCATCGAAGACCATTGGCGCAAGCGGCTGGCCGAAAATCCCCATTTGTGGAACGGCGAAGTACTGATCTGCCGGACGGCCGCGGTGACCGGCGGCATGCTTGCGGCGGAGTTTTCCGTCAGCGACTATGCGAGTTTTCTCGCCTGGCGCGACTGGGGTTTTCCCGATCCCTCGGCGCGCAACTGTTTTGGCGTGCCGGCGGTTCTGTCGGCCGATGGGGCCTTGCTGTTCGGTGTCATGGGCGCGCGCACTCTCAATGCCGGGAAGGTCTATCCGCCGTCCGGCACCTTGGAGCGGCGCGATGTCCGGGCCGACGGCACTGTCGACATCCGGCATTCCATGCATGTGGAGCTTGCCGAGGAAACCGGTCTCGATGCCGGCGAGGCCGAGGCCGGGCCGCTCTTTGCCATTTTCGACGGGCAGCGTCTGGCGGTGGTCGAGGCCTATCGCTTTGCCGAGGATTTCGGCGGGCTGGCCGCCCGCTTTGCCCGGCACCAGGAGACCGATGCCGAAGCCGAGCTTGCGGCCATCGAGGCCATCCGCGGGACTTCCCAGATCGATTCAAGAATGCCACTCTATGCTCAGGAAATCATACGTTATTTCACATCGGCTGGAGTGCTTGGATGAGGAGTCGTCAGGATGCGCTTGAAATTTCATACCCTTGATGTGTTCACCACAGTCAAATTCGGCGGCAACCCCCTGGCCGTGGTGCTCGATGCCGATGCGTTGAGCGATATCCAGATGCAGACCATCGCCCGCGAGTTCAATCTCTCGGAGACGATCTTCGTGAGGACGCCGAAGGACCCGGCCAATACCGCGAGCGTGCGCATCTTCTTCCCGACTGGCGAGATTCCTTTCGCCGGCCATCCGACGGTAGGCTGCGCCATCCTGCTAGCAACGCAGAAGCACAAGGACGGCTGCAGCTTCGAGACGGACATCCGCCTGGAGGAAGTGGCGGGCCTGGTGCCGGTCAAGGTGATCCGCATCGGGCCGGTGCCGCGCGCCATCTTCACCGCCCCGGTAACCCCCTTCCGGGTCGAGGCAGCGCTTCCGGCGGCAGACGATATCGCCGGTGCCGTCGGCCTCGTTGCGTCCGATATCGGGTTTGGCGATCATCGACCGGGGCTGCACCAGGGCGGCCCGCGCTGCCTGCATGTGCCGCTCGCCTCGCGCGAAGCGCTGGCGAAGGCCCGGCCGCTTGAGCCGCTCTGGTCGGCCCTCGTCACTCCACTCGGCACCGACATGGCCTATTTCTATGCTCCCGGGGGCGACGATGCCCGCACCTCCTACCGGGCCCGCATGTTTGCACCTACCTCCGGCGTTCCCGAGGATCCGGCGACGGGCTCGGCCACCGCACTGTTGGCCGCCCAACTGTTGGTGGCGGAAGCCCTGGGCGAGGGGACCCATCGGTGGGACATCGAGCAGGGCTACGAGATGGGCCGCCCTTCCAACCTCCGTCTCGAGGCCGATGTGGCGGGTGGAAAGCTCGCCTCCGCCCGGGTCGCCGGCCAGGCGGTGCAAATCATGGAAGGCGTGCTAGATATCTGACCGGGAAAGGGGAACTGGCGCGGGGAGGATTCTAACGCCATGAAGACGATTTTGCTCATTGCCCACCTGATTGCCATCGCCACCGGGACCGGCATGAGCATCGCCAACTATGTCAATATCCGGATCGCCGCCAGCGAGACCGGCGAGCGCCGCGCCGCCCTGGTCTATCTCCGGCGCCAGCTGGCGGCCTTCGCCGATCTGGTGATCGCCATGATCTGGATCACCGGGCTTGCCCTGTGGTGGAGCCTGCCGCCCGGCGTCGAACCCAACAGCTGGATCCAAGTGCTGCTGGCCTTCGCCGTGCTGATGACCGTCTGCCACGGGCTCGCCCGCATGACCGCCGGCCGCATGGCGCGGACCGGCGACCAGTCGCTCTATCCGCGCATGGAGCTTCTGGTGTCGGGGGTCTGGATATCGATGCTGGCGGCGATCGTCTTCGCGGTTCTGGCCTTCGAGCGGTGAAACCGGAAGACCAGCTGTTCCGCTCCGGTTGTTAGCCCCCTTGGCGGGGCTTACGACAGCCAGATCGAAGGAACGCCCAAGAGGGCCTTCTCCTCGCCGCCGTTACCGACAGCTTTCTCAAGAAGCTCGATACCGATCCGGGCCTTGGCCGCTTTTTCGTCGGCCACAGCGAATCGTCCGGCAAGCGCATCCCCAGATGATCGTCGAGTTCCTGTGCGAGCAGAGCGGGGGACCGTGCTTCTATGTGGGCCGCTCGATGAAAGAGGCCCATCAAGGTCTCAAGATCGACGAAAAGGACTGGAACGAGTCGGCCAGGCTGCTGGTCGACTCGATGACCGAGCTCAAGGTGCCGAACCCCCTGCCGGACAAGGTCGTCGCCTTCGTGGTGTCGCTCAAGCCCGATATCGTGGGGAAATGGAGCCAACTCGGGCAGACAAGTTCACCAGAGGTTAATTCCCCGATGTTTTAATGCCGCCGCACGCGGGGGAGGCAGCCATGGCATTTGGCCAAAGAGGAGTAACGCCGGCGCGGCCGACTGCCGCCGTTCCGGTCGCCATCCAGGAAACCGACGGGGGAGGGCCGCCGTTTCGGACTCCGAAACTGGTCAGGCAACTGGCGAAGATCGCGGCGACCATTGTTTTCTTCACGGCGAGCTTCAACGCCTTCCCGCTGTTCATGCGCTATGTGTTCATTCCGGCCTATGATGCCAGTCCGTCGCGTTCGCCGTCCGAAATGAATTTGAACGTCGCATCGGCCTTCGGCGAGGGACTCGTCAACGCCACCGAGGCAACGATCAACGCCGCCTGCATCACCAAGGCCGATATGGGGCGCTATGCGGTGCTCACCCGTGACACCGGCACGGTTCCAGGCCTCGTCGTGCCGCTGCAATACCGAACGTCGGTCGAGCGGGCGACGAGCTATCTTGCCTGCCTCACGGCGATGAAGACGGAGCGCTTCTGCGACAATTTTTACCGGGCCCAGCTAGCGGATAATCTGCAGGCCTATTTCACCGCCAAGCGCTACTACGTCCGTTTTCTGCTCAATATGCAGGCCGGGCGGCCGGTGGATAGTGCGCTCGACAAGGTGACGGCGGCACAGGCCAAATCCGAAACATCACCATGGTCGACCGAGACTCGGAAGGTCACACTCGTCAATGCTGGCAGCGCCGGAGCGGACTATGCCCTTACCACCAGTCTCAATCCCAAGCTGGCAGCAAGTCTTCGCGGCTTGGTACGGCGCGGCTTGTTCTCGGCCGACGACTTCGGATGGCTGTATTCGCCGCCGGAAGAAATCGTCGACATCCTCTCGACCGAAGTCACCGCGCGCGCTTGCACATGAGGCGCGAAATCCAACACACCAATGGCGATTCGTCAGGCTTTCCCGAATGGGTCACCCGGCCAGGTTTCTTGTTGGTTCTGTGCTTCATGGTATTCTTCGTGACTTTCCGTTTCGGCGAAATTGTCAGGACGGTGGAGGGCTGGGGGCAGGGCATTGCTGGCACCACGCCGGAAAAATTGCCGTGCTTCGATTTCAACCGGGGAACGTTCCTGTCGGTGCAGCGGACATCGGTGAAGGGTTCCGCCAAGTCCGACCGCCAATATGTCAGCGATACGGCCGACGAAATTGTCAAAGAGATGGAGAAGTGTCCATACGGGAAATGCACCGGGACGGACTATGGCCGTTTCTTCAACTCTCTCGACCGTTATCTAAATATCCGGCGGGAATTCACCTATCTCTACAACCGCGATCTCGGAAGCTCCGGCGTCGAATTCGTCAATAGCCTCTACAATTCCGAGGCGGCCTGGCAGATCTACCGCTACCTGAAAAAGGGTTACGAGACCGACGAACTTTCCTGGCTCAATCTCAATCGCATGGCGGCGGCGAGTCTGGAACCATGGCTCACCGCCAAGGGCAGCAAGGTCGGCGTCTGCAAGGTTGAAAAATAGCTACTGAATATTGAGTATGGTCTTGGCCTCGGAGGTAACGTCGAGGCCCTCCCGCTGATGGCCGGCGCCGCACAGCTGGGCCGCCTGGTTGCGCATGTCCTTGAGCTGGGCCTTGTCACCGGGCGATAGGTCCTTGCTGGCGAGCGCCTTGTCGATCCTGGCGATGTCGTCTTCGCACTGGCCGGCAAGCGCCGGTGCGGCAGGCTGAACAAGGCGATCAGGGCGGCGAAGGCAGTTGCCAACAAACTGTGACCGGCATGGGGCCGCCATCCAAATTTAGCGCTGCTCGTCGCCGCCGGCGATGACGATGACGGCGATGATGATGAGGCCGGTCATGATCAGGCGAATTCCGGCGCTGGCGTGGAAGGTATTGAGCATGGTGACCAGCAGGAACAGGAACAGAGCGGCCCCCCAGATGCCCGGCACATTGGCCTTGCCGCCGGCCACCGAGGTTCCGCCGATCACCACGACCGCAATCGAGGAAAGCAGAAACTCCTCGCCCATGTCGAGGGCGGCGCCGCCCGAAAACCCCGACAGCACGATGCCGCAGACTCCCGACAGAAAGCCGCTCAGCACATAGGTGGCAAAGCGCACGCCATCGACCTTGAGGCCCGCCAGCCAGGCGGCGCGCGGATTCTGGCCGATGGCTAGCACGCTGCGGCCATAGACGGTGCGGCGCAGGACCAGTGCCATCACAAAGCTCACGGCCAGCACGAAGAGTGTTGCCACCGGGATGCCGGTCAGGCGGAAAGTGGCGAAGTCGTCGAGCATCGGCGGCGGCTTGATGCGGATGCCGCGGCCATAGGAAATGGCGGTCGACAGGATCAGGAAACTCGACGACAGGGTGGCGATGATCGGCGGCATGCGCAGCAGCCGGATCAAGGCGTAGTTGAAGATGCCGGCCAGGAGGCTCACCCCCAGGGCGGCAAGGATGCCGATGAGCAGCCGGGCGTTGTCGGTGTCCATCACCTTCATGGCGACGACGCCGGCGAGCGTGATGGTGGCCGGGATCGACAGGTCGACATTGCCGGGGCCGGTGGTGATGACCATCATCTGGCCCAGCCCGACGATGATCGAGAAGGTGGCGAAGGAAAGGGCGGCGGTGAGGATTTCGCCGGCCCCTTGCCCACGCAGCCAGGTGACGGTGACGATCCACACTAGGGCGGCGGCGAGGAAGGACCAGATCCAGGGCTGGTGGCGGAGGCGGTTGATAAGCGCGTTCATCGGCGGGCCTCGCCAAGGGTCACGGCGGCGCGCAGCGCCAGCACGACGATCAGGATCGCCCCTTGCGCGCCGATCTGCCAGTCGGGCGAGATCCTGAGGAAGATCAGGAACGAGCCGGCCAAGGCGAGCGTCAAGGCGCCGACCACGGCCCCCATGGGCGAAACCCGGCCGCCGATGAATTCACCACCACCGAGGATCACTCCGGCAATCGAATAAAGCGTGTAGCGGTCGGCCACATGGGCGTCGGCCGAAGTGGTCAACCCCAGGAGCGACAGTCCCGACAGCACGCCGAAGAACCCGGCGAGGCTGTACATGGCGACCTTGGTCCACAACATCGACCAGCCGGCCCGGGCAAGGGCCCGGGGATTGCCGCCGGCACCGCGGGCGATGACGCCGAAGGAGGAATACATCAATGCAAGCTGCACCGCGCCGCCGATGATGATGGCCGCGACGATGGGAAATGGCACCAGCGGGATTTGCACGGCCATCAGCCATTTCAGCCAGCCGGGCGCGTTGCCGCCGGGCGTCGGCAGGATCAGCACCGAAATGCCGAGCCAGACGAAAGACAGGCCGAGCGTCACCACGATCGAGGGCAGGTTGCGCGAATGGATGAGGGCGCCCACCGCGCCGTATGCCGCGATGCAGGCCAGGAGGGCAGCCATGCCGAGTACGGGATCGTCATAGAGAAGTGTGGCGGCGATGCTGCCGACCAGGCCGACGAAAGGGCCGATCGACAGGTCGAGATCGTTGACGGTGATCACGAACATCTGGGCGATGGTGGCAAGGGCTATCGGCACCGCATATTGCAGCATCAGGTTGAGGCCGAAATAGCTCATGGTGCGGGGCTGTACGAAGAAGATGGCGGCCAGCACCACGGCGAGCGACAGAAACGGCAGGGCCTGGCGCAGAAACCGGCGGCCGATCATCGGGCGGCCTCGGCGAAGGAGGCTTCCAGCACCTTTTCCTCGGTGAGATCGGCGACGGCGAGGCTGGCGGAAATCGCTCCGTTGCGAAACACATAGGCCCGGTCGCAGTGCGACAGTTCCTCGATCTCGGTGGTGTACCAGATGAAGGTGCGGCCCTGTTCCGCCTGCTGGCGGATCATGCCATAGACCTCCTGCTTGGTGCCGACATCGACACCGCGCATCGGATCGTCCATCAGAATGATCGCCGCATCCGAGGCCAGCGCCCGCGCGAACAGGGTCTTCTGCTGGTTGCCGCCGGAAAGCGTCAGGATATTGTTGTCGACATCGGGGGTGCGGATGCCAATGCGCGATTTCCACTCCTCGGCAAGGCGGGCCTCCCGCCCCAGATCGATCAGGCCGCCGCGGCGCAGGGCGGAGAATGACCGGACCGTGATATTGCGGGCAATCGACCAGAGATTGAAGATGCCGTCCGACTGGCGGTCGCCGGCGATGAAGGCGACGGGAGCCGCCACCTCGGCGCGGTCCTTCGAGAAGATCTGCAGGAGCATGCGGGTTTGGCCATGGCCGGCAAGGCCTGCGAGGCCGACGATCTCGCCCTTGCGCGCCTCAAAGGCGGTGCCGCCGCCCGCTGCCGGCACGGCGCGGACCATGAGGTCGGCATTGGAGGCTTGGCGTGTTGCCGCCCGCGTCGTATCGCCAGGGCGCGCTTCCGAACCCATGGCGGCGACCAGCGAGGTGCGGTCGAAGTCCTTGGCGGCGCGTTCGGCCGCCTTGCGGCCGTCCTTCATCACCACGATGCGGTCGGAGGTTCCGAGGATTTCGCCGAGCAGATGGGAAATTAGGATGATGGCGGTGCCGCGCGCGGTTTCCCTGCGCACATAATCGAGGAGCTGGTGGGTGGTGACGGCGTCGAGCGAGGAGGTGGGTTCGTCGAGGATGACGAGGCGCAAGGGGTTGTCGGTCACCGTGAAGGCACGGGCGATCTCGGCCATCTGGCGCTTGCCGATGGCAAGACTGGCGATCTCGTCGTCGGCCCCGATGCCGTGGCCGGGAAAGATTTCATCGAGCTTGGCACGGATGAGGGCGCGGGCCCTGGGTTTCCAGCCCGGGCCCCGAAGGCTGCCGTGAACGATGCGGGTGTTCTCGGCGACCGTCAGGTTGGGACAAAGCGACAGTTCCTGGAACACGCAGCGGATGCCCTGGCCTTGCGCCGCGGCGGTCGACCATTGGCCGCCCACTCTCGTGCCGGCGGCGGTCAGTTCGCCGCGAGTGGGGGCGAGCGTTCCGGCCAGTATGTGCATGAGCGTCGACTTGCCGGCGCCGTTGTGGCCAACCAGCCCCAGGCATTCGCCAGCCGCAACCGTCAGGTCCATGCCGGCCAAGGCACGGACGGCGCCGAAAGTCTTTTCGACGCCGTCCAGTCTGATGGTCTCGGGAGTCAAGTCCTACTTGCCCGCCACGACCTTGGCTGCGTCTTCGGCGCTATACTCGACGTTGGCCACGCCGCCCTTCTCGGTGGTGGCGAGATTGGCCTCCAGGTTGTTCTGATCGATCCTGAGGAACGGCACCGTCAGATCCTTCGGCACCTGCTTGCCGTCGAGGATCATCTGGGCCACCCAGAACGCGAGGGTGGAGACGCCCGGCGCGATCGACACCGACATGGTCTCGTAGCCGTTCTTGTCCTTTTGCTCCTTCCACCATTGCAGCTCGTCCTGGCGGTTGCCCATGATAATCAAGGGCGTCGGCCGGCCGGCGGCGGCGAAGGCCTGGGCGGCGCCATAACCGTCGCCACCCTGGGTGACCACGGCCTTCACTTCGGGCAGCGACGGCAGGATGCCGGCCACCGCCTTCTGGGCCACTTCCTGGGCCCAGTCGCCGTGCACCGAACCGACGATCTTGAACTGCGAATACTTGCCGGCCGTCTCGTTGATGCCCTTGGAGATTTCGTCATCGACGAACACCCCGGCGAGGCCGCGGATTTCGAGCAAATTGCCGCCGTCGGGCATCTTCTTCGCCAGGTATTCGACCTCCGAGGCGCCCATGGCCTTGAAGTCGACGGCGATGCGCCAGGCACAGGGCTCGGTCACGATGCCGTCGAAGGAAACAACCACGATGCCGGCGTCGCAGGCCTGCTTGACCACGCCGTTGAGGGCGTCGGGCGAGGCGGCATTGATGACGATGGCATTATAGCCCTGCAGGATCAGGTTCTGGATCTGGGCGGCCTGCTCGGTCACCTGGTTCTGGGAGGTGGTAAAGGGGTCCGCCGCGGCGACGATGCCGTCGGCCACCGCCTTCTTGGTCACCTTGTCCCAGCTCTTCAGCATGGCTTGGCGCCACGAGTTTCCGGCGTAGTTGTTGGAAAGAGCGATCTTCTTGTCCTTGGTATCGGCCAGGGCAGTGCCGGCCGCCATGAGGGCAGCGAGGGCAATGGTACAGGCCAGGGTTTTCTTCAGCATTAGGTCCTCCCGAGACGGTTTTGGAGCCCTCCAATGGGGGCTCACACTAACATGTTAGCATATCAGTTGCGGGGAGCAATGCGTGGCGGGCCGGGCCGGCACAAAAAGAAAGGGCGGCACTGGCCGCCCTCACCTGGAGTTGTGCGGCGCTGCGATCACATGCCGAGGAGCTTGAGCGCGGCCTGAAGATCGGCCACCGAGGCGCCATGTTTGCCGGCCTTGTGTTCGGCCTCGCCCTTGTCATATAGCGCCATGATCTTGGTCTTGGTCGCGTCATCGACCTTGGCCGTTGCCAAGGCGTCGTCAATATTCTTCATCAGGGCCGGGCATTGACTGGCGTAAGCCGGGCTTGCCAGGGCTCCGATCAGCAATGCGGCGACAAATAGCTTCTTCACGGTCCATTCCTCCTCTGCTTGGCCCGACTGTCGGGACATTGAATTTACGTTTTGACAATAGCACTTATTCCGCCGCCATGTTCGCCGCTCGTTGACCGGTCCGCCAGGCCGCGGTTGCGTCGCCGGACAAGCTGCTTTATAGGGCTTTCATGTCCACCGCGCGGCCATTCCGTTCCGCTCCCGCAGCCATGCCGCTGCCGCGTGGGCTTCTGCTTCTTAGCTGCCCCTGAGGGCCGGCCGGGCATTGCCTGGGCCTTCCGGGGAGACAACTCACCACCAACCCAGCTAAGACCGGAACCCGAGACCAGCCCCATGATGATCAATCCGCACGAGAAGTATCGCGCCTTTCCGCCCATCGACCTGCCAGACCGACAGTGGCCCGGCCGCACCATTGCCACTCCTCCCGTCTGGTGCTCGGTCGACCTCCGCGACGGCAACCAGTCGCTGATCGAGCCCATGGGGCTTGACCGCAAGATGCGGATGTTCACCGCTTTGATCGGCATGGGCTTCAAGGAGATCGAGGTGGGGTTCCCGTCGGCCTCGCAGACCGATTTCGATTTCGTCCGCCACCTGATCGACAACCGCAAGATTCCGGAAGGCGTCACCATCCAGGTCCTGACCCAGGCGCGCGAGGAACTGATCCGCCGCACCTTCGACAGCCTGAAGGGCGCGAAGAGCGCCATCGTGCATCTCTACAACTCGACCTCGGAATTGCAGCGTCGCGTTGTGTTCAAGCTCGACCGCAAGGGCATCATCGACATCGCCGTCAATGGCGCCAAATTGATCCGCCGGCTGGAGCGCGAATACGGCATGGAACAGGTGACGCGCCATGAATATTCGCCCGAGAGCTTCACCGGCACCGAGCTCGATTTCGCCAAGGAGATCTGCGAGGCGGTGATCGACGTCTATGAGCCGACACCGCAAAAAAAGCTGATCCTCAATCTGCCCTCGACGGTCGAGATGGCGACCCCCAATGTCTACGCCGACCAGATCGAATGGTGCATCCGCAACATCAAGAGCCGCGACTCGATCGTCTATTCGCTGCATCCCCACAATGATCGCGGCTGCGCGGTGGCGGCAACCGAGCTTGCCCTGATGGCCGGTGCCGACCGGGTCGAGGGCACGCTGTTCGGCAATGGCGAGCGCACCGGCAATGTCTGCCTGGTGACCTTGGCCATGAACCTGTTCAGCCAGGGCATCGATCCCAGGCTCGACTGTTCCAACATTAGCGACCTGGTGCGCATGGCGGAATACTGCAACCAGCTCCCCGTTCATCCACGCCACCCTTACGCCGGCGATCTCGTCTTCACCGCCTTCTCGGGCTCGCACCAGGATGCCATCAACAAGGGCTTCAAGGCCATGGCGGCGTCCAACTCGCCCCTTTGGGAAGTGCCCTATCTGCCGATCGACCCGATGGATCTGGGGCGGAGCTACGAGGCGGTCATTCGCATCAACTCCCAGTCGGGCAAGGGCGGCATCTCGTATATTCTCGAGAAGGAGCACGGCATCGAACTGCCGCGCCGGCTGCAGATCGAATTCTCCAAGCTGGTGCAGGCGATCGCCGACGGCGAAGGGGTCGAGCTTCCCGCCGAGCGCCTGTGGCAAACCTTCGAGAAGGAATATCTCGACGCCAACGGCCGCTACGAGCTGATCGAGCACAAGAGCAAGTATGACAGCGACCATTCGCACGACCAGACGCTGACCGCCGAGATCACCGTAGACGGCAAGCTCAAGACCATCTCGGGCCACGGCAACGGCCCGGTCGCCGGTTTCGTGGCCGGCCTTCGTGCCGAAACCGGCATCGCTTTCGATCTCATCGATTACCGCGAGCACGCGCTTGGCACCGGCGCCAACGCAACCGCAATTGCCTATGTGGAGCTGCGCTTCCCCGATGGCGGGGCCTATTTTGGCGCCGGCATCGACAAGAACATCGTGGCGGCTTCGCTCAAGGCAGTCATCTCGGGTGTCAACCGGGGGCTCAAGCGGGGGCCGGCGCCAGAGGGCGCAGCGGCCGCACCGGCAACACTCGAACCCCACGCCGTCACCAGCCGGGTTGCCTCGGTGTTGAAGCGCGGCCACGGCCTCGAACTGCCGCCGGTTCTCGAGGGCGAATTCAGCCGCGTGATCGAGACGCTGCCGGGAACGCCGTCGCCCGAGCAGATCTGGCGGGCCTTCGAGTCGGAATATCTCGATGGCACCGGCGACTATGGCTTCATCGCGCTGGACACGCCGGGCGAGGGATCGGGCGGCAAGGCGCAAGAGGTGTCGGCGCGGGTCACCCACAACAGCGGCACCCGGACCATCACCGGGTACGGCGCCGGGCCGCTGGCCGGGTTTGTCGATGCCATCCGCCGCGATTCAGGGCTTGCCTTCGAGCTCGCCTCCTACCGTGAGCATATGATCGGAACGGGGGCCGGTGCTGAAGTCGCAGCCTATGTCGAATTGCGCCTGCCTGGCGGCAAGAGCATGCATGGCGTCGGCATCGATACCAGCATGGCGGTCGCTTCGCTCAAGGCGGTGGTTTCAGGCGTCAACCGGGCGCTGAAAAGGAAGTAGACAAGGGCGGGCGGGCGCTGTAGGAACCCCGCCGTCGGCCCCGTCCCTACGGGGCCGCACGTCCTTCATGGGACGGGCGATTAGCTCAGGTGGTAGAGCAGCTGACTCTTAATCAGCGGGTCGCAGGTTCGAGTCCTGCATCGCCCACCAATGATTTCATTATACTTTTTCGGTTGGGGTGATGGACGCTCAAAGGGCGTTTTGAGGTTCATTTTGAAACTTCTGTTCCCCGTTTCTTCGCTTCCAGCTTGTGAATTGCAGCTTGGGCAAGCTTGGGGTCACGATGCAGATAGTGGGCGTCAAGGATCGAGCGAACGTCATTCATGCTATGGCCGGTGAAGCTGGCAATTTCCGCCTCTGTCGCGCCTGCGATGGCGAGCCGGGTTACAGCGCTGCCGCGAATGTCATGGAATGTCAGGCCGGTTATGCTGGCCTTGATGCAGGCCTTCCGCCATGACGCCCGGAAGCCGCTTTCGGTCCATGGGTGCCCGTCCTGATTGGTGAGGATGATTGTGCTCTTTTTCGTCTTAGCGGCATCGTCCAGTGCATCCTTGAGAGCAGCACTCACAGGGATCACCATTCGAGTGCCGGTCTTCCGCTGCCGGAGTGTGATCCTGCTGCCGTCATATGCTGCCCACGGAAGGCGCAATAGGTCGCCTTGCCGTTGTCCGGTCCAGATGGCGAGCATGAGGGCAAGCTTGAGTGCCGCGGAAGCCTTCGCCATGAACCGATTTTCGTCGTCTTCGGTCCAAACGGAATCCACGCGACTGTTACTGTAAAGGCGTCCACCACGCTCACATGGGTTTGCCTCGGTCAGCCCACGGTCATATGCCCAGGACAGAATGCGCGCCAAAACGGTCCAGCCGTAGTCGGCCGTCCGCAGCGAACGCTCGGCAACTTCGTCGCGCCATTCCTTGAAGATCGCTCTTGAGCGCCTATCCCTGAGTCCGGAAAGAGGGAAGCTTCCGAAGCGGGTTTCAATTTGCGCCAGGTAGCGGTCATAGTCATGCTTCGTCTTCGGTGCGAGGCGCGCATATTCGGCACTTCGCTCAAATCCATCAACTATGGATTGTAGGGTGCCAGCGGGTCGCTTCACCTTCTCCGCAATGGCGGCATTGTAGCACGCCACAAATTCCGATGTTCCGGGCTGTCCTTCAAGTCGGGGACCCCCACGCCACGCATACCAATAGGTGATGCGAGTGCCGTCCGCGAGCTTTACGCAAGCCTTGTTAATGCCCTTCAGTCTGACGCGCATTTGCTGCTATCCACCTGTCTAGCTCACCTTCCGGAGTGGGTGCTTCTGCACCCCTCGGAAAAATGATGATGCGCCCGCTAGACTCTATCTCGACGCGACTCACGTCAAGTCCTGCCGCACGGGCGCCTTTGATCGCCCTGCTAACGTCCGCCTGTTTGAAAGAGATTTTCGCCATCCCAAGCTTATAGCTATCGCGAATTGGTGATGCAGCGACATTCTGACACAGGCGAGCACTAATGTGGGCTTCAATGAGTGAAACGAAATTGGGGCGGGGGTATTCGAGGTTGGACGTGCGGCAACCGAGCGGAGCGGGTGGCGGATGCAGGGGTTGATCCGGTGCATTGGCGGAGACAATTTGCATGAGCGAGGCAATTTGGGGATTTATTGGCGTTTGTTTTGGCGCAGGGCTCTCGATTCTCGGCGATTTGATAAAAGACCGGCGAAGCACCAAACGCCACGCCAACTATGCCGCGATTCGAATTGTGTGTGCCTTGGATGACTTCGTTGAACGCTGTGTTGCTGTGGTAGAAGACGAAGGCGAGTATGTTCCACGTGATCATGGGCAGGAGGAACTTGAGGCACTGGAAGATATGCCGGATAGCCCATCGTTTGCCGAAGATGTTGATTGGAAGTCAATGGACTCAGATTTTACCTACAGAGCCCTGTCAATTTCTTCGATCTTAGCCGTTGCAAAAAGTCGAGTATCGGCCATGGGGGAATTTGCGTCTCCGCCTGACTACGAAGAATGGTTCCAAGAGCGAAAGCGGCAATTCGTTCGTCTTGGTCGAACTGGTCTCAAGTTGTCGGTTGAATTGAAAGCCAGATATGCGCTTCGGCCCGGATCATCGGACGATTCACATTCTGAACGGCTGGAAAAAGCGGCCAGGACCATTGAAGACGCGGTCGCGGAACATGATGCTGGTAAGTGGACCGGGCTGGACGAGTAGTGCAATGCAAATCCAGCATATCAACGCGACAACTGAAAAAAAAGAGCGCGGCCGCTGCCGCGGGCTGTCTTGGTGCGGGTTGAATCCTGAGTGCCAGATCGATTCCGGTTTGAGCTTGTCCCACTCTTGATCCGACATTGCCGGAAGATGCTCTCACGATCTTACTGGGCTGGAGATTTCCTTCTTGCGGTTAAGATCAAGATGAGAAATCCCAGTAGACCGCCGACTGCATAAATCAACCATTGTCCGGCGTATGTCTCCGTGCCATCGCTTCCCCAAACAGCCAATTGCGGGGCAATGAAAGTCATAATTAATACTCCGGCCGCGTAAGACGGCACCAAGCGAATTCCTGAAGCCTTCCGGATGATCCAAGCGATGATCGCACCGAAGAGCGCCATTCCAATTGTCGCCCCAACAATCGTCGGAATCGTGACCAGAGATATCTCCATCTCGTCCTCCTAAGAATCGCTGCATAAGTGAAAGCTCATTGCCTAGCGCGAGTCAATAAGACGGTGCTGAAGTGAGTCGGGCGGGATGAGCGAAAGCTGGCAAGGCAAAGAAGAAGGCGCGGTCATGCCGCGCCTCCTTCTGAGGATGGCGACTAGAGATATATGCCGCCATGGACGGTCGGCTCTACCCGATCAATGATGACTCTAACCGGATGGTGCAGTGCTGTGAGCTGTTCCCGCAACACGGTGGCCTCCGCTGAATTCTGGTCGTCATCATCGAGAGTCTCCAGCGCTTGTGTTAGCTGTTGCCGCTGGTAGTTGTTCACCAGCACTGCAAGTTCGGTTGCATTCCGTAGAAGCCAAGTCACCGCGTCTCTGGCGGCCCGAATTGCCTCCCCTTCCACGGGCTCGCTGGTCGCGTGCACGTCAATGAGTGTCACGAAGCAGATATCGAGACGGCGTTTTGTCTCGAGCACTTCTGCCCAGAGGGTTTTCGAAGGTGCGCCGGGATCCCTCCGCAACCCAGCCGGTGTCGCCACTTGCGGCAGAAGATGGCTGCCGCCGGAACAGTGCAAATTTTAATAATTCCATTTGATTTGATTTTTGGCCCGTGATTAGCTTCGCGAGGTGAGGGCGGCGGAACATGGCGCTCAAGGGGACCAATCAGGAGTTCGGCAGGCCCTATAACCGGCGGATCGTGCTGGAAACCATCCGGCTGCACGGGCCCATCGCCCGCGGCGACATCGCCCGCCACGTGGGCCTCACGGTCCAGACCGTTTCCAACATCATCCGGGAATTGGAAGAGCTGAATTTCGTGGCGGGTTCGCGCCAGGCCCGCAAGGCCCGCGGCTATCCCGCCACCAGCCTCGCGATCAATCCCGACGGCGGGTTTGCCATCGGCGTCCATGTGACACCATTCGGCATCGAGGCGGCCTTGATCAACATCGCCGGCGAAGTGATCGCCAGCGACCGGCGCAACATTCCCCATCTGGCGCCGGCCAGGGCGCTGGAGGAGATCGCCGGGTTCGTCGCCCGATTTCGCGCCCTGCGGCCGGGCGGGCGCATGCTGGGCGTTGGGCTTGCCATGCCAGGGCCCTTCGATGTCGAGGCGATGAGCTTCGTCGGGCCAACGACGCTTGAGGGCTGGCAGGAATTCCCGATCGCCGAGTCGCTCGAAGCGGTGGCCGGGCTGCCGTCCTTCATCGAGGTGGATCATGCGGCCGCTGCCCTCGGCGAACGCCTCTATGGCGCCGGCCGGGCTTTCCGCGATTTCTACTATCTCTATTTCGGCGTCGGCCTCGGCGGCTGCCAGGTGCAGGACGGCCAGCCGGTGCGCGGTGCCTTCCGCAATGCCGGCGAGATCGGCCACATATCCCTGGTTCCCGGCGGCGAGGCCTGTCCCTGTGGCAATCGCGGCTGTCTCGAACGTTATCTGTCGCTCGAAGCCCATGACCGGCGCGCGCCGGTCATCGGCACCGATGGCTGGATCGCCGAGACCGCACCATTGCTGCGGGCCGCCATCGCCACCATTGAGAATCTTTTTGACCCGGAAACCATCATCATCGGCGGTCTGGCGCCGGACGAGCTTCTCGGGCGCCTGCTGGCCGCGGCCGAGCCCTTGCCCAGTTCCATTTCCGAGCGGCGCGACCGAACAGCGCCGCGGGTCACCCGCTCGCTCGCCGGACCGGGGGCGGTATTGCGCGGTGCTGCGGCACTCGCCGTTGCCGGCGTCCTGTCGCCGCGCTTCGGCCTTCTCTTCGCCCGCGACGATGCCGGCCCGGCACGCGATCCCGTGCTCAGCCGGACCAGGGCCGCCTGACCATGGTGGAGCCACTCCTCAGACTGGACAACATCTCCCACCGCTTCGGCGCCATCGAGGCGCTGCGAGACGTAAGCTTCGAGATCGGTCGCGGCGAAGTGGTGGCGCTCCTCGGCGACAATGGTGCCGGCAAGTCGACGCTGGTCAAGATCATCTCCGGCGGTCTGGCACCCACTTCCGGGCGCCTCATCTACGAAGGCCAGGACCGGCTCTTCGCCTCGCCGGCCGAAGCCAAGGCCGCCGGCATCGAGACCGTCTATCAGGACCTGTCGCTCTGCGCCAATGTCGATGTCGTCGCCAACTTCTTCATGGGCCGCGAGATCGTCAGGAAGTACCTTGGCATTCCCATTTTGCAGGAACGCGAGATGGAGGCCGTGGTGGCGAGCGCCATGGCCAGCGCCGGCACCAGAATTCCGTCCTTGCGCATCAATGTCGAACATCTCTCCGGCGGTCAGCGCCAGGCAATCGAGCTCAACCGCTTTGTCCACTGGGGCGGCAAGCTGGTGCTGCTCGACGAGCCCTTCGCCGCCCTGGGCGTCGAGCAGACCCGTCGCGGCCTCGACATGGTCAAGCGCATCGCCGCCCAGGGCATCGGCGTCATCATCATCACCCATATCATGGCCCAGGCTTTCCAGGTCGCCGACCGCATCATCATATTGCGGCGTGGCGAGGTGGCCGGCAACTTACCTCGCGCCGCCACCAGCCCGGAAGAGGCCGAGCGGCTGATCATCGGCGAACCGATCGCCAGCCAATCGCCAACAACGAGACCGAACGGTCCACAACCATCGTGAAAGAAGGAGACGTCAAATGAAGAAAATCTTGGGTACGATTGCCGCCGTCGCGGCACTGGGTGCCGCGGCCTTGCTGTCGCCCGCCATGGCGGAATCGAAGGGCAAGATCTACTACATGGTGCCGACACTTCTGGATGAGTTCCAGACCGAGTCGGTGTCGGCCATCGAGAAGTTCCTGAAAGAGGTCGGCTACGAGCCGGTGACGCTCAACGCCGACAACAAGACCGACCTGCAGCAGAGCCAGATGAACGATGTGATCAATCTGAAGCCCAAGGCCATCGTTCTGGCAGCCGTTGACTTCAATGCGCTCCAGCCCTCGGTCGAGAAGGCCCGCGCAGCCGGCATTCCGGTAATGGTGTTCGACCGCCAGATCACGGCGACGCCGATCGACTTTACCTCGGTCGCCGGCACCGTCGAGATCGGCCAAGTCGCGGCCGATCAGATCGAGATCCTGCTCAAGGCCAAGAACGGCGCGGTGAAAGGCAAGGTCCTGCAGGTCCTGGGCGACCCGTCCGATCCCTACACCCTCGACATCCAGAAGGGCTTCGAGGAGAAGATGAAGGCCTTCCCGGATGTGAAGATCATCTCGCTGCCGGCTATGAACTGGGAAGCCTCCAACGCCGGAACGATCGTCGCCGACCAGCTCGTCGCCAATCCCGACATCGACCTGATCTTCGTTCATGCCGCCCATCTGGCGGTGGCTGCCGTTGCCTCCATGGAAGCCAAGGGCAAGAAGCCGGGCGATGTGCTGCTGGTCTCCTCGAACGGCGCGCCAGTCGGTCTCGATCTCATCCGCAAGGGCTGGGAGCAGGTGGAAGTCGAACAGCCGCTTTATGCCCAGGCCGCGGCCATCGCCATGTTCGCCGACAAGGTCGTCAACAAGCAGGAAATCAAGGCCGGCACCTACAAGGTTCTCGGGCTTGACTCGGTTCTGACCATCGAATCCTGGGGTCCGAACCTGAAGATTCCGGGTGCGGCGATCACCAAGGCTAACGTCGACGAGGCGCGCTTCTGGGGCAATCTCAAGGCTCCCGCCGACCCGATCACCCCGGTTCCCTGATCGCAACCCTCTCCCCGGGCCGCGACACAGCGGCCCGGGTTTTCTTGCGGGACCCCCGATGAATCTGGCCACCCACCGCAAAACCGTCGAGTTCGTCCTCGATAATCT
This sequence comes from Hyphomicrobiales bacterium, assembly GCA_016185245.1. Classification (GTDB taxonomy): domain Bacteria; phylum Pseudomonadota; class Alphaproteobacteria; order Rhizobiales; family Aestuariivirgaceae; genus Aestuariivirga. The sequence goes on along the minus strand of JACPNZ010000005.1, from coordinate 61,921 downwards.
GGTCTGGCTGATGCTGATCGTCGTGCTGGCGGCGTTCTCGGCCACCATTCCGGACTTCTTCCAGCTCGGCATCTTCGTCAACATCATCGAGAGCTCGACCTTCGTCGGCGTCATGGCGATCGGCCTCGCCATCGTCATCATCGCCGGCAACATGGACCTGTCGGTCGAATCGGTCGCGGCCTTGACCGCCATGGTCACCGGCATCCTGTTCAGCAACCGGGGCATCGGCCTGGGTTACAGCTTCACGCCGGAATGGCTCGTCCTCCCCATCTCTCTGCTTCTGTCGCTGGTCGTCGGAGGCATTCTCGGTTTCACCAATGGCTGGCTGGTGGTGCGCCTGAAGATGAACGCCTTCATCGTCACTCTCGCTTCCTACATCTGGGTGCGTGGGCTGGTGGTTGCCATGTCCGGCGGCCGCTCGGCCCAGGATCTCACGCCGTCCTTGCGGGTGATCGGCATCGAGACCTTCGGCTACATCCCACTCATTGCCTGGATCGCCATCGTCAGCTTCGCCATCTTCACCTTCATCATGGCCAAGACGCCCTTTGGCCGCCATGTCACGATGATCGGTGGCAATGCGGTGGCGACCTTCCGGGCCGGTATCGCGGTCGACCGGCTCATCGTCGTGACGTTCGTTCTCGCCGGGGCCATCGCCGGAATGGCCGGCTGGCTCCTCGCCATCCGCACCTCGGGCGCTACCGCCAATCTCGGTGTCGGCATGCTGTTCCAGGCCTTCGCCGCGGTGGTGATCGGCGGGGTGAGCCTCAAGGGCGGCATCGGCCAGTTGCCCGGCGTCTATGCCGGCGTGCTGCTGCTCCATACCATCCAGACGGCGATCAATCTGATGGGGCTGCCGGCCCACTACACCCAGGTGATTCTCGGCGGTCTGGTGCTGGCCGCGGTTCTTCTCGACACGGTGAAGCACTCGATCCGCCTGAGGCTGGCATGACCGGGCGGCTCAAGGACCGTGTGGCGCTGGTCATCGGTGGAGCCCGTGGCATCGGCGAAGGTATCGCCCAGCGCCTGGTCGAAGAGGGCGCCAGCGTCGTCATCGCCGACAGCGAAATCGAGCGCGGACAGCAAACGGCGAAGCGTCTGGGCAGCTTGTTCGTCGCCGCCGATATCTCCCGCAAGGAGGACGCCGACCAGGCCGCCGCGGCGGCCATCGCACGTTTCGGTGGCCTCGACATCTTGGTGCAGAATGCCGGCATCTATCCTTGGACCCTGATCGAGAACATCGACACCGACGAATGGGACCGGGTGATGGCGGTCAATCTGCGCGGCACCTTCTTCGCCGCCCGCGCCGCCCTGCCGCACATGAAGGCAAAAAAGAGCGGCCGCATGATCTTTACCTCGTCGATCACCGGCCCGAGGGTCACCAGTCCCGGCCACGGCCATTATTCCGCCAGCAAGGCCGGCATCAACGGCTTCATCAAGGCGGCGGCCCTCGAGTTCTCCCACTACGGCATCACCGTGAACGGCGTCGAGCCCGGTAACGTGCTCACCGAGGGCATGAAGCTGCACCGCAGTGCGGCCTTCATCCGCACCATGGAGGAGGCGGTACCGCTGGGGCGGCTCGGAACCCCGCGCGACATCGCCAATGCCGTGCTGTTTCTCGCCTCCGACGAGGCCTCCTACATCACCGGCACCACCATCATTGTCGATGGTGGCCAAATCCTTCCGGAAGGCAAGGACTTCCGGCTCAATCCGGAGTGAAGACCATGGACATCCGCGACCAGTTCCGCTTCGAGGCCGTCGGCTCGCGCATCGAGGACCTCGAAACTCCGGTGCCGCTCATCGACATTGGCATCGTCGAGCGCAATCTCCGGCGCTGGCAGGAACGCTGCGACAAGGCCAAATTCGTCAACCGTCCCCACATCAAGACCCACAAGCTGGTGCCGCTGGCCCGCCAGCAGCTGGCGCTGGGGGCCTCCGGGATCACCGTGCAGAAGCTCGGCGAGGCTGAAGTGATGGCCGATGCCGGGATTGGCGACATGCTGTTGACCTTCAATGTGGTGGGCCGCCACAAGCTCGAGCGGCTGGCGGCGCTCGCGCGGCGCACCGCCATCAAGGTGGTGGCCGACAGTGCCGAAGTGATCGAGGGCTTGGCCGAGGCCGGGAAGGCGGCCGGGCGCTCGCTCTCGGTCCTCATCGAATGCGACACCGGGGCCCACCGCAATGGCGTGCAGTCGCCGGCCGATGCGCTGGCTCTGGCGCAACGCCTCGACCGGACGCGCGGGCTTCGCTACGGCGGGCTTCTCACCTATCCCAAGACCGGCGCCCGGGCCCAGGCGGCGGCATTCTTCTCCGAAGCGCGCCAGCTCTTGCAGGCCGCCGGTCTCGAAACCGAAATCGTCAGCACCGGCGGCACGCCCGAGATGTGGCGCGACGACGGACTTGAACCGGTCAACGAGTATCGGGCCGGCACCTACGTGTTCAACGACCGGTCGCTGGCCGAGCGCGGCGCCTGCGGCTTCGCCGACTGCGGCCTCACGGTTCTGGCCACGGTGGTGAGCCGGCCCGCCGCCGACCGGGCGCTGATCGATGCCGGCTCCAAGTCGCTGACCAGCGATCTCCTCGGCCTCACGGGCTACGGCGTCGTCCATGACTTGGGCGATGCCCGGGTCTATGAGGTGAACGAGGAGCACGGCTATCTCGATATCTCCCAGACGGCGGCAAAGCCCAGGGTCGGCGATCTGGTCCGCATCGTTCCCAACCATGTCTGTCCGGTGATGAACCTGTTCGACCGGGTCGTCGTCATCGACGGCAATGAGGTGTTGGGTGCGGTCAAGGTCGACGCCCGCGGCATGGTACAGTGATCAGGCCGGTTTCCTAGCGAGGATCGTCTTGAGCGCTGCAACCAACGGCGCAACGTCGCCGGGCGCCAGGCACATGGGATTGATGACCAGGCAGTTTCTGTCGCGCAGTACCGGATCGAGGTGGATCGACGGCTTGCCGCGCTGCAGCTTCAGGGCGATGGCGGTGGCCTTCAGGCGCTTGTCGAGTTGCATCTCGATCACCGGCACGGACTGACGGTCATCGGCGCCCCTGATGGTCAGCGTCGCGGCGGTGCCGACGCCGTCGCGGATCTTCTGCAGCAGCCTCAGCCATCTGGCATGGCGTGCCGCGTCGCCCTCGGCGATGAAAAGCTCCAGTGCCACAAGCAGCCCGACGATCTCCTCCTTGCCGGCCTTGCAACTGCGGCCGATGCCATGCTGCGGAGTACCCTTCAGTTTCCGCTTGTCGATGAGGGTCGCGGGCGGCTCCCACATATCCGCGTGGATATCGAGATCGAGATGCTGAAGTGCCGCCGACATGACGAAATCGCGGCGGCCGCACAGGATGCCACTGGCCTGGGGGCCACCGATCGCCTTGCCGCCCGAGAAGGCCACCAGGTCGGCGCCTTCGGCGATGAAGCGCTTGAGATTGGACTGCGGCGGCAGTTGCGCGGCGGCATCGACGATGACCGGAACCTTGCGCGCCCCGGCCAGCCGCGCGATCTCCTTGAGCGTGGGGCGCGACTGCGAATCCGCCACGTAGAAAATCGCCGCCGTTCGCTCGCCGATCGCATCGGCGATCTCCCAGGCTTCCGCATCGCGCACCCCGGCACCGGCGTAGCGGTCGGGCAGACCCACCTCGACGATCGTTGCACCTGCAGCACGAATGGCATGGTCATAGAAGTTGCGCTGGCTGCGCACCATGATGACTTCGTTTTTCATGCCGCGGGTATCGGGGAGCCGTGACATGCGGCCGGGATCGAGCCCGGCGATGCAGGCGGCCGTGGCCAGCAACAACGAGGCCGAGGCGCCCGAGGCAACATAGCCCGCCTCCGCCCCGGTCGCCTTGGCGATGGCCTTCGATGCGGCGGCCTGCAACTCGGCCATGTCGACGCAAGCCCGTGAGGCTTCCGCCATGGCCTGGGCAATTTCGGGCCGCATGATGGCGCCTGACAGTCGGGTGGCCGGACCCTTGGCGTTGATGATCCGCCGCACTCCGAGCCGGTCGTAGATGTTCATGCCTTGCTTGCCCCTTCGTGGCGTTGGAGCTTGAATACCATGGGCAGCGGTCGCGCACATAGTCCCGCGCAAGGAGGCTTTTCAATTGCCGGTCAATTCAACCGATCTCATGGCCACGCCCATGGCAACGCCATCACCTCTCGAACGCTTCATCGCCATCGGCGCGGTCGAAAAACCCGCCGACCGGCGATCTCACGGGACTTCTCAATGCGGATGGAATCCTCGGCAGCTAAGCGCAAGCTCTTCGCTAAACCTTCAGCGTGCAATCGACCCACGTTCCTCCGGCACGGTTCGATTGGACTGCGGCGTCGACGAATTTAACGCCGAGCACGCCGTCGACGATGTCCGGGAAACTGAGCAGTCCCGCCGGAACCTCACGGCCGAGGCGGCGGGCCTCGATGGCAATGGCATATTCGGCATAGATGTTGGCCCAGGCGTCGTGCAGCGCCTCGGGATGGCCGCGCGGCATGCGGACGAGGCGGGTGGCGGAAGGGCCGATGCCGGCACCGGTGCCGCGGATCAACGTTTGCGCCGGAGCATTGGCCTTGTTGAAGTGCAGCACCTCGGGGGTTTCCTGAATCCAGTCGAGCCCGGCCTTCGAGCCGAAGATGCGGAAGCGGAGACCGCAATGGGTGCCGGCGGCGGCCTGGGAGATCATGATGGTGCCGGGAATGCCGCCTTCATGGCGGGTATTCAAGAACACCGTGTCCTCGAGGGGCTTGGGATCGCCGCAGACATGGAAGTCGGCCCGGAGCTTCTCCAGCTTCAGGCCGGTGACGAAGCAGCCCAGATGATGGGCGTGGGTGCCGATGTCGCCGGTAGTGAATGAGGGGGTTGCGCTGTCCTTGACGATCCGCCAGGCGGCCCCCTTGCTGAACTGGTCGGGCCGGCCCAAGGCCCAGTCCTGCAAATATTCGACATGGATCTGGCGGACCTCGCCCACTTCGCCCGACAGCACCATCTCGCGGGCCTGGCGCACCATGGCATGGCCGGCATAGGAATAGGTGACGCCGAAGACGAGCTTCGCCTCACGGGTCCGCTTCAGGAGATCGAGCGCCTCATCGAGGTTGTTGGTCAGGGGCTTGTCGCAGATGACGTCGATGCCCTTGGCGAGAAAAGCGACCGAGATCGGATAATGCGAGGCATTGGGGGTGGTGATGGCGACCGCATCGATGCCGTCCGGGCGCTGTGCCTCGCGCTCGGCCATCTCCCGATAGCTCGTATAGATGCGGTCCTCCGGCAGCAGCCATTCGCGGCCCGAAGCGCGGGCCACCTCCGGATCGGAGGACAGCGCTCCCGCCACCACCTCCCAGCGGCCCGACAGCCTCGCTCCCGCCGCGTGAACCGGACCGATGAAGGAACCGCGCCCGCCGCCCACCACGCCGAGGCGCAGTCGCCGCGTCGGCGGTGGCAGGCTGGTGAGCGGGCTCAGCAATCGGTCGACCATGGCAGCTCCCAATGTCCATCTTGCGGCACTGTTCCAGCAATTGCCGCGCCTGGCAAGGCGGCTCATAACCGGGACGGCCTTGCTCCGATCGGCTCTTCCGTGGCAGGAAACCGAAATTGGGGAGACTGACATGACCATTGCAGTTGGCATCATCGGCGTCGGCGTCATGGGGGCCGATCATGCCAGGACTCTCGTCAACCATGTGCCGGGAGCGAGGCTCAGGGCGGTCACCGACGCCGACGGGGCCCGGGCCCGCCAGGTTGCCGCCGAGACCGGGGCCGAAACCGTTGCCCCCGATCCTATGGCAGTGATCAATGATCGCAGCGTCGATGCGGTGCTGATCGCCTCGCCCGATCAGACGCATCGCGATCTGACCCTGACCTGCCTCGCCGCCGGCAAGCCGGTGCTGTGCGAAAAGCCGCTCGCTCCCACCGCCAGAGAGTGCCTGGAGGTCCTGGCCGCCGAGGTGAAGGGCGGGCGGCGCCTGGTGCAGGTTGGCTACATGCGGCATTTCGATCCCGCCTATATGGAGATGAAGGCGAAGCTCCTCTCCGGCGAATTGGGCCGCGCCGTCATGCTGCACAACTTCCACCGCAATGTGTCGGCGCCCACGTGGTTCGACGCGAAGATGGCGATCAGCAATTCGGCGGTGCACGAGATCGATATCTCGCGCTGGCTGCTCGATACCGAACTGACCAGCGTGCAGGTGTTCAAGCCGAAGATTGCCGGCATGGCAGAAAACGGCGCGCCAGTGTTCCTGGTGTTCGAGACCGCCAAAGGGCAGATCGTCAATGTCGAAATGTTCAACAATGCGGCCTATGGTTATGACGTGCGCGGCGAACTGGTCTGCGAGAAGGGCACCATATCACTGCGCTCGCCCATCCACAGCGAAGTCAATACCGGCCTAGCCTCGACCACCTTCTATCCGGCCGACTGGCGGCCGCGCTTTGCCGATGCCTATCGCCTGCAGATGCAGGCCTGGATCAAATCGCTGTCCGACGGCAAGCCCGTCGGCGCCAGTGCCTGGGATGGCTATGTGACCTCGGCGGTGGGCGAGGCCGGGCATCAATCCCTGGCCGAAGGCCGAAGCGTCAGGATCGCGCTGGTGCCAAAACCGGGTCTCTACGACTGATGCTCACAGCCCCGCCATGCGGGCGTATTCCTTGAACAGGGCGAAGAAGTCGAACTGGCCGTCGCCCTTGGCGATGACTCCCTCGTATTGCTGGCGGATGTGGCCACCAGCGGCATCGGGCAATGGCTGCCTCGGCCGACCGCGAGCACGATGTCGAGGTCCTTCATCATCTGCTCGACGGTGAAGGCCGGGGTGAAGTCCTGGCTCTCCAGCATGGGGCGCTTGAAGCCGAGGAGAGGCGAGACCACCGCGCTGCTGACCAGCATCTCCATCATGGTCGCCACCATGGTGTTGAGAACCAGCTTGAGGGTGCGGGCCTCGGCCATGACGGTCGAGCCCGAGACCGGAGCCTGGAGATAGTCGATGCCGAGGGGTTCCTTGGCGATGCCGCAATGGACGAGCGCCTTCTTGATCTGCCTGGCGAAGTCGTGCTGGACGTTCATCGACGGCGGAATGGCGCCCTGCATGGTGGTGATGGGGGCGGTCACATTGTCCCTGATCCACGGTGACGAGAGGCGCTTGGCCGGCGGGGCCGGGTCCCACAGGAAGGGCGTGCCTAGCGCCGGGCACAGCGCATGGCGGAAAAACCTGTCGCGGGCCCATTCGCCGATGTGGGTGGAGGTCACATAACGGATGTTATCGAAATTGAAACACCGAACCGCGCCGAGGCCGGCAAAGCGAATGGCTTGCTGGGCCCGCGCCAGCCGCTCGGTGGACAGGCGGTGATAGTCGACGCCCTGTTCCCAATCCTTGGCGGCGGCCCCCAGGCGGCGGTCGAATGCGGGCTGTTGTATTTCACCGGTTATCCTCCAGCAGCCCGCGCCTGGCCAGATTGCGCATCAGGTGGCTCGCGCCGAAGGTCCAGGGCGGGGCGACGTCGGTGGCGACCATGCGGTTGCTGAGAGCGCCCAGTTCGGGCGAGGCGACGGTGACGATGTCGCCCATCTTGTGGGTGAAGCCCTGGCCCTTCACGTCGCGGTCCTCGACGGGGGCGAAGAGCGTGCCCAGGAACAAGACCGCGCCGTCGGGATATTGGTGGTGGGCGTTGAGCATCTGGCCCACCAGGTCGGCGGGATCGCGGCTGATCTTGGCCATGTTGGACGAGCCCTTCAGCACATAGCCATCCTCGCCCTCGACGGTGAGGGTCAATTGCATGGAGCGCACCTGGTCGAGGCCGAAGCCCTCGTCGAACAGGCGCACGAAGGGGCCGATGGCGCAGCTGGCATTGTTGTCCTTGGCCTTGCCGAGGAGGAGGCCGGAACGGCCCTCGACATCGCGCAGATTGACGTCGTTGCCGAGGCTGGCGCCGACGATCCGGCCGGTCGAGGCCACCACCACCACCACCTCGGGCTCGGGATTGTTCCAGCTCGAAACCGGATTGAGTCCCGCTTCTTGCCCGTGGCCGACGGCGGCCATGACTTGCGACTTGGTGAAGATTTCGGCATCGGGGCCGATCCCCACCTCGAGATATTGCGACCACATGTTCTTGGCGATCAGTACCCGCTTCAGTTCCATCGCCTGGGGTGAGCCGGGCTTCAGCTTCGACAGATCCTCGCCGATCAGCTCGCGGATCGAGGCGCGGATGTCGGCGGCGGCCTGGGGATTGCCGCGGGCCCGCTCCTCGATCACCCGCTCCAGCATCGAGATCGCGAAGGTAACGCCGGCCGCCTTGATCGCTTGCAGATCGATGGGAGCGAGGAGCCAGGGTTTGGAAGCATCGCGCGTCTCGGGCGCGGTGTTGGCGAGGATCGCCGCCAGGGCCCCGAGGCTTTGGCCCTTGGCACCTCGCGCCGCCGCGGCCGGATCGCTTTGCTCGCAGAGATCGCGCAGGGTGGCAAAGCTGGCGGTGATGTCGATGACGTCGCCGCCATCGACCCGCACCAGCGAGGGGCCGCCGGCGATGGCGTTCCAGACGCGGCCGACAAGCGTGCCGGAGGCGGGCAGGGTTCTCTCCGGCGTCAGATGGGCGGCAAGCGTGGACATCGCTCAGAACATCTTGTTGGCGTCGTGGGCGGGCGGCGGTACCGGTGCTGACGCGCCCGTCACCGGGATCGCTTCGAACTGCCGGTTGATGGCAGCCACCCACTGCTTGGCCCGCTCGGTCAGCTTGCGGTCGTCGGTCTGGAATCTGCCGCGCGACACTAATATGCCCATGTCGGCGCCATGGTAGCGGTAATCGCCCGCCGTATAGACCCGGAGATAGAAGGCTTCTTCTTCATCCGACACCAGGAACCAGTCGATCGACTTGCGCGTCAAGGAGATCTCGCCCTTGTCGTTCATCCGCCAGATGCCGGAGGCCGGCGCCCGGGTGATCATTTCGACCCGGTCGACGGGATATTTGAGAATGAGCTGGCTCCAGTTGTCGAATTCGGCCCAGCGCTGCTGCACCTTCCTCAGGTCGACTTCCCAGTCGATACCCATGAACTCCAGGAGATGGAACATGAAGATGGGACAGCCGCCATAGGTCGAGGTGATCAAATTGGTCATCGGCGAAGCGCCGGAAATCCGCGGATTGATCTCGCCGAGATAGACCCGGCCGGTGTCGGTGTCGATCAGGAAGTCCATGCAGAAGGCGCCCTTGTAGCCCGCCTTGTAGAGCCGGTTGCCGAGCTTCTGGGCCATGCGCTTGACGACGCGGCGCTCCTTGTCGAAGCCGCCGGTGAACACATCGTTGCCGCACCAGCCGCCCTTGTAGGGGGTTACTTCGGCAAAGCCGGTGATGTCGGTCTGCATCGGCCCCACCAGGGTGCCGTGGCGGGTGGCCACGGCCTCGAGAGTTCCCGGCAGATGGTTGATGCGGCGCATGACCTTGAGCTGCTCCTTCACCAGGAGTTCGGCGTTCTTGTTCCAGTCGGCCTCGTTCTTGATGAAAAAAGTGGTGCGGCCGGAATCGCCATAGGGCGTTTGCACCACCAGATCGCCGCCGAGCCTGGCTCCGGCGGCGAGCTTCATCAGTTCACGGAAGGTTCTGGCCCTTCCCATGGTGTTGGGAGCGCTTCCGATTCCGGCCTGGTTACCGAGCCTGGTCGTGGTGATCTTCGAGTCGATGTGCTTGCGCGGCTTGGCCGGCGGCAGCGCGATTTTCTGGCCGAGCTCGCGGGCGAGCGCCTCGGTTTCCTCGTCGAACATCACCAGCAACAGATAGCCGGGGCCGCGCTCCTTGAGCCTGGCGCGGACATCCTTGTGACGCAGCAGGTAATTGTTGACGTCCTCGATCGAGCGGAACTCGTGCGGCCCATGCTCGCGCGGCACGGCGATCTTGGGGTGGGTGCCGTCGAAACTGTCGAAGAAGTTGATGTATTCGAAGCGGTTGATCCAGCGGCCGAGCCCCAGGATATTGTAAGGCGTCGGCGACAGGAAGGTGATCGGCGTCTGGTTCTGCCGGAAAAAGGCATAGATGTCCGAAAGGCTGGTGAGCTTCTTGCCTGCCGTCCGTGTCCTGGCCATGATCCCCCTGTGGCGCAATTCGCGCTCTGAAGGGCACAGTCTAGGACATGGACGGTGGAAAAGAAAAGCGCCGTTGTCGGCTCAGCGCACCTGGTCCTGCAGCTGGCCGCGCTCGAGGGGCTTGACGAACTCGATGCCGACGCCGTTCTCGAGATAGCGCACCACGCGGCCGCGCATCTTGCCGAGCAGGATATAGGTGCCGAGGCTGGGCATCACCTCGACCTTGACGGCAGCCCCCGACAGCGAAATATCCATGACCTCGCAGAAATATTCGCGGCCGTCCGGCAGCGTAATCTGCGAGCGCGACTCGCGCGGCTCGTAGCGGGCATGCCGGCGATCGGCCGTGCTGTTGGTGCCCTCCTGCTTCTGGACCAGCCAACGCAATCTCTGTTCGAGACGGTCGCGGCGCGCACCGGTCAGCGAGAAGGTCACCCGGAAGCCGCCGACCACCGGCTCGGCGGACGTCGCTTCGATGCGGCCCACCTCCTCGAGATAGGCGACGATCGCCTGGCCCAAGGGCGGCACGGTATCGGTGGCGAAGATGGCGCCGTCGATGGTGATACCGGTGACCTGGCAGGGGTGCTCGGTGGTGTCGGGCAACATGAAGCGGCCGAACAGCGTCTGCTGGATCGGTTCGAGGGGTGGCCCTCCCTGCGGCGTCGGGGCAGTGGCAGTCGCGATCACGCTTCGTTCTCCCGGCTCACGACACTCCAGGGCGGCCGAAACCGGCCCACCCGGATTTCATGGCATTCAGCGATGACCCTACGGGGAGGTTGTAAAGGAGCGGTTAAAGTTCCAGCCCAGAACGGGGCGTCAGGCCTTTCCGCCGGGGATCACCCGCAGGGCGCGATCGGCCCGGCTGAGACCCGGCCGGGAGGGGCGGGCCCGACCAGGTTCCGGAAGATGCTCGGTCCAGATGCCGCGCGCTGCAGAAAGCTCCAGGCTGGCGATCTCCCGGAAGGGAAGACCGGCGATATTGTCCTGGAACGGGAACAGGCCGCCGAAGACATGGACAGACTGGCCGTCGGAGGAGGTGAGCGGCAGGCCGATCATCTCGGCGCCGATCGCATGGCCAAGATCGGTGGTGAAGCGGAAGCGTAGCAGGCAAGGTTGCAGGTCGCAGATGACGCTGTCGAGCAGGCGGCCGATCACATTGGTTTCGAAGCCGTCGAAGCCGGCAAGGACATTGCCGCCGGTCAATTCCTGCCGGTATAGTTGACAGATGCCGGTGCCCGCAAGCCGCCAGCGGAAGGTGCCGCTGCGAGAATTTTTTTCGATAATGGCGAGATAGGGCAAGAGATCGCCGAGCCGGCGCAGATCGAGGTCGGAACGGCCAGGGGCAGGGCGCTCGCCGCGCATGGCCTCCCAGTGGCGGAACAGCTCCCGGCTGCCGGGATGAAGGATGACGGAATCGGCTTGGCTTGTCGCGGACTGTTCGTTAACTAACATCTTTGCACCCGTGGGGGCGGCCGAAGCGCCGCTGTATCATTCGAATACGTTCGACGGTCATGGTGCAGGGGTCGTGCCAGCAGGGAGTTTGCGGTGTCCGAGTTCGGTTCGATGCGGCCGCCGGTGTTCCAGTCGCCGCCGGTGGTTCTGGCGCTCATTGCAGTGCTGGCGGCGATCCACGGGCTGCTGCAATTGGCGGGCAACGACTGGCAGGTGTGGAGCCTCTATGCCTTTGCCTTCATCCCGGCGCGCTACGGCGGCGAACCGTTTCCGGCGATTGCCGGCGCGCAGGTCTGGAGCTTTCTCAGCTACGCCTTTCTGCACGCCAGCTGGACCCATCTCCTGTTCAACAGCCTGTGGCTCCTGATCTTCGGCACGGTGGTGGCCCGCTATCTGGGGGCGTTCCGCTTCCTGCTCGTCTTCGCCATTGCGGCCATCGCCGGAGCGGCGGCGACGCTCGCCGATCATTGGGGCGACGGCACCATCATGATTGGCGCTTCCGGCGGAGTGTCGGGACTGATGGCGGCGGCCATGCCGATCATATATGGCGGCGGCAAGTTTCACGGCTTTGCCACCGGCGACCCGGCCTCGACCGTACCGCTGACACCGGGCGAATTCCTGCGCCATCGCGGGGCCCTGATCTTCACCGGCGTATTCCTTCTCATCACCCTCTATTCCGGCGCCACCGGTTTCACCGGCAATTCGTACATGGCCCAGGGCGGCATCGCCTGGGAGGATCACCTCGGCGGTTTTGCCGGAGGCCTCGTCGCCTTTTACCTGCTGGCGAGGGGCAGGCTGCGGGCTTGATGGGTTTGTGATATGATGTTTCAATCGTTTTTCCGAACTGGAAGGAGAATCGTCATGGCGGTTGCTCAGATCCTCAAGCAGAAGGGCCGCACGGTTGTCACCGTCCGTCCCAACCAGACTCTCAATGAGGTTGCCGGCATCCTGGCGCAGCATCGGATCGGTGCGGTGGTGGTCATCGACGCTTCGGGCGGCATCGCCGGCATCGTGTCGGAGCGCGACGTGGTCAAGGCCATCGCCGCCCATGGGGCAAACGCTCTGGCGCTGGCGGCGCGCGAGGTGATGATGGTCGAGGTGCGCACCTGTAGCCCGCGCGACACCGAGGCCGAACTGATGGGCTGGATGACCGAGCATCGCATCCGGCACTTGCCGGTGATCGAGGACGGCAAGCTCGCCGGCATGGTGTCGATCGGCGACGTGGTCAAGTACCGCATCGAAACGATCGAGCAGGAATCCGAGCAGCTCAAGAGCTATATTTCGTCTGCCGGTTAGGGGCCGCCGGTCAGCGCTTGTAGATCTTTGCCGGATCGAACAGCGGTGTCGCGCCGGTGAATTCCAGCCGGCCGTCTTTCACCCGCCGGTAGAAGCAGGTCCGGCGGCCGGTGTGGCAGGCGGCGCCACGGCCATGGGGCTCCACTTTCAGCTGCAGCACATCCTGATCGCAATCGGTAAGAATTTCTTGTACGCTGAGGAATTCGCCGGATTTTTCACCCTTCCGCCAAAGAGCCTGTCGGGACCGGCTCCAGAAATGCGCCTGGCCGGTGGCGAGCGTCAGGCGGAGCGCTTCGGCAGTCATCTGGGCGACCATCAGCAGGGTGCCGTCGCCAATGTCGGTCACCACCGCGGTGATGAGCCCTTGGGCATCGAACCTCGGCTGAAACTCCAGGGTTTCGTCGAGGTCCGCCGCCATCAGAAGGAGTAGCCGCCCGAAGGCGCCCGCACCAGTTCCATGAAGCGGGCCTGCAGCACCGGATTGGAGCGGAACTCGCCCAGGAACTGGGTGGTGATGGTGGCGACATTGCGCTTGCCGATGCCGCGCATCGACATGCAGGTGTGAACCGCCTCGAGCATCACGGCGACGCCGCGCGGCGCCAGGGCATTGTTGATGCAGTGGGCGATCTGGGCGGTCATGGTTTCCTGGGTCTGCAGGCGCCGGGCATAGATGTCGACCACCCGGGCGAGCTTGGAAATGCCGACCACTTCCTTGGTCGGCAGATAGGCCACATGGGCCCGGCCGACGAAGGGGGCGATGTGGTGTTCGCAGTGCGAGCTGAACTCGATGTCGCGCAGCATGACGATATCGTCATAGCCGCCGACCTCCTCGAAGGTGCGTGACAGGGCCTCGACCGGGTCCTCGCCATAGCCGCTGAAATATTCTTTGAAGGCGCTGGTGACCCGCCGCGGGGTGTCGAGCAGGCCCTCGCGGGCCGGATCGTCGCCGGCCCAGGCCAGAAGGGTGCGCACCGCCGCCTCGGCCTCTTCCTGGCTTGGCCGCCGCGTCACGATGCTGCGGGGTTCGGTCGTTTCACGGTTGATCTTCTTGATGATTGCGTCCATGGGTCCTGCGCTTCGCTCTCGCTGTCCGGTTGACTGGTCTTTACCCGGCCATCGGTGGCTCCCATATCATGGCCAAGGAAGCCAGGCAAAGCTGCAAGCGACATGGCAGCCGCGATCGGCGAACGGTACTCGCGGTTTAGGGGCACAAAGATATTTCCCCCTTTTGCTGTCGCGCGCTAGGATATGTGCATGATCAACGATATCTACAACCGTAAGATTCTCGAATTTGCCGCCGATATTCCCCGGCTCCGCCGCCTGGATCATCCTGACGCCACGGCAGTTGCCCATTCCCGCCTGTGCGGCTCCAAGGTCACCGTCGACCTCGCAATGGCCGATGGCGTGGTCACCGATTTCGGCCATGACGTGAAAGCCTGCGCCCTGGGTCAGGCTTCCTCATCGATCATGGCTCGCCATGTGGTGGGCTCCACGGGCTCCGAGCTCAAGGACTTACGCGAACAGATGTACCACATGCTGAAGGACAACGGCCCGCCCCCCACCGGCAAATGGGCTGACCTCGAAGCCCTTGTTCCGGTTCGAGATTTCAAGGCCAGGCAGCCTTCGACGCTCCTTACCTTCGATGCCGTGGCCGATGCCGTCACCCAGATCGAGGCCAAGCAAAGGGCGCCTGCCCATGGCTGAAACCAAACCTGCCGCCCTGCGCGCCCTCGATCTTCCGGCGCGGACCTCGACGGTCTATCCGCCCATCCATGCCGGTGCCGTCGCCGGCCGCGAAAAGCGGGCCGTGGGCGATGCCTTCGGCCTCACCCAGTACGGCGTCAATCTGGTGACGCTGGCGCCCGGGGCGGCTTCGGCGCTGCGCCACTGGCACGAGCGCGAGGATGAATTCATCTATGTGCTGGAGGGCGACATTACGCTCATCGATAATGCCGGCGAGCACCCGCTTCGTCCCGGCATGTGCGCCGGATTCAAGGCCGGTGTTGCCAACGGTCACAATCTGCTCAATCGCGGCAAGACTCCCGCCCTCTATCTCGAGATCGGCACCCGCTCGCCCGACGAGCGCGCCAACTACCCGGACCACGACCTGGTCGGCACCAAGACCGCCGGCAAGTTCACCTTCACCCGCAAGGATGGTTCTACATTCTGAGGGCAAGGCGGGGAGTTATCGAGTGATCTCCGGTAAAACCGCCTTCGTTTGCATCCCTCAATCCGGCAACCCGGCGAGGCGGTAGGCTTCGACCCAGAAATCGCGATCTTCCTGAAGCTTCAGAGGATGGTTCTCCTGCCAGTCGCGGATACGCCAGTGCGGGTTCGATTCCAGAAACAGTTTCGTCTCGCCCTTTGCTTCGTCCAACCGTCCCATGAGGGCGAGGGCGGCGGCAAGGCTGCGGCGCGAGACGGTGTTGGTGGTCTCCTCGCGGCGCAGCGTCGCCACTGCCGTCTCGAATTGCCCATTGGCGATCTGGGCGATGCCGAGAATCCAGTAGATCCAGCCGGGTGCCAGTGGATTGAGCCGCAAGGCCATCAGTGCTGGTTCGATCGCCTCGGCCTTCCGGCCGGTCATGATCATCAGTTCCGACAGGATGGCCTGGGCATCGGCATCGTTGGGATTGAGGCGGATCGACAGTTGCAAGCGGGCGGCACCTTCCTCCCAGCGCTTGTCATGCAACAGGATATAGCCCAGCACCCAGTATGCGCTTGAATCATTGGGATCGATCTCGACGGCGCGGCGCGCCGACAGGAGAGCATCGGCCCGATGCGGTTGTTGTTCCGCGCCCCACAATTGCCAGGCGCAGAACTGTACCAGCGCCAGTTGCCAGTGGGCCTCCGCATAGTTGGGGTCAAGCGCCGTGGCGCGCTCAAGCAGCGACATTGCTTCCTGGTTTGCTTCCGTGGTTTTCCACCACAGACTGCGGGCGCGCACACAAAGATCATAGGCTTCGAGCGTGACTGGGCGGTGGCGCACCACCAAGGGCGACGTATTGAGCTTCCCAGTGATCGCCCCGACAACACGCCGCGTCACCTCGTCCTGCACGGCGAATATATCGGCGAGATCGCGGTCGAAACGTTCGGCCCAGACATGGGTTCCGCCGTCGGCCGCGTCGATCAATTGCACATTGATGCGCAAACGCTTGTCGGAACGCCGGGCACTGCCTTCGAGAATGTATTTGACGCCGAGATCATGGGCGATCTGGCGCACATCGGTGGGCTTGCCCTTGTAGGCAAAGGAGGAGTTGCGGGCGATGACGAAAAAGCCTGGTACATTCGACAGATCGGTGATGATGTCTTCGGTCAAGCCGTCGGTAAAATGCTCCTGTTCGGGATCGCCGCTCATGTTGAGGAACGGCAGCACCGCGATGCTGCCCTTGGCCGGTGCCGCCGTCAGCCTCGCCGATACGCTGGTCCCCAGGCTCGCCAGGGCGCTGAGATACAAGGGGTCGGCGTGAAACCCGCGGATTTCCTCAGGCGATTTCAATTCCTCCGGCATGGGACCCGATCAGGCAAGTTCCGGCCGAATATTGCGCGGGGGCCTCATAGCCGTAAAGCATAATGTTTCTTTGGCGCGATTGCTCACGCGTCCCGCGGCCGGTAAGCTCGATTGTAGCGGGAATGGGATCGTCATGGAATTCTTCAAAGACTACCAGCCATTGATTGGCGCATCTGTCGCCCTGCTGGCGGCAATCATCGGCTTTTCCGGTGTCATCTATTCCCAGCGCCGCATCGCCAAGGTGGCGGAAGAGGGTCGGGCGCATCAGGAAAAGATGGCGCGGGAACAGGGCGAGCGGCAGCGCCGCGCCGAGCGCGAGTCGTTCCACAACGCTATTCTGGGGGAACTTTCCGCCCTGCAGCTCGGTCTGGCCAGCGCCATCAAGATCCTGCTGGCGCAAATTTCGATCGCCGAGGAACTCGCCCGCCAGAACCCCGGCCGCAAGACCCAGCCACGCGTCGTCTTCCGCTTCGCCACCCCGGTGTTCGACAGCCATGTGGCGCGCATCGGTCTCTTGCAGCCGGAACTCTCCTTCAAGGTTTCTAATCTTTTCGGGCAATTCAAATCCTTTGCGGCGCAAGCCCAGGACCAGGTGCCGGAGATGGACGCAGCTCTCGCCGTGCGCATCATGCGGTCGGTGGAGGGTTCGCTGCAAAAGCTTCAAACCGAGACCGAGGAGTTGAAGACGTTGCTCGGCGGCGGCGTTGCAGCCTGACCGGCCGGTCTCGATTGCCAAGCCTTGGCCTTCCGGCCATAAGGAGCGCGGTCGGGATTCCCCCGCCGCGGAGAGCGATGGACCATTTATGCAGAAGACCCTGAGACTGGGCCTTGCCGGCCTCGGTACCGTCGGCGGCGGCGTGCTCGAGCTTCTTGCCCGGCATGCCGGGCTGGTCACGGCGCGGGCTGGGAAAACGGTTGAGGTCACGGCTGTATCTGCCCGCGATAAAATGAAAAAGCGGGCGCACGATATATCGCGCCTGCGCTGGTTTGACGATTCCGTAGCGCTGGCGAAAAGCGATGCGATCGACGTTTTCGTGGAACTCATGGGAGGCGAGGGCGATCCCGCCAAGGCGGCGGTCGAAGCGGCCCTTGCTTCGGCCAAGCCGGTGGTCACCGCCAACAAGGCACTCCTCGCCCATCATGGCGCGGCCCTTGCCCGGCTGGCCGAAGCGAAGGGTGTCGCCCTCAATTTCGAGGCCTCGGTCGCCGGCGGCATTCCGATCATCAAGACACTGCGCGAGGGGCTGGCCGGCAACCGGGTCGGCAAGCTCTTCGGCATCATGAACGGCACTTGCAACTATATCCTGACCAAGATGGCGAACGAGGGCCGGAGTTTCGCCGACGTTCTCAAGGAGGCCCAGGCGCTCGGCTATGCCGAGGCCGATCCCAGCTTCGATGTCGGCGGTTTTGACACCGCCCACAAGCTAGCGGTTCTCACTTCACTCGCCTTCGGCAGCGAGGTCGATCTCGCCTCGATCTCCATCGAAGGGATCGAGGCCATTACGCTCGCCGATATCGGCAATGCCTCCGACATGGGCTACAAGATCAAGCTCCTCGGGGTTGCCGTGGCCCACGCCGAGGGGATCGAGCAGCGTGTCCATCCTACACTCGTTCCCAAGGGCTCGCCGGTCGCCGATACCGATGGGGTTTTCAACGCGGTGGTGGTCAAGGGCGACTTCGCTGGCGACCTGATGCTCGAGGGCCGCGGCGCCGGTGCCCACCCCACCGCCTCGGCGGTCGTCGCCGATATCGTCGATATCGCGCGCGGCAACTGGCGCCCGGCCTTCGGGGTGCCGGCGGCCGACCTCAAGCCCTATCGCGCCGCCCCCACCAAGGCCCATGAGGGCGGCTTCTATGTGGCGCTCGAACTGCACGATAGGCCGGGAGCGGTGGCGGCCATTGCCCGCATTCTCGCCGACGAGAAGATCTCGATCGAGAGCATCGTGCAGCGCGGCAAGCAGGAGAAGGACGCCCCGCGCGCCACCGCTCCCTTCATTCTCATCACCCACGACACGCTCGAGACCGCCATGCGGGCAGCACTCTCACGGATCGAGACCGACGGCCATGTGGCCTCGCGGCCGCGGATGATCCGCATCGAGCGCCTGTAAGCGCCCCTGTGTCCCGCGCTTTCCTGAATGTCGAGCGTTCGGCCAGCGGCCGCCGCTGGCAGGCTCGCCTCGATGATGCCCGCATCGCCGAGGCGATTTCCCAGCGCCATGAGCTGCCGGCGATCCTCGGCCGCGTGCTGGCGGCGCGCGGTGTTGGCGTCGAGGAGGCGGAAGCCTTTCTCAATCCGACGCTGCGCGGGCTGATGCCCCAGCCGGCGGCCTTGCGTGACATGGAACGAGGTGCGGCACGCCTCGCCGAGGCGGTGATGGGGGCCGAGAAGATCGGCATCATCAGTGACTATGATGTCGATGGTGTCGCCTCCGCTGCATTGCTCTCCCGCTTTCTCGATGCGGTGGGGTCAAGTTGCAGCGTGCGCATTCCCGACCGGGTGAGCGAAGGCTACGGGCCAAGCGAGAAGGCGGTCGAGATCCTCAAGGCCGAGGGCACGGAGCTGCTGCTGACGCTCGATTGCGGGGTCGCCGCCCACGATCCCCTGGCCCGCGCGGCGGAGCTGGGGCTCGTCACCATCATCGTCGATCATCACCAGGCGGGAGCGACGCTGCCGCAGGCCTTCGCCGTCATCAATCCCAATCGCCAGGACGATATCTCGGGCCTCGGCTATCTGTGTGCCGCCGGGGTTGCGATGATACTCGTCGCCGCGGTCAACCGGGAGCTGCGCAGCCGCGGCTGGTTTTCGGCCACGCGCCCCGAGCCCAACATGCTGCAATGGCTGGAGCTGGTGGCGCTCGCCACCGTCTGCGACGTGGTGCCGTTGAAGGGCCTCAATCGCGCCTATGTGACGCAAGGCCTCAAGATCATGGGCCGGCGCGAGAACGTGGGACTGGCCGCCCTCGCCGACGTGGCCCGCCTGAAGCGCAAGCCCGATCCTTACGCCCTGGGCTTCATGCTCGGACCCCGGCTCAATGCCGCCGGCCGCATCGGCGATGCCGGCCTGGCACTCCGCCTGCTGACCACGGCGGATCGGGGTGAAGCGGCACAGATCGCCCAGGATCTCGAACACCTCAACCGCGAGCGCCAGACAATCGAGATGGCCGTCGTCGACCGGGCGGTCGCCCAGGCCGAGGCCGCCATGGGTAGCGAAGGCCGGCCGCGAGTTCTCGTGGTCTCGGCCACGGGCTGGCATCCGGGTGTGGTCGGGCTCGCCGCCGCGCGGCTCAAGGAGCGTTTCGGTCTGCCGAGCTTTGTGCTGGCCGAGGACGGCAGCCATGCCGCGGGCTCGGGCCGGTCGATCAATGGTGTCGATCTCGGCGGCGCCGTCCGGGGAGCTCTCGAGGCCGGGATCATCGTCAAGGGCGGCGGCCATGCCATGGCGGCGGGCCTCACCGTCGAAGTGGCGCGGCTTGGCGATCTCCGCGGCTTTCTCGAGGAGAAGTTGTCGGCGCAAGTGGACGCCGCGGCGGGCCATGGGCTGGCCATCGATGGCGCGCTGACGGCGGGTGGCGCCAGCCTCGATCTCATCGAGCTTCTCGAACAGGCGGGCCCCTATGGCGCCGGTCATCCCGCCCCGGTCTTTGCCTTTCCGGCCCACCGCGTCGTCTATGCCGATCAGGCGGGAAGCGATCACATCCGCTGCACGCTGGCGGCAAGCGACGGCAGCCGCATCAAGGCCATCGCCTTCCGGGCGATGGGCACCGAGCTCGGCGAGCTTCTGCTCGCCGAACGGAGTTTTCCCTTGCATGTGGCCGGCCGCCTGACCGTCGACGACTGGGGCTCCTCGCGCGTGCCATCGATCCACATCGAGGACGTGGCGCGGGTTTCGTGAAGCTTGCCAGCCCGCCCGAAGCCCCCTATAGAGGCCCCCGCATTCGGGCACGGGCGCCCTTCGTCTATCGGTTAGGACGACAGCCTTTCACGTTGTAAAGACGGGTTCGACTCCCGTAGGGCGCGCCACTCGAACCTCATCCAGGAACATCGCTGCTGGGGCCTACTCGGCATGGGGAGCGCCGACGGACGGCCAGCGTCTTTACGCCCGGTTTGCTTCCGACTATCGTGACTACGGAGCGGTGACCGGCGAGTGAGTAACAGCATGATGGATGCGACCAGGCGGTTGAAGATCAAGGTCATCCAATTGGCGCGCGTGGTCCGCAATGCCGTCGTCGATCTGCGTGGCGGGTCACTGTTGATCGGCACGGTTCCCTCGCGCTACCGCCACCTCGGAGCGGTCAGCACCGTCAACACCGATTATGGGCCGCTGCGCAAGATTTTTTCCGGGCGCATCGCCGCCGACAGCGTGGTGGTTGATGTCGGCTGCGGCAAAGGCCGGGTCATCCAGCACTTGCTGAGCGAGGGCTACGGCAACCGCATTGTCGGGCTGGAGCTCGACGCCGACATCGCCGAAAAGACCCGTCGCCGCTTCGCCCGACATGACAATGTGACGATCATCGCTGGCGACGCCATCGCCAATCTGCCGGCGTCGGGCAGCATCTTCTACCTCTACAATCCGTTCGACGCCGCCAATGTGGCGCGTTTCGGCAAACGCCTGCGCGAGATGTTCGGCGATGGCAGCGGCATCACGGTCCTCTACTACAATTGCAAGCATGTGGAAGAGTTCGCCAAGGATGGCTGGATGGTCGAATTCGTCGATCTCGGCGGCCCCGCCGAACTTCCCTATGACCGTTTTGCCGTGATCCGGATGGCGCCGCCGGGTTGAACACTTGGTAGAAAACTGAGCTTGAAAGAGTCGACGGCTTGCTCGCAAACACCATTGAGGGGCTTACCGCGCTGCCGTTTCCGGAGTCGAGGTTGGCCGTCTCTCAGATGGTGGCCCGCCGGGTAGCCGGAGCGGTGCGGCTGACGATCACCCTGTCGATCCGCCGTCCATCGAGGTCGACGACTTCGAAATGGATGCCGCCCTCCTTGAATGACTCGCCCGCCGCCGGAATGCGGCCGAGGCGATCCAGAACGAAGCCGGCGACGGTCTGGTAGTCGCGCGTCGGCGGCAGGGCCATGCCCAGCCGATCCGACAACCGGTCGATTGGCGTGCCTCCGGAGACGAGGAGGGAACCGTCCGCACGCTCGACGATATCGAGCTCGGGTTCCCGGCCGTCGTGCCGGAACACGCCAACAATCGCCTCGAGAATGTCCGCCGTGGTCACGATGCCTTCGAAATGGCCGTACTCGTCGTAGACGAGACCAAAGTGCACCTCGGATTCCTTGAGCTTGTTGACCACGTCCAGGGCATCGAGCGTGTCGGGAATGACGGGGCCGTTTCGCACCAGTTGCTTGATGTTCGGCGAGCGCCGCCGGAGCAACGCCGCGGCAACATCCTTGGCCTGGATAACCCCGAGGATGTTGTCAGGGGTTCCTTCATAGGCGATGAATCGCGAATGGCCGCTTTCCGCCATGTGCCTGCCGATCTTCGCCGGAGTTTCTTTGACGTCGATCATCTCCACATCGGCACGCGGCGTCATAACGGTCCGTACCAATCGATCGCCCAACCGCATCACGCCCGCGATCATGGTGCGTTCCTCGGGTTCTAGAACGCCCGCCGACTCCGCTTCCGCGATTAGGGCATGGATTTCAGCATCGGTGACGGTATCGTCCTTGATACGGCTTTGCCCAAGGAACGCCAATACCAGCCGGCCCGAACGCTCGAGCAGCCAAACGAGCGGCGCCGACACTTTCGCCAGGATTGTCATGGCCGGTGCCACGAGGCAGGCGATCCGCTCCGGATTGCGCAAGGCGATTTGCTTGGGAACAAGCTCGCCGACGATCAATGAAAGATAGGTGACGAGACCGATAACCAGACCGAAGCCGATGGGCTCCGCCGCATGCTCGGGTAAGCCGAGCGTCATCAGCAAGCTGGATAGCCGCCCGCCAAGCGTCGCCCCCGAAAACGCACCGGCCAGAATACCGATGAGCGTGATACCGATCTGGACCGTCGATAGGAACCGGCCGGGATCCGAGGCGAGCGCCAGTGCCCGGCGCGCTCCATTGACCTTCTGATCGGCGAGCGAGCGCAACTTGGCGGCGCGAGACGATGCAACTGCCAATTCGGACATGGCCAACAGTCCGTTAAGCATGATGAGAACAACAATGAGAGCGATTTCGAGATACGCCATGATGTACAAGTTGTGTCCAGTTGGGTGCGTGGGGGGGTCCGGATTTCGTCGGTATAGGGCAGATGGGCTAAGTGTTGCTTCGCATATCATTTGCGACATACACTATACTACTAGAACAAGCGGCGCAGCCTGGCCGCGACCAGTGGCGCCAGGACCATGACGGCGAGGCTCCACAGCATCAACCCGCCAGTGAGCGGGTTGATCTCGGCGGCGATCCGCTCCCGGTCGAAGCCGCGGGCCAGGCCGACCGCCACTTCGAACACCAGGGTCAGCAGGGCCCAGACCGCGCCAAGGCGGAGGAGGGCCGCTCTTTTGCCGAGACCCACCCAGCGGGCGCATAGAAAGGCGACAGCAAGGACGATTGCCAGTCCGACTGGCCAGCCGATGCGGTTCGCCATCGCCTCGCCGACGCGCGGGACGAGATAGAACTGGCGAAGCGTGCCGTGGACGGTTTCGGCCAGGATGATCAGCAGCCAGACGGCGAGGCCGCGCAACATGGTGCATTGTCTCCGTTTGAGGCAAGGTGAGCCGCGATCGGGGAGGGATTCTAGATGTTCGACGATCTGAAAGGCAAGGCGGTGGTGGTAACCGGCGGGGTCACCGGCATCGGCGGGGCGGCCGCGCTGGCCTTCGCCGCGGCGGGCTCGAAAGTACTGGCCCAGTATCTGGGTGGCGGGCCGGAGCTCACGACCATCGAGGCGGCCGGCATCGCTACGCTGAAACTCGATCTCACGGAGGAGGGAGCACCCGCCTGTCTCATCGATGAAGCGGTGAGGCGCTTCGGCCGGATCGATGTCATGGTCAACAATGCCGGAAGCCTGGTGGCGCGGATGCCGCTGGCCGAACTCGCCGATCCGTTCATCGACCAGGTCTTCGATCTCAACTGCCGCCAGCTCATCCACTGCTGCCGCCTCGCCGCCGGCGTCATGGTGGCCCAGGGCAACGGCAACATCATCAACGTCACCTCGATTGCAGCGCGTAACGGCGCCAGTCCCGGCGGCAGCGTCTATGCCGGGGCCAAGGCCTTCGTCTCGGGCTTCACCAAGACGCTGGCCCGCGAACTCGTCGGCCACAACATTCGCGCCAACTGCGTGTCGCCCGGCACCATCCACACGGCTTTCCACGACCGCTTCTCCGACGAGGCCAAGCGCGAGGCGGCACGCAAGACGATCCCCATGGGCCGTCTGGGCGTGGCCGAGGATTGCGCCGGCACCTTCCTCTATCTCGCCAGCGACCGGGCCTCGGGCTATGTGACCGGCCAGGTGATCGAGGTGAACGGCGGGCAGTTGATGGCATGAGCGGTCGGTTCGTCACCCGCATGGCGGCTTTGGCCGCCGATGCGATCGCGCCCGATGGTTCCGAGGTCCGGCTCCTTGCGGCATCATTGCGCGGCAGCATGGCGCAATTCACTTTGCCGCCGGGGGCCATTTCAAAACCGGTGGCCCACCACAGCGTCGAGGAACTGTGGTTCGTGGTGGCGGGAAAAGGTCGCATGTGGCGGAAGCGGGACGCCCAGGAGGACATCGTGGCGCTCGAGCCCGGCCTGTCGCTTTCCATTTCGCCCGGTACGCATTTCCAGTTCCGCTGCGACGGCAGCGAAGCGCTTCAGGCGGTGGGCGTCACCATGCCGCCCTGGCCCGGACTGGAGGAAGCCTATGGGGTTGCCGGCCCCTGGTAGCGGGCCTACCACGTCCCGCTGTTGGCCATGCTGGTCCAGGGCTCCTGCAGAGGGAGAGCCGCACCCTTCTGCAGCACCTCGATGGAAATCCCGTCCGGTGACTTGACGAAGGCCATGCGGCCGTCGCGCGGCGGCCGGTTGATGGTGATGCCGGCTTTGCGCAGCCGGTCGCAATAGTCGTAGACATTGTCGACCTCGATGGCGAGGTGGCCGAAATTGCGCCCGCCGGTATAGACCTCCGGGTCCCAGTTGTAGGTGAGTTCGATCGGTGCATCCGGGCTTTCCGGGCAGGCGACGAAGACCAGGGTGTAGCGGCCCTTGTCGTTGACATGGCGGCGCTGCTCGACGAAGCCCAGCTTGTTGATAAAGAAGTCGAGCGACTGCTCGAGATTGGCAACGCGGATCATGGTGTGGAGATATTTCATCGGGGCCTCCTCGTGTCTCAGGCAGAAATAGAAGAACTGGCCGCCCGCGTCCAGCGGGCCACCCGCGCCGTGGCCTTCACCGGGGCCGGCATTTCGACCGAATGCGGCATTCCCGATTTCCGCTCGCCCGGCGGCTTCTGGTCCCGCCATCGTCCCATCGAGTTCAAGGACTTTCTCGGCTCGGAGGCGACCAGGGCCGAGGCCTGGCGACGGTTCTTCGCCATCCGCCAAAGTCTTGTCGGCGCAAAAGCCGGACCCGCCCATCTTGCTCTCGCCGAACTGGTGCGGCGCGGTCATGTCGCTTCTATCATCACCCAGAACATCGACGGTCTCCATGCCCAGGCCGGTGTCGAACCCGGCCGCATCGTGGAAATTCACGGTAACGGCACCTATGCCCACTGTCTCTCCTGTGGCGAACGCCACGAGATCGACTGGGTCGAGGCCCAACTCGACGCAAGCGGCCTTCCTCCGGCTTGCGTTGTCTGTGGCGGCATCGTCAAGGCGGCGACCATTTCCTTCGGCCAGGCCATGCCGGACCAGGCCATGGCCGATGCGCGCGCTGCCACCCTCGATGCCGATCTCTTCCTCGCCATCGGCTCGTCGTTGTCGGTCTTTCCGGCGGCGGGGTTTCCGGTTCTGGCCACCCGCAACCGTACGCCGCTGGTCATCGTCAACCGCGAGGCAACCGGGCTCGACGGTCTCGCCAGCCTCACAATTCATGGCGAAGTGGGTGAGGTTCTTCCGGCCGTGGTCGAGCTGTTGCATTCCTAATTGCGAATCACCGCGGCGGACCCGGTTGCCCGATTTGCCGAGCCTCAAACTCCGTCTGCAACCCCGGCGCGCCCCACGCGGCAACCCGATAGACCGCCAGCGCCGTTCGTGCCTGTGCAAATTGGCCTTGTATTCCGGCGCTTTGCCCGCGAATACCGGGGTGTCCTGGGCGGCCGCCGACTTATCCACACCGATGCTGCGCAAGCGCTCTGTACAAACCCGTGGCGTTTGCGCAAATTAACCAAAGGGCGGAGGGGTCAGTTGCACGGTGGACCGCCCGTAACGAGTTGGGTACAGTCATGGCGGCGAGCGGCATCCTGCGGGATGAGGAAGTTTCAGGGCTGGGCCAAGCGCCTGAATCGAACATCCGGATCATCCAAGTCAGCGGCCTGGTGAAGTGGTTCGATGCCGGCAGGGGATATGGCTTCATCATTCCCGATAACGGCATGCAGGATGTGCTCTTGCATCTCAGTTGCCTGAAGCGCGATGGCTTCGAGGCGCCGCTTGAGGGAACCCGCATCACCTGCGAGGCGGTCGAGCGGCAGAAGGGCTATCAGTGCCTGCGGGTGCTGACGGTCGACCTGTCGACGGCCATTCATCCGGTCGAACGCAAGAGCCGGGCCCACAGCCAGGTGGCGCCGTCGAGCGGCTGGGTGCGGGCCAAGGTCAAGTGGTTCAACCGGGCCCGCGGTTTCGGTTTCCTCAGCGAGGGCGAGGGCAAACCAGACATCTTCGTCCACATGGAAACCCTGCGCAGGACGGCGATCGCCGAGCTCGTCCCCGACAGCTGGGTCTATGTGCGCTTCGGCCATGGTCCCAAGGGCGATATGGCGGCCGAGGTGCGGCTGACCCTCGAAGGCGGCCTGCCGCTCACCAACTGACGCTGCCGCCATTGTCGCGCGGCAATCCCGGGCTTAAGACTGGCGCTATGCGTCATGCCCTGACCAGCCTTTTGCTTCTCGCCTTTCTGCTGTTCGGCTCGTCCTTGCCGCGGGCTGAAGAGCCGCAGCTGTCGAAGATCGAGCCGCTCACCGTCGCCACCGACTCTGGCGCCACCCTGTTCACGGTGGAGATCGCCGACACCGAGGCCTTGCGCGAGCGTGGACTCATGTTCCGCCAGCGTCTGCCCGAGGATCGTGGCATGCTGTTCGATTTCGGCCGGCCGCGCCCGGTCGCCATGTGGATGAAGAACACCTATATCGCGCTCGACATGGTGTTCATCCGGGCCGATGGCTCGGTTGCCTATGTGAAGGAGAACACCGTGCCCGGATCGCTCGAGGTGATCGGCGTGCAGGAACCGGTGCTGGGCGTGCTGGAACTCGCCGCCGGCACCGCCAGGCGCATCGGGCTTAGGGCCGGCGACCTGGTTTACCATCGGATCTTCGCAACCCCAGAGTAGGGGGGCCGAACCCGCCGGCCACGTTAGCCTTGCCGTCCGCAAGGGTTTTCGGTTAAGCACGGGTCGGCACGGCCGATCGGGGTGTAGCGCAGCCTGGTAGCGCACCTGCCTTGGGCGCAGGGGGTCGTCAGTTCGAATCTGGCCACCCCGACCAGCCGTGGCTGGTGAAACTGGAGTGGATCATGGCCGTACGCATCTACCGACCCGCCCGCAACGCCATGCAGTCGGGCAAGGGCAAGACGGCGGCCTGGATCCTCGAGTTCGAAGCGGCGGCCCCGCGCACCATCGATCCCCTGATGGGCTGGACCTCCTCGGCCGATACGCGCCAGCAGCTGAAGCTCAGCTTCGACAGCCGCGAGGAGGCGGTGGCCTATGCCGAACGCCAGGGCCTGGCCTACACGGTTGCTCCCGAAGCCCCGGTCAGATCGCAGCACAAGTCCTACTCCGACAATTTCAAATGGGGCCGCCCCGACAACTGGACCCATTGAGACGCAAGCCCCGACCCCGTAGCTCAGCTGGACTAGAGCAAGTGCCTTCTAAGCACTAGGTCGCAGGTTCGAATCCTGCCGGGGTCGCCAAGCCTTATGTGACTGAATTTACTAATGTTTCTGACGTTACCCCGCTTCGACATAGTGGATCATCTCCAACTTTCTCGGCATCGCCGCAGCTCTGCGGGTCTTGCTGTCACCCCCTGGAGCGACATCAACTTGTCGTGGTCACTGGCGCACACGGCATGGCTCGCGAAACCATCAATCACCCGTTACCCGGCCGGGGGCTCGATGGGATGCTCCGTCTCGAAGATCGGAACAGGGATGACGTCTTGGTAATTCAGCCGGCTGCGCCTTGACAGATGACCTCGGCGGCGCGATGGGCTGGCAGGGTCGAGCGGTTTGTTGTTCCGTCGTGCAACGGGTCGAGGATCGCGGAAAGCGGAAAGATGCCGGACGACAGTAGAAGCCGACCGGTGGAGCCGTTCGGGCACCGCGCGTTGCCGCTCTGATTGAGCGTCTGCCTCGGCCGCCGTGACCGGCGAGTTTCGAGGTGACAGATGAATTCACATGGTTCGGCCGGAGCCAGCCCGGCCGCCACGGTATCGGCGAGAGTGCCAAGCGTCTGGCCCAATCGCTATGACGCTGCCGTCGTCCTGCTGGTAATGGCAGTCCTGGTCGCGGCCGCCGTCGGCAGTCACGAGTTGGACCGCCCGTTGGCGGAATTGCGGCTGACCCCGGTGCGGCTCGATCCGTCCGGCCTGCCGAACTACGCGCTTCTCACCATACTCCGCATGTTCGCGGCGATGTTCGCTTCGCTGGTCTTCACCTTGGTGGTGGCAACTCTGGCAGCCAAGAGCCGCAGGGCGGAACTCCTGATCATCCCGGCTCTCGACATTCTGCAGTCGGTTCCGGTCTTGGGGTTCTTGTCGTTCACCGTCGTGGTTTTCATGCGCCTGTTCCCCGGCAATCAGCTCGGCGCCGAAATGGCGGCGATTTTCGCCATCTTCACCAGCCAGGCCTGGAACATGGCATTCTCTTTCTACCAGTCGCTCAAGACGGTGCCGCGCGATCTTGCGGACGCGGCGGCGCAGTTTCGTCTCTCGGGCTGGCAGCGATTTTGGCGTTTGGAAGCTCCCTATGCCATGCCGGGTCTGGTGTGGAATGCCATGATGTCGATGTCCGGGGGCTGGTTCTTCGTTGTGGCATCGGAAGCCATTTCGGTCGGCAATACGACGATTGCGCTGCCTGGCATCGGATCGTACCTGGCTCTGGCCATCGAGCGGCGGGACCTAACCGCCGTGGGGTGGTCGGTGTTCGCAATGGCCATCGTGATACTTCTCTACGATCAGCTGGTGTTCCGTCCCATTGTCGCCTGGGCGGACAAGTTCCGAATGGAACAAACCGCGGCGCAGGCAAGGCCACAGTCCTGGCTATACGACATGTTTCGTAGAACGCGGGCGGTTCATCGGCTGGTGGCGTCGCTGGGCGGATGGCTCGAACTGGCATGGCGGAGCGTTGCGCGACCCGCTTCCAGTAAAGCGCCGATTGCACTCTCTCTGCCGGCGGGAAAGGCCGTCGACCTGGCGTGGCTCGCGCTGGTCGTAACCTCCGCCGCCTGGTCGGCATGGACGATTTACGCTTATTTGCAACGCACACTTGGCCTTGCCGATTTCGCGGAAGCGGCCATCGATGGTGCCATTACGCTGGTTCGCGTTGGCGTGCTGATCGCGTTCGCCAGCCTCGTATGGGTTCCGATCGGCGTCTGGATCGGCCTCAACCCGCGGCTGACTCAGCGTGTCCAGCCGCTGGCTCAATTCCTCGCGGCATTTCCGGCCAACGTGCTGTTTCCGGTCGCGGTGATGGCGATCGCCAGCCGTGGCCTCGATCCAAACATCTGGCTGTCGCCGCTGATGGTGCTGGGAACGCAATGGTATATCCTGTTCAACGTGATTGCGGGCGCCAGCGCCTTTCCAACCGACTTGCGCGAAGCGGCGCGCCTTGCGGGAGTGCGTGGCTGGCAATGGTGGATCAAGGTCATTTTGCCGGGCATATTCCCCTACTATGTGACGGGAGCGTTGACCGCTTCCGGTGGATCCTGGAACGCCGCCATCGTCGCCGAAGTTGTGAGCTGGGGCTCGACCAGGCTCGAGGCGAAGGGGCTTGGCTCCTACATCGCCAACGCCACGTCGGCGGGCGACCACCCGAGGGTGGTTCTGGGCATCGCCGTCATGGCGCTGTACGTCATTACGATCAACCGCCTGCTGTGGCGACGGCTCTATGCCTATGCCGACCGCCACCTGCGGCTCAACTGAGGAGTTCGCGCCCGATGGACGCTGCCATTCAAACCGCCGAGGGATCGCCGCTCGTGTCGGTCGAGGCCGTCGATCACTTCTATCGCAAGGGGAGCGCCCCCAACGTCGTCGTGCTCCAGGATGTCAACCTTACCCTTGGCGATCACGAAGTCGTTGCGCTGCTGGGGCGGTCGGGCTCGGGGAAATCGACGCTGCTGCGGATCATCTCCGGCTTGATGCCGGCGAGCAAGGGCCTGGTCGAGATCAACGGACAAGCGGTGAACGGTCCGGCCAAGGGCGTGGCCATGGTGTTTCAGAGCTTTGCGCTGTTCCCATGGCTGACCGTTCTGCAGAACGTCGAACTGGGGCTCGAAGCGCAAGGGATGGCTCCGGCCGAAAGGCGCAAGCGGGCGCTTGCCGCGGTCGATCTCATAGGCCTCGATGGATTCGAAAGCGCCTATCCGAAGGAAATCTCCGGAGGCATGCAACAGCGGGTCGGGTTGGCCCGCGCCCTGGTGGTGCAGCCGCAAATCCTGCTGATGGACGAACCATTCTCGGCGCTCGATGTGCTGACCGCCGAGACCCTCCGCACCGATCTGCTCGACCTCTGGTGCGAGGGACGCATGCCCATTCGCGCCATCCTCATGGTTACCCACAACATCGAGGAAGCCGTCCTGATGTGCGACCGCATTCTGGTGTTTTCGTCGAACCCGGGCCGGGTCATCGCCGAAGTCAAGGTGGAGCTGCCGCGGCCGCGCAACCGGCAGGACCCGGAGTTCCGGGCCCTCGTGGACGATATCTATGGCCGCATGACGAGCAAGGTGGCAGGGACACTGGCACAATCCAAGGACGGCCTGTTCCCCGGGATGGGAATCGGCATGATCCTGCCGCGGGTGTCGACCAATACGCTCGCGGGTCTGATTGAAAGTCTAGCCGGACATCCTTTCGACGGACGGGCCGACCTGCCACTGCTCGCCGAGCGAGCCCATATGGAAGCCGACGAGTTGTTTCAAGCGGCTGAGACGCTACAGCTTATGCGCTTTGCCGAACTGGCGGAAGGCGACCTCAAACTCACGGTGGACGGACAGCGCTTCGCCGATCTCGGCATCGACGACCGCAAGGCGATGTTCCGCCACCATCTCGTGACCTTTGTTCCACTCGCGGCCCACATCAAGTTGGTGCTCGACGAAAGGCCGAGCCACAAGGCGCCGCTCTTGCGGTTTCGCGACGAACTCGAAGACCACATGTCGGAAGATGCCGCCGAAACAACGATCCGCAATGTTATCAACTGGGCACGCTATGGCGAGGTGTTCGCCTACAACGAGGCCTCCGGGCTGATCAGTCTCGAAAATCCCGCCTGATCGCCGAATGCTCCAGTCTGCTAGGCCGCCGCTGTCTCCAGATAGGCAAGGCTTGCCGAGAGCGAGCGGGCGATCGCCGGATCGGCATGCACCGAGGCGGCGAAGGGTTCGAAGGAGAAGGGCCCGGCGTAGCCGGCAGCCGCCAGCTTGCGCATCTGTCCGGCATTGTCGATCGTGTCGGCGGCGTCGACCAGCACCCGATGCGGGTCGCGCATGGTGGCGGCCGACTGGGCCCGGTCGGTGACGCCGGAAAGATGCACAAGCCCGGTGCGCCGCGGAAAGAAGTCCTTTTCGCCCGCCACGAAGTGGTGGAAGGTATCGTGCACCAGCTTGAACTGGTCTGCCGCACCCACCTCGTCGATCGCCGCCACGGCCTCGGCCTTGAGGCGGAGCGAGCATTCGGCGAAGCCCAGAGGTTCCACCAGGCCGGTCACGCCATGGTCCTTGAGGATCGGCGCCAGGCCTGTCAGTGCTTCGCGGAGGCCTGCGAGCCGTTCGGCCCTGGCGGGGGTGAAGCCTGTGTCATTGACCGGGCAGAGCACCAGCGCCCTGGCCCCGGCAGCCGCGGCATAGGCGGCGAGTTCCTTTGCCTCCTCGGCGCGGCCGGCCGACCACTGGTTGAAGCGCTGCAGCGCATTGACCGAGAGGATGGTGAGCCCGCGGGCCTCGGCGAGGCCCTTGATCTTCCTGGCCGAGGCCAGGTCCGTCAGCGAAGTGCTGGCAAGGTCGTTGCGGATTTCGACGGCCTTGACGCCGAGGGCCGCGGCAAGGTCGAAGAAGGCCTCATAGCCGAGGCGCGGGGCGACCATGTGATTGAGCGAGAATTGCATCGGGTGTCTCCTGATCGTGGCTCGACGGTTTACCCAGGGTGGAACAGGATTCACCATCGATTTTGATGTTTTTCGTCAGCGGTGGCGCTTGCCCTCGACATCGGGGGGGCTGGGAAAGCGCGATTGCAGGTCGCGCTCGGTGACACTCATGTGGTTGCGGGTATATTGCTTGGAGGCATCGCGCAGCGGCTGGAAATCCCACGGGAAGTGGGCGCCGCGTTTCAGGGCCTCGAACATCATCAGCCGCGCCTGCTGGCTGCGCAGCACCTCGGCGTGAATGCGAGGAATGTCGAATTTCGTCTCGACTTCGCGCCGCATGGTGCCGGCCAGGGGATGGCCCGCCGCCAGATTGACCAGTTCGTCAGGATCGTCGTCGAGATTGAACAGCTGGTCGGGATCGCTCGGCGTATGGATGAACTTCCAGGGTCCCCGGCGCAGCATGTACATGGGGGCGATGGCGCCTTCCGCCAGATATTCGCCCCAGGCGGTGGCATCGGGGTCTTCGGTTGCCCCCATCAGCAGGGGATAGAGCGAGCGGCCGTCGATGTCGCGGGCCAGCTTCAGCTCGCCGCCGTTGCCGATGGCCGAAAGGGTGGGAAGGATGTCGGCAAGGGTCACCGGCTCCATCACCCGCCGGGGGCCAAAGCGCTTGGGCTGCCAGATCAGCAGCGGCACATGGGCCGATGGTTCGAGAAAGGACATCTTGTACCACAGCCCGCGCTCGCCGAGGAAATCGCCGTGATCGGAGGTGAAGACGATCACCGTGTCGTCGAGTTTGCCGGTCGCCTCAAGGGCGGCGATCAACTGGCCCAAGAGATCGTCGATGTAGGAAATATTGGCGTAGTAGCCGTGGCGGGCGGCACGGATGTCGGCCGCGGTCACGCTGTAGTCGCCCATGGCGGAAACATCGTAAAGGCGCCGGCTGTGGGGGTCGAGTTCGTCGGGCGAAAGGCGCGGCACCCGCGGCAGGTCGATCTCTTCGTCGCGGTATTGGTTCCAGAACTTGGCCCGGGCCGCGTAGGGGTCGTGCGGATGGGTGAAGGAGGCCATCAGGCAGAAGGGCCGGTCGCCGTCGAAGCGGGCGTAGTCGTAGATCTGGCGGATCGCCAGGAAGGCGACCTCGTCGTCGAACTCGAGCTGGTTGGTGATCTCGGCTATCCCCGGCTGCAGCACCGAGGTCATGTTGTGATACCACCAGTCGATGCGCTCCTGCCTGAGGCGCCAGTCGGGGGTCCAGCCGAAATCGGCGGGATAGATGTCGGTGGTGAGCCGCTCCTCGAACCCGTGCAGCTGGTCGGGGCCGACGAAATGCATCTTTCCCGACAGGCAGGTCTTGTAGCCGGCCAGCCGCAGATAGTGGGCAAAGGTCGGGATCGAGGTGGCGAACTCGGCGGCATTGTCATAGACGCCGGTGCGCGACGGCAGAAGCCCGTTCATCACCGTGGCCCGGGCCGGGGCACAGAGCGGGCTCGTCGCATAGCAACTGTCGAATACCACACCCTCTTCGGCTAGCCGTGACAGATGCGGGGCCTCAACCAGCGGATGGCCGTGGAAGGGCAGGCAGCGGGCCGCCAGCTGGTCGGCCATGACAAAGAGGATGTTGGGCTTGGTTGAGGACATGGGGTTCTCTATATAACGGCCAGGGTTCCCATGAAAACCATCTTGGTCGCGGTCATCCGGGTCTACCAGCTCACACTATCGGCTCTCATCGGCCGGCGCTGCCGTTATTTACCGACCTGTTCCGACTATGCCAGCGACGCGATTGGACGTCATGGCGCCTGGCGCGGGACGCTCCTGGCCCTGGCGCGGATATCGCGCTGTCATCCGTGGGGGGGCGAAGGTTTCGATCCGGTGCCGGAAGTCTACGAGGGGCCGGTGTGGAAACGAAAGAGGGGGAACCAGACTGGTTCCCCCTGAAAGATTGTCGCAGCGGCCGCTTCTACCAGGTGAAATTGTAAGTAATGCCGGCGCGGACGATGTTCATGTTCTTGAAGCGGTGGGTGGCATCCAGGGTTTCGCCGGTACTGGCGGCGAGGTGGTATTTGCCGTTTGGCAGGCTGACATAGAGATATTCCAGGCGAGCGCGGAGATTGTTGCTGAAGGCATGTTCGATGCCGGCGCCGGCGGTCCAGCCGTAAAGCCACTTGCTGTCGCTCACGTTCTCTTGGGCGGGGCCCATCGGGCCACCGAATTCGCTGTCGGCGGCGGCTAGGCCACCGGTGAGATAGAACAGGGTGTTGCCGTCGACCAGTCCGGCTCGGCCGCGCAGGGTGGCGAGATTGTTCAATCGCATGAAAGTGTCGATGGCGGGCTCGTCGTTGGTGGCAAGCTTGCCGCCGAAGGCCCAGTCGCCCTCGATGCCGACGAGCGTGCTGTCGAACTGGTAGTTCCAGCCGCCCAGGACGCCGGCCGAGTAGCCGATGCCGCTCGATTCGATCTTCGAATAGACGCAGCCGCAACCGTCCGAGCCGCTCCAGTCGCCGTCCAGCGCCGTAGCCGCGCCGAAGACGCCGACATAGGCGCCAGACCAGTCATAGGTGCTGCGCAAATCCTCAATCGGCGGCGGCATGTCGGCGGCGTGTGTGGCGGCGGCGGGCAAGGCGACGGCAGCGGCGACGGCAAGGCCCAGCAGGATATTCTTGATCTTCATGTGTGTACCCGAACTCAATGTTGACTTGTGGTTCGGGGTCATCATGGATCGTTAAGGTTAACAGCCGGTTATTCCTATGCCGGGCGAAGCCGCATAAGCCAATGGCGGCCGGCAACAGAAAAGGCGCTGCCAGTGGCAGCGCCCGATGATGTCGCAATAAACGCAGACGCTAGAAGCGATAGTTGAAGCCGACGCGTACTGTCTGGAAATTCGGGGTGGCCTTGGTCGAGGTGCTGGTAACCGAATCGCGCAGGCGCTTGCTGCCGAGGTTCACATACATGTATTCGGCCTTCATCGACCAGGAATAGTCGAAGGCATATTCGATGCCGCCGCCGAAAGTGTAGCCGACGTCGGAATACTTATCCTTGATCAGCACGGTACCATTGGTGGCCTTGTAGTCGATGCTGCCGAAGGCCAGGCCGCCGGTGGCGTAGATCAGCGCCTGGTCGGCGGCAAATCCGACGCGGCCGCGCAGGGTGCCGAAATCGCTGATCTTGTCGGAATTGTTCCAGCCGGGAATACCGCCCGAATCCCGGATGCTGCCGAACTGCCAGTCGCCCTCGATGCCCAGCACGATGCTGTCCATCTGTTCATTGTAGCCAAGCTGAATGCCGCCGAAACCACCATGAACGCTGAGATCGCCGACATTGCCGAAGCCGGTGACACCAACCTTGTCGGTACCGCTGAAACCGTATCCACCGTTCACGCCGATATAGGCGCCGGTCCAGTCAAAGCTCGGAGGCGGGGCCGTGTCCGCCGCCAATGCCTGTCCGGCGGTCAGTCCAAGCAACGCCGCGGCGGATAGAAGAACCTTGTTCATCCCGTGCATCCCCTTACAGAATTTTCAGTAATATATCGGGGTTCGGGGCCCGGCGCAAATCTTGCGGCCAATTT
Organism: Hyphomicrobiales bacterium; assembly: GCA_016185245.1. Taxonomy (GTDB): domain Bacteria; phylum Pseudomonadota; class Alphaproteobacteria; order Rhizobiales; family Aestuariivirgaceae; genus Aestuariivirga. The sequence goes on along the minus strand of JACPNZ010000005.1, from coordinate 26,642 downwards.
GACGGAAATTTCGCAAAGGCAATGACATAAATGCAACAGTTGCAAGAAATTTTTCGGCCAATTGCTTCGAACCGGAGCACCGCATTAAGGCTTCATCAGCAATTGGACGCCGGATCGATGGTTCGAAACGGAATTTTCGCCCCGGTTATAACCTCTTTGCCGCTTGGCATGTGCCGGTCGGCCGACTCAGCGGGTGGCAAATCAGCTTTGCCGCTTCGGCCTTGACCGCTCCGGGAGCTCTTGGCTAAACGGCGCGAGAGCCTAGACCATTGATATCGCTTACCTGCAGGTGTGCGCAGGAGTGAGCAGGAGACAGACGATGATTACTTTGACTTTTCCGGACGGTGCCAGGCGCCAGGTTGCAGCCGGAACCAGCGCCGCCCAGGTCGCGGCTTCGATCTCGAAATCGCTGGAAAAGAAAGCCGTGGCCGCCATGGTCGACGGCCGGCTTGCCGATCTCGCCGATCCGATCGCCGGCGACGCTAGCTTGCGCATCATCACCCGTGATGACGATGCGGCCCTTGAACTCATTCGCCACGACTGCGCCCATGTGCTGGCGGAGGCCGTGCAGGAGCTTTTCCCCGGCACCCAGGTGACCATCGGCCCGGTGATCGAGAACGGGTTCTATTACGATTTCTTCCGCAATCAGCCGTTCACGCCCGAGGATTTCCCGGCGATCGAGAAAAAAATGCGGGAGATCATTGCCCGCGACAAGCCGTTCACCAAATCGGTAAAGACGCGCGAAGAAGCCAAGGAGTTTTTCCGCCAGAAGGGCGAGCTGTTCAAGGTCGACCTCGTCGATGCCATCCCCGCCGATCAGGAGATCAAGTTCTACGACCAGGGCGGCTGGACCGACCTGTGCCGCGGCCCTCATATGACGTCGACGGGCAAGATCGGTTCGGCGTTCAAACTGATGAAAGTGGCCGGCGCCTATTGGCGGGGCGACGCGAAGAACCCGATGCTCACCCGCATCTATGGCACCGCCTGGGCCAACGACAAGGACCTCGCCGCCTATGTGACGGCGCTTGCGGAAGCCGAGAAGCGCGATCACCGCAAGCTCGGCCGCGAGATGGATCTGTTTCATTTCCAGGAAGAGGGACCGGGCGTGGTCTTCTGGCATGCCAAGGGCTGGACCATGTTCCAGCAGCTCATTGCCTATATGCGCCGGCGGCTTGCCAAGCTCGACTACCAGGAAGTGAACGCGCCCCAGCTACTCGACAAGTCCCTGTGGGAGACCTCGGGCCACTGGGGCTGGTACCGGGAAACCATGTTCATGGCGCGTTCGGCCGGCGAGGAAACCGACGACGACCAGATCTTCGCCATCAAGCCGATGAACTGCCCGGGGCATGTGCAGATCTTCAAGCACGGGCTTCGTTCCTACCGGGAACTCCCCTTGCGGCTCGCCGAATTCGGCGCCGTGCACCGTTACGAGCCATCTGGCGCGCTTCACGGGCTGATGCGGGTGAGGGGCTTCACCCAGGACGACGCCCATATCTTCTGCACCGAAGATCAGATGGCTGACGAGTGTCTGAAGATCAACGATCTCATTCTCTCGACCTACAAGGACTTCGGCTTCGAAGAGATCGTGGTGAAGCTGGCGACACGGCCCGAGAAGCGCGTCGGCACCGATGCCATGTGGGACCATGCCGAGGAGGTTCTGCGCCGCATTCTCAAGCAGATCGAGGAAGAGTCGGGTGGCCGGGTCAAGACCGGAGTCAATCCGGGCGAGGGGACATTTTATGGACCGAAGTTCGAATATGTGATGCGCGACGCCATCGGCCGCGACTGGCAATGCGGCACCACCCAGGTCGATTTCAACCTGCCGGAGCGCTTCGGTGCCTTCTACATCGGCGCCGACGGCGAGAAGAAGGTGCCGGTGATGATCCACCGCGCCATCTGCGGTTCGATGGAGCGCTTTCTCGGCATTCTGATCGAGCATTTCGCCGGCCACTTCCCGCTGTGGCTGGCGCCTCTTCAGGTGATAGTGGCGACAATCACCTCCGATAGCGATCCTTACGCGCTGAAGGTGCGCGACGATTTGCGCCGTGCCGGCCTCCGCGCCGAGGCGGACCTGCGCAACGAGAAGATCAACTACAAGGTGCGCGAGCACTCGGTCGCCAAGGTGCCGGTCATCCTCGTCGTCGGCAAACGCGAGATGGAGGAGGGTGCTGTCAATATCCGCCGGCTCGGCTCCCAGGAGCAGAAGGCGATGAAGCTGGAGGAGGCGGTCTCAGCCCTGGTGGCGGAGGCGACAGCGCCGGATCTGAGGCGCGACTAGCTGAAAACATAATACGCAACGGCCTGTCGGGCTATGCGTCCGTCCGACCCTGACTTCTTGGAACGCTTTGCCGCAGATTGATTCCGATCAAGGCCCGCGCGCGACTTCTTGCCCAGGATATCGAGTTGAATGGAGGGCTTGCCATGAAAAGCTTACGCGCCCTGCAATGGGGTATGTGGTTACTGGTGATGCTGGGAGCTACGGTTGGCAGTGCCCATGCTGCGTCAACCGCGGAGTGTAACGCCACGACGGAGCAGGTATTCGCCCAGGCTTCGCAATCGGTCGGCCGCATCTTTGTGATGGGCATTGATCCCTTCGATCCCTACGACAAGGTGAGCTATTCGGTCGGCACTGGCTTCTTCATCGACGATCAGGGCACCATGATCACTAACTATCATGTGCTGCTCAACGCGGCGATGATCAACATCAGCTTTTCCGGTGGTGGGTCCTACCGGGCGAAATACATCGCCGGCGATCCGGTTCTCGACATTGCCATTCTCCGGATTGGAGATAGCAATGACCGGATTGGCAAGGCCCTGGCCTTCGCCGCTGACGCGCCGCCTGCCATCGGCACCCAGGTCTATGCCATCGGCCATCCGCTCGGCCTGAAGATCTCGATCAGTAGCGGCATCGTCTCGTCGTCCGATGTGGTGTTGCCGGTCTCGACCATGAGCTGGGACGAGCCCTATATTCAGACCGATGCGGCGATCAATCCCGGCAACTCCGGTGGACCGCTGATCGACAAGTGCGGCGCCGTTGTCGGCATGAACAGCTTGTCCTTTCCCAAGGCCGAGAACATCGGATTTGCCATTCCGGCCCGTACGCTGAAGATGGCGGCGGCCGAACTGAAGGCCTATGGCCGGATCATCCGGCCATGGATCGGCATTTCCGGCCGCATCGCCGACCCCTGGGTGCAGGACCTTGCCCGCATGCCCTTCGAGGCGGGTTTCATGATTGAGACGATCGAGCCCGGCAGCGCCGCCGACAAGGCGGGCCTCAGGGGTGGTACCCTGCCAATGCGGTTTGGCCCCAGCAACTACATACTGGGCGGCGATATCATCAAATCCGTCAATGGTGTTGACGTGACCGATCTTGCCACCACCGCCAACATCGTGCGCAAGCTGAAGCCCGGCGACAAGATTACAGTTGAGTACTTCCGCAATGACGAAGTGAAGACACTGACCGTCACGCTCCCGGAGCGGCCATCGTTGCCCGAGGATGTTCGAGTGCTGTATCGGAACGTTTACAGCCAGCCGTCGGCGCGGATTAATTAGTGATCATTTCTACAGAGTGTGCGGATGAACGGAGATAATGAAGGGGTTGTAGCGAAGGCCGGACTTCGAAACAGCTGCCCCCCGTTCAGTCCGGCATGGCCTCCGGCACGGCCCCGTTCGTCATTTCCCGGCCTTGGCCGGTGGCCGTCATATAGAGAATGATCGCCGCGATGGTGCCCAAAAAGAGCCAGCTGGTGGCAATCGTGCCCAGTCCCAGGCCGCCATATTCAGGAGGCTGCGACAGGTAATCGCCGAAGGAGGCGCCGAGCGGCCGGGTGAAGATATAGGCGAGCCAGAAGGCCAGGATGCCGTTCATGACGCCGGCATAATAGGCCGCGGCGATTGCCGCGATCACCACCGCGAAGACGACGCCGGCGTAGAAATAACCCGTGCCGAAGGATTCCGACACCAGATCGCCCGAGGCCGTGCCCAGCGAAAAGGTGAAGAGGATCGCCAGCCAATAGAACAGCTCGCGCCTGGTGGTGAAAATGGTGTGGATCGACAGGGTGCGCTCGACCGCATACCAGCCGGTGAAAGTCAGGGCCAGAACGAGGGTGAAGAAGACGGTGCTGGCCTGCAGCGTTATGCCGAGGTTGTCGACCATGTTGTCGGTGACGAGCGTACCGACGATGCTGACCAGCACGACCGCCAGCCAGTAGCTCCACGGCACATATTTCTTCTGGCTGAACTGTATGATCAGCGCGACGGCCAGTACCGCGCTCATGAACCATGAGGTGGCGCTCAGCCCGTAGCCGAGGTTGACGGCCAGATAGTCGGCCGCCGTCTCGCCGACGGTGACCGCCATGAGCTTGATCAGCCAGAAATCGACGGTCACTTGCGGCACCCGGTTGTAGGTGACGGGGAGGCTTTGCATGATCTGATACTCTCTTGCCTGAATGCGCGATTACGCCTTGCCGAGGAGCTTCATGGCGGCGGTGAAGAATTCGTCGGCGTGCCCATCGTCGTCGGCGGTGCAGCGTTCGATGCCCTTGTCTTGGAGGTCCTTGACCTTGGCGGCGTCGGCGTCGCTGAGTTTTGCCGTCTTCACCGCCTCGCGCAGGTCGGCCAGCATCTTCTCGCAAGGCACCGTCGCGGCGAAGGCCGTGGTGGAGTAAAGGGTTGCAAGGGCGACGGTGGTGACGCGAATCAAGTTCATGGTCTGGTTTCCTTGTTGAGGATCGCTTCGAATCTGTGGGGTGGGCGGTACGGGCATCCCCTTCCCGCAGCATCGCTGTGTATGGGCCGGAAGCTGACCGAAGACTTTCCGGCCGCATACAGTTTTGTAAGATTGCCGGGCGATGACTCTCGGTGATAAGTCGTCTACTTGAAGAGGTATGGTGCCGGATGCAATGAAACTGCTCATCATCGAAGACGACAAGCAGAATGCCGACTATCTGCGGCGCGGTTTTAGCGAGATCGGCATTGCGGCGGAGCTGGCGGCGAGCGGCGAGGATGGCTTGTTTCAGGCGGCGGGCGGCGAGTTCGATGCGATCATCGTCGACCGCATGCTGCCCAAGGTCGATGGCTTGACCATCGTCAAGACGCTGCGGGCGGCCGGCAACACCACGCCCATCCTGATGCTCACCGCGGTCAGCGGTATCGACGACCGGGTCGAGGGCCTGAGGGCCGGGGCCGATGACTATCTGGTGAAGCCCTTCGCCTTCGCCGAGCTGGCGGCGCGGGTGTCGGCGATCCTGCGGCGGCCGCCGATAAGCACCGTCGTCACCGCCTATCGCGTCGACGATCTGCAGCTCGATCTCCTGACCCGCGAGGTCAGGCGGGGCGGCCGCCGCATCGACCTGCAGCCGCAGGAATTCAAGCTGCTCGAATACCTGATGCGCAACGAGGGCCGGGTGGTCACCCGCACCATGCTGCTGGAAAAGGTCTGGGACTTCCATTTCGAACCGCAGACCACACTGGTCGAGACCCACATGAGCCGGCTGCGCTCGAAGGTCGATCGCGGCTTCGGCCAGGAGCTGATCCGGACGGTGCGCGGCGTCGGCTACTGCCTGCGGGCCGATGCCTAGGCTGTTACGGACCGCCGTATTCCGTCTGTCGGCGGGGTTTGCCGCGGTGACGGCTTTCACCCTTGTCGTGCTGTTCGCCGTCTCCTACTGGATCGTCACCCAGGCGCTGACCCGGCAGATCAGTGCCGGGGTGGAGGGGCAGTTCAGTAGCGCATTGTCGGACTGGCAGGTAGGAGACGCGGCTGCCCTTGCCAGGGAACTCAAAGACCATTTCCGGTCGCCGGAGGGGGCCTCCTTCTACTACTATTTCGCCGGTCCCAATGGTGCAAAGCTCGCCGGAAATCTCGATGCGATTGCGCCGATCGATGGCTGGCGCGAGGTGGATTTCGGCGGCAGCGGCCCGGTGCTGAGTTCCAGCTTGCCGGACAATGACGACGACCACCGCCTGATGGCTCTCGGCAGAACATTGGCGGACGGATCGTTCCTGCTCATCGGCGACGACCTGATCCGGGTGCTGGCGGCTCAGGAGACGATCACCATCGCCTTCGAATGGGCCTCGCTGGTCTCGATCCTGCCGGCCATCCTGCTGGGCGTGGTGGTGAGCCGCGGCGTCCTCCGGCGGATCGACAAGATCAACGAGATCAGCCGGGCCATCGCCGACGGGCACCTCAAGGAACGCATTCCGGTGCGCGGCACGGCCGACGAGTTCGACCGCCTGGCGGTCAATCTCAACGCCATGCTCGACAGCAACCAGGCGCTACAGGAAAGCCTAAAGAATTTTTCGGCCAACGTAGCCCATGAACTTCGGGCCCCGCTCTCCCGGCTGCATCAGCGCCTCGATGGTCTGCGCGGCAGGTTGTCGGAGCCCAATGCCGCGACCGAGCTACTGGACGCCGCGGCGGCGGATTCGGAGCGTCTCATTGCGACCTTCGGCGCCTTGTTGCGGATTGCCCAGATCGAGTCGGGTACCCGCCGCTCGGCCTTCCGAGCGGTTTCTCTGCACGATGTCCTGCGGCGCATCGCCGAAATTTACTTGCCGGTGGCCGAAGACGAGGGGAAATCATTGACCACGGATATCGCCGCCGAAGCCATGTGTTTCGGCGATGTGGAACTCCTCACCCAGATGTTTGCCAATCTGATCGAAAACGCGATCAAGCACACGCCACCGGGTGCCGCGGTGAAGATCAGCCTGCGGCTTGCCGGGCCTCTTGCGGTGGCCGAAATCGAGGACAATGGCAATGGGATACCGCCTTCGGAACTGGACAATGTCCTGGAGCCATTCTACCGGCTCGAATTTAGCCGCACCACTTCGGGCAGCGGTCTGGGCCTGGCCCTGGTGAAATCGGTGGCCGCCCTTCACGATGCCCGGCTGATTGTCGAGAATGCCTCGCCCGGGCTGCGCTGCCGGCTAGAATTTCCGCTTTTGCCGGCCGCTTGAAATGTAATTGTCATTGCTACATATAGGCCTCGAAGCAAGAGGGCCTATCGTGGAAATCGGACTTCATACATTTGCCGATGTGGCGCCGGGCGGCGATGCCGGCCTGAGGCTGCGCAATCTGATCGAGGAAATGGAGCTTGCCGACAAGGTAGGGCTCGACGTCTTTGGGGTGGGCGAGCATCACCGGCGCGACTATTCGGTGTCGGCCCCGGCCGTGGCTCTCGCCGCGGGTGCCGCTCGCACCAAGCGCATCCGGCTCACCAGTGCCGTTACCGTTCTCGGTTCCGACGATCCCGTCCGGGTCTTCGAGGAGTTCTCGATCCTCGACGGGCTCTCCAACGGCCGGGCCGAGATCATGGCGGGGCGGGGCTCCTTCATCGAGTCCTTCCCGCTGTTCGGCTACGACCTCGACGATTACGACGCGCTGTTCGCCGAGAAGCTCGATCTGCTGTTGAAACTTCGCGAAGGCGAGCGCATCACCTGGCAGGGCAAGCTGCGTGCCCCCCTCGACAATGCCGGCGTCTATCCGCGCCCCGTACAGAACCCGCTGCCCGTGTGGATCGCGGTCGGCGGCACGCCGCAGTCGGTGGTGCGGGCGGCTACCCTCGGGCTCCCCATGGCGCTTGCCATCATCGGCGGCGATCCGGCCCGCTTTGCCCCCTATTTTCAGCTCTACCGCGAGGCGGCGGCGAAGGCCGGCCGCGATCCCAAGACGCTGCCCTTGAGCCTCAACATGCATGGCTTCGTGGCGGCAACGGGCCAGCAAGCCAAGGACACCTTCTACGGTCCCCAGGCCGAGGTGATGACAAGGATCGGCCGCGAACGAGGCTGGGGGCCGCAAACCCGCGATCACTTCGAAGCGGCCTGCGGACCCGACGGCAATCTGGTGATCGGCTCGCCCGACGAGGTGGCGGAAAAAATCGTGGCGCTCCACCGGCTTTTCGGCAACGACCGCATCCTCATCCAGATGGCGATCGGCACTATGCCGCACGACAAGGTGCTGGCAGCGATCGACCTCATGGGCAGCAAGGTGGCGCCGATGGTGCGCGCCGCAATCGCGTGATCGTACCCGAATGGGAAGGAACTTGAATTGCCGCCCGGCTCGCCGGGGAGATCGGCCAGTGTTCCCGCCAAAGCTCGGCTTCAAGAATCCCAAGCACATCGTGGCGATGTTCGTAAGCAATGATCATGTCGGCGGCTACTGGGAGGACCAGGGCTGCTACTGGTTCGGCGGTTCGTGACGAACACGGGCGATCACACTTGCGTCAATCGCGATCTCGTGTTTTGACCGGCATCGGTGTTAACGCCACCGTGGGGCGGGGATACTGACATCCCAAACATGAGGAGAATGTTCATGATGAAATCGATACTCGCCGCCGCGGCGTTAACGCTTGCCTTGTCGGTTCCGGCCCTTGCCGCCGAAATGGCCAAGTGCGACGAGGCCACGATGATGAAGGTCAACGAGGCGATCAAGGCCGACACCAAACCGGAAATGAAGAAGGAAGTCGACGCGGCGGCGGAACATATGAAGATGGCCGAAATGGCGATGAAGGGCAGCAAGATGGACGAATGTTCCATGCACATCGGCAAGGCCATGGATCAGATGATGATGCAGCAGTAGGGGGCAAAGTTGGCGGCGGATGGGACGCGCCATCGGCCCCGTCCGCCGGTTTGCACTACACGGTGATCTGGGTGCCGACCTCGACGACGCGGTCGGTCGGCAGGTGGAAGTAGCGGCTGGCGTCGTCGGCATTGCGGGCCAGCCCGATGAACAGCTTGTCCTGCCAGGCCGGCATGGCGGGCGTCCTGGCCTTCAGCACGCTCCGCCGCGACAGGAAGAACGAGGTGGTCATGATGTCGAACTTCCAGCCGTGCTTGCGGGCCAGGCCCAGGGCCCGCGGCACGTTCGGCGTTTCCATGTAGCCGAAGGTGACGATCAGCCGACTGAACAGATCGTTGATCTTTTCCATTTTCAGCTTGTCGTCGTCGACGACCACCGGCAGGTCGCTGGTGCGGACGGTCAGGATGACATTGTGCTCATGCAGTACCCGATAATGCTTGAGGCTGTGGAGCAGGGCGGTGGGCGCACTCTGCGGGTCGGAAGTGAAGAACACAGCCGTGCCGGCAACCCGGTGCGGCGAGCGCCGGGCGAGGCTGCCGGCGAGATCGGCCATCGGCACTTCGAGCCGCCGGGATTTCTCGAACAGGATGCGGGTGCCGCGCCGCCAGGTCCACATCACCAGCAACATCAGCCCGCCAAGAGCCAGGGGCACCCAGCCGCCCCCGAGAACTTTGAGCGAATTGGCGCCGAGGAAGATCACATCGAGCGCCAGCAGGGGGCCGATCAGGGCAAGCGCCGCCCACAGCGGCCAGTTCCAGTATTTCCAGATGACCGGGATCGCCATGGCCGAGGTCACCACCATGGTGCCGGTAACGGCAATGCCATAGGCCGAAGCAAGGCTTGACGAATTCTGGAAGGCCAGCGCCAGGCCGAGCACCCCGGCGAGCAGCAGCCAGTTGACCTGCGGCAGGTAGACCTGGCCGGCATGGGCCTCCGAGGTGAAGCGGATTTCCATACGCGGTAGAAGCCCCAGCTGAATGGCCTGCCGGGTCATCGAATAGGCACCGGTGATCACCGCCTGGCTGGCGATGATGGTCGCCGCCGTGGCCAGCACCACGAGCGGGATCAGCCCCCACGTGGGCACCATCAGGAAGAACGGATTGTCGATGGCTTGCGGATTGGCGATGAGCAGGGCGCCTTGTCCGAGATAGTTAAGCAGCAGTGCCGGCAGCACGATGAAAAGCCAGGCGAACTGAATGGGGCGCTTGCCGAAATGCCCGAGATCGGCATAGAGCGCCTCGGCGCCGGTTACGGCGAGAAAGACCGCACCCAGCGTGAACAGGCCGACGATGCCGTGGCGGCTGAGGAAGTCGATGGCGTAGAGCGGATCGAAGGCCGCCAGGATGCCCGGCCGCCCGACGATGTGCGGGATTCCGGCCAATCCGATCGCCACAAACCACAACAAAGTCACCGGGCCGAACAGCGAGGCGACACTTGCCGTGCCGCGCGTCTGCACCATGAAGAGGCCGATGATGATGCCGACGGTAATGGGCAGCACGTAGCTCTGCAACTCCGGCGTCACCACGTTGATGCCCTCGATGGCCGACAGCACCGAGATCGCCGGGGTGATCATGGCATCGCCGTAGAACAAGGCAGCGCCGATCATGGCGAGGATTGGCACGACGACCAGCTTCGATCCCATGACCCGCTGGGCGAGCGCCATCAGTGACAGGGTTCCGCCTTCGCCCTGGTTGTCGGCGTTGAGCAGAATGAGGACATATTTGACGGTGACGACGAGGATCAGCGCCCAGATGATGAGCGAGAGAACGCCATAGATGGCGGTTTCGCTAACGACGCCGTCCTTGTGGGTGGCGGCGAGGACGGCCACGCGCACCGCATAGAGAGGACTCGTGCCGATGTCGCCATAGACGACGCCGATCGAGCCCAGGGTGAGGATCCAGAAGCTCGGCGGCCGGTGGCCGTGACGCTCAAGTCCGGCTTCGTCCGGTGCCTCCAGGGTTTCGGTGGTCATGATGCGCTCCATTTCCCTATGTTGCATTGCAACAAGGTGGGGCGGTATGGGCCCGTTGAAATACGTCCACATATGCGAAGTTCGCATGGCTGCAGCGCAGCATGGGAAGCAGAAATATGACTGACCAAAATTGTGATTGAATGGTAACAGGGGTGATCACATATTATCCGGGCCATGAGGTGACCCATGACCCTGCCGCATATTCCCGATCCTAGGCCCGGCGATGCCGCCGCCGCCGATTCAATCGAGATGGTGATCGTGCCGCGGGCCCGCGATCTCGGCGGCTTCGAAGTTCGACGGGCGCTGCCGGCAGCCGGCCGACAGATGGTGGGCCCTTTCATCTTCTTCGACATTTTCGGGCCGGTGCTACTGCGGGCGGGCGAGGGACAGGACGTCAGGCCGCATCCGCACATCGGCCTTGCCACCGTCACCTGGCTGTTCGACGGCCAGATGTTCCATCGCGACAGTCTCGGTTCGGCCCAGGAGATCGCACCCGGCGAACTCAACTGGATGACGGCAGGCCGGGGCATCGTCCATTCCGAGCGCACGCCGGCGGCCGCCCGGGCCCGCGACCGCCAGGTCTTCGGCATCCAGAGCTGGGTGGCCTTGCCCAAGCCGCTAGAGGACAGCCAGCCGGCCTTCGAGCACGTCAGGCAGTCGGACCTGCCGCTGGTTAGCGAGCGTGGGCTTTCGGCGCGCGTCGTGGCGGGCTCGCTCTATGGCGCCACCTCGCCGGTCAAGACCCTGTCCGATCTCTTCTATGCCGATGTGGCCATGGCGCCGGGGAGCGCCCTGCCGTTGCCGGTCGAGCATGAGGAGCGCGGCGTCTATGTGGCGGAAGGCGAGATCGAAGTCGCCGGGCAGAGCTTCGAAGCCGGCAAGCTCCTGGTGTTCCGGCCGGGCGACGGCATAACCATCCGGGCACGGACGAAATCGCGGGTGATGTTGCTCGGCGGCGAGCCGATGGATGGACCCCGCTACATCTGGTGGAATTTCGTGTCATCCTCGCGCGACAAGATCGAGGCGGCCAAGGACGACTGGAAGCGGGCGCGCTTCGCCATCGTGCCGGGCGACGAGAAGGACTTCATCCCGCTGCCCGATAAGTAGGATACAACCCAGAACAACTCAGGTCGATACACTGGATTACCTTGAACCGCCCCTTGCGGGTAGGGTGGCACGATAGTGCCGGTCGATCGGACCTGTCATTGTCAAGTTCTAAAACTCGATTCCCGCCTGGGCCTTCACGCCGGAGCGGAAGGGGTGTTTCACCTGCTCCATCTCGGTAACGAGATCGGCCAGTTCGATCAGCTCCTCCCTGGCATTGCGCCCGGTGACGATGACGTGCTTGTCCGCCGGCTTGGCCTTCAGCACCTCGAGGATTTCCGCAAGCGGCAGATAGTCGTAGCGCAGCACGATGTTGAGCTCGTCGAGCAGCACCATGGCATAGGCCGGATCGGCGATGAGTTTCTTGGCCTCCTCCCAGGCGGCGCGGGCATGGGCCACGTCGCGCGCCCGGTCCTGGGTTTCCCAGGTGAAGCCTTCGCCCATCGCCTTGATGGTGACGAGATCGGGGAATTTCTCGAGAACCGTGCGCTCGCCCGTGCCCCAGGCGCCCTTGACGAACTGGATGACGCCCACTTTCATGCCGTGGCCGATCGCCCGGAACACCATGCCGAAGGCGGCGGTCGACTTGCCCTTGCCCTTGCCGGTGTGAACGATGAGCAGGCCCTTTTCGATGGTCTTGCCGGCCATGATCTTGTCGCGGGCCGCCTTCTTCTTGGCCATCTTCTCGTGGTGGCGGGCGTTGTCGTGCTCGGTATCATCGGTCATCGCGAAAGCTCCTCGATGAGATCATGGGTGGAATTGAGCCGCGGCGTCCACAACCCCCGTTCGGCCGCCTCGGCGAAACGCTGGGCGATCTCCTTCAGCGCCGCCGGATTGTTGCGGGCGATGAAGTCGCGGGTCTTGGGGTCGGCCAGATAGGCGTCATAGGCCAGGTCGAAGTGGTGAGTCTTTACCGCGCCCGTAGTGGCGGCGAAGGCGAACATGTAGTCGACGGTGGCGGCGATCTCGAAGGCCCCCTTGTAGCCGTGGCGCTTCATCCCGTCGATCCATTTGGGATTGACGACGCGCGAGCGCATGACGCGGGCGACTTCCTCTTCCAGCGTGCGGATGACGGGCCGCTCGGGGCGCGAGTGGTCGTTGTGATAGACGCGCGGAAGCTTCCCCGTGGCCTGTTCCACCGCCGCCGTCATGCCGCCCTCGAACTGGTAGTAGTCGTCGGAGTCGAGAAGATCGTGCTCGCGGTTGTCCTGATTGTGGATGACCGCCTCGATGCCGGAAAGCCTGCGGCGGAAGGCCGCCTCGTCATTGGCGCCCTGCACTTTGGTGCCATAGGCATAGGCACCCCAGGTGACATAGGCCGCGGCGAGATCGGCGCGAGAGTTCCATATCTTCTCGTCGATCAGGGCCTGGAGGCCAGCGCCATAGGCACCGGGCTTGGCGCCGAAGATGCGGTGGCCGGCGATCTCGGCGGCGTCCTTGGGCGAAAGGCCGGTGGCGGCGAGGGAGCGAGTTTCACTTCGCATGCGCGCCGCGATCGGGTTGTCGCCTTCATCTTCATCAAGGGCGCCGACAGCGCGGATGGCCCGGTCGAGGAGCTCGATCTGGGCCGGGAAGGCATCGCGGAAGAAGCCGGAAATGCGCAAGGTGACATCGACGCGCGGCCGGCCGAGGCCAGCCATGGCTACGATCTCAAAGCCGATGACGCGCCAGCTCGAAGGCTCCCATTGGGGCTTGGCACCGATCAGAGCGAGGGCCTGGGCGATATCGTCGCCGCCGGTCCGCATATTGGCGGTCCCCCAGGCGGAAAGGCCAATGCTTTTAGGATATTGTCCAAAATCCTGGAAGTGGCGGGTGAGCAGGTCTTCGGCCGATTTCCGGCCAAGGTTCCAGGCCGTCGGCGTCGGCACGGTGCGAGTGTCGAGGGAGTAGAAGTTGCGTCCGGTCGGCAAAACGTCGAGGCGGCCGCGGGTCGGCGCCCCCGAGGGGCCAGGTGCCACCCGGCGGCCGGCGAGCCCCGTCAGCACGGCGGCGATTTCGGCCGGCCCCGAAGCGCGAAGGGCCGGGCGGATCGTCGCCTCGATGCCGGCGATGACGGCAGCCGATGCGGCGCCAGCGGGGTGGAGGCCGGCGGCATAAAGCTCCAGCCGCTCCACCGTATCGCCATTGGTCCGCCACGGATCGGCGCTCAAGTTTTGCAGTTCGCCGGGCTTTGGCCCGGTCCAGGGCGCGGCCATGTCGCAGGCGAGGGGATCGAAACCGCCAAGGCCGAAATCCTCGGCAAGGGCCCGGCTCAGCGACCGGTCGCCGCCCTCGCCCAGGCCGCGTGGCACACGGGTGAGCGCCACCAGCAGATCGGTTTCGAGGCGGCCTTGCGGCGACTGCCCGAGAATGTGGAGGCCATTGCGGATTTGCGCCTCCTTGAGATCGCAGAGAAAGGCGTCGAGCTTCTGCAAATCACTGTCGTCTTCGCCGGTCAATCCGGCATCGAGGTCGAGCCGGTGGCTGCGGCTCAATTCGAAAATATCCGTCTTGAGGGCAGCCAGCCTCCGGCGGTCGAGGCCCGCGGCAAGATAATATTCGTCGACCAGCGCCTCGAGGTCCTTGAGCGGCCCATAGGTCTCGGCCCGCGTCAGGGGCGGCGTCAGGTGGTCGATGATGACGGCACCGGTGCGGCGCTTGGCTTGCGTTCCTTCGCCGGGATCGTTGACGATGAAGGGATAGAGCTGTGGTGTCGGCCCCAGTGCCACCTCGGGCAGGCAGGCGCTGGAGAGCCCATTGGCCTTGCCCGGCAGCCATTCGAGATTGCCGTGCTTGCCGTTGTGGACGATCGCATCCACGCCGAAGACATGGCGCAGCCAGAAATAGCAGGCGAGGTAGCCGTGCGGCGGCGGCAGGGCCGGATCGTGATAGGTGGTCTTGGGATCGATGTTGTAGCCGCGCGCCGGCTGGATCATGACGGCCACGTTGCCATAGACGCGGACCGGAAGCTGGAAGGCGCCAAGGGCGACGAAGGGATCGCCGGCCGGCTCGCCCCAGCGGGAGGTGATCCGCGCACGAACGGGTTCGGCCAGGGCGGCGAAATGCCGTTGGTAATCGGCAAGCGCAAACACATTCTTCTCCCTCGGGGAGAGGGGAGCGGCATTGGTCGGCCCCCGCTGCAAGTCTTCGATGAGGGCATTGCCGGTGGCAGGAAAGTCGGCAACCGCAAAGCCCGCGACCTTCAGCGCATCGAGAATGGCGATCGTGCTGGCCGGCGTATCGTAGCCCACGCCATTGCCGATGCGGCCGTCCCTGTTGGGATAGTTGGCAAGGACGATCGCGACCTTGCGGGCCTCGGGCGGGGTGCGGCGGAGCTTCACCCAGTTGGCGGCGAGTGCGGCGACGAATTCCACCCTATCGGCGACCGGCTTGTAGGTGACGATCCGGCACTGGGTCGCCTGATGCCATTGGCTCTCGGCCTTGAAGGAGATGGCGCGCGAATGGATGCGGCCGTCGAGTTCCGGCAGCACCACATTCATTGCGAGATCGCGCGGCCCCAGGCCCTGGGCGCTCGCCGCCCATTCCTCCTCGGATGAGCCCGCCATCACCACCTGGATGACCGGGCAGTCATAGGCGGCAAGCGGATCGCCGCCGGAACCCGAGGACGCGGTGAAGCTGGTGGCGTTGAGAATGACGTCGGGCGGAAATTTGCCGAAAGCCTCGGCGATGAAGGCGGCACTGGTTGCGTCCTTGAGACTGGCGACAGCCAGGGCCGCGACACCTGCTCCACGTGCTGCAAGCGCATCGACGAGGAGATCGACGGGTGCGGTCTGGGCTCCCTCCAGGACCGAGCGATAGAAGATCAATGCGGCGCGCGGGGCCTCACCCCGGTCCACCAGGCGATAGAGGCTCACCGCCGCAAGGGCCGTGGCAGGTGGCGGGGCCGGATGAGCCGGATCGATCAGATGGTGGCAGCAGGCGAGGAAGTTGCGGGCGTTCTCCGGGCCACCGATCACCAGATACTGGCGGAGCCGCTCGCACTGGCCGGCAGCAAGTGTCGATTGCGCGGTCAGCGCCGGATCGGCATGGGCATCGCCCGGCAGCACGGCAAGCAGGATGCCCGACTCTCGCGCCAGCTCGACAATGCGCTCGAGCCCGTAGCGCCAGTAGCCCGCCCCGCCGAGCAGCCGCAGCACGATGAGCTTGGCAGCCGACAAGGTTTTCTCGACATAGAGATCGACCGACAGATTGTGTTGCAGCGCCATCAGATTGGCGAGCCGCAGCGAGACGCCGGGTAGCCGCTCGCTCGCCGCAGCGAGGGCCGCGATCTCGCTGTCGGCGGCGGAGAGCACTACGATATCGGCGGGGCTTTGTCCGAGATCGACCGCCTCGGCGCCGCCGTCGATGACGCCCGTCGTCGTGGCGAGGAGATGCATCAGTCGGCGAGCGAACGGGCTATTGCGGCGCGGTCCATGGCGCGGCTGCCGATCACCACGAGCCTCGTGGCACGCGCCTCGGCCATTTTCCATGGCCGGTCGAAGTAGTCGTTGAGGCGCGGGCCCACCGCTTGAACTAGGAGCCGGGCGCCCGAACCTTCGATATCGGCAAAGCCCTTGAGGCGCAGGATGTCGTGGGCGGCCAGGGTCTCGGCGATACGGGCGAGCAGGCGCTCGCGGCTCTGGCCGGCTCCGAGATCGACCACGAAGGTGACGAAATCGTCGTGGTCGTGCTGGGTCTCGCCCTCCACCTCGTGGTGCGACAGGCGGTTCTCCATGTCGTCTTCGGCGGCGGCACCGACGCCGAGCAGGGCGGCGACGTCGATTGCCCCGTGCCGGGTGGGAACCAGCCTGGTGCCGCGCCGCACCTGGGAGCCGAGATCGCCGGCGATGCGGCCAAGGTCGGCTTCGGAAAGGAGGTCGGTCTTGTTGACGATCACCATGTCGGCGCAGGCGAGCTGATCCTCGAACAGTTCCTCGATCGGGTTCTCGTGATCGAGATTGGCATCGGCGGCGCGCTGGCGGGCGACCGCTTCCTCATCGTCGGCAAAGCGGCCCTCGGCCATTGCCTTGGCATCGACCACGGTCACCACGCTGTCGACGGTGACGCGGCCCCTGATCTCCGGCCAGTTGAAGGCGCGCACCAGGGGCTGCGGCAGGGCGAGCCCCGAAGTCTCGATGACGATGTGCTCAGGGGGATCGGCGCGGTCGAGGAGCTTCTGCATGGTCGGCACGAAATCGTCGGCGACGGTACAGCAGATGCAGCCGTTGGAAAGCTCGATCACATCCTTCTCGCGGCATAGGGCCTCGCCGCAGCCCTTGAGGATCTCGCCGTCGATACCGATGTCGCCGAACTCGTTGATGATGAGGGCGATGCGGCGGCCACCGGCATTGGCCAGCAGGTGCCGGATGAGTGTGGTCTTGCCGGCTCCGAGGAAGCCGGTGACGACGGTGGCTGGAATTTTCTGCGGGCTCATGTGGCTAGGATATCCTTCGAGAATTTCTGCAGCGCGACGCCGAGGAACGCGCCGATGAGGGACCAGAACACTGCGGCAGCCGCAAGCACGTTCGACACATAGACCGCCGCAAGTATCGGCGGTACCGCCGACGTGGGGTCCGCCGGTTGCGGCAAGGCAACGAAGTGCGGCGCCGCGATTAGTGCGACGGCTGCGGCGATGGGCCAGAAGGTCCGGTGCGTGGCAATGAGGTAGAGCGCAGCTCCCGTCGCCAGCACCGTTGCCGTCCACCATATCTGACGGAAGACGAGGTCGCCGGCAGGCACTCCGGGCAGCGCCGGCGGCAGGCCCGCGGAAGGAGCAAGCGTCAGCGCGATGAATCCGCACAGGCCCCAGATCACCCCGTTGCGCGGCGTGATCGGAATTCCGGTGAGCAGCGAGACGCCGGCCAGCAATGCGGCGAAGCCCGCACCGGTGACCGCGGAGGCAAGCGTTGTGAACAACGCGCGTTCAAGCCCCTTGGAAGGCTCCCATGCCCTGTTTTCGGCAGCCGGCTCGATGGCGCCGGCGCCTTGTTCCGCCGCGGTTGCCTGCGGCACAAGCATGGCAGTTTCGTATTTTTCAGCCTGAAGAATGAGGGGGGTGATCCGCACTTGCTGGATACCTCCCATGAGAATACCAGCCGCGATCCCGGCAAGGAGCGCGGCGAGAACGACTCGCCCGACCATATTTGAATTCCGCTACCTAGTGGCAGGGAAAGCCGAGGCCATGACGTGTGTCATGCGCGGCATTGTGCAAGATATCGGCCTTGGCGAAACCGCTGCCGAACACCAGGACGGCGCCGACAAACAGCAAAGCGAGGCCAGCGGCGATGCGCTGGGAAATCGAAAGCGAGACGGTATTGGTGATAGCAATCATGGACACCCTCCGTGCGACCAAAAGTCATGAGGCCCGATGGGCCCCGGTTCGGCGCGGCAGGTCTCCTGACTTGCGGGTCTTTGATTTCGGACGGCCTTCCCGGTTGCCCAGTGGCCTTTGTCGTCCGGCATCTCGCCGCTCACAGTTGCGGGGGCAGTCATGGTTTCGGCCCCGATTGGGTGGTCCTCACCGTGTTCCCTGTTCGGCTTCTTGCCGTCTGGCTTCGAAGCACCGCGCTTGGGTTATTGTGACAGGTCTTTGACCCAACCGTCAATCGGTTCGCGACGCATGGAGCCGGAAAACGGCATGAAACGGTCTTTTAACCCTATTCTCGCAACATGACGGCCCATGAGCGTCCGTTACCTATTGTTAGCGTCTGTTAGTGCCGTGTTCCTTGCTGCAAGCGCAGCTGCGTCCGGTTCTCTAGCCGCCACCCCCAATGCCAGCACGCAACTGGCCACCGCCGCCTATCGCGCCCTGGCGGAGGGCGACGCGGCAACTGCGGTGGCGAGCTACACCACCGCCATCGAGTCGCGCGACCTCGAGCCCGAGGTTCTGGCCAATGCCTTGCTCAACCGGGGGCTCGCCTATCAGCGCCTGAACCAGCCGGAGCTGGCGATCGCGGACTATTCGGCGGCCATGCGCATCGATGCCATGACCGCCAAGCTGCGCGCCATGGCCCTCTACAATCGCGGCCTTGCCTATCAGAAGCTGCAACAGTCCTCCCGCGCCATAGAGGATTTCACCAGCGCGCTCTTCCTCGACCCGGGCTTTGCCCATGCTTACTACAGTCGCGGCAATCTGTTGCGCGAGAGCGGGCAGTATCTCTTTGCCCTGGCCGACTACACCAAGGCCATACAGTTCAACCACCCGGAGCCGGCCCGGGTACATTATGGCGAAGCGCTGGCCTATGAGGGACTTGGCCGGCCCGCCAATGCCCGCACAGCACTCAATCAGGCGCTCTCCGCCAACCCCGATTTCGCACCCGCCAAGCTGGAGCTCGCCGCCCTCGACAATCCGGTTCAGGGCGAGGGCGCCACCGCTTCCGATCAGATTACTACCGCCTCGATCGCCGAGACACAGGCGGTGAAGCAGGTGCTGCCGGTGGCAACCGCGCCGTCGGCCGAACTTGCCGGCGACGGCACGAATTCCGCCCAAATCACCGAAACCGCTCCGCCCAAGAAGACTATCGTCGACCGGGTTCCGGTCGTTGAGACAGCCGAGGCAGTTCCGCCCACCGATACCACCGAAAGGATCGTGGCGGTCGAGCCCGTGTCCACCGGGACGGAGCAAGCTGCCGCAACCGGCCAGAGCGTCGCCGATGCGCCGGCCAGCGAAACGCCGATCACCGGCTGGGCCGTGCAAATCGCCTCAGCCGGAAGCGAGGATGCAGCCTGGTCGGCCTGGAAAAAGATGCAGGCCGCCCATCGGGTCCTGGCCGACAAGAAGCCCGTGGTAGTCAAGGCCGACCTCGGGACCAAGGGAACCTTCTACCGGCTGCGCCTGACCGGATACGACACCCAGATAGCGGCGAAGTCCGCCTGCTCCAGGCTCAAGACGGACGGGGTTTCCTGCTACATCAGCAAAGCGAGTTCCTGAGTGGCCCTCCTGTAAGAGTTGCCGCAAGTTTATTAAGACTTGTGACAGCCACTTAGACCCGAGTTAGGATTCTTCCGCTAAGTTAAGATCGGAACCATCCTGCGAGGGGGACATGTTGGCCGACTACCAGCGTTTGATGATGCACTGGCACAAGCGCGACGAAGTACCGGAAGTTGCGTCGGATGCCATGCGTGAAACGGCTTTCGATCTCATCGAACGCGACATCACCAGGGCCTATGTCAGGTCGCAAAGCAGCCTGGCGGCCGAACTCCTCGGCCGGGTGCACGCCCATGAACCCGCCTTTTTCGAAGGGCTGGTGATCGATGTCCTGCTGGCGATGGGCTACGGCGGCCGGCGCCGCGATCTCGCCCGCAAGCTGGGCCGCAGCGGCGATGGCGGCGTCGACGGGGTGATCGCCATGGACGAGCTGGGCCTCGATCTTGTCTATTTGCAGGCTAAGCGGCTGAAGCCGGGCAGTGTCGTGCCGATCTCGGAAGTGCGCGACTTCGCCGGCAGCCTCGATGCCTATCATGCCGGGAAGGGCATCTTCGTCGCCACCAGCCATTTCTCGCCGGCTGCCGTGAGCTTTTGCCGGCAGGTGTCGCGCCGCGTCATTCTGGTTGACGGCATGCGCTTTGCCGAGATGATGATCCGTCACAATGTCGGCGTCAGGGTCAAGCAATCGTTTCAGCTCAAGCGCGTCGACCCGGAGTATTTCCGCCGCGATCCGGCAAGGGCCGAAGACCGGTGACCAGTTCGCCGTCGACCCAGCCACGCAGATAAGCCGTCGCCCGCCGCGCCGCCCCGTCGGGGTCATCGCGGCCGGCCAGCAGCGCGCCGATCGCGGCGAAGCGCTTGCCGTCGATGGCGGCATCGAGCCCCATTGCCTCTTCGTCACCCAGCATACGAAAGCGCGGCGCCGGGCCCTGCCGCCAGACCAGCAATTGCTGACGAGCCGCGAGCTTGATGGGTAGGGGCGGCGTTTCACCGCAGGCGAGGCTCGCCCACAGGCTTGTGACGTTGGAGGCAACCGCAAAACGCCGGACCGAGGGGGCGATAAGAAGCTGCATGGCGCCCAGCTGCTCGTGAGAAAGGGCGGCCAGTTCGGCAAGCCGGACGATGGGTGCCGCGGGACCGGCGCGGGTTTCGGCAAGAGCCCGCTCAAGTATCGCAAGCTCGGCCAGCTCCGGCCAGTGGTCGTGGAGTCTTGCGGCCGCAAGGAAAGCCGGCAGGTGCCGGGAGAACCACGTGAGGTTGGGCATCTCCGCTGCATGCTTGGCGGCATAGGCACGAGCCAGGCCGGCAAAGCGGGTTTCGCCCATGTATTGGCGGAGTCTTGGAAAATCGTCGGCAAGACTCCGCGCCAGGCCCTCCGGTGCCGCCGGCTGGCTCTGTGTTGCAAACAATTCTCTCGCCGACACCATGCGGTTCGGGCTCCC
This sequence comes from Hyphomicrobiales bacterium, assembly GCA_016185245.1. Taxonomy (GTDB): domain Bacteria; phylum Pseudomonadota; class Alphaproteobacteria; order Rhizobiales; family Aestuariivirgaceae; genus Aestuariivirga. The sequence goes on along the minus strand of JACPNZ010000005.1, from coordinate 5,640 downwards.
GTCCGGGTTCTCCCGAAACTGGCAATCGGCCCGATCACCGGCCAATCAATTGCACGTTAGAACGTTTCCCTATCGCCAAAGTGCTCACACCTTGGCGGGATATGCCTCGAGAGGCGTCTGGCTCGCGTAAGTCGACGCTATGCCTTAAGCAGGAAGGTGATTTTCATGTTGACCCGCCATTCGGCGACCTTGCCGTTCTTGACGATGCATTTGATATCCTGAACCCAGGCGCCTTCGACCTGGTCGAGAGTTTCGTCGGCGCGGCGGATTCCCGTTTCGACCGCGTCCTCGATGCTCTTGGGCGATGCGGCGGTGAGTTCGATGACCTTGGCGACAGCGTTGGACATATCTTCCTCCCTTACGGAACCTGTGGGAAACCGCCGGGCTGGGTTCCCACTTGAAGGCCATGCTATCATAAGATGACGATGTTGCACCCCTGATCGCGGATCCTCAATGCCCCTCAATATCGTCAAGCTTTGCGTCGGCGTCGGCGACATCGAGGAACTCGAACATTGGGTGCGCCAGTGCCGGCGCGGGCTCGATACGCTCGATCACGTGACCCGCATGTTTCCCAGGCGCGGCGACGAGATATTGCCCGGGGGTTCGCTCTATTGGGTGATCCGCGGCTTGATCCTGTGCCGCCAGCCGATCGCCGCCCTCGAACCGGTCAAGGGTGAAGATGGGATCGAGCGCTGCCGCATCGTTTTCAAGCCGAAGATCATCGCCGTCCGGCCGACCCCGCGCCGCGCCTTCCAGGGCTGGCGCTATCTGACGGAGGCCGACGCGCCGCCCGACCTCGCTAAGGGAACTGCGGCAAAGGGACTTCCCGAAAAGATGCGCCGCGAGCTGTCGGAGCTCGGCCTGCTGTGAGCATCCGCAGGCTCGGCGCCGGCGACGATCTCGCCCCGGCGGTCGGCCTTCTCGGCCGCTTCTTCGCCGAGGAAGGTTTCGCCACCGATGTGGAAACCATCGCCAGACATGCGGCAATCATGTCAGGGCTTGAAACCTGCGGACTGTTTGTCGCCGAAGCGCAGGGGGAGGCGATCGGCGTTGCCACCGTGTCGCTGGAATTCGGCATCGAATATGGCTGGTGGGCGGAACTGGGCGATCTCTATGTGGTGCCGCAATGGCGCGGGCGCGGCCTGTCGCTGGCCCTGGTGGAAGCCGCCGAAACATTCCTCCGCCGGCATGGCGCCTCGGGCTACCAGGTGACGGTGACGCCCTACGCCAGCGAAGCCCACGATCTGGCCAGCTATTACGCCAGGCTTGGCTTTGCCGGCGAAGGCCGCATCATTCTGCGCAAATTGCTGTGATCCTTCACACCGCGATATTATCGATGAGCCGCGTCTTGCCGAGCCAGGCGGCGGCGAGAAGGCGCAAGGGCTCGCCCACCTGCGAGGGCCCAGCCAGGGTCTCGGCATTGCGGACCGCCACATAGTCGACACGGAACCCACCTGCTGTAAGCGCGGCGGCCGAGGCTTCCGTAACCGTTTTGGGGGGTTCCCCCCGTCCGATCTTCTTCGCCGCCTCCCGCAATGTCCTGTAGATGGCGGTCGCCCGCTGGCGCTCTTCGGCCGAGAGATAGGCATTGCGCGACGACATGGCGAGGCCGTCCGGCTCGCGGATGGTGGGAATGCCCACCACCTCGATGGCGATATCGAGATCCCTCGCCATGCGGGTGACCACCTTGAGCTGCTGATAGTCCTTCTCGCCGAACATGGCGAAGTCGGCGCCCGTCTCGATGAACAGTTTGGCGACGATGGTGGCGACACCGGCAAAGAATTGCGGGCGGGACCGGTCTTCGAGTCCCACCGTCGCCGGGCCGGCGAGGCTGACGGTGGTGGCGAAACCTGGCGGGTAGATCTGCGAGGGGGGCGGCGCGAAAACGAGATGGGCGCCGGCGGCGCCGAGCTTCGCCACATCGCCCGCCTCGTCGCGGGGGTAGCGCCCGAGGTCTTCATGGGGGGCGAATTGTTTGGGGTTGACGAAGATGGTGGCGGTGACGCGCGGCGCGCGGCTTAACCCCTCGCGCACCAGGGCAAGGTGGCCCTCATGCAGCGCCCCCATGGTGGGAACCACCGCCTGAGCGAGGCCCGCGGCGCGCCACTGGGCCGTTTCCTTGCGAAGCTCGGCGATGGTGCGGACGATCTGCGGCGTCATCGGAGGCGGGCCTTTCATGCCATAGGCGAATGGCCGCCGTTGTGGCACAAATCGGTGCTTCCGAGGAGACCCCGATGACCGCTCTGCCCGCCCGGTCGGCAATCGCCGACAAGCTCTTTGCCGACGAGACGGCAGCCGTCCGCCAGCTCGCCGCCGAGGCTGCCCTTTCCGCCGAAGACCAGCGCCGGGTGGCGGAGCTCGCCCGCCAGCTGGTCGCGGCGGTGCGCGCCGGCCGGCGCCAGCAGGGCGGCATCGACGCCTTCATGCAGGAGTATTCGCTCTCCTCGGAAGAGGGCGTGGTGCTGATGTGCCTGGCCGAGGCGCTCTTGCGCATTCCCGACGCCTCGACCGCCGACCGGCTGATCGCCGACAAGATCGGCGGCAAGGACTGGGAGGGCCATCTCGGCCAGTCGGAATCCCTCTTCGTCAATGCCTCGGCCTGGGGACTGATGCTCACCGGGCGCTTTGTCGAACTGGGCAAGGGGGCGCGCACCGACATCGGCTCCTATCTCAAGCGGCTGGTGTCGCGCTCGGGTGAGCCCTTCATCCGCAACGCCATGAAGCAGGCAATGCGCATCATGGGCAAGCAATTCGTCCTGGGCCGGACGATCGACGAGGCGCTGAGCGTCGCCAAGCCCCAGGAGGCGCAAGGCTATCGCTTCTCCTACGACATGCTGGGCGAGGCCGCCTTCACCATGGAGGATGCGACGCGCTATTACGATTCCTATCGCACTGCGCTGAAGACGCTGGGTGCCAGGACCTCGGGCAGCGACATTTTCGCCCGCGCCTCGATCTCGGTGAAGCTCTCCGCACTCCATCCGCGCTACGAGGAAAAACAGGAGGCCCGGGTGATGGCCGAGCTTCTGCCGAAAGTGGCGGAACTGGCGCTTCTCGCAAAGCAGCTCGATGTCGGCTTCACCGTCGACGCCGAGGAAGTGAACCGCCTCGACCTGTCCCTCGAACTCTTCGGCCGGCTCGCCCAGGACGAGCGGCTCAAGGGCTGGAACGGCCTGGGGCTGGCGGTGCAGGCCTACAGCAAGCGGGCGAGACCCACGCTCGAATGGCTGGCTGAGCTTGCCATGGCGACGGGCCGCAAGCTACCGGTGCGCCTGGTCAAGGGCGCCTATTGGGATACCGAAGTGAAGCGCTCCCAGGAGGCGGGCTACCCGGCCTATCCCTTGTTCACTCGCAAGGTTGCAACCGACGTAAGCTATCTCGCTTGCGCCAGGTATCTTCTGTCCCGCCGCGACCTGTTCTATCCGCAGTTCGCCACCCACAATGCCCACACACTGGCCGCCATTTCGGTGATGGCCGGCAATGACCGGAGCTTCGAGTTCCAGCGTCTGCACGGCATGGGCCAGGCGCTCTACGAGCAGGTGGTGGGGGCAAGCCGGATGAACCAGCCCTGCCGCATCTATGCCCCCGTCGGCAGCCACGAGGACCTCCTCGCCTATCTGGTGCGCCGCCTCCTCGAGAACGGCGCCAACACCTCCTTCGTCAACCGGCTCGCCGATGACGAGGCGCCGATCGCCGACATCATCGCCGACCCGGTGGTCGAGGTGGCAAAGCTTGCGAGCCTGCCGCACCCGCGCATTCCGCTGCCCGCCGATCTCTTTGCCGGGCGGCGCAACTCCAAGGGCTATGCCCTGTGGGATGATGCAACCCGCAACCGCCTTGTGGCCGGCATGGCGCGGGCGCTGGCGAAGCCCATTGAGGCCACGGCCCTGGTCGATGGCGTGGCCCTGACCCAGGGGCCGCTGCGTGACATCACCTCGCCCCATGATCGCCGCCACAAGCTCGGCAGCGTACGCGAGGCCGGCGAGGCGGCAGTGGGGAAAGCCATGGCCTCGGCCGCGGCTGCGCAATATGACTGGGACCAACAGGGCGGAGAAGCTCGAGCGATTATCCTTGAACGCGCCGCCGATCTCTACGAGGCCAATACCGAGCAGCTCCTGGCGCTGCTGGTGCGCGAAGCCGGCAAGAGCCTCGACAGTGCCGTGGCGGACCTGCGCGAGGCGGTCGATTTCCTGCGCTACTATGGGGCCCGGGCCCGGGCCGATTTCACCGGCCCCCTGGCGCTCCCCGGTCCCACCGGCGAGCGCAATGAGCTTTCCCTCCATGGCCGCGGTGTCTTCGCCTGCATCGCGCCGTGGAACTTCCCGGTGGCGATCTTCACCGGCCAGGTGGCAGCAGCCCTCGCAGCGGGAAACAGCGTCGTCGCCAAGCCGGCCGAACAGACGCCGCTGGTTGCCCATGCCGCCGTGCGGCTTCTGCACCAGGCCGGGGTGCCGCCGCAAGTGTTGCATTTCCTGCCCGGCGACGGCGCCCGCATCGGCAAGCCGTTGCTCGCCCATCCGGCGCTTGCAGGTGTCGCCTTCACCGGCTCCAACGAGACGGCTTCGACCATCAACCGGGCCTTGGCCGCCCGCGACGGCGCCATTCCGGCACTGATCGCCGAGACCGGCGGCATGAACGCCATGATCGTCGATTCGTCTGCCTTGCCGGAGCAGGCGGTGCGCGATGTGCTGGCTTCGGCCTTCGACAGCGCCGGCCAGCGCTGCTCGGCGGCCCGCATTCTCTTCGTCCAGGAGGATATCGCCCACCGTGTCATCCCGATGCTCAGGGGCGCCATGGCCGAACTCACGGTGGGCGATCCCCTCGACTACGCCACCGATGTCGGCCCGGTCATCGACACCGAAGCCAAAACCTCGCTCGAGGCCCACAAGGCGCGCATGAAATCGGATGGGAAAACCATTGTAGAACTGACTCTTGGTACTGATTGCTCCAACGGCACTTTCGTTGCCCCGGCAGCCTACGAGCTCGCCTCCCTGGCACCCCTGAAGCGCGAAGTATTCGGCCCCATCCTGCATGTGGTGCGCTTTGCCGGCGACCGCATCGCGGACGTTTGCGCCGTCCTCAACGCCACCGGCTACGGCCTGACGCTTGGTCTTCACACCAGGATCGAGACCACCGTGGAGGAAGTCCGTCGCCACGCCCGGGTCGGCAATCTCTATGTCAACCGCAACCAGATCGGGGCCGTAGTGGGGGCCCAGCCCTTCGGCGGCGAGGGCCTGTCGGGCACCGGCCCCAAGGCCGGCGGACCCCACTATCTGCACCGCTTCGCCGTCGAGCGCGTCTGTTCCATCGATACGACCGCCTCGGGCGGCAATGCGGCGCTGATGTCGATGGAGACGGAATGACCGCCGACGTCATTGTCGCCGGCGCCGGCGGGTCAGGAAAATATTTCGTCAGGGTCATGAATTTCCCTTGACACTCTATTCCTACTATGTCACTATCCTCATCGTCTCCTTCCCATGGAGGGGCGGTTCGCGAGCCGTCGAAGACCGGGGAAGAAGATGCGGGGCCTGAAGTGGAGAGCGACGGACGCTTTCCTAACCAGGGACCGCTCACACTCCCCGGATTGCCCGCCGGGCAATCCCTCCTTCGGTGGATAAAGGAGGCCGAACCATGGTTTCGAGT
>JACPNZ010000010.1 GCA_016185245.1 Hyphomicrobiales bacterium | reverse complement strand
CGATGAGCGTACCGATCGACAGTTCCTGGAAACTTACTTTCGACGACGAATTCAACGGCACGGCGATCAATACGGCGAAATGGGGGACCAACTGGCTGGGCAATGCCGGCGCCATCACCAAGCCGGTCAACAGCCAGGAGCTCGCCGCCTACGATCCGAAACAAGTCAGCGTCTCGGGCGGCCTGCTGCACCTCAACGCCACCGCCTCGCCGGTCACGGTGAACGGCGTCGACTACCAGTACCGCAGCGGCCTGGTGAATACCAACAGCTCTTTCTCCCAGGCCTACGGCTATTTCGAAGCCCGCCTCAACCTGGAAGGAACCAACGGCAAGATCGCCGACTGGCCGGCCTTCTGGACCGACGGCCAAAGCTGGCCGGCCGACGGCGAGATGGATGTCATGGAAGGCCTCGGCGGCGATGCCGCCTATCATTTCCATTCGCCCAGCGGCGGGCCGGGCGCCTCGGTCAAGGGCGACTTCACCGACTGGCATACCTATGGCGCCCTGTGGGAGCCGGGCAAGGTCAGCTTCTACTACGACAACGTGCTGGTCGGCACCATCACCTCCGGCATCACCAGTTCGCCGCAGTATCTCATTCTCAACCTCGGCATCGGCGTCAACTCGATCCTCAAGGTGCCGGCCGAGATGCAGGTCGACTGGGTGCACGTCTACTCCAGCAGTTCCTCGGCGCTGGCCGTTACTCCCGAAGCCAACTACACCGGACCCGGCGGCAGCGGCGGCGCCATCGTCGATCCGCCGCCGCCACCGCCGACCGATACCATCACCGGTACTAGCGGCAATGACAAGTTGAGCGGCACGACGATTGCCGACACGATGCTTGGTTTGACCGGCAACGATATCCTCAGAGGCGGCGACGGCAACGACACGCTGAACGGCGGCGACGGCAACGATTGGCTGAACGGCGGCTTCGGAGCCGATATTCTGACCGGCGGCCTGGGCGCTGACACCTTCATTTTCAGGAACATCGCAGCAAGCCCGTCAGGCAGTGGCACCTACGACACCATCACCGATTTCAGCCATGCCCAGGGCGACCGGATCGCGCTGGACACAATCGACGCCAACCCTTCCGTGAGCGGCGACCAGGCATTCAACTTCATCGGCGCCAATGCCTTCACCAACCATGCCGGCGAACTGCGCTATCAGACGACGAGCACCGGATTGATGGTCTACGGCGACATCAACGGCGATGGCGTTGCCGATCTTGCCATTGCCCTGACCGGCGTCAGTTCGATTACCACAGCCGACTTCATTCTCTGATTGCGGCGGGCGGAATGGCGCAAGCCGTTCCGCCCTTGCCGTTGCCGAAGCCCGCAGGCCGCGCTACATGGGCCGGCCATGAGCGAGACCTTTCTAGCCAAGGGGTACCACAAGCTGGCACCGGACATGCTGGCCAATGTGGTGACCGCCCTCGAGATGACAGCGCGGCCGGAGCTGCAGCCGGTCAGCGCTCCCGAAGCGCTGCTGCTGCGGCCCTTCGAGCCCGCCGGTGTTGCCGCCTATCGCGATCTCTACTTGATGATCGGCAGGGATTGGATGTGGTTCTCGCGCCTCGTCATGGCGGAGGACAAGCTTGCCGCCATCCTCGCCGACCGCAATGTCGAGACCTACGTGCTGGCGGATGCGGAGGGCGACGTCGGTCTCCTTGAACTCGATTTCCGCGAGGAGCGGACCTGCGAGATAGCCTTCTTCGGTCTGGCGCCGCGGGCGATCGGCAAGGGTGCGGGCCGCTATCTGATGGCCGAGGCACTGGTCCGGGCCTGGGCCAGGCCGATCGACAGGCTGTGGGTCCACACCTGTACCTTCGACCATCCCCGGGCCCTCGAATTCTACCGGCGCTCCGGCTTCGTGCCCTTCGCCCGCATGGTCGAGGTCCACGACGATCCGCGGCTCACCGGCCATATGCCGCGCGACGCCGGCCCCCAGGTGCCGCTGCTCGGCGAGTGAGGCCCGCCTGAGATGGTATCCCATGGCGACGACCCCGGCCTTTTGCCAATCCTTCACCTTGTAGATGACAAGCTCGATTAAGGTTCTGTCCATAGATTAGACTCCTTCCGGTTGACTGGGCCGTGGGGGATAGACGCCCCGCGTGTCAGGATGCGTCAGCAGGGCGGTGAGGGACGATGCCGGAATTCATTCAGAGCGCGGGACGGGAACTGCCGTTCATTTTGCTGCTGGTGGCGCTCCTCGGCCTCCGGGCCCGGGTCAGGCCCCAGGCCAGCCTGTTCATCGCCGCACCACCCGCGCAGGTCTTCGCCCTCCTCGATTTCCGCGAGGGCGAGGACCAGCGCTGGCAGCGCACCAAGGTCCACTGCCAGCTGCTCGATTCGCAAACCCAAACCTACCGCCTGCGCTTCACCACGGCGCTCACCCGCGGCGCAACCCAATCTTCCGAGGCCGATTTCCGGGTAGTTGGGCGGATCGAACCCTGCTTTCTCAACATCGACCGGGCCGGCCTCGAGGGCCAGCCGGAAAACAACCAACTCCTCAACATGAAGGTCGAGATCGCCCGCGAAGGCGAAGGCTCGCGGCTCAAGCTCACCTATTTGTGGGGCTCGCGGCCGCTGCTTGCCCAGATTCTCGCCCGCACCGACCTGTGGGGCAGTGCCTTCCGCCTGAAGGGCGTGGCCGAGACCGGGGTGCCCGACTACCGCACCGACGGGCTGATCGCCGGCGGCGTGGCTTTGGCCACCGGCGTCGTGACGCTGGCGACCTTCGCCATGGTGCTGGGCTGGATCGTCGCCGTCCTTCTGGTCGTTGCCTTGCTGGTCCACGAATTCGGCCATCTGCTGGCCTACCGGCTGATCGGCCAGCCCTGGGGGCGGCTCATTTTCCTGCCGTTCCTGGGGGCTATTGCCGTACCCCGGCTCGGTTTTTCCACCCAGGCCCAGAGTGTCTTCGCCGCGATCATGGGACCCGCTCTCAGCGTTCTCATTCCCCTCGCCGCGGCGGCTTATGTGTACCTCGGTGGCGCCCGTCCCGATGTGCCGGTGCTGATCGGTATCGTCGCCTCGGCGCTGAACCTGTTCAATCTTCTGCCGGTCGAGCCACTCGATGGCGGCATCGTCTGGCGCTCGGTGCTGGTCAGGCTGTTCGGCCGTCACGCCCGCTTCGCCATGATCGCCGTCGGCGGAGCGATCGCACTGGCCGGCTGGATGGGCGAGCTCGTCCTGCTCCTGGTGTTCGGCTTCGTCGCCGTCGTGGCCAACCTCAAGGCCCGCACCATCGACCGGGGCCTGGCGCCCTTATCCGTCCTGCAGGTCGCGATCTCCTCCTTCGGCTTCATGTCGGTGGTGGCGGCCTATGCCGTGTTGCTGCGCTATCTCCTGGCCAATATTCCCCTCGGCACATGAGCTTTGACGAGGCTTTTCGGGCAAAGCTCGCGATGGACGCGATAGGTTTTGATGCGGGCCAGGAGGCGGTGGCCCGGGAGCTGTCGCGGCTGGCCGGGGAACTTGCGGCGCAGCCGGAAGGGCGCGGCGGGATTTTCGCCAGGCTGCGACGGCCAACGCCGCAGTCCGCCCCGGAGGGGCTCTACATCCACGGTGAGGTGGGGCGCGGCAAAACCATGCTGATGGATCTGTTCTTCGCCGAGGCGGCTGTGGCCAGGAAGCGGCGCGTGCATTTCCATGCTTTCATGCAGGACGTGCATGCCCGGCTGCATGCGGCCCGCAAGACCGACCAGGATGCGATCGCGCCCGTAGCAGCGGCACTCGCCTCCGAGGCAACGCTCCTTTGTCTCGACGAGACGCAGATCGCCGACATCGCCGATGCGATGATCGTCGGCCGGTTGTTCGAGGCGCTGTTTGCCCGTGGTGTGGTGCTGGTCACCACGGCAAATTTTCCGCCCGAGGAGCTTTATCGCAACGGCCTCAACCGCCAGCTGTTCCTGCCCTTCATCGCCCTGTTGCGGCAGAAGCTCGCAGTGGTGGCGCTCGACGGGTCAAGGGATTACCGGCAGGGCCGGGTCAAGGCCCACGAGACCTTCGTGAGCCCCCTGGGGCCTGCGGCGGACGCCCGGATGGAGGAACTGTGGCAGCGGCTCACCGACAGCGCCCATGGCGAGCCCATGGCGATCGACATTCTGGGCCGAAGGCTCCAGGTGCCGGAGGCGGCCCATGCCTGCGCCCGCTTCACCTTCGCCGATCTCTGCGAGGCGCCCCTGGGGCCGGCTGATTTTCTGGCGATAGCACGGCAATTCCGCATCGTCTTCGTCGAGCGCATCCCGGCCCTGACAGCGGCCCAGCGCAACGAGGCCAGGCGCTTCATCACCCTGATCGATGCCCTCTATGACGCGAAGGTGAAGCTCGTCGCATCCTCGGCGCAAGCTCCGGAGGCCATCTATCCAGGGGGCGAGGCTGGAGTCGAGTTCGCCCGCACCGCTTCCCGCTTGCGCGAAATGCAGTCGGCCGGCTGGTGGGGGAAGAAAATCGTCGAAACTTGAGTTGCCCTGACCTTGTGGACTTGTTATATCGAAACTGATATAAGGCGCAGATGACTGGAAACCGACGAAAACGATTGGACCCGGCGTTCGGGAAATGCGGATACGAGACCGCTCCGGTGCTGATCGGGTTATTTATGTCGCGACGCTTGCCGATGCCGTTTACGTCCTTCATGCGTTCCAGAAGAAAACCCAGGCGACGGCGAAGCGCGACCTTGATCTGGCGGCCCGGAGGTTCGACGATCTATTGCGGAGAATCCAGCGATGAGTGATCGCTTCGACAATATCTGGGATGCCATCGAGGACTCGCCGGCCGAGGCGGTAAACATGCGGGCGCGGGCGGAAATCATGATGGCGATCCGCAGCATGGTGGAGAGCTGGGGGATCACTCAGGCCAGGTCGGCGAAGCGGCTCGGCGTGACCCAGCCGCGCATGAACGATCTCCTTCGCGGCCGAATCGACAAGTTCAGTCTCGACACCCTGATGCAACTGGCAACACGTGCCGGCCTGACCATCGAATGGCATGTTGTCAGGCCCGCGGCCTGATGTGCTGGCAATTGTGCTTCCAGCCAAAAATGTCGAAACTTGACGTTTTGGTAAAATTTCTATGTGGATTTGACTGGTTGCGTGGATTGAAGGTGCTATGAGTCGGATCTGTTAAAACGTCGTTGTTGCAGTGCAAAACGACATTGCGGTCCATTCGGAAGGAATCCCCCCATGGCTCGGAAGAAGATTGCCCTGATCGGCGGCGGCATGATCGGCGGAACGCTGGCCCATCTCGCGGCCCTGAAGGAGCTGGGCGACATGGTGGTGTTCGACATCATGGAGGGCCTGCCCCAGGGCAAAGCGCTCGACATCGCCCAGTCGGGCCCGGTCGAGGGCTTCGATGCCAAACTCTCCGGCGCCAATTCCTACGAGGCGATCGCCGGCGCCGATGTCTGCATCGTCACCGCCGGCGTGCCAAGGAAGCCCGGCATGAGCCGCGACGACCTCCTCGGCATCAATCTCAAGGTCATGGCCTCGGTCGGCGCCGGCCTCAAGGTCCATGCGCCGGGAGCCTTCGTCATCTGCATCACCAATCCCCTCGACGTCATGGTCTGGGCGCTTCAGAAGTATTCTGGCCTGCCGACCGCCCGCGTGATCGGCATGGCGGGAGTGCTCGATTCGGCCCGCTTCCGCCACTTCCTGGCCGAGGAGTTCAAGGTTTCGGTGGAGGAGGTGACCGCCTTCGTGCTCGGTGGCCACGGCGACACCATGGTGCCATTGATCCGCTATTCGACGGTTGCCGGCATTCCGGTTCCCGACCTGGTGAAGATGGGCTGGTCGAGCCAGGACCGGATCGACAAGATCGTGCAAAGAACGCGCGACGGCGGCGCCGAGATCGTCTCCCTGCTCAAGACCGGCTCCGCCTATTATGCACCTGCCACCTCGGCCATCGCCATGGCCGAGAGCTACCTGAAAGACAAGAAGCGGCTCTTGCCCTGTGCTGCCCATTTGACTGGCCAATATGGCATCAAGGACACCTATGTCGGCGTGCCGGTGGTGATCGGCGAGGGCGGCGTTGAACGGATCGCCGAAATCAATCTTTCCCCTGACGAAATGGCGGGCTTCCGGAAATCGGTCGATGCCGTCCATGGCCTGATGGCGGCGGCCAGGACCATCGCCTCGGAACTGAGTTAACGTGGGCGTCAACTTGGGGACGGACCATGAACATTCACGAATACCAGGCCAAGGACATCCTCCGCTCCTTCGGCGTAGCAACCGGCAAGGGGCTGCCGGCCTTCTCGGTCGACGAGGCGGTGAAGGCGGCCGAGACCCTCGGCGGCCCCGTCTGGGTGGTGAAGGCCCAGATTCATGCCGGCGGCCGCGGCAAGGGCGGCGGCGTCAAACTGGTGAAATCCATCGACGAGGTGAAGGCCGAAGCCAGGCGCATGCTCGGCATGACGCTCATTACCCACCAGACCGGTCCCGCCGGCAAACGCGTCCAACGCCTCTATATCGAAGAGGGAACGGCGATTGCCCGCGAACTCTATCTCTCGTGCCTGGTCGACCGCGAGGCCTCGAAGGTCGCCTTCATCGCCTCGACCGAGGGGGGCGTCAACATCGAGGAAGTCGCCGCCAAAACGCCGGAGAAGATCGTCACCGTGCACGTCGATCCCGCCGCCGGCTACGCGCCCTACGTCGGCCGCCGCATCGCCGCGGCTTTGAAGCTCGAGGGCGACCAGGTCAAGCAATGCGTCAAGCTGATCGGCCAGTTGTATCAGGCCTTCACGGCCAAGGACATGAGCCTCCTGGAAATCAATCCGCTGGCCGTCACCAAGGACGGCAACCTCGTCTGCCTCGACGCCAAGATCAATTTCGACGACAACGCCCTTGATCGCCACCCGGACGTGAAGGCGCTCCGCGATCTGAGCGAAGAAGATCCCAAGGAAATCGAGGCCTCCAAGTTCGACCTCTCCTATGTGGCGCTTGATGGCTCGATCGGCTGCATGGTGAACGGCGCCGGCCTTGCCATGGCGACCATGGACATCATCAAGCTCTATGGCGCCGAACCCGCCAACTTCCTCGATGTCGGCGGCGGCGCCTCCAAGGAGAAGGTTGCGGCGGCGTTCAAGATCATCACCGCCGATCCACGTGTCAAAGGCATCCTGGTCAACATCTTCGGCGGCATCATGAAGTGCGACGTGATCGCCGAGGGGGTGATCGCCGCGGTCAAGGAAGTGGGTCTCAAGGTGCCCCTGGTCGTCCGCCTCGAAGGCACCAATGTCGATCTCGGCAAGAAGATCATCGCCACGTCAGGCCTCAACGTCATCCCCGCCGACGACCTCAACGACGCCGCCGCCAAGGTGGTGAAGGCGGTCAAGGAGGCGGCTTGATGTCTTACACAGTTACACATATGCTGTGTAAGAGATGGAGGTTGCCATGAAGAACATCACTCTCGCTGTCGATGAGCAAGTACTTGAAGCGGTTAGACTTTATGCGGCAGAACACAAGACGACCGTCAATGCACTGGTGCGATCTGAGCTGGAGCGCTTAGCGAAAGCGGAAGATCGTGTCGCACGGGCCAGGCGGAGAATCCGGGAACTGGCGAATGACTCGCAAGCTCAGATGGGCCCCGTGACCTGGAAACGGGACGACCTCCATGAACGCTGAGGTAATGCTCGACACCAACATCATTGCCTACGCCGCCTCGAGGCTGCCGGCGGATCGCCTGAAGCGGGAGAAATCGCTGGCGCTGATCGAAACGACACCCTTGGGGATTTCGGCCCAGGTGCTCCAGGAATTCTACGTGACCGTCACCAGGAAAATGCAAACTCCCTTGAGTCACGAGGAGGCATTGGACTGGATCGAGGAACTGGAACAGTTTCCCTGCGTGCCGATAGATGCATCGCTTGTCTACAATGGCGCGAAACATGCCGCGCGTTACCGCATCTCATATTGGGACGGCAGCATTATCGCGGCAGCCGAAAGGCTCGGGGCAAGTGTTCTTTATACTGAAGATCTGAATGACGGCCAGGCCTACGGCAGTGTGAAAGTCGTCAATCCCTTCAAGCCGGAATAGTCATGTCCATCCTCGTCAACGCATCGACCCGCGTCATCTGCCAGGGCATCACCGGCAACAACGGCACCTTTCATACGGAACAGGCGATGGCCTATGGCACGAAGATGGTGGCGGGCGTCACGCCGGGCAAGGGCGGCACCACCCACATCGGCCTGCCGGTCTTCGACACGGTGGCGGAAGCGCGGGAGAAAACCGGGGCGGAGGCGAGCGTTATCTACGTGCCGCCGCCCTTTGCCGGCGATGCCATTCTCGAAGCCATCGACGCCGAAATTCCGCTGATCGTCACCATCACCGAGGGCATCCCGGTCCTCGATATGGTGAAGGTGAAACGGGCGCTCTCGGGCTCGAAGTCGCGGCTCATCGGGCCCAATTGCCCGGGGGTGCTGACGCCAAACGAATGCAAGATCGGCATCATGCCGGGCAACATCTTCAAGAAGGGCTCCGTCGGCATTGTCTCGCGCTCGGGAACGCTTACTTATGAGGCAGTCTTCCAGACCACCCAGGAAGGCCTCGGGCAGACAACCGCTGTGGGGATAGGTGGCGATCCGGTGAAGGGAACCGAGTTCATCGACATGCTGGAAATGTTCCTCGCCGACCCCGCCACCGAAGCGGTCATCATGATCGGCGAAATCGGCGGGGCGGCCGAGGAAGATGCGGCCGAATTCATCGCGCGGTCGAAGGTCAAGAAACCCATGGCCGGTTTCATCGCCGGCGTGACGGCTCCGCCCGGCCGCCGCATGGGCCATGCCGGCGCCATCATCTCCGGCGGCAAGGGCGGGGCTTCCTCGAAGATCGAAGCGATGAAGCGGGCCGGCATCGCGGTTGCGGACTCGCCCGCCATGCTCGGCAAGACTCTGGTCAAGGCGATGCAACGGAACTGAAAGTTTCCCTCCCCTTGCGGAGAGGGAAAACGTGGAGAGACGGCGATGAACAAGACCGATCTGACGACCGCCTTCGAACAGACCTCCTTCCTCTATGGTGGCAACGCCCAGTTCATCGAGCAGCTCTACGGCAAATATCTCGAAAACCCGGCAGCCGTCGACCAGCACTGGCGCCAGTTCTTCGCCGGCCTCGAAGACAATGCCGCCGAGGCCAAGCGCCAGGTGCAGGGCCCCTCCTGGCAGCGCCCCGACTGGCCGGTCCCAGCCTCGGGCGAGCTCGTCTCGGCACTCGACGGCAACTGGCCGGTGGCTCCTGCCAAACCCGACGGCAAGGCGAAGGGCGAAGCGCCCCCACTCAGCCTCGACGAGGTGCGCCGCGCCACTACCGATTCGGTGCGAGCGCTCATGATGATTCGCGCCTTTCGCATGCGCGGCCATCTTGCCGCCAATCTCGATCCCCTGAGCCTCGCCGAACCCAAGCCGCAACCCGAGCTCGATCCCGCCTCCTACGGCTTCGGCGAAGCCGACCTCGACCGGCCGATCTTCCTCGACAAGGTGCTGGGCCTCGAGCACGCCAGCATCCGCCAGATCACCGACATCCTGCGCCGCACCTATTGCAGCACCCTCGGCGTCGAATTCATGCATATTTCCGATCCCATCCAGAAGGCCTGGATCCAGGAGCGCATCGAGGGCGAGGGCAAGGCCATCACTTTCACTCCCGAGGGCAAGAAGGCGATCCTCGCCAAGCTCGTTTCCGCCGAGGGCTTCGAGAATTTCCTCAATGTGAAATATACCGGCACCAAGCGCTTCGGCCTCGACGGCGGCGAGGCGATGATCCCGGCACTCGAACAGATCATCAAGCGCGGCGGCAATCTCGGGGTGAAGGAAATCGTCCTCGGCATGGCCCACCGCGGCCGTCTCAACGTGCTGGCCAATGTGATGTCGAAGCCGTTCTCGGCGATCTTTCACGAATTCACCGGCGGCTCCTCGACGCCTGACGAGGTGGAAGGCTCGGGCGACGTCAAATATCATTTGGGCTCGTCCTCGGACCGGAGCTTCGACGGCAACACCGTGCATCTGTCCTTGACCGCCAACCCGTCGCACCTCGAGATCGTCGATCCGGTGGTGCTCGGCAAGGCCCGGGCCAAGCAGGACCAGCGCGGCGACAAGGATCGCACCTCGGTGCTGCCGCTGCTCATTCACGGCGATGCCGCCTTCGCCGGCCAGGGTGTCGTGGCCGAATGCTTCGGCCTGTCGGGCCTGCGCGGCCACCGCTCCGGCGGCTCCATCCATTTCATCGTCAACAACCAGATCGGCTTCACCACCAGCCCGCACTGGGCCAGGTCCTCGCCCTATCCTTCCGATGTCGCCAAGATGATCGAGGCGCCGATCCTCCACTGCAACGGCGACGATCCGGAAGCGGTGGTCTTCGCCTGCAAGATCGCCACCGAGTTCCGCCAGCGCTTCAAGAAGCCGGTGGTCGTCGACATGTTCTGCTACCGGCGTTTCGGCCACAACGAGACCGACGAGCCCTTCTTCACCCAGCCCCTGATGTACAAGCGCATCGGGGCGCATGAGACGGTGGTGACGCTCTACGGCAAGCGCCTGGTCGCCGAAGGGATTATGATGCCCGAGGCCGTCGACGCCATGAAGGCCTCCTACCGTAAGACGCTGGATGAGGATTTCTCGGTCGCCGAGGGCTACAAGGCCAACAAGGCCGACTGGCTCGACGGCCGCTGGGCTGGCCTCAAGGCGGCCCAGGACCACGAGGATCCGCGGCAAGGCGCCACCGGCGTGCCCGTGGTGAAACTGAGGGAAATCGGCCTCAAGCTCACCAAGGTGCCGAAGACCTTCAAGCTGCACCGCACCCTGCAGCGCGTGCTCGATCAGCGCCGCAAGATGGTGGAGGAGGACGCCGGGCTCGACTGGGCCATGGCCGAGCAACTGGCCTTCGCCACCCTCGTCGGCGAGGGCTTTCCGGTGCGCCTGTCGGGCCAGGACGTGCAGCGCGGCACTTTCTCGCAGCGCCATGCGGTGCTGGTCGATCAGGAAACCGACAAGCGCTACACACCGGTCAATCATCTGGTGAAGGACCAGAAGGTCAAGCTCGAGGTGATCAACTCGATGCTGTCGGAAGAAGCCGTCCTCGGCTTCGAATACGGCTACTCGCTGGCCGAACCCAACACCCTGGTGATCTGGGAAGCCCAGTTCGGCGATTTCGCCAATGGCGCGCAAGTGGTGTTCGACCAGTTCATCTCGAGCGGCGAACGCAAGTGGCTGCGCATGTCGGCGCTCGTCTGCCTGTTGCCGCACGGCTACGAGGGCCAGGGTCCGGAACATTCCTCGGCCAGGCTCGA
Source organism: Hyphomicrobiales bacterium (assembly GCA_016185245.1). Lineage (GTDB taxonomy): Bacteria > Pseudomonadota > Alphaproteobacteria > Rhizobiales > Aestuariivirgaceae > Aestuariivirga. Next base: position 18,216 of record JACPNZ010000010.1, on the reverse strand, counting down.
GCGCTTTCTGCAGCTCTGTGCCGAAGACAACATGCAGGTGGCGAACTGCTCGACGCCCGCCAACTACTTCCATATCCTCCGGCGCCAGATGAAGCGCGATATCCGCAAGCCGTTGATCATCATGACGCCCAAGTCGCTCTTGCGCCACAAGCGCGCCACCTCCAGGCTCGACGAATTGAGCGAGGGCACGTCGTTCCACCGGCTTCTACGGGACGATGCCGAAATGCATGAGGGCGAGACCATTAAGCTCGCCCCCGACGCGCAGATGCGGCGCGTTGTCATGTGCTCGGGCAAGGTCTATTACGATCTCTACGAGGAGCGCGACAAGCGTGGGCTCGATGACATCTATTTGTTGCGGGTGGAGCAGCTCTATCCCTGGCCGCACAAGGCGCTGATCCATGAGCTCGGCCGCTTCAAGCAGGCGGAGTTCGTGTGGTGCCAGGAGGAGCCCTACAACATGGGGGCCTGGAGCTTCGCCCAGCCCAATATCGAACGCGTGCTCGACTTCGTCGGCGCCGCCAACCCGCGGCCCCACTATGTCGGAAGACCGCCGTCGGCGGCGACCGCCACCGGCCTGATGAGCAAGCACCTCAAGGAACTCAAGACCTTCCTCGACGACGCCCTGGGCGACAGCAAGAAGTAAGGAAAACACGATGGCGAAAGAAATCCGGGTTCCGGCACTGGGCGAATCGGTCAGCGAGGCGACCATCGGCAAATGGTTCAAGGCGGCGGGCGAGGCGGTGAAGGCCGACGAGCCCCTGGTCGAGCTTGAAACCGACAAGGTGACGGTCGAAGTTCCGGCCCCGGTCTCCGGCCGGCTGGCCTCGATCGCCGCCCAACCCGGCTCCACGGTCAATGTCGGAGCCCTTCTTGGCGCCATCGAAGAAGGTGCCGCGGGCAGCGTTGCCGCGGCCAAACCCATCGAAACACCGCCGGCGAAGAAGGCCGAAGCGCCGACCAAGGCGGCGGAAGCATCGCTCTCTCCCGCCGTGCGCAAGATGGTCGAGGAGAACAAGGTCGACGCGGCAACGATTGCCGGCAGCGGCAAGGACGGCCGCATCACCAAGGGCGACGTGATCGAGCATCTGGCCAGGCCCGCCGCCCCGGCTCCGGTCACCCTCCCCGCGCCTGCCGCCGACGGGGCCCGCGAAGAACGCGTCCGCATGTCGCGGCTGCGCCAGACCATCGCCCGCCGCCTCAAGGATGCCCAGAACACCGCGGCGATGCTCACGACCTTCAACGAGGTCGACATGACCGCCGTGATGGGCTTACGCAATCAGTTCAAGGACGTCTTCGAGAAGAAGCACGGCGTGAAGCTCGGCTTCATGAGCTTCTTCGTCAAGGCGGCGATCCAGGCGCTCAAGGAAATTCCCGCCGTCAACGCCGAGATCGACGGCGAGGACATCGTCTACAAGAACTACTATAACATCGGCGTGGCGGTCGGTACCGACAAGGGCCTGGTGGTGCCGGTGGTGCGCGATGCCGACCGGCTGTCCTTCGCCGAGATCGAAAAGACCATCGCCGACTACGGCAAGAAGGCCCGTGACGGACAGTTGCAGATCGCCGACATGCAGGGTGGCACCTTCACGATCTCCAATGGCGGCGTCTATGGCTCGCTCATGTCGACGCCCATCCTCAACGCCCCGCAATCGGGCATCCTCGGCATGCACAAGATTCAAGAGCGCCCCATGGCGGTCGGCGGCCAGGTGGTCGTCCGCCCGATGATGTATCTGGCGCTCAGCTACGATCACCGCATCGTCGACGGCAAGGAGGCCGTCACCTTCCTCGTCCGCCTCAAGGAAGGCCTCGAAGACCCGCAGCGGGCATTGCTGGATTTGTAACACCAACTCGTCATGCCCGGCCTTGAGCCGGGCATCTCCCACAGAAGATGGCCGGGTCGAGCCCGGCCATGACGAGAACAGGAGCATGGAATGGCTGAGCAATTCGACGTCACCATCATCGGCACCGGGCCTGGCGGCTATGTCTGCGCCATTCGCGCCGCACAGCTGGGCTTGAAGGTAGCGGTGGTCGAGAAACGCGCCGCCCATGGCGGCACCTGTCTCAATGTCGGCTGCATTCCGTCCAAGGCGCTGCTTCACGCCACCGAACTGTTCGCCGAAGCCGGCCACGGTTTCGCGAAAATGGGCATCACGGTTCAGCCCTCCTTCGATCTCGCGAAAATGATGGCTTTCAAGCGGGAGGCGATCGACGGCAATACCAAGGGCATCGACTTCCTGTTCAAGAAGAACAAGGTGACGGTGTTCCGGGGCGAAGGGAAAATCACCGCCGCCGGCAAGGTCGAGGTGGCGGCCCAAACGATCGAAACCAAGAACATCGTCATCGCCACCGGCTCCGATGTGGCGAAGCTCAAAGGCATCGATATCGACGAGACCCAGATCGTGTCCTCGACCGGTGCCCTGGAGCTCGAACAGGTGCCGCAGCGCCTCGCCGTCATCGGTGCCGGCGTCATCGGCCTCGAACTGGGCTCGGTCTATGCCAGGCTCGGCTCACGCGTAACCGTCATCGAATATCTCGACCGCATCCTCCCCGGCATGGACGGCGAGGTGGCCAAGACCTTCCAGCGCTTGCTCCAGAAGCAGGGCTTCGCCTTCCGGCTCTCTTCCAAGGTGACCTCGGCGGCGAAGTCCAAGACCGGTGTCACCCTCGGCGTCGAACCCGCCGCCGGTGGTGCTGCCGAAACGCTGGAGGCCGATGTGGTGCTGGTCGCCGTGGGACGCATTCCGTATACGGATGGATTGGGGCTCGAGACCGCCGGCGTCGCCCGCGACGGCAAGGGCCGCATCGAGGTCGACGGCCATTTCGCCACCAATGTCAAAGGCATCTACGCCATCGGCGACGTGATCCGCGGTCCCATGCTCGCCCACAAGGCCGAGGACGAAGGCGTTGCCTTGGCCGAACTCCTCGCCGGTCAGGCGGGACACGTGAACTACGCGGTCATTCCTGGCGTCGTCTACACTTCCCCGGAAGTCGCCGCCGTGGGCCAGACCGAGGAGGAGCTGAAGGCGGCCGGCGTCGACTACAAGGCGGGCAAGTTCCTGTTCCTGGCCAATGGAAGGGCCAAGGCCAACCAGACGACCGACGGTTTCGTCAAGGTCCTGGCCGACGCCAGGACCGACCGGGTGCTGGGCGCTCACATTATCGGGCCGATGGCCGGCGAGCTCATCCACGAGATCGCCGTGCTGATGGAATTCGGCGGTTCCGCCGAGGATCTGGCCCGCACGTGCCATGCCCATCCAACCCTTTCAGAGGCCGTCAAGGAAGCCGCCCTCGCGGTGGCGGGCCGCGCCATTCACGCCTGATCATTAAGGGGTTGTTGAGGGGCGGGTGGTTCTCTGGCGCCTGTTCCTCGAACCTCTGGACCGCTCATGGCCCCGCCGGCAACCGATATTGTCATTCTCGATGACGACCGCGACCACCTGTCGAGCGTTGTCGACCTGTTGACCGATTGCGGCTATCGGGTGAAGGCCTTTACCGACGCCGACACGGCAATCGATTTCGCCATGGGCCATGGGTTTTCCGTGGGGCTCTTCGATTATCGCCTGGGCAGCCTGAAGAGCGGCCTCGACGTGGTCGAGAAGATGCAGGCCTTGGGCTGCAAGTCGGTCTTTGTGATGGTCACCGCCGATGTCGGAGAGGCCACCCAGATGCGGGCGCTCCATCTCAAGCTGTTCGAGTTCATGAAGAAGCCGGTCGACCCCGAGAAGCTCCTCGACACGGTGCAGCGGGCGCTTGACCACGCCGGCCGCCCGGCGGCGTAGCGGGGCGACAATCCGTTTGCATCCTCCCCCATTTCGGGGGAGGTGGCGCGGCGCGCGCCGGAGGGGGCTCTGCGGCGCGGAAGGCCCCACCTTCGCCCTCCCCGCTTCGAGGGAGGGATGACATGGGCCATGTTGATCCGAGTGTTCAAGCCTCAGGGGCGCGGATGGGCCTTGCGATATTGTTCCAGAAGATGGGCCCGGTCGACCTCCGTATAGACCTGAGTGGTCGACAGGCTGGCGTGACCGAGGAGCTCCTGGATGACCCGGAGATCGGCGCCATTGCCAAGGAGATGAGTGGCGAAGGAATGGCGGAGCGCATGCGGTGTCGCCGTGTCGGGAAGGCCCAAGGCTCCGCGCATCCGTTCGATCGACAGCTGGATGATCCGCGGACTCAGGGGCCCGCCCTTCAGCCCGCGAAACAGCGGCTCATTCTCCTTGATGGCAAAGGGACAGAGGTCGAGATAACGCTGAAGCGCACTGCGGGCCTGGGGCAGCACCGGCACGATGCGGGTCTTGTTGCCCTTGCCGATCACCACCAGGGGATCGGTGCGCGATTCGCGCAGCGTGAGTCCCAGCGCCTCGGAAATCCGCAACCCACAGGCATAAAGCAGCATCAGCACGGCATGATCGCGGGCGGTAATCCAGGGCGGCGTTTCCGGCGTGGCGAGCGCGTCCCCCGCCACCACGGCCCTTGCCGCGGCAATGGCGAGGGGCTTGGGCACCCCATGGGGCAGCTTGGGCGAGCGCACCACCGAGAGGGCGGCGTTACGAAACAACCCGGCCCGCTCGGCGAAGCGGAAGAAGGAGCGGATGGCCGAGAGCTGGCGGGCCAGCGTTCGGCTTTCCGCTCCGTGGTTGCGCCGCCGCGCCAGGAAGGCACGGAAATCCGCGGTGGCAAGCCCTTCGAGATCGGCGATCGTCGCCGGCGCCCCCAGATGATCCATCAGAAAGCCTGCAAACTGTCCGAGGTCGCGGCCATAGGCCTCGAGCGTCAACGCCGCCGCCCGGCGCTCGGACTTGAGCGACTGGAGCCACTGCGCCGCGGCACTTGCGGCATCGGGGGCGAAAGTGAAAGCAAGGCCGGTCATGGGGGCGAGAGGATAGGCCCGGGAGGTTTACGAGTGGTGTGTGGCGGCAGGCGATCAGAGGATCGTCTGCCCGGTCTTCTTCCAGTCGGCCAGGAACTGCTCGATGCCCTTGTCGGTCAGGGGATGCTTGACCAGGGATTTGATCACCGCGGGCGGACAGGTGGCGACATCGGCGCCGATCAGCGCTACCTGCTTCACATGCAGCGCGGTGCGGATCGAGGCGGCGAGAATTTCCGTGTCGAAGCCGTAATTGTCGTAGATCTGGCGGATTTCGGCGATGAGCTCGGTGCCGTCGAGATGGATGTCGTCGAGACGGCCGAGAAAGGGCGAAATGAACGAAGCTCCCGCCTTGGCGGCGAGCAGCGCCTGGTTGGCGCTGAAGCACAAGGTGACATTGACCATGGTGTCCTCGGCCCGCAGCGTCTTGCAGGCCTTGAGGCCGTCGAGCGTCAGCGGCACCTTGACCGCGACATTCCTGGCGATCTTCTGCAGTTCGCGGCCTTCGCGGATCATCCCTTCGGCATCGAGTGCCGTTACCTCGGCACTCACCGGGCCTTCGACGATTGCACAGATCTCGGCGATCACCTCCTTGAAGGCGCGGCCCGACTTGGCGACGAGCGATGGATTGGTGGTCACGCCATCGAGCAGCCCCATGTCGGCGAGTTCGCGGATTTCCTTTACATCGGCGGTATCGGCAAAGAATTTCATCGGTTTCGTTCCTTCTCGAAGTGCGCCGGAAGCTAGTCCTCCACTCCCCTCAAAGCAACCGCGGATCGCGGCCGCATTGCAGCCTTGCGGCAGCACATAACACATCGGCGAGCGGCGAAAGGTCGGCCTTGCCCACGGGCTTGCCGTCAAGCGACTTGACCGGCCGGATGAGGCGCAGGCTGTTGGTCAGGAACACCCCATCGGCGGTCAGAAGCTCGGCCGGTTTCACCACCCGCTCCTTGGTCTCGAAGCCGGCGCGATGGGCCGCCGCCAACAGCGCCTGGCGGGTGACGCCGGTCAGAATTCCCTGATCGCGGCCGGGTGTAATAAGCGTCCGGCCCTTGACCAGGAACAGATTGGCGATGCTGGCGGAGGCGGCGGCTCCCCTGGTGTTGAGCATCAGCGCCTCTTCAACGCCCCTGGCCTTGGCTTCGCGCGCCGCCGCGATGTTGTCGATATAGGAGAGGGTCTTGAGGCGCGAGGCGGGCGAGGCGGGATTGCGCCGCACGCTGGCGGTGACCATGGCGACCGGTTGCAGCATCAGGCCGGCGTCGAAGGCGTCGAGGGTGGCGATCAGCGTCGGTTCGCCGCCCACCCCGGCAAGTCCCCGGGCGCCTGGCCCCCGCGTCAGGGTGAGACGCAGCACATGGTGGACCTCGCTCGCCTGGTCGAGAAGGTCGGCGACCGCCGCATCGGCGGCGTCCCGGTCGAAGCCGATGCCGAGTTCGTTGGCCGAGCCTTCGAGGCGGGCGAGATGCATGTGCAGCCACAGGGCGGCGCGGTTGACCACCAGCAAGGTCTCGAACAGCCCGTCGCCCAAGAGAAGTCCGCGATCATGGGCCTCAAGCGGCAGCGGGCCGTCGATCAGGCGGCCATTGAACCACACCAAGCTCATGCCGCTTCCTTGAGAAAATTGCGCAAGAGCTCATAGCCGTGCTCGGTGAGGATCGACTCGGGATGAAACTGCACCCCGAAGGTCGGGTGCTCCCGGTGGCGCAGTCCCATGATCTCGCCGTCCTCGCTTCTTGCCGTGACTTTGAGCGGCGTATCGCGGGTGTCGAGTTCGACGATCAGCGAATGATAGCGCCCGGCGCTGAAGCGATCCGGCAAGCCGGCGAAAACGCCCTCGCCGTTATGAAGAATGTCAGAGGCCTCGCCGTGCAGGGGCCGCCGGGCCCTGACCACCCGGCCGCCGAAAGCTTCGCCGATCACCTGGTGGCCGAGGCAAATGCCGAGGATCGGCAGCTTGCCCGAGTACGACCGCACGATTTCAAGCGACTGGCCGGCCTCCTGCGGCGTGCGGGGCCCGGGCGAAATGACGACCGCTTTGGCTTCGAGATCGGTTTCGCTCACCTGGTCGTTCCGCACCACATGAGGCTGCTCGCCCAGCTCTTCCAGATAGCGGGCGACATTGTGGACGAAGCTGTCGTAATTATCGACGACCAGGATCATGGCGCGAAGGCCTCCATGATGCGGGCGATCTTGGTCAGGCTTTCGTCGTATTCGGCGGCGGGATTGGAGCGGGCCGTGATGCCGCCGCCGCCCGACACCCGCGCCATGCCTTGCGAAAACATGGCGGTGCGGATGGCGATGTTGAGGTCCGCCTGGCCGTTGAAGCCGAACCAGCCGATCGAGCCGCAATAGACCCCGCGTGGGACACGCTCGATCTCGGCGATCACCTCCATGGCGCGGATCTTCGGAGCCCCGGTAATCGAGCCGCCAGGGAAGGCGGCGGCAACGAGATCGCCGACGGTCCGGCCATCGCGCAATTCGCCGGTGACGACCGAGGTTAGGTGATGCACATTGGCATAGCTCTCAAGCCCGCACAGTACCGGCACGCGCACACTGCCGGGCTTTGCCACCCGCGACAGATCGTTCCTGAGAAGATCGACGATCATCACGTTCTCGGCCCGGTCCTTGCGGCTCGAGGCGAGTTCGGCGATAAGTGCCGCATCCCGCGCCGGATCGGCGTCGCGTCGCCTTGTGCCCTTGATCGGCCGGGCCTCGATCAGGCGGCCGTCGAAGGCGAACAATCGCTCCGGCGAGCTCGACGCCACCTGCACCTCGCCATAGTCGAGAAAGCAGGCGAAGGTCGCCGGGTTCGTCTCGCGCAGGCGCCGGTAGAAGGCGAAGGCATCGAAGCCTGGTGGAATCGCCGCCGAGAAACACTGGCTGATATTGGCCTGAAAGATGTCGCCGGCGAGGATCAAGTCGACGGTGCGGGCCACCGCCTTCTCATATTCGGTGCGGCTGAAATTCGAGACGAAACCGTCGATCGCATTCGAACCCAACGCAGCCGGCTGGCGCTTCAGCAGCGCTTCCAGGCGGTCGGCGTCGCGCGCCTCGGGGGCGACGATCCAGGCCCGCTCCTGCATGTGGTCGAAGCCCATCACTGTATCATAGCGATTGAGCAGCATATCGGGACACAGAGGTGCTGACGCCGGAATACGCGCGTTGGGTTCGAGGCTCCGGCCGAAATCATAGGAGATGAGCCCGGCGAACCCGCCCTGGAACGGCGGCAGGCCCGCCACATGGGGGCGGGTTCCTTGGGCCAGCAGCCGGTCGAGGAGTGCCAGCGGCGCATCGGCTTGCGCTACGCCGTCGACAAAACCCGTGCCCTTCACCACCTTGAGCGTCGCCGAGGAATTGCAGGCGAGATAGGAATAGCGCCCGAGATGCTCCTGGCGCGCAACACTTTCGAGTAGCGTCAGGTTGGCCTCGCCGCGCAGCCGGGAGGCCAAGCCCACCGGCTCGCGATAGACGATTTCGCGCGCATGGGGTGCTGCGTGGGCGATGGCGGCATACTGCATGGCCTGCCGGATATAGGGCTGGAAGCGGGCAAGGTCCAAGCCTATTCCAGACGCAATGAACCGCGATTCCGCCACCGTTGCCGACGTGCTGCTGCCGCTGGCGCTCCCTGGCCCCTATTCCTATCGCCGTCCGCCGGGGCTGCTCCTGACGCCCGGCGATTATGTCGTCGTGCCCCTGGGTCCGCGGCAGATGATCGGCGTGGTGTGGGCGCTTCGCGATGCCGCCCCCGAGGGCCGCGCACTTCGCGACGTGGCCGAACGCTTCGACTTTCCGCCGCTTGCCGAAACCCACCGCAAATTCGTCGACTGGCTCGCCGCCTATTATCTCGAACCTGCCGGCAATGTGCTGCGCATGGTGCTGCGGGTGCCGGCAGCCCTTGGCGGCGCGCGCGAACAACTGGCCTATCGGGCCAGCGGAACCGCACCCAGGCGGCTGACGCCGCAGCGGGCCCGCGTCCTCGACGTGGCCCGCGACGGCTTTGCCATGCGGGCTTCCGAACTGGCGGAAGCCGCCGGTGTGGGAACAAGTGTTATCAAAGCCATGGTCAAGGACGGGGCGCTGGAGGAAGTGTCGCTGCCGGCGCTCCGCTCCTTTGCCGAACCCGATCTCGGCGCCGGGACTCTGCAGTTGACCCGCGACCAGGAACAGGCAGCGCGTGAACTCCGCGCCGTGGTGGCGGCGCGAATCCACAAGGTCGTGCTGCTCGACGGCGTCACCGGCTCCGGCAAGACCGAAGTCTATTTCGAGGCCATGGCGGCAGCCCTGGCTGGCGGCGGCCAGGTGCTGCTGCTTCTGCCCGAGATCGCCTTGACCTCTACTTTCCTCGCCCGGGTCGAGGCCCGCTTCGGTGTCGAGCCCGCCCAGTGGCATTCGGACTTGCGCCTGCGGGAACGCGAGCGGGTCTGGCGTGGGCTGGCCACCGGCGAAGCAAGGATCGTCGTCGGCGCCCGCTCGGCGCTGTTTCTGCCATGGAAGAAGCTCGGCCTCATCGTCGTCGATGAAGAACATGAGGGCGCCTACAAGCAGGACGACGGCGTCAGCTATCACGCCCGCGACATGGCGGTGCTCTACGGCACCATCGGCAAGTTTCCGGTGATACTATCGTCGGCCACGCCGTCGCTCGAAAGCCTGGTCAATGTCGATCGCGGCCGCTATGGCCTGGTCAGGCTGAAGGACCGCCACGGCCGCCCCGAGCTTCCACAAATCTCGCTCATCGACATGAAGACCGCGAAGCTCGATTCGGGCTCGTGGCTGTCGGTACCGCTGGTCGACGAGCTTGCGACAACGCTTGCCGCCGGCGACCAGGCGCTCCTCTTCCTCAACCGCCGCGGCTATGCACCGCTCACCTTGTGTCGGGCCTGCGGCCATCGCCTCGAATGTCCCAACTGTGCCGCCTCGCTGGTCGAACATCGCTTCCGCCGCCAGCTCATGTGTCATCATTGCGGCCATCTCGAAGCCATACCCAAGGCCTGTCCCGCCTGCCAGGCGGAAGGAAAGCTCGTGCCCGTCGGCCCCGGCATCGAGCGCCTGGCGGAAGAAGCCGCCCGGCGCTTTCCCGAGGCGCGCCTTGCCATTTTGTCGAGCGATCTGTCGCGCGGCACGTTGCTCCGCGATGCGTTGCGCCAGGTGGAGAGAGGCGAGCACAATCTGGTGATCGGCACCCAGCTTGTCGCCAAGGGCCATCACTTTCCGTTCCTCACCCTCGTCGGCGTGGTCGATGCCGATCTGGCACTCGAATCGAGCGACCCGCGCGCCGGCGAGCGCACCTGGGCGCTGATGGCGCAAGTCGCAGGGAGAGCAGGCCGCGGCGACAAGCCGGGCCGCGCCCTGATCCAGACCCACATGCCGGACCACCCGCTGATGCAGGCCCTGAGAAAGGGCGACCGCGACGGCTACCTCAACCAGGAAAAGTCGATCCGCGAACGCGCCGGTCTCCCGCCCTATGGAAGGCTCGCCGCCCTCATCATCTCAGGCAGCGACGGGGCCGAAACCGAACGCTTCGCCCGCAGCCTCGCCAAGATCGCACCATCGGCCGCAGGCCTAACGGTGCTGGGGCCGGCACCGGCACCCATCGCGTTGGTCCGCGGCCGCCATCGCTGGCGCTTCCTGGTCAAGGCGCAGCGAGAAGTGAATTTGCAGGCTTACCTCCGCGACTGGCTCAAGGAGGTAAAGCCCAAAGGCTCCCTGGCGCTCGCCGTCGATGTCGATCCCTATAGTTTCTTGTAGCGCTTTCTCTCATCCGTCACCCCCGCACCGTCGCCAGATAGGCCTCGAGCTGCTCCAGTGTGCCGCTCCAGCCGCCGGTCATGCTGGCGTGACCCGCCGCGAAGACGGCGCGCTCTTCCTCGGTGGCGTTCCACGGCTGCCATTGCACGGTGAACTTGGTCTTGACCCCCGGCAACTCCTCGAACAAGAAGGTCGACAGCATTTCCAGCGGCCAGTTCTCGGCGAAGGGATGGCGGGTGAGGCCACCCGTCTCGTCGGAGAAGCTGTTGATGAAAACGAGTTTCTCCGGTGCCACGATCTGGCGATAGACAAAGCGTCCCCACACCGGTTTGCCGTCGGGCGTCTTCATGCCATAGTGATAGATGCCGCCGACGCGCAGATCCATCGCCGACTTGACGATGGTCACTCCCTTCGGCCCCCACCAGTGCTGCATCCGCTCGGGATCGGTGAAGCATCGATAGACGAGGGAGCGCGGGGCATCGAGCACCCGGCCGATCGTGAAGGTCTGCTGGTCGTCGGCGGTCATGATGTCCTCCGTGTACAGATTAATACTTCACCCCGAGGTGGCCGGTGCCGCGTCAATCGTTCTTGCCTTTCTGGATGTCCATCAGATAGTCCTCCAGCCGGTCGAGGCGGTCTTCCCACAGAAGGCGATACTGTTCGACCCACGAGGCCACCTCCTTCAGGGGTTCCGGCGCCAGGCGGCAGGGCCGCCACTGGGCCGTCCGCCCGCGCTCGATCAATTGCGCCCGCTCCAGCACCTTGAGATGCTTCGACACCGCCGGGAGGCTCATGGCGAAGGGCCGGGCCAGTTCCGTGACCGAGCTCGCTCCTTGGGCCAGCCGCGCCAGGATGGCCCGGCGGGTCGGGTCGGCAAGGGCCGAGAGGGTAGCGCTAAGTTGGTCCATAATAAACCGATAAGTTAAATAACTCTTCAGTTAAATACAAGCACGCGGCCCGCCCGTCAAGCCTCAAAATACTTCTGGCTTTGAAAGCTTCGGGCAGGAGTCTATATGAATACCCGACAAAGGAAATCGGACATGTTTATCCAGACCGAAGCCACCCCCAATCCGGCCACCCTCAAATTCCTCCCCGGAAAGCCGGTGCTGCCGGGCACGACCCGCGAGTACCGTTCGCGCGACGAGGCGGCCGAATCGCCTCTGGCCCAGAGCCTGTTCGGGGTGAAGAACGTCGCGGGAGTTTTCCTCGGCCAGGACTTCATCACCGTCTCCAAGTCGGGCGGCGAATGGCAGCATCTGAAGCCCGCCATTCTCGGCCTGATCATGGATCACTATCTCTCGGGCGCGCCGATGGTGGCGGGCGAGGCGGGAGAGCCGGCGGCAGGGGCTTCCGAGTTCTTCGACGCCGCCGACGGCGAGACCGTTGCCACCATCAAGAACCTGCTCGACACCAGGGTCCGCCCGGCGGTGGCCCAGGACGGCGGCGACATCACCTTCCACGGCTTCCGCGATGGCGTGGTCTATCTCAACATGAAGGGTTCCTGCGCCGGCTGCCCCTCCTCGACCGCGACCTTGAAGCACGGCATCGAAAACCTGCTCCGTCATTTCGTCCCCGAAGTGAGCGAAGTCCGCCCGGTTTGACGGCGAAGCTGCCGGCAGCCTATCACGCCGATCCATGAAGCTTCTGGCGATCGACACGGCGATGGCCGCCTGTTCCGTGGCGGTGCTTGAGGAGGGCCACGAGTTGCCGCTCGCCCATGCCTTTCGCGAGATGGAGCGCGGCCACGCCGAGGCCCTGGCCCCCATGGTGCAGGCCGTGATGGACGAGGCTGATGCCTACTTTCATTCACTGAGTCGCATCCTGGTGACGCGCGGTCCCGGCACCTTCACCGGCGTTCGCATCGGCTTGGCCATGGCCCGCGGGCTGGGGCTTTCTCTCAACCTGCCGGTGATCGGCCTCGACACGCTTTCCGCCATCGCCGCCAATCGGCACGGGTCCGACGGGCCGCTCCTGGTCGCCGCCGAAGCCCGCCGCGATGAGGTCTATGCGGCACTCTTCGATGGCGACGGTCAACTGCTCGCTGGCCCCGCCCTCCTGTCCTCGGCGGCCTGTCTCAAGCAATTGCCGCAAGGCCCGGCGAGCCTTCTCGGCACGGCGGCGCAGCGTCTGATCGCCGATAGTGGCCGCTCCGATCTTGTGCACGACAGGGCGGGCGACCTGCCCGACGCGGCAGCCTTCGGCATTCTGGGATTTATCGGACCAGACCCAAGAGTCATGCCGGAGCCGCTTTATCTCCGCACTCCAGATGCCAGGCCGCAGCCCGGGGCAATGGGTGCGATAAATTTGCAGTCCGTCGGTCCTGCCGAGGCCCCGCTGTTGGCAGCTCTCCACGGCGAATGTTTCGACCTCCCGTGGAGTGCCGCCGACTTCGCCAGCCTTCTTGCCGCTCCCGGGGCGGCAGCCCATCTGGCCAGCAACGGCACCGAGCCTCTGGGCTTCCTGCTTACCCGCCGTGCCGCCGACGAGGCCGAGATCATCACCACCGCGACACGACCCTTCGCCCGGCGGCGCGGCGTGGCCGCAGCCCTTCTGGCCGTTGCCATGCGGGAGCTGGCCGGGGCCGGCATCACCCGCCTCTTTCTCGAGGTCGCCGCCGGCAACGACGGGGCCCGCGCCTTCTATCGGGCCCAGGGCTTCACCGAGGTTGGGCAGCGGCGCGGCTATTACGAGCGCGATGCCGGCGCCCGTGAGGATGCCATCGTCATGGTGCGGAAAATCAAGCCGTGACCCGGCTGCGTCCTTTCCTGATCCTCGCCGTCTTCGCCGCCATCACGCTGCCGCTGATGCCGCTGCAACAGCTCTTCGTCTGGACCTGGCCCCGCATGGCGCGGGTCTTCCCCATGCACTACCACCGGCTGGTCCTGAAGATCCTCGGCGTCAGGCTGAAGATCGTCGGCGCGCCGCTGGCCGACGGTCCCGCGCTCCTCGCCAGCAACCATGTGAGCTGGCTCGACATCCCGGTATTGAGTGCGGTGGCTCCCATCTCCTTCATCGCCAAGCGCGAGGTGAATGGCTGGCCGTTCTTCGGCTCGCTGGCGAGATTGCAGCGCACCGTCTTCGTCGACCGCAACCGCCGCCATGCCACCGGCAATTCCCGCGACGAGATGCACGAGCGTTTCAAGGCCGGCGACCTCTTGGTGCTGTTTCCGGAAGGAACCTCCAGCGACGGCATCCATGTGCTGCCGTTCAAGAGCGCCTTCTTCGGTGCCGCCGAATACCCCGATGTGCTGGTGCAGCCGGTGACCATCGCCTACACCGGCCACCGCGGCCTGCCGATGACCAGGCGGCTTCTGCCCTTCTACGCCTGGTACGGCGGCATGGAGCTCGCGCCGCATCTGTGGGCGGCACTTGCCCAGGGACCGATCGAAGTGACCGTCCATTGCCACCAGCCCCTGTCGCTCGGCGGCGAACTGACCCGCAAGCAGCTCGCCCGCCATGTCGAAACCCTGGTGAAGGGCAGTCTCGCCGCCGCCCTTCACCGCCGCGACGAAATGGGCTAGACCGGCGCCCCCATGGAAACCTCCGCGAAGAAGGTCTTGGTCAAGACCTACGGCTGCCAGATGAATGTCTATGACAGCGCCCGCATGGGCGAGGTTCTGGCGCCGCTCGGCTATGCCGCAACCGCGGCCCCCGAGGAGGCCGACCTCATCATCCTCAACACCTGCCACATCCGCGAGAAGGCGGCCGAGAAGGTCTACTCCGAACTGGGCAAGCTGCGCCGCCTGAAGGACGAGCGCAAATCCCAAGGCGGCGAGCTGCTGATCGCGGTTGCCGGCTGCGTTGCCCAGGCCGAGGGCGAGGAGATCGTCAGAAGGGCCAAGGCCGTCGATCTGGTCTTCGGCCCCCAGACCTATCACCGCCTGCCCGCACTTCTGGCGCGGCGGGCCGAAACCGGCGCCACCGTGGTCGAAGCCGATTTCCCGGCCGAAGAGAAATTCGAGAGCCTCGGCCGCGGCACCGGTCCGGTGCGCGGTGTCACCGCCTTCCTCACCATCCAGGAAGGCTGCGACAAGTTCTGCACCTTCTGCGTGGTTCCCTACACCCGCGGTGCTGAATTCTCGCGGCCCCCGGCCCAGATCGAGGCCGAGGCCCGGCGGCTGGCGGGCCAGGGGGTGCGCGAACTCACCCTCCTCGGCCAGAACGTCAACGCCTGGCATGGGGATGGCGGCATGGGGCTCGCCGGCCTTGTCGCGCGTCTGTCATCGATCCCTGGTATCGAGCGGCTGCGCTACATGACCAGCCACCCCCGCGACATGGACGGAGCGCTGATCGAGGCCCATGCCGAAAACCCCAAACTCATGCCGTTTCTGCACCTCCCCGTTCAGTCGGGCAGCGACCGGGTGCTGAAGGCCATGAACCGCGACCACACCACGACGGACTATCTCAAGCTCATCGCCCGCATTCGCGCCGCCAGGCCCGATATGGCGCTGTCGGGCGATTTCATTGTCGGCTTTCCGGGCGAGACCGACGCCGATTTCCGCGATACCCTGGCGGTGGTCGAAGAGGTGGGTTACGCCTCGGCCTTCTCGTTCAAATATTCGCCCCGGCCCGGCACCCCCGCCGCCGAGCGCAAGGTCCAGGTGCCGGAGGAGGTGAAACTCGCCCGGCTCCTCGAACTGCAGGCTCTGATCGCCCGCCAGCAGAGCGATTTCAACCGCGCCTGTGTCGGAAAGAGTCTCCCCGTCCTGGTCGAGAAGCCGGGACGGCGGCCGGGCCAGCTTTCCGGCCGTTCACCATACTTGCAGGCCGTCCATCTCGATGGCCCCGAGGGCCTTATAGGTCGCGTTGTCGAGACCCAAATCGACGGGGTTGGAACCAACAGCCTTTCGGGCCATTATAGGACTGCGGCATGATTGATTCTGGAGAACCGATCCGTTGAATCCGCCTGTCACTGCGGCCACCCTCGCCGGCGCCAAGCCCGGCTCACCTTCCCACGACACCGATACCTTGACCCTCGCCTTCGACGACAACCGGCTCTTGTCGGTGGTCTGCGGCGGCCATGACGAGAACCTGGCGCTGATCGAGCACCGGCTCGGCCTCGACATCACGCCCCGCGGCAATAGGCTGGCGCTCCGCGGTCCCAACCATTCGCGCGAGCAGGCCCGCGACGTGCTGGCCGCCCTCTATGCCAGGGCCCGGCGGGGTCTCGAGATCGCCCGCGGCGATGTCGAGGGAGCCATCCGCATGCGCGAGGCGGCCGACGCTAGGGAAGCCGGCAGCAACGCCATCCGCACCCGGCGCAAGGTGGTCACCCCGCGCACCCCCAACCAGGGGAAATACGTCGAGGCGATCCGCGCCAACGAGCTCGTTTTCGGCACCGGCCCCGCCGGCACCGGCAAGACCTATCTGGCAGTCGCCTGTGCCGCCGAAGCGCTGATGAACGGCGACATCGACCGCATCGTCCTGTCGCGGCCCGCCGTCGAAGCGGGCGAACGGCTGGGCTTCTTGCCCGGCGATATGAAGGAGAAGGTCGATCCCTATCTCCGGCCCCTCTACGACGCGCTCTTTGACATGATGCCGGCCGCCCTCGTCACCAAGGGCATCGCCGAAAACCAGATCGAGATCGCACCCTTGGCCTTCATGCGCGGCCGCACTCTCTCTTCGGCGTTCATCATTCTCGACGAGGCCCAGAACACCACGCCCCTGCAGATGAAGATGTTCCTGACCCGGCTGGGCGAGGGCAGCCGCATGGTGGTGACCGGCGATCCGAGCCAGGTCGATCTTCCAACTGGCGTCACCTCGGGGCTGGCCGATGCGGTGGCAACCCTCAAGGGTGTCGATGGCGTGGCGGTGGTGCCGTTCGGCAATGCCGACATCGTGCGCCATCCACTGGTCGGCCGCATCGTCGCGGCCTATGACCGGAAGGCGGCCAAGCCGAAGAAATGATCGTCAGCGTCGATGTCGAAGATCGGGGCTGGGAGCAAATCCCGGCCCTCGAAGAGATGACGCGGCAGGCGCTTGCCGCCGCGGCCGCTGCGGCACGGCTGGTGGGAGGGCCCCGCGAAGTCAATGTTCTGTTCACGGACGATAGAGCCATGGCCGATCTCAATGGCCGCTGGCGCGGCAAGCCCGTCCCGACCAACGTCCTCGCCTTCCCGGCCGAGGATTTTCCGGCGGCGCCGGGCGAGGCGAAACCCCTGGGCGACATCGTGCTGGCGCTCGGTGTCGTTGCCCGCGAAGCGGCGGCCCAGGGCAAGACGTTGCCCGATCACACCGCGCACCTTATTATCCACGGGTTTCTGCATCTTGCCGGTTTCGACCACGACATCGACGAGGCGGCGCGGGCGATGGAGGCCCGGGAAACCGCCATCCTGAAAGGACTGGGTATAGACAACCCCTATGAGCGATAGCGATCACGACGGTCCGTCGGGCGAACCGCCCAGGCGGGGTTTCTGGGCCAAGCTCAGAGCCAGGCTTTCCCGCAATCCCGACAAGGGCCTGCGCGAGAGCCTCGAAGGTGCGATCAAGATTCACGCCGCCCAGAACCCGAGCGAGAATTTCGGCAAGGAAGCCAAGTCGATGATGCTCAACATCATCGAGTTCTCCGAGCTCCGGGTCGACGATGTCATGGTGCCGCGCGTCGACATCATGGCGATCGACGAAACCGCGAGCCTCCGCCAGCTGATGGAGCGATTCACCGAGGCCGGCCATTCGCGCCTGCCGGTCTACCGCGAAACCCTCGACGGCATCACCGGCATGGTGCACCTCAAGGACCTGATGGGCTGGATGATGGCCAAGGGCGCCAAGAAGCGGCGCTCCAGGTCCGAACCCAAGGGCGAGGCCAAGCCCGATGCAAAGCCCGAGAAACCCGCCACCGGCTTGTCGATTGCCGCCGCCGAGCTCTCGGTCACGGTGCGCCAGTCGGGGCTCCACCGCGAAGTGCTGTTCGTGCCGCCGTCCATGCCGGCGACCGATCTCCTGGTCAAGATGCAGGCCAACCACATCCATCTGGCCATCGTCATCGACGAATATGGCGGCACCGACGGGCTGGTCTCGATCGAAGACCTGGTCGAGGAAATCGTCGGCGACATTTCCGACGAGCATGATACCGAGGAGGACTCGCTTCTAAAGCCGGCCGGCGACGGGCTCTATGTGGCCTTGGGCCGGGTCGGCATCGCCAGGCTCGAGGAGACGCTTGGCGTCGACCTGATGCCCGACGAGGACGACGAAGAAACCGACACCCTTGCCGGCCTCATCTTCAAGATGGGCGGAAGGGTTCCGGCCCGCGGTGAAATCATCCGCCACGCCAGCGGCCTCGAATTCGAAATCCTCGACAGCGACCCGAGGCGGGTGAAGCGCGTCAAGATCCACGTGAAGACACCGCACCTGCCACCGGCCGAAGCCTCGCCGGGCGATACCAACGGCTGAGAGTCATCGCCGCGCAGGGCCGGGTGGTGGCCATAAGGAAAATATTTCAGTCCTGGCGCGAATAACGCTTGACACTCTATTCCTACTATGTCACTATCCTCATCGTCTCCTTCCCATGGAGGGGCGGTTCGCGAGCCGTCAAAGACCGGGGAAGAAGATGCGGGGCCTGAAGTGGAGAGCGACGGACGCTTTCCTAACCAGGGACCGCTCACACT
>JACPNZ010000007.1 GCA_016185245.1 Hyphomicrobiales bacterium | reverse complement strand
CGAGCGCGGCGAAGCGCCCGACTGGCAGCGGCTCTATGAGCGGCGAGAGCACTGGCAATTTGGCATGGTGCCGAGCGGGGGATTGTTCCTGACCGCCGGTGCCGACGTCCAGAAGGACCGCATCGAAGTTTCGATCTGGGCCTGGGGACGGGGGCTCACCTCATGGCTCGTCGAGCACATCGTCATCGACGGCGGGCCGGACAATGGTGCGGCCTGGCAGCACCTGACCGACCTGCTGGGCCGCACCTGGCCCCATGCCCACGGGGTGAGGCTGGGCCTGTCGAAGCTTGCCATCGATACGGGCTATGAGGCACCGGCAGTGTACGGCTGGGCCCGCAAGGCGGGCTTTGCACAGGTGGCGCCGATCAAGGGTGTGGAAGGATTCAATCGCGCAGCACCGGTTGCCGGTCCCACCCATGTCGATGCCACCGAGGGCGGCCGCAAGATCAGACGCGGCGCCAGGCTGTGGACCGTGGCCGTTGCCACCTTCAAGGCCGAGACCTACCGGTTCCTGAGATTGACGCGGCCGACGGATGAGGAACGTGCAGCGGGTGCGTTGCCCCAGGCGGGCTACATCCATCTCTCAGAAAATGCCGATGCCGAGTGGCTGAAGCAGCTCGTCGCCGAGCAATTGGTGACGGTCAAGACCCGGCGCGGATTCCAGAAGCTGGAATGGCAGAAGCTCCGCGAGCGCAATGAAGCCCTTGACTGCCGCGTCTATGCACGTGCCGCCGCCTGGATCGCCGGAGCTGACCGCTGGAGCGAGGCCATGTGGCGGGATCTGGAGAAGCAGGTTGGCGAAGCGCCGAAGGTTGCAGCAGAAATCGACGAGACGAATGCGCAGCCTTCTGCAGAAGTCGCCGGCATCGTCCGGCGTGCACCACCGCGGCACGGGCGGCGGGTGTTCCGCTCGTCCTATGTGAGCTGACTTTATGACCCTTGAAGAACTGACCACCCAGCGCGATGCGCTTTTGAAGGCGCGCTTTCGCGGCGTGCGCACCGCCGAATACGACGGCAAGCGCGTGACCTATGCGTCCGATGCCGAGATGGCTGCCGCCATACAGGATATCGAGCGGCGGATTGCCGGTCTGGAGGATGGCGGGCGCCGCCGCCGGATTCTGACATCTGCGTCGAAAGGGCTCTGAGTGCTGGCTTCCCTGCAATCCTTCCGGCGCCGGGTGGGTGCGTTCATCGGCGGCTTCGAGGCAGGCCTGGCTAACAGGAGGCTCAAGGGCTTCCAGCCGAGCCGGGCGCATCTCAATACACTGATCGCTGCGGCAGGACCCGACATCACGGCGAGAGCCCGCTGGCTCGTGCGCAACAATGGCTATGCCGCCAACACGATCGAAAGCTAGGCCGGCAATGTGGTGGGCGCCGGGATCAAGCCATCGTCGCTGATTGCCAACACCGGTCTCAAGGCCGCAGTCCAGAAGCTGTGGCTCGACTGGACCGATGAGGCTGATGCCGAGGGGTTCACGGACTTCTATGGGTTGCAGCGGCGGGCGGCACGCGAAGTGTTCATTGCCGGCGAAGTGTTCTTCCGCTTCCGGCCGCGAAGGCCGCAGTACGGATTGATCGTGCCGCTGCAATTGCAGATGCTGCCCTCGGAGATGCTGCCGCTCAACCGGAACGAATTGATGCCGGGTGGCAATGTCATCCGCCAGGGGATCGAGTTCGACAGGATCGGCAGGCGTGTGGCCTATCACTTTCTGCGCAGGCATCCGGGAGACCTGACCGATCCCGGCCTTGCCGGCGACATTGTGCGAATCCCGGCGTCCGAGATCGTGCACATCATCGATCCTGTTGACGCCGGGCAACTGCGCGGCATATCGCGCTTTGCTGCCGGCATCGTGAAGCTCTTCCTCCTCGACCAGTATGACGATGCCGAACTGGACCGCAAGAAGGTCGCGGCCATGCATGCGCTGTTCATCACCACCCCGGCACCAGCCGAGCCTCTCGATGCGGTGGAGGGCAGGGACGAGAACGATGAGCGCACCATCGACCTGCAGCCCGGGCAGATCACCATGCTGGAGCCCGGGGAAGAAGTGCAGATCTCCGATCCTGCCGACTCGGGTGCCACCTACGAGCCATTTCAGTACCGCACCCTGCTGCAGGTAACCTCACCACCTTGCTGCGTGGCCGCCTCGGCAGATCCAGATTGACGGGGCACTCGCCGAACGGAATGTCGCCCGCTTCTACAAATGGGGACCATCGGGCGTCAGCCAGTCCGATCCCGCCTGGCAGCAGGAAACATTCACCGCCCGCTGCGTCGGGCTGATGCCGTGGTCGCCCGTGCACGTCGCAGGCTCGCGCAATGCTTCATCCGCACGGCGATGGTGATGTCGGGCACGAGGCCGGCATCGAGGCGGATGCGCCAACGCAGGGCACCGCCGGGGGTCTCAAAGCAACGTGCGATCACCACCGATGCGGTGAACTCGCCATTGACCGACAGGAGCTCACTGACTGCGTCTTGCACGGCCGTTCCACCGTTTCGCATGACGCCCGCGATGATCTCGGCAACGATCTGCGGATGGGAGCGGCGAAGGGTGCGGTTGATCTCGATATAACGGTAGTCGCGATCGGGTTTATATCCGATCAGTTCGTAGGCGCGCAGCAGGCTCCCAAAGCGATGTCGATAGGCGCTTGAGGACGGCATTTCCTCGCGCTCGTCGATGATCAGCCCTGACAGCATTCCATGTTGCGCAAGCAGCGCGCGAAGGGACTGTAGAAGCTCCTCATCCGAGAAATGCCGGCTCCGTGCGTCGACGATTTCCCGGGCCCGCTCGAAGAGCGCCCGCTCCACGATCGATGGATAGGCGCCGTCGGCGCGGATCCACATGTCGCGGGGGTTCACGACCCGGCGCTGCTTCAACTTGAAGGAAATCCTATTGTAGACGTTGTTGCCGATGTATTTCTCGTTGGTGAGGACCTGGTGGACCGAGGCCCGCGTCCACGGCCGCTCGAGATCGGTTGACAAGCCCTCGGCATTCAGCAGACCGGCGATCTCCTGCTCCGATCGGCCTTCCTCGACAAACATCCGGTACATGCGGCGGATGACATCCTGTTCGTCCTCCGGGCCCGGGACCAGGACGACCCGGTCGGTCTGCAGGCTCTTGCGATCACCGCGCGCTAGTTCGCCCTTCGGGTTTTTGTTCTCGTCGATCAGGACGCGACGCAATCCGTAGCCGGGTGCGCCGCCCTGCCGGAACCCCAACTCGACGAGGCGGCACTGCCCGGCGAAGACTTTGACTGATAGCTCGCGGCTGTACTCGCCAGCCATCACCCGCTTGACGGTCTTCAGCAGGTTGGACCCGATGCTGCCGTCGTTCTCGAACTGCTCGCCGCAATAGTGCACGCGGATTCCGGCGCGCGAGCATTCGTGTTCATAGTAGCCGCCCTCGTCGGCATCCTGAAATCGGCCCCAACGGCTGACGTCATAGACTAGGATCGCCTTGAAATTGGCATGCCCGGACTTGACCTCTGCCATCAGGCCTTGCAGGGCTTCGCGGCCTTCGAGGCGCAATCCGGATCGACCGGAATCCTCGAAGACGCGCAATATCTTCAGGCCACGCGCATTGGCGTAGTTGCGGATGACATCGAGCTGGTTTTCGGTCGAATACTTCTGATGATCCGTCGACATCCGCACATAGGCGATTGCTGGAGCATCTGCGCCCGCATCTTTGCCGCCTCCTCGCGGAATATTCGGGCGCTGCCCTTTCAACCGATCATCCTCACCCAGCTCCACGCATAATTCGTCATCCCCGGCAGAGACCACGCTCAATGCTCTCGTCGATTTAGCGCGAGGGAGGGTGGAATGTCGTTTCCAAAAAAGGGCAAGTTCTTTCCAACGAGAAGTGGATATACTGATGGGGGAAAGGTCGATGGCGACAGCGACTTCGCGGCAGAGATTGCTGCTGCGCTGCATCGCTCTCTCGGGTCGACCAAGTCCGGGATCAAGGCGGCCGCGGTTTGGACAGGGGCCAACGAGAAGACGGTGAAGAACTGGTTCTCTGGTCGCTACGGCCCAAGTGGGGAGCATCTCGTGGCTCTGTCGCGACACTCGGACGAAGTGCTGGGCACGTTCCTGGCGATGGCGGGCCGAGAGGACCTCATGGTGGCCACCAAGCTCGTTGCAGCCGAAGAAGCGATCCTCGATCTTCTGGCAGCCGTTCGAAGTCTCGCCTACCCCGGTGACGATGAGACCTAATCGCGTGGAGATTGCTCGAAACCCAGCTAAGAGATTGAAATGAGCGGTTTAATTGCGATCGTCTGTTCCCAGAGTGCTTCGCTGAGGACATCTCAGCGGAGATATTTGGAGGGCATCAGATCAAACCTTGAATGTTCATTTTCTAGCTACATCTTGACTTTTTGGCGAAATATGAACATATTGACCTCCGAGAGGAGAAGGAAGATGCCCACCACATCAACGGCCAAAGCAGTGGATCGCAAGGACCTGACCGGTCCGGCTTTGCGAACGTTTTTCCGGATAGCAGAGGCTTGGAACCTCCAAGAACAAGAACAGATGCGTCTTCTGGGGCTTGAGAGCCGGTCCACTTTCCAGTCGTGGAAGCGAGGTGCCGTCGCCGCTATCCCCAAGGACGCGCTGGAACGCATTTCCTACATTCTCGGCGTCTACAAGGGATTGCATATTCTTCTTCCAAAAACCGCCGATCAGTGGGTTCGGAAGCCTAACACTGCCAGGATTTTCGGCGGCCGGTCGGCACTTGATCGCATGACATCCGGCAATGTCGCGGATCTTTATGTTGTCCGCCAGTATGTGGATGCGCAGCGCGGCTGATGACGGATATTCCAATAACAAGGATCGAGTGGCGCCCCTGTTTCCGGATCGTCCCTAGTCGGTTTCCACCCGTCAATCTGTTTGAAAGTGTTGCCGATCCCGCCGACCTCGAGGCGGTATTTCAGATTGAGGCGATGACCAATGACCGGCTGCGCGAGGAGGCCGGGGATATTTCCTTGGTGGCACCCGAGGACAGAGTATCTGGGCCGGGGAGCACGCCGATCATGGCCGCGTTTACCCATCTCAATCCCGAAGGTGACCGTTTCACGAACGGGACGTATGGCGTCTTCTATGCTGGCCGCACCATCGAGACGGCTATTGCGGAGACGCGTTACCACCGTATCCGTTTCTTACAAGCCACCAATGAACCCGCCCAGGAACTCGACATGCGGGTCTATGCTGTCGATCTCGATGCCGATCTGCATGACATCCGCGCCATGCGTGAAAGTCATCCTGCCTACCATCACTCCAGCAGCTATGCGGTGTCACAAGAGCTCGCCCTGCAACTTCGAAAGGAGGGCTCCAATGGAATCGTCTATATGAGCGTCCGTGATGAGGGCGGCGAATGCGTAGCCGTGTTCCGTCCCCGGTTGCTATCCAATTGCCGGCAGGAACGACATCTCTGCTACGTGTGGGATGGAAAGATCATCTCCACGATCTACGAGAAGAGGAACTTCGGATGAGACGTGAGGCCCGTAAGCAATCTCTGACTGGCGCAAAGGAGCGCAATTCTGCGAAATCACCTCAAAGGCACCAATTTCGCAACTGCCCGAAGGCTTTCACTTCTCCCCGCCGAGAGAGTTTGTTGCCAGGCCTTCTCCCTCCGCCAGCCGTTCACACAAAAACACCCACACACGTTGGCGCATATCCCGGCGAAGTCGAGGACTTCGCCCGCAAGGATATGCTCCAACATGTTGACTTGGCACAAAATCTGTTTGGTTGGGCGATTCCACTCAAGCCGAAAGCGCGCTGGATGCTCCCCTCCCAGGTCTCGCGCGTGAGGCCGGCAGGACCCGCGCCGGCGGCGCTGGCGGCCTCGCTTATGTCGCGTTGCGCTACCATCCGGCGCTCAAGCGTACTCATGCCGGGCCTCATGGCTCCAGAACATAGATGCCCGGCGCATCGGCCAAGGCTGCATAACCTTTTCCGGTTGCGCCCATCGGTGGCGGCGGAACCCGATCGGTGGAGTGCCGCACCAGCCAGTCCTGCCAGCAATGCCACCACGAGCCCTCGTGGCGCACGGCAGCCTGCTGCCAGGCATCCGGATCGACGTACTTGTCATGTTCCTTGTGAACGGCAATCTGGTGATGACGGTTGGGCTGGCCCGGTGGGCTGACAATTCCGGCATTGTGGCCGCCGCTGGACAGCACGAAGGTCACGTCGGTGTCGGCCAACATCTGAACCTTGTAGACCGAGCGCCAGGGCGCGACGTGGTCGGCGATCGTGCTGACCGCGAAGATCGGAACCCGGATGTCGCGCAGGGAAACCGGGCGCCCGCCAGCCTCGTAACGGCCTTCCGCCAGATCGTTGCCAAGAAAGAGGCGGCGGAGATACTGCGAGTGCATGCGTAAGGGCATGCGGGTCGCGTCGGCATTCCACGCCATCAGGTCGATCATCGGCCGACGCTCGCCCTTCAGATAGGTCTGCACCATCGCCGACCAGACGAGGTCGTTGGAGCGGAGCAGCTGGAAGGCACCGGCCATCTGCCTGGTGTCGAGATAGCCCCGCTCCGACATCATGTCCTCGAGAAAGTGCACCTGCGCTTCATCGATGAACAGCATCAACTCGCCCGCTTCGGTGAAGTCCGTTTGGGCTGCGAACAGGGTGAAGCTCTTGAGGCGTTTATCGCCGTCGCGGGCCATGGCGGCGGCTGCGATCGCAAGCAGAGTCCCGCCGATGCAGTAGCCGACGGCATGGATGGGATGCTTTGGAACGATGGCCGAGACCGCGTCCAGCGCCGCCATCACACCCAGTTGACGATAGTCCTCCATGCCCAGGTCCTGGTGCTCGCCGGTCGGGTTCTTCCAGGAAACCATAAAAACCGTGTGCCCCTTGCCGACAAGGTACTTCACCAGCGAGTTCTCGGGCGAGAGGTCGAGAATGTAGTATTTCATGATCCAGGCCGGAACGATCAGGATCGGCTCGGCATAGACCTTTTCCGTTTGCGGCGCATACTGGATCAACTCGATGAGACGGTTGCGGAAGATGACCCTGCCGGGCGTGATCGCCACGTCGCGGCCGACCTGGAAAGCCTCCGTGCCGGCCGGCCTCCCATCGATCAAGGCGCGATGCCAGTCCTCCCGGAAATTGGCGGCGCCGCGAGCGAAGTTCATTCCGCCCTGCTTGACGGTCGCCTCCAGGACTTCCGGATTGGTGAGCGGGAAGTTCGCCGGCGAGACCACGTCGAGGAGCTGGCGGGCGACGAAGGAAACGACATCCTCATGGTGCTTCGAGACGCCGCCGACGTCGGTTGTGGCGTTGTGCCACCACTGCTGCGTCAGGAGGAAACCCTGATAAAGCGCGTTAAAGGGCCATTTCTGCCAGGCCTCGCCGGCAAAACGCCTGTCCTGCGCCAGGGGCTCGATGCAGGCTTTACAGTTCGGATCGCTGGACGCACGTACGCAATAATCCACATAACGAGCCCACTTTTGCCCGGCTTTTTCGACGATCTCGGCCTGCTTATCGGGCGAAAAGAGAAAATGCTGCGCCCAATCGGTGTAGGCTTGCATCAGCGCCACCGGCGAGATCCCGGCGGTGAAGCGGGCAGCAGCGGCAAGCAGCGGACGGTCGAAGGAGAACGGGCGCTGGTCCACCGGCGATCTGGCATTCCTCTTCGACGATGGTGCGGCCTTCGGCATGGTCACCCCGGTAGCGGACAGCAGGTGTGCTCCGGCTGTGGCGCGCAATGCAGGCTCGATTCTGGAACTTTGGATTTCGCCGGAGCCCTCGGCGTCCGGTGATGCATCAGAGCCGCGACCGCGAGTGAAGCCAGACGTGCCGGCGCCGGATCGGCGCGCGATGTCAGCACCACTGGAACGGCCAGCCCCACGGCGATGCCGGCGACAACCGCTCCAGCAAGGTATTCCAGGTTTTTGGCGAGGATATTGCCGGACACCAGGTCCGGCACCAGCACGATGTCCGCATCGCCTGCGACGGGCGACGCGATGCCCTTCTCCGCCGCCGCCCGGCTGGAAATGGCGTTGTCGAAGGCGAGCGGGCCGTCGACAATGGCACCGTTGATCTGACCGCGCCGCGCCATCAGCGTGAGGCAGGCGGCATCGAGCGTCGAGGCGATCTCGGGATTGACCGTCTCGACCGCCGAGAGCACCGCCGCTTTCGGCGTCTCGACGCCGAGAAGATGAAACAGATCGATCGCGTTCTGCAGGATCTGCGCCTTGGCATTGAGATCGGGGGCGATGTTGATCGCCGCATCGGTGATCCCGAGAAGCTTGGGAAAGCTTGCGACCTCGGCCAAAAAGACGTGGCTGACACGCCGTCCGGGAACCCGCAGCCCGCGCTCCTTATCGAGCAGGACACGCATCAGGACGTCAGTGTGAACATTGCCCTTCATGATCGCATCGGCCACACCCGCTTGCACCAGCTCGACGGCCTTTGCCGCCGCGGCCGGGTCGGTGCTCGCCGCGACGATCCAATCGGCTTGCGTCTTCCATCCGCTGTCCTTGCAGAGCGCGGCGATCGAATCGGGGTCGCCGACGAGGCGCGGCTCGACCAAGCCGAGCGCCTGGGCTTCCTTCATCGTCTCGATCACCACGGCTTGCGCCGCATCGACCACCGCGACGCGGATCGGCGGCAGGGCCCTGGCCTGATCGATGAGGTGCCGAAGGGTCTTGGCAATTCCGCTCACGGACTAAACTCCTCCGGCCCGACGCACGAAGTCGAAATCGCCTTGGGCCTGCGCTTTGCCGGCACAGTGGAATCCGATTCACCCGACATCGTGCCGGTCCCGCCTCGCACGCGCATATCGCATCTCCGCGGGTTGCGAACCCAGCACCGCGGCAGCGGCGACGCCGAACAGGATCTTCGACAGAAAGCCGGCAGCATAGGGTACAAGGCCGATGAACCCCGGGCTGAGTATCGGCAGGACGATCAGGAAATTGACCGCCCAGACCACTGCGAGTGCCGAGATGACACTGGCATAGACCAGGAGATGGCCCGTTCCCGCCCGCGCCAGTAGCGGCTGGATCGCGTGGGCCAATGCTATCCCCAGAGCAACGGCGAGCGCCATGTGAACACCGATCCCGAACAAAATGGGGTCGGCAACGGTTTCAACCCCCAGCGCCTCGCTTACGCCGCGCGCGACCGAACCCGCGTCGATGTAGCCGAGCTTGCCGTAGACCCAGATCCAGGCGACCTCGGCGAGGCCGCCCGCTAGTCCCGCAAGTGCCCCTGTCGCGACGATTGAGCGCTCGTTGCGGTTTGTGAAGATTGTCATTGCACACCTACTTTCGCGTCACCCTACGTATTTATTCCTAGTATCCCGGCGAACCAGCAAGACCTGGCTAGCAGCCGTGTCCGCAGCCATGCGACGGCCGGGATGTGGCGTCGGGACCGGCCGCCTTGGCCGCGAATTCCTGCGGCGACGCCTCGAAGCGATCACGGTTCTCCTTGGAAGCGAAGTAATAGACCTGCCCCTTGTAGACAGAGGTCAAGGCATCGGCAGCGCGCACCGCCGAACCATCCACGGCATCGATCACCGCTGCAGGCAGCTGCGCCGTGGTATTCGAGCTCCGGTCTCCGCCGCCGTGGCCGCCGTAGCCACCATGGCCGTGACCGCCGAGACCGAAGCCGCCAAGGCCAAGGCCGCCATGGCCGCCGCCGTGGCTAAAACCGCCCCGGCCAGCGCGGAACATGAAATAAGCCAGCACACCCAGGGCAAGCACGATCAAAAACCAGTTTTGCGATATCGTTTCCATGGCTACATTCTCCCTTCTGGGGTTGCGCCGTCCGCCGCACCCGTTGCCGGCGGCACTTGCGACACGAGATTGTCCGGCCGCTCGTAGAGCAGCGTGAAGGCCTGTTCATAGCTGGCGTCACGGCGCTCGCGCGCTTCTTGAATTGCATTCGTCACGCTTTCGATCCAGGCACGCTCCCGCTTCATCAGTGGATGATCCGCCGCAAACGGCTTGCGGTTCGGCGCGATCCAGCCGGCCAGTGCCGAGACGCCGCGCATCCACGGATTGAACGCGTCGGCAAACAGATAGCGGCTGGTCCGCATCGGATGCAGCCATTTGAACGCTTCGGCAGTCCATGGGTTGGCGGCCAGCCTGATCCACGGGCTCACCAAGCTACGGTAGACCGACTCGTTCAACTCGGAGGCGCGCTCGACCCGCTCGAAGGCCTGGCGTGGGTAGTCGAACCGCAGATCCTCGACGCGGCGCGGTTCGAAGCGCACCGAGAATTGCGGCTTGTGGCAATCCGGATCGCCGGTCGGATTGTCGATCTTCATTTCGTAGAGGCCCGGCGGCAGGGCCGCGATTTCGTCGAGGCTTTCCAGGATCGCCCGATGTTCCAGGCGGGCGACGCTGGCCGACACGAAGATGCCGAGATGCCCGACATGCGGATTGGTCAGATAGACGATACGCTGGCCGGCCTGCTTCAGAGCCCCGGTGCTTTTATAGACGGCCGGAATCCAGGCGAGTGCCTGGTGCGGCGGCGTGATGTTGTCGCCATAGGAGGCGAAGACGACGAGCGGGTTCTTGATGCGGCGCAAGTCGATGGTGCAGTCCTCGGCGAGGCGCAACTCGCCCTGCTCGAGTTTGTTGCCGATGAACAGGTTTTCGACGATGGCGAGGATTTCCTCGCGGCCGAGGAAGTAGAAGCCATTCCACCAGCGTTCAAAGTCGAGGAAGCGTTCGCGCTCGGTGTCGATATCGGCGAACAGATTGGCGTATTTTTCCCAGATGGCTTTCTCCGGCTTGAGGTTCTCGAAATTCTGCGCCAGCCAGGCGCCGTCGAAGCGGCCATCACCGAGATCGGCGATCAGATGCGTCAGCCAGGCGCCGCCGAGGAGGCCGCCCGCTATGCGCATCGGGTTGGCGCCCGACTCGCCCGCCCAATATGACAGCGGCGAACCGTTGAGCACGACAGGCCCCACCAGGCCTTCGCAGTCGGCGGAGAGCAACGTCATCGCCCAGCCGGCCTGGCAGTTTCCATAGAGCACCGGCGGCTTGCCGGGATGCCGCTTGGCCACCTCCTCGACGAACCGCCGGAGTGCGTGGTGCACATCGGCCAGGGTCTGCCCCGGCACGGGTTCGGGAAAGAAAATCACGAAGTAGATCGGATGGCCTTCGTGCATCGCCATGCCGACCTCGGAATCGTGCTTGAAGCCGCCGATGCCAGGACCGTGGCCGGCGCGCGGATCGATGACGATGACCGGCGGCTTTTCCGGATCGACGCAATCGTCCCAGCAGTCCTCGCCGATTTCGATGATGCGCAGCAACGCGTAATTGGCCGGGTGCGCGAAGCGGCGCGCATCGAGTACCGTTTCGTACTTGAAGTCGAGAAGTGGCGGCAGCCCGGCGCGCTCATGCTCGAGCATGTTGTTGGCCCGCTGCCGCAGCGTGTCCCAGAACAGGATCGTCCGTTCGACGACGTCGCGTTGATAACGGAAAAAATCGAGTGGCGATTCCAGTCCAGCGCTGGCCTGCGGGCCGGCCGCCGCCGCTACCACCGTCGCCCGATCGGGAGCGGGAATTGGCGGCGGGGTGGCGGCGATGCCGGCGGCCGGACTTGCCGGAGGCCGCACGGTCGCCATCCGCGGCCCCATATCCATCCGGCGTGCATGTGATCTTCCGTGTGCCAAGTTAGCCTCCATCAGTCAAGTCGGGATGCCGTTCATCCGTGAAGTAGCAGTTGGTTTACGCATTTTGCATTCGCCGCCCGGAGTTCCTTCAGCGCACTGCTTCAAGGGCCAGCGCCACGCCCTGACCGCCGCCGATGCAGAGGGTGACCAGGCCGCGACGGACACCGTCGCGCCGCATTGCATGCAGGAGCCGCGTAGTCAGGACCGCCCCCGTCGCGCCGATCGGGTGGCCATGAGCAATGGCGCCGCCTTCGACATTGACGATGTCCTCCGGCAGGCCGAGCTCCTGCATGATCGCCAGGACGACCGCGGCGAAGGCTTCATTGACCTCCGCCCGCTCGATGTCGCCGAGCTTCCATCCCGCCCGGTCCAGGGCCTGGCGCACCGCCGGCACCGGCCCGAGGCCGAACAGACCCGGCTCGACGGCGCCGACGCCATAGGCGGCAAGACGCGCCATCGGCTCCAGATTGTGTTTCTCCGCCCAGCCCGCCTCGGCGACGATCATGGCCGCGGCCCCGGAATTGAGTCCGGGCGCGTTGCCTGCGGTGATCGTTCCATCCTTGCGGAACGCCGGCTTCAACTTGGCCAGCGACTCGATCGTGGTGTCCGGCCGGTTGTGTTCGTCCTTGGCAAATACCGACGGGCCCTTGCGGCCCGGCACTTCGAACGGCGCGATCTCGGCATCGAACTTGCCGGCCGCCTGGGCCTGACTGAACCGTATCTGTGACCGATGGGCCCAGCGGTCCTGAGTCTCGCGGGTTAGCTGGAACTTCTTGACCAAATCCTCGGTCACCCAGCCCGAGTGCTGGTCGCTGAACGCATCGTTGAGCCCGTCGCGCAACATGCTATCGTAGATCGGTGCATCGCCCATGCGGTAGCCCCAGCGGCCGCCGCTCATCAGGTATGGCGACTGGTCCATATTCTCCATGCCGCCGGCGACCGCGCAGTCGACGAAGCCGAGCATCACTTCCTGCGCCGCGGTGGCGACCGCCTGGGCGCCCGAGCCGCAAACCCGGTTGACCGCCATCGCCGGCACATCGACCGGGAGTCCGGCCTTGATCGCCGCCTGACGTGCCGGGTTCATCTTCGCCCCCGCCTGCACGACCTGGCCCATGACCACGGTAGCGACATCGGAACCCTTTAGTTTGGCGCGCTCCATGGAGGCACGAAGCGCCGCCGCCCCAAGATCGGTCGCCGGGATATCCTTAAGAGCACCGCCATAGGCACCGATCGCGGTGCGGACCGCGGCGCAGAGAACGACATTCCTATCCACGTCAGATCACTCCATCCGTATCTATGTTATCTATGTGGGCCCCCTGCTGGGAGCCTTCAATGGTTATTGAATTGATCTAGCGCAATGCTTTGGAACATCAATTGAACGATATTGATACGGATAGTTTAGATTGGCGCAAATCGTATTGAGCCGATCCGGTAGGTTGTTGGCTTGCATCGCTAAATGGGGTATGCTTCGCGCTTTAGAAACGGACCTCGGCGCAGACTTGACTAAGCTTCTTTGACCATGGAGCAGAAAGATGAAACTGATGGGCCATCGTCTCTTGAACATCGTTCTGGTGCCAGTGATGGCGGCCAGCGTTGGGTTCTTACTCATCCCCACCCCTATCCCCCTCGCGAGTAGCCAGGAAACAACGGCGGGTGGCGGCGCGGCAGGGTCTGAGATCGTCATACCAGCCATGAACGCCGCGAACGGCCGGATCCTGTTTGCCAGCAAGGGTTGCGTGGTCTGTCATGCGGTTAACGGTATCGGCGGCAAGGACGCAAGGCCCCTGGATGCTGCGACAATGCCGAAACAAATGAACCCCTTCGATTTCGCCGCCGGGATGTGGCGAAGCGCCATGATCATGGCCCCCTTGCAGCGCAAGGAGCTGGGTGAGCAGACTCAATTGACCGGTCAGGAACTCGCCGACATCATTGCGTTCGTCCACAGCGCCGACGAACAACGCAAATTCTCCGAGGACAATATCCCTCCGGAAATTAAGCAGCTTATGAAGGAATGAAAGGAACAGGGACGAGTCACTTGGGGTCTTGCTGCCATGCCGGACGAACCGCTGAAATGCCATGCGATTCTCCGTGATTGGGTAGGCCGATGCAGCGCGCGCGTAGAACTGTTTTCCCGAAGCATTCAAGCCGAAGCCGCGCTTGGCTGTCTGTTCATGAAGAGTGATGCAGGGCGTATCCGAACGGCCATGACATCCCGCTTCGTGCCAGGGCCGCCCGGAGCAATGCCCACCACCTTAACCGATCTGCATGTATGGCGTATCCGGGAGAAGTTCAATGAAACGTAAGTTATTGAGAAGTCTAGCGAGTCTCATACAGGCGGCGATCTTGGTTATGATTGTCGGCTCGGCTTATGCAAACGAACCCGCAGGATATAAAATCGTTGATGGGATAGCACTCTATTACGCGGTAATCCCCGCGGAAATGGTTCGGGGGCACCCAAAGGAGCATCCCGAGGGGGCCATGCATGGAGGCGTTCCTTCCGGAAAGCACTTCCACCATGTCATGGTTGCCGTGTTTGTGGCCAAAACCTTGGACCGCATCACGGACGCCGAGGTCAAGGCGACTGTCTCGGAGATCGGCCTTTCCGGCGAGACCAAAACTCTCGAGCCGTTCACCATCGCCGGAGCCTTGACATATGGAAATTATTTCGAGATGCCTAGTAAGACGATCTATCGTATTAAAGTGGAAGTTCGAAGGCCGGGTTCCCCGGAGACGATAGAAACCGAGTTCGAATATACGCATCATTGAGGCGAAATTTGCGCGATAAATGGGGCTGTGTTGCATCCAGGTAAGTCAATCCTCGACCGGATAGATTGACAATACGACGAAGGCGACTGTGGGGAGATTTGTATGCGCCGATTCTATGACTGCTCCATGAGCGAGAAGTTGATATATACCGCCTTCCTGTTCATCATGGGGATCGGCTACCTCATGGCAATGGTTTATCTATACACAACTCACGAATGGCACGATGGCAAGCCGGGGCTGTCAATCGAGGATATCGTCGACACCTATTACGGAAACCGCTCCGGAACGCGCCTAGAAGCGGCGTTACGAGGTCCGATGGCCAACTATATCGAGCTGGGGGACCGCCATCACGTGGTGTCCTGGCTCAAGTCTGGGGCGCCTGAAAAGGAATACACATCGGTTGTCCGCCCCATCCTTGAGAAGACATGCTTGGCCTGCCATAGCCCGGCATCGGGGCTAAAAATTCCGGACCTTTCCACCTATGCCGGCATTCGTCAGGTTGCGGAGGTCGACACCGGCGAGTCCTTGCACACCCTGATGAGAGTGTCCCATATCCATTTGTTCGGGATTGGCTTGGTTCTTTTTGGGATCGGCATGATCTTCAGTTTGTCCGCGATCCGGCCCTGGCTCAAATACACGCTAATTGTAACTCCGTTTGCCGCCATGTTCGCGGACATATTGGCATGGTTCCTGACCAAATGGGATCCCTTCTATGCGTATACGGTCGTGACCAGTGGAGCGCTTCTGGGCTTGGCGCTGTCGGCCCAGATCCTGATTTCCCTCTATCAGATTTGGTTCCTGAAGCGTCCGGTTGGCGCTGGTCCATGATAGACCGGTGAGGCTCCATCGGGCGGTTGAAAAACAAGGCCATCATACAGCGACTGAGCCCAATTGCTCATGCGCGGAACCCCACTATGTAGACGCGCCTCGAACTTGAGAGTGCCAGTGAGATATGTGAGCCGTATAGCGTTGACCACTTCTGCGACAATTGATCCGGATCAAGGAGAGTTGTAGCGGCTCGGTGCTACGAGAAGCCTAACAAAGTTGGGAATTTCTCGGCTCCAGTGGCTAACTGAAATGCGCGACATTATCGGACCCTTCACAATCGGCGCGGCGGCCTTCTCCGCTCTGCTGGCGATTTACTTTAGCGTACTTACCCTCGTGTCGGGTTGGAGCTTCACGACATCGCAATTCGCCGAGTTCTGGCCTTACACGGTCACTCTGGCGCTCGGATTTGGCGCCCAGGTGGGGTTATATTTCCATTTGAGGCAACTGAGCGCGAGTCACCATCACACTCGTCACGTGATCGCCGCGTCCGGGACGACCTCCACCGCCGCTATGCTTGCCTGCTGCACGCACTATCTTGTCAATTTGTTGCCGGTGCTCGGCGCGGTAGGGGCGGTAAGCCTCGTGGCGCAATACCAGGTCGAGCTCTTCTGGATCGGTCTTGCGTTCAACGCCGCGGGACTCTTCTATGTCGGCCGCCAGGTCTGGCTGGCCAGAAGGGCCTATTTAGGGAGCCCTGCATGCTAAAGCTATTATCCGTGCTTCTCGTCGGCGCACTTGCCTTCGGGTTGGTCCACTTGGATCCCGCCCCAGCGTCTGCTGCGCCGGCGTTCGCGGCTCAGAGCAGCGATATTGCCGGGGTGCGCGTGGTGGTGACGCCGATGATCCTCGAACCGGGTGTGACGATCTGGAAATTTGAAGTTGCCATGGACACCCACACAAAGCCATTGGACGAGGATATTGCCCAGGCTGCCGTGCTGGTGGACGAGGTCGGCCGCCGTTACCGTCCGATGGCTTGGCAAGGCGACCCGCCTGGTGGTCACCATCGCCAAGGAATTCTGCAGTTTGCGGCGCCCGCAGACATGCCCAAGGCCGTCGAGTTGCAGATTGATGGTGTCGGCGAAGCGGGCATCAGGACATTCCGGTGGGCGCTGAAATAGCCATATCCACACCTCAGGCTGATGTCATGGGAGGAAAACATGATCGGCAATCGCACTTTGACGCTTTGGCTCAGCCCGATCGTAATGCTGAGTGCCGTGGCATGGCCCCATCGGCTTGCGGCCCAGGAGTCAGGTTCGTCGTCCGGTTCACAGCAAATACCGGGAGGCCACACGATGCAGCAGCACACGATGGGTCCCGGCCTCATAATGCCAAGCATGGATCCCGTCAATGGCCGCAAGCTCTTCGCGTCGAAGGGCTGCGTCGTCTGTCACTCGGTCAACGGTATCGGCGGAGCCGACGCCGCATCGCTGGATGAGGCGGCGATGGCTGGAATGACCAATCCGTTCGACTTCGTCGCCAATATGTGGCGCGGCGCGCAGCCGATGATCGAGCTGCAGCAGAAGGAACTGGGCGGCCAGGTCGAGTTCACCGGCAAAGAGCTCGGGGACATCATCGCGTTCCTGCACGATGACGCCGAGCAAAAGAAATTCTCCAAAACCGAACTCCCGGCGAACATCAAGGCCATATTGGACAGGATGAAAGAAGGGGAGAGCGATATGCAGCAAAACCAGAATGGAATGAGCGGCATGACGAAACCGGCGTCAGGCGACAGTGGAAACTAGCCATTTGGTGTCCCATATGCTTGCAAGGGCGGACACCGTGAAAATGACGGCTCTCGTTCCGTCTGCGATGGCCGGCAGCTACCGAGACCGGCCATGGACTTCGAAACGCAACTGAAGATCTAACCCAAACGTTAGGACAATGTCATGTTGAAATTGAAACCGAAATCTCTAGTCGCCTTGACATTCGCCGCAATGCTCGCGGCCTCGACCCAAGGCTATGCGCAAACCCAGCCCGATCCGCATCATCCCGCGCAAGGCGCCGGGACAACCGAGACGACTCCCGGGACCGAGGCTCAGGAGGGCATGTCGATGCCCGCGATGATGAAAATGATGGCCGGGATGATGAAGATGATGGGCGGCGGCCCGGCGGGCATGGGCGGAATGGACATCTCCAGCATGGGCATGACCGAGAGAGTCGAAGGCCGGATCGCGTTTTTGCGCGCCGAACTGCAGATTACTGCCGCACAATCCAAGGCCTGGGATGTCTTTGCCGAGGCTCTGCGCAGCAATGCCAAGCGACTGAAGGAGGCCAATATGCCGATGATGGGCGATTCCTCGCCGCCGCAATTGCTGGCGCAACTGGACTCCCAGGAGCAGATGCTCGGCGCGCGGCTTGAAGGCGTCCGCGCCATGAAAGCGGCGCTCGCCCCTCTCTACAAAGCCCTTTCCGCCGAGCAGCGAAAGACGGCGGACGAACTGCTGGCGACCCACATGGGACTGATGCCGTCCGGCATGACCCAAGCCGGCACGATGCCGGCGCAGCAGAACATGCAGTGATGATGCCGACCGTGAGCAGGCGGAGCGGTATCGACGACTGAAGGGAGACTTCAGATGGGAGCTCCCATTTATTTCCTGCTCTTTGCCGGCCTGTTCGCGGTCATGATGCGATTCGGCTGCGGTGCCCATATGCTTGGGCACCGCCACGGCAAGCCGGGCTCCGCCGATCAAGCTCGCCTAGTCCCGCCGGGGAAGGACAAGGATCCGGTCTGCGGCATGATTGTCGAGACGACCACGGCGGAGACCAGCGTCCACGCCGGCCGGCTTTACCGTTTCTGTTCGACGAACTGCCGCGACCGGTTCGAAGCGTCGCCGGCAAGTTATGTCACCTCGACAAACAGCGCCCAGACGGTCAAGGAGGATTGCCATGCCCCACAATAGCATTTTCAAGAGGGCCGATCGTGGCAATCCGGTCGCGCCATCCGATGCGACGCGTACGCCGCTTATTCCAGTCGTTCCGCTTGGCCTGAGTTTGAGCCTGTTCCTTGTCGTCACCTATGTCGCGTGCATCGTTTTCTACCTGCTGTTTCCTGGCTCGGCGCGGATGTCCGCGTTGCTGTCGCTGTTCCTGCCCGGATTCCAGTTGCTGGACTGGCCGAGCTTCTTCATCGGCCTTGCCGAAAGCTTCGCCTATGGCTGGTATGTGGCGCTGGTATTCGGCCCGTTGTTCAACTTTTTTACCGCGAAGTACCGTTGAGACCGGCGAAGGACAAGCAAGGCAAACCGCCGCCGAAGCGGGACTTCGGTTTCGACATTCTTTATTTTGTCGCGGCGATGTTTGCCATTCTGCTGATCCGCGACTTTCTCGTGGCGACCAACCATGTCAGCGAAATTCCGTACAGCGAGTTCAAGCAACGCCTCGACAAGGGCGAAGTGAAGGATCTGGTCATTGGTCCGACCCGAATTACCGGGTCCTTGTCCTCGGCCGCCGGAACCAAGGACCAGCAGCATTTCACCACCGTCCGGGTCGATCCGCAGGTCGCCGATGATCTCGCCCGCCGGGGGATCGCCTTTTCCGGCCAACCGGAGCCCGGCTTGTTCGAAAACTTCGTTTCCTGGCTCCTGCCGACAGCCGGTTTCGTGCTGCTGTGGATGTTTCTCCTTCGCCCCATGATGCAAGGCCATGGTGGCCTGATGGGCATGGGCCGGAGCCGCGCCAAGATTTATGCTGAACCCGATGTCAAGGTGACCTTCGCGGATGTCGCAGGCGTCGACGAGGCAAAGCAGGAATTGGCCGAGATTGTCGGCTTTCTGAAGGATCCGAAGGTCCATGGCCGCCTCGGAGCCCGTATCCCTAAGGGAGTGCTGCTTGTCGGACCGCCCGGAACCGGCAAGACGCTGCTGGCCCGCGCCGTTGCCGGAGAGGCGGGCGTCCGCTTTTTTTCGATCACCGGTTCGGAGTTCGTCGAGATGTTCGTGGGCGTCGGCGCCGCCCGGGTGCGCGATCTTTTCGAGCAGGCGCGGGCCGAGGCGCCGGCGATCGTGTTCATCGATGAATTGGATGCGCTGGGCGGGGCGCGCGGGATGGGCGTGCCCGGTGGCGGGCACGAGGAGAAGGAACAGACCCTCAACCAATTGCTCGCCGAAATGGACGGCTTCGATCCGCGCGCCGGAATTGTCGTGCTTGCCGCGACCAACCGGCCGGAGATCCTCGATCCTGCGCTTCTACGGGCGGGCCGCTTCGACCGGCAGGTGCTGGTCGACAGGCCGGACCGCAAGGGGCGAGCGGATATCCTTCGCGTTCACCTCAAGAAGATCAGCGTCGCTTCCGATCTCGACATCGACGCGGTCGCCGCCCTGATTCCCGGCTTTACCGGCGCCGACATCGCCAACCTCGTCAATGAGGCCGCGATGGTCGCGACCAGGCGGGCGGCCGAGGCCACGATTCTCTCGGATTTCACCCAGGCAATCGAAAGAATCGTTATCGGCATCGAGAAGAAAAGCCGGATTCTCAGCCCGCGCGAGCGCCAGATCGTCGCCAATCACGAAATGGGCCACACGCTTGTCGCCATGGCCTTGCCGGGAACCGATCCGGTACAGAAAGTGTCGATCATTTCGCGGGGGCTAGGCGCGCTCGGCTACACCATGCAGCGGCCGGTGGCCGACCGTTTTCTGATAAGCCGCTCGGAACTGACCAGCCAGATGGCGGTCTTGATGGGAGGCCGGGCCGCCGAAAGCCTGGTATTCGATGAGGTCTCAACCGGTGCTGCCGACGATCTGGCGCGCGCCACCGATGTTGCGCGCAATATGGTGACCCGCTTCGGCATGACGCCGGAACTGGGTCAGGTTGCCTACGAAACAGAGACGGCGACGTTTCTCTCGGGCCAGGTGCCGTCGTGGCGCCCACGCTCTTACGGTGACGGCACGGCCGAGGAAATCGATCATACGGTTCAGAAGCTCATCGAAGAGGCATTCACGACGGCGCGCGGAATCCTCGAGCAAAATCGCTCCATACTCGACGGCGGCGCACGGAAACTATTGGAACTCGAAACGCTCGGACCCGAACAACTCGCAGAAGTCACGGCGGGGCTGACACGGTTGACTGGAGTTAAATCGGTCGCAACCGGCGTGGCCCGGGTCCCGCCAAGCTTACATCCCGACCTGCCAGTCGCAACGGACGACACACCTCTGCCCTTTAGGGAGAAATGACAAGTGAAGCTCAAATTCTGAGGAGCGGCCGGTCCATTAACAGAATCGCGCTATCGGCTCGCACCCGAAGAGACGCAATTTCTCGTCGATTGCGGCTTGTTCCAGGGACTGAAGCAGTTGCGGTTAAGGAACTGGGGGGGGGGCCTTCCGTTCAATGCCTCGCAGGTCAAGACCGTGCTTCCAGCCCATGCCCACATCGACTACAATGGCGATTCGCCAGCTCTGTCGCCGATGGAAGAAGCGCCGGCCAAATCTCTCGCGCCCTACTGAACCGTCGTCACCGACTTGCGGAAACGCGCCAAGGTCACGACAAAGAAAACTGCGCCGATCGCCGCCATGGCGACGAGCTCCGGCCAGACGATCGTCAGGTCCGCGGCCCGATACAGAACTGCTTGGGCAAAGCCGATAAAGTGCGTCGATGGCGATATTCGCATGATCGCCTGCAGCACTTCGGGCATGCTCTCCAGCGGCGTTCGCGATCCCGATAGCAGGTTCATGGCGATCAGAACCGGTATGACGAGAAGGCCGAACTGCTGCATCGAGGTGGTGAATGTCGCGAGCAGGATGCCGAGGGCGGTTACCGAAAACTGGTACACGACGGCGCCCGCGACGAACAGCATGACCGAGCCGGCAATCGGCACTTGCAACAGCCAGCCGACAATCAGAAAAAAGGAAAGCAGTGCCGACACGACAATGACCAGTCCATTGGCCCAGATTTTGGATAACATGATGTCGATAGGCGTAACGGGCATGACCAGAAGATGCTCGATCGTGCCATGTTCGCGTTCGCGGATCAGCGCCGCGCCGCTCAGGATCACCGATAGCATGGTAATATTGTTGATGATCTGCATGACCGAAGTGAACCACACCGATTCGGCGTTCGGATTGAATTTCGTCCGGACAACGAGATTGATCGGAAGAAGATCGCCTTCATCGGACTTTTGGATAAAACTGCGGAGTTCCCGCGAAACGATGTTCTGCAGGAATACGGCACCATTGCCGGCCTGCGACATCGCGGTTGCGTCGATGTCGACTTGAATGGCGGGCCGGCGGCCGGCAAGAATATCCGCCTCGAAGCGCGGCGGGATCTCGAGTACGAAGACATATTGGCCACGGTCCATGGCCTTGTCGATGCCGCCGGCTGCGATTGGGACGGGCTCCCGGAAGAACGGCAGCTGAATTGCCGCGCCGATCCGGCGCGATAGTGCCGACTGGTCTTCGTCGACGATCGCTATCGAAGCCTGCTGAACTTCGAATTTCTCTCCTTTTGCGACCGAGTAGACGAGAAAAGTGAAGGCCCAGAGGATCAGGACGACAAGCACTGGATCGCTGCGCAGACTCCGCAATTCCTTGACGCCCAATCGGTAAATGTTCGCAAGCGAGCCGCGCACCTCAATCCTCCTGCTTGGGCAGGGCAAATCGGGCCGCGCCGATGAACGCAATCGCGAAGACGAGCAGTGCCAAGTGATTTTGCCAAAGCTCGGCAAAACCCAATCCCTTGGCAAAAGTACCGACGCTGATCTGCTGAAACCACGCCGAGGGAAATCCAAGCCCGATCGCTCGCCCAACCCCGTCCAGGGAAGAAACCGGCGTCAGCATGCCAGAGAAGTTTAGCGCCGGAACCATGGCCAGGATCGGGGTGGCGAAAATGGCCGCGATCTGCGTGCGCGTGAAGGAGGATATCAAAAGCCCGAATCCGGTGGCGGCAAGCACATAGAAGAAGGCGCCCGACGCCAGCGCCGCGAACGATCCTTTGACCGGCACGCCGAAGAGAACATAGGCCTCCGCCACGAGGATCAGGAAGCTCAAGAAAGCGATGGCGACATAGGGCGCCTGCTTGCCGACCAGGAATTCCAATCCGGTCACCGGCGTCGAGCGAAAGTTGGCGATCGATCCGGTTTCCTTTTCTCGAACGACACCCACCGCCGTCATCATGGCGGGAATCATGATGAGCATGAGCATTATCACGCCTGGCACGGTGGCGAAGGCGCTCCTGAATTCCTGATTGTAACGGAATCGGATGCCGATATCGGCCGGCAGAAGCGCATTCGCGTTGCTGGTGTGCAACTTAGCGCGCTCCACCAGATAACCCATGGCCACGCCGCCGACATAGCCCCGGGTCGTTTCGGCCCGAAACGGAATCGCCCCGTCAAGCCATATGCCGACCTCCGGTTTGCGTCCGGCCTTCAGATCCTTTCCGAACCCCGCCGGAACTTCGACGGCAAGCTTGATCTCGCCACTCCTCAGCCGGTTATCGATCTGTTCGGCGCCGGCTATCTCCGGCATGCGGCGGAAGTATCTAGACCCCTCGAAATTCGCCAGAAGTTCGCGGCTTTCGTAGGATTGATCCTGATCGAAGGCCGCATAGGGCAAGCGTTCGACATCGAAGGTAATGCCGAAACCGAAAGCCACCATGAGCAAGACCGGACCGAGCAGGGCAAACGCCAGGCGGATCGGGTCGCGGAGCACCTCGACACTTTCCCGCCTCGCATAGGCCCAGAGACGACGGAGATCGACCGGGCGATCCGCCGCCGGTCGGGCGGTGGCGGGCACGACAATGCCGTCACGACTGCCGTTGACCTCCGGTATGGTATTCCGCCCGCTGCCGGCTGCATCCTGAAGATAGCCAATGAACGCCTCTTCCAGCGTGGCCGCGCCACGCGCCGCAGTGAGGGCTTGCGGTTTTCCGGCGGCAAGAACCCTTCCCGCATGCATGAGCGAAATGCGGTCGCAGCGTTCCGCTTCGTTCATAAAATGGGTCGAAAGGAAGATCGTGATGCTTTCATTGCGCGAGAGATCGACGAGATACTGCCAGAACCGGTCGCGTGCGATCGGATCGACGCCGGAAGTCGGCTCGTCGAGAATCAGCATTTCCGGCCGGTGCAATACCGCCACCGCCAATTGCAAACGTTGGCGCATGCCGAGCGGCAAGCCTTCCGGATAGCTATTCGCCAATCCCGTCAATTCGAATTTTTCCAGCAGTTCCGCGATTCGCGCTTGGCGGCTCTCCCGGGGTAATTCGAAGATGCCGGCATGCAGGTCGAGATTCTGCCGGACTGTCAGTTCGCGGTAGAGCGAAAACGATTGCGACATGTACCCGACCCGGCGGCGGATGCTTACATCGCCGCTGTTGATCGGCTGCCCGAGGAGCCAGGCCCGGCCCTCGCTTGCCGGCAAAAGGCCCGTGAGCATCTTCATGGTCGTTGATTTGCCGCAACCATTGGAGCCGAGGAAACCGAAGATTTCTCCCTTTTCGATGCGGAAGCTGACGTGGTCGACCGCCGTGAATTTATCGAAACGCTTGGTGAGTCCTTCCGCCTCGATGGCCGGCGGACCGTCCAGAGTTTCACGCGGCGGGATGCGGACCGTCCGATGGCCTCGCCGTTTTTCTTCGGGCAGCAGCGAAACGAAGGCGTCTTCGAGACTCTTTTCGCCGGTCCGGCTTCTAACGTCTTCCGGCGATCCGGTGGAGACGATGCGGCCCGCGTCCATGGCCGCCAGCCAATCGAAGCGTTTGGCTTCCTCCATGTAGGCGGTAGCGGCGATAACGCTCATCTGCGGCTGGCGCCGCCGGATGCGTTCGATCAGTTCCCAGAACTGGCGCCGCGACAACGGATCGACACCGGTTGTGGGTTCGTCGAGAACGAGAAGATCGGGATCGTGGATGAGCGCGCAGCATAGGGAAAGCTTCTGCTTCATGCCGCCGGAAAGCTTGCCGGCGGGGCGATCCGGAAACGGGTCGAGACCGGTGCTGCGCAAGAGGTCGTCGATGCGTTCCCGCCGTTCGGCGGCGTCCTGGCCGAAAAGGCG
Source organism: Hyphomicrobiales bacterium (assembly GCA_016185245.1). Classification (GTDB taxonomy): domain Bacteria; phylum Pseudomonadota; class Alphaproteobacteria; order Rhizobiales; family Aestuariivirgaceae; genus Aestuariivirga. The sequence goes on along the minus strand of JACPNZ010000007.1, from coordinate 99,825 downwards.
GCCGAAGAAATCGAGGTTCTCGAACACGCTCAGCGTCGGATAGAGGTTGCGGCCCAAGCCCTGCGGCATGTAGGCAATGCGCGCATAACAGGTGCGGCGATGGGCCGAACTGCGCATGTCTCCGCCGAGAGCCGCAACATCGCCGGATTGGATTTTACGCACGCCGGCGGCAAGCGCGAGCAGCGTCGATTTCCCCACGCCATCGGGGCCGATGATACCGGCCATGACGCCGGAAGGAATATCCAGCATCACATCGTCGAGCGCCACCGCGCCTCGATAGCGATGCGACACGCCGCTGAACGACGCAACGATATCCCGCCTTTCCCGTGGTTCGCCGGACCGGGTCATATCATCGCTCGGGCAGCTTGATGGCGAGCCTGTCCGGCCATTGCGCCGACCGATCGGTGCGCACATAGGCGACGCCGCGCAAGCCGCTCATCACGCGGCCCTCCATCTTCTTGAGCACATCCTGAGGCGCCTGTAGTTTCACCCGGAACATCAGTTTTTCGCGCTCGGCCGCCGTTTCGACGGTCTTCGGCGTGAATTGCGCTTCCGGCGACACAAAGACGACTTTCGTGGGGAATACATAGTCCGGGGCCGCGTCGAGCACGACCCGCGCTTCATCGCCGATGACGAGGCGCCCGGCATCCTGGGCCGGCAGGAAGATGGTCATCGACACATCGGACAAATCGAGCAACGTCAAAATCCGGCTGCCCGCCGCCAGGACGCTGCCCGGCTCGACCAGCCGGTACTGAACGCGCCCGCGGATCGGCGACTTGATTTCGGTTTCGGTCAGGAGCGACTGCATGTGATCGACCGAAGCATCCGCCGCGGCAATCGCGGCTCCCGCTTCACCGGCCTGCGCCTCCGCCGCCCGCAGCGCCGCGGTTGCACCCGCCAGCTGCTGTTGCCTCTGATCGAGCCGCTCATTCGGTGCAAAGCCCTTTCGAGCGAGAACCGAGACGCGTTGGAATTCCTGCTGGGCAAAGGTGAGTTCGCTCTTGCGGTTCTCGATTGCCGCCCGGGCCGCCGCCAGCGACTGCCGCGCCTGCTCGGCCTGGGCCTTCGCCTGATGCAGCTGATGTTCGAGTTCCGTGGCGTCGAGACGCGCGACGACGGTACCGTTCTCGACGGTATCGCCCTCGCGTGGGGTGATTTCGATCACGCGGCCAGCAAGCTTTGTGGCGATTTCGACCTCGGTTGCCTCGACCCTCCCGTTGCTCGTCGCGATCCCGGCGGGAAGCCTGTCAGACAGTCGTTTCTGCCATATGACCCAGCCGGCGGTCGCAGCACCGGCGACCACAACAAGGATGACCGCGATCGTTGCGAACTTTCTCATAGGCTGGGCCCATCGGCCTCATCTTCCGCTCTTGAAAACAGGCTTCCCAGCCTGGGGATGAAGCCAGGAACATCTTTCATGTAGTGCCGATAGGCATCGCCGAATTCGGCGATGGCTTCCTTTTCCTCGATTCTTGCCAGCCTCACGTACATGACGACGAGAACCGGGAACATTGCAAGCGTCAGAATTGTCGGCCACTGCACGAGGAAACCGAGCATGACCAGTATGAAGCCCGCATATTGCGGATGGCGTATTCTGCCATAGACGCCCGCCGTCGCCAGTTCGCGCCGCTTCTGAGCCAAGTAGAGCCGCTGCCAGCCGGCGGAAATCAGCCAGAACCCGCCGCCGATCAATACAAAACTCAGGAGATGAAACGGGCCGAAATGCGGATTGGCCCGCCAGCCGAAAATCATTTCCAGCAGGTGTCCCGCATCATGGCTGAACCAGTCGATCTCCGGCCATCGCGACTGCAACCATCCCGACAGCAGGTAGATGGTCAGGGGGAAACCGTACATTTCGGAAAAGAGCGCCACCAAAAACGCGCCGAAAGCGCCAAATGTGCGCCAGTCCCTGCCGGTCTTAGGCTTGAAGAAGCTGAACGCGAAAATGATGAATATGGCCGAGTTCAAGACGACCAGCGTCCATAGTCCATAGGCCGGTACATCTTGTTGCATCGCGTCACTCCATCGGCTGCAGAGTCAATGGGAATGTCTACCGGCAGCGGGCGGCGCCGGCGGTTGGGAGTCTCCTGCTTGCTTGTCCCGGGGACTCCCGGTCTCGGCATCACCGTGCCCGCCGTGACCGCGCCCTCCATGCATGAACAGGTGAAGCAGCGGGCAGGCAGCCAGGAGCAGGAACGGCAATATGCCGAAGGCGTGCGCCCGGTGTTCGGTGATCAGATAAAATCCGGCAATCGCGAGAAATGCCACGAGAGCGATGTTCGCTCGCGACCATCGGCGCGGTGAGGGGCTTGCGTCGTCTCCGTGTCCGCTGTGTTGCATTTTTCGATCCTTGCCTCGGTTGATTGGACTCGAACTTTAACGAATGTCATTTGGCCATCCGGCCGCCTTCGAGCACTTCGTTGCCGAACGGAAAGAGTACGGCTTCATCCGGTCGCGGGCGGCGCTTGCCGCCGCTATCGACCGACAGCCGGTGGACCATATCCCGCATGATCGCAAGCCGGGCGGCATCCTTGTCGTCCGCGCGCACGATCGTCCACGGCGCGTAGGCCATGTTGGTGCGCTTCAGCATGGTGTCGCGGGCCGCGCTGTACTCCTTCCATAGATGGAGAGCTTCGGCATCCACCGGACTGCGCTTCCACTGCTTGAGCGGGTTCTCCTCTCGTTCCTTGAGCCTCTTTCTTTGTTCGTCCTCGGATATGTCGAGGTAGTATTTGATGATGGTGAAGCCGCAATGCACCAGCAGCTCTTCGAACATGGGAACCGTAATCAGGAATTGCTCATATTCGGCCGGTGTGCAGAATTTCATCACCAGTTCGACGCCCGCCCGATTGTACCAGCTACGATTGAACAGGGCGATTTCACCGGCGACAGGCAGCTGCGCCACGTATCGCTCGAAGTACCAGGCTCTCGATTCCCGGTCCACCGGCTTGCCCAACGCCACGACGCGCGTATCCCGGGGACTCATGTTCTTCGTGACGCGCTTGATCGCGCCATCCTTTCCCGCCGCGTCGCGTCCTTCGAAAATCACCAGAACCTTTGCGTTTTTTTCGATGACCTCGCGCTGAACTTTTACCAGTTCGATGGCGGCGGTCTTGAATGAGTCTTTCATGGGGTTATTCCTTTCCACGCCGTCCCCTTCTTGGTCCGAACCAAGACAACGCCCGTCGTCAAAACAGCGATCGCGGCGGCAACGAACGTCCATCTGGGTCCGATCATCGCGGCAATCGATCCCGCCAGTATTGCGCCAGCGGTTTGACCGGCCAGGCTGGCCGCCGACTGAAATCCGTTGGCCGAGCCCGAGGCGCCGCCATCGATGGCCGAAATCTCCCTTATCAGTACCGGCGGCAGGAGACCGCCGCCGATCGCCACCAGACTTGTCGACACCACATGGCCGACGATACCGCCGGCGAACACCGAGGCGGTCAATCCGGCCGCCAGCATCGCCAACGCGGGCACGACAAACGACCGCAAGTGCCCGTCGCGAAAGCGCGGAAGAAAGAAAACGGATTGGGCGGCGCTCATGATCAGCGTGCACTGGGCGAACAGCACGCCGATCTCGAACGGGCTCATCGGCTGGCCGTTCGGCATGAAGACCAAGGCGACTTCGAACGCGCCGATGGCCAATGCGGTGACCGCCAATGTCACCAGCATCGGCGCGATCTGCCGCAGCAGCCGGATCACCACAACCTCCCGCTGCCGCCGCGCCGGCGCCTGCCGCACCACCATCGCCACGACCGCCGCGGTCGCGATCAGCAAGGTTCCCGCCGCCAGGGCCGGCAATTGCAGCGCCAGTCCCGGACTGGTTTTGAGCCAGGATCCGGTCGTGGTGGCCAGTCCGCCGAGGAACGGCCCAAAGAACAATCCGGTGTTCGCGGCGATTCCGATGGAAACCACGCGCCGCGTCTGCCATGCCGCATCGCTGGCGGCCCAGCGGCTGGTCCAGGCCTGGCTGGCGGGACCTATGGCCCCGGCCCCGGCGCCGGCAACAATTCTCCAAAAATACAGGGACCAGAGGCTTGTCGCGAAGATGCCGGCTATCGTCGCAGCCCCCGTCAACAGCAGCGGCAGCACGATCATCGTGGAGTTGAACAAGCGATCGGACAAGCGTCCCCAGAATAGCGCAATGACTAAGGCGGTCCCGGTATAGGCCGCCGTCACCAGGCCAGTGTGCCAGATCGCATCGCTTCGGCTGGCGCCCGTGTCCAGTTGCGCCACGATTCCCGGAAGCACCGGCAAGAGGACACCGTAGCCCAGCGACACCAGGAAGTTGGCGATCAGAAGCGAGGCGATGGCCGAGCGGCGAGGATATGACACCAGACTACGCTCCGGACTCGGTCACAGCACTTGCAGGAAGTCGGCGAGATCGACTTGTCGCATCCACTCCCAATCTCGTGCGCTTCAGCAGCAGCGCGTTGATGGCGACGATAACCGACGACCCCGACATTGACAGCGCGGCAATCTCGGGACTTAAGGTGAAGGGATAAAAGACGCCGGCCGCGAGCGGAAAAGCGATCGTGTTGTAGCCGGTCGCCCACCACAGGTTCTGGTGCATTTTTCTGAGCGTCGCGCGCGAAATCAGGATGGCGCGGACGACATCGAAGGGATCGCTCTTCATCAGCACGACATCGGCGCTCTCCATGGCCACGTCGGTGCCGGCGCCGATAGCGAAGCCGACATCGGCCTGGGTCAGCGCCGGGGCGTCATTGACCCCGTCGCCGACCATACCGGCCTTCATGCCCTGCGCCTGAAGCTCCTTGATCTTGTCGGCCTTCTGGCCCGGCATAACGTCCGAAAAGACGATATCGATACCAAGGTCCGCCGCGATCCGCGCCGCCGTGCCGGCGTTATCGCCGGTGAGCATGGCAACTTTCACGCCGCGCTCGCGCAGGACGGCGACGGTTGCCTTCGATGTCGGGCGGACGGTGTCGGCGATGGCGATGAGACCAATGAGCGTCTTTCCCCGCGCCACATGGACGACGGTGCGCCCGGCACCCTGAAGCCGTTCGGAATCGGCCTTCAGTCCGGCCCAGTCGATGTTCCGTGCGGATATGAGTTTGGTGTTGCCGATGACGACCTCCGTTCCGGCAACAACAGCCCGGGCTCCCTGACCCTCGATGCTTTGGAAGTCCTTGGCGGCCTCGATTGTCAGTCCCTCGGCGCGCTCCAGGATGGCCTTGGCGAGCGGATGCTCGGAACCCTTCTCGATAGCCGCCGCCACCTTCAGAAGTTCGTCCTCCGACGATCCCTTCGCGGCGACCACATCGACAACCTTCGGCGCGCCAAGCGTCAAAGTCCCGGTCTTGTCGAAGACCACGACATCGAGCTTGGTGGCGTCTTCGAGAGCCGTCGCATTCTTGATCAGGATGCCGTTGTTGGCACCCAGGCCGGTGCCCACCATGATCGCCATCGGCGTGGCCAGCCCAAGCGCGTCGGGGCAGGCAATGACGAACACCGTGATCATCAGCGTGATGGCGAACATCAGGGGCGCCCCGATCAGGCCATACCACACCGCAAAGGTTCCCAGGCCAATGATCAAGGCCGCAAGCACAAGCCATTGCGAAGCCCGGTCCGCCAGCATTTGGGCGGGCGCTTTGGAATTTTGCGCTTCCTGTACCAGCTTGACGATCTGGGCGAGTGCGGTATCGGCACCGACCTTGGTGGCCTTGTAGCGGATGTTTCCGCTCTTGTTGATCGTAGCTCCGATGACGGTGTCGCCAATCTTTTTCGACACCGGCATCGATTCGCCGGTCAGCATCGATTCGTCGACCGCCGAAGAACCTTCGACGATCGTTCCATCGACCGGGATCTTGCCGCCGGGTCTGACGACGACGATGTCGCCGGCCACGACCTCGGCGGTCGGCACTTCGATTTCCTTGCCGTCGCGGGCCACAACGGCCATGGGCGGAGCGAGGTCCATCAGCTTGCGGATCGCATCGGACGCCCCGGCGCGGGCGCGCATTTCCAGCCAGTGGCCAAGCAGGATGAAGGATAGCAGCACCGACGAGGCTTCATAGAATTGTTCGCCGTCGAACCAGAACGTCGCGGCGATGCTGAAAGCGTATCCCGTGCCGACGCTCATCAGGACGAGAACGGCCATGTTCAGCACGCCGTTGCGCAGGGCGCGAATGGCGGCGACATAGAACGGCCATCCCGGGTAAACGACGGCAAGTGACGCGAGGATGAAGAGAAAGACGTTCCGCTCCAGTCCAAACGGCGGCTGCAAGGCCGTGCCGAACATCGTTCCCATCTGCGAATAGAGAAACACCGGTATGGCGAAGACCAGCGCCACCACAAACCGGTTGCGCATGTCCTTGGCCATAGCAACCATGTCGCCACCGGCGCCGTGGCCCATGTCGGCGTGCAGGTCGCGGCCTTCCGCTCCATGTGCCATTGCCGGATGCGCGGCCTGGCCGGCGGCCGCTCCCATCTTGTGAGCTGCGTGATCCGCATGCGCGTGCCGGTCCGCCGCCGGCGGCATTTCCGCGAGCTTCTCCGGCGCGCAAACATGGGCGGGCAGCACAGCGCCGGTGCAATGGAATCCGCAATCCTCGATGGCTTGCGCAATGCGCTCGGGCGTCGTCGTGCTTTCGTCAAAGGTCACCGATGCCGACGTCGATGCGCCATTGACCGCGACCGACGAAACGCCGCCGACCCGCTGGAGTTTCTTGGCGACGGCCCGATGGTCGAGGGCGCCGAACAGACCGTCAATGCCAAAAGTTTTTGTTGTCATCGTCTTCAATCCTGTTTGCCTGTCGCGGGCCGAACCGGTCGCCGGTCCGCCGTTGTGGCGGGCGCCAGCACGATCCGGCGCCGCGCTCGAACTACGCTTCGGGATAGCCGAACACCGTAATCATGCCGGCCGCCATGTGATAGAGGTGATGGCAGTGGAACGCCCATTGGCCGGGATTGCCGGCATCCACGGCGACGGTGACCTTTTCATTCGGCGGGAGTAGCACCGTGTCGCGCACGGCACCTGAGAAGCGCGGTCGATCGCCGATGCCGACAACCTGGAAACTGTGCCCGTGCAGGTGAATGGGATGGGCCATCATCGTCCGGTTGCGGATCAAGAGCTCGACGCGGTCGCCCTTGGCGGCCGCGATGGCACTGTCCGGTGTCATGCCCCAAGCGTAACCTTGCATTCCGCCGGTCAGGGCAATTTCGTACCGGCGCGTCGCCTCGCGGACGGCAAGCGGAGCCGATGCCCGCAATCCGCTTTCCAGCGATAGGTCCAGGACCGGCCCGTTGTCCATGCCCTTGGCCGGAATTTTCCCGACCTGCTTGCCCTTGGGTTGCAGGATGATGCCGGTCCGCTCGGGGGCGCCTTCGCGCAGCGCCAGGATGGGAAGGGCAGCCGATCCGCGCGGCGCCGTCAGCCTGATGTCGAGCCGCTGACCCATCGAAATCGGGAAGCGGCGGCCAGCCACCGGTTGCACATCATGGCCATCGACCGCGATCAGCGTTCCTTCAACCTCGCCGAGATCGATGGTGAAGGCCGTGGCCGTCGCGCCGTTGATGATGCGCAGCCGGACGCGGGCATTGTCTTCAATCGCCACGACTTCCGGATCGTCGAGCGTCCGGTCGTTGGCCAGATAGGCGTCATAGTCGAAATCGTTGATGTCGTCGGCGTCATCGCCGCCCATTTTCATGCCCGACATGCTGTTATCCATTTTCATGCCGGAATCCGCTTCCGCTCCGGTTTCGCCGGAGGCATTGGACGGCATCTTGGAGTTCTTTTTGAGATACGCCAGGATTTCTTCCGGCGCCTTGAACGAGAAGTCGTGGAGGAGAATGACGACCTCCTGCTCGTCGCGGGACTTGTCTCCGGGGTCGCGGACGATCAGCGGCGCGGCGAGCAGATCCTGCTCCTGCAGCGTGTGGGCATGCATCCAGTTTGTGCCGGCCCGGTCCACGGGGAAGTGGAAATGGCGGTCCGCCCCGCCCTCGATGAGCGCTAAGGGCGCTCCGCCGACGCCATCCGCCGGCCATGGCGGCGTCAACCCGTGCCAGTGAACGATCGTCGGCTCGCCGGTGCGGTTCTTGAGGATAACGTCGAACTGGTCACCGGCGGTAAACTCCAGTCCGCGCCGGCCATCGGGCCGTTCGACCTTGAAAACCGAAGCCGCCTTGCCGTTCACTTCGATGGTGCGCTTGTCGACGTTGAGAACGGTGTGCCCGGCTTCCGGCGAGCCGTCATATCCGGATAGAACGTCGGCTTTGACAAGACGCGGCAGTGCCGCCGTGAACAGGGGCGAAAGGGACGCGGCTGCGCTGCTGTGCAGGAACTTGCGGCGGTTCATGATGATCTCCTTCATAGGGTTGTTCGAAAACGGAGCAAGATTGCGGGGGGGGGCCATCCTGAACCTGCGCTCGATTTTTTGGCGGCAGGGCGGCAGCCGGCTAAGTCAGGCCGGCGACAATCGGCGGCCGGTTGAGGCGTCGATGCGGCAAGGAATTCGGCGCGCCGGTTACCGGCAGCACGTATCCCGAGGGCGAAGCTGATCGGCCTGGCGACTGCCATGCCAAAACGCCGGGCTGATCACCGTCGTGGGCAGGACACGGCGCCTCGTCCCAGCCCAACAGTTCCGTGTGGTCGATCCCGCGCCCGGGACAGCCTGCCGGATTCGCCATCTCCGGCTTTCCGGAGTGAAGCCCCGCACCCGTGACGCAATCCGTCGGATGCAAAATGCCGACGATCGCTCCGGCATCCTTCGGGGTGCCGCTTGCCGCATATCCCTCCGGCGCAAGAACCAGGGACGCCAGGATCGCCATGGCCGCCGCCAGGACAAGCGCAAGCCAACCATGCCGCGGCCCTCGCGAAGGCCGCCTCCAGTCGCCAATCTTGTAGCTTTCGATCATTATTTCTTGGGCCGATCGATATTCATTGATTGTGCCTTTTCCCTGAACCTCGGCCTGAAATCGTTGACCTGTGTCAACCCGGTTTCCTGGCCGCCGCCAAGCGGTCGATGCATCTCGAATATATGTCAATCCGCCCTGCATTCATAGGGTGGCGGCGTCCGGATGCGCTGGCAAGGCCGGTCGCGGACCAGGTTGCACCGGGCGATGCTACCGGAGTCTTCATCACCCGATCAGCACGGCGCTGGCGTTCCTGAATTGATAGGGCGGCAATTCGAGATTCCTCGGCGCCGGCCCCTGTCGCACACGTCCGGAGATGTCGTATTTGGAACCGTGACAGGGGCAGAACCAGCCGCCGTACTCGCTTCTCGGATCCTGGGGCGCCTGGCCGAGCGGGATGCAGCCCAGATGCGTACAGACGCCGATGACAATGAGCCATTCGGGATTCTTGACCCGGCTGGCGTCGGTGGCCGGATCGATCAGGCCGGGGCTGGTATCGTCGGCCTGTGCCCGCTCGATCTCGGCGGCGGTGCGCCGGGCGATGAACACCGGTCCGCCCCGCCACCGGACCGCAATCCGCTGACCGACGGCGACGGGCCGCAGATCGACATCGATTGAGGAGAAACTCAGTACCGAAGCATCCGGGTTCATGTTGTCGATCAACGGCCAAACGGCGAGTGCCGCGCCGACCGTGGCGACGGCTCCCGTGGCGATGAGGAGGAAATCCCGCCGCTTGACAGGCTCGGCCGTAACGCCCCCAGGCACCGCGATCATCGAAGTCATCCTCGCCTTTCTTCACTGTTGCTTTGAACACCGAAGCAAAGTGCGATGGGCTCATGGCGCGGGCGGCGGCGGGACCGGACGGTTATTTGTGTTTGCCGCCGCACCCGCATGAACCGCCGGTCCCATGCCCGGCATGGGTGTGAGAACCATGGCCTGGCAGGGCCGGATTCCGATCGGACTCGGTGGCCTTCGAATCTGGGCTGCCACAGTCATGGTTATGGGCGCCGCCGCAGCAGCCGCCGTCCTTGCCCGCGGCCGTGTCCGAATGCCCGGAATGCGTTTCGTGTTTCGACATGATCTTTCTCCTGACTTGAGGTGGTTGCTATGAAAGTTCCCGGGTTCAGTAGCTGTGCCGATGCTGCTTCGGCGGCGCTGCTGCCGACGCCGTTTCTTGACCGTTATCAGCCCGAGAGCCATCCCGAGTGGGATCGTTGACGTCCTTGGCGCCGTTCCCGCCGGTGGAGTCCGGTTCCCCGTCGTCACGCCCATGGCTGTGACCTCCATGGCCGAAAAAATGCATCGCTATCATACCCGCCGCGATTGCAAACCATATCCAGTTGCTCTGAAGCCAGTCCATGTAATATCTCCCTTGTCAGATTGCTCTGAAGCAATCTCACAACGCCGGGGATGTGGTGCTGACATGAGGCAATTTCTCCGAGGCATTTTAGCGCAGGCACGTCCTATCGGGTGACTCGAGTACCGGCTCTTCCTTCGGGAATGGCTCGCGCGTCCGCCAGCCTGCCGATGCCGGCCAGTTGCCCGCCGTCATCGACGAAGGCTGCCGCCGCTTCGACCTTCGGTTCCATCGTCTGGCTGAGTGAATGCACCATCGCCATGGCCTCTCTTGGGCTGCAGACCGTCTCGCCATTCAGTAGTTCGCCAACCAGCTTGCCGTGTTGAACGATTCGCGGCGGCCGCATTCCCAAGATTACCCGGGTTCAATATAGAGGCCCTGGGTGTGCAGCCCGGTCAGCCGCTCGCAAGGAATATTGGCGATCATCTCTGGGCGGTAGCGCCTACGGAAGAGATTTGGTGAAGCCGCCGAGCCAACGGTGCGCGTGGTCTCTTGGGGCAAGCGCGCATCGTACGAGACTGGATGATTAACAAGCTCCGCGGACTCGATCTTTCCACCCAGCAATCTGGCCAGTATCGCGGACAGGCCCGCTTGTCCAAGTTCGGCAACGCCCGGGGGCAACCACATCCTCCCCGGCCGCTATTTCGCGCAGTTCGGATCGGCCTTCATGGCTTTGGTAGCCTCGTTCTTGCTCTTGTAGGGGACGCTGTTCATCGCCACTCCGGTCTTGCCGTCGGGCTTGGTGGTGTCTACCGTGCATTGCTTGGTCTTGGGATCCTGCACCACATAAAAGGAGGCAGCTGCCCGGGCAGGCGTGCTCAACGCAGCAGCGGCGATTGCGATTGCGATTGCAATGATTTTACGCATCGGTGTTGTTCCTCGGTTTGTTTGTCAAACAGATGGGCGGCCACCCAATGATTTCACCGAGGCAATTTAACAGAATCGGTCCAAAAGGCCCACCAGATAGAGCAACATTTGCGTGGACCCGCCTCGGTCACCACCGCCTCAGTTTTCCGTCCTCGAGCGGCAAGAATCGACCGGCTCGATACTTTGTGCGCGGAGGCATGAATGAGGACACGCCTCCACGATCTCTTGCGGCATCGGCCCTGGGCCAGATCAAGCCACTTGCAGGCCTGGGTGCGATCAAGTGGTACCCCAAGACCCCCATCATAGAAAATGCCTGGGGTGCCTGGAACCTGTCCCCGCCACCGGCCAAACCGCATGGCGATGTGTCGAACGGGAATCGACAGCTCGCACCTAGAGTTTTCGGCGCCACGTCAGGCAGGGCTTCCGCTATTGCTCAATTGCGTGTTCCCGCAATAGCTGCCGCATTCGGGCCTGGGCCAGGTCCGGATCGCGCAACAACCCGCACTGGTCGGCTAATCGGAAAACCTCGGCATAGTGGGCGATGCTGCGCCCCGTCTGCTGGCCGCCGACCATGATGAAATCCTGCTGAAACCCGTTCAGCCAGGCCAAGAAGACAACGCCCGACTTGTAGTTCCAGGTCGGCGCTTCGAAGATGCGCCGCGACAGCGGCACCGTCGGGTCGAGGACGTCATGGAAAGCCTTCTTGTCGCCCTGATCGAGATGCTGGAGGGCAAGGGCCGCCGCCGGGGCGATCGGATCGAAGATGCCGAGCAGCGCGTGGCTATGGCCCCTCTCGTCCCCGGCGATCAGGTCCGGGTAGTTGAAATCGTCGCCCGTATACATGAGGACACCTTCCGGCAGGCGGCGGCGCAGTTCGATCTCGTAGCGGGCCTCGAGCAGGGAAATCTTGATGCCTTCGACCTTGCCGTGGTTTGTCCCGATGATGCCCAGCACCACATCCATGGCAGTTGCGACATCACTGCTGCCCCAGTAGCCGGCAAGCTGCGGGTCGAACATGTCGCCGAGCCAGTGCAGAATGACTTTGTCGCGGGCCTGGCTCAGGATATGATCATAGACCTTCACGTAGTCGTCGGGCGATTTCGCCACCCGGGCGAGGGCCCGTGACGCCATCATGATGGCGCGGCCGCCCCGGGCCTCGATGAAGCCGAGCTGCTCCTCATAGGCGGCGATGACATCATCGATGCTCCGCGCCCGTTGCGGATCGAGATGATCGGTGCCGGCCCCCGAGGCGAGGTCGGCGCCGGGAATACCCTGCGCTTCGGCGAGCGAGCGGGCAATGAGCTCCCGGGCGGCGCTCCAGTCCAGCCCCATGCCGCGCTGGGCTGTATCCATGGCCTCGGCCACCTTGAAGCCTAGGGACCAGAGATGGCGCCGGAAGGCCATGGTGGAATCCCAGTCGATGCTGCCGGCCTGGCCGGGAGCGGCCACGACGTGAGCCGCCGCATAGGCGACGCGACTGACGAAGGGCCTGGGCTTTGGCGGCGCCAGCGGCCGCGCCAGCAGCATGTAGGGGACGATCAGGCCATTTTCGCGGGGCAGCTTGAGCGCGGGCGGCATGGCGGGTACCTTTCCACAATGGCTCAAGGTTTATTATTTCGATCTAATTTTGGCAAGAGGCCTGATTGTGCAAAAGCGCCGCAGCGCTTCATATATGGCATTCACCGCGCTTTGGCGACTTGACTTCCGAATTTTGCAGGCCTAGTGATTGGATCGATTAAATTCGAGGCGTAATCAAATGCCCCGCAGCGGCGTCACCATGCTCAACATCGCCCAGGAGGCGGGCCTGTCGCGGGCCACGGTTTCGCTGGCCTTGCAGGGCAGCGGCCTGATCCGGGCGGAGACCCGCCGCCGGGTAGTCGAAACCGCCCAGGCGCTCGGCTACATCTACAATCGCAGTGCCGCCAGCCTGCGCAAGGCCCGGGCCGATGTCGTCGGTATCGTCATCAACGACCTGACCAACCCGTTCTTCGCCGAACTCGCAGTCGGTTGCGAGCGCGTCCTGCAGTCGGCCGGATTCATTTCCTTCATCGCCAACACCGCCGAAAATCCGGTCCGCCAGGCCGAGGTCATCCGCCGCATGCAGGAACACGGCGTCGCTGGAATAATCGTCTGCGCCACCCGCGGCACGGCAGAGGACGCCTTCGACGATCTGATCGGCCAGGGAATTCCGGTGGTTCAGGCGATGCGCCGGATTGCCGGCAGCCGCGCCTCGCTGGTTATCCCTGACAATCGTGCCGGTGCGGCGAGCGCCGTTGCCCACCTCGTCTCCCTCGGCCACCGCCGCATCGCCTTTGCCGGCGGCTTTGGCGAGACGTCAGTGCATCTCGACCGGGTCGCCGGCTATCGTGATGGCCTCGAGCAAGCGGGCCTTCCCTTCGATCCGGAGCTGGTTTTCCGCGGCCCGCCAAATCGCGATTTCGGTGCGGCTTGTGTCGGCAGCCTGCTGCGTGGCGACGATCCGGCAACCGCACTTCTGGGTTTCAACGACGCCGTGGCCCTTGGCGCCTGTAACGGGTTGCGGCGTTTCGGCAAGGAGCCGGGGCGGGAGTTCGCCGTCGTCGGCTTCGACGATGTCAGCGAAGCGGCCCAGGCGGTCCCTGCCCTCACCACGGTGGCGGTCGATCCGCAGGGCCTGGGCGAGCGTGCCGCCCAGTTGATTCTACGCCAGGCAGGTGAAGACCATCCGGCGTCGCAGGAGTATATCGGCGTTGCCCGCCTGATTATCCGCGAAAGTTGCGGGGCGCGCGCCTGGGAGGGGTTGTTGTCATGACCAAGCGCTGGGGATTGATCGGGGCCAGCACGATTGCCCGCGAATGGGTGATCGGCGCCATTCGCGCCACCGGCGGCGAAGTGGTGAGCGTCATGAGCAGCGATGCCGCACGCGGAGCCGACTATGCCGCGAAGAACGGCATCGCCACATCCACCACCAACCTCGACCGACTGCTGGGCAATAGCAGCATCGATGCCGTCTATATTTCCACTACCAACGAATTGCATCGCGATCAGACCATTGCCGCGGCCAGATCCGGAAAGCATGTGCTGTGCGAGAAGCCGCTGGCTTTGTCGGTTGCCGATGCCAAGGCGATGGCCGAGGCCTGCCGCGCGGCCGGCGTGGTCATGGCCACCAACCATCATTTGCGCAATGCCGGCACCCACCGGGCGATGCGCGATTGCGTCAAGGCCGGCCGCATTGGCAAACCGCTGGCGGCCCGGGTGTTCCATGCGGTCTATCTGCCGCCTCATCTGCAAGGCTGGCGCCTCGACAATCCGGCGGCCGGCGGCGGCGTCATCCTCGACATCACCGTGCACGACACTGACACGCTGCGTTTCGTGCTTGATGACAATCCGGTCGAAACCGTGGCGCTTCCCCAGACTGCCGGCATGGCAAAATCGGGGCTCGCCGACGGCGTCATGGGAGTGCTGCGTTTTGCTTCGGGGCTCACCGCCCAATTCCACGATGCCTTCACCATCGCCCATGCCGGTACGGGATTCGAAGTGCACGGCAGCAAGGGCTCGCTATTCGGGCGCGACTGCATGACCCAGCGGGCCGTCGGCACCGTCGAACTTGTGTCCGGGGCGGGCCGCGAGGATTTGCCCATTGATCACGGCAATCTCTATGAGCGGGGACTGGCGAACTTCCATGCCGCAATGGATGGCAAGGGCCAGCCCTCGGCAACCGGCATCGACGGTATCTGGTCGCTGGCCACCGGCATCGCCGTCGTCGAGGCAGCGAAGACCGGCAAAGCCGTCGCAATCGAGCCGGGACTTTAGGCCATGGGCAAAGTGATCTTGGCCGAAGCGGCCGCCACTCTGATCGGCGACGGGGCCATCATCACTGTCTCGTCGTCGAGCGGGCTCGGCTGCCCCGATGCGGTCCTTGCCGCCATCGGCGAGCGCTTCCGCCGGACCGGTCATCCACGATCCATCACTTCGCTCAACCCGATTGCCGCCGGCGACATGTATGGCATCAAGGGGATCGACCATATCGCGGAGGAGGGCTGTCTCGCCCGCATCCTCGCCGGGTCCTACCCGTCGGGGCCGTCCTCGGCCGAACCGCCGCTCATCTGGCAGATGATCACCGGCAATCGCATACCCGCCTATAACATCCCGTCGGGCATCCTCTTCGACATGCACCGCGAGGCCTCGGCCAAGCGCCCCGGCGTCTTGACCAAGGTGGGCCTCGACACCTTCGTCGATCCCGATCGCGACGGTTGCGCCATGAACGCCCGCGCCGCCGCCCAGCCTGTCGTTAGCAAGATCGAGTTCGCCGGCGACACCTGGCTCTACTTCCCGGCCATCGTGCCGCAGGTCGCGATTATCCGCGCCACCACGGCGGACGAGCGCGGCAACCTCTCCTTCGAGCATGAGGGCGCCTATCTCGGCGCCATGGAGCAGGCCTTGGCCGCCCATAACAATGGCGGGACCGTCATCGCCCAGGTCAAGCGGCTGGCGCTGGAAGGATCGCTCAAGCCCCATGATGTCCGGGTTCCCGGCATTCTGGTCGATCATATCGTCGTGGCGCCGGACCAGCTACAGACCACACACACCATCTACGATCCGGCGATTTCCGGCGAAATCTTCCGGCCGCTGGCATCGTTCGCAGCACCGGACTTCGGCATCCAGAAAGTGATTGCCCGGCGCGTCGCCATGGAACTTGCCGATGGCTGGACGGTCAACATCGGCTTCGGCATTTCCGCCAATGTGCCGCGCATCCTGATCGAGGAAGGCCTGCACGGATCGATCACCTGGGTGATCGAGCAGGGTGCGGTGGGCGGCATCCCGCTTCTCGATTTCGCCTTCGGCTGTTCTGCCAATGCCGAGGCGATCGTCGCCTCGCCACACCAGTTCATTTATTTCCAGGCCGGCGGCTTCGATGCCTCGCTCCTGTCGTTCCTGCAGATCGACCAGTCCGGCTCGGTCAATGTCTCCAAGCTTTCGGCAAAGCCCCATGTCACCGCCGGGGCTGGCGGCTTCGTCGACATTACCGCCCGGGCCCGGAAAATCGTGTTCTCCGGCCTCTTCAATGCGGGTGCGAAACTTTCCATCCGCGGCAGCACCCTGGCGATCGAAAAGGAAGGAAAGGTCCAGAAACTCGTGCCCGAAGTCGAGCATGTCTCGTTCTCAGGGCGCCGTGCCGTGGCCCAGGGCCAGGACATCACCTACATCACCGAGCGCTGCGTGATGAAACTGACGGCCCAGGGCGTGATGGTCACCGAGATCGCTCCCGGCGCCCAACTCGAGCGCGATATCCTGGCCCAGGCCGGCTTCCCTCTGCGAGTGGCGCCCGATCTCAAGCTCATGCAGGCCAATCTGTTCGATCCCGAGCCCTACGGACTCACCCTGCGGCCGGCACGGATAATGCGCGAGGCGGCCGAATGATCACGCTCTCCGACGCCCGTGTGAAACTGGAGTTCGATGGCACGCTGGCCGTCATAACACTGGCCAGGCCGGAAAAACTCAATGCACTGGATCGCGCCATGGTGGCGGCCCTTGCCGAGGCCGCCGACAAGATTGAACACCAGTCCGAACTACGAGTTGCCATATTGACCGGCGAAGGCGGCAAGGCCTTCTCGGCCGGTGGCGACATCGCCGCCTGGGCCGACGAACCGGCGGTCGCCTTTCACCGGCACTGGATCCGCGACGGCCACCGCGCCTTCGACGCACTCGCGAGACTGCGGGTTCCGCTGATCGCCGTGCTGAACGGCGCTGCGCTCGGCGGCGGCCTGGAGCTTGCCGCAACCGCCGACTTTCGCATCGCCGAATCGCAGGCCCGGATCGCCCTCCCCGAAACCACCCTCGGCATGGTGCCGGGATGGTCGGGGACGCAGCGCCTGGTCCGCCGCTTCGGCCCACAGACCGTACGCCGCATGTCGCTCGGTGCCGAAGTATTTTCGGCCAGCGAGGCTCTGGCGCTTGGTCTGGTCGATAAGGTCGTCGAACCCGGGCACGGCATGGGCGAAGCGCGGGCCTATGCCGCCCGCATCGCCGCCTTAGGGCCCATTGCGGTTGAAACCGCCAAGCTGATGATCAATGCTGCGGAACAAGAGGAAACATCGGCGGCGATCGAATCGCTGGCCGGCGGTCTGGTTGCCCGCACCGGCGATCTGCGCGAAGGTGTCGCCGCTTTCCGCCAAAAGCGTCCCATCGTCTTTGACGGAGCATGAGCGCGAAGAACCGAACATCGGCCGTAGCGCCGACAAGATATTCCGAGACCGGAATGGTCCGGCCCGGGAGGTTGTGAAAAAGGGAGACGAAACAATGCGCAGATTCTTGCTGACAACGGCGGCGATCTTCGGCCTGACCGCCATGGCCCATGCCCAAGAGGTGGAAGTCCTGCACTGGTGGACATCCGGCGGCGAAGCGGCTGCCCTCAACGTGCTCAAGAAGAAGCTCGAAAGCCAGGGCGTCACCTGGAAGGACATGCCGGTTGCCGGCGGCGGCGGCGATGCCGCCATGACCGCCTTGCGGGCCCGGGTGACGGCCGGGGATCCGCCGACCGCCGTGCAGGCGCTCGGCTTCGACATCACCGATTGGGCCAAGCAGGGCGTGGTCGGCGATCTCGGCGAGGTCGCGACCAAGGAGGGCTGGGACAAGGTGATCCCCGCGGCCCTGCAGAAGTTCTCCAAGTACGACGGCAAGTGGATCGCCGCTCCGGTCAATGTCCACTCGACCAACTGGGTGTGGATCAACAAGGCAGCCCTTGATGCCGCCGGCGGCAAGGCGCCCGCAACCTGGGACGAACTCGTCGCCGTTCTCGACAAGATGAAGGCCAACGGCATCACCCCCGTCGCCCATGGCGGCCAAGCCTGGCAGGACGCCACCATCTTCGACGCCGTGGTGCTGTCGCTCGGTACCGACTTCTACAAGGCGGCGTTTATCGATCTCGATCCCAAGGCGCTCGACAGCGACAAGATGGTCCAGGCCTTCGACCGCATGGCCAAGCTGCGCTCCTATGTCGACGACAACTTCTCCGGCCGCGACTGGAATCTTGCCTCCGCCATGGTGATCGAGGGCAAGGCCGGCATGCAGTTCATGGGCGACTGGGCCAAGGGCGAATTCCTCAAGGCCGGCAAGGTTCCCGGCAAGGACTTCGTCTGCATCCGCTTCCCGGGAACGCAAGGTGCTGTCACCTTCAACTCCGACCAGTTCATGATGTTCAAGGTCGGCGAGGCGAAGAGAAAGGCCCAGCTGCAGATGGCCTCGGATATCGAAAGTCCAGAATTCCAGTCGGCCTTCAACGTGGTCAAGGGGTCGGTGCCGGCGCGCACCGACGTGCCGAACACGGCTTTCGACGATTGCGGCAAGAAGGGCATGGCCGACCTCGCCGAGGCCAGCAAGAACAACCTGCTGTTCGGCTCCATGGCGCACGGCCATGCGGCTCCTGCCGCCATCAAGAATGCCCTTTACGACGTGGTGACCCGCCACTTCAATGGCGAGATGGACTCGAAGGCCGCCGCCAAGGCGCTGGCCGAAGCCATCGCCGCCGCCAAGGGCTGATCCGGCAACAACCGGGGTTCCGGCGCGCTGCCGGGACCCCGCACTCGGCGAAGCGGAGGAGTCGCGACATGGCCAGGGCCCAACATCCACGATCGATCCTGCAGGAATGGCTGCCCCGCCTGGTGCTCGCCCCGAGCTTTGCGGTGGTTCTGCTCTTCGTCTACGGCTTCATCCTGTTTACCGGCGTACTATCCTTCACCGGTTCGAAACTCCTGCCGGACCTCACGACCTGGGTCGGCCTCGGCAATTACCAGCGGCTGTTCAACCATCCGAATTGGTGGACCGCACTGGCCAATCTGGGCATATTCGGCACCCTTTACATCGTCATTTGCAGCGTGCTGGGACTGGGGCTTGCCATTCTGCTCGACCAGAAAATTCGCGGCGAAGGCGTCCTCCGTCCCATCTATCTCTACCCGATGGCGCTCTCCTTCATCGTCACCGGGGTTGCCTGGAAGTGGTTCCTCGATCCCGGCATCGGGCTTGAGCACGTCATACGGTCGCTCGGCTGGGAGAGTTTTTCGTTCCGCTGGATCAAGGACGGCCGATTTGCCATCTACACCATCGTCATCGCCGCGATCTGGCAATCGTCGGGCTTCGTCATGGCGATGTTTCTGGCCGGCTTGCGCGGCGTCGATAACGAAATCGTCAAGGCAGCACAGATCGACGGGGCCTCCAACTGGACGCTGTACCGCCGCATCATCATCCCGCTGATGCGGCCGGTGTTCCTCTCCGCCTTCGTGGTGCTCGCCCATCTCGCCATCAAGTCCTACGATCTCGTCGTGGCGATGACCGACGGCGGTCCCGGCACCGCCACCTGGACGCCCGCCCTCTTCATGCAGAAGTTCACCTTCGGAAGAAACGAAATGGGCATGGGGGCGGCGTCCGCCATCATCATGCTGATGATGATCTCGGCCATCATCGTTCCCTATCTCTATTCGGAACTGGCGGGAGGCCGCCGCACATGACCGCCACCACGCAGCAAACCGCTGTCCGCACCGGCGCCCTCGTCCGTGCCCTGATCTATGCGCTTCTCCTGCTCTTTGCCGTCTATTACCTACTGCCACTCTACGTGATGGTGGTGAACTCGCTCAAGCCGCTCGAGGAAATTCGCCAGGGCAACATGCTGGCGCTGCCGCGAACCTGGACCATCGAGCCCTGGCTCAGCGCCTGGTCGACGGCGCAGATCGGCGTACAGCCGACCGGTCTCAAGCCGTATTTCCTAAATTCCATCCAGATGGTCGTGCCGGCCGTATTCACATCAACACTGCTCGGGGCGCTGAACGGTTATGTGCTGACCAAATGGCGGTTCCGCGGGGCCGACTTCGTCTTCACCCTCATGCTGCTGTCCTGCTTCATTCCCTTCCAGATCGTGCTCATCCCGTCGGCCCGTATTCTCGGACTGCTGGGACTGGGTGGGACGGTCACCGGGCTGGTGCTGATCCATGCCATCTACGGTCTCGGGTTCACCACGCTGTTCTTCCGCAACTACTACGAGGCCTTTCCGAGCGAACTGGTTCGCGCCGCGATGATCGACGGCGCCGGCTTCTTCCAGATCTTCCGCCGCATCCTACTGCCCAGTTCCGGTCCGATCATCGTGGTGACGGTCATTTGGCAATTCACCAACATCTGGAACGACTTTCTCTTCGGCTCGTCGTTCTCCAACGCCGACTCGCAGCCGATGACGGTGGCGCTCAACAACCTGGTCAACTCCTCCACCGGGGTTAAGGAGTACAATGTGCATTTCGCCGGCGCCATCCTCGCCGCCCTGCCGACGCTGGTGGTCTACATCGTTTCCGGACGCTACTTCGTGCGCGGCCTGATGGCCGGCGCGGTGAAAGGTTAGGCCATGGCATTCCTCGAAATCGAGAAACTCGAAAAGCGTTTCGGCTCGGTAAGCATCCTCAAGGGCATCGACCTCGATATCGACGAGGGCGGCTTCCTGGTGCTGGTTGGTCCCTCGGGCTGCGGCAAGTCCACGCTCCTCAACACCATCGCCGGGCTGGAAAGCGTATCGGGCGGCGAAATCCGCATCGCCGGCAAGCGGGTCAACGAATTGCACCCGTCGCGGCGCGACATCGCCATGGTGTTCCAGTCCTATGCACTCTACCCCAACATGACGGTGGCCCAGAACATTTCCTTCGGCATGGAAATCAAGGGTGTTCCAAAACCCGAGCGCGACAAGGCCATCGCCGGGGTTTCCGAGACCCTGCAGATCGGCCATCTGCTCGACCGCAAGCCGTCGCAGCTTTCCGGTGGCCAGCGCCAGCGGGTCGCCATGGGCCGAGCCCTGGTGCGCCGCCCCCAGGTCTTCCTGTTCGACGAGCCGCTATCCAATCTCGACGCCAAGCTCCGCGTCGACATGCGCACCGAGATCAAGCGGCTGCACCAGTCGATGAAGCGCACCATCGTCTATGTGACGCACGATCAGATCGAGGCGATGACGCTGGCTACCAAAATTGCCGTGCTCAAGGACGGCGTGCTGCAGCAGGCGGGAACGCCGGCCGAAATTTACAATTCCCCCACCAACATGTTCGTCGCCGATTTCATGGGCTCGCCGGCGATGAATCTCATTCCGGCGACCGTAAATGTCTCGGGTAAGTCGCCGGCCCTCGACATCGGCGCCTATGGTGGCAGGACGATGTCGCTCGATCTTGGCGCGTCGAACGGCATGCTGAGCAAGTTTTCCGGCCGGCCGGTGATGTTCGGCATCCGCCCCGAGGCGATCACCGACCCGGAGGGTGCCGACCGCACTTCGAAGAACCTGATCACCGCGGAGTGCTTTGTCGAAGTCGTCGAGCCCGCCGGCTCGGATACCTTTGCCGTCGTTCACCTCGGCGGCAAGGAGGCCGTCGCCCGCCTGCGTGCCGACGCAAAAGTCGTTCCCGGCACGGTCGCAAAGCTCGCCTTCAATCTCGATAAGGCGGTGTTCTTCGACCCCGAGACTCAGCAACGCATTGCTTGACCGTTGATGAAGTCCCAGCCCGACATCGTCATCATCGGCTCCGGCATGGGCGGAGCGACAATTGCCGCAGGCCTGGCGGGATCGGGGGCTCGCATCGTCATTCTGGAAAAGGGTGAACACCTGGCCGATACGCCGAAGGCGCGCGATGCCCGCGCCATCTTCCAGCGTGGACATTATCGCCCCAAGGAGAACTGGTTCAGCCCGGACGGCAGCGGTTTCAATCCCGGCAATTACTACTATGTCGGCGGCAACAGCAAATTTTACGGCGCGGTGCTCTTCCGCTATCGCAAAGAAGATTTCGCCGCAATGGAATTTCCCGGCGGCGGCGTCTCGCCGGCCTGGCCCATCGCCTATGACGAGCTTGAACCGTGGTATGGCAAGGCCGAGGCGCTCTACCGAGTCCGCGGCGCGCTTGGCGGCGACCCGACCGAACCGCCGCATTCCAACCCCTATCCGCATCCGCCGGTGCCCGACGAGCCGGTCATCGCGCGGGTTCGCGAACGATTGCAACGCGTCGGCCTCAAGCCATTCAGCCTGCCGCTCGGCGTCGACATCGAAACCTGGCTCGCCCACGCCAAAATCCCCTGGGATGCCTTCCCCAATACCGCAGCCGGAAAGATGGATGCCGAGACCTGCGGGCTCGCCACAGCCTTGGCCGATCCCGATATCACGCTCGAAACCGGCGCCGAAGTGCAGCGCCTCGAAACGGCTGCGGCAAACCGCATCTCAGGTATCGTCTACCGCCAGAATGGCGCCGAGCTGACAGTCTCGCCCAAGCTCACGATCCTCTCCGCCGGCGCGGTGAAATCGGCGGGCCTCCTGCTCGCTTCGGCCAATGACGCCAATCCCAATGGCCTCGCCAACGCTTCCGACCAGGTGGGCCGCCACTTCATGAACCACAATTCTTCGGCGCTCCTCGCCATCGACCCGCGCGAGCCCAACGATTCGGTCTATCAGAAGACCCTCGGCCTCAACGACTTCTATCTCGACGACGGCCGTGGCGGCGGGCCGCTCGGCAACATCCAACTGCTTGGCCGGGTCTCCGGTGCGATCCTCAAGGCGAATGTCAAATGGGCGCCGGAATGGGCCCTCGATCTGGTCAGCGGCCGCGCCGTCGACTGGTACCTGATGAGCGAGGATCTGCCGCGCCCCGAAAGCCGCGTATCGGTGAGGGATGGACGCATCGTGCTTGACTGGCAGCGCAGTAACATGATCGCCCATCAGCGGCTGACGGCTAGGGCCAAGGAGGTCTTCCGCGCCGCCGGCTACCCAATCGTCCTCAGCCGGCTGTTCGACGGGCGCACGCCCTCGCACCAGTGCGGAACCCTGCGCATGGGTTGCGACCCCGCCACCTCGGCCCTCGACACCATGTGCAAATCCTGGGACCACCCTAATCTCTATGTGGTCGATGCGAGCTTTCTGCCGACCTCGGCGGCGGTCAACCCGGCATTGACCGTCGCCGCCCAGGCGTTGCGCACCGCCCACCACATACGGGAAAAGGAGCTTGCCGTATGAGCGATCGGCCGGTTGCATTGGTCACCGGTGCCAGCCGCGGCATTGGCCTCGGCATCGCAACGAAACTCGAAGCCGCAGGTTTTGCGACAGCCCGGACGGCGCGAAGCTGGGATGAACCGGGGGCCGGACGGTTTGCCGCCGATGTCGCCGATCTCGACAGTCACGCCGGCCTCGTCCGGGATGTTGTCGCAGGTTTCGGCCGCATCGACTGTCTGGTGAACAATGCCGGGATCGGTTCGCCGATGCGCGGCGACTTCGCGCAAATGGCACCTGAGACATTCGACATGGTGATGAGCGTAAACCTGCGCGGCACCGTGTTCTTCACCCAGGCCGTCATGCGGGCGATGCTGGCGGACAAGACAACGAAGCACCTGCGCTCGATCATCTTCGTCACCTCGGCCTCGGCCACTGCTGCGTCACCCGAGCGTCTCGACTACTGCATGTCGAAGGCAGCCCTTGCCATGTTCGTCAAAGGTCTCGCCTTGCGCCTTGCCGGCGAGAGCATTTCCGTCTTCGAAGTGCGGCCCGGCATCATCCGCACCGACATGACTTCGGGGGTGACGGCAAAATACGATCGCCTGATCGCCGAGGGCGTTGTGCCAGAACGGCGCTGGGGCGAGCCGGACGATATTGCTTCGATCGTCGCGGCCTTGGCCGGCGGCGCCTTTCCGTTTTCCACCGGTACGGTTGTCGACGCCGGTGGTGGTTTGACCATTCCCAGATTGTGAGTGCCAGATGGAATACGACTACATCATTGTGGGGGGCGGTTCGGCGGGCTGCGTGCTGGCGGCCCGGCTCAGCGAAAGGCCGGACATCCGGGTGCTGCTGCTCGAAGCCGGCGGCAGCGACCGGAACCCGCTGTTTCACTGGCCGGCGGGCTTCGCCAAGATGACCAAGGGCATTGCCAGCTGGGGCTGGTCGACGGTGCCACAGAAGCACATGAACGATCTGGTACTGCGTTTCACCCAGGCCAAGGTCATCGGCGGCGGCTCGTCAATCAACGCCCAGCTCTACAACCGCGGCAACCGTCTCGACTTCGAAGAGTGGCGGCAGATGGGCTGCGAGGGCTGGAGCTATGACGACGTTCTGCCCCATTTCCGGCGCTCCGAGGATTTCGAGCGGCCGGCCGATCGCTATCATGGCAACGAGGGACCGCTCGGCGTCTCCTATCCGGTCTCGCCGCTGCCGATCTGCGAGGCCTATTTCAAGGCCGCCGGTCAGCTGGGGATTCCTTACAATGACGATTTCAACGGCGCCAGCCAGGATGGCGTCGGTTACTATCAGCTCACCCAGAAACAGGCGCGCCGGTCGTCCACCGCAACCGCCTATCTGAAACCGGCAAGGGAGCGTCCTAACCTTCAGGTGCGCCTGGACGCCACCGTGCTTCGAATTGTCATCGAGAAGGGTCGCGCCACCGGTGTCGAGGTTGCCGGCCTGGACGGGCGTGAGACATTGCGCGCCGGCCGCGAGGTTCTGCTGGCTTCCGGCGCCATCGGCTCGCCGCGGCTGCTGATGCTGTCCGGCGTCGGTCCCGCCGACCATCTGAAATCCGTTGGTATAACGCCGCTGCACGATCTTCCAGGCATGGGCTCAAACTTTCAGGATCATCTCGATCTTTTCGTCATCTGCGAATGCACCGGCGACCACACCTACGACAAATATGCCAAGCTCCACTGGTCGGCACTTGCCGGACTGCAATATCTCCTGTTCCGGAAGGGCCCGGTTGCCTCGAGCCTGTTCGAGACCGGCGGCTTCTGGTACGCCGACAGGGCCGCCCGCTCGCCCGATATCCAGTTTCACCTGGGGCTTGGCTCGGGGATCGAAGCCGGCGTTGCCAAGCTCACCAATGCCGGCGTGACGCTCAATTCCGCCTATCTCCGCCCGCGCTCGCGCGGCACCGTCAGGCTGGCGTCGAGCGATCCCGCGGCGGCGCCGCTGATCGATCCGAACTATTGGGCCGACCCCCATGACCGGGACATGTCGATCAAGGGTCTGCGCCTGGCGCGCGACATCATGCGGCAGGATGCCCTCAAGCCTTTCGTCATGGCCGAGCGCCTGCCGGGACCGGACAAAACTTCCGATGCAGACCTCATCGCCTATGCCAGCCGGCACGCCAAGACCGACCATCATCCCGCCGGCACCTGCCGGATGGGCCATGACGCCGGTGCCGTGGTGACGCCCGATCTGCGGTTGCGCGGCATCGAAGGGTTGCGGGTGTGCGATGCATCCATCATGCCGACGGTGGTCTCGGCCAACACCAATGCGGCAACCATCATGATTGCCGAAAAGGCCACCGACATGATCTTGCATTGATTTTCGCCGCTCTCAGCGCGCCGGTGTGGTAACCGGCCTAAGACACACAGCGTTTCCCGGCGAAGTGGAATCGCTTCGCCAACAAGGAAACGCTCCAGATTCATGGGTCTGGGCATATCCTTATCTCCAAAGTGTGAATCTGGAGGGCTGCCGAGCCTGGCGGTGCTGTCCGCCCGCCCGACAAGTGCCGCCCTCTCGATCCGAACCCGGGTGGACCCATACCTGCCGCGATTGCCGATCATGAATGCGCCGCGACGGAAACCTGCGGAACGGGTAGGCTATTGGCAATCTCAGCTTATTCGGCGAAACATTCGCCCACCGGCCAAGAATCAAGATGCAAGACTTATGACGCGGCAGACAAGGATATGGCTCCTGAAACATCGCCGGGCCGGCGATCTCGCGCAAATGCGCTATCTTGCAGACTTGCTTCGCGGCGTGCCGGGAGGCGATGGCGCTGCCGACTGGATCGTCGAGGAAAAGCAGCTGGTGTTTCGCCACCCGAAGCTGGTGCGCATTCCGTCCTTGGCACGGTGGCTTCTCGATCGGCAAAGGAGTGACCGCCTTGATCCACCTTGGCCTGACGCAATCGTCGTGGCCGAGGGAATTGCCGCATGGGTCGCCAGAGACCTGAAAGCTCGTTCCAATGATCGAACGAGGATCATTGTTCTGGGGCGTCCGTCCGGGCAAATCGCCCCGTTCGATCTCATTCTCACCACGGCTCAGTACAACCTGCCGGTGGCCCGGAATGTGGTCAGACTTCCGCTGCCGCTGGCGACCTCGCCTCCCGCGTCGGCCGAGGAACGGCAAGCGCTACAGCGCCGCATGGCGGGAAGACCCCGACCATGGATTGTCGTTCTCATCGGTGGCAGCGTTCCGCCCGACAGCCTCGATAAAGGATCCATAGCGCAAATTGCCGACGCCGCTGGCAGCGAAGCCCGGCAAAGCGGCGGATCACTCATTGTGCTAACCAGCCCACGCACGGGCAGAAGGTGTGAAGAGGATGTTGGGAAGTTGCTGCATGCCGACCTGTTGCAGCTTTGGACCAGCACGACAGAGCCCAATTGTTACCGGGCAGCGCTGGCCGAAGGGGATCGTTTCGTGGTGACTTCCGACAGCGTCTCGATGACGGTGGAGGCGATCAATACCGGAAAGCCGGTGTCGGTCTTCATCTTACCGCAGCAGACTCCGATTGCGATGCGCTTCAGTTCGGCCCTCAACCGCGCGGGCGGTCTTGCCGTCCTGTTTGCCAGCGGACTCCTTCAGGCTCCTGCCGACCGGCAGCACCTCTATCGCGAGCTTGTCAACCGCGGCGTTCTGGCAATCTATCCGGAATATCCCGCGCCGCATGACGCGAAGCTGCTGGACGAGGCCGGGGCTGCGGCGCTGTCGGCCGTGAAGGCACTTCTGGCATGAACACGCCTATCGGCACTTCGCCGCCTCGCATCTGGCTGCTCATGAGTCATCGCACCGGCGACAACACCCAGCTGCTTGCTCTGGCCGAGGCCCTGGGCCTTCCCTTCCACGAGAAACGGCTGGCTTATCGCCCGGCGGAATGGCTGCCACGTATCCTGCTCGGAGCAACGCTCATCGGCCTTGACCAGGCAAACTCGACCCCGCTCGATCCGCCCTATCCGGATCTCATCATCGGGGCCGGGCGCCGCACCGAGGCGGTGGCCTTGTGGATTCGCCGTCATCTCAATCCGGCAGCGCGGCTCGTCTATCTGGGAACGCCATGGGCGAGACTCGATCGGTTCGATCTGGTGATCACCACGCCACAGTACCGGCTGCCAGTCCTCCCCAATGTGCTGCACAATACGCTGCCACTTCACAACGTTTGGCCCGAGCGGCTCGCTGCCGCGGCGCGCCAGTGGCAGCCGACATTCGCCGGCCTGCCGAAACCCTGGACCGCCGTTCTCGCCGGAGGCGACAGCGGTCCCTACCGGTTCGGACCGGAAGCGGCAGCGCGGCTGGCGCGCGAGGCCAGCGACAGGGCCAGGAGCCGCGATGGCTCCCTTCTTGTGACCACATCGGCCCGCACGTCACCGGCGGCGACACACGCCCTTTTCGACGGGTTGACGGCACCAGCCCATTGCCACCGCTGGCAACCCGATCAGCCGGCCAATCCGTTCCACGCCTATCTTGCCATGGCGGACGAGATCATCGTCACGGCCGACAGCATTTCGATGATCACCGAAGCCTGCGCGACCGGAAAGCCTACCCACCTGTTCGACATAGAAAGCGGTCGGCGCTCCATGCGCGCCGAGGAATCGGCAGCAAGGAAGGGTTCCAGACTGCCGCCTCCCCATTGGAAGGGTGCCAACTTTACAAGTACGCTCTGGCGCCTCGGTCTCATCTTTGGTCCCGATTGGTGGACTCGTGACATCCGCATCGTCCATCGTGAGCTGATTGCGAGCGGCCGAGCGGCATGGCTCGGCAATGCGGTTCGGTACCCGGGCTTGGCCGATCCGGCCCAGGACATGGGCCGTGCGGTTGCACGGGTCAGGGACCTTATGGGCATCGCCTGATGCGGGTTTCAACGAGCCGTTGCTGGACGAAAGTGTCTTGAAACTCAGACCTTAGACGCCGGCCGAAATGGGCGGCAGGACACCGTCGAGCGATCTACCCGCCGGGATCACCGTGACAGCTTCACCCGATCCATAACAAAAATTAATTTTCATATCTGACGTGCGACTAAGCCGCAGCAAATTGCCGTTCAATGCTGGATTGGCCGGCCGGAATGGTTTAGTACTTGGGTCGGGCCGGCCTCGGAGAATTCAGAATCGTGTTCGTCTTTGCGCACCTTTCCGATCCACACCTCGCACCGGTGCCCGTGCCCTATCCCTGGCAGATGTTCAACAAGCGTTTCACCAGTTATCTCTCCTGGTTGCTTCACAAACGCCACATTCATCATCCGGCACTGCTTGCGGCGATGCTGGCCGACATTCGCAGCTTTGCGCCGCATCACGTCGCGATCACCGGCGACCTCACCAACGTGGCACTGCCGGCTGAATTCATCGCCGCCCGCCACTGGCTTGAAAGTATCGGACCGGCAGCGGACGTCACCGTCGTCCCCGGCAATCACGATGCCTGCGTTCCGATCGACTGGCGCCATTCGTTCGCCCACTGGGCGCAATTCATGGCGGGAAGCCCGGACGCCGGCGAGCCGGAAACGCCTCCGGCATCGATCCGTGATTTTCCCTTCGTCCGCCGCCGCGGGGCTGTAGCTTTCGTCGGCCTTACCAGCGCCGTACCGATG
Source organism: Hyphomicrobiales bacterium (assembly GCA_016185245.1). Classification (GTDB taxonomy): domain Bacteria; phylum Pseudomonadota; class Alphaproteobacteria; order Rhizobiales; family Aestuariivirgaceae; genus Aestuariivirga. Next base: position 71,163 of record JACPNZ010000007.1, on the reverse strand, counting down.
CCGGTCACTGGCACGCCGGCAGCCGGGCGGCTCGGCCCGCAACAGATCGAGCGCTTGCGGCACATGCTGGCCGGGCTGGGCCGCGAAGGTCTGTTCCGCGTTGTCCTCATCCACCACGCACCGCATCCGATGCTGTCAATCCGCAAGGCCCTGCTCGACGCACCGGAATTCGCCGCCACACTCGCCGAGGCGGGTGCCGAACTGGTTCTCCATGGACATCTGCATCAGTCCGATTTCGAGGAGATGGCGGCCGCCGGCGGCATGATCCCGGTAATTGGTGTTCCGTCGGCTTCGGCAAAGCCCTATCGCGACAATCCACCGGCGCGCTATCACGTCTATCGCCTGACCGGCAGGCCGGATCGCTGGCGGCTCGAGATCGAAGCGCGCGAGGCCCTGCCGAAGGCGGCAGGCTTCCGGACCGAGCGCAAGTTCCACCTCGATCTCAGGCAGGGCGGATTGGCGCCCGGCAGCGATCTGAAAGCAGCCGCAGGCCTCGCAACCATGCTTGCCTCCGCCGCACCTCGCGACCTTCCGTCCGCCGCCGAAACTGTTCTGTCCGGAGCCACCTGATGCGGCAGCCCTTGAGAGTTCGCATAAGGGAGCGCTTGCTGCGGCTGGGCGAAGACTTTGCCTATGACCTGGTTGGTCTTCCAACGGCCGTTGCCTATCTGGTCAAGAGACGTCAGCCATCCGCGGAAGGCGCGCCCACGGCCTATCTCCGTTCCGTCTACAGCCGCAATTACTGGCGGCGCACCGGCGGCCCCCTGCGGGGCCTGTTGGCGATTTCCATCTGGCCCTTTGCCTGTGCCATTTGCGCCGCGCAATTCACCGCCCGCAACGGAACCTACGTCCGCGCCCAGGCGTCGAAGGACATCACCCGTCAGCTTGGCGAAGAGGTTATGCTGGCTGTGCGCAGTTCGATGGCGCCATACTGGTACTATATGTTCGAGATCTACAACGATCATCGGCGCGCGGTGGTTCATCTCTATCTGCAGCGCTACGAAACCAAGGGCCATATCTATGGCTTGCTGCAACCGCGCCAGAATGACGGTATGCAAGACAAGGTGGTATTCGCGCGCCGGTGCCGTGAAGCCGGCGTCAAGGCCGTGCCGGTGCTGTTGGAATTGACCGATGGCAAGGTTATTGACCCCCAGGGCGGGCCGGTTGCCTTGCCCCGCGAGGATCTCTTCGTCAAGCCGCGCATCGGCCGCGGCGGCCGAAACGCCGAACGCTGGGACTATGTTGGCAATGGCACCTGGCAAAACCGAGCCGGCCGGCCGCTTGACGAAGCGGAACTGCTCCGGCAACTCGCAAGCATTTCGGCGGAGCGCGACTACATCGTACAACCCCGCGTCGTCAATCATCCGGAACTGAACGACATCAACAACGGCGCGCTCGCGACCGTGCGCTTCGTTACCTGCCGTAATGAGGTAGGTGGTTTCGAGGCAACCGACGCGGCATTCCGCATGGCGATCGGCAAGAACAATACGGTCGACAACTTCCATGCCGGCGGCATTGCCGCCAACGTCGATATGCAGACCGGCCGTCTCGGCCCAGCCAGCAACATGGGGCTGACGCCCGGTGTCGGCTGGTGCACGGTTCATCCCAGCACCGGTGCGGCGATCGAGGGCCGAGTATTGCCGCTGTGGCCCCAGGTGATCGATCTTGCCTGCCGCGCCCACGCGGCCTTTCCGGATCGCGTCGTGGTGGGATGGGATATCGGCATCCTGCCGGATGGGCCGGCCCTCGTCGAAGGCAATATCAAACCCGATCTCGACATTCACCAACGCGTCACGCGCGCGCCCATGGGCGACGGGCGGCTGGCAAGACTTCTTGCATTCAACGTCGAGAGGCTGCGGAAGGCCGGCTGATCAGGCTGCCGTCTTCAGGCGCGGCACTTTGGCGATCACCTCGAAGGAGTCGTGGCGCACATAGTTGTGCGACATGGCGTCCTTGATTTCCGCCTCGCTCACCAGGCCTTTTTCAAGACACTCGCGCAGCAGTCCAAAAAACAGGTTTTCCTGGCTGGGATCGGGATGGCGTGCATAGCGTCCAAGCAGTCCATAGTCGCCGAACAGCTTGCGACGGGCCCGCATCAGCCAACCAAGCACCGGGAAGAGCTCGGTCGGAGTGTAGTCGACCGGCAGGCCGGTTTTCCACGGCTGGGTGCGACGGCGCGTGTTGTGCACCATCTTGGTGGCGGGCGTCAGCCTGTCGAAATCGTTCCACTCCGGCTCGATCAGGCCGATTGATCCCGGCGGTTCGAGCTTCAGCGAAATCCAGTCGTGGTAATCACGCTTCATCTCGAACAAATCGTTGAAGCCCCGCTCGACATTCCAGTGCCTGAGCTTGGCGCAATCGAGCAACATCACGCTCGTCGCATAGCCGTGCCGTCTGAATTTCAGTTGACGGCACATGATGGCATTGTCACCCATGTCGCGGCTGAGCAACTCCCAGACATCGCCAATAGCAAATACGTCGGGATCGACAACCACGGCACGGCCTTCGTAATTCATCAGCTGCGGCGGCAGAAAGCGCACCAGGGTGAAGGACTGCAAATCGCTGTTCCGCCAGACGCGTTTGACGCCGTGGCGCATGAAGGTCTCGCCTTCGCGGGCCTGGAAGAAGGGGTAGTCTTCCTGATGCATGATGGTGACATCGAAGTCGTCGGCATGGGCCGAATTCCGCGTCATCGAATAGGCCGATACGATGGCCCCGATGGCCTGCTTGGCGTTCGTCTGTATGAAGATTCCGGGTCTTTTCATTGTCGGTCTAACCACAAGGACACGATCCTACTCTCGGTCATGTAGGTAGGACCACGGCTAAGCCCTGTCAATCTCGGCGGACACGGGCCGGCAGCCCTTTCGAAACGGAAGTGAATCAGGCTTCGAAATCCTTGTACGACAGTTTGATTTTGACGGCCGAATGTATATAAGCGGCCGGATATTGTCGTCACCGGGCATAGGGAATGAATTCCTCTAGAATGTGGCTTGACCGCGAACTCACGGCTTTCGCTTCGACCTTGAAGGATGGTGCTTTGATCCTCGACGCAGGCTCGGGAGATCAGAGATATGCCCTGAAGTTTCACCGGCAGCGCTACGAATCCTCCGACTTTGCGAAAATCGACAAGGAATACGCGTCCCCAACATATGTTTGCGACCTCTCGCGGATTCCGGTGGAAAACGGGCGCTTTGATGCCATCATTTTCACTCAGGTCATGGAACACCTGCCTGATCCGCTCGAAGTATTGAAAGAACTGCACCGGGTGCTGGCGCCTGGCGGAAAATTGTTTTTCACGGCTCCGCTGTGGTACCAAGAGCATGAAATTCCTTACGACTTTTACCGCTATACACAATATGGGCTGAAACACCTGTTCGGCTCGGCAGGGTTCGAAATCGACGATTTGCATTGGCTCGAGGGCTATCTGGGAAGCGTTGCCCATCAGTTGCGGCTGATGAAAAAACGCCTTCCACGAACGCCCGCGGGTTATGGCGGCGGTACTATTGGAGTAGGCGCGTTGCTTTTGTTCGGCATATTCCGCATCCTGATTCCTCCACTCCACTGGGTCGCGAACCGGATAGACAGCCGCTTCCGATACACCGGCGGCGGCCTGCCGGTAAACTATCTCGCAGTCCTATCGCGGCCGGCCTAGGTTCGCGTGAACGCGGCGACTATGGCATCCGAACCATGCACGCCCCGTATTTGGGTTCTCGTCGGCAGCAAAGGAGGCGACAACGCCCAGGTCCTGGCTGCTGCGGATGCCATGGGGCTCAACTATGAAATCCGCCGCATCACGATGCGGCTCGAATTCGAGACCGCGAAACCAGCCGTCTCGGCGTCGCTTCATCACATCGATAGGGCGGCTTCCGACCGTCTCGAGGCACCATGGCCCGATGTGGTCATTGCCATCGGCCGCAGGCTCTCGATGGTAGCGCTGTGGATCAAGCAGCAGTCGTCGGGCGCATGCCGCATCGCACTTTTCAACGCAGCGAAGGGCAGCACTAAACTTTTCGATCTCATCATTGTGCCCGCCTACTACAACGTGGCGGAAAATCCGCGAATTTGCCGTATCGGCTTGCCGCTCCTGGCTTTGGATCCAGCCAAGATTGCAACGGCGCGGTCCCGCTTTGCCGACAGCATCGGCAACATGCCGCGACCGCTCACGGTGTTGCTGCTGGGCGGCGGCACAAGCACGATGCGGCTCGGTGTCACGACAGCGCAGCGCATTCTTGAAAAGGTCCGCACCGGGCAAAGTCCCGGCGGCAGCCTTTATGTGAGCACCTCACGGCGCACGGCGCCGGAGATCGCCGATGCCCTGCAGCCTTTGCTCGGCCCCGGCGACCGGCTTTACCGCTGGACCGCCGATCCGGTCGAGAATCCATATCTGGGACTTCTAGCCCATGGTGATCGTTTCGTGGTCACCGGTGATAGCATCTCGATGATCGTCGAAGTCGCCAGGCTCGGCCGCCCCCTGGCGATTGCCGAACTGCCGCGCGTAAATGCGTTCCTGATGAAGGCAGCCGGCAAGCTCGGCTGGCATGACCCTGGGGAGGGCCTCATCAGCCGTTTTATTGAGATTGGGGCCGGCCGGCAGTTCCGCGATTTCGATGGGCTGTATGCCTTCCTCTATGACAGAGGCCTGGCGGTCCGGCTTGGCGATACGCCCAGCAGACATGCCGAGCCGCTTCCGGATGACACCGCGCGGGTCGCGGCCAGGTTGCGGCGTCTTGCCGGGGTGGAGTGATCGAACCTTTCGTGCCGATTTGTGGCATCGTCCGCTCAGCGCGGCGAAGAAGCATTCGACCGCGTTCAGTTACGAGACGTGGCCGGTGCACAGTCGGGCCTTTCACCTTACTCCCATTTAATGCGAGTTCGTCTTGTTAATGCTTCAGACTTCGCCGCCGCCACTGTAATCCGAGAGCATGAGGAAGTAGACTGACGTCTTGTCGCCGGTGACGAGATGCTGTTACGCTTCGTCCAGATGCCATTGCCAAGCGGAAAGCCACTTCCATGATCGCTGTATCGAAGTTCCCGGCAAGTCGACTCACGTACGGGCTTGCCGGTATCCTCGCGCTCACCATTGCCACGATCATGGTCGGGCAGTACTGGTTGCGGCTGCCGCTCGAGATTCCAGGTTCGCCCGCGGATGCGCTCAACCTCGTTCTGGGGCTTGCGCTGTGTCTTGCGGGTTTTGCAGTCAGCGTTCTTGCGCGGTCCCAGCTCCGATCCAATCGCTTGTTGGCTGGCATCTCCGTCCTCTTCCTGGCCCTGAGCATTGTCGAGTACATCGCCGAGGCGGGCCCGTTCGATGTTGCGATCGCGTTGCTGTGGCTGGCGCCGGCACTAGTCCTGGCGTTGACGCCGCTGGTGTCGGGGGACTTCGGCGCGGCAAGGCAATTTTTTGCGGTCGCTACCGTCCTCCAGCTTGCCGAGACGCTTCGTAGCGTCCTGGCTGTGGCATATTATCGCGGCACCGGCGAGCCACCGGTCTTTCAGTGGATTGAAGGCGCTTCCGATCTGCTGGTGCGGGCCTTCCTTCTCCTGGGATTCGTCGAGACGCTGAGCCGCGTTACACGATCGACTCCGCTTGCCGATGCTCCTGCCGGCGATCAGCCCTCATCGCACCGCCGCGCCACCGGGCGGCCGCACGCCGCGCTGTTCCTCTACAAGCTCTCGGGAGGCGGCGCACAGCGCCGGTCGGTGACGCTGGCAAATGGCCTGGCGGCGCGCGGCTACGATGTGGACTTTGTCGTCATCAACGATCAGTCGACATCTAGGGAGATGCTGGGCCCGGGCGTGCGCTTTCTTGCCTTGAATTCTCCGAAGTGGGGACGGTTGCACGCGACGCTCTACCAGCTGGTGCCGTTCCGTTGGGCACGCGTTTACATTGGAGCCATAGCGCTTGCTCGCTACATGAGGTTGGAGAAGCCGGAACTCGTTGTCGCCGGCTCGAACAGGGTTTTGCTGACGTCTGTTGTCGCCTGGAGAATGGCGGGGCGCACCATGCCGCTGCTCCTTCGCGCCACCAATTTCCCCTCGGGCAATCTCAATTTGTGGGCGCCGCTGCGCCCCATTGTCGATCTCTATCTGCGGGCACTTTCGCATCTCGTGTATCGGCATGCCACGGCGACCATTGCCGTTGCCGACGGGGTAGCCGACGAAGTCGCACGTCTATCTGGCGTATCGCGTGAGCGAATTGCAACGGTTTTCGAACCGGTGCTTGACGAGACGATAGCCGAGAGAAGCACGGAGGCGCTAGACCATCCATGGCTGGCGAAGGGCGGGCCTCCGGTGCTTCTCGGCGTCGGCCGTCTCCGCATGCAGAAGGACTTTCCGACGCTGATTGCCGCCTTCGCTCTGGCGCGCAAGAAGCGCCCCATGCGCCTCGTTCTGCTGGGCGAGGGCAGCCAGCGACCGCGCCTGCAGAAGATGATTGCCTCACACGGCCTGGAAAACGACGTCTGTCTCTTCGGCTATTCGGAAAATCCTTTTGCCTGGATGGCGCGGGCTTCGCTTTTTGTAATGTCTTCGGCATGGGAAGGCCTGCCGGCCGTCCTCATCGAAGCCTTGGCCTGCGGCTGCCCGGTGGTCAGCACCAACTGCCCGAGCGGCCCCTGGGAGATTCTTGACAAGGGCAAATATGGCAGGCTGGTACCTTGCCGCGATCCGCAAAGCCTCGCGCAGGCGATTCTCGACACGCTGGACGCTCCGGTGGACCGGCAGTTACTGATTGAGCGGGCGAAGGCATTCACCGCGCAAGCATCGGTGGATGGCTATATCGCAATTTTCAATCGGGTCTTGCCGGCGAGACGGCCAGCGCTCATGTCGACAGGTCAGTTGTCGCCGGGGTTTCCCGATCCATCGCAGCCGGTCGGGTGAGCTGCCAGTCCGCAGGCATCGCCTCTAAGACTGGCCCAGGATTTGGGCCGGGGCCCGGTCTCGTGCAATGACGGCGGACCGATTGAACCGATCGTGCCGATTTGTTAAGCCTGCGGCCGGCAAACACCGTCGCTGCGCAAACCGGGGCTAGCATTCGCTTGATGCCGCTTCCTTCCATTTTCCAAATCCGCACCGCACTTCGCCAAGCGATCGCCGCGGCATCCGCGGTCCTGCCGCGCCAAACCAGTGTCGGCATCGAGCGTCGACTGCGCGGCTATGAGGAGAGCAAGAAGCTCGCCCGCGCCGACGGCGTGGTGGTATCCTTTGGCAAGAGCGGCCGCACCTGGCTCACCGTCCTGCTCTCACGCTATTTTGCCCAGAAATACGGCCTGCTGGAAGGTCGCATCATGGATTTCGACGATTTCCACCGACACAATCGGCTCATTCCGGTGATCTTCTTCACCCATGACAATTACATCAAGGACTATCTGGGCAGCGACCGGAAATTCGACATCTATGGTCGATCGCGCATCGTATTGCTGATCCGCGATCCGCGCGACACCGCGGTTTCGCAATACTTCCAATGGAAACATCGCATGCTCGACCGCAAGAAGCTCATCAACGCCTATCCGGCCGAGGACAACGGTGTCTATGACTTTGTCGCCGGCGACGCGGCGGGCATACCGAAGACTCTCGACTTCCTGAATGCCTGGGCCCGCGACATCGAGCGTTTTCCAACTCTCCTGGTCGTCAAATACGAAGATCTGCGCGCCGCGACGCGCGACCAGTTACGACGTGTGCTGGAATTTTTCGGGCAGTCGCCGACCGCCGCCGAACTCGACGATTGCGTCGCCTATGCCTCGCTCGACAACATGCGCCGGATGGAGCGGGAAAATGCCGGCCGGTGGACGGCCGATGCGCGGCTGCGGCCGGGCGATGCCAACGATCCTGCCAGCTTCAAGGTCAGGCGCGGCAAGGTCGGCGGCTGGCGTGACTATATGACCGACGAAGAAGCCATAGAAGTCGATCGGATGGTCCGCGAGGGCCTTTCGCCGATATTCGGTTATAACTAGCGCCGGGCCGGTGCCATGTGACGCATGGCCGTATTGCCTCGCGGACGACATGCTGCTAGCTTTTTACCAATAGGTTTCCTCACTAGCAGCGAAGATTGCCAATGGCCACGAAACCCTGCGTTTTCATCCACACCAACAATAAGCAGATCCTTGGCGCGATCGTTTCGCAATATTCCTTCGAGCGCTTCGCTTCGGATCGCAATGCTTTCGATGTGAAGCTCATCGAAACGAAGGACTATCCATGGCTGCTCGAGCATGAAGGTCGCAGCTATCTGCGCGACGGGTTGAAACGAAAATGGATGAACGACGACCTGCAGTCCTTCACCGTTCTCCGCTTCATGCCGCCGGAACTGATGGGTTACCAGGGTCGTTCGTTGGTGGTCGACCCCGATGTGTTCTGCGTTTCCGACGTGATTCCGCTGTTGACCCGCGACCTGCAAGGCAAGGCCATCCTTGCCCGCCATCGCACCGGTTCCAAGCGCCGCGTCTATGCCTCGAGCGTCATGGTTCTCGACAATCCGAAGCTCGAACACTGGCGGGTGAAGGAGAACTTCACGGAGATGTTCCGCTTCGAGCGCGACTATATGAAGTGGATCACGCTGCAGCTTGAGCCGGAGGATTCGATCGGCCCGCTCGAAACCTACTGGAACGATTTCGACAAGCTGACCCGCGAAACCCGCATGATCCACAACACCAAGCGCCAGACGCAGCCGTGGAAGAGCGGACTGCCCGTCGACTTCCGGCCGGCGGAGAAGGCAGGCTCGCTGATGCCGCGCAATATCTATCACCGGGTCCGCCGCGCCTTGTTCGGCGAGTACGGGCTGCTCGGCACCTACGACCGCCACCCCGATCCCAATCAGGAACGGCTGTTCTTCGCCCTGCTCAAGGAGTGCATCGAGAAGGGCATCGTCAGCGAGGCCATGATCCGCGACGAGATGAAGCACAATCACGTCCGGCACGACGCCATCGAGGTCCTGCGCAAGACCCCGAGCCTTGCCGAAAAGCCGTTATTTGCGGCGTGAACCTGCCGATTGCGGGGGCCGGGACCTGACCCGACCTCCGTCAAAAATTTAGGCAAGTAAGCGTCGCCGCGTCATCAGCTATGCGAAAGCGAACTCACGGAAGATACGAGCCACAAGGAATAGTTGTCATCGGCGTTATCGCGACGCTTGATGATCTTGAGGCCTGCGGACGTCACCATATTCTCGATTTCCGAAATCGAATGATGCGTCTTCCAACCTAGCTGTTCTAGGCGATTCGCAGAGTACAGACCTGAATCGCTTGTGACATAGGAAAAGATTAAATAGCGCCCGGTCGATACTGCTTCCTGGAACAGGCTGCGCGGAGCCGCAAGGTATTCGATAAGCCCTAAGGCGAAGGTAACATCCCCCAGATCGGGCGGGAGCCCTAAGTCGGCATTCCAGACCACTATGTCGTCGGACTGAGGAAACTTATCATATCCAGTATACTCGATCTTGTATTTCCCGGTCAAAATTCTCGAAAGCTTCTTGTCGCCCGCGCCCAGGTCGACGGCACGGAACGGTTGCGCAAGGTCCGGGATCAAATCGACAAGCGACACTGCATCTTCCGCCCGGCGTAACCACGGCTCTGCTCGCTGATCGGACAGATTGAATGGGCGCCTGCGACGAAAAAGCGATTGAAGTTTGATCATGACGGCTCCCGGAGGACAATTCCATGGAGCCTCATCTAGACTTGCCAGATCGTGTTGGCTATGGTTTTTGTGCACCAATTTAGCGGAATTCCTTGGCCATTCGGCATGAAACTCTCAAAAAGAATCGATTTGTTGCTGCTGCAGTATTTGCGGGTGCTGCGTCTTGCATTATGCTCCGCAAGGTACCATCACCGTATGGAAATCGACCGGTTACCGCCAGCCACAGGAATTGCCCGCGATGACATCATCGTGTTTACCGCGGCGGACAGCGAATACCTCGGACGGTTCTTGCTGCCATTTGCCGGATCAATGGTTGTCCATATTCCCGGCCCGCGCCTGCACATTCACTTGTACAATCCCCAAAACGGTGACTTCAATCTGATTAAGAGCATTCAAGAAAAATACTCCAGTCTGCAATTGACGTTGAGCCATGAATACTTTGCGAGCAGGGACTTCGAGCGCCGGGCCAGGGCATCCTCCAAACAAACATGGAAGAGCCTGTACATATGCAGTTCGCGGTTTCTGGCTGCACGCACGATTCAACGGCTGAGCGGTGCCACTTTGCTGATTACTGACATCGACATTCTCTTTAACGGCAACATCAAGGACCGGTTCGGGGGTGGTATCGAATGCGCCCTGCTGCTGCGACCCAATGAGAAGAACCTTTGCAAGCGTACACTGGGCGGAGTGGTCTTCGCCTCGGCAAATCCTGTCGGACAACAATTCCTAGCCACCGCGTGCGACTATATCGAGCGGTTCCTGCGGGCCGGTTTCTACTGGTTTGCCTTCGACCAATTTGCGCTCTACCGGGCCGTGCGGGCGATGAGCGAGGACGAAAGGCGGAACAGCTTCAGTGCGCTCACGTCGCGCGATGTCAGTTTCGAGCTTGCCAAGGATGGACTCATTCTCTTTCCGAAAGGCAAACTCAAGGATGAAGAGGCATTTGCAAATCTTGCCCGGACATATGAAGGAAGAGATAAGGATTCCTGATGCAAGATCCCCAGCCTCAGGTGACGTCCCGCGCCCTCAGCGTGCTGACACCCTATCTGTTCCCGCCCGGAGGAAAGAAAGTGCCCAACCTGGGTGACGAATTTATCCTGCGGGCGATCGAAAGGCGGATCGGCCCGTTTCCGCCGGAAAGACGTTTCTCGTCGCGATACCAGCCGTCGGAAGTCCAAAAGCAGGCCTTACTGCAAAGCGGCGGGATCATTCTGGCTGGCGCAAACCAGTTGGATGACAATTTTGCGCCATGGCCCGCACTGCAACCCGATGAAATTCGCGCGCGGCCCTATATCTTCGTGCCAATGGGCATTGGCATTCATGGTGAGCCCGCTCGCAACAGCGAAATGAGTCCGGCGGCACGGGAGACGATCGCGATCATTCACGAGAGGATCCGCTACTCGTCCTGGCGGTGCCCGAGAACGGTTGCATATCTGCGTCGGTCGATTCCCGGGTTGACGTCTCAGTTTCTGATGACCGGCTGTCCTGTGCTCTACGACAAGCCGCTGCTCGAGTCTTCGCGTTTTCAGATCGGCAAAGACATCGTCGCGGTGACGACCACCGAGCGGGGCGCCTTCTGGGATCGCGAGAGCCAAACCATCGACTTCGTCGCGCGGAAATTCCCGCATGCCCAAAAGTGGCTCGTAGTGCACCAGGACTATGCTTTGAAGCGGAAAACCTGGTTTGCGGAAAACGTGCTTGGAACCTTCCGGAAAACCGCGGATGCGCTGCAAGCCTACGCCACCCACCGCGGCTTCAGGGTTCTCAAGCCGGCGGGCATCGACGAGGGCCTTGCGTATTACAAAGCGGCGGATCTGCACTTTGGGAGCCGCCTGCACGCCCATCTCAATATGCTGTCGCAGAACAAGCGCAGCTTCCTCACCAAGGTCGACGAGCGGTCAACCGGAATATCCGAACATTTCGAATTTCCGCTGTGCGATCCGACCAAGTTTGAAGACGTCATGGATTTTGACTTCGAACGGATCCGACAGGCGGCCTTGCGGACTTTTCCGGTTATGCTGAAATTTGTTGAATCGATAGGTAAGTGGTGATGCTGAATGACTGGTTGCGCAGGATACTTGGAAGGTCCAAAACACCGCAATTCGACGCTATTCCAGCCGAGAAACGCAAGCCCATCGAAGCCCTCATTTCCGAGTTGCGCGAAAAACACCTGACCTACGTAGGTGCAACGAAGCTGAAGAATCTTGCCTGGGCCGCGATCGACATCGGCGAACGCGGCATAGCGGGAGACTTCGTCGAAGCCGGCGTCGCGCTGGGCGGATCTGCAATCCTTCTTGGGCGTCTAAAGCCGGCTTCGTCCGGCCTGCTTCTGTTCGACGTCTTTGGCCTCATTCCGCCACCGGGCGAGCAGGATGGCGCCGATGCGCATAGCCGCTTCTCTGTCATCTCATCGGGCAAAGCCGAAGGGTTGGGTGGCGACCAATATCAATATTATGGCTATGTCGATCAGTTGGAGGAGACCGTTCGTTCCAATCTTGCCGCCTACGGAATAACCGCGGTCAGCCATGGCCTGAAGACGGTCCGTGGCCTCTTCCAGGACACGTTGGAACTAAGCGGACCGGTCGCTCTCGCGCATATCGACTGCGACTGGTATGAGTCCGTCAGTGTCTGCATCGCAAGAATTTTTCCGCACCTCGCACCAGGCGGCTTGATGATCTTCGACGACTACAAATCATACTCGGGATGCCGCCGCGCGGTCGACGAATGGCTGGCAACGGAAGGGATGGCCAGCGTCGTCTTTTCGAACAAGTCCGTCGGCATCACGAGAAAATTCTAGCCCGGACATTACTACTCTGTAACTGGACAGCTCTTCTCAAATGGAAGACAAGCCCAGCCTATGCGGTAGCGCGCCGATTGGGAACATCCAGCCTCTGGAACTAAGTCCTGCAAGTTCACCAAGACGGCTGAACTTCGCCCGGATGGGATCAGCAAATCCTGCCAAAACCAACGCTACAGTTAGGCTGCAAAACATTACCGCACAAAATCCAAGGGGATTCCGCGGCCGCGACCTCGCACGGAGGCCCGGCCTACCGGGCCGATATCGATGGACTGCGGGCTCTCGCTGTGCTGCCGGTCGTGATGTTTCATGCCGGTTTGGGCTTTCCCGGAGGATTCACCGGAGTCGACATTTTCTTCGTCATTTCGGGCTATTTGATAACTTCGCTCATTGCCGGCGAGATGGCGGAGAGACGGTTTTCGGTCCTGACCTTCTATGAACGACGCATCCGCCGCATTTTTCCAGCGCTCTTCGCCATGCTCGGGGCCAGCACCGTTGCCGCGTGGTCGTTATTCATGCCGCCGGAATTCAGCTTGTTCGGGCGCAGCATGGCGCTGGCGGCCCTGTTCTCGTCCAACATCGGATTCTGGCTGGAATCCGGCTACTTCGACACGATCGCCCAGTTCAAGCCATTGCTTCATACCTGGTCGCTCGGTGTCGAGGAACAGTTCTATATCGTCTTTCCGCTGCTACTTGCGGCCCTCGGCCGCTTCCTGCCGGGACGCAGAACCGCGATCATTGCAGTTTTGACGGTTGCCTCGTTCTTGATGAGCGTCGTCTGGGTGCGGCGGGCGCCGGAAGCCGCATTCTTCCTGCTACCGGCGCGGTTTTGGGAGCTCGGAACCGGAAGCCTGCTCGCCCTGGTGCCATCGCTTTCGGTACGGCATGCCACGCTCGGCGCGTGCCTCGCTGCGGTCGGTCTAGCTTTAATTGCCGCAGCGGTATTCGGAATTTCTGCGAGCACGCCTTTCCCGGGGGCGGTGGCGCTCCTGCCGTGCATCGGCACGGCCCTGGTCATTGCGGCCGGAACCAGCGCCAATCCGCTGAGCCGCTTGCTCGGGACGCCGCCGCTGGTCTTCGTCGGGCTCATTTCATATTCGCTCTATCTCTGGCATTGGCCGATCATCATCTTTGCCCAGTACAGGTTGGGACATCTTCTGACCGGCAGCGAAGCTATGCTCGCTCTCGCGGCCTCGCTGGTGGCGGCAACGCTCTCGTGGCGCTTCATCGAGCAACCGGTGCGCCGGCGCGCGCTTCTCGGCCGCCGGCGCACCTTGTTTCGGAGTGGCGCAGCGGTGGCGGCGGCCTCGGTTGCCCTGGGTCTTGCCATCCCGGCCATGGGCGGTCTGCCGGGACGGCTTCCCCCGGAAGTCCAGAAGATCTACGCGGTCAAGCAAGAGGCGAGCCCCTTTTCTGGGTTGGACTGTTTTACCGACAACAATGGAGCAGGTCTTGACACGGAGTCTGTCCTGAAGGGCAAGCTCTGTTCCATGGGTGCGCTGGGTGGCAGGGTCAGCTTCCTGGTCTGGGGAGATTCTCATGCCGCCGCCATGGCGCCGGCTTTCGACTCGGCCGGGACAAGTTTCGGCAGGCGCGGATTGTTCGTCGGCCGCGGCGGCTGCCCGCCACTTATCGGCTATGAATATCTGAGTTCCGACGCGGCGAAGCGGGATGGTTGCCGCGCGCAAAACAACGCCGTGATCGATCTCCTGAAGCGCGAGCGGATTCCGCTGGTCTTTCTGGTTGCCCGCTGGCCACGCGAGGTGCTGGGGGCGCAGAACGGCCTTGAAGGCCCGTTCTATGATCCTGCCGCGCCCTATCCGACAAGAGACAGGTCGGAAAAGGTTTCGTCCGCGCTTGATTCCACCATCGGCGCCATGGCGGCACTCGGCGTCCGCGCCGTGTTGGTGATGGATGTGCCGGAACCTGGCTATGATGTTCCAGTGTCGCTTGCCCGCGCGGCCCTCAGCAATACGGTGGCCAATGTCAATCCGACGCGGGCGGCGGTCGACGCCCGCCAGGGTCTGGCTCTCAAGGTCCTGCGGCAGGCGGCAGCCCGATGGAGTGTGTCGATCATCGATCCCACGCCGTGGTTCTGCGACGCCAAGCTTTGCCGGGTGGAATTGGCTGGCATCTCACGGTATCGCGACGCCGACCACATTACTCGACGGACAGCACTGGCGCTCGCTCATCTCTTCGACCGTAGCTTCGCGGCGCAATACACCAAATCGCCTTGATCGGTGGGTTTCACCCTGGCGATGGCGAGCCTGCGCCCACTACGCCAGGCAATGCGCCCGAACACCGTAGCCCACACTCCACGCTCGGTTACGGGTCGTCTCCCTCACGCGCAACCGTCTCAGCTCCAACCCCTCTCGACCAACCCGACAATATGCAATAACCTGCCACCCCGTCCGGTACTGAAAGCCGGTCAGGCCGGTTAGTCCCTTGGTTCTCCGCGATGGCCTGGCTCCATTTAGCATTTCGATCTGCCGCCGACTTGCCCTTGTCACGCCAATAACATTCACATAGCCAGGATTGCGTAGAGATTTGACGAATGGATATGTCAACCACTATTACCTCTCTGCTCATCCTTTTCTGCGTTGGCACGACGGCCGTTCACCTTCTGTCGGTGCTTGCCGTGGCCCTCCGCATGCGCCACGGGGAACCCGCGGCGGGCAACTTCCCCCTGCCTGCAGTCACGATCGTACGACCAATTTCCGGCGCCGATCCGTATCTGCACGACACGCTGAAAAGCTCGTTTGAACTCGAAGCAAGGAACGTCGAAATCATTTTTTGTGCCGCCTATGCCGGCGATCCTGCGGTCGAGGTCACGCGCCGTCTGATCGATGCGCATCCTGAAGTGGATGCCCGATTGCTGATTGGAGACGACCGCATCGGCCGCAATCCGAAGCTCAACAATTGCGCCAAGGGCTGGTGGGCGGGGCGCAATGATTTCACCGTGTTTATCGACTCCAACGTGATGCTCACCCCCGACTATCTCGGCCGGATGTTTGAAGTGTGGAATGCGGAAACCGGACTGGTGAGTTCTCCGCCGATCGGTGACCGGCCCGGCAATTTCTGGGCTTGCGTCGAATGTGACTTTCTCAACACTTACCAGGCGCGCTGGCTATTGTTCGCGGATCAATTCGGCATTGGGTTTGCCCACGGCAAGAACCTGCTGTTCCGCAAGTCGATCCTCGAGCCGATCGGCGGCATTGAGGCCCTGGGGCAGGAACCCGCCGAGGATGCGGCTGCCACCAAGGCCATACGCGCCATCGGCCTCAAGGTGCGCCTGACGCGGCATCCCTTCGCGCAGCCGCTCGGACGGCGCAAACTGTCCGAACTCTGGCGGCGCCAAGTGCGCTGGGCGCGGCTCAGGCGCGCAACGTTCCCGCTCCTCTATCTTCCGGAAATTTTTGCCGGCAGCCTATTGCCGACCGCCGCCGGCGTGGCGGTTGCCTGGCGTCTCGGCTTTGACCTTCTTGCGACCGGTGGCTCGCTATTTCTGCTATGGGTTGCCAGTGAGCTGATCCTGGCAAAATGCATGCGGTGGCATGTCTCTTTCGAGTCCACCGTCGGCATGATCGCTCGCGATCTGCTCATTCCGGCAATCTGGGTGGCAGGCTTTGTCTCAAACGGCTTCGTCTGGCAAGGCCACGAGATGTCCGCCGAGCGCGAAACAACCGAAGTGCAAACCGGATGACAGCCGCGGCGGCCAGGACCACAGCGGAAATCGGCACAAGCCGGTGCAGCATGAAATTTCCATAGAGGCAGCGCGAGGGCTTGCCTCACCGATACTGCTAACGATGTTTTTCCGCGCCGGGATGCAGCGGCTGCGGACAGTATCCGGCTCAACTCTCCGTCAGCGCATGGTTAACGGCACCCTCGCCGGTCATTAACACTTGCCGACAAATTCGGTCATTCCCCTTACGCTCCCGTTTGTTACGCCTTCTTACCGCACCTTAACGGGCAGCGTGGATAGTCAGGCTGTACTCGCAACGGGCTTCCATGAGCAACCGCCGCACCCGCCGTTTTGGCCTGTCGATCGTCTTGCCGATCCTGATCGCCTGTGCCGGCGCCATCGGCCTTGCCGCCGATCTGATCACCAGCGTGTCAAACGGCGCCAATATCGCCGACCACGACCGCACCCGCGAGGTTGCCCAATCGGCCATCGCCTCCTCGGTCGAGCAGCTGGCCAACACCATTGCCGACAACGCCAACTGGGATGACGCAGCTCTCAATCTCTATGCCAAGGATATCGACCAGGCCTTCGCCGCCTCGGCCTGGGGCGGACCTAGCGAAACCGGCGTCAACTACGACGTGGTGATCGCCGTCGACGGCAACGGCCAGGTGCTCACCGCCTATCATGCCGGAAAATCCTTCAGCCCCGATGTTGAGCTCTACTTCAAGGGCGGCCTCAAGGGTCTCATTGCCCGGCTGCCGTCGGACGCTTTGGAATTCAAGACCGCCGCCTCGGTGCTGGCCACCGCCGAAGGGCCGGCAATCGTCGCCGCCGGCAATCTGGTTCCCACCACCACTGGGCTCGTTCCCGCCGACACGCCGGGCCGCTATCTGGTCTTTGCCAAGTTCCTCACTCCCGAATTCATCGCCGAAATCGGCCAGACCTTCGTGATCGAAGACTTCCACACGGAACCCAGCGCGGCCCGTGCCTTTTTCACGGTGACCGACATCTTCGGCAACCCGGTTATGCATCTCGCCTGGACCGACCGCCGGCCCGGCGATCTGTCGAACCGAGCGATTTCGCCCAAGGCCTGGTCGATCATTCTCTATCTGATCGTCGTCATGTTAGCGATCGCCTGGCTGTGCTACCACGAAGTCAGGCAAGTCGAGGAGCGCCAGACCCAGTCGCATTATCAGGCGACCCACGATGGCTTGAGTGGCCTGCCCAACCGCATGCGACTGATGCAGTATCTCGAGGAGACTTCGAGCGATACCAAGCGCGGGGATGGCGGCCTCACCATCACCTTCGTCGACCTCGACGGCTTCAAGAGCGTCAACGATACCTATGGCCACGAAACCGGCGACCGGCTGATCGCCGCCGTATCGGCGGGCTTTGCCGCCCTGGCCGGTCCCGCCGCCCTGCTGGCCAGGCTGGGTGGCGACGAATTTGCCGTCGTGCATCGGGGGTCCCGCGCCGCCGAGGATGCCCGCGCCCTGGCCCAGCGCATCATCCAGTTCCTCGCCGAGCCGTTCAACCTGGACGGCCGGGCTATATCGGTCGGCGCCAGCATCGGCATTGCCGACTGTCCGGCGGAGGCGATCGAGGTGTGCGAGATCCTGCGCCGCGCCGACGTTGCCATGTATCAGGCGAAGCTGGCGGGCCATGGTGGGGCTGCCGTCTATTCTCCGGAAATGGATGGCAATCATCTCGGCCGCCGGGCGCTGGCCGCCGATCTCAAGGCCGATCTCGCCGCCGGAAGGCTCCGCCTCGCCTACCAGCCGATCGTCGATGCGAAGAGCCACCGGGCTTGCGCGGTCGAGGCCCTGATACGCTGGGACCGCGCCGGTCACGGACCGGTACGGCCCGACCTGGTGGTCACGGTTGCCGAACAATTCGGCCTGATCGACGAACTTGGCACCTTCGTGCTCGCCACCGCCTGCCGCGCCGCGAGGCAATGGCCGGAGATCAGGCTTGCGGTCAACATCTCGCCCGCCCAGTTCCGCAATCCGGCCTTCGTCGCGACGGTGGCCTCGGTGCTGCAGGAGACCGGCTTCACAGCCCGCCGCCTGGAACTCGAGGTGACCGAGACCCATCTCATCGATCAGCCGCAGCGGGTCCGTCAGTCGATGGACCGCATCCGGGCGCTCGGCGTGTCTATCGCTCTCGACGACTTCGGCTCGGGCCACTCGAGTGTTGCCAATCTGCGGCAATTCCAGTTTGACCGTCTCAAGGTCGACCGCTCCCTGGTCGCCGGTATCACCGCCGACCTCGGCGGCCAGACCCTGCTGCAGGCGACCATTCTGCTCGCCAATTCCTTCGACCTCAGGGTGACAGCGGAAGGAGTCGAGACCGAGGAGCAAGCGATACTGCTCAATCTCGCCGGCTGCGACCTGCTGCAGGGCTATTATTTCTCGCAAGCCATCGACGCCGCCGCCGCCCACGCCCTGTTTGCCACCGCCCCGGAAACGGCAGCGGCTTAGGTCCGGGCACACCCTTTACCGTTTCGGCTTGCGCTTTGGAATTGGCACTAGCCGGTTGCCGATCTTGATGACCGAACCGGGCTTGAGAACCGCTACGGGCGGGGTCGTGGTGGCCGCCGCATCGGCCGGTTTGACATCCACCGGCTTGGCCTCGGCCGGCTTGGCGGTATCGGCCGGTTCAGCATTGGCCATGATGTCGGGACCCGACTTGGCGGCCGTACTGATGTCGGCGGCAGCGGCTGCCGAATTGTTGGCAGCCTCCTGGCGCGTCGATTCGATCGAGGGCAGCGCGGTTGCCGTGGCGGTGCTGCTTGCCGACGTAGCGTTGGCCGTGGCGGCGGTCGCGGCGTCCACTGCAGCTGCGGTTGCGGCGTTGCCGGCGAGATCGCGCCATTTGGCGACGTTGCGGTTGTGCTCTTCAAGCGTCGAGGCGAAGGCGTGGCCGCCGCTGCCGTTGGCGACGAAGTAAAGGTAAGACGTTTCCGGCGGATTGACTACCGCCTCAAGCGCCGCCCGACCCGGATTGGCGATCGGTCCCGGCGGCAATCCGTCGATGGTATAGGTGTTGTAGGGCGTGGGCGTGGTGATGTCGGCGTGGGTCAGCGGCCGGTCGAGCTTGCCCTTGCCGCCGGCGATGCCATAGATGATGGTCGGGTCCGACTGCAGCCGCATGCCCTTGCGCAGGCGATTCACGAACACCGAGGCGATCAGCGGCCGCTCGTCGGCGAGTGCGGTTTCCTTCTCGACGATCGAGGCGAGGATCACCGCTTCCTCCCGGGTCGTGATCGGCAAGAGGTCCCTGCGCCGGGTCCAGATGTCGTCAACCATTTTTGTTTCCGCCGCCTGCATGTCCTCGATCAGCTGCTGACGGGTCTTGCCGCGCGGGAAAAGATAGGTGTCCGGCATCAGCGTGCCTTCGGCGGGAGGCGATGTCACCTCGCCGGTCAGCACCTGGTCGGCGGCGATGCGGGCCAACGCCATGTCGCTGGTGAAGCCTTCGGGGATCGAGATCTTGTAGACGATGACCTTGCCGGAGACGAGGAGGTTCATAACGTCGCGCATGCTGGCATGGGCCGGGAATTCGTATTCGCCGGCCTTGAGCCTTCCGCGCACCCCGGTCACATAGGCGGCGGCGGCGAACACCCGGCCGCTGCTGATGATGCCCTGCTGTTCGAGGCGGGCGCCGATGTCGGCCGTGCCGAGACCCCGGTCGATGTCATAGACTTTGCTGGCGGCGAGTGGACCTTCGCTGCTGTAGGCATCGTAGCCGTACCAGGCAAGGCCTCCGGCAATGGCGCCGGCGAGAACCAGCAGCACGAACAGCGAGGCCAGCACGCGCACCGCCGCGGCACTCCGCCGCCGCGGGCGGCGCGGTTCAGAAACCCGTTGCGGTCCCTTGCCGGTAGTCAATTTCGGCTGTCATCCTTCCAGAGCGGTCAGGCCGCATAGCGGCGCAGAACCAGCGAGGCATTGGTACCACCGAAACCAAAAGAATTGGACAGAACTGTGTTGATGTCCTTCTTCTTCGCCTGCTTGGGCACCAGGTCGATGGCGGTTTCGACCGACGGATTGTCGAGATTGAGGGTGGGCGGGCAGATGTTGTCGCGGATCGCCAGGACCGAGAAGATCGCCTCGACGGCGCCCGCCGCCCCCAGGAGATGGCCGATCGACGACTTGGTCGACGACATGGCAAGCCCTTCGGCGCGATTGCCCATCAGGCGCTCGACGGCGCGCAATTCGATCTCGTCGCCCATGGGTGTCGAGGTGCCATGGGCGTTGATGTAATCGATGTCATGGGCCGGGATGCCGGCACGCTTGAGAGCGGCCTGCATGCAGCGATAGGCGCCGTCGCCGTCGGCGGCGGGGGCGGTGACATGATAGGCATCGCCCGACATGCCGTAGCCCACGACCTCGGCATAGATTTTGGCGCCGCGCCCCAGGGCATGGTCAAGCTCCTCGAGAACGACGACGCCCGCGCCTTCCCCCATGACGAAGCCATCACGGTCGGCGTCATAGGGCCTGGAGCCCTTCTGCGGGGCGTCGTTGAACTTGGTGGCCAGCGCCTTGCAGGCGATGAAGCCGGCGATGCCCAGCCGGCAGATCGCCGATTCGGCTCCGCCGGCGATCATCATGTCGGCATCGTCAAGGGCGATCAGGCGGGCTGCGTCGCCGATCGCATGGGTGCCGGTCGAGCAGGCGGTAACCACCGAATGGTTCGGGCCCTTGCAGCCGAATTCGATGGAGATGAGGCCCGAGGCGAGATTGATCAGCGAGCCTGGAATGAAGAACGGGCTGACCCGGCGCGGGCCCTTTTCGGCAAGCAAAAGCGTGGTCTGTTCGATATTGGTGAGGCCGCCGATGCCGGAGCCGACCAAGACGCCCGCCCGGCATTTCTCCTCCTCGGTTATAAGCTCGACGCCAGCATCCTGCATCGCCTGCTTGGCGGCGGCCACGGCATAGACCAGGAAATCGTCGTAGCGCCGCAGCTCCTTGTGGTCCATCCACTGTTCGGGATTGAACGAGCCATCGCTGCCGTCGCCGCGCTTTACCTCGCAGGCGATGCGGCAGGACATGTCATGGGCGTCGAATTTGGTGATCGGGCCGGCCCCCGAGCGCCCGTCGATCAGGCGAGTCCAGGTCGCCTCGACGCCGGTGGCCAGCGGCGACACCATTCCGAGGCCCGTGATCACGACGCGGCGCATATGCAATTCGTCCTCTCTTGACGGCAAAACGCGGCGGCAGGCTTTTTCGGTTCCTGCCTCCGCGCAGCATTATGTCGAAATGTGCCCTGCGAGCGCGGGCGGCGCAAGGCCGTCAGGCAGCGCTCTTTTCGATGAACTTGATGGCGTCGCCGACGGTCTGGATGGTCTCGGCGGCGTCGTCGGGAATTTCGATGCCGAATTCCTCTTCGAAAGCCATGACCAACTCGACCGTATCGAGGCTGTCGGCGCCCAGATCGTCGATGAAGCTTGCCTCCGGCTTGACCTTGTCGCCGTCCACCCCCAGGTGCTCGACCACGATCTTCTTCACCCGCTCGGCCACGTCACTCATGTTCAATCGTCCTTGCTTGTTATCTGTTGAGACGGCCCCGCCCCTGCGTAGGGCTGACCCCATAGCACCCGAGGGGTTCCCTACCACAAAACCCTTTTGCGGCAAAAGGGGCAAGTTGAGCCGCTGATATCGCAGGGGTTTGGAGCATCCCCCGGCGAAGTTGCAGACTTCGCCGGGGGATGCTCCAACATGTTGACTTGGCGCGATTTCTTTTCGCTTGGGTGATTCCACCCAAGCGAAAAGCGTGCTGGGCTCAGATCATGGCCATGCCGCCGTTCACATGCAGTGTCTGACCGGTGATATAGCCGGCTTCGGCGGAAGCCAAGAAGACCACGGCGGCGGCAACATCGTCCGGGCTGCCGAGGCGGCCGGCGGGCACGCGGGCGAGGATCGCTTCCTTCTGCTTGTCGTTCAGCACGTCGGTCATCGCCGTCTCGATGAAGCCTGGAGCCACGGCGTTCACCGTCACATTCCGGCTGGCCAGCTCCTGGGCCAGCGATTTGGTGAGCCCGATCACCCCGGCCTTGGAGGCCACGTAATTGGCCTGGCCGGGATTGCCGGTGACACCGACGACCGAGGTGATGTTGATAATCCGGCCATGGCGGCGCTTCATCATGCCGCGCATGGCGGCCCGGGCCAGGCGGAAGCCAGCGGTGAGATTGACGTCGATCACCCGGGCCCAATCCTCGTCCTTCATGCGCATGGCGAGCCCGTCCTTGGTGATGCCGGCATTGTTGACCAGGATGTCGAGGAAACCCATGGCCGCTTCCGCCGCCGGAACGAGCTTCTCGACATCGGCCGGATCGGAGAGATTGCAGGCGAGCACATGGACGCGCGAGCCTAGCTCCGTTTTCAGCTCCTCGAGCACGGCGGTCCGGGTGCCGGAAATCGCCACCGTCGCACCGGCCCGGTGCAGGGCCTTGGCGATGGCGGCACCGATGCCGCCGGTTGCTCCCGTCACCAGTGCCGTTTTGCCGGAGAGATCGAACATGTCGCTTATCCTCGCTTGAGCTGGGCCGCCGCCACGGCGATATCTTCGGGCGTGCCGATGGCGAGGCCAGAGGCATCAGGCACATTTTTCCTGAGCAGGCCGGTCAGCACCTTGCCCGCACCAATTTCGCAGAAGCGGGTGACGCCATGGCTCGCCATATAGCCCACACATTCGCGCCAGCGCACCGTGCCGGTGACCTGGGCCACGAGCTTCGCCCGAATCTCGGCCGGATCGCTGAGGGCCCCCGCCACCACATTGGCGACGAGCGGAACGGCCGGAGCCTTCATGTTAACTTTGGCGAGCGCCTCGGCCATCACCGCAGCGGCGGGCTGCATCAGCGCGCAATGGAAAGGGGCGGAGACTGGCAGCAGGATGGCGCGTTTGGCGCCCTTGGCCTTGGCGATCACCAGGGCCCGCTCGACCGCCGCCTTCGATCCCGAAACCACCACTTGGCCGTCGCTGTTGTCGTTGGCGGCCTGACACACATCGCCTTGGGCGGCTTCCGCCGCCACCGCGGCGGCACTGGCAAAATCGAGCCCAAGCAGTGCCGCCATAGCGCCGGTGCCGACGGGAGTTGCCGCCTGCATCGCATCGCCACGGGTTTTCAGGAGCCGTGCCGCATCGGCGAGCGTGAAGGTGCCGGCGGCGGCAAGGGCAGAGTATTCGCCGAGCGAATGGCCGGCGACGAACTTGGCGGTGTTGGCGACGGTGATGCCATGTTCGGCCGCCAGCACCCGGATCGCCGCCATGCTCACCGCCATCAGCGCCGGCTGGGCGTTTTCGGTGAGGGTGAGCTCGGCCTCGGGACCTTCCCATACAAGGGTCGAAAGCTTCTGGCCCAGCGCCTGATCGACCTCGTCGAACACGGCGCGGGCCACCGCGAAATTCTCCGCCAGCCCCTTGCCCATGCCGACCGTCTGGCTGCCCTGGCCCGGAAACGTGAACGCAACTGTCATCTTGCCACCTTGAGGCCGATCCCCCAACATTGGCGGCGCACGAAACATGGGGGCGGGCCCAAGTCAAGAATGTTTACAGCAGCCGAGCTGGAGAAGGCCCAGCGTATCGTCTATGCCGCCATGCCGCCCACCCCGCAATATGTCTGGCCGCTGATCGCCGCGGCGGCGGGATGCGAAGTCTGGGTGAAGCACGAGAACCACACGCCGATCGGCGCTTTCAAGGTGCGGGGCGGCATTTTTCACATGCAAATGCGGGCCGAACGCGGCGAGACGGGCGGCGTCATCACAGCAACCCGCGGCAATCACGGCCAGTCGATCCCCTTCGGCGCCAGGCGGGTCGGCATTACCGTCACCATCGTCGCCCCCTTCGGCAATTCACCCGAAAAGAACGCCGCCATGCGGGCGCTGGGTGCCGAACTAATCGAGGCCGGCCATGATTTCGACGAGGCGCGCGAGACGGCGATGCGGATCGCCGGGGAGCACGGGCTTTCCTTCATCGCTTCCTTCGGGCCCGAACTGGTGCTCGGCGTCACAACTTACGCCCATGAGCTGTTCCATGCAGCAGGCGCACTCGATACGGTCTATGTGCCGATCGGCATGGGCTCCGGCATCTGCGGAGTGATTGCGGCCCGCGACATGCTGGGATTGAAGACCAAGGTGGTGGGCGTGACCGCCGAGAAGGCCGCCGCCTATGCTCTCTCCTTCGCGCAAGGAAAGCCCGTCGCCACCAATGGCGCTGCGACCTTCGCCGACGGCATGGCGGTGCGTATTCCCAACCCCGATGCCCTGCACATCATCAGGCGCGGGGCCGAGCGCGTGGTCACAGTAAGCGAAGACGAGATCGCCGGAGCCATGCGGCTCTACTACCGTGGCGCCCACACGCTAACCGAGGGTGCGGGGGCCGCCGCGCTGGCCGCGCTGATGCAGGAGAAGGACCGCATGACGGGAAAGCGCGTCGGCGTGGTCATTTCCGGTGGCAACATCGACATGGGCAAGTTTGCGACCGTGCTGGCCGGCGGCACGCCGCAACCATGATATGCAACGGGAGACGACAATGGCCGACTGGATAAAGCGGTTCGCGATCGCGGGAAAGCGCGCCCTGGTGACGGGAGCGAGCAAGGGCATCGGCTTCGAGACCTGCAAGGTGCTGGCCGATGCCGGCGCCGACATCGCCGCCGTGGCACGTAACCAATCGGGACTGGCCGAGGTGGCGAGCGCGGTTGAGGGGCTCGGGCGAAAATGCCTGACGATCGAGGCCGATCTCGGCGATCCGGCGACCCCGGCGCGCGTGGCCAGGCAGGCGCTCGCCGCCTTCGGCACGATCGACATTCTGGTCAACAATGCCGGTATGGCCCTGATCGAGCCCTTGACCGATCTTTCGATTGCCGACTGGGATACGACCTTGGCGGTCAATCTGCGCGCCCCCTTCCTGCTCGCCCGCGAGCTAGTGCCCAAGATGATTGCCCAGCGCTCCGGCAAGATCGTCAATGTCTCTTCCCAGGCCGGCGTCATCGCCATCGAGGGCCATGGGGCCTATTGCGCGTCGAAGGGCGGGATCAACATGCTGACCAAGGTGATGGCGGTGGAATGGGGCCGCCACAACATCCAGGCCAACGCCGTCTGCCCCAATGTCATCCTGACCGCCATGGGCACCCAGGTGTGGAGTGCCCCGGAAAAGCGCGATCCGCAGATTGCCAAGACACCGGCCGGCCGTTTCGGCCAGCCGGTCGAGGTGGCCGACATGATCCTCTATCTGGCTTCGCCCGCGTCCGATTTCGTCTGCGGCGAGACCCTGATGATCGACGGCGGCTTCACCGCCGCCTGACCCTGGAGACACCATGACCGTCAACCTCGCTCCCCTTTATGCCGTTCTCAAGCGCACCGGGCTCAATGCCGTGGCGGTCGTTCCCGGCGCCAATTTCCTGCGGGTCTTCGGCAAGGACTTCCACCAGATGGAACGGCCGCTGGTGGTCATCGTGCCGCAGGACGGCGAGCCCGTGGCGGTGGTGCCCCATCTCGAGATGGGCTCGTTCACGCCACTGGGTTTCGTGGGCAAAGTATTCACCTGGCGCGACGAGGAGGGTTTTCGCGATGCGTTCCTTGCAGCGGGTGCGGCCCTGCCACAGTTGCGGGTGGGCGCGCGGGTGGGAGTAGAAGGCCAGCGCATGCGGGTGTTCGATTATCTGGCCCTCCAAGAAGCCCTGCCCGGCGCCGTCCTGATCGATGCCCATGGCGAGATTTCGGCGATCCGCCTGCACAAGACGGCGGGCGAGATTGCCAAGCTCCGCACCGCAATCCAACTTTCAGAGGCGGCCCTGGAAGCAACATTGGCCGAAGTAAAGATCGGCATGAGCGAGACCGAGATCGAGCAGGTCCTGCTGCGCCAGCTCTTTGCCCATGGCGCCGACGGATTGTCCTTCGAGCCCATCGTGGCGGCGGGCGACAATGCCGCACGGCCCCATGCCAAGGCGCGCAGCACCTATCGCATCAAGCCGGGTGACGCGCTGCTCTTCGATTTCGGCGGCCGCCATGGCGGCTACAGCGCCGACATCACCCGCACCTTCTTTGTCGGCCAGGTTTCCGATCACGACCGCGCCTTCTACGACACGGTGCTTGCCGCCAACGCCAAGGGCCGCGCCGTGGCCCGGCCCGGCATCAGTGCCGGCGATCTCGACGATGCGGTGCTGAAGATTCTCGAACACTCGCAGTTTGCCGCCTTCGCCCGCCACAAGACCGGCCATGGCCTCGGCCTCGACATTCACGAAGCACCGCAGATCATGCGCGGCAATGGCCAATTTCTCGAGCCCGGCATGGTGTTTACCATCGAGCCCGGCCTCTACCGCGACGGCGAGGCAGGCGTAAGGATCGAGGACAATGTGGTGGTGACCGAAACCGGCATCGAGTGCCTGACAACCTTCCCACGTGAACTCCGCATCGTCGGCTGAGCCGCAGCCTACACCGTGGTGGCGCGGTTCTGTTCCATCTTGCGGGCCAGTTGGTCGAGATCGGCGGAGGTGAGCCTAAGCCTGGCCAGCGGCATGACCAGCGTGTCTTCCCAGCGGACATGGCGGCGGTAGCGCTCGAAAAAGCCGCGCAGCATGTAGCCCACCATCTCGGCGTTGGCGACTTTCACGCCGCGGGCCAGGAGATCGAGCGGCTCGGCGATCTCGTCGGCGAAATCAGTGTCGAGATCGTGCTCGGCCACCAGCCGGTCGAGGATCGTATCGATTGCGTCCGCCGCCTCGGCCCTGGCCCTAAGCAGCGGGAACAGGCCCTCGTCCTCGTCCCGATGATGCAGCGGCAAGTCATAGTGGAGGCACGAGGCAACATGGGCGGCAAGCCGCCGGTCGACCTCGTCGGGCAGGCCGTCGGCGATCCGCTCCATGGCATCGCAGACCTGCATCTGCACCGCATGGGCATGGGCGATCGCGTCCAGCGGGCTGTGGGCAAAAATGGACTTTTCGACTTCGGACTGGGTCATCGGGGCTGCGGGAAGCACATGTCGCGGCGATGTTGCTTGCAGGCGGCAAGCAAGGCGTTGATCTAGGTCAAACCGCCCGATCGACTTCGCTGCGGCGCGGCAGGGGCGCGATGGCGCCGTAACCCAAAGTCGAAAGGGCGGCGGCGGTGTTGGCAAAGCGCACGGCGGCATGGAGATCGGCGCCGCGCGACAGTTCGGCGACAAGCGCCCCGGTAAAAGCGTCGCCCGCCCCCGTGGCATCGACGGCGATAACCGGGCGGCCGGGGATGGTTTCGTGGGTGTCGGCGGTCGCCACATGGACGCCTTCGGCACCCAGCGTCGCCAGCACGATGACGCTTCCGAGATCAAGAAAGCGGCGGGCAATGTCGGCGGGCGTCCGGCCGCCGAACAGCGCGGCACTGTCCTCGACTGAGGTTTTGAGGATGTGGGCAGAGGCCGCCAGCCGGCCGATTTCCGGCCAGGCGGCCTCGGCGCCCCACAGCTGCGGCCGGAAATTGGTATCGAAAGAGATTCTCACCTTCGCCCGGCGCGCCACCGCCGCCGCATGGCGAACCGTCTCGGCCGCCGAGGCGCCGATCGCCAGGCTGATGCCTGAGACATGTAGAAATTTGGCCGAAGCGATGAGCCCTTCCGGCACGTCGGCGGGCGTCATCAGGCTGGCGGCGGATCCGGCCCGGCGATAGGTGAAATGGTGGCCGTTCGTATCGTGGGTGACAAAATAGAGGCCGGTGGGTGCGGTGGGATCGACGCCCACGGCACTGGCATCCACACCCTCGGCCCGCCACAAATCGCGAAGGGCATCGCCGAACATGTCAGCACCCACCCGGCTCACATAGGCGGCCCGCGCCCCCAGCCTGGCGGCGGCGATTGCCACATTCGAGGTGTCGCCGCCGAAGCCGCCGAGAAACCGGCCGTCGGGCTGCTGGTTCAGCTCGTAAAGCGGTTCGCCCAGGGCGACGATGTCGGGTGGCTGGCCGGCCGCCATGAGCGACAAACGATGTTAAGGACTTCAGATAACGTAAGCCGCCAGCGGCGCAAAGCCGTTGAAGGCCACCGACGCATAGGTCGTGGTGTAGGCTCCCGTTGCCTCGATCAGCACCTCGTCGCCGACCGTGAGTGTGACCGGCAGGTCGTAGGGCGTCTTCTCGTAGAGCACATCGGCCGAATCGCAGGTGGGGCCGGCGACCACGCAAGGCGCCTTGGGGTCGTCGTCCCGGGCGGTCGAGATCGGGTAGCGGATCGCCTCCTCCATGGTCTCGGCCAGCCCGCCGAACTTACCGATGTCGAGATAGACCCAGCGCAGATTGTCGTTGGCGTGCTTTTTGGCAACCAGCACCACTTCGGCTTTGATCACTCCGGCATTGCCGACCATGCCGCGGCCCGGCTCGATGATGGTTTCCGGGATGGCGTTGCCGAAATGCCGGGTGAGGGCCTCGTGGATGGCGCCGGCATACTGGCCGGTTCCCGGTACCGCCTTGAGATACCGGGTGGGGAAGCCGCCGCCGAGATTAACCATCGAGAGCGTGATGCCGTGGTGAGCCAGGGCATCGAAGATCGCCTTGGTCTCGGCCAGGGCAGAATCCCAGGCCTCGAGCCGAGTCTGCTGGGAACCGACATGGAAGGAGATGCCATGGGCTTTGAGGCCGAGGGCATGGGCCCGGGTGAGCACGTCGACCGCCATGGCGGGCTCGCAACCGAACTTGCGCGACAAGGGCCATTCGGCCCCGGCCCCGTCGGTGAGAATACGGCAAAACACTCGTGCGCCAGGCGCGGCACGGGCGATCTTCTCCACCTCTTCGGTGCAATCGACGGCATAGAGTGTCACACCCAGGGCATGGGCGCGGGCCACATCGCGTTCCTTCTTGATGGTGTTGCCGAAGGAAATGCGGTCGGGCGTGGCGCCGGCGTCCAGCGCCATTTCGATTTCGGGCAGCGAGGCGGTGTCGAAGGAAGAGCCCATTGAGGCCAGCAATTTGAGGATTTCCGGGGCCGGATTGGCTTTCACCGCATAGTAGATGCGGGTGGCCGGCATGGCGCGGATGAAGGCGCGGTAGTTCTTGGCGATGACGTCGAGGTCGACGACCAGGCAGGGTCCCTCGGGACGTCGGTCGCGCAGGAAGTCGAGGATGCGGGCGGTGGCGGCCATGGCGGGCAGGCTCCCAACGAAAACTGTGACCTTGCCAGTAGGGACCCGCGGGCCACGCGATGGAGACGTGATGGCACGAACGCCTGCTGTGTTTCGCCTTGGCTTGACCGGGAGACCCGATCGCACTGCCGGCAATGATAGTGGTGCCTCTCAGTAACCCCGGCCTTTGGAGGAGCCGGCAGACACTAAAAAGCCCGCACCGTCGTTGCTTTGGGGTAATCCTTGCGGCACGTGCGACTTTGGGCGCCTCCGATATGAGTGAAATCGCGAGTCGATTCAAGAAAAAATGCAGGCCGGGGCCGAAGTTTTTTCCGGGCGGCGTTAAGAATTTCTTCAGCCAGCCCTGCAGGGTCCGGCAAACCCGCGACGGGCACTCCCTCGACAACCCCGGCGATGTTCCCATAGTCTTGACCGATAACAAGACAACGGGAGGACGTCCGATGAAACTCAAAGCCTTTGCCACGGCCGCAATAGCCGCGGTCGCGATTGCCGCGTCGGCGACCGCGGCACTTGCCGAAAAGCTCGTCATCTCCAACTGGGACGGCTACATGCCGAAGGACATGGCGGAGAAATTCAAGGCCGCCACCGGCATCGATCTGGAAATCGCCGTTCACGCCACCAACGAGGAGATCATGGGCAAGGTGACGGCGAGCGGCGGCGAGGGCTTCGACGTGCTGTTCGTCTCTTCGCCCTTCGCCGAGGCGCTGAACAAGTTGGGGCTTCTTGCGCCAATCGACCACGCCAAGGTGCCCAACCTCGCCAATCTCTATCCCGAGGCCACCAAGCTCCAGCACGATC
Source organism: Hyphomicrobiales bacterium (assembly GCA_016185245.1). Classification (GTDB taxonomy): domain Bacteria; phylum Pseudomonadota; class Alphaproteobacteria; order Rhizobiales; family Aestuariivirgaceae; genus Aestuariivirga. Next base: position 41,157 of record JACPNZ010000007.1, on the reverse strand, counting down.
CGGGCAACGCCTACTCGGTCCCCTACACCTGGGGCACCACGGGCCTGTGCTACCGTTCGGACAAGGTGAAGGCCGAGCCCACCAGCTGGAACGCTCTCCTGAAGCCCGCCGACGACCTGAAGGGCAAGATCACCATGCTGGCCACCGACCGCTGGCTGATGGCGGCGGGCTTCCTCGCCGAAGGCCTGTCGGTCAACACCGCCGACCAGGCCAGCCTCGACAAGGTGCGCGACCGGCTGATCGACACCAAGCGCCAGCTCCTTGCCTATGACGACACCACCTTCTTCTCCAAGCTGGTATCGGGCGAGGCCCTGCTGGTCCAGGCCTGGGACGGCTGGTGCAACTACGGGATCGCCGAGAACCCGGCGATCAAATACGTGATCCCCCAGGAGGGCTCCGACTTGTGGGTCGACACCATCGTCATCACCAAGGCCTCGAAGAACCCCGAGGCCGCCCACAAGTTCATCGACTTTGTGCTCAATGCCGACAACGGCAAGTGGGTGGTCGAGAACATCATGTACAAGACGCCGAACAAGGCCGGCATGGACCTGGTCGACAAGGCCATGCTGGAGAAATATCCCAATATGGCGATCGCCCCCGCCGATCTGCTCAAGTACGAGCAGCTGCGCGATCTGGGCGGCGGCATGAAGGCCTTCTCCAAGACCGTCTCGGAAATCATGGCGGCGAAGTAGGAGGTTGCCCTCATCCGGCCTTCGGCCACCTTCTCCCATCCTACGGACGGGAGAAGGAATGACATCAATGTCCCCCCGCCTCGCCTCGGGATTGCTGATGGCGCCGGGCCTCCTGTGGCTCGGCCTTCTCATGGTCGTGCCCTGCCTTCTGGTGTTCGTGCTTATCTTCTTCGAGCGCGGCACCTATGGCGGCATCGACTGGACTGCCACGACCTTCGACAACCTCGCCCGCGCCTTCGACCCGCTCTATCTCTCGATCTTTTTCGACAGCGGCCGCATCGCGTTTCTGGCCACCGCCGTCGCCCTGCTGATCGGCTATCCCGCCGCCTACGCCATCACCAAGGCACCCGCCCATCGGCAGACGGCCTTGCTGTTCCTCGCCATCCTGCCGTTCTGGACCAACTATCTGATCCGCACCTATGCCTGGATCGTGCTGCTCAATCCGGCCGGGCTCATCAACAATCTGCTGGCCGCCACCGGGCTCAGTTCCGCACCCTTGCCGCTGCTCTATAACGAATTCGCCGTCGTCCTTGGTCTCGTCTACAACTACACGCCCTTCGTGGTCCTGGCGGTCTATTCGGCCCTGCAGCGGCTCGATCCCGCCTACGCCGAGGCTTCGCGCGACCTTGGAGCCAATGCGGCGACGACCTTCTTTCGGATCACCCTGCCGCTGACCGCCTCGGGCGTTGCGGCCGGCGCGGTCTTTGTCTTCGTTCTCTCCATCGGCAACTTCGTCACCCCCAATCTTCTGGGCGGCCGCAAGTTCCAGATGGTCGGCAATCTCATCTACGACCAGTTTCTCTCGGCCCGGGACTGGCCCTTCGGGGCGGCCCTTTCAGCCCTGCTCATCGCCATCATGATGGTGCTGCTGTTCGCGCAATCGCTCGCCGCGCGCCGGGCCCGGGGAGAGCACCATGCCTAGACTGCTCAAGCTCCATCTCGGCGCCGTCTATCTGTTCCTCTATATCCCCATCGCCGTGCTGATGGTGTTGTCGTTGAACCGGGCGGGCCTGCCCACCGCCTGGACCGGCTTTTCCCTGCAGTGGTATGGCAAGCTTGCCGCCAACCCCAAGATCATCGCTTCGGCCTGGAACTCCCTGGTGGTCGGCTTCTGGTCGACGGCGATCGCCACCACGCTCGGCACCATGCTGGCGCTGGGGGTAGCGCGCGCCAGACCGTCGGCGGCGCGCGATGCGCTGCTGTTTGCGCCGATGATCATTCCCGACATCGTACTGGCGATAGCGCTTCTCTCCTTCTTCACCCTGGCGAAGTTCCGGCTCGGGCTGCATTCGATCGTGACAGCGCACGTGGTGTTCAACATCGCCTTTGTCTGCGCCGTCGTCCGGGCGCGGCTTGCGAGCTACGACTGGTCGCTGAACGAGGCCTCGCGCGATCTCGGCGCCGGGGCCTTCGAAACCTTCCAGCGCATCACCTTGCCGCTGATCCGGCCCTCGGTCATCGCCGCCGCCCTTCTCGCCTTCACGCTGTCGATCGACGAATTCATCATCGCCTATTTCACCGCCGGAGCAGGTCAAGCCTCGACCACGCTGCCCATGCAGATCTATGCCATGATCCGCTTCGGCGTGACGCCCGAGATCAACGCCATGGCGACCATCGTCATGGGCGTCAGCTTCTTCCTGGTGTTCGCCGCCCAGTGGCTGAACCGCGGCCGCCTTCCGGGGACATGAAGAAGCCGGTAAGAGAGAGGTCAACGAGGGAGACGGACATGGCCACGAAATTAGCCAAGAAGAAAAGACCGGCACGGAAGCCGAAGAAGGTGATCGCACTTTTCCCGGAAGCCGCCTTCGGGCCGGCGCTCAATTCGGTCGGCATCGGCCAGGCGCTGGAGAAGCTCGGCCACAAGGTGGTGTTCCTGTCCGACCCGGGCTTTCTCGACGTCTACAAGGGTTACGGCTTCGAGGCCCATGCGGTGAACCTCTCCGAGCCTCTGCCGCCCGAGGAGATGGCCAAGTTCTGGGTCGATTTCATCGACGGCCACATCCCCAACTTCCGCAAGAGCCCGCTCGAGCAGATCGACAATTATGTGAAGGACTGCTGGGCGATGATCGTCGAGACGGCGAAATGGGCCGAGAAGGATTTGCCCGCCGTGCTGGCCAGGGTGAAGCCCGATGTGGTCTGCGTCGACAATGTGATCCTGTTCCCGGCGATCAAGCGCTATGCCCGCGACCATGGAAAACCGTGGATCAGGATCATCTCGTGCTCGGAGAACGAGATCGAGGACCCCGACATTCCGCCGCATCTCTCCGGCTGCGGCGCCAAGGACAGGAAGGGCCATGCGCTCTACCGCCGCCGCTTCAAGGCGGCGATCAGGCCCATTCACGACGCCTTTAATGCCTTCCTCAAGTCGGTGGGCGAGAAGAAATATCCGCTCGGCCAGTTCTTCGAGGCGAGTCCGCACACGAACATCCTGCTCTATCCTTCGGCGGTGAAGTTCAAGCGCCGACACAAATTGGCGGCGAGCCGGTTCCAGTATCTCGAAGGCTGCGTCAGGAAGGAAAAGTCCTACGCCATCCCGAAGTTCAAGATGAACGACGACAAGTCGCTCATCTATGTGAGCTACGGTTCTCTCGGTTCCAGCGACGTCGACTTGCTGAAGCGGGTGATCGCCGCCTTGGGCAAGATGCCGGTCAAGGCCCTGGTCAATGTCGGCGACTACATGGACCGCTATTCCGGCACTCCCGACAACGTCATCCTCGGCTCATGGTTCCCGCAGCCTTCGGTCATCGCCAAGGCCCAGGCGGTCATCCACCACGGCGGCAACAACTCGTTCACCGAGTGCCTGTATTTCGGCAAGCCGGCGCTGATCATGCCCTATGTCTGGGATGGCCACGACAACGCCACCAGGGTCGAGGAGACGGGCCACGGCTTCAAGCTCGATCGCTACAATTGGAACGAAGCGGATCTCGCTACTAAGGTGACCGCCATGCTGGCCGACCGCAAGATGAAAGCGAAGCTCAAGCGCACCTCGAAGGCGATGAAAGCACACCATGGCCCGACCAAGGCGGCCAAGGTCATCGACGCCGTGGCCCGGCGGAAACTTGCGTAAGGTGCCAAAACGGATCGCGGCGGCGGCGGCGGCATTCCTCGCTTGCATCGCGCCGGCCACAGCCGACCCGACCGGTAGTTTCGATCTCGCCCTGGTGCTGGCGGTCGACTGCTCGGGGAGCGTCGATGGCGGCGAATATCGTCTGCAGGTCGACGGCATCGCTGCCGCCTTTCGCGATCCCGAGGTGGTTTCCGCCGCACTTTCCGGTCCCAATCGCCGCATCGCCGTCATCCTGATGACCTGGGGCGACCCCGACGAGCAGAAATTCACCACCGGCTGGTTTGCCATCGATTCGGCCGCCGCCACCGAGAACTTTGCCGCAACCTCCGAACGCTTCGACCAGCGTTCCGGCGGCGGCACCGGGATCGGCATCGCCATCGGCTATGGCATCACCCTGATAGAAACCGCTGGCTTCACGGCGAGCCGCAAGGTGATCGACGTTTCGGGCGACGGCACCGAAAGCTGGGAGCTGCGGGAGCCGCGCTTTCTGCTGCCAAACGCCCAAGCGATGCGGGCGGCCCGTGGCGTCATCGTCAACGGGCTCGCTATTCGCACCGACGTTCCCGATCTCGACCGCTACTACCGCGACAACGTCATCGGCGGGCCGGGCGCCTTCGCCATCGGCATCGGCATCGACAACTACAGCGACTACCGCGCCGCCATCAAGGCCAAGCTGCTGCGCGAAATCCGCCCGCTGCTGGCTTCCAGCCAACCTTGACAGGAGGAGGAACGCCGTGGCGTGGTGGGCCCACCATGACCACGTCTTCTGCCTCCTCCGCCCCGCGCCTCGTCCATCCCGAAACCCACCCCGGCCCCTTCGCCGACTGGGGTGAGGTGCCGACCATGATCGAGGGCCACTCGCACACCAGCGGCCTGGTCATCCACAAGGGGCCCAATGGCGAGAACGAATGCGGCATCTGGATCTGCACGCCGGGCCATTGGAACTGCCACGTCGTGAGCGACGAGTTCTGTCACTTCCTGCTCGGCCGAGCCACCTATGTTCACCAGTCGGGCGAAGTCATCGAAATCGTCCCCGGCACCGCCGCCTACTTCCCCAAGGGCTGGCAAGGCACTTGCCGGGTGCATGAGACGGTGCGCAAGGTTTACATGATAAGATAAGCGCTACTCTGGATACCAGTAGCTGGCGATCGGCTTCTCGCGGTCGACGATGACGAACTGATTGGCGAAGACGCGGTAAGGGTGGCTCCACTCGCCGTCCGGCCACTTCACCCGGATTTCGGCCCGCTCGGAATTGCCGAGGCCGAAATGGGTCCAGCCGATATGGCCCGAGGCGTGGCCGCCGCCGACACTCACCCAGCGGTTCATGGTGCGGGTGCCGATCTTCACATTGATCATGGCGCCCACCGCCATGCGGTTGCCACCGGGCTCTTTTAGCTCGATCTCGAGGAAATTGCCCATGGGCCGCGTGCCGCCGCCTTGCACTTCGCCGCCGGTGCTGCGGAACACGCTGGTCGGCTGGCTGCGGTTGATCACCACCAGGTCGAGATTGCCGTCCATATTGAAGTCGGCGACGAGCGCGCCGCGACCCTTGGTGGCAAGGGCAATGCCGGCTTCTTTGCCGGCCTCGGCGAAGCGCCCGTCCCACTGGCCGAGCAGCAGATTGTCGGGATCGTTCTTGGCAAAATCGCCCATCGCCTCGACATTGCCCTTGGCGATGAACAGGTCGAGCAAGCCGTCGTTGTTGAAGTCGGCGAATTCCGAATGCCAGCCGGTCGACGGCTTGAGATCGCCGCCGGTGTAGGGCCGGTAGGCCGTAGCCCCGCGCTCGAAGGCGATATCGCGGTAGACCGGGCTTCCGGCATCGGCCTCCTCGTCGAGCTTCTGCAGCTTGGTGTCGCCCATCGAAGTGAGCGCATAGGAAGGTACGCCGCTGCCGTCGAGATCGCCCTGGGCGATGCCCATGCCCCAGATCACCACACGCCGCCAGCCATCGGCCTTGCCATAGGCTGCGGGCGCCTTGCCGGGCGGCACCTTCCACAATTGTTCCTCGCCGCCCCGGTAATATTGCCGGTCATTGGTGATGCGCAGCGACGCCTCGCCCGACTTGTTCCAGTCGGTGAACAGCATCGACAACGCACAGTAGCCCGGTGCCAGGGTGATCGGCTGGCTGTAGGACGGACGCTCGCCGCCATCGGGGCGAATAAGGAAATTGTCGTGGCAGGTGCCCCACGGCGAGCCGGGGGCCTTGCGGTCGACATAGTTGCCGAAGGCCAGCGTCGGGAAGTTCTGGCCCGCCTCCCACTCGGCCGAGAAGGCGGTGGTCCATTCATCGCCGCCGTCGAACTTCCAGTCGCTGTTGGCGACGCTGAAAGTGCAGTCGGGGCCGCCCTTCAGCAGCACGTTCTGGCCGACCCGCAGCAGCGCCACGTCGACTCGGCCGTCGCCGTCGATGTCGAGGGGATAGGCGCCGGTGACATTCTCGGCGTATTTGCCGATGTCGAGCGGTATTGCGCGGAATTTCAGCGCCCCGCCGATGGCACTTTCATTGACATAGAGCTCCGCCGGATTCTTGCCGCCGGCCAGCAGCAAGTCGGGCTTGCGGTCGCCGTTGCAATCGAAAGCGGCACCGCCGCCGCCGACGAAGAACTCCCACGGGCCGCCGTAGACATGATTGACGCCGGCCGCCGCATGTTCCTCGACCATGGCCGGAATGTCGTTGGTGGGTGCGAGCGGCGCATCGTCGGCCAAGGCCGGTGCTGCGAATAGAACAACCGCGAGGAGCTTTTTCATTTCGCAATCACCAAGGTCTTGAGGAAGGCGATGATGTTCGAGCGGGTGGTGTCGTCGGCCTGCACATAGGCATCGCGCGCCTGGCGGCCCTCGCCGCCATGGGCGCGGATAACGCCGTCGAGCGTGCTGAAGTCGCCGCGGTGGCCATATGGCGCCGTCGAGCCCACCCCCCACAGTTCGGCCGTCATGAACACGTCGCGCTCGACGAAGCGCTGGCCCATGATCTCGTTGCCGAGCTCGGCTACGCCCTCGTCGACGATGACATGGCGCTTGAGATCGCCGAAAAGCGGCACCAGCCATTCGCCCTTGTCGTTGCGCTTGAGCAGCTTCGCCCACGGCCTTTGGCCGAGATCGACGGCGATCGGTTCCTTCACATCGGCGGCGCGCAGCGTGCCCGCCGCATCATCGGGACCGGGGTCGGTGAAACTGAGCGATTTGAGCGGCAGTGTCGGCATGTGGCAGGAAGTGCAAGCGAAATCGGTGAAGGCCTTCTGGCCCGCCGCCGCCGCCGTTTTCCAGTTGTCCGGCACGTCGGTACGGACCGTCGGCGGCGACAGGGTGGCCTGCCACAGGGTAATGGCGGAAATGTCGCCTTCATCCATCTCGTCGGGCTTCTTGTCCTCGTCGAAATCGCGGCTACCGGTCCAGCGCACACCGAAGCGCTCCACCGGCTGGATACCGTGGTGCTGGTTCATGGCGTTGACGGTGAACTGGCGGAGCGAGGTGAAAACGCCCTTCTGGCTGAACGGCCTTACCACCAGATCGGTGTCGACGCCTTCGAGCTTGCTGACATCGACCACGCCGTCGGGCTTGGCGGTGAGCGAACCGTAGGAAACACCCTTGCTGGCGAGCTTCACCGTTACGTCCTGTTTCGCCTCGCGTGCCTGCTTCAGCGCCTGGCTGCGCTCGGCCCGAAGCTCGGCAGTCATCTCGCGCGACAGGAGCTCGACCAACCCGTCGCCGGTGATCGTATTGGTGTTGCGCTCATTGGAGAACTGCGCATCGATCGAATCGAAATCGGCACTTTCGAAACCTTCCGAGACAAAGACATTGGCGACGAAATCGCCCGCCGCCCCGGGAATGGGATCGTTGTGGCAGCCGGCGCAGGAATTTGCGTCGGGCCCGCCGGTACGCTGGAAGGCGGCATTCTCGCCGCGCTTGCGCTTGGTGGGAACGATGGCCTGGGTGGCCTTCGGCCGGCCGCCGCCGTCTTCGATCGTGAACTTGGCGGCAAACAGGTCGCGGCCGCGATCGATGAGTTTCTGCAGGTCGCTCTTCGACAGCGCTACCGCCTCGGCAAAGCTCAGGCTGTGGCCGACGTTGGATTCGGCCCAAGGCACGGCGTCGGCAAGAACCGGCGACGCCGCCAGCAACAGCGTGGTGGAAGCAACGAAAACAGTTTTCATCCAAGGGTCTCCAGCGGTTGGCGATTGTCGCCGGCGGCCAGGACGTCGCGGTCGAGGTGGCGCAGCAGCCCGTCGATCGTCCCCTTGACGATCATGTCGGTCGACAGCGGCACCACCTCGATGGCGACATTGCGGCGCAGTTCGTCGACCACGCCATCGGCAATCGACCGGTGAAGCGCCGGCTCGATCAGCGCCATGGCCCTGGTGCCCGGCCCCGCCAGAACGACGCGGCTCGGGCTCAACAGCGCAATGAGCCTTGCGATACCAAAGCCCAGGGCCTCGCCGGCCTTCTCGAAGGCAGCGCGCGCCCGTGGCTCGCCGTGCCGGGCCGCTTCCTCCAACCCCAGCATGATTTCCTCGGGGACGGCGGTCTCGGATGGCCGGGCGCTGCCGGCCATCTCGCTCGCCGCCCGCACGATGCCATAATCGGCGGCATAGGCCTCGATGCAGCCCTGTCGCCCGCAACGGCACAACGGCCCGCGCGGAATGTGATTCATGTGGCCAAACTCGGCCGCTCCCCCGGTCGGCCCGTGATAGACGTGACCATCGATTACCAGCCCCATGCCGACGCCATAGCCCATGAACACCACCGCCGTGGTGCCGCCATAGCGCTGCGGATCGAGACTAAGCAGACCCTCGGCCATCATATTGGCGTCGTTGGCAACGCTGACCGGAAGCCCGAGCGCCTGCTCGATCGGCCCGCCAATCGGGACATTGCGGGCGCCGAAGGCGGGGCTCCACACCACGGTTCCGAGATGGGTATCGGCCAGACCCTGAACGGCGACACCGATGCGCGCCACGGCCCGTGCGGGAACCTTCGCCGCCTGCAGGAAACTCCTGATCTCCTGGGCCACAGTGGCCCCGAACCGGGCGGCATCCGCCTCATAGGTGGGAATGCGAAGAACGATCCTACGGCCAACTTCGCCGCGGAAATCGGCGAGCACCAGCTCGAGCTCGTCGATCGACAGCTTCACCGCCAGCACATGGGCGGCGGCCGGGTTGAGGTCGAGCCGAGTGATCGGCCGGCCGCGCTTCTGCGGCATTTCGCTGGCTGGCGCCTCGTCGATGGGCTGTACCAGGCCGCGATCGATGAGCTGGCCGGCAATCGAGGAAATGGTGGCGGGCGATAGGCCGGTGCGCCGCCCAAGTTCGATCCTCGCCATGGGTCCGGCATGGCGCAGCGTCTCCAGCACGACCCGCCGGTTCTGCCGCCTCACGAGCTCGCTGTCGGCCTTTTCGCTCATCCCAATTCGCAATCGCGATAGTTATATCGCAATGCACAATTTATTTTTTTGCTTGGCCATGTTGACTCAGAAGCGAGAATGTCGCAACATTTTTTTGGACGCCGAAATAAAACAATTCAAACTTCGTCCAGAGCCCAGGAACCGTGTGTCCGGCCGTGATCGGCCGGATCAGGGAGGCGTCCCGCGGGGTCCCGTGGCTCTTCGAGGAGGACCCGAGTAATGAATCGCAAACTGTTCACCCTGATGGCGGGCGCCCTGATGCTGGGCGCCTCGGCGCTGCCGGCCATGGCCGCCGGCAAGACCATCGCCGTGTCGTGGAAGACCTTCCAGGAAGAGCGCTGGAAGACCGACGAAGCCGCTATCAAGGCGGTGGTCGAAGCCGCCGGCGACAAGTTCATAACGACCGACGCGCAGGGCTCGGCCCAGAAGCAGGCCGCCGACATCGAAGGCCTGATATCCCAGAAGGTCGACGTCATTCTGGTGGTCGCCTTCGACTCAGACGCGATCCTGCCCTCGATCAAGGCGATCACCGATGCGGGCATCAAGTCGATCGCCTATGACGTCCAGTTCGAGGATCCGAGCGCCCTCTACATCACTTTCGACAACATCGGCGTCGGCCGCCTGATGGCCAAGGAAATCCTCAAAGCCAAGCCCGAGGGCAACTATGCCTTCATCAAGGGCGACAAGGGCGATCCAAACGCCACCTTCCTGTTCTCCGGCATCACCGAAGTGCTGAAGCCAGCCATGGACGCCGGCAAGATCAAGAACGTCTGCGAAACCTTCACTGACGGCTGGAAGCCGGACAACGCTCAGAAGGAAATGGAGCAGTGCCTGACTTCGACCGGCAACAAGGTCGATGCGGTCGTCTCCGAGAACGACGGCATGGCTTCCGGCGTGGTGGCAGCGCTCGACGCCCAGGGCCTCGCCGGCACCGTGCCGGTGTCGGGCCAGGACGGCGACAAGGCGGCGCTCAACCGCGTGGCGCTCGGCACCCAGACCGTGTCGGTGTGGAAAGACAGTCGCGCGCTCGGCAAGACTGCCGCGGAAGCCGCGGTCGCCATGGCCGACGGCAAGGACATGGCCTCGCTTCCCGGCGTCGCCAAGTTCAACAAGGGCAAAAAGGGCGTTGAAATGAACGCCATCCTGATCAATCCCGACCCGATCACCAAGGACAACCTTAACGACGTGATCGATGCCGGCTGGATCAGCAAGGCAGAGGCTTGCGCCGGCGTCAAGGCCGGAACCGTCAAGGCCTGCGACTGATAGACTTGTCAATCCCGATGGATTGATCGATCATGGCCGCGTCGCCTTAACGGGTGGCGCGGCTTTCTTTTGGGCAGAAGCGCCCGGTGGCGGGCGGACGACAGGGGAGGCAGCCGATGACGGCAGCAGGTTCGCACAATCCGGCGATGAGCGATGAAGGCATGGTGAAGCGGTTTCTGCGCGCCACCGAAATCGACGCCCGCATGCTCGGCATGATCGGCGCTTTGCTGGTGATCTGGGCCGGCTTCGACATCTACAGTGGATTCCTGCGCCAGGCCGATGGCCTGTTCGGCGGATCGTTCCTCACCCCCCGCAACATCTGGATCCTGATGGTACAGACCTCGTCGATTGGGGTGATGACCACCGGCATGGTGCTGGTCATCGTCATGCGCCAGATCGATCTGTCGGTCGGTTCGATGTTGAGCCTCGTCGGTGTCTCGGTGGGCTATTTGCAGGTCTACAAGCTTGGTCCCTGGTTGGGCGTCGGCCACCCGTCGATCTGGATTATCGCGGTGCTTTTTGCCCTGGCGCTTGGCGCGCTCATCGGTTTCCTCAACGGTACGCTCATCGCCTATCTGCAGATTCCTTCGTTCATCGTGACGCTGGGCGGCCTTATCGCCTACAGCGGCCTGGCCTGGTGGGTGATCCGCGGCGAAACCGTGGCGCCGATGGACCAAACCTACAAGCTGATCGGCGGCAACGGCCCATTGGCGTCGATCGGACCGTTGTGGAGCTGGGTGCTGGCCATCGTCGCCTGCGCCGGCATCGTGGCGGCGATCATCAACGGCCGCACCCAGCGCCGCCGCTTCAACTTCCCGCTCCGGCCGATCTGGGCCGAGACGGTCCTCGCCGTGGTCGGCAGCGTCGTCGTGCTGCTTTTCACCTGGGTGGTGAACTCCTATCCCTGGGCCCCCAAGGTCATCGAGAAATATGCCATCGACCACGACATTCCCATTCCGCCGGGCGCGCTCAATGTCGACGGCAACGCCATCTGCATGGCCGACGGCAAGGTCGTACGCTGCCTCGACGGATTGAGCTATGAGACGGGCTATGCCATTCCGGTCCTGATCATGCTGGCGGTGGGCTTTGTCATGACTTTCATGGCGACCCGCACCCGCTTCGGCCGCTATATCTACGCCACCGGTGGCAATCCGGAAGCGGCCGAACTCGCCGGTATCAATACCAGGCGCCTGACAGTGATGGTTTTCACACTGATGGGAATCCTTGTGGCCATTTCCGCGATGATTTCGACGGCAAGGCTCGATTCGGCCACCAATTCGCTGGGCCAGTTCAACGAGCTCTATGTGATTGCCGCGGCGGTGATCGGCGGCACGTCGCTGGCCGGCGGCATCGGCACCATCTACGGCGCCGTGCTGGGAGCGCTCCTGATGCAGTCTTTGCAGTCGGGCATGACGCTCCTAAATTTCGAATCGGCCTACAAGGACATGGTGGTGGGCGCCGTTCTGGTCTCCGCCGTCTTCCTCGACCAGGTCTATCGCCGGCGCGTCAAGTAGGGAGGGGACAATGTCGCAGACAACAAGGACGGCAGACTCGAGAACACCCCTGGTCGAGATGCGCGACATGTCGATCGCCTTCGGCGGCATCAAGGCGGTCGATCACGCATCCATCGATCTCCATGCCGGCGAGGTGGTGGGCCTCCTCGGCCACAATGGCGCGGGCAAGTCGACGCTGATCAAGATCCTGTCGGGCGCCTATCGCCGCGACGCCGGCGAAATTTTCATCAACGGCGACAAGGTGACGATCGACAATCCGCGCGACGCCAAGGCGCTCGGCATCGAGACGATCTACCAGACGCTCGCACTCGCCGACAATGTCGACGCTGCCGCCAATCTCTATCTGGGCCGCGAGCTCCGCACCAAGTTCGGAACCCTCGACGACATCGCCATGGAGTCCGAGTGCCGCAAGGTGATGGGCCGGCTCAATCCCAATTTCCGCCGCTTCAAGGACCCGGTGAAATCGCTCTCCGGCGGCCAGCGCCAGTCGGTGGCCATAGCGCGCGCCATCCACTTCAACGCCCGCATCCTGATCATGGACGAGCCGACGGCAGCGCTCGGGCCCCAGGAGACCGCCCAGGTCGGCGAGCTGATCAAGCAATTGAAGGCGGAAGGCATCGGCATTTTCCTGATCAGCCACGACATCCATGACGTGTTCGATCTCGCCGACCGGGTGTCGGTGATGAAGAACGGCCGGGTGGTGGGTACGGCCAGCGTCAAGGACGTGACCAAGGACGAAGTCCTCGGCATGATCATCCTCGGCAAGTGCCCGCCCGGCGCCATTCCTGGCCCCGGCGCCATCAGGGACACGGTGGCAGCGGCCTGATAGCGTTTCACGTCGAACGGAGACTTTTCGCTGCCACCTTGCCGCGGTCGAATTCGGCGCGGCGGCGGGCAATCTCCTCGGGCGTGAGGAGCGCCAAGTTGCAGTAGCCCTGCTTCCAGGCGCCGTCGGCGGCCCAGAGCAACGGCGACATGAGCGTGGTGCGCGGGCGAGCGGCGGATTCGAGGAGATCGAGGGCGAGCGCCAGTGTCTGGTCCTGCGAAGCCGCGTCGTTGGGGTGGCCCGCCCCGTTGCCCAGGGGAAAATCGCTGAACAAAAAGCGCGGCACTCCGACATGCTCGACGATATCCTTGGCGCAACCCATGATGACGGTGGCGATGCCGGCCGCTTCGAGGGTGCGGGCGGCCAGCGCCACGCTCTGGTGGCACACCGGGCAGTTGGGCACCAGGATCGCCGCGTCCGCACCATCCGACTTGCAGCGGGCGAGGAGTTCGGCGCCATCGACGTTGATCGTCTGACGCTGGCTGCGGTTGGTGGGCAGACCATGGAACCGCGCCGTCAAACCGCCGATGCGGCCCGCGGCACGGCGGAGTGCGGCGAGCGGGAAATAACTCGCCATGTCCTCGGCGGTGGTGTGCTTCCTGTCGATGGCGATGTGCGAGATGCGCAAGTCCGGATCGGAACCCGTGTCGTCCGAATAGACGGAATAGAATTTCGCCGCCGCGTTGTAGGGCGCCCCCGGCCCCTGGTCGCCCTTGCCCGGCTGGTAGGGCGCAGCCGTCGTCACCAGCGCGATGCGGCAATCCTTCAGCGGTTTCGCCAATCTGGCGAACGGCACTTCGGCAAACTGAGCCCACTCATAGGGAGCACCGTAGCCCAGCCCCTGATAATAGGTCCGGATGCGCGTCAGATAAGAGATGGGCGGGTCAGCTGACACTGTTGGGAAGCTCGCCCTCTCGCCGGGCGATGAAGTCGCGCAAGCCTTCGGCAACGCCCTCGTCGAGCTTCGGCTCCTCATAGGCGGCGAGCATGGCGCGCGCCTTGTCGCGGCCGCGGGTGTCGTGGTCCTTGGAGCCCTCCGCCTGCCACTGCTCGAAGGAATTGAAATCCATGAGCGACGGCATGAAGAAGGCGCTCTCGAAATGCTCGAGCGTGTGTTTTGTGCCGAGGAAATGGCCGGCGGGACCCACCTCGCGGATCGCCCCCATCGCCTCCTGAAAATCGTCGAACTTGAGGCCGCCGGCGTATTTGTACCAGCCGACGAGCTGCTCGCAGTCGGTCATGAACTTGGAATAGCCGCAGCAAAGCCCCGCCTCGAGCCAGCCCGCCACATGCCAGATGTAGTTTGCCCCCGACAGGATCGCCGCATGCATCAGCATGTTGGCCTCGTAGCCGGCCTGCGCGTCGTTGAGCTTGGAGCCGACATGGAAGCCCGAGGTGCGCCACGGCAATTTGTATTTTCGCGCCAGCGCTCCCATCAGATACATCATCTGGGCCGCTTCCGGCGTACCGCCCATGGGAGCCCCCGACTTCATGTCCACCGTCACCATGAACTGGCCATAGAGCTGGGGCGAACCGGGGCGGACGAGCTGGGTGAAGGCCACGCCCGCCAGCGCTTCGGCATTGACCTGGGCCACCGCCCCCACCGCCGAAGCCGAGGTCGAAGCCCCGCACAGCGCGAAGGGCGCGAGAATCAGCGGCTGGTTGTGCCTCGCATAGACCTTCATGGCGTCGAGCATGGTGGCATCCCACACCAGCGGCGAATTGCAGTTGGTGATCGAGACCAGAACCGCATTGTCCTTCACATAGTCCTCGCCGAAGACGATTGCCGCCATCTTCATCACGTCCTCGGCCCGCTCCTTCGAAGTGACGATGCCCATGAACGGCTTGTCGGAATGTTTCAGCGCCGAATGGATGATGTGCAGGTGGCGCTTCGGCACCGGCACTTCCATGGGCTCGCAGATGATCGAACTGGAGGAATGCAGCGCCGGCTGCATGTAGGCGAGCTTGTGGAAATTGTTGAGGTCATCGAGCGAGCCATAGCGCCGGCGGTTGTCGAGGTCGCGCACATAGGGAGCCCCATACATCGGCACGAAGATGGTGTTGCGACCACCGACCCTGACGGTGCGTTCGGGGTTGCGGGCGTTCAAGGTGAATTCGGGCGGCACCTTGGAGACCAGCTCCATGAGCAGCGCCCGGTCGATGCGGATGCGGGCGCCGGTCACGGCAGCGCCGGTCTTTTTCCACATGGCGACCGCCTCGTCGTCGCGGAACTCGCAGCCCACCTCCTCGAGAATCTTGAGCGACTCCTCGTGGATCAGTTCGACCGCCTCGTCCGGCACCATCTGGTAGACGGGAATGTCGCGGACAAGGGTGGGAAACGAGGCAACGGGAGCGGCCCTAAGCGCTCTCCGGCCCTCGCGCCCACCGCCGCGGCGGCCGGTGGCGGAGACCTGTTTTGACAATTCCAGCGTGTTGACCATGGCAATCAGCATCCTTTGCTCGGGCCATTGAGCCCCAGGACGCAGCAATTTCAAGCCGAACAAGTTGCTGGCGTCCTTTGAGTGGAAGTCAAGCGGCCTGTGCCAGCAGCCAGTCGCGGAGCGTTGCCGCCTCGCGCGACAGGGCATGCTCGCTTCCCCAGGTCACATAGAAGGAATGGGGCGCCACCATGCGGTCGGGCGTTACCTGCACCAGGCTGTTCTTGGCAATCAGCGTCGCAACCAGGCTGAGCCAGCCAAGAGCCACGCCCTGACCGTCCTGGGCCGCCTGGAGGGCGATTACATAGCTGTTGAAGCGCCGGATGTTGAGGCGCTTGCGGGCCGCCCCGGTGTCGCGCAGGAAGTCGGCCCAGGTGGTCCAGGTCCAGTCGACGCCCTCGACCGACAGGAGCGGCACGTCGACCAAATCCTTCGCCGCCTTCAACCGGTGCTTCGCGGCGAAACCGGGACTGGCCACCGGCACGATCGTGTCGTCGAACAGCTTGCTGGCATGTTCGTCGGGGAACTTGCCGTCGCCGTAGCGCACCCGGAGTTCGACGCCCGGTGAGTGCAGATCGTAGGGCCGGTCGGAAATCATGTGGTCGATGACGATGTCCTGGTGGGCGTTCCAGAAGGCGCCGAGCCGCGGCATCAGCCAGAGCTGGGCGAAGGCCGTGGTGGTGCCGATCGACACGGTGCGTATGGCCAGGTCGCTCCTGACCGACTGCAGGCTTTGCGAGATGCGCTCGAAGGTCTCGCGCAGGGTCCGGTAGATGGTTTCGCCTTCGCCGGTGAGTTTGAGGGCCCGGTGCAGACGGATGAACAGCGGCCGGCCGATCTCGTCCTCGAGCATCTTGACCTGCTTGGAGACCGCCCCCGGAGTGACATTGAGCTCACCCGCCGCCCGGGTGAGGCTGAGATGACGGGCGGCCGCCTCGAAGGCCGCTAGGGCGTTGAGCGAGGGCAGGGAATAGTGCCGGCGGACCATGATTAACCATGCTAGCAGAGTCTTTTCGCTTGAGGAAAGCTCATTCGACCGCCATGTTGCCGCGGTTCCGGGTGACGGTGACCCGCAGCCGGCACGCCCGCTACGGTTGACCTTCTGGCCGGCAAAGACCACTATGCAGATTCTGGGGATGGTTGAGCGCAGTGGCAACCTGCGCAAGGCAAATGAATCATAATATCAATGGGGCGCCCGGTTCCCCGCCGGCGCAGGAGGGAGCCACTATGGCCGAACATCATGTGACCGAGGACGAAAAAGTCCTCCATCAAATGGGCTATGCCCAGGAATTGTCCCGCCGCATGGGCGCATTCCAGAACTTCGCGATTTCCTTCGCCATCATCAACATCGCGGCCGGCGGCATCACCGCCTTCCCGGTGGCGCTGAGCGCCGGCGGCGGTGCCTCCATCGGCATCGTTTGGCCTTTGGGGTCGGCTTTCGCGCTGATCGTCGCGGTGGCCATGGCGCAGGTTGCGTCGTCCTATCCGACGGCGGGTGGCATCTATCACTGGTCGTCGATTCTTGGCGGCCGGGGCTTCGGCTGGGCCGCGGCCTGGTTCAACCTTCTCGGCCTGATTTTCGTGGTGTCCTCGGTTAACTGGGGCCTGTTCAATCTGTTCCGCGACCTGTTTCTGGCACAAGTCGTGGGCATGGACGTCACCGGCTGGATTCCCTCGGGCGAGCTTTCGGGGGGCTGGTGGATCCAGACGATCTTCATCGCGGCGGTGACCGTGGCGCAGGCGATTCTCAATCACTATTACCTGCGGCTCACCACCATCCTCACCGACTGGGTCGGCTACATCATTCTGGCGACCGCCATAGTGCTGACGCTGGCGCTGCTGGCATTCGCGCCGTCGCTCGATTTCGGGCGGCTCTTCACCTTCACGAATTTCACCGGCGCGCCGGGCGGCAATGTCTGGCCGGCGGCAACCGTCGGCATCTACATTTTCGCCATCGGCCTCCTGCACGTCGTCTATACGATCACCGGCTTCGACGCCTCGGCGCACACCTCGGAGGAAACCCGCAACGCCCAGAAGGAAGTGCCGAAGGGCATGATCCGTTCGGTGTGGTGGTCCTTCCTCTTCGGCTACTTCATGGTCGCCTCTTTTGTGCTGGCGCTGCCGGACCAGAAGGACGCCGCCGGCAATGTCACCATGGACGGTGTCACCGCCGGCGCCGCCCAGGGCTGGAATGCCTTCAACTGGCTGATCGCGCAATCGCCGATGCCGGGCGCTCTCCGCTCGATCATCATCATCGGCATCGTGGTGACGAACTTCCTCTGCGCTCTCGCCGGCCTCACATCCTGCTCGCGCATGATGTATGCCTTCGCCCGCGACGGCGGCCTGCCGATGTCGGACACGCTAAAGCAGGTGCATCCGCAGCAGCGCACGCCGGGCGCGGCGATCTGGGTAGGAGGAGTCCTGTCGATCATCTCGACCCTCTATGGCGGGGCTTTCCTGGTGCTGTCGACGGGCACGGCGGTATTTCTCTATCTCTCCTATCTGATGCCCATCGCCGCGGCGATGAAGTCGGAGACGGCGGGCAACTGGAAGAACAAGGGCCCCTTCAATCTCCGTGGTGCTTCGATCCCGATTGCGGTCCTCGCCATCATCGGCTGCGCCATCCTGATCTTCGTCGGCGTGCAGCCGCCGCAAGAGAAGGTCGGCTACCTGATCGTGCTGATGATCGTGGCCATGATCGGCTTCTGGCAGTCGATGGAAGGCCGACTGCCGGTCGGGCTCGCTTTCGGTGTGCTGACCGCCGCCGCGGTCTGGTACTTCTGGAAGGCGGAAGACAGCAACTTCAATGTCTATGCGGCGATCGCCACGCTGATCGTCGTGGAAATCCTGGTCTTCGTCCTCCAGGGCAAGCGTTTCGCCGGCCCGCCGATCGGCGAGGAGATCAAGAAACGTCAGGCGATCATCGCCGCCCAGGAGAAGGCTCTCGAAACCGCCGGCTAACGCTTTCGAAATTCTACGACATCGCCATGGCCGGGCTCGTCCCGGCCATTTTCTTTCATGGCCGGCGCGAACCGACGCTTCCTTGCACGACAGGCGTGGTCTAGGCTTTCGTAATGAGTGACGTCTTCGACATTGCGGTGATCGGTGGCGGCGTGGTGGGGCTGGCGATCCTGCGCCGCTTTGCCAAGGCTGGCCTTCGCTGTGTGTTGCTCGAGCGTGGGGCCGACATTCTTTCCGGCGCCAGCAAGGGCAACAGCGCGCTACTGCATACGGGCTTCGATGCACCGCTTGGCAGCCTGGAGCTTGCCTGCATGCAAGCCGGCTATGCCGAGTACCTGGCGATCCGCCAGCGTCTCAACCTGCCGCTGGTCGAAAGCTCGGGGCTCGTCGTCGCCTGGAGCGATGAGGAACTTGCAGCGCTCCCCAACATCGTCGCCAAGGCCCACCAGAACGGGATTGCCGACGTGCGCCAGATCGAAGCGGGCGAACTGGCGGCCCGCGAGCCCCATCTCGCTGCCGCCCTGAGTGCGGTGCTGGTACCGGGTGAAGCGATCATCGACCCATGGTCGGCACCGCTCGCCTATGCCCATCAGGCCCTGGCCCATGGGGCGGTGATCCTGCGCGGTGCCGAAGTGACCGGTGGCACGTTGGCGAATGGCGCGTGGCGACTCGCCCATGGCAAGGGCGAGGTGCGAGCCCGTGTCGTCATCAACGCAGCGGGAAATTTCGGCGACCTTGTGGAGCGGATCGTCCGCGACCCGCCCTTCGCCATCAAGCCGCGCCGCGGCCAATTCGTGGTCTTCGACAAGCCCGCCGCGAAGCTGGTCAACGCCATCATCCTGCCCGTACCGAGCGAGTACACCAAGGGGGTCGTGCTGTTCCGCACCATCTTCGGCAATCTTGCCATCGGCCCCACCGCCGAGGATGTGGATGAGCGCGAGGTCGCGTCTTGCGACGGCGAAACCCTGGCGAGACTCAAGGCCCGTGCCATCGCTATGGTGCCGGAACTGCAACATGTCGGCATCAACGCCATCTATGCCGGGCTCCGTCCCGCCACCCAGCACAAGGATTATGTGATCGAGGCCCTGCCTGAACGCAACTGGATCACCATCGCCGGCATCCGCTCGACCGGCTTAACCGCCTCGCTCGGCATCGCCCAACATGTCGCTCGTCTGTACGCGGATCATTTCGCCAGGCTGCCGGCCACTCCCGAACCCGTCTGGACACCGGTGCCCAACCTCGCCGAACTCCGCCCACGGCCCTACCAGACCGGCGGCGACATCGTCTGCCATTGCGAACTGGTGACACGGGCCGAAATCGAAGCGGCGCTTACCGGGCCCCTGCCCGCCACCGACATGGGCGGCCTCAAGCGCCGCACCCGCGCCGTGATGGGGCGCTGCCAGGGTTTCTACTGTTCGGCTGAGGTCACGGCAATCATGGCGGAGGCTGCCCGTGGAACGCCATGACGTGGCGATCGTCGGCGGCGGGCCTGCCGGATTGGCGGCGGCGTTGCGGCTCGTAGAACTCGGCATCAAGGACGTCGTGGTGCTGGAACGCGAGGCGGAAGCGGGTGGCATTCCCCGCCATTGCGGCCACATGGGCTTCGGCTGGCAGAGCCATCGGCGATTGTGGACGGGTCCGCGCTTTGCCGCGCAATTGCGGGCCGATACGTCATCGCTCGATGTCCGCACCGGCACCACGGTGCTTGAGCTGGGCCCCGAGGGCCACCTCCGCATCCGCGACAGCCAGGGCGCGCGCCACATGATCGCGAACCGCGTGCTGATCGCTACCGGTACGCGCGAGACCCCACGCGCCGCGCGCCTCGTCGGCGGCACCAGGCCGCAAGGGGTGATGACCACCGGCGCGCTTCAGCAGCATGTCTATCTCAACCATCGCAGGCCCTTCGACCGGCCGGTGATTGTCGGCAGCGAATGGGTCTCTTTCTCGGTGCTGGTCACCTGCCTTCACCTGGGGGTGAGGCCCGTGGCGATGATCGAGGAGAATGCTGCGACCACCGCTCCCCGTGCCGGCCGGCTGGTGGCGCGGCTGGCTTTCGGCGTGCCGGTACTGACCGCGACCAGGCTCATTGCTATCGACGGCCGAGGCCAGGTCGAGGCCGTCGAAGTGGAACACGGCGGCCAGCGCCGGCGGATTGCCTGTGACGGTGTGGTGTTCACTGGCCAGTTCCGGCCCGAAAATGCTCTCTACATGACCGGGCCCTTCGCCAGCGACGATCTCGCTCCGCGCATCGATTCCGCCTTCCGCTGCACCGACCCCGCCTTCTTCGCCGCCGGCAATGTGCTCCGCCCCCTGAAGAGTTCCGGCACCTGCTGGCGCCAGGGCCTTGCCGCCGCCGCGGCAATCGCCGGGAGCATGTTATGAAAGTCGTGGCCATTGACCAGGGTACCACCGGCACCAAGGCCTTCACCTATGACGGCGATGGGCGTTTCGCCACCGTCGCCGGCTTCGAGCACCGGCAAATCTATCCGCAAGGAGGCTGGGTCGAGCATGACGCCGAGGAGTTGCTGCGCCATGTGAGAGAGGCGATCGACGCCGCCGGCCCCGCCGACGCGATCGGCATCGACAATCAGGGCGAGACCGTCGTCGCCTGGGACGCCGCCACCGGCCGCGCCATCGCCAACGCCATCGTCTGGCAAGACAGCCGCACCAGCGAGGTGACGGCAAAGCTCAAGGCCAATGGCGGCGAGGAACTGACTTTGAAGCGCGCCGGACTGCCGCTCGATCCCTATTTCTCGGCTTCCAAGCTGCGTTGGCTTCTTGACCATGTGGGTGAGGCAAATGAGCTCTTGGGTCAGGGCCGGTTGCGGCTCGGCACCAGCGATGCATTCTTCCTTGACCGTCTCACCGGCATCTTCGCCACCGATGTCACCACCGCCTCGCGCACCAGCCTGATGAACCTCGACACCTGCCAATGGGACGACGAGCTCTGTGCGCTGTTCGGCGTGCCGCGCCAGTGCCTGCCGGACATTCGTGCGACAACCGGTCCCTTCGGAACGATTGGAAAAGTGCCAGTGACGGCGAGCCTGGTCGACCAGCAGGCGGCCCTATTCGGCCATGGCTGCGCCGCTCCGGGCGATGCCAAGATCACTTTCGGCACCGGCGCCTTCGCCCTCGCCGTGGCGGGGCCCGCCCGCATCGACGGCAGCCGCTTCGGCATATCGCCGACGCTTGCCTGGAAGATCGGGGCGGCACCCGCCCATTTCGCCGTCGAGGGTGGCGTCTACAATGCCGCCTCGGCGGTCAACTGGGCGAGGAGCCTCGGCCTGTTCGGCGAGTTCTCCGAAATCGAAGGCTTTGCCGTGGCCCCGGCGATCGCCCGGGGCCTGGCCTTCGTGCCGGCGCTCTCGGGGCTTGCCTGCCCGCACTGGGACCGCACCGCGGCGGGCCTGTGGATCGGCATGGGACTCGAGACGACACGCGCCGACATGATGCAGAGCCTGCTCGAGGGCGTGGCGCTACGGGCCGCCCAAGTGATCGCCGCCATGGCCGAACTGGTGCCCCTCGGCCCCGCCATTTCGGTCGACGGCGGCATGGCCAGGAACGGCTACTTCCTGCAGTTTCTCGCCGATGCCCTGGAGCGGACGGTACGAGTGCCGTCGTCGACCGATCTCACCGCCCTTGGAACGGCGCGCCTGGCCATGCTGGGCAGGGGCGCCGCCGGCCTGCCGCCCCTGCCGCCGACCCGGGCGATTGCCCCGCTGGCTCCGCTCGGCATCGAACCGCACCAGCACTTCGCTGAAGCGGTGCGCCGCGCCAGGGGCTGGAAGACCGGTTAGATGCCAAGCCCCGCAAGGATGCGGCGGCTGGCGGAATTGAAGCGAGCGATGGTGCCGTGCGAGCGCGCCAACATCATGCTGCCTTCCAGGGCGCCGACCAGAAACTGCGCCGTCTCCTCAGCACTGCCGGTGAATTTCAGATCGCCCTCGGCCCGCCCCTGGTCCAGCACCGCGGCCAGCCAGCGCTCGCTTTCGGCGAAATAATGCTCAAGCGCCTGGCGCATCGGCTTGGATAGAATGCCGAACTCCGCCGCCAGCATGCCGCACATGCAGATGCGATTGGCGCGCAGCACCACGTTGTAGATGGCGACATAGTCCTTGAGTTTGTCGATAGCGCTGTCCCGTTCGGCGTCGATGGCGGCAAGGCGGGCCATGAAGACCTTTTCATAGCGGGTGATCAGACGCACACCCAGTGCCGACTTCGTGGCGAAGTGATAGTAGAGGCTGGCCTTGGAGACGCCCAGCGCCGCGGCGATGTCGGCATAGCTGAAACCGTTGAACCCCCGCGTCTGCACCAGGCGCTGGGCGATATTGAGGATTTTCTCGGCCGTGTCAGTCGTCTTCCTCGGACGTTTCATCCATCCTTCCGAACTGCCCCGCTTGACAGGATAGCACTGCCACACCCGCGTTGACAACCTACCTATCAGTAGGTAGATTGCGCGGCACTCCGGCGGGCCTTTCGTGCAAGCCGCGCCGTCTCGACCAGTATCGCGGGGAGACCACAAGGATGTTGCGACTCACAGCGGTTTCAGCCGCAATTGTGGTTAGCGTTTCACCCCTGCCGGGAGCCCTGGCCGACGACGCTGCGGCGCTGATCAAAAGTGCTGGCATCCGGCCGACCGCGTCGAGGCCCTGTGTGACATGGTCGGGCACCCCTCATGCGCATCTGATGGTTCCAATCCAATAGCACCAGGCATAATCCCCCGGTCATGTCTGGTTCTCATCCGGCGCGGCACGTCATTGTGCCGCGCCGGAGCTATGTTAAGTTGAAGCGATGCTGACCGATTTCATCACCGCGGCGGTCGCAACCCTGCTGGTGGTCGCCGATCCGGTTTTCCTCAGCGCCTTGTTTCTCGGCGTGACCCACGGCATGGGCGAGAAGCAGCGCCGCGAAGTGGCGCTGCGGGCTTCGGTGATTGCGCTCGCGATCCTCGTGGCGGCGGGGCTTGGCGGAGCAAAGCTTCTGGCCCTGCTCGGCATCTCGCTCTCCGCCTTCCGCATCGCCGGCGGCCTGCTGCTCCTCTCCTCGGCGGCCGAGATGGTGTTCGACCGGCGCAACCGGCGCGAACAGGCGACCGCCGACCAGGCGATCAGCGTCGATCACGTGAAGAACATCGCCGCCTTTCCGCTCGCCATTCCGCTGATGGCGGGACCGGGCGCCATCACCGCCATGATCCTCCTGGCGGGGCGCGCCGATTTCCGCATGGACTATCTTGCGTCGTTGTTTGCCGTTGCCGCACTCGTCATGCTGGCCTGCTATGTGAGCTTCCTGATGGCCGAACGCATCGCCGCGGTCATGGGGGTAACCGGTCGCGCCGTGATGACCAGGCTTCTCGGCATTGTGCTGGCGGCCCTTGCCGTGCAGTTCGTCATCGACGGTATCGGCGCCATCGTTGCCAGATAGGGGAGAGATGTTTCAATCCAACGGCGCGGTTTTCAGCCAGCGGCCGAAACGGTCGAGCGCCTCGACGAGTTTGTCGGGATCGCGCAGAAAGCACAGGCGCAAATGCCCCTCGCCGCCGGGGCCGAAGGTAGCGCCGGGCGCAAAGCCCACACCGGCTTCATCGATGATCCGCAAGACCGTGCTGGTCGAATCACTCATGCCGTCGAGACCGAAGAACAGGTAGAAGGCGCCGCGCGGTATTTCGAAGCGAACCCGCGGCAGGTCGCGCAGCGCCGCAACCACCAGATCGCGGTTGGCGCGGGCTCGGGCGATCTGGGATTTGACGAAATCCTCGCCATGCTCGAGGGCCGCCACGCAGCCCCGCTGGAGAAAAGCCGGCGTACCACTCGAATTATACTGGATGATGCGCTCAATCGCCGGGCCCAGCACCTTCGGCGCCTGCAGCCAGCCGACACGCCAGCCGGTCATCGCCCAGTTCTTCGAAAAAGTGTTGGCGAGCAAGAGCATTTCCTCGTCATCGCAGATATCGAGAAAGGACGGCGCTCGCTTCTCGGATTTCTCGCCGAAATAAAACCGCGAATAGACCTCGTCGCCGAAGATCCAAAGCCCGCGCTTGCGGCAGAAATCGCGCACCGCCACGAGCTCGTCGCGGCTTGCCGTCCAGCCCACCGGATTGGAGGGAGAATTGAGAGCGATCGCCCTGGTGCGTGGGGTTGCCGCAGCGAACAGGCGGTCGAGATCGAGGAGCCAGCGCCCATTCTCGAACTGCATCGGCACTTCGACCGGAAGCGAGCCCTGGATGCGCAGCGAGCCGGCATAGTTGGGCCAGGCCGGGGTCGGGATGACGATCTCATCGCCCTCCCCGGCGATCATCTGGATTACCGTCTGGATCGCCTGCATGCCGCCCGAGGTCACAAAGAAATTCTCGTGACTGAAGGGACGGCCGAAGTGGCGCTCATGATAGCGCGCCAGGCTATCGCGCAATTCCGGAATGCCGCGCTGCCAGGTGTAGAAGGTTTCGCCCTTGAGCAGGCTTTCGATGGCCGGCCGCGCGAAGGCTTCCGGGGTCGGCAGATTGCCTTCACCCGCCCACAAAGGAATGACGTTCGGTTTGGTAAAACCATACATGGCGGCCTTGACGATGCCGCTGTCGGGTTCGTTGCGGGCGGCGGGTGTCAGGGCGGCGAGAAGCGGATGAATGTCCATGGCGGGGCTTTAAGCAAGAAAGAAACCCGGGTGTCCAGCACCCGGGTTCCAAAGCCTGCGATACGTCGCGCGCTTACTTCGCCTTGAGGGCGTCGCGGATCTCGGTAAGCAGAGTCTCGGTCGGCGTTGGTCCCGGCGCCGGGGCCGGCGCTTCGGCCTTCTTCATCCGGTTGGAAATCTTGACCAGCTGGAACAGGATGAAGGCGATGATCACGAACTGGATCAGCACCGTAAAGAAGTTACCGTAGGCGATTGTCGCGCCTGCTTCCTTGGCCGCGGCGAGCGAGGCATCCTTCGGCGCTCCACCAGCCAACTGAATGAACTTGTTCGAAAAGTCTATGCCGCCGGTTATGAACGCCACAATCGGCATGATGAGATCATCAACAATCGACGAGACAATCTTGCCGAACGCTACGGCGATGATCACACCGATAGCCAGATCGAACGCGTTGCCCTTAAAGGCAAAGCTCTTGAATTCCTGCCACATTTTCCCTCCATTAGGTTTCTCACCCGCGAGACTGCCACTCGCATAGGTTGAATCTAGCCGCAAATCAGGGCACCGGCCACAGGAAAGCATAGCGGCACTGGCCGGCCTCAAGGAAAATCATGGACACCAGACGCAATTTCTACCCCGACCTGCAGCCCTACGGCCGCGGCCGCCTCAAGGTCTCGGACCTGCATGAGCTCTATTTCGAGGAAGCCGGCAATCCTTCCGGCAAGCCGGTGGTCGTCCTGCATGGCGGGCCGGGCGGCGGCATTTCGCCGTTCCTGCGCCAGATGCACGATCCCGCCCATTATCGCATCGTGCTGTTCGACCAGCGCGGCTGCGGCCAGTCCAGCCCCCATGCCGAGCTTACCGAGAATACCACCTGGGATCTTGTGGCCGACATGGAGCGGCTCCGCCAGCATTTGGGAGTAGAGCGCTGGCAGGTGGTGGGCGGTTCCTGGGGCTCGACCCTGGCGCTGGCCTATGCCGAGACCCACACCGAAAGGGTGAGCGAGCTCCTCCTCCGCGGCATCTTCACCTTGCGCCGCTCGGAAATCGCCTGGTTCTACCAGCAGGGCGCCAGCGCCCTCTTCCCCGATGCTTGGGAAGGCTTCCTGGCCCCGATCCCCGAGGCCGAGCGCCACGATCTGGTCGGAGCCTATTACCGCCGCCTGACTGGCCCCGACCCGGAACTGCGACTTGCCTGCGCCAGGGCGTGGAGCCGGTGGGAGGGTACCACCCTGTCGCTCCTTCCCGATCCCGCCCGGATCAATGCCTTCGGCGGCGACGCCTTTGCCCTCGCCTTCGCCCGCATCGAGTGCCACTACTTTGTCCACCGCGGCTTTTTCGCAACCGACGACCAGCTGCTGATCAATGCCCGAAGGCTCAGGGCCATACCCGGAGCCATCGTCCAGGGCCGCTATGATGTGGTCACCCCGGCCGAAACCGCCTGGGCCCTGCACCGGGCCTGGCCCGAGGCGCAGTTCGAGATGATTGAGGATGCCGGCCACACCGGCACCGAGCCCGGCATCCGCGATGCCATGATCCGATTGACCGATTCCTTTCGTTATGCATGAAACGCATAGCAGTCCGATAGCGTGAAGCGGGGCCGGTGCAGCACTTTCTTCAACCGGTGGACCCATATAGGACGCTGACTATTTCTTGCGAGGCAATCATGCAGATCATCACCGCGTTTCGCGATTTTGCCGGCGGCCTGAGCCGCGGCCTGTCGCTGTTCTTCACCGAACGCAACGACGCCGTGGAAAGGGCCCTGGCGCCCGGCTTCACTGCCCGCCGCAGAATCCGCTGATCTGCAAGATTGTTGTCGCTGCGGCTTCCGCTGGCGTCGCATGATCGAATGCCAGGGCGATTCGGCCCTGGGCCAACCGTCTCGCCAGTACTCCACCCGATGACATTCCCATCGTTTCTTCAGTCGCCGCGCACCGCCATCATGGCGGTGTTCGTCGCCTTTGGTGCCGCCGGAGGATCGCTCGCTGGCTCCATGCCGACGGTGACCGCGGCGGCCGGCATCGGTAGTTTCGCCTTGGGGCTCGCCATGACCGCCTGGACGCTTGCCAATGTCGCCGCCATGTGGTGGGGCGGCAGGCTGGCCCGCCACCGCTCGCACCGCGCCGTGCTGCTTGTCGCCATTCCCGCCTTCGGGCTCCTGACCATGGCCCTGCTGGCGAGCCATGCCGCGCCGATGTTCTTCGCCGCCTATCTATTGCTCGGCGTGGCCATGGGATTGACCGACGTGTTCATGAATGCCGAGGGTGCGGCCATCGAACACGATCTCGGCCGCCCGATCTTCAATAGCTTCCATGCCAGCGTCTCCCTCGGCCTGATGGTCTTTGCCGCGCTGGCCAGTCTGCTGGCGGCTTCGGCTGGAATCTGGGCGACCGCAATCGCCGTTGCCGCCATGATGGCTGGCGCGTGGCTCCTGGTTTACCGGTGGGTGCCGGCCCGCAACCTGCTGGCCGGCCGCCGGCCGCCGGCGCTGGCAATCGCCAACCGGCAGCCGCTCGTCTTGCTCGGCCTCACCGCCGGCCTGTCGATCATGGCGGAACTTTCGGCGATCCTGTGGTCGGCCAAGCTTCTGACCGAACAGGCGCCGCAGCTTGCCGCCGTCGCCGGGCTGGGAGCCGCCTTCTTCGGCCTGTGCAATGGTGCCGTCCGCCTGCGGGGCGACCGGCTGCGCGCCAGGTTCGGTGAATTGCCGCTGATGATGGGATCGATCGCCGTGGCGATCACTGGTTTTGTGGCGATCGGCATGTCGCAGTCCTTCGCCCTGAGTGTGGCTGGCTTTGCCGCGGTAGGTTTCGGCACGGCGGTGCTGGTTCCTTGCGTCTTCGCCCTCGCCGCCGGCCTGATGCCGGAAAACCGCGCCGCCGGTATAGGCTTCGTGGCACTGGCCGCCGGCCTGCCGCGCGCCATGGGACCGTGGATCTTCGGCTGGACCGCCGCAGCGGCAAGTCTCAGCGCCGCCTTCGGCCTGGTCGCCATCGGCCTTGCCATCGCCATGGCGCTGGTGATGAAACTGCACCGGGCCGTCATGGCCGGCGAGTCCGGCTGAAATTTCCGCCGGGCGGCGTTCGGTTTGCGGTATCATTAACACCAGGCTGCGCCGGCGGACGTGGAAGCATAGGGAGTGGCACAACATGCACTGGTCGATCACCCTGGGGCGCATCTACGGCACCGCCGTCCGCATCCATGTGACCTTTGTCATCTTCCTCTTGTGGATCGCCCTTGCCGACTATGCCGCCGGCGGGACTGCTGCTGCCGCCGCCTCCCTGGTCTTTCTGGTGCTGATCTTCGCCTGCGTGCTGGCCCATGAATTCGGCCACATACTGACCGCCCGCTCCTTCGGCATCAGAACCCCCGACGTGACCTTGCTGCCGATCGGTGGGGTCGCCAGCATGGAGCGCATCCCCGACGAGCCGCGCCAGGAACTGCTCATCGCCATAGCCGGGCCGCTCGTCAATGTGGTGATCGCACTGACCCTGATCCTGTGGAACCGCGCCGGTCCGGGTGCGCTGTGGAGCCTCGATTTCGAAAGAGCTTCGCTTGTCGAGCGGCTTGCCTACACAAATGCCGCGCTGGTGCTGTTCAATCTGGTGCCGGCCTTTCCCATGGACGGCGGCCGCGTGCTGCGGGCCCTTCTCGCCATGGCACTAGGATTGCCGCAAGCCACCCGCATTGCCGCCCGCATCGGTCAGGCTTTCGCCGTGGTCTTCGTGGTCTTGGGACTGTTCTACAATCCCTTTCTCATCTTCATCGGCCTGTTCATCTATATCGCCGCCGCCTCGGAGCAGCAGGCCAGCGACTTCCGTTGGTTCGCCCATGACCTCAAGGTGGCGGCCGGCATGGAGGCGAAGGTCGCCAGCCTGCCGCGCTCTGCCTCCCTGGCCGATGCGGTGACGGCGCTGTTGGCCAGTCCGCAGCGCGACTTTCCGGTGGTCGACGAGGAAGGGCGCCCGGTCGGCCTCCTCGACCGCGAGGACCTTCTTGCGACGCTGCGCCAAGACGGGCCAGAAACGCCGGTGGCCCAGGTGATGCGCGTGGCCGAGCCGGTGCGCGACACTCAACCCCTCGAGGAGGCCATGGCGGCGATGAACCGCGAGGGTCTCAAGGCCCAGATCGTGGTCGATTCAGGGGGAAGGCTCGTGGGCCTTCTCACCCGCGAGAACATCGCCGAGATGATGCTGATCCACGCTGTCCGTCCCGACTGGCGGTTTTCTTCCGGCCGGCGCGGCATATAGGGTGGTGCTGGCCGGGCTGCCCGACGGCCTGTTGCGGCATTCGAAGCCCTCGACCGCATTAAACTGGTGCAATAGCCTGCGCTCCTCCCCGGGGCGGCAGTCACGGGGCAAGCGGGAGGAATTCGACATGCCATTCTGCAATATCCGAATCGTCAAGGAAGTGATTGCCGCCGATCCAGTGGGCAAGAAGGCGGCCATTGCCAAGGCGGTGAGTCAGGCGATCCGCAATGCCACCGGCGTCGGTGAAAACGACGTCTGGGTGGTTTTTGAGGAAGTTGTCGCCCACGACTGGTACGTGGGTGCCACCAGCGTCGAGACGCTGCGGGGAGGCAAATGACCCTCGAGATCAGGGACCTGCGCCTGACCGCCATTGTCGGCGCCGATATTCGGATCGAACGGCTCGCCACCGGCTTCGATTTTACCGAAGGCCCCATCTGGAACGAGACGGGACAGTTTCTGATCTTCAGCGACATGCCGGGCGACCACATGCGGCGTTGGAGCGAGACGGGCGGCATCGCCACCTTCCGCAAGCCCTGCAACATGGCGAACGGCAATTGCTGGGACCGGCAGGGCCGCATGCTCACCTGCGAGCATGCCACCAGCCGGGTGACGCGCACCGCGGCCGACGGCGGCATCACCGTCATCGCCTCGCATTACCAAGGCCGCGAACTCAACAGTCCTAACGACATCGTCGTCCATGCCGACGGCGGCATCTATTTCACCGACCCGACTTTCGGGCGCATGGAGTATTACGGAGTGAAGCGCGCGCCGCAGCTCGATTTTCGCGGCGTCTATCGGGTCGAGGCGGATGGCTCCGGCCTCCGGCTTCTCGTCGCCGATTTCGACCAGCCCAACGGGTTGTGCTTTTCGCGCGATGGGCGGCGGTTGTTCGTCAACGACACGATGCGCGGCCACATCCGCGTCTTCGCTATCGGCGCCGATGGCGGCCTTGCCGGCGGCGAGGTGTGGGCCGAGGTAAAGGGCGACGGCCAGGGTCTGCCGGATGGATTGAAGATCGACCGGGACGACAATGTCTATTGCTGCGGGCCGGGCGGCTTGCACGTCTTCGATGCCAACGGACATTCGCTCGGCGTGATCCACACGCCGGAGATCGTGGCCAATTTCAATTGGGGTGGACCCGGCTATCGCAGCATTTTCCTCACGGCCTCGACATCGCTGTACCGTATCCCGACACTCACCCCCTCGCCGGATGCCGCATGACCACGCCGTGCATCATCACCGTCGCCATCACCGGCTCGGTGCCGCGCAAGGAGCACAATCCGGCGGTACCGATCAGCGTGGCCGAACAAGTTGAATCGTCCCATGCCGCCTTCGAGGCGGGGGCTTCGCTCGCCCATGTCCATGTGCGCAAGGACGACCAGACGCCAACCTCGGACCCCGAGCGTTTCGCCAGGCTACTTGAGGGCCTGCGCCGCCATTGTCTGGGCATGATCGTGCAGTTTTCGACTGGTGGCCGTTCCGGCAAGGGCGCGGAGCGCGGCGGCATGCTGCATCTCGGCTGCGACATGGCCTCGCTGTCGACCGGCTCGTGCAATTTTCCGACCATCATTTATGAAAACCACCCCGACCTCATCCGCGATCTGGCGAAAAAGATGCTGGCCCACCAGGTCAAGCCCGAGATCGAGGTGTTCGATCTGTCGATGCTCTACCAGGCGCTGCGCCTGGCCGACGAAGGCCTGCTGAAGAAGCCGTTGCATGTGCAGTTCGTGTTCGGCGTCAAGAATGCCATGCCGGCGGTGCGCCAGGCCTTCGACTTCATGGTCGACGAGATCACCAGGCTGGCGCCCGAGGCCACCTGGACGGCGGCCGGCATCGGCCGGCATCAGCTCGAGGTCAACCACTGGGCGCTCTCCTGCGGCGGCCACTGCCGCACCGGGCTTGAAGACAATATCCGCTGGGATGAGCGGCGGCTTGCCGCTTCCAATGCTGAACTCGTCGCCCGGGTTGCCGAACTGTGCCGGAGCTATGGCCGCCGTCCAGCGAACCCGGCCGAAGCCCGGCGGCTGCTATCGCTGCCACCCGTCTAAGACTATCCGATCGCAAAGCCACGCGGGATCAACCGGTGTTCATGGGCCTGGCGTTCGAGTCCTTCGCGGAAGTCCGGGTGCGCGATGGCGATGAGTGCCTTGGCCCGCTCGGCCACCGTCTTGCCCTTGAGATTGGCGATACCGTATTCGGTGACGACATACATGACATCGGTGCGCGGCGTGGTGACGACGTTACCCGGAGTGAGACTGAGAGCGACGCGGCTCTTGCGCTCGCCCTTCTTGTCATAGGTCGACGACAGGCAGATGAACGACTTGCCGCCCTTCGAGGCATAGGCACCGCGCACGAATTGCAATTGCCCGCCGGTGCCGCTGATGTGGCGGTGGCCGTCCGACTCGGAGGCCGCCTGGCCCTGTAGATCGATCTGGGTGGTGTTGTTGATCGACACCACGGAATCGTTCTGCATGATGGTGTGCGGCAGGTTGGTGTATTCAACCGGATAGCACTGGAAATCCTCGTTGCGGTCGATGGCGCGGTAGAGCTCCTTCGAGCCGAGCCCGAAGGTGCAGACGATCTTGCCGGGATTGAGCCTCTTGCGGGCGCCGGTGATGCGGCCAGCCTTGTAAAGCTCGATGATGCCGTCGGTCAGCATTTCGGTGTGAATGCCGAGATCGCGCTGGCTGTCGTGCCGAAGCTCGGCACACACCGCGTTGGGCATGCCGCCGATACCGATCTGCAGGCAGGCGCCGTCCTCGATCTCGGCGGCGATAAGCCGGCCGACGGCGCGGTCGACCTCGGTCGGCGGCGGATTGGGAAGCTCGGGTGCCGGCTGATTGTCGCCCTCGATGATGTAGTCGACCTCGCTGACATGCAAGCCGTTGTCCTCGCCGTGGAGATAGGGATTGCCGTCGGTCACCTCGACGATCACCAGCCGGGCCCGCTCGATCACGGCGCGATGCCAAAGATTGGCGGCGCTGAAATTGAAATAGCCATTGGCATCCATGCGGCAAGTCTTGAAGATGGCGATATCGACTGGCGCCATGAAGCGGCGATAGTAATCGGGAATCTCGCCGAGATTGACCGGCAGGTAGTTGCTGCGGCCGGCATCGTGCTTCTTGCGGTCGTAGCCGGAGAAATGCAGGCTGAACCAGTAGAAGTGCTCGCCCTCGGGATCGGCTTCGATGACCGCCCGCGGCCGCATGGTAAGGCACGAACGGATCTTTACTTGGCGCAATTCCGCCGCACGCTCGGCCAACGCCTTGTCGAACGTGTCGGGTTGACACAGGGTAGCACCGTAGTCGAGCCACATGTCCGACCGCACCAGGCCCGCCGCTTCCTCGGCCGAAATCACCCGCGCTTTGGTGCCGGCAATTCTCCTGGACATGAACGGCACTCCTTATGGGGCTATGGGGCTGGCCGAGGCCACGTTGGTAACGCAAGTCCCGGACCGGGGGAAGTGGCTGCACCTGACCGCTTTTCGCCTTGCCAAGCGGATCAAAACGGCGCAGCTTCGCGCCCCTGTTATGGCGCGTTCGAGTGTGGTTCAACTGGAGCAATGGAGAATACCTCATGTCAGCGGAAGATGCAGTGCGTGAAGCATCGGGAAAATTCTATTCGGCGCTCAACCGCATGGCCAATGGCGATGCCCGCCCGATGGCCGACATCTGGTCGCACGGCGCCGGCGTATCGACCATGCATCCGATCGGCGGCCGGGAAATCGGCTGGGAACAAGTGCAGGAACCGTGGAAGCAGGTGGCACAACTCGCCACCGGCGGCGAGGTGCGGCTCGACAAGCAGGTGATCCAGGTGGTTGGCGATGCCGCCTACGAGCTTGGCGTCGAGGCAGGCAACATCACCCTTGCCGGCGAGAAGGTGGCAATCGATCAGCGGGTCACCAACATCTATCGCCGCGAAGGCAATGCCTGGAAGATCGTCCACCATCACACCGACATTTCCGCCGCGATGCTGGACCGCCTCAACAGGCTCAGGGGCCGGGAATAGGCTCTCGCACTGACGGCGCCTTGGCGCGTGCACCGACAAGTGGCCCGCCGGCGAGCAGTCGCCGGCGGGTTTTGGTTTGAAGGAGCAAGTGACGGTTCCGTCTTGCGCGGCGCCGGGTTGCCAACCAACAGCCGGGCCCGGGGACGGTTTCCATGCCCAGGGCACGATGAGCCGAAAGCGACGCGGCCATGCCTGGCTTGGTAATTTGTAAGTTGCCGGACATAGTCGTGCAATTTTGGCCCTGTAAAACCCGATTCAACGCTGGCGCAGCCGCACCAGAATAGACCGGACAGACCATGGACCCTGCAATCGGCATCGATCGACTGAGCAAACGCTATGGCAGTCTTGCCGCGCTCGACAATTTAACTCTCGAAATCGACCGCAGCGAAATCTTCGGCTTTCTCGGGCACAACGGCGCCGGCAAGACAACGACCATCAATATCCTGACCACCCTCCTCGCTCCTACATCCGGCAGCGCCAGCATATGCGGCTGCGATGTCGTGGCGGACAGCATGAAGGCGCGCCAACATATCGGCTATGTGCCGGAAAACGTCCGCCTCTACGACTCGATGACGGCCCGAGACAATCTGCTGTTTTTTGCAAGATTGTCGGGTGTCAGGGAGCCATCGCAGCGCATCGGCGAGGTTCTGGCGATTCTCGATTGCCCGGAACTGGCGACCAAGCGCGTGGGCGACATGTCCAAGGGTCAGCGCCAGCGGATCGGCCTGGCGCAGGCCATCTTGCACCGCCCCGATGTGCTGTTTCTCGACGAGCCGACCTCCGGTCTCGACCCCCTGGGGATCAAGACACTGCGCGATCTCATCGTGAAGCTCAATCGCACGCTTGGCATGACGATCTTCATGAATACCCATCTGATCAGCGAAGTCTCCAAGACCTGCACGTCGATCGGGGTACTGAACCACGGCCGGCTTGCCTATCGCGACACGATCGCCGGCGTCCTGGCGCGGTTCGGAGACGACCAGACGCTCGAGGAACTCTACTTATCGCTCACCCCGGCCGCGGCGGCATAGCTCTTGGCCACGCGCAAGCTTTCAACTCCGGCCACCGCCATGCTGTCGGCCATGTTCGCCGCCAGAATCGGCTGGCGCGACCGCACCGTGGTTCTGCTCGCCGCGCTGTTCTTCGCCATGGTCCTGGTTTCGGCATATCTCGGCTGGTCGGCGACGGCGACCGTGAATGCCATCTACGCCAAGGCCGTTCCGGTGTTTCAGGCGCAAGGCAAACCCGTGCCGGCCAATCCGGTCGGAGAAATGCCGCCACTTTCGCTGCTTCGCAACATGGTCACCTACGTCGCCCTGCTCGGCGCGCTGGCGGCCCTCGTATTGGGCCATCAGGTGGTAGCTTCCGATCGCAAGGCCGGGGTCCTGCCGCTCGTCTTCAGCCGGCCGGCAAGCCGTATCGGTCTTGCCCTCGGCAAGATCGGCGCTCTGGTCCTGGCGGTTGTCGCCGTTCTCCTCGGCGCGGGCCTGGTCAATGTTCTGACCATGTTGCTGCTTCCCGGTCTGGCCCTTGACGGCACGATCTGGCTGGGCATGATCGAGTTCTACGGCGTTGCGGCACTGTACATGCTGGCATTCGGGCTGCTTGGCGCGATCTGCGCGACGGCCTTCGCCAGCGAATCGATGGCGCTGCTGACGCCGGTCACCATCTGGCTGGCGCTGACCTTCATCGTTCCGCAAGTCACCGCCAACATCGGTCCGATGGCTGCACTCAATCCACAGAGCGTCAATCTCGAAGTTCCCGGGGGATCGTTCTTCGCGGTGACGTCGGCACTTCTCGGACCGCTGTCCATCGCCGAATCCTACCGCTTTCTTTCCGCCTCCATTCTCGAGGTCACTTCGGGCGCTGGAACGACCATAACGGCCGGAGGGGCCATGCTATCCCTTGTGTTCGCCAATCTTGCACTGGCCGGCGCTTTGATCGTCGCCATCGCGCGCCTTGATGCCTGCCGGAGCGGCTATCGTGACTAGTCGCCCGGCGCAGATTGCAACGATTGCCGGCAAGGAGATCCACGATGCGCTTCGCACTCATGTGCTGTCGCTGCTCACCGGGTTTCTGATTCTGGCGGCCATGGTGTCCTTGACGGTTTCCTCGATCGCCCTGCACGCCGAGTACCTCACCTACGTCCAATCGCGGGATCTTCTCTTGTCGCTCGGCAAGTCGATCAACGATCTGGTACCGCCGGCCTTCTTTCCGCTCAAGCTCCTGCGCGGGTTCGTCGAGCACGTGGAGATCATCGGGGCAGTGCTTGGCATCGTGCTCGGCTACCGCGCCGCCGCGGTCGAGCGGGGCCATTCCACCCTCATGCTGATCATGACCCGCCCCCTGGGTCGGACAGCGTTTCTCGCCGGCAAGCTTGCTGGAAACATGGTCCTCATAGTTGCCGGCCTGGCGGCAACATTCGCCTTGGGCGCCCTTGCCCTTTTCGTCATCAGCGGCGTCGGCCTGGGCGCCGCCGATCTGCTTCGCATCGCCATCGTCTTCGCTGCGGCAATCCTCTATGTCGGCAGCTTCTTCCTGCTCGGCTTCATCCTGGCGCTGGGCTTCGCCCGCTTGCCGACCGCCTTGCTGGTGGCTTTCGCCGTCTGGCTCACCCTGGTGCTCATCGCTCCGCAGATCGGCGATACCATGGACCCGGACAACCAGGTCGCCGGCGGCGTGTTCCGCAAGCTCGGCATTGCCAAGCCCGAGGAAAAGGAAATCCTCAAGTCGTTCGCGACCTATGAGACGATCCGGGACGACATCGAACAGGCCTCGCCCGCCAAGCACTTCGAACGCTTCAGTTTCGCGGTCCTCGGCATCAAGGACATCTACAACGGCCAACCCCTTGCCGACGTGATCCTAGATCGCCTGGCAGACCTCTGGTGGCTTCTCGGCATATTCGCCGGGCTCGTCCTCTATCTCTTTGCCCGCCCCCTCAATATCGCCCGTCTCTCGAAGGAGCAGTAGAATGCCAATATTCCAGTCAAGACATCTCATTGCCATTGGCTTGGCGGCAGCACTCGCCGCCGCAACCCCGCCGGCCATGGCCGCCACCGATTCGGACGGCGACGGCGTGCCCGATGCCGCCGAGGCTCTGTTGGGAACCGATCCGCTAAATCCCGACACCGACGGCGACGGCGTCAACGATCTCGCCGACAAGGACCCCACCAGAGCCGAAAACCCCATCCCCCAGATCGGCAAGCCAAACGCCCTGACCTTTACCGCCAAGCTGGAAAACAATTTCGATCCGGTGACCAAGAAGGACGTCGCCGACCATATCGAGCTCGCCATCGCCAACACTTCGGGCGAAACCTTGACCGATCTGTCGATGTTCTATTCCCTCAAGGACGATGTGACCGGAAAGATCGAAGCCTACTACAAGCCGCTGCCCGGCCTGACCATCGACAAGGGCGCAACCGTCGACGTCAATCTCGACGACAGCGGTTTGCCCGGCCACATCCGCGACAACCCGAACTCCATCTATCACACGTCGCAGAACGCCAAGACCTTCACTATCCAGGTCACCGCCAAGGGCTATGCCCCGGTGCAGATCGAGGTGAAGAAGGACAAGGGCGGCGCCGAAAAGGCCGACTGAGTTTGGGGAAACCACCGATGCTTGAAGCGCAAATCCCGCCGGCGATGTCTCGCGCGGCGGGATTTGGTTGAATGGGTGAATGAAGGTGTTTCTGTCTTTCGCAGGCCTGGCAGCGACCTACTCTTCCGCGTCTTAGGACGAAGTACCATTGGCGCTGGAGCGATTTACGGCCGAGTTCGAGATGGGATCGGGTATGGACGCCCCGCCAAAGCCACCAGGCCGGCGAAAGACAGAAGGGGGCGAATAGTAGGTGGCGAATAGCGAATGGGGAAGGAAGTAACTCCCTTCGCCATTCGCCATTCGCCATTCGCGCGAAGCACAAGTCTTTCCATCGATTTGATGGACATTGAAAATGAGAACGATCAAGCCGTTCGAACGATTAGTACCGGTAAGCTACGGACATTACTGCCCTTCCACACCCGGCCTATCAACGAGGTCGTCTTCCTCGGTTCTCAAGGGAGAAATTGTTTCGAGGTGGGTTTCCCGCTTAGATGCTTTCAGCGGTTATCCCGTCCACACATAGCTACCCTGCTGTACCGCTGGCGCGATAACAGGTCCACCGGAGGTGTGTTCATCCCGGTCCTCTCGTACTAAGGACAAATCCTCTCAATTCTCCAACAATCACGGCAGATAGGGACCAAACTGTCTCACGACGCCAGCCCCAGGATGTGATGAGCCGACATCGAGGTGCCAAACGATTCCGTCGATATGGACTCTTGGGAATCATCAGCCTGTTATCCCCGGCGTACCTTTTATCCGTTGAGCGATGGCCCTCCTCACGTGGGACCACCGGATCACTATGGCCGTCTTTCGACTCTGCTCGACTTGTTAGTCTCGCAGTCAGGCAGGCTTATGCCATTGCACTCGACGACTGATTTCCGACCAGTCTGAGCCTACCTTCGCACGCCTCCGTTACTCTTTGGGAGGCGACCGCCCCAGTCAAACTACCCACCATACACTGTCCCGGACCCCGATAAGGGGCCGCGGTTAGACATCCATGTCAACAAGGCTGGTATTTCACATTTCGGCTCCACCTGAGCTAGCGCCCAGGCTTCAAAGCCTACCAGCTATGCTACACATGCCGGCACGAATGCCAGTGTAAAGCTATAGTAAAGGTGCACGGGGTCTTTCCGTCTGACCGCAATTACCCCGCATCTTCACGGGGAGTTCAATTTCACTGAGCCGACGCTGGAGACAGTGGGGAAGTCGTTACGCCATTCGTGCAGGTCGGAACTTACCCGACAAGGAATTTCGCTCGTTTGACCCTGTCCATTTTCTGGACCGGACGGACTTTATCTTGAACTGCGTTCTACAGCGAAGAACCTTCCGGCTCTTCGTTCCCGTCCCATTGGATGTCCGCTCCACAATTCATCTTCGCCGCGATGGCCCGGATTTTCTCCACGCCCTCGCCGGTCAGATGTTCGCCCTTCTCGATCAGCAGAAGACAGTCGCGAAACTTCAAGAAGTCCACGTTCTTCCGCGTTTTGAGCGGGTGTTTCATGAAAAACGGTATGACGATCCGCAACAGATGATCTTGCCCACGCACCCGATAGGCCATCCGCTCGCCGTGGTTCCTGCGAACCACACCGCAGCCGAAATGGGCCTTCAGTGCATGCAAAATCTGCAGATCGCGCTGGTGCTGTACAACGGTGAATTCAGGCAGAACCTGAAAACCTGCGGTCATCTCCGCGTTGGGATTTACCCCGACGTGAAAACAACCCTCGCCGTCGACAAAGCCAACGATCCATTGGGTATCGAGCTGCAAAACACACCTCCCGAACATAAAGTCTCTGAGGATTTCCCGTTTGGCGGATGTGCCAGACGAGACCTTTCCTGCGGATTGTGCCCGTGTCCAGCGGCTTTTGACTGCCTGCGAAAGTCGCAGACGAGTACCGCGTGGCTGTATGAGCAGTTTCCCGCATATAGTTCAGTTTTACTAAGGCTAGCATTTTCCGCGATCGTTCGCGGCGCGTAAGCAAACCTTAGGACCGTTATAGTTACGGCCGCCGTTTACCGGGGCTTCGATTCAAAGCTTGCACCTCTCCTCTTAACCTTCCGGCACCGGGCAGGCGTCAGGCCCTATACGTC
The DNA here is from genome assembly GCA_016185245.1 of Hyphomicrobiales bacterium. Lineage (GTDB taxonomy): Bacteria > Pseudomonadota > Alphaproteobacteria > Rhizobiales > Aestuariivirgaceae > Aestuariivirga. The sequence continues at coordinate 2,429 of JACPNZ010000007.1, read as the reverse complement.
ATCTTTGGATTTCGCAGAGCCCTGTGTTTTTGCTAAACAGTCGCTACCCCCTAGCCTGTGCCCCCCGCCGATGGTTGCCCACCAACGGGGCCCTCTTATCCCGAAGTTACGAGGGTAATTTGCCGAGTTCCTTCAGCGTCGTTCTCTCAAGCGCCTTGGTATACTCTACCTGACCACCTGTGTCGGTTTCGGGTACGGATTGATGTGGAGGCTATTTCCTGGAACGCATGCGTTGCCCTCGAAATCCAATAATCTCGGACAACTCCTTGCATTCGTCACCTTCCACTAGCCCAGGAATATTAACCTGGTTGCCATCGGTTACGCCTTTCGGCCTCACCTTAGGATCCGGCTCACCCTGCTCAGATTAACTTTAAGCAGGAACCCTTGGTCTTTCGGCGACAGTGTCTCTCACACTGTTTGTCGTTACTCGTGCCAGCATTCGCACTTCCGATACCTCCAGCGGCCCTCACGGGTCCGCCTTCGCAGGCTTACGGAACGTTCCGCTACCGCGTGCTCCTTGCGGAGCACACCCTAAGCTTCGGTACGTGGCTTGATTCCCGATACATTTTCGGCGCAAAAACCCTTATTTAGACCAGTGAGCTGTTACGCTTTCTTTAAAGGATGGCTGCTTCTAAGCCAACCTCCTGGTTGTTTTGGGATCTTCACATCCTTCCTAACTTAGCCACGATTTGGGGACCTTAGCTGTAGGTCAGGGTTGTTTCCCTCTTCACGATGGACGTTAGCACCCACCGTGTGACTGCCGCATAGTACTTGGAGAACCAGCTATTTCCCAGTTTGATTAGCCTTTCACCCCTAGCCACAACTCATCCGAGGCTTTTTCAACAGACACCGGTTCGGCCCTCCAGTGGGTGTTACCCCACCTTCAGCCTGGCCATGGCTAGATCGACTGGTTTCGGGTCTATATCAACGTACTAATTCGCCCTATTCAGACTCGCTTTCGCTGCGCCTCCGCCTATCGGCTTAAGCTTGCACGTCAATCATAAGTCGCTGACCCATAATACAAAAGGTACGTAGTCAGCCTTGCGGCCTCCTACTGTTTGTAGGCATTCGGTTTCAGGTGCTCTTTCACTCCCCTCGTCGGGGTGCTTTTCACCTTTCCCTCACGGTACTAGTTCGCTATCGGTCACTGAGGAGTACTTAGGCTTGGAAGGTGGTCCTCCCATGTTCAGACAGGATTGCACGTGTCCCGCCTTACTCGAATTCACACATGTTTTCTACCTGTACGGGGCTATCACCCATTGTTGCCAGGCTTTCACATCCTGTTCCAGTTCTTACACATGTGACATTGGCCTAATCCGCTTTCGCTCGCCACTACTCGCGGAGTCTCTGTTGATGTCCTTTCCTCCGGGTACTTAGATGTTTCAGTTCCCCGGGTTTGCTTCCTCACACTATGAATTCATGTGAGGATCCAGCCGAAGCTGGGGGTTGCCCCATTCGGATATTTACGGATCAAAACCTGTTCGCGGTTCCCCGTAACTTTTCGCAGCGTACCACGTCCTTCATCGCCTCTCAGTGCCAAGGCATCCACCAAATGCCCTTAAGTCGCTTGATCGCTCTCATTATCAATGCCCATCTGGGTAGATGCCGGACCTCGGCAAGAAATCCGGCGGACGGTCATCGATAGAAAGACTTATTGTGCTTCGACTTGCCTGTTTGTGGGCGGTCAAGCACCACAACCCGCGGCTCGCGGGCAAAATACAAGCAAGTCCCTTCATTCACGATGTCAATCAGCGCTTGCGCACGCTTGTTCAGCGGCGAAACTGGTTAGGTCGCCGGCCGGATGCCGGGTATTCATAATGGATGGGCTTACCGAGCCGAAGCTCGCGGAACCGGCCCGCCTTCGCCCGTTGGGCTCCGGCGCGACAGCCTTCTCTCGCCTCACGAGCGAAGGCTGGTGGAGCCAGACGGGATCGAACCGACGACCTCAAGCTTGCAAAGCTAGCGCTCTCCCAACTGAGCTATGGCCCCTGGCAGGTGTCAGGTGTCAGTTATCGGGTGTCAGCGGGTTCAGGCCAGGTTGATACCTGATACCTGATACCCGACACCTGATGGTGGGCCTGGGAAGAGTTGAACTTCCGACCTCACGCTTATCAAGCGCGCGCTCTAACCAACTGAGCTACAGGCCCGTATTCGACCAGCGCTCCATTATGCGACCTGAAAGAAAGAGAAACGTAGACGGCGGTGTCCCGCAAAACGGACCGTGACTTTCGGTCCTATGATCCAATGACGAACCGATAGAAGCGAGCTTCTGATGGTTCATCCTTAGAAAGGAGGTGATCCAGCCGCAGGTTCCCCTACGGCTACCTTGTTACGACTTCACCCCAGTCGCTGATCCCACCGTGGTCAGCTTCCTCCCTTGCGGGTTAGAGCACTGCCTTCGGGTGAAACCAACTCCCATGGTGTGACGG
>JACPNZ010000024.1 GCA_016185245.1 Hyphomicrobiales bacterium | reverse complement strand
GCCTCGCCCTGCGCATCGTCAACGGTGACGTGCCCGAGAGCCTGAAGGACAAGAAGCTGCTGTCGCTCGATCTCGGCGCGCTGATCGCCGGCGCGAAATACCGCGGCGAATTCGAGGAGCGGCTGAAGGCCGTACTGCAGGAGGTCTCCTCGGCCGAAGGCGGCATCGTGCTGTTCATCGACGAGATGCACACGCTGATCGGCGCCGGCAAGGCGGATGGCGCGATGGACGCGTCCAACCTGTTGAAGCCTGCGCTGGCGCGCGGCGAGCTGCATTGCATCGGCGCGACCACGCTCGATGAATACCGCAAGCATGTCGAAAAGGACGCCGCTTTGGCGCGTCGGTTTCAGCCGATCTTCGTACCCGAGCCGACGGTCGAGGATACCGTTTCGATCCTGCGCGGCCTGAAAGACAAGTACGAGCAGCATCACGGCGTGCGCATCACCGATTCCGCGCTGGTCGCCGCGACCACGCTGTCGAACCGCTACATCACCGACCGCTTCCTGCCGGACAAGGCCATCGACCTGATGGACGAGGCGGCGGCTCGGCTGAAGATGCAGGTCGATTCCAAGCCCGAAGAACTGGATTCGCTGGATCGCGAAATCATCCGGTTGAAGATCGAGCAGGAGGCGCTGAAGAAGGAAACCGATATCGGCTCGAAAACCCGACTGCAGGCGCTGGAAAAGGAGCTTGCCGATCTCGAGGAGAAGTCGGCGGCGCTGACGGCGCGCTGGAGTAAGGAAAAGAACAAGCTCTCGGATGCTGCGAAGCTGAAAAGCGAGCTCGATGCCCTGCGCATTGAACTGGCCAACGCACAGCGCCGCGGCGAATTCCAGCGCGCGGGCGAGCTGGCCTATGGCCAGATCCCGGAGCTCGAGAAGCGGCTGGAAGCCATCGAGGCCAATGAAGGTGCCGGCGAGATGATGGAGGAGGCGGTGACCGCCAACCACATCGCGCAGGTGGTGTCGCGCTGGACCGGCGTGCCCGTCGACAAGATGCTGGAAGGCGAAAAGGACAAGCTGCTCAAGATGGAGGACCAGCTCGGCCAGCGGGTGGTCGGCCAGGCCGAGGCCGTGCGTGCGGTGGCGACCGCCGTGCGCCGTTCGCGCGCCGGCCTGCAGGACCCGAACCGTCCGATGGGCTCGTTCATGTTCTTGGGTCCCACCGGCGTCGGCAAGACCGAACTGACCAAG
>JACPNZ010000023.1 GCA_016185245.1 Hyphomicrobiales bacterium | reverse complement strand
GTCATCGCCACCTTCCAGCCGGCCATGCGGTCGCGGCCATCGGCGGTCAGCTGGTCGTGCACGGCGAACTGCACCGTGTAGGAGTCGGCTTCGGAGAGGCTCGCCGTGGCAGCGGCGATATCCATCGGCTTGCGGCTGCGACGACCCTCGGCGATGCGATCGGCGAGTGCGGCGATTTCCCTGGCGTCCATAGGCTGATCCCTCCCGAACTGAGTCATAAAGAAAGGTCGCCGGGTAGGTGGGGATGTCGCCACCCCCACCCCCCACAGACCCGGACGTGCAGGATTACCGCATCCGGTTCTTCACGAGCGAGTTTTGCTCAGACGGTGTATCGGTGAGTGATCCTAGCCTTGGGAAGTGGATGCTGCTGGAGCAGCACATTCATCTGGTCCCAATAGAAGTCGCCGAGGGCGCTCCGCTTGGCCAGCCACCTTTTCCATGTGCGCACGAGCTCGTGGCCGTATCGGCGGAGCCGGGTGGTATTGCCCGACATGCCGTAGTAGCCGTAGTGGCCGCGTGCCATGGCGCTGAGATGAGCGTGCTGGTCTGGAACCGGCTCGTGGCGGTGTGCCCGACACCAGTCGTTGACCGCTGACAGGGCTCGCGCAAGTCGGCTCTTCGCCGTCACCTGCCGGATCACGTCGTAGCCTCGCCGCGACTTCCCCCACACGTGGGTGAAGCCGAGGAAGTCGAACGTCGTGCCGTTGGTCCCTGACCCATCTCCTCCTTCCGGTCGATCCGGCCGGAAGTCGACGAACCGCGTCTTGCTCGGATGGATCTCCAGTCCATACCGCTCGAACCGCTCGCCCAGCACCGCCAGTACCCGCTCGGCGTCGTCCTTGTGTTCGAACGCCATCACGAAGTCGTCGGCGAACCGCACCAGCGTGCTCCGCCCGCGCAGCTGAGGCCGCACCGTGCCCTCGTACCAGTCGTCCAGCACGTAGTGCAGGTAGACGTTCGCGAGCAACGGTGAGATCACACCACCCTGAGGCGTGCCGGTCGTCGTGCGCTCCAGACGCCCCCCCTTCGAGGACGCCCGCCTTCAGCCATTTGTCGATCATCCGCCGGATCACCCCGTCAGTGACCCTCCGGTCGAGCAGCTCACGCAGATGAGCGTGCGCGATGGTGTCGAAGTACTTGCGCACATCGACATCCAGCACCCAGCGCAGCTTCCCGTCCATGCAGGCGTTCCGCAGTGCTTGCAGTGCCTGATGGGCCGAGCGTCCCGGTCGAAAGCCGTACGAGCAATCCAGAAAGTCCTGCTCGTACACCCCCTCCAGCACCATCGCTATCGCCCGCTGCGCCACCTTGTCTTCGAGGGTCGGGATGCCCAACGGTCGCTGCGTGCCATCCGCCTTCGGGATGTACGTCCGACGCACCGGCGGGGCCTGATAGCGGCCCGACTTGAGGCGCTCCAGCAGGTCCTCGAGATTGACCTGCAGGTTTGCCTCGTAGTCCTCCGCTGTCAGCCCGTCGATGCCCGGCGCTCCGTCCTTGCGGGTCAGGCGCCACGCTTCCATCAGCCATTCAACGTCGATCAGGTGGTGCAGCGAGAACAGCGCATGGCCGCGCTTGCTTCTCGCCAGTTCGGCTATCCATTGCCGTTTCGTGGACAGGTTCGCAGGGTCCAGTGTCCCCTCCCGTGTTGCCCGCCAATGGTTCTCCTCTCGCGACGCCTCCCTTCCCTCGGCCGGGTCTCGATGGGCTCAATTCCCCGGCGTCGGCAGTACTATGAAGGCGCTACGACACCCCGCTCCGCATGGCCCTGACGCTCATGGTGTTCGCGACCGGGCTCCACGCCTATCTCCTCGGTTCGTGCTCGCCGAAGCGCTCCCGCGCGGCTGGAGAAACCGCGCCGGCCTGGACCAATTGGTCACCCGGTGGTCCTTGCTCTCCGGGTTGTTGTCGCGTGGGCGAAGACGGGTTCTCCCAGGTTCCCTGACGTTCCATCCCGTACCTCTGCCAAGCTCAAGGACCCCGGCCGGACCCGCACTGCCAAGCCATTACTCCAGGCGGGTGCTGCCCCCGCAGCGAAGAAAACGAGGGCTCCAACGTTCAGAGCGATTTCGGGGCTTACCACTCGGCTTCAATACCTGCTGTCTACGCTTCAAGCGCGAATGGGCGCCTGCAAGACTCGCTTCCGGCTGGTTGGCTAACCTCTACCGGGCGGGAGTCGAACCCGCTGGACCGCTTCAACAGGTTTCCGATCAGTCAATCACATGACCTTCCTC
>JACPNZ010000028.1 GCA_016185245.1 Hyphomicrobiales bacterium | reverse complement strand
CTCTTCAACAAAGACGTCCCTGTCCCTTGGTGGAACGACAGGCCGCTGCGCTTCGTCGAATAGACCTCATGCCGACATGCTTCTTAGGCCATTCCGCCGACGTGGAAATCCAGGCTAGGCGACTCGCCCGTCGCGAATGAGGGACAGGATCTCGGTGTCCTTGAGTGGCTTTTCCAGAAAGGCCGTGGCCCCGGTGTCGAGCGCGCGCTGGCGGAGCCGCGGCGTCGGCTGTGCAGTCATCAGCACCACCCGCAGACCGAGACCGCGCCGCCGGATAGTCTCGAGCAGCTCCAGCCCGCTCATGCCGGGAAGGTTGAGATCAGTGATCAGGAAATCGCTGTCTGTCACGGCTGGCGTCTCGAGGAATTGCTCGGCCATGGTGAAGGAGCGTGACGGCAGTCCTTCGCAGCTCAGCAGAAAGCCCAGCGAATCGCAAATCGCGCTGTCGTCGTCGACAATGAAGATCATCCGACCTCTCGTTGCGCGGCGATAGGTTGCGCATGGTTCACCCGTGCGGCTTTGATATGAGTCAAGGATGAGCGAGCGAGCACTGGCGCAGAATGCGGCGATCGTGGAACGAGAAGCCCATCTGCAGTCGATTCTCGACACCGTGCCCGACGGAATGATCGTGATCGACGAGCGCGGCATCGTCCTGTCGTTCAGCGCCGCAGCCGAGCGCATTTTCGGCTACACAGCCGACGAGGTCTGCGGGCGCAATGTCAACCTCCTCATGCCGTCACCCCATCGTGAGCACCATGACGACTATATCCGGCGCTACCTCACCACCGGAGAGCGTCGCATCGTCGGCATTGGCCGCGTGGTCGCCGGTCAGCGCAAGGACGGCAGCACGTTCCCCATGGAGCTGGCCGTCGGCGAAGTCTCGCAGGGCAGCCGCAGGCTGTTCACAGGCTTCGTGCGCGATATCACCGAGCGCCAGCTCACGCGGCAGCGGCTGCAGGAGCTGCAGTCGGAACTCTCGCACGTCTCGCGGGTCAGCGAGATGGGTCAGATGGCCTCCGCGCTGGCGCACGAGATCAACCAGCCGCTGACCGCGGCATCGAACTACCTGCAGGCGGCGCGCCTG
>JACPNZ010000030.1 GCA_016185245.1 Hyphomicrobiales bacterium | reverse complement strand
GACAATCAATTGACGCGCCGCGACAATCAACCCAAAATACCTCTTGCGCGCGACAGTCAATGCCGCGATCATCACCTTCGCCGCGACACCAGCGTCTCATCCAGATTGTCGCGCACTTCTCATCCAGATTGTCGCGCTACAAGGAGTATGCCGTATTTGACACTGACGGCTACCGGATGATCGATTAGGCCATGGGAGATGACCATGTGCCCTTGGCCTGACGAACATCGCCTCGATGCCCCAGCGCAGGCCATAGTCGAGGCAAGCCACGCGTCCAGGCTTGGCAGCCATGGCGATGATCCACGGCTCGCGATGTCCCTCCTCGTGCAATGCGAAGATGCTGGTGGCCGCCGATGTGCCGCAGAGCCTCGCGCCGGTGAGGCCTTCGGGTGCGAGGGCCAGCACCTCGCCGGTGGTCATCTCGCCGCCGTCGTGTGTGAGCGTCAGATTGGATTTGAGCCGGATGCGATAATCCCAGCCCGCCGCGGCGCACCAGTCCACCAGCGCCGGCGTGCCGTAGAAGCGATCGGCGCAGAGCAGGATCGCGGCATCTGCAGGCAGCATCGCTTTCACCGCCGCGAGCAACGCCTTCTGCACCTCGAAGCCGATGCCGCCCTGGGTGGACTTCACCCGCCAAGCCACCGGCAGCGCCCGGTCGCGAAACCTGAGCGACACCAGCAGCACCTCGTTCAAGTCATTGATATGACTCTGATCCATCATCACGATCAGCGTCTTGCCCGCCGCCGAAAGCTCTCGGGCCACTTCGCCGGCACAGCTCGCCATCACCGCATCGCAATCGGTCTTGGCGTTGCCGAGAACACGCTCGACGAATTGGTAGCGCTTCTCCCAACGCGCGATCGCGCGCGGCAATGCACTGCCAAGCTCAACCATGTTGGCGCTGCGCACCGTCAGCATCGCCGCAACCACTTGCGAAATCCTACGCCGCCGCGCCACGTTCATCCCAGCAAAACGCCGCTCAAGATCGCCATCAACCGCCAACGCCCCGCACGCAAGGCCGATCCGGTTGAGCCCATGGCAGCGGGGCCTTCAATTGTAATGGTGTGAACCGCCCCCTTCTTGCCGGTGAGCTCGACGGCCGTTGAAGCGTCCGTCTTGATTGAAATTCGCCTGCCCCGCCCTACCAGAGCCGGGATGCCGGCCTTGTCAGTAGCCTTTTTCGACAATTTCCTGGGCCAGACCTTCTTGGCCGGCTTGCCCGCTTCGACCGCCGCCGGCGCGGCTTCGGTTGGTTCGTCGGCACTCATCCTACACCTCCCATAAGTACAACAGACAGATGAAGGCGTAGCGACTTGTATTGTCACAATCAAACCGAATGTATCGCCGCTCCGGTGGCCGCTTTGAGTTCCGACAGCTCAAGCGGCGAGGACGCCCGGGACTCGTGACTCGATCAGCATCCGGCGGCAGCGCTCGCGATAGGTTGCTCGAATGTCGCGGGTGGGAGGTCGGCAGCGGCTTGAATCGAGACCGACAAGCTCCATGCACAATTTGTCGAGGTATCCGTCGCCGCTGGTGAAATTCGCCTCGATCTCGAGCCACAACTTGTAGAAAGGCAGGGCGTTGCTGGCCAACGACAACTGGGCTTCGGCGAATCGCCCCGCCTCGAGATCGTCGATCAACTTGATGCCCCATTCTGGCCAGTAGTTGCACAAGTGAACCTCATAGGCGCGGGCACCAAGCACGTGGCTCGCCGGAAATTTCAGATTGTTGTCGATGAAGGTGAAGCGTTTGGCGAAATGCACGATCACATCTTCGAACTCCATCGAATCGGAGCGTGGCGTGGCCCACTTGAGCCCGACGACATTGGGGATGGCGGCAAGCCTCTCGACCAGCTTGAACGAAATGTCGGCGGTCGACCAGAAAGTGTTGTAGATGATGATGCCGATGTCGGCGGCTTCCGCGGCAACACAGACGTATTCGTAGAAGTCCTCCTCGGTATGGGCAAAATAAAATGGCCGCGACACCTGGATGAATTCAGCCCCCGCCTTCTGTGCGGCCTTGGCCAGCCGTTTGAGCTCAAGGGTGCTGGTGGTCTGGGCCCCCATAGCCACCGGAACTCGGCCGGCCGCCTCCTCGGCCACCGCATTGACGACGCGCTCGCGCTCGTCGAAGGTCATAGTGGAAAAATCGCCGGCAGCGCCCCCGGCCAGGAACACACCATATTTTTCGGTGATGCCGCGCGACACCAGGAAACCGACATTGCGGCGGGTCGCCGCCACGTCGAGTTCCAGGTCGGGGTCGCGAAACATTGTCGGAACGGTGATGTAGCAGCCTTCCAGCCGTTTCCGCGATTTCTCGATGTCCATGAGTTGCGACTTTCGGGCAAGGGTGGGCGGCCCATCGCCGCAACGGGATGGGCCACAAGGTATCGGGATGAGCGATCAGCCTTCGTCCAGGGCCTTCTGCCAGCCTTCCTGGAGCTTGGCCATGGCGTCATCGATCGACGACTTGCCGGCCCACACCAGTTCGAGCGTCTTGGCCAGGAAATTGCCGCCCGAATAGATGTTAAAGTCGGCGCCGTTGATGATCGGATAGTCGGCGATGGCGGTGGCATATTCCATGCCATCGACGAAGGCTCCGCGCACTTCCCACGGCGCCCCGGCGGTCTTGTAATCGGCGCGCGAAATAATCGACTTGCGCGGGCTCGCCCCGCGTCCCGCGGTGGTCCACAAGAAGCTGTTGTCTGAGAGCCAGGTCACCGCATCCATGGTTGCCTGATGGCGCGAAGTGTCCTTCTGGGTATAAAGTTCCAGGGCGCCGCGCTCGAAATAGGTGACGCGGTTGGCGCCGATCTTCGGGAACTTCTTGGTGACGAAGGGCAGTTTCTGCTGGATGTAGCCGTTGAGGGTCCACGGGCCGGTCCAGAAGATCGAGCCTTGTCCGGAACCGAAGGCCTTGTAGCGGTCGGTGACGTCGCGGGTCGACACCTTGTGCTTGTCGAACAGGTCGAGGATCCACTGCATGGCGGCCTTGCCGGCGTCGGGATTGACCGCCACCGACTTGCCGTCGTCACTGATCCGCTTGAAACCCATCTGCTCGGATACGATGCCCCAGGTGACCGTGGGCTGCACACCCGAACCGGTCATCATGATGCCGGAGCGTACTACCTTGCCACCGTCCATCTTAGTCATCGCCTTGGCCCATTCGATGAGCTTGTCGCCATCGTCCGGCCAATCATCGATCTTGAGACCGGCCTCGCTGACATGGGCGGTGTTGACTTCCGGCTGCAGCGACATCAGGTCCATCGGTATCTGGTAGAGCGCATCACCGCCATATTTGGGGAATTTCGACTTGGCGATGGAGAAGTCGGAGAAATCGGCGACGTTGAGACCGGACGCCTTGGCGAGATCGTCGAGCGGCACCAGCAGGCCGTCGCGCACGAAAGCCGGACGCGGATCGGTGTTCCAGCCGAAGTCGGGAGCTGAACCGGCTGCCGCTGCCGCCAGTACCTTGGTGGTGTAGTCGTCCCAGGGCACCACCTCCATCTTGATCTGGACGCCCTTGTCCTTGTGGGCGTCGTTGAAGTTGGCGATCATCTGGCCCCAGACTTCGCCGTCGGAAGCAGCCAGCGGGCTCCAATGAACGATTTCTGTAGCAGCCGCAGCGGTGCGGACATAAGGCATGGGAAGAGCACTGACCGCGGCAGCCGCAGTCGCACTCTTCAACAAGTTGCGGCGAGACAATGTGATAAGCGACATGGTCATCCTCCTTGATCCGTTTGTGCGCTCTAACGCGGGTGGTGGCCGATTTCCGGCTTCCTCATGAACCCGCGTCCCGTAAATTCATGTTGACGTAGTTCAATTCGCGGCGATTGGCGGGAACTGACGGCAAGTTGACCGTTTCTGCCAGGACCAGTAGCCCTCAGCGCCGCCGCTGCGACACATGCCAGGGGACAATCAGCCGCTCGGCCAGGGTCACCAGACCAAATATGACGAGGCCCAGCGCAGTCAGGAAGAAGATACCGGCGAAGGCCAGATCGGGCCGCATGTTGCCGGTAACGATCTGTATGTAGAATCCGAGACCCTGATCGCTGCCGATGAATTCGGCGATGGTGGCGCCGACGGTGGCATTGATCGCCGCATATTTGAAGCCGACGAAGCATTGCGGCATGGCAGCCGGTAGCCGCACCTTGAAAAAGGCGCGCCAAAAATCAGCGCCGGTGGTGCTAATGAAGCGTTCGAGTTCGTCGCTGAGCGAGGTGAAGGCGAGGATGGCATTGAGCACGATCGGGAAGAAACAAACCAGAAAGGCGATAATCACTTTGGGCAACAGGCCAAAGCCGAGCCAGGATACGAACAAGGGCGCAAAGGCGATCTTCGGCGTCATCTCGAGCGAGACGAAGAAAGGATAGATAGTGCGCCGTAGGATGGAGGAAAAAGCGATGGCAAGTCCCAGCGGCACGGCAATGATGACGGCGACGGCATAACCAAGGACCGACTCGAGTGCTGTCACATAAGTGTAATAGGCGAGACGGTCGGCATCGACGGATCCCTTAATGATGATCTCGGTGGGCTTGGGTAGAATATAGGCCGGAATGCCGAACCAAGTGATCGAAAACTGCCAGAATAGAAAGAAGGCGAGGAAGAAGGCAAAGAACGGCCAAGAGCGGCCGAGCCACGTCAGCAAGCGGCCGGGCGCTGCCTTGCGGTCAGAGGACGCCGAAGCCATGGAAGATCTCCTGAATGGTTGAAACATGTTTGGCGAAAGCCATGGTCTTCTTGACCGCAAGATCGCGCGGCCATGGCAGATCGATGTCGATCGTGCGCTCGATGCGGCCGGGGCGCGGCGTGATGATGCAGACACGGTTCGACAGCTGTACCGCCTCTTCGATGCTGTGGGTGACGAACAACACCGTCGGTCGCGACGACATCCACAAGTTCTGCAGGTCGCGCCGGATGGTTTCTCTTGTCATTGCATCAAGCTTGCCAAGCGGTTCGTCGAGCAGCAGGGTTTCCGGCTTGTGGACGAGCGACTGACAGAGGGCGGCGCGCTGCTGCATGCCGCCCGAAAGCTCGTGGGGAAAGCGGTTCTCGAACCCGGCAAGCTGGACATTGGCGATCAGCTGGGCAATCCGATCGCGGTAGGAGTTGCGATCTAGGCCGCGCAGCTCGAGCTGCAGCTCGATGTTGCCTTGCACGGTGCGCCAGGGAACCAGGGTATTGTCCTGGAACATGATGCCGATGTCGGTGCGGGGGCCCTTGACGATCTCGCCACGGCTCAGAATTTCGCCCGATGTGGTAGCCAGCAGGCCGGCGACCATCAACAGCAGCGTGGACTTGCCACATCCCGAAGGGCCTAGGAGCGAAACGAATTCGCCCGGTTGGATGTCAAGGCTGGACGGGCCGAACGCATGGACCGGCCCGTCCGCCGTCTCAAACGTCTTGGTGACTTCCCGGATTGCGATACTGGCAGCCATGGGACGGGCTGCCGAGCGTCACTTCGGCAGGAAGTCGTTGGTGTAGAAGGCGGTGGCCGGCTTGTCGGTCTCGAGCCCGTTGTACTTCTTCATGAGCTCCAGCATATCGGCCCAATCCTGGGGCACGTTGAGGCCGAGTTGCTTGTCCTTATTGGCCTTCGAATAGAGCACGCTGAGGGTCACGCCGAGCACGGCACGGGCCTGCGCCTTGCCGGCATCCTCGGCCATCGAACCGCCGACGATATCAGCCATGGCGGCAACTGCCGCATCGGGATTGGCCTCGGTCTCCTTATAGGCGTTGACGGTTGCGGCCATGAACCGCTTCACCAGATCCGGCTTGTTCTTGACCGTGTCGGTGTTCGTGACAATGCAGTAGCCGACCTGGTTTACGCCGTAATCGGAATAGGCGAAGGTGACCGGATCGGCGCCGCCATTGGCCTTGATCTCGGCCGGCTTGTCGTCGAGACCGCCGAGAATGCCGACGGCCCCGCCGGAACCCTGCAGATAGCTCGACACCAGTGCGCCCTCGGCGACGTTTGTGACCTTGACATCGCCTTCGGCCAGGCCGGCGTTCTTCAAGACCAACGGGAAGAAAGTATTGACGCCGGCATTGGCGGTGGTGAGGATGGTCTTGCCCTTGAGATCGCCGATCGTCTTCACGCCCGCATCGGGGCGGACAATGATGGCTTCGGTTCCCATCGCGTCGATAACGCCCACCGAAATGAGCGGCGCTCCCTTGGCTGCGAGATTGGTCATCGATGCACAAGACCCATAGGCAAAGGTGCTGTCTCCATTGGCGACCAGCCGGTGGGCCGAGCCCGAGCCGTTGCCCGAGCGAATGTCGAGGTCGATGCCCTGCTCCTTGTAGTAGCCCTTGTCCTTGCCATAGGCGAAGCCAGCGTGGGAGCCGTAGTACATCCAGTTGAGACGCAGGCGAACCTCGTCGTTGGCCTGTGACTGGCTGACACCCAGCGCCAAAACCGCCGAAACAGCGGCAACGCCGAGCAAAGCGCGCTTGCTGATACGCATGGTTTTCCTCCTCGAATGCCTGGGATCCCTGCCGGATCTCTTGACTTGTTGTATGACTTACCGGACCTGCTTGGCCCGAGTGGCTCAAGTATTCCGCCGGATTTACCGGCGACGGTTAATCACGACAGACATGAATTTGACCCTTTCGGCCAAAGCGTGGGCGAAGCTTGCGCCGCCCGTGCGGTATGAAATAGTGCAACTCCTTGCGGAGTAAAGTTCATGGCGGACATCAGCATCAAGGGCGTCAGCAAGTCGTTCGGATCGGTCGAGGTGATGAAATCGGTGTCGATCGACATTCGCGACGGCGAGTTCCTCGTGCTGGTTGGCCCATCGGGCTGCGGCAAGTCGACGTTGCTGCGGATGATTTCGGGTCTCGACCAGGTGAGCGCCGGCGAAATCTGGATCGGCGGCAAGGATGTAACCGATCTTCCCGCCAAGCAGCGCGACATCGCCATGGTGTTCCAGAGCTATGCCCTCTATCCGCACATGACGGTGGCCGAGAACCTGGGATTTTCGCTGAAGCTGCGGGGCGAAGAGCGGGAGGTGATCGAAACGCGGGTCAAGCAGGCGGCGGCAACCCTGGACCTTACTGAATACCTCGCCCGCAAGCCTGCCGCACTTTCGGGCGGCCAGCGCCAGCGCGTCGCCATGGGCCGCGCCATCGTCCGCAATCCGCAGGTGTTCCTGTTCGACGAGCCGCTTTCCAACCTCGACGCCAAGCTGCGGGTTGCCATGCGGGCGGAGATCAAGACATTGCACCAGCGCTTCAAGACCACCACCGTCTACGTCACCCACGACCAGGTGGAAGCGATGACCATGGCTGATCGCATCGTGGTGCTGCGGGCCGGCGTGGTCGAGCAGATCGGCACGCCTCTCGAGCTTTTCGACCGGCCGGCCAACATTTTTGTTGCCGAATTCATCGGTTCGCCGGCGATGAATCTGTTTCCCGGCGTGATCGGTAGCGATGGGCCGGGGCGCGGCGTAAGGCTCGATGCTGGTTTTGCCGTCGCGGCGCCTGCCGGTACTGGCGGCGCCGAAAACCAGCGTGTGGTGGTCGGCATCAGGCCGGAGGATTTTTCGCTGTCGGCAGCTGCCGAAGCCCTCACTGCGACAGTGGAAGTGATCGAGCCTCTGGGTGCGCAGACGCAAATGGTCCTTGCCGCCGGGCCGGTGAAGTTCACCGTGATGTTCAACGAGCGGCCGTTGGCCGTGCCCGGCGCCAGCCTGCGGCTCGCGCCGCGTAGCGATCGCCTGCATCTCTTCGACGAACGGACAGGGCTACGGCTTGCCGCGGCCAGCTGATGAAAACCGTCAAGAGCCTGGCCTAAACAGTCAATCGCCATTTTCGCTTTGGGCGCCATCATGCGGCATCCGGAGGAGCCGCCGCATGATCGCGCCGAAGCATGTCGAACATCATCTAATCTTCAAGCACAAGGAACACTGCGTAAACCAGATCGCGATGCGCCGGCTCAAGAGCGGCGATCTCCTAGCCGTGTTCAATGAAGAGCGTTTCCCCTATCACCACGACAGCGGCCAGACGCTGATCACCCGCTCCCGCGACGGCGGAAAGAGCTGGAGCGCGCCAAAAATCGTGCTGCCATGGACCGAGACCGAGGGAAACTGGGATTGCGGCATCTGCGAACTCGCCGATGGCACGCTGGTCGTCAATTTCACCCTCACCGGATTCTTCAAACGCGGTGTCAAGCCCGAAGGCGTCTCGTGGTCGACCCACCCGATGACCAGGGAGTGGGGTGACTGGACCTGGGCTTACCATACCCAGGGCTGCCTCGGTACTTACGTGGTCCGCTCCACCGATGGCAGCGAAACCTGGTCGAAGCCCATTCCCGTTAACATCCGGCCGCTCAAGCATGGCGGCTGCCGGCTCGGCTGCTGGCAGCTTCCCGGCGGCGAACTGCTACTGGGCCTCTATGGGCGCATTCACGGCTATGAGGAAAAGGGCGAGAACGAGTCGACCCGCTCGGCCCTGATGCGTTCCGACGACGGTGGCCTCAACTGGGAATATTTCTCGACCCTGGCTTTCGACCCGGCAAGCATCATCGACTATGAGGAGCCGGCCATCCTGCGGTTGCGCGATGGCAAGCTCGTGTGCTTCCTGCGCACCCATAACCGGCCGAGCGAAGACGCCAAGAACATGGTCGTTGTTTTCTCAGATGACGATGGTTTCACCTGGACGCCACCCAAATGGACCAACATCTGGGGCTATCCGGCCGAAGCCATCGCGCTCCAGGACGGACGCTATCTCTGCGTCTATGGTTATCGTCGGCAGCCCTATGGAACCTACGGTTGCATCTCGGAAGACGGCATCGCCTGGGATCGCAAGAACGAGTTTGTCATCCGCGCCGGCGGATTGCCAAGCGGCACCGTCAGCGACACGCCGGGCTCCAGCCGCATGACGCCGGAGAGCGGCAAGATCAGGGCGGGCGGCGTGGACTGGAACAATCCGGGCGTCTACCAGCACATTGGTTATCCAACTGTGCAGCAGACGACGGATGGCACCATCGTCGTCGCCTATCACGAGTGGAGCGACGACGCTAAACCGCTGCAATATGTGTTGTGCACCAGATTCACTCTATAGCCTCGAGAGGCTGGCACCATGACCGGGTCTTGCCGCCATGTCATCGTGCATCGCGATCCCTACGCCTATTGCGCCCATCCGCATATTGTCGTGGCGGCGAATGGCACATGGGTTGCGGTCTTCAATCAGGCGCCGCGGCGCGCCATGGTCCTGCATCCGCCGGAAGAGCCGCTGTTTCACAATGTGGTCATCCGCTCGCGCGATCGCGGCGAAACCTGGAGCGCGCCGCAGGTCGTTCCCGGCTACCGCTTCCACGGCACTGAATGCGCCGGCCTCACCTCCCTGCGCAATGGTGAGCTGCTGCTCAATCAGTGGCGGTTCGACTGGTTTCCCCTCGATCTGGCGCGAGGCTTTGCCGACCAGTCCGGTATCGCCTATCCTGACCGCTTCATGGCCGGATGGCTCGCTTCGCCGGAGCATGAAACCTCGCGCTTTGCGCAGACCCGGCCGGAAGACATTGCGCCCTGGGCGCGCGGCGGCGGCAAGACATTCAGCCATCTGTCAGCCGACCAAGGCGCCAGCTTCACGCACAGTTCAGAGATAGACACCGCGCCCTTCAGCGGCGGTTATGGCATGCGAGGTGCAGCCGAACTCGACGACGGCCGTCTCATTCTGCCACTGTGCGATGTTCCGAACTACCGGCGGGTGTTCACGGTGGAAAGCAGCGATGGCGGCCGGTCCTGGTCGCGGCCATCGCTGGTTGCGGCGGGCGAAGGCCATGAATTCGAGGAGCCAGCGATCATCCGCGTGGCCGGCGACCGGTTGGTCATTGTGTTGCGCGATAATGCCACGCGCCAGCTGCATCAGACGGTGTCCAGCGATGGTGGACGAAGCTGGAGCGCGCCCGAGAATTTGGCGATCGCCGGCTATCCCGCCCATCTGCTCGATCTCGGCGACGGCCGGTTGCTAATGACCTATGGCTGGCGGCAACCGGACTATGGCATCCGTGCGGTCATCTCCGATGATGGCAGCGCATCGTGGAATCGCCGCGAGGAGATGGCGATCCGTCGTGACCTGCCCAGCCGCAACCTCGGCTATCCGGCAACCATCCTGGCGGGCAATGGCGAACTGTTCACAATCTACTATGGCGAGGATGGCGACAGCGTCACCTGTATCATGGGAAGTTATTGGCGGCCATGAAATCAGGCGATGGCAGATGGCGTAGCAATACCGAACTTTTTCACCCACGGCGCAAGCGACGGCATGATCGCCGGATGCAGCACCACGCCGTTGGCTTGGGCCCGGCGTTCGTTCTCCGCGGCCCTGGCGCCGGGAAGGCGCACGGCGTCGTGCCCGGGAGCGGGCGGATTGCCACGGCAGGCCGCGGCGATCCATTCGGTCTGCCGAGTGAAAGCTTGAGCTCCGCCGAAGGCCTGCGGGTCAAAGACCTGAATGAACAGCGAGGCTCCCCAACCTGCCGGCGCCTCAGCCCGGCCGTAGCCCGACAGGCCCTGGGTCAGCGCTTCGACCATGAGCGCCATGCCATAGCCCTTATGGCCATGATCGATGCCGCCCACCGGCAGCAGTGTTCCGGGCGGATTGGTGAACAGGGTGTTGGGATCGTCGGTGGCGGCACCCTCGGCGGTAAGCGCCCAAGGGCCGGGAAAGCGCCGGCCTTCGGTGCGGAGCCGATTGGTCAGCCCATTGGTGGTGATCGACGAGCTGATGTCGATCAGCACTGGGTCGCCGGCGGTCGGAATTCCGATAGCGATGGGGTCTGGCGTGAACACCGAGGCCAGCCCTCCAAACGGCGCCACACTTGCGGCACTCGGATCGGAAGAGGCAATCATCACCATCATGCCGGCCCGAGTCGCCGGCGGCAGGCCGGCGGCGAGGCAGCCCGCATGGTGGCTGCGCCGCACCGTCAGCGTGGCCGTGCCATGCTGCCGGGCGCGGGCCATGCACAGCTCGACCCCCCTGGCCACCAGCCAGAGGCCGGGAAGGCGACGGCCATCCCAGCAGATGGCGGCACCGCGGTCGCTCACCACTTCGGGTTCACCGGTCGCCGTCATCTCGCGGCTCTCGATTTCCTCGAGATAGGCGGCAGCCAGCGCCAAGCCGTGGGTGGTGTGACCCATCAGGTCGGCGGCGAGCAGCCGTTCGGCCATAACGGCAGCCTTGTCGTCGTCGCAACCGGCCGCGGTGAAAAGCTCTTCGGTGAAGTTGTGGAGGTCGGCACTATGATAGCGTTGGGTCACACGGGCTCCAGATCAGGTTGACTACGACGGCCAGAAAGTTGATGATCCAAGTGGGGAGAAATCCATCATGCAAGCGAGCATTGCCGGTGTAAAGCAGGTGATGTTGAAGGATACGGACAGCGATCTCGTGCGCTTCGGCTTCCTGTTGCTCCCCGAGTTTCCGCTTTACGCGCTGATACCGGCGATCGAAGCGCTGCGCATCGCCAACCAGAACCGCGGCCGCAAGCTCTATGACTGGCAACTCATCTCGGTCAGCGGCGACACGGTCAAATCCTGCAACGGCATGTCGGTCACCGTCGATGCCACCATTCAGGACATTCCGTGGTTCCCGACGGTCATTGTGTTCGGCGGCAACCACCCGGTACAGCAGATGTCGAAGCGCCTGCTCAACTGGCTGCGCAAGCTCGCTCGCCACGGCAGCGTTCTGGGCGGTGTCGATACCGGCGCCTTTGCGCTCGCCGAAGCGGGACTTCTCGACGGCCACCAGGCGACGATCCACTGGGAGTCGGCCACCACCTTCGCCGACCGCTTTCCGGCCATCAAAATCACCGAGCAACTCTATACCATCGACCGCGACCGCATCACCTGCGCCGGCGGTCATGCGACCCTCGACATGATGCTCAATCTTATCGCCCGGCGCCACGGGGCCACGCTCGCCCAGGTGGTGGCCAATGCCTTCATCGTCCAACGCATTCGCCGCGAAAACGAACCGCAACGGCTCGCCGCCGAGCACATCACCGGCGACATTCACTCGCCGCTGACCCGCATCCTCCATGACATGGAGGAGAACATCAAGACGCCGCTCACCGCCGATCGCCTTGCCAAGCGCGCTGGGCTGTCGCTGCGGGCGCTCAGCCGGGTGTTGCGCGACCGCATGGGCGAGCCGCCGATGCGCTACTATCGCAAAATCAGGTTGCAGGCGGCGCGCAATGCACTGTTCTACAGCGACGTGCCGATCCAGGATATCGCCGCCTCCTGCGGATTCACGTCTCCGGAGGTCTTCTCGCGCACTTTCAAGGAATATTTCGGCGTGCCGCCGCGCGAGTTCCGGCGCAACTTCGCCAGCGACGGCCTGAAGCGCTTCCGGCCTGAGCTTGAGCAGCATCTCAAGAATTAGGCCAGAGCCGCAATTCACTTACAGCGTCGCGCCGAGCTGCCAGGGAGCGAATTCGTCGCCGCCATAGCCCAGCACCTCGCTCTTGGTGCGGCGGCCCGAGGCCGTATCGACGATGAGATCGAAGATGCGGGTGCCCATCTCGGCAACCGTCGCCGCGCCATCCATGACTTCGCCGCAGTTGAGATCCATGTCATCTTCCATCCGGCGATAGAGGGGCGTGTTGGTGGCAAGCTTCAGGCTGGGCGCCGGCTTGCAGCCGAAGCAGGAGCCGCGGCCGGTGGTGAAACAGATGAGATTGGCGCCGCCCGCCACCTGGCCGGTAACCGACACCGGATCGTAGCCTGGCGTATCCATAAACACGAAGCCCGGCTTGGTCACCGGCTCGGCATAGCCATAGACGGCGGCAAGCTCGCTGCGCCCGCCCTTGGCGGCGGCACCCAGGGATTTTTCCAGGATGGTGGTGAGGCCGCCTTCCTTGTTGCCGGGCGAGGGATTGTTGTCGAGTGACTCCTTGCTCGCCGCGGCATAGGTCTCCCACCAGGAGAGCAGGCCGAGCAGCTTCTCGCCAACCTCGCGGCTGGCGGCGCGCGACAGCAGGGTGTGCTCGGCGCCGTAGATTTCCGGCGTCTCGCTGAGGATCGAAGTACCGCCGCGGACGACCAGCAGGTCGGAGGCAACGCCCAGCGCCGGATTGGCGGTGAACCCGGAGAAACCGTCGGAGCCGCCGCACTGCAGGCCGAGCTTGAGGTGGCTAAGCGGCACGGGCTCGCGCGCGACGCGGTTGGCATCGGGCAGCAGTTCGCGAATTTGCCCAACCCCGCCCTGCACGGTGCGCGCCGTCCCGCCCATCTCCTGGATGACGAACGGCCGGATGCGAGCATCGGCGGCGAGGCCCTGCTGGTCGAGCAGCCGGTCGATCTGATTGGACTCGCAGCCCAGCCCGACGACCAGCACTGCGGCGAAGTTGGGGTGACCGAGATAGCCGCCGATGGTGCGGCGCAGGAGATCGGTCGCTTCGCTGTCGCTGCCGGCGGCACACCCCTGCGCATGGGTGAGCGCCACTATGCCGTCGACGTTGGGAAACTCGGCGAGCGCGCCCGGAAAGCGGAACTGATCGGCAATCAGGCGGGCCACGGTATTGGCGCAATTCACGCTGGTCACGACACCGATGTAATTGCGGGTAGCGACCCTTCCGTCGGATCGCCGCAATCCCATGAAAGTAGTGTGCGGCGAGGCGGGAAGCGAAAGTTCGCCGGGTGGGGAGTTTCCGATACTATGGTCGGCTTCGCTGGGGCAGAAGGCGAGGTTGTGGACGTGGACGTGACGGCCCGCTTCGATCGCCGCCGTCGCCTCACCGATCACCTGGCCGTATTTGCGCACCCGCTCGCCGCGGGCGATCGCTCGCAGCGCAACCTTGTGGCCGCGCGGAATGGCTTCGGCGGCGATTGCTTCGGCCATCCCCAGTTCGGCACCGGGCGGCAGGTCTTCGAGGGCAATGGCCACGTTGTCGGTGGGCTGGAGTTGCAGGACCGAGGGCCGGTTCGACATGTCAGAACCTCACCGCCACGTTCTTGATCTGCAGGTAGTTGTGAACGCCTTCCATGCCGCGCTCGCGCCCGATGCCGCTTTCTTTCATGCCGCCGGTCGGCGCCTGCACGCCGCCCATCCACCAGCCATTGATCCATACCGACCCGTGGTCGAGCCGGCGCATCAACCGCAGGGCGCGCGAAATGTCACGGGTGTAGATGCCGGCGGCCAGACCATAGCCCAGCCCGTTGGCGATAGCCATCGCCTCGTCCTCGTCGGCGATGTCGATGGCGCAGCCGGCCGGGCCGAAAATCTCCTGCCGGGCCACGGCCATCGCCGGATCGACGCGGTCGAAAATGGTGGGCTCGACGAAATAGCCGCGATTGAGATGGGAGGGCCGTCCGCCGCCAAGGCGCAACCTGGCACCATCGCGCTGGCCGGCCGCGATCAGGCCTCGCACCTTGTCGTACTGTTCGGCCGAGACCAGGGGCCCGAGATCGTGGTTGTCAATGCCGGGGCCGATCGAAAGGGCCTTGGCCTTGGCCGTCAGGCGCTCTAGAAACTCGTCGTGGATTTCTGCTGCCAGCAGATAGCGCGAGGACGAGGAACAGACCTGGCCGCAGTTCTCGAAGCTTGCCATGGCGGCGTCGGCGGCGGCGCGCTCGAGATCGGCGTCGGCGAACACGATCATCGGATTCTTGCCGCCGAGTTCAAGAACCACCGGCTTGATGCCCTGGGCCGCCGCCGCCATTACCAGGCGCCCGGTCTCGACCGAACCGGTGAAGGTGATGCCGCGCACTAGGGGATGGCGCACCAGCGCCTCGCCGGCCTCTTCGCCAAGGCCCGTCACGATGTTGATGACGCCGGGTGGGAAGCCGGTCTTGGCGATTAGCTCGGCGAAGGCCAGCGCCGAAAGCGGCGACTGCTCGGCCGGCTTCAGGACGCAGGTGCAGCCGGCGGCGAGTGCCGGCGCCAGCGAGCGCATCGCCATGCCGAGCGGAAAATTCCACGGCACGATATGGGCGGTGACGCCGAGCGGCTCCAGCACGGTGAAGTCGATCTGATCGGGGCCCAGCGGAATGGTGCTACCGCGCAGCTTGTCGGCGGCCCCGGCATTGAACCGCAGGGTTGCCACAACCCCGTCGATGTCGCCCAGGGAGTCGCGCAACGTCTTGCCGACGTCGAGAGTTTCGAGCCGCGTCAGGTGGTCGCGATCGGCAGCGATCAGGTCGGCAAGCCCGAACAGCAACCGGGAGCGCTCGCCCGGCGTCAGCCGCGACCAGTCGCTGCGAAAGGCGCGCTCCGCCGACTGGACGGCCCTGTCGATGTCGGCCGCTCCGGAGCGGGCGAACTCCGCCAGAGGCTCTTCGGTCGCCGGGTCCACAGTGACGAGGAATGAGCCGCCGGCCGGCTGCACCCAGCCATTGTCGATAAAATTCACATGCCGGATGTCAGCCACGGATCGCCCCACTGGAAATACCCTGAATGAAGTAGCGTTGCAGCACCAGGAACACCAGCACGCTGGGCAGGCTGAGAACCGTGACGCCGGCCATCGAGGCGGCGAAGCCCTGCAGCTGGGTGGCGGTGCCGTAGAGCGGCGTAAAGGCGGCTATCCCCACCGGCAAGGTCTTCATCGACTCGTCGAAGGTGATGAGCAGCGGCCACAAGAAGTTGTTCCAGTTGAGCACGAAGACGATGACGGTGGCGGCGATCAGCGGCGCCCGGGCCAGCGGCAGGGCGATCTTCCAGAAGATCAGGCCGTGGCCGGCGCCATCGATGCGGGCGGCGTCCTCGAGATCGCGCGGGAAGTTGAGAAAGAACTGGCGGAAGATCAGGACGCTGAAGACATTGCCGATGGAGGGCAGGATGATGGCCGGGTAGCTGTTGGCCAGCCCGAGCTTGACCATGCCGAGCAGCATCGGAATGGCATAGACCTCGATCGGTACCATAAGTGAGGCGATGTAAAGGAAGAACAGAAGCTTCTTGCCGGGAAAATTCATGCGCGCCAGGGCATAGCCGGCAAGCGCGCCGCCCAGCACGGAGAAGAAGGTGCTGAATGTGACAACGATGATACTGTTGAGGGCCCAGCGCGCCACCCGGTATTTGGTGAAGATGTAGACGTAGTTTTCCAGCGTGACACGGCGCGGGAACCACTCGACCTCGCTGGTCATGACATCGCTGGGATATTTGAGCGAGGTCGAGACCATCCACACGAAGGGCATGATCCACAGGGCGGCAATAGCCAGGCCGATAAGCCAGATCGGCACATCGGCGGGGCGCAGATTGTAGGCCTTAAGCAGGCGGACCAGGGAATTGTGCAGGCGATCCGCCATCAGCTCTGCTCCCGGATCAGGCGGCGGCTAAGCAAAGTCACGACCAGAATGAGGGCAAACAGCATCATCGAAACGGCCGCCGCCAACCCGAATTTCTGGTTGCGAATGGCGGTGGTGAAAAGTTCATAGAGCACCGACGTCGAACTCGATGCCGGGCCGCCGCTGGTCATCACATAAACCTGGCTGAAGATGCGCATGGTGGAAATGAGCTGCAGGGTGACCACCATGCTGATCACCGGCCTGAGTTGTGGCAGGGTCACATACCACAGGCGTTGGCGGGCAGTAGCGCCATCGACCTCGGCGGCATCGTAAAGATCGGCCAGAATGTCCTGCAGGGCGGCCAGCAACAGAACGAAGGCGAGCCCCATGTCCCACCAGATCGAGGTAATGCTGACACCATAGAGGGCCCAGTCGGTGCTGGTGAGCCAAGGGACCTTGGAGATGCCGAGGAAACCCAGATAGTGATTGACCAGGCCGAACTGGGTATCGAGCAGCCACACCCAAATGAGGCCGATCACCGTCGCCGACACCACATAGGGTGAAAAGAAACAGACCCGCGCGAATGCCGACAACGGCCAGCGCTGATGCACATAGAGGGCGGCGGCGAGACCGAGAACCAGCACCCCCGGCACGATCAGCAGGCCGTAGTACAACACATTCTGAAAGGCCATGACGATCTGGTCGTTGTGCAGCGCGTCACGGTAGTTCTTCAGGCCGACGAAGCGCGGTGGCCCGAAGATGCTCCATTGCATGAGCGAGAGATAGGCGGAGAAGGCAATGGGCGCGATGTTGAAGATCAGGAAAGGCAAAGTGAAGAGCGCCACGAAAACATAGGCGATCCAGTCGATCGGCTGGCCAAAGTCCCGACGTTTCGGGTGGCCGGACTTGGATTGAAGTTGCCGTAAATGCGCCATTGGAGAATTATACGCGATGGGAAGGCGGGTGGAAATTGACTGCCAAGGCCGCAAACTTGACGAATTTCCCGGAACTCTTGCCAAGGCGGAGCGGCTTGGTCAGGCTGCAGTCATGGCCAATGCCCAAATCATCTCGCAAGGCGTGATCTTCCGCGATTCCTATCTCTATTGCTCACATCCCCATGCAATAGCGACGGCGGATGGGGCAATCGTCGCGGTATTCAATCAGACCCGGCGCAACTTGTTCATTTTTCATCCGCCGCACGATCCGCAGTACCGCAATTTCATCACCCGAAGTACCGACCTGGGAACCACCTGGTCGGCGCCACAGGTTGCGCCCAACTACGAGTGCAATGGCACCGAATGCGCCAGCTTGACACAACTGGCCTCTGGTCGGGTGCTGCTCAACCAGTGGTGCTTCCGCTGGTATCCGCTGGACCTTGGCCGGCGGCTTCAGCCGGAACCGCTGTGCTATCCGGAAGTGTTTGTCCGGGAACTGATCGAATCGGCCGAACTCGAGACCGGCAACCAGATCGCCACGGCGCCGGATGACTTCGCACCTTGGGCCAGGGGGCATGGCGACAGTTTTGTACATCTCAGCGATGACGGGGGCCGGAGCTTCTTGCAAACGGTCAAGATTGATACCGGACCATTTCACGGCGGCTACGGCCTGCGCGGCTGCCTTGAATTTCCCGATGGCACCCTGCTCCTGCCGCTTAACAATGTTCCGGACTATCATACCATCTTTACGGTGACCTCCCACGACGGCGGTGCCTCGTGGCGGGAGCCGCAGCTGGTCGCGTTCCGCGAGGGCCGGCTGTTTACTGAACCTGCCATGGTGCTGACGGCTGAAGGTGACATCGTCTGCATGATACGTGAGGATGCCACCCGCATCATGCATGTCTGCCGCTCGGCTGACGGTGGATCGAGCTGGAGTGATGCGGAGCCGACCGGTATCGCCGGCTATCCTCCGCATCTGCTGCGGCTTGCCGACGGGCGGCTTCTCTGCTCGTTCGGCATGCGGCAGCCGGAATACAGTATCCAGGCGGTGCTGTCGGAGGATCATGGGAAGAGCTGGCAGCGGCAGCCCGTCATGATCCGCCGCCATCTTCCCAATCGCGATCTGGGCTACCCGGCAAGTGTCCTGCTTGCTGACGGCAGCCTGTTCACGGTCTACTACTGCCAGGATGCAGGTGGCGTCACCGGCGTCGAATTCACCCGCTGGCGGTTGTAACGTGGCGACGACAGATCTGTAAGAACGCATCCAACCATGACCCCGTTCGAGTGTGGTGCGTATCGTTGAATAGTCGGGTGAATCGGTTTCCTGGCAAGGGTCACGTTTCGCGCGAAAAATAACCCGGTCAAATTCTCATATTTTTCAATTAAATCCACGTGCTGGGTGACTTTGGCGGTGGGGTCAATGTTGGGCTCTGACTCATATGTGGAACGGCCCCGATGGCAAGCGTTTTTTGCGGTGTTTTCCCAAGACGGACGGTGCAGTCATATGTCCGGCCTTTGTGCTCGGTCTTCTGACCGATGGTCACGATGATATCCGCAATGCAGGATCGCCAAATCAAATTCGCGCGCTTGAATGCGCAGTGAGTCAGACGGTCTGATCTGCATTGGGTTGTCGCCCCTCTTGGTTCATCCACGCATTGAACACCTTGCCGTATTCTCCGGTTCTTCCACGCCGAAGCTCCTTGTAGGGCTATGCATTTCTCATGGCGTACGGGGGTTGATAGGTACCGCCCTTCGTCAGCAGAGCCCAGATGGTCCGCGCTATCTTGTTTGCCAGAGCCACGGCGACAATCTTGAATGGTCACCGAAGCATCAGGGCCCCGACCCATTGCGGCATCTTGAGGCCCCATTTGCCAAGTTTGAGGATCGATGTGGCGCCGACAATAAGCAACATCCTCAACTGCCGGTTTCCCCGCTTCGATATTGAACCGACCCGCTCTTTCCCACCACTGGAATTGGCGCGTGGCGTCAGTCCGATCCAAGCTGCGAAGTCTCGCCCAGACCGGAACCCAGATGGATCCGGTACCGCCGCCCTAACCGTCGCTGCGATGATAGGGCCGACGCCTGGAATGCTGGTCAATCGCCGGGCATCTTCATCATCTTTCACGGCCGCAATGATTTGCCGATCCAGTCGTTCTACCCGCACATTGAGGGCCTCAATTTGTTCAGCCAATTCCTTCAGGGCAAACCTGGCACCTTCCGGCATATGGCTTTCACTCTCATTGCGGATCAAGCCAATGAGCTTGGCGACGCTGGCCATTCCGGTTGTGGTCACGATGCCAAGCTCCGACATGTGGGCACGCAACGCATTGGCTGTCTGGCTCCTCTGTCGGATCAGTAGTTCACGGGTTTTCAATATCATGCCCGCACCTTGCTGGTTGGCCGTCTTGACCGGTACGAAACGCATCGTCGGGCGGGTGACAGCCTCGCAGATCGCTTCCGCGTCTGCAGCATCTGTCTTGCCGCGCTTGACGTACGCCTTCACATAAATTGGCGGCATCATGCGAACGTCGTGGCCGAGTGCCGTTATCTCTCGAGCCCAGAAGTGAGACGTTCCGCATGCCTCCATGCCAACAACGCACGGTGGAAGTTTCTCAAAGAAGGCGAGAACTTGCGATCGGCGCAGTGAGCGCCGCACGATCGAAACACCTGCGGCATCGATCGCATGCACTTGAAAGACTGTCTTGGCCAAATCCAAGCCTACTGTCATGATCTTCTCCATGGAAATGCTCCTCTCACATATGGCGGTCTACACGACCACGTTAGGCGCCGCGGTTACCGGGCTCAAAGGGGCCGTTCCACAGCATCAATCTGATGAAGTCTGATGGTGGCGTAGCGCTGTTTTCCGGAGGGAACCAGCGCCATGCAGTCAGATTTTCGGATTTCGTCATTGATCCCAGCCGGATTTGCATTTGAGAGCGTGGACTGTGCTGAGAGTGGGATTGTCGTCGTGGCTCGGGCCGAAGCTCAGGCAGCGATCTGTCCGCTCTGTGGATCTCTGTCGCGGCGTATTCACAGCCGCTACGTTCGGCAGGTGGCAGATCTTCCCAAGAGGGGCGACCCGACGCTGCCATCTGCATTGCCACCAAATCCCGAGTTTCTATCCACGCCCCCGCGAGGGGGGCGACTCGAGATCGACGGCTCCGCCCTCGAAGTCACCCTGGGTTCTATCCACGCCCCCGCGAGGGGGGCGACCTTGGCGGGGGTGGATAGCTCATCTGCCCCGGCGCGTTTCTATCCACGCCCCCGCGAGGGGGGCGACCTGCTGCGGGGCGCCGCCCATGTCGGCCTGGCCCGTTTCTATCCACGCCCCCGCGAGGGGGGCGACTGTACAACCGTATTGCCGGAGAAACATCTCCGAGCGTTTCTATCCACGCCCCCGCGAGGGGGGCGACCGGCGGCGGCAGCGATCGCCGGCAATTTAGTCGGAGTTTCTATCCACGCCCCCGCGAGGGGGGCGACAAGTGATAACGTCAGCGTGATAGCGCTTCTCAGTGTTTCTATCCACGCCCCCGCGAGGGGGCGACCGTCAGCAAAATGTTTTGCTGCTGCCCCGGCGTTGGTTTCTATCCACGCCCCCGCGAGGGGGGCGACCGTTTAACTCTAACATCCTGACAAGTCGGGTAAAAGCAGATGCACGGCGCCAACTTGCTGCATTTTCTTACACATTCCGGAAAGAAATGGCACAGATACGAAGAAGTTAAACAATATCAATGGGCTGCCAGGCGCGCGAACCTGACGGAGTTTCCTGTCATGCTTCACGTTCGCGCATCGTCTTTCGCTTATCCAATTGCTGCGCGCAGGCGAATCCAGTGATTTGCCGAAAGCATCTGTTTCATACAATCAGCGTGCCATTGAGGTCGGTCGCGCCCTTGGCACCGGAATGCTCTACGCGCCGCTGCCAGTTGGCGCCTAAATAATAGAATCTGAGGCTGTCGCACTTGGGGTCGATGATCGAATTCAACCTCGTTTTCAATGCAGTCCATTGGGCGGGGTCGACTTCAATTTCGAATACCGAAAATTGCACACGCTGGCCAAAGTCGCGGCAGGCCTTGGCGACGCGCCGCAGCCTTCCGGGCCCGCCTGCCCCCGAGGTCGCAACATCGTAGGTCACCAGTACCATCATCGGCTGGCCTCCTCATTTCCAGAACCATGGCGGATAGGCGTCAAGGTCGCCGCGCAGATGGCGCGCAAGAAGCTACGCTTGCAAATAGGGCACGAGCCCCAGCGGAGCCGCTTCATCGAGAAACGGATGGCGGCGCTCTTCCTTCTTGCGTTCTTGCCAGGCGGTCAGCACCGTGCGCCGGGCCGCATCGGTGAGGAAGACCGCACCACTGTCCTGGCGTTCGAAATCAGCGGCCCTGAGCTGGCGGCGGTTGACCAATGACAGGGCTAGCCGGTCGGCCAGCACGGCACGGAGTTCCTCCATCAGATCGAGCGCCAGGCTTGGCCGCCCGGGCCGGTCGCGGTGCAGAAACCCCACCGCCGGGTCGAGCCCGACAGTCTCGGCCGCCGCCCGGCAATCATGGGTCAACAGCGTATAAAGGAATGACAGCAGCGCATTGATCGGGTCGAGCGGCGGCCGCCGCGAGCGCGTCCTAAAACCCATTCCGGCATCGGGCGAACGGATCAGGGCGTCGAACACGCCAAAATAAACCTGGGCCGCTTCGCCTTCGGCGCCGCGCAGTTCATCAAGATCAAGATCGGCAAGCCCGGCGCGCCGCAGTATGTGGGCGAGGCGATCTATGGCAGCTTGCAGGGCAATGTCCGCATCCGGTTTTTCAGTCACCCCGTCGCCATGATCACGCAAGGCGCGCATCAGCACGGCGCGCTGATTGGCGATTTTGCCCGTGACGAATCCACGGACGATCTCAATTGGTGCATCCGAGGCACGATATTGCGCCCGCCGCAGCAGTACGTTGCCGGTGACCGGGCCCTCGATGCGGGCCTGGAAGCGCCCGATACGGTCCAGCAGCACGATGGTGATGCCGCCCGCGGCACAGGATTGCATCAGGGCGGGTGAGACATAGATCGCGCCGAACACAACCAGCGACGCCATCATGTGGAGTGGCACCCGCGCCCGCTCGACTCCCTCCACGTCGGCGACGAGGTTTTCGCCATCCTTGCGCAGTGCAGCACCTAGGGTAGTGATATAGACTGTGTTCATCAGGCGTTTCATGGGTCGTCTTGTCGATCCAGGAGGGCGGACACCATCCGCTCCCGCCAGGCGCGCACCGAGCGCCCGCCTGCCTTTGGTCGGCACTGCTCGATCAGCGAGCAGGCGCCGCATTTGCGTGGCTGATACTCGGCTGGCGGCGTCAGGCGTGACGCGAAGAGATCGCGCAGCTGCGCGGCAGTCGTTTCAGTGAGAGCGCGCAATGCGGCGTCGAAGGGCACGACGACCCGCCGCTTGGTTTCCGCATAGAAGAGTGCTCCCTCCGGTACCGCACGGCCGAACATCTCTTCCAGACACAGACCTTGCGCGCACAGCTGCACCTCATCAGCGCGATGCAGTTTCGGCTTGCCGCGCTTGAACTCCACCGGGAACGGCGTCTCGCCGCCCGCAGCCATCTTGAACTCCACGAGATCGGCCACGCCGGCAAGCCCCAGCCGCCGCGACGCCACATGCAGCCCGGTGACGCGGCGCACACCCTTCAATTTCCGTTGTCCCGGCCCATGCACGCGGCCGTGCAGCACCCGGCCTTCGGCGGTGAAGCGATTCTCTTCCCACAGCCGCTCGACATGAATGAGTGCGGCCTGCCGCAGGCAGTAGATCGCATGCTGCAAGGCGGAGAGCGGAATGGGGTCGGTGTCGAGCTCGTCCACGATGGGCCATCCCGGTCTTAAATCAGGTCGAGCATCTCCACGCCTTCAGGTATCCCAGCCATGTCGATATCGATGCGATAATCCTTGAAGGAACGCGCCGGAGGCAGATTATCGAGGCGCGAATCGCCCGGAAGCCGCACCTCGCCGTCAACCAGCCGGCCAGCCGTCACGCGATCGAACAGGACATGGGCGGAAGCCTTGCCGAGGGCGCAATCGTGCTTGAAGGCAATCAATCGGCGCGCCGACATTTCACCGCGCGCCGCCGAACGATCATGCTCGAACATGTTGGTCAGAGCATCCCACAGGAAAGTGAGATCAGTTTCGGAAAAGCCGGTCCTTTCGGCCAGTTTGGCGGAGATAAAGCCGTGAGACCGATAGAGGCCATAGGGCACGATGTGCTTGCGGCCCATGGTGCGGTTTTCCGTCCGCTCGTCGTCTCCAGTTAAATTCTCCGCTTTCTCTTTCTCATTGGTGGCGGCCATGCGTGTGATCGAAATCTCGAGCGGCACGACCGGTTCGACCGAGCGCGCGAAAGTCATCTGCACAGGCCCGCGCACCTGGCCGCAATTGATGCCGGTGCTCATCACCGCGCCGAAGGTCCGCACATCGAAGAAATTGTCGCACATGAAGCGGCGCAGCTTGATCATCTCTTCGTCGCTTTGGGGATTGAGCTTTTTCTCCTTGGTCACTTTTTCCATGTCGGGCCTGATCGCCACGTAGGCCTTGCGATGCTGTTCGTTGAGAATCGCCCCTTCCTGAACATAGATGCCGAAGCCAGTCTCGCCGCCTTTTGCGAGTTCCGCATAATTGCGGATCTTGCGCTTGAGGCAAACATCGGTCACCAGACCTTGGTTGGTCTCGGGATCAAGACGCGGCAGGTTCCCGGCATCCGGATCGCCGTTTGGGTTGCCGTTGGTCACATCGAAGAAGAAGACGAAATCGAAGCGGTTGGCGAGATCGGTCATGGGGTTTGCTCCTGCGGTTGGACTGAAGTCGGGGTATCTTTCGCGCGATAAAGATCGTTGCGCTGGTGGTAGTAACCGACAGCGAAAAGCGCCTGTCGTTTCATGGTGAGAGTTGGCACGAATAATTTCTCGGCTTCCGCGCGTTCGAAAATCTCGCCGATCTTGCGGTCGAGGACAACCGCCCAGCCTGCTTTGTCCTTGCGCAGGCGTGCAAGGTGGTGGGTTGCCTTTCGAAGCAAGGCCGGGAAGACCGCGCGTGGCGTCGCCGAGGCGGTGCCGTAGTATTGATCGCGGATGGTGGCATTGACCTTTCCGCCCATTGCTTGGGTCTGGACATATTCGAAAGTGGCAAACAGGCGTCCGAGCAAATACCCCGGGTCAGCATTGTCAAGATCGAGCGACATGGGAACCTCCATTAAACGTCTTACAAGCACAGCTTTGAGCATGGCGACACGCAGACTGTTGACATCCTTGTCGGCCCGCAGACGCATCAACAATGTGGCGAGCAGTGTCTGCGGATAGGGCCTGCCAGTCAGGATCGACCGCAGCCAGTCGCCTGCAAGTTGCGGTGGGATGTTTTCGCTCTTTCGCAGCACCGCTGTTTCGATGAGGCACCGCCACATCGACGGATTCAATTCATTCGGCGGCGGTTCAATCCGCATTGCTTCGAAATGCGCGATAAAGCGTTTGGCGATCTCGCCGAAATCATCCTCGATCCAAAACCGCACCGACAGCCGTGCCGCATTGGGTGCAAGGCCCAGGACATAGAAGCGGACGCCATCGGGCAAGTCCGGTTTGATTTCCGCGAAAGGCCGGCCCGCGTGAATCTTCTCCAGCACCGTGCGGATTTTTCCCGACTGCACGGTTTCGTCAATGCCGCCCAGCAAAGCCATGAAGCCGCTTTCAGCCTCTTCAGCGTCCTTGAAGTCCGACGCGTCTGCCCAAAACACAGTAGAGGCATCGCCGATCTGAATGCGATGTCTGCTGTCCTTTTCGAGGAAGCGATTGAGCACGGTCGTGTAAGCGAAGGCGGCGGCCTCGCTTACTGGCGCGTTGTCGCCTTGCTCGTGGCCGTAAGAGGCAAAGGCATCCTTGTTGAACGAGACGATTGAGCCACCGGACGATTGCGCGCCCCACACACCCTTGATGGAGGCGTGCAGTCGCGCGATCGGGCCAATCTCACCTGTCACGAGGCAGATCGTCGTTTCCTGATTTCCCTCCACCTTGAGGCGGGACCAAAGTTCACGGGCTGCCGGACGCTCATGAATCATGATGCCGCGTCGATACTCGCTTGCCAAGGCAAAGACGACGTTCTGATCCTTCATGTCTTCCGGCCAGCCCAGTGTTTCGAACTGATCGGGCGTCCATGACTCAATGAATCGGCGAAGCGCGACTAGCCCATCGTCTTTGCTATCTCGAAGTGAGTCGATATGGCGGTCTCGAAAGGCTTTGTGCTCGGCAACCAGCCGCCTCCCCTCTCCGGCTGTGACTCCTAAAACGTAAGCTGTCTTGTCCCAGAGAAAATTCGATGCAATACCAGATGCTCTTTTCAGCGCTTGGGGCACGATACGCAAAGGAGCGGTCAGCTTTTTTCCACCCCCTTCCCGAATATCGACCGGTTTTGCGCTCGGTGCTCCATCATCGTTCAATAAGACAACGAAACCGATTTTTTCTGGTGAGTATCCAAACGGGGCCACCTCGCAGCGATCGGCCATGCGTCCGTAGGCACGGTTGAGGGAGGCGAGGATGCTCATTGGCGGATCTCCGGCGAGTTCGGTTCCGGCACGTTCATGATGCCGTTCACCAGTTGCGCACGGAAGAATAGCGAGTGGCGTCCTGCCGCTGCATGGTCGATGTCGTAAAGCATGAAGCCAAGGTCGCGGGTTTCGCTGATGGTCTGGGGCAACGCTACGCTGGGCTCGATCAGTTCGAAACGTGCGGCGAACTCACGGGTGCCGAGGCACGGCTGGTGGAAGCACTGGCCCCTGCGGGCGCGGCGATTGAATGTGTCGAGATGCTTGCCCTCGTTGTCGTCCGCGCCTGCTTTCGCAGTCGGCTCGAAATGCGCCTCGATGACATAGGCCACGTCCGCGAGAACCGTCGCAGCGCGCTGCTGGCGTTCGTCTTCCACGATCAGGGACAGGTTGGCGATGGACCCGGCATTCATCGCCTCGCGAATGTTGCCGGCGGGCGCCTTCTTGCCAACCTCGTTGCGCCGGATCGACTGGAAGCGGATCGGTTTCAGAACATGAATGGCGTCGATGACCCAGAGGATCGCCGGCTTCCAATGGATCGCCTCAAGGATGCCGCGCGCCGCGGATGGCGTCATCACATCATAGGACACGCGTTCTACCTTCATCTCCGGCCGCGTGAAGCAGGCGTGATCCCCAGAAACGAGCAGTTTGACTCCATAGGGCATGGGCTGATCCTCAGATGATCCCGTTTTCAATTGCCAGGTAGTCGGCATTTTCCCAGAGCAATCCGATATTGTCAGTGTAGAGACTGTCGGTGACGAGTAAAGCAAATTGGTCGTTGAAGTTTTTCTCCTCAACAAAGCGGACGTGCCCGTTGGTGATCAGCAGGTTACGGGCTCTTGGCGGCACCTGAACGATAAAGGTTTGCAGCTCGCGGGCCGCCCTCCCGGTGCTGGCATTTGGAAAGTTCAAACGCTTCAGGGCCTCTTGCGCCTTTTCATCCCGTGTGACGATCACCGGCAGCATGCCGCTCTCGATCAGGCGAAAATTTTCAGCCACGGTCCGGTAGGCGAAGCCGGTGCCCGTCTGGTCCATCTGGAATTTCTTCAAGACATCCTCCGCATCCAGCCCCTCGCCTTTGCGCCAATAGACCTCGCCGAAATAATCGCGGATGGCGTCGAGTGACAGAAGGTCTTTGTACCTCCCGGCAATGCGGCCCATGTCGCCCGCAAGCTGGGCAATTTCGCGCGGGGGCAAATGGCCAGCGGCTCGAAACACAGTGACGATGCTCTGCGCAGTGTCGCGTCGGCCTTCACGGTTGCAGCGTCCTGCCGCCTGGGCGATCTGATCAAGACCTGCTTCAGCGCGCCAGACCGCCGGAAAGTCGAGATCGACACCGGCTTCCACCGGCGAGGTTGCGATCAACCGGCAGGGTTCGCCCACCCGCAGCCGATTGCGCACGTCCTTAAGGATCACCCCCGGTGGGCGGCATATTGGCGGGTTGTCAGGTGAATGACGCCATCGAGTCCGGCATCCATGGCCATCCGATACAGCGCCAGGGCATGAGCACGGCTGTTGACGATGACCAGCGCCTGGGATGCGCTTTTCAAAGCGATGACGAGATCGTCGTCGCTCATCTCGCCTGCATGGCGGACGGTAACACGTTTCAGTTGGCTGTGAAGCCTGTGAGGGTCCGGGGCAAGCTCACGTATCGCCTCTGGCGCAAAGCCACCACAGAAATCGGGGGCAACAAGCGCTGGCTGTGTCGCCGTACAAAGCACGATCGATGCTCGATAGTTCCGCGCCAGCTCGTCCAGCATGGCGACGCATGGCCGCAGCACCGGCAGCGGGATCGTCTGTGCCTCGTCCAGCACGATGACACTGCGGGCCAGATTGTGCAGCTTGCGGCAGCGCGACGTGCGATTGGCAAAAAGGCTCTCGAACAGCTGCACGTTGGTTGTCACCACAATGGGTGCTGCCCAGTCCTCCATGGCAAGCTGGTATTTGTCGCGGTCCTCGCGCTCATTGGCGCGCTCTTCCTCAATGGCGGAATGATGTTCGAGAATGTGATCCGGCCCAAGCGCGTCGCGAAAAATCGCCGCCGTCTGATCGATGATCGAGGTGAAAGGGATGGCGTAGACGATGCGATCCAGCCCATGGGCTTTGGCGTGGTCCAATGCGAAGGCCAGTGAGGCCAGCGTCTTGCCGCCGCCCGTCGGCACGGTAAGCGTGAAGAGGCCTTGGGGCTGCATTGCCTTGTTGCGCACATGGGAGAGGACCTCGGCCCGCAGCGCATTGACCGGCGTGGTGACGGCATTGGCGGTCTTGGCGTCCATGTAACCGTCAAACGCCGCAACCAGTCCTTCCACAATCGCGGGCAGTGCTGCCCAACTCCGGTCGACAGAACGGCCCTCGGTCCTTGCATAAAACGCCTCGGTGTCGCGGCGGTCCGCGTCGATCAGACAGGAGAAGATCATCCGTCCGAGAACGCCGAACTGGAAGGGCAGACTTTCCTTGGTCCACTTGAATCCAGGCATCAAGCCGGATGCGTCCGGCGCAATCTCGGTGCGCCAGACTGGGTCGCAGGAGTCCAACGGCTTCTTCAACCGGTCGGACAGGCAGCCTTCGTTGCCTTCCCTATCGGGCAGGCCCGTGTGGTGACCGGCAATAGCGTAAGCGACCAGCTCCGCCATCAGACGATCTTCCCCACTCTTGGCGAGTTCGCGCACCCGCCGCGCACCTGCGCTGGCGTGGTCAACACTTGCACCGCCGCTCAGCCTGCGCTGAAAGCCGTCCGTATATTTGCCCAGATCATGCAACTGCCCGGCGAGCCCGGCCGCCTTGCCAGCCCTGAATTTTGTGCCACATACAGCCGCCAGTCCCGCCACAGCAATCAAGTGATCGCGTAACGGCTGCCAATTGGCTTTGTCAGGCCGCCCGGTGGAATGTGCAAAGTACCTTGTCATGCACAGTCCAATTCCATTCGCCGGTAATCGTGAGCCATCGTCTAACCACTCCTTCTAGAAAATCGGCGATACACAACAAGCAACATGTTGAGAGGCTTTTGCCAATCGGACCGTTCTACGGTACCGCGTGTGCGGACCCTTCCGGGACTGGGCGCTAATTGAGCAAGGCCCGGCAAAGTCACGATCGCATGCAGACAGATAAAAAAAGGAACCCTCTTAGCAAGAATCTTGATATCTGTTTTACGCCTGAGTGACCGGCATTGACAAAACTTAATTTCTGAGGGACCGTGGTTGTGAACCGGCGCGGCGTTGACTGGCCGATGAGCGAAACCATGATGGCACAACTGGTCAACGATGCACTCCGCACGGAGGTCTGGCGGAGTAGCAAGCCGAATGCCCTGTTGCACGAATCCGGTCAAGGCAGCGAGCGTACGAGCGGGCAGATCAGGAAGCTTTTGGAAGACACCTGCGTCATATGCTCGATGAACAACTCAGGGAACGTGTGGAGCAATGCAACGAAGGAGAGCTTCTTTTCATCGCTGAAGACGGAATGAACAGTATAGATACATAGAACACGGGACCATGCCCGCGCGCTATGCCTCAAGTATCAATCCAGATCGCGGGACCAGCTTAATGCCCATCGGATTTCTGTGCGGCTGCCTGGGTGGGCGCCATCACGTACATCGCAATTTTCCGCTGGACTTCGCCTGCAAGGGAAGCGGTACTGACTTCGGCCAAAACGCCGATTTCGGATAACCGGCCCAGCCGGTGTCCGGCAACCAAGGTCCCTAACACGCCCGCCAACTCGCGGGCTTGCGGTGGTGAGGGGCGTTCATGCCACCGCGCAACAAAGGGAAACAACTATGACCAAGCCAGCCAAGAAGGTGAACGCCAAGCCCAAAGGATTGAAGAAGGCAAATCCGCCAGTTGCCGATAGGGGCGGCAAGCGGAAGACCAAATCCGCTATCGTTCTCTCCATGCTCGGGTCCAGAAGCGGCACGACCGTCGCAGAGATGGCAGCGCCGACCGGGTGGCAGAACCACAGCGTGCGGGGCTTTCTGTCTGGAACCGTAAAGAAGAAGCTGGGCCGCGATATTGCCAGTGAGCTTGTTGACGGCGAGCGCCGCTACCGGATTGCAGGATGATGAGTCCCGCCATGAACCTCGCCGCAACAAGAAACTCAACAAGCATCGCCGATCTGGTCAACAGCGTCCCCGCTCTTTCGCGCCGGGACCTCATTGAAAGATGGTCCGAGCATTATGGCAACCCACCTGCCAAATCGATCAGCACCAGATTGCTGGTCTTCGCGGTTGCCTACGCCCTGCAGGTGGAACGTTACGGCAGGCTTTCAAGACGACCCCAAAAGGAGCTTCTGCGATTGGCGGGATCGGCTGGTGCGCTGCATGAATCCCAACCACCTGGGGACAGTCTTGTTTCCGCCCGCCGGAAGAGGTCGGCCCGTCCCCGTGCAACATCCCGTCAAGGCACGCGGTTCGTCCGGCAGTGGAATGGCAAGAGCCATGTCGTCGAGGTGGTGGACAAGGGATTCGCTTGGCAGGGCAAGACTTATAGATCCCTGTCGGCGATCGCGACGTCCATCACCGGGAACCGCTGGTCCGGCCCACGGTTCTTTGGTCTCACATGACTCACCGCCGCTGTGCAATTTACACGCGCAAATCCACCGAGGAAGGGCTGGATCAGACCTTCAATTCCCTGGATGCCCAGTGGGAGGCCTGTGAGGCTTTCATTGTCAGCCAGCGCCATGAAGGCTGGCAGCTGGTCCGCAAAGCCTATGACGATGGTGGCTTCTCCGGCGGATCGATGAACCGACCTGCCCTCAAGGCGCTGATGCAGGATGTCAGTGCCGGCCTTGTCGATGTCATCGTCGTCTACAAGATCGACCGGCTGACCCGGTCGCTGACCGACTTCGCCAAGATGGTCGAGGTGTTCGATGCCAAGGCGGTGTCCTTTGTCTCGGTCACCCAGCAGTTCAACACCACCACCTCCATGGGACGGCTAACCCTCAATGTCCTGCTGTCCTTTGCCCAGTTCGAGCGCGAGGTCACGGCCGAGCGCATCCGCGACAAGATTGCGGCATCCCGGAAGAAGGGCATGTGGATGGGAGGGTCTCCGCCCCTGGGATACGATGTCAAAGACAAGAAGCTGGCGGTCAATGAGGCCGAGGCCAAGACAGTGCGGCGGCTGTTCGAGGCCTATCTCAATCTCGGGTCCACCAAGGCACTGGCAGCTTGGGCGCGATCCGAGGGGATCACCACCAAGATCCGGCAGCGGAGCGACGGAAATATCCGATCCGGCGGCAGGGCCTTTTCCCGCGGCAATCTCCATGCTCTGCTGAACTACCGAACCTACATCGGTGAAGTCACCCACAAGGGCAATGCCTATCCCGGCGAGCAGGTTGCCATTGTGCCGCAAGATCTGTGGAACGCCATACAGGCCAAGCTGAATGAAGGAAAGTCAGCCGACAGATCGGCATCGGCTTCGGGGGATTCCTCCCTGCTGAAGGGCCTGCTCTTCGATGACACAGGTGATCGCCTGACCCCGTCGCATGCCACCAGGGAGGGACGCCGCTATCGCTACTATGTCTCCCGGCGCTTGATTGAAAATAACTCGGATGATCCAACCGGTTGGCGGCTTCCGGCCCTTGAGATCGAACGCGTGGTAATCTCCGCGCTGGCAGCGTTACTCAAGAATACGAGAGAGCTGATGGCGATGATCGGCGATCAGAACCTCGCCGCCATGACATTGAATCAATCTCTCAGCACCTCGCACCAACTCGCTGAAAGGATTCAGCAATCGCCATTGCAGGAAAGGCGCAATCTGATCGCACCCCTCGTAGCCCGCATCACCATCGCAAGCGGCACAATGATCGTACTGATCAGGCGCGGCGCACTCCTGCAGACGATTGGCGTCGCAGACCGTGGTGCAATACGTGATGAATCAAACGTCGACCATCACGAGATCGTTGTCCCCTTCGCACTGCGGCGGCGAGGTGTCGAAGCAAAGTTGATCGTCGGTGATGATCAGCAGCCCAAGACGGTGGATCCGATCCTCATCTCCATCATCGCGAAGGCACATGCTTGGTTCCAGGAGATTTCCTCCGGCAGCAAATCAAGTATCAATGACATCGCCCGCGATCAAGGTCCTGCCGCCAACGAGATCAGCCGACTCCTACCCCTGGCATTCCTTGCGCCCGACATTGTCGAGGCCATCATAGCCGGCAGGCAACCTTTGGAACTCACCACCACGCATCTGAAGCGGTTCGAGAGCCTGCCATTGGATTGGCAACAACAGCGCAATGTCCTGGGCTTCCCAACTGCCACGCTTCGCTAGACCCGGCTGACGGGTGTCGCATCGGCCATCGCCGCTGTTTCGGCAATCACAGGATCAATCCCGACACCCACCATACTTTCTGGCATATCCCGGACATCCCCGCATCCTCGCAGCCGAATTGTTGCCGCCGGAAAACGATCTATCCCCAAGAGCTTCTGGCTCCGCAAATCGCTAACTGAGAAAAACCGACAGATCCGCATGGATCAGCGGTCTACACGGCGTCTCAGGACCAGACCCTCCGGGCGAACAGGCCAAAAATGGCCGCAAAAGCGGGGTTTCCGGGAGGCTAGCACGAATTGTCATTGGAGGCCGGACTGCGTGGTGGGCCCGCCAGGACTCGAACCTGGAACCAGACGGTTATGAGCCGTCAGCTCTAACCATTGAGCTACGGGCCCGCCGGCGGCGATGGCTACAGCAATTCGTTCAGCCATGCTATAGGCTTGCAATGCTGACCAGAACCCTTACTCCCGATGCCGCCGTCGACGCCCTGGTTAACCTCCATGACAAGGCCGTCGACAGCCTCAGACTGGCACTCGAGCGCTATTTCGACACCCGCGAGCCGCCGAGTGCCGCCGAACGCCGGGAATTCTGTTATCCCCAACTCGTCGTCACCTACGAGAGCCAGGGAATTCAACCCTCGATCGCCCGGGCCTTCGCCAAGTTCCAGGGACCGGGCACCTATACAACCACCGTCGCGCACCCCGATCACTTCCGGGCTTATCTCCGCGAACAGCTGGGCTATCTGGTGCGCGACTACGGCGCTAGCCTGGAGGTCAGCCTGTCGCGTCAGGAGATCCCCTACCCCTATGTGCTGGAACGTCGCGAAGACAGTGGCGGCGACGGAGCGACCGCCGCCGAACTTGCGCTCCATTTCCCGGTGCCGCAGCTGGCGCTGGTCGGCGACGAGATCGCCGATGGCGAGTGGCAACATGTTCCGGGCCACGACCTGCCGCTGGCACTCTTCGATGCGGTCCGCACCGACTATTCCCTGAAGCGGCTGCAGCACTATACCGGCACCGACTGGCGCGACATCCAGCCCTGGATCCTGCTCACCAACTACCACCGCTATGTCGACCAGTTCATCGCCCTCGCCGTCGAGCGGATGCGTGGCGACGGGCCCTACGTGGCGCTCAGCCTGCCGGGCGGCGGGCGCATCGCCCGCGGCATGAGCGAAGCCGAGATGCAGCAGGTGATCGACGCCTCGCTCTGGCACCGCTTCCAGATGCCCGGTTATCACCTCACCCGCAACGATGGCCAGGGCGGCGTCACGCTGGTGAACATCGGCGTCGGCCCCTCCAACGCCAAGAACATCACCGACCATCTGGCCGTCCTCCGGCCCCATTGCTGGCTGATGATCGGCCATTGCGGGGGCCTGCGCCAGTCGCAGCGCATCGGCGACTATGTGCTGGCCCACGCCTATCTGCGCCAGGATCGCATTCTCGACAGCCTGGTGCCGCCCGACATTCCGATTCCGGCGCTGGCCGAAGTGCAAGTCGCCCTGCAGCAGGCCGCCGCCAAGGTGACCGGCGAGCGCGGCGATGCCCTCAAGCAGCGGCTGCGCACCGGCACGGTGGTGACCAACGACGACCGCAACTGGGAACTGCGCTGGACCCAGGAGAGGAAGCGCATCAACCTGTCGCGCGCCATCGCCGTCGACATGGAATCGGGCACACTCGCCGCCCAGGGCTATCGCCTGCGGGTGCCCTATGGCACGCTGCTTTGCGTTTCCGACAAGCCGCTGCACGGCGAGATCAAGCTGCCTGGCGCCGCCAATGCCTTCTACGACCGGGCGGTAGGCGAGCACCTGAAAATCGGGCTGGCGGCGGTCGAAGAGCTGCGCGGCATTCTCCCGCAGCTTCATTCGCGCAAGCTCCGCAGTTTCGACGAGCCGCCCTTCCGATGACTTGCGGAAGTCACAGCCCCGCCGCAATACCAGGCCATCACCGGGCGATCGTCAAGGGAACCGACATCATGAAACGATTGCTTGCCGTTGCCGGCTTCATTGCCGCCATGAACCTCGCAACCCCGGCCATGGCTGACAGCGCTCCGCCGCGTACTCTGTCATTGACCGGCCACGGCGAGATGCGGATCGTACCGGATCTCGCGGTCGTCTCGGTGGGCGTAACGAGTAGTGCCGACACGGCGGCAGCCGCGGTGGCCGCCAACACCACCTCGATGACCGCGGTCCTGGCCGCTTTGGCCAAGGCCGGGATCGCCACCAAGGACATCCAGACCGCCAACTTTTCCGTGCAGCCCCGTTACGACTACGGCAATGGCCAAGCGCCGCGGCTCCTCGGCTATGACGTCGCCAATACGGTCACCGTAAACTTGCGCGACCTGGCCAAACTCGGGTCGGTGCTCGATCAAGCGGTCACCGCCGGGTCGAACCAGGTGAACGGCATCAGCTTCCAGACGGCCAAGCCCGATGCCGCCCTCGACGAGGCCCGCAAGCTGGCGGTTGCCGATGCGGCCCGCAAGGCCGCCCTTTTCGCGGCCGCAGGCTCAGTCAGCCTCGGCAACATCCTATCGATCAGCGAAGCGGCCGGCACTGCCCCACCGGTTCCGATGCAGGCCAAGATAGTCCGCGCCGAAGGTGCTGCGGACGTTCCCATCGCCCAGGGCGAACAGGTGATCGCGGCCGACGTCAATATCGTGTGGGAGATCAAATAAAGTTCAACGGGACGTGACCCTGCTGCCATTGCCTGACGGATGGGCTGTGTTAGCGTCGCCCTATGCCCGTCTGCGAACGCGACCCCTGGCGCCTGCAATATTTCGAAGGCATCGACTGTCCCGAGGACGTGCTGATTCCCACTGACGATCCCGACTCCTGGCTGTGGTATCCGCATCACCGCTGGGTCTACGACAAGCTGCGGGTTGCCCAGAGCCAGGGCCTTGCCTGCGGGCCCCATGGCGTGACACCGGACACCTTTCCGGTCTTTTCCAAGCCCATCATGAACCTGAAGGGCATGGGCATCGGCAGCCGGGTTATCGCCTCGGCGGCCGACGTCGACCGCTACTATCAACCCGGCCATTTCTGGATGGAACTGCTGCGCGGCCGCCATGTCTCGACCGATTGCGCCGTCTGCGACGGCCGGGCCGTCTGGACGCGCCACGCCACCGGCGAAGCTGGGAACGATGGCACCTTCAAGCTGTGGACCATCCACGCCGAGGCCGATGCGGAGCTCGAAGCCTATCTCGCCGGCTGGATCGAGAGCCATATGGCGGGCTACACCGGCATGATGAATTTCGAGACCATTGGCGGCCGCATCATCGAGGCCCATCTGCGCTTTGCCGACCAGTGGTGCGATCTCTATGGGCAAGGCTGGGTCGAGGCGCTGGTCCGGCTCTATGCCAAGGGGGTGTGGGACTTCGACGACAGCCAGAGGAGCGAAGCCTATTCGCTCCCGCTCTTCGCCCGCCACGGCGAGCGCTTCCGCCATCCGACACCTGCCAGCCAGGCGAAATTGCGCGCCATGCCCCATGTGGCGAGCCTGCAAATCACCTTCCACGAGGACAAGGACCCGGCCCAGCACCCGATGCCGCCCGGCGGTTTCCGCCTCGGCATCGTCAATGCCACCGATCTTGCCGCGGGCCTGGCGGCGCGGCGCGAACTGGCCAAGTGTTTTCCGGCCGGCAGCGTCATCCTGCCCGATTGATCCAGCCGCGCCAACGCGCCCTTCGAACCTGCCCCCCGATCCCGGCCCATATGCTACCGCTGGAGATCGGGGGCTCTCTTGACTTGAGCCGATTCTAGCCGACGCCCATGACAGTCCGGTGATGGTCAGCGATGGGACCGATCGTCCTCGACGTGAAAGCGGTGCAAGATGCGATGGAACACCGGCGCCAGCACCAGGCTGGCCACGCCGATTATCAGGAGGCCCGAGAATATCGCGTAGAGTCCGGCGAATATCTTGCCGCCAGGAGTGACGAGCGGCGCCAGCGGCCCCATGCCGGAGAGAATCATGGCGGCATTGACGAAGGCATCGATCAGTCCCATGCCCTCGAAGCCCATATAGCCGGCCATGCCGATGGCCAGTGCGGCAACAATGATGCCGGCGGCCCACAGGCCACTGCGCCGCAACCGGCTGGCGAACTTGGCGGCGGGCGCGACCGGCTGATTGCGGTGTTCGAAATCGAGGAGATGTCTCATAAAGCCGACTTTTGG
The DNA here is from genome assembly GCA_016185245.1 of Hyphomicrobiales bacterium. Taxonomy (GTDB): domain Bacteria; phylum Pseudomonadota; class Alphaproteobacteria; order Rhizobiales; family Aestuariivirgaceae; genus Aestuariivirga. The sequence goes on along the minus strand of JACPNZ010000030.1, from coordinate 146,289 downwards.
ACCTACCCAGGAGCAGATCAAGCCCCTTGATCTTGCTCAAGGCGGAAGAAGTCTGGCCATGGTCGGGTTATCGGTAAGTTGGAGGTTGAAGATGAAAAGACTGTCGCAAGGAACGAGGGTTCTGGTGGCCGATGGCGCTCGGGCCCTGATCTATCGCAACGACGGCGATGCCATTGCCCCGAACCTGAAGCTGGTCCGCGCCTATGCGCAGGACAACCCCGCCAGCCATGACCAGGGCAGCGATAAGCCGGGCCGCGTCAATGACAGTTTCGGACGCCGTTCCTCCATGGAGATCACCGACTGGCATCGAGTGGCCGAGGATCGCTTCATCGACCACATTGCCGGGGCCATGGCCAAGGAGCTGGCGGCCGGAGATTTCGCCCACATCGTGGTGGTCGCACCGCCCATCGCCCTTGGCGAATTCCGCCGAGCCGCCAGCCCGGCTCTCGCCAAGGCGACACTCGCCGAGATCGACAAGGACCTGACCCGGCACACGGTGGACAGTATCGAGAAATCGGTGCTGAAGGCACTTGAAGCGGCGGGGTTCAAGTCCTAAGCGAGGGTCATGGCCAGAACCGAGGACCTGTTCGTCACCCGTATCTATCGCGCTGACAATGCGGGCGGAGCGCGCCTCAATGCCGAACTGGAACATGCCGCCCTGGAGCTCAGCGTCAGCGACCGAGCCGGCCGGCGCTGGTGCGAGGCCCATGGCTATCCCGGCTACACGTCCTACTCTTCGCTCAACGACCTGCCCTGGCGCATTGCCGGGTTCAAGCGGCTGACCCGGGTGATCGACCGCCATGCCCTGGCCTTCGCCAAGTCGCTCCACTGGAACCTGCGCGGGACGAGGCCGGTGTGCGATAGCCTGTGGGTGAACGTGATGCCGGAAGGCGGATCGCACACCTCGCACATTCACCACAATGCGGTGATCAGCGGCACCTATTACGTGGCGGTGCCGGACGGTGCGGGCCCCATCGTCTTCGAGGACCCGCGGCTCGGGTTGATGATGGCGGCCCCGCCGCGCTCCGCCAAGGCGCCCCGGCCCTTCCGCGCCCAGGTGAGCGAGACGCCGAAGCCCGGGACCCTGCTGTTGTGGGAGAGCTGGCTCCGTCACGAGGTGCCGCTCAATCGGGCCGCCGGCAATCGCATCAGCGTCAGCTTCAACTATTGCCTTGCCTGAACATCGCCTCGCCCATCTGGTCGACGAGCTGCTGGCCCTTGAGGATGGAATGATCGGCCGCCGATGCCTGATCGGCGAAGCGGTCGGCGCGGATGAAGCGGTGCTGCTTGACCTCGCCTGCGAACTCCTTGCTGACGATGCCGCAAGTCTGGAACTGGCCGGCCTCCTTGTAGGGCGTGGCGGCGATGGTGAAGCCCTTGTAGTCGAGGGTCCGCGCCGGCTTGTCGGCGGGTTTGCCGGCCTCGCCGCCGCCACCGAACAATTTCTTGAGTATGGACATGGGCGTTCTCCGTGAAATTCAGCCGAAGCGATAGCTCGAGGCGGTGACGCCGCCATAGACGCCCTCGTCGTGATAGATGCGTGTAGCCTTCTCCTGTTCGGCCGCCCCCACCGCCGCCATCAGCGGCACCAGATGGTCCTCTTCCGGATGGCTGATGCGGGCCGCCGGCGCCTTCTCCCAGGCGATGAGCTGGGCGGTGCGGCGGGCCGGATCGCTTCGCATGGCCTCGTCGAGCCAGGCGTCGAAGGCCGCCGACGGTTCCTTCGCCGCCGGTCCCAAGAGCCGCAGATTGTGATAGCTGAGGCCGGAGCCGACGATCAGTACGCCTTCGTCACGCAACGGAGCGAGCGCCCGGCCAAGCGCCAGATGGGCTTCCGGGTCATAGCCCGTGCGCAGCGACACCTGATAGAGCGGCATATCCGCTTCCGGGTACATGATCGCCATCGGCGCGAAGGTGCCGTGGTCATAACCCTGCTTGTCGTCGAGATGGGTGGGAAGCCCGGCGGATTTGAGAAGATCGGCGGTGCGTTTGGCGAGATCGGGTGCGCCCGGGGCTTGGTATTTGATCTCGTAGGTGAAGGGCGGGAAGCCACGATAGTCGTAGACCATGCCGGGATGGGCCGCCGACTGCACCGCGAAGTCCGGCTGCTCCCAGTGGCCCGAGACCATCAGGATGGCCTTGGGTTTTTCCGGCAGCTGCCTGGGGATGTCGGCGAGCGAGGCCTCGAGATTGACCAGCATCTTGCGCAGGTCGGGAAGCCACGGCCATGGTCCGCCGCCGTGGGAAATGAAATAGGTGGGAAGTCGCGCTGTCATACGGAACCTTTCTGAGAGGGATTCAAGTCTAGCAGGAAGCGACGGGCCAGCGCCATCCTTGATGGAGCGCGCGATCTGGACTTATGATTGGTCATGAGCGATTGGACCCTTGGCGCGGTGCGGGCGCGCGGCCTGCAACTGGAAGCTTCCTGCAAAACGGAAAGTTGCCGGCGGTTCTTCGTATTCGACCTTGACCGTCTGGTCGACCAGGTCGGCGCGGACTATTTGATTGCCGATATTCCGGACCTAACTTGCGAGGCATGCGGCGGACCACTGAAGATCGAGCTTGCGATGTTGCATCCGGAAAGCGGTGGCGACTGAACAACGGCCGGTGTTCCGCGACGCCGCCGCTACGGGCGCCAGTGTGAGCGGTCCCTGGTTAGGAAAGCGTCCGTCGCTCTCCACTTCAGGCCCCGCATCTTCTTCCCCGGTCTTTGACGGCTCGCGAACCGCCCCTCCATGGGAAGGAGACGATGAGGATAGTGACATAGTAGGAATAGAGCGTCAAGGCCGATCTGACAAATTTTGTCCGATACCGCACCCGCCGGTTGCCTGTTGTCGGCGGCGGCGAAATGGTGCAGCCTGACGGGCCTAAGCGGGACGAGCGACAGAAGCACCGGGACCGGGCGGCGGGCCTGGCGACTGGTCCTGCCAACACAGGGAGGAACGCGATGAAATTTACACGACTTTTCCGTTACAGCGCCATGGCCGCGATCGGCCTCATCGGCCTCGGCGCCGCCCTGGCGCCGGCTCGGGCCGAAGAGCCCGACAAGGCCCAGATCGAAGCCATCCGCAAGGCGCTGGCCAAATATGAGGACCCCTATGTGGCGGTGCGCGATCTCTATCTGTCGACGGTGGCCTGCGTGCACTACAATGGCGACAAGGTGGAAGGCCGCATGTACTATCCCAAGGGGGCCATGGGCATTCACTTCGTCAATGTCCCCTCGATTGGCCAGCCGCTCGATCCCATGAAGCCGAACGTGCTGATCTACCAGCCCGTCGACGGCAAACTGAAACTGACGTCGGTCGAATGGCTGGTGCCGCTGACGCCAGATACCAAGGAACGGCCCAAGATCCTCGGCCAGCCCTTCCAGGGCCCCATGGAGGGCCACGAACCGCTGATCCCCAAGAGCTTCGTCCACTATGACCTGCATGCCTGGCTGTTCAAGGACAACCCCAACGGCATGTTCATCGCCACCAGCCCGGACGTCTCCTGCAAGGGTTACGATTTTGACCTGCTGGAAGACCCAACCAAGATGATGCCGGGGCCATAGGGGGGGGGCGGCTCCCTAGAACGGAAAGTGACGGGCGGAGAGACCGATGGGTTCGTGATCCTTGCAGATCGCGATCCGGCACGTCCCCGCCCGCTTTCGAATTTTCAAACCTGAGCCGTTGTTTGCGGCCGCGTCCGCGGACCTCGGAACACCGGAACAGGCACCCTGGCAACGCCGCGAGAACCAAACATTTTCTTGACAGAAGTAAGACGGTAAGACACTTTACCTGCGGAGGTGCCTCCATGGGTGTTGCATTCTCGAAGATCTCCGTCAAGAGTCAGACGGTCATCCCGCGCGAAATTCGCGAGCGATTGGGTTTGAAGCCGGGCGACCGGGTCCGTTATTCCTGGACCGAGAAGGGTGTCGTTATCGAAAAAGCCGAGCGCCCGTCCGAAGACGATCCCTTTGCCGTATTCACCGAATGGTCGGGCGAGGCCGACGAAAGAGCCTATGGCAAGCTCTGATCCGGCTCCCCGCCGATTTGATGTCGTGGTTGTGCCTTTCCCCTACGCCGACCAGCTCGCCGAGAAGCGGCGCCCGGCCCTCGTCGTTTCGGCCGACGCTTTCAACCGCAAGCATGGACTGTTATGGGTGGCGATGATCACCAGTGCCGCCAATCCGCGCTGGGACGGCGATATCGCCATTACCAGCACCGGCAAGGCCGGGCTGCCCGCCCCTTCGGTGATCCGCACCGCCAAGATCGCCACCATCGATCCCAACCGCGTCGTCCGGGTTGCCGGCCGGATCGACGGTAAAATCGCGGCAACCGTGCGCCGTCAATTGCTGGATATCGTCCGCTAGGGACGCTCGGCTGCGGGGCGTGAGCGAGGCCAGCACCCTGGTCGTCGTCTCGCGCAAATTGGCCTGGATCGCGGCATCGATCGGCAGGATGGCGTTCTTGTCCTCGATGAAGTCAGCCTGGTGCTAACACTTCAGACCGCAAATGAGGCTGACCGTGAAGGTCAATTATCCAAAAAACTCCTCAGCTTCCTTGACCTACTCGGATGCTTGAGCTTCCTGAGCGCCTTGGCTTCGATTTGGCGGATGCGTTCGCGGGTGACCGAGAATTGCTGGCCGACTTCCTCGAGCGTGTGGTCGGTGTTCATGCCGATGCCGAAGCGCATGCGGAGGACACGCTCCTCGCGCGGCGTGAGCGAGGCCAGCACCCTGGTCGTCGTCTCGCGCAAATTGGCCTGGATTGCCGCATCGATGGGCAGGATGGCGTTCTTGTCCTCGATGAAATCGCCCAGGTGCGAATCCTCTTCATCGCCCACCGGGGTTTCGAGCGAGATGGGCTCCTTGGCGATCTTCATCACCTTGCGCACCTTCTCGAGCGGCATGGAGAGCTTTTCGGCGAGCTCTTCGGGCGTCGGCTCGCGGCCGATCTCGTGCATCATCTGCCGCGAGGTGCGCACGATCTTGTTGATCGTCTCGATCATGTGCACGGGAATGCGGATGGTGCGGGCCTGGTCGGCAATCGACCTTGTGATCGCCTGCCTGATCCACCAGGTGGCATAGGTCGAGAACTTGTAGCCGCGGCGGTACTCGAACTTGTCGACCGCCTTCATCAGCCCGATGTTGCCTTCCTGGATCAGATCGAGGAACTGCAGGCCGCGGTTGGTGTATTTCTTGGCGATCGAAATGACCAGCCGGAGGTTGGCTTCGACCATTTCCTTTTTGGCGATCCTTGCCTCGCGCTCGCCCTTCTGCACCATGGCGACGATGCGGCGAAACTCGGGGATCTGCAGGCCGGTGGCGGTGGCCAGATCGAAGATCTCGTCGCGGATGACGCGGATCGATTCCTTCTCGTCGTTGACCCACTTCTTCCAGCCGAACTTGGAAAGCCGGCCCACCCGCTTCAGCCAGTCGGGGTTCAACTCGTCGCCCTGATACTCTTTGAGGAACTCGGTGCGCGGCACCTTGTAGGTTTCGGCCAGCCGCATCAGCCGGCCCTCGAGCGAGTTGAGGCGCTTGTTGATGTCGTAGAGCTGCTCGACCAGCGCTTCGATGCGGGCGTTGTTGAGGGAGAGCGACTTGACCTCGGCGATGATCTCGTCGCGCAGCTTCTTGTAGCGGCGTTCCTGGGAGGGCGACAGCTCGGTCGATTCCGCCACCTCCTGGTCCTGCAGCTTACGCAAGCTCTTGTACTGGCGGGCGATCGAATCGAAAATCTCGAGCACCTTGGGCTTGAGCTCCGCCTCCATGGCCGAGAGCGACACGCCGAGATCGTCGCCCTCGTCGTCCTCTTCCTCCTCCACGACCGGCTTGTCGAAATCCTCGGGGCTGAGGACATCGCTGAAATCATCGTCGCCGACCCTGAGCGCCGCCCGGCGGTTCTCGGGACGCTTGGCTTCGGCCTTCTTCTTCACTTCCTCCTTGGGCGGAACGTAAGGCGCCGGTGTTGCCACCGCCATCTGGTTCTTCTTGGCGTCGGGCCCGGCGTAGGTCGCCTCGAGGTCGATGATGTCACGGAGAAGGATCTTGGCTTCGTTGAGCTCGTCGCGCCAGATGATAATGGCTTGGAAGGTCAAGGGGCTCTCGCACAGGCCGGCGATCATCGCCTCGCGCCCGGCCTCGATCCTCTTGGCGATGGCGATCTCGCCCTCGCGCGACAGGAGTTCGACCTGGCCCATCTCGCGCAGATACATGCGCACCGGATCGTCGGTGCGGTCGGTGGGCGTCTTGGCCGCCTCGACCTTGATGACGGCGGTCTCGGTCGATTCGGGCTCGGCCTCCGGCTCGACCTTGGCGACGACGTTCTCGGTCTCCTCCTCGCTCTCGACCACGGTAATCCCCATGTCGGCGAGCATGGCGTAGATGTCCTCGATCTGGTCGGAGGTCACCTCTTCGGAGGGCATCACCGCGTTGAGCTCGTCGAGGGTGACGAAGCCGCGCGACTTGGCAAGCTTGATCATCCGCTTGACGGCGGCGTCGGTCAGGTCGAGGACAGGCGAATCGCTGCCTTCGGCCACGGCCTCGGGCGCTTCGCCCTCGTCGGCGGCGGCGGGGGCGTCCTGATCTTCGGTCTGCGGTGCGCGTACCTGGGCACGAGCCATGGGCGGGTGTTCCTTGATTTCCGGCGAATCGATTCGCCTTACCAGTGTTCCGATTCGGGACCAAGCACCACGGATGCTCCGGCCCTGATTAGCTTATGGCTCCGGCCGGCCGCCCCGAGGCGACACCGAAGCCTTCGACCTGGGCTTCCGACCCCGTGTGCGAGGCCAGCTCTTCGCGCACCACGTTGAGCGCATTGAGGTTTTCCTCCGTAGGATCGGCGGCGAAGTGGGCTTCCGCCGTCTTCAGCTCCCGCTCCAGGGTGATCGACTTGCGGTGCAGGGCGATCATCTGACGAAGTCCGGTGCGGGCATCATCCTGTGCCGCGGCACTCCCCAGGAACCATTCGTTCAGACGCCTCGCCTGGGCTTCCAGACGGTCCACAAGCGGACCTAAACCCTTGCCACTCAAGTGGTCCCTGAGGCCCGGCCCGTCAAGGCCCGACCCTAAGGAGGCGCTATCTAGGATTTCCGACCGGAGCGAGTCAAGCTCGCGCGATTCGATCTCGAGATGGGCAATTTCGTTGAGGAATTCATGCAGCAACTCCGGGTGGTTGATAACCGTCAGTACGATCATCCGGGCGCGCCGGTCGGCCCCGGCGCGGACTTGGCCGGCACCCGCCAGGGCCCGGAGCTGGGCCGAGGGGGGAGCGGGGATTTCCCAGGGTTTCTGACTGGGCGAGTAGCGAGTAGCGAATAGCGAATAGTTGGCCCCCCTCTTTCCCCTATTCGCTATTCGCCATTCGCTATTCGCTTTCTTCCCCCACAGCGCCGACAGCCGCCCGGCCATGTCCGCCAGATAATGCTTCCTCACAACATCATCGCCGATGCCATTGAGAAGGTGGCGTAAATCCCGCTCGAACTGGGCCTTGCGCTCGGGCGTCGCCCGGTCGTTTTCGGCGAGTGCCCGCTGCCACAACACGTCTGAAAGGGGTTGGGCCCCGGCGATCACTGCCTTCAGCGCCTCGGCGCCTTCCGAGTTGAGCAGATCGTCGGGGTCCTGGCCTTCGGGAAGAAGAGCGAATTTGAGCGAATGGCCGGGCTTGAGGAGCGGCAGCGCCAAGTCAAGCGCCCGATAGGCGGCCTTGAGGCCCGCCGCATCGCCGTCAAAACACAGGATGGGTTCCGGGGCGGCGCGCCAGAGAAGTGCCAACTGGTCTTCGGTCAAGGCCGTGCCAAGCGGCGCCACCGTCTGCGGTAGGCCGGCCCGGTGCATGGCGATCACGTCGATGTAGCCTTCAACCGCGATGATCGAGCCCTGCTCATGGGCGGGTGCGCGCGCCTTGTCGAAATTGTAGAGCACCGCGCCTTTATGGAAGAGCGGCGTTTCCGGCGAGTTGAGATATTTGGCGGGAGCGTCCTTGCTGAGCGCCCGCCCCCCGAAGGCAATGACCTTGCCGCGGGCGTCACGGATCGGGAACATAACCCGGTCGCGGAACCTGTCATAGGCGACGGGAATATCGGGGCCGGCGATCACAAGCCCCGCTTCCGCCATCTGCTCCTTCGTGATGTTTCTTGCGGCCAGATGACCGCGCAACGCCTGGCGGTCGTCGGGGGCATAGCCCAGGCGAAATTCCTTTTGGATGGCAGGGGAAAGCTGCCGGTCGGCGAGATAGCCCCGGGCTCTTGCACCTCGTGCCGACTGGAGCTCAGCCTCGAAAAATTTCGTGGCTATTTCCATGACATCATAAAGGCTTGCACGGACCTCCTCGCGCTTCACCTCAGCCTCGGTGAGTTGCGGGAGGGGAAGCCCCGCCTCCATCGCCAGACGCTCCACAGCCTCCGGGAAGGGCACACCCTCCTTCTCCACCAGGAAAGTGAAGATGTCGCCCGACACCTTGCAGCCGAAACAATGGTAGCGGCCCTTGCGGTCGTCGACATGGAAGGAGGGTGTCTTCTCGCCATGGAACGGGCAGCAGGCCCAGAAATCTCCCTTCCCCGGGTTCGACTTCCGCCGGTCCCAGGCCACGCGGCGCCCGACCACCGAGGAAATCGGCACCCGGCCGCGGATATCGTCAAGGAATGAGGGCGGGAAACGCATGGGGCAACTATAGTCGGAGAACATGACTGGCGAGGCCCCCAATATACGCCAGTCCACAATATTGACATCGGGTATTGTATATGCAATATGTATATATAATTGCCTGATAAACTCCTCTTCTTGTTGCCGCACCGCCGGGATGATAGCCCGTCTCCGGGGGCAACCGATGAGCGAATCCGGCACCGTAATCCAGTTTGTGTTTGAAGCATTCGAGTGGGACGATGAAAAAGCAACCAGCAACCGCAAAAAGCACGGCATCGATTTCAAGGACGCCATCCGTATCTTCAACGGACCGGTCTTCGCCTGGAAACAGAACCGCTGCGGCGAAAGCCGCTGGATCGCCATTGGCATCATCGCGAGCGAGCTTGCGGTCGTCTTCGTCCAACGCGGGGAAATCTGCCGCGTCATCTCAGCCCGCCGGGCGAGCCGCAAGGAAAGAGCCGGGTATCACGCGAATCTCGGCCGATGAATTGCGCAACTTGCCGCGCGGCAAGACCGACTGGGCCAAGGTCGATGCGCTGACCGACGAGGATATTGCCCGTGCCGTGGCCGATGACCCCGATGCAGCACCCCTCGATCTCGACTGGTCCAAGGCCGTGCTCGTCTATCCAAGACTTAAGAGCACAATCTCCATCCGGGTCGATCCCGACGTGCTGGCCTTCTTCAAGGCCACCGGCAAGGGCTACCAGACCCGCATGAACGCCGTGCTCCGCGCCTTCATGGACCACGAAAAAGGCCGGCGCAAATAGGGGTGGCCCCGGATAGTCTGGGACTTCAGCCCGCACCAAGCAAGGAGGTTCGAGCCATCGCTATTTCGTTCTTGCCCTGGCGAGATCCCGCTTCATGCGGCTGGAATCACCCCCAGGTCGAAAGCCAGATCGCAATATCCGTGGCAATGGAAATGGCGGCTTGAAGGACTTGAACTGGCATCCCCCGTGACGTGAGAGATCGCCTGGCCTGGTCGAGATGGGAGAGTTCCTCGCGCTGGATATCGGCGATCAGCTGATGCAACTTCGGATCACGCTCCTGCAGGAAGCCCAGCTGTTCGTCGAGATGGCGGTGCACCGCCTCCTCTACCGCCGCCGTGCATATCCAAATGCCCTGCCGTCCCATGAGAGCCGTGAGGGCGCCAAGGACGTAGCCGCCGTTGCCCCACAGCGCCATCACCCGGCACGGCCGCGCCCGGCGCTCCGGCATCGCTGCCCGGAATCTCGCCAGTGCGCAATCTCATGGCTTAGCGTTTCCTCAAGAAACGCCACCATGTCGGGATAGAGCCGCCGTGCCAGCCACAGCTGCGCCCGATAGATGCGGATTGCCCCGTATTCACCGGCATGGTTGACCTTGAGAATGCGGCGGACCGTAAGTTGCTCAGACTCAGCAATCGCCATTGGCATGGTGCGTTAACCGCTGCCGAAGAAATGGAAGAAGTTGATGCCGCTCATAATCCCCTCTCTCAATGCATGGCGCTCTGGTAACCGGACCATAGCATGCTGAGCACCCCACCCCTAAGGTCTGGCGCCATGCCTGCCTCCAAACCCCTCTGGCTCACCCTCGCCCCCGCCATCTTTCTCGTCCTGTGGTCAGCCGGATTTGCCGTGGCCAAATTCGGCATCGCCCATACGGAGCCCATCACCTTTCTTGTGCTGCGCTATGGGATCGTGCTGGCGATCCTGCTGCCGGTCTACTGGGTGGTGCGCCCGCCGCTCCCTAAGACCGTTGCCGCCTGGGCCCATCTGGCGATCGTCGGCACTCTGATCCAGGTCGTCTGCTTCGGTCTGTGCTACCTCGCCTTCAAGTCGGGGTTTCGGCCGGGGGCGTGGCGATCATCGTCTGCCTGCAGCCCATTCTGGTGGGGCTGGTGGCACCGCATTTTGTCGGTGAGAAGGTGAACCGGCTGCGCTGGGCGGGGCTTGTGTTGGGTCTTGCCGGGGCTGCCACCGTGATCCTGTCGCGCGCCACGGTTGCCGCCGAGAACCCGCTGGGGGTTGTCGCCGCGGCGGGCGGGCTACTTGGCATCACTGGCGGCACCCTGTGGGAAAAGCGCTTCAGCGTCAGCCACCATCCGGTCATCGCCAACCTCGTTCAATATGCGGTGGGGCTCCTCGGAACCCTGCCCATCGCCTGGACGACCGAGACCATGCAGGTCACCTGGGACTGGCGGCTGGCGGCGGCCCTTGCCTATGTGGTCGTCGGCAATTCGCTGATCGCCATGACCCTGCTGCTTGCCATGATCCGGGCGGACGAGGTGTCGCGGGTCTCCTCGCTCTTCTATCTGGTGCCGGCCTTGTCTGCGCTGTTCGCCTGGCCCTTGCTCGGCGAGGCGGTGCCGCTCCTCGGCTGGTTGGGCTTTGCGCTGGCCGCCATCGGCGTGGCGCTCGCCAGCCGGACCGATCGAAGCCGGATTTGATCCGCATCGGTCCGCTATCGGCCCATAAATTGCCGCTTGGCGATCCGGTCTTCAAGTGTCATCCAGCGGCGCGCGGCTTCGCCGGTGCCGGTGCCACCGTGGTCGCGGGCCTCGCCGCGCAGCTTCGCCAGCCGCTCCATCGGCAATGACCGGTTGCCATCGAGTTCTTCGGCCAGCGCGATAAAACGGCCGGCCGCAGCGCGGCCACCGAGGAGTGGCGCTACATCCTCATCGACAAATCGTTGCCAGGTCAGGCCGGTATCGTAGCCGAACCGGGCGAAGGCCAGATAACTCAGCTCAACCGTCGCGTCGAACGGCGAAGGCTCGCCCCACACCGTCAGGCCTTGCATGCCCATGCGGGCGCAGAACTGCGCCATCGAGGCGAAGGTCCGGGCGTTCAGGGCATAGCGCTCGGTGCGCTCGTCACCGTTCCACTGGCAGGCGAATTGGCAGCGCAGCACGTTGGGCTGGGTGGGAAGGTTTTCGACGTAATCCCGCCCGAGGTCGCGCTGGAGCCTGCCCCAATAGCTCCGGTTGGCCGTATGCTGATAGATGCCACCGCGCGGCAATTTGCGCTGGGCCGCATGGGCGACGGGATCGAGCAGATTGTCCCACTGCATCTCGCAGTAGTTCCAGAGATTTTTCCGCTTGCCATTGGCCGCCGCGAAGAGGCGTGGAAAATTCTCGGCCATGTCCGTATGGGACCACGAGTCTCCGGTATCGGACTGGCGACGTTGCGCCTCGGCCGCATTGTCGCGCCGGGTGACGCAACGAGTGCAGCCGCAGACGCCGTAGTCGCCGCTTTCGATGTTGACGCCGCCGATCTCGAAGGTTTCGGCGAGCCACGCGACCGCTTCGGTCATCCAGTCCATGGTTTCGGGCGCCGACGGGCAGGCCGTCATGGTGTAGTCCGAGCGCGGGAAATTCAGCGGAAACGAAAGATCGGCGAGCTGGAAACCGACGCCCTTTTCCATGGTGGCGGCGAATTGCGGATATTTCTTCAGCCACGTCGCCAGATTATAGGGGTGATCGCCTTCCCAATAGACGCCGCCATACGAACCGATGGCGACGCCGGGGATGATGCGCACGCCGCGCTCGCTGGCATAGCGGCACAGCTCCTGGGCCGCTGCTATGCCACCATGGGAGTTGCGCAGGAAGCCGTAAATGACGATCGCCGCGATGCGATTGCGGCTACAATAGTCGACGACCCGCCTATAGTCGGCCAGGAAGCCGCCGGGCGGCTTGCTGTAGGGATTGAAGACACCGATTTCCTGCTGGCCGATCTGCGAGAGTTCCCAGTTGGTGGAATGATCCCAGGTCCAGAAGGTGCGATAGGTGAGGCCGGGAGACATGGCGATGGGGTTTGCATCGACGCTCACGCGGGCGGGATTCGAGCCGCCCCGGCGGATCAATTCTTCCACGCCGTAGAGGACACCCGGCACGGATCCGCCGGTCACGGTTACCACGGAGGCAACACCGTCGCGGCTTTCGGTGGCGATGCGGAATGCGCCCTCGGCGAGCCCCTCGTCGGCGACAAGCCGAAGCAAAGGCGTGTTGGCGCCGGGTCCAGGCGCACGCCAGTCGATCCCCGGATATTCCTGGCCGAGGCGGCGGCGGGCATGGGGAAAGGCTCCGCCGCCGGCGATGGCCACCGCGCCGGACAGAACCAGTCGATCGGGTGCATTCATCTTCGACCTCCCACGGATCAACCTCATGACAACCGATTGTCATCCGCCAATAAATCTTGATAGTGGATAACATTGGCGCTCATGGCAAGCTGGCAGGTCATATCGGCGAACCCCGCCGCCCTTGCGCGTTGCAGGCCTGCGTGACATCGTGGCGGTTTCATCAGGGAGGCATGCGATGGCCAAGATCAAGAAGGTCTATACGGCGGTGGCAACTTCGGTCGGCGGACGCGGCAGCGGCAGCGCCAAGACCAATGACGGCAAGCTCGACGTCAAGATCGACAATCCGGTCGAGATGGGCGGCAAGGGCGAGGGCACCAATCCCGACCAGCTCTTCGCCATGGCCTATTCCTCCTGCTACCTCGGCACCATCAAATATGTGGCAACCAAGGAGAAGAAGACGGTTCCCATTTCGCCCGAGTCCACGGTGACGGCCCATGTGAGCTTTGGCCCGCGCGCCGACAAGAAGGGCTTCGGCATCGCCGTCAAACTCGAAGTGAGCCTGCCAGGCGTCAAGAAGTCGCTGGCCGCCAAGCTCGCCCGCAACGCCCATGTAGCCTGCGCCTACAGCCACGCCATCCGCCGCAACGTGACGGTGGTAACGAAGATCGTCTGATCAGCTGCCGGCGAGCCGTCCGGCCATCACCTCGCCGACGGTGCGGGTGACCGCCCCAGTGAGAAACGGCCGGATGTTCTCGGCAAACCATGGTGCTGCCACCTCGCGCGAGACCCGGTCGAGTTCGTCCCGGCCTTCGAACAGCACGAAGAGTACGGCTTCCTCCGGGCTGCTGCGGATCAGGCTGACGCCCTTGAAGCCGGGGCTGGCGGCGGTGGCGATCCGGTCGAAGGCCTCGACCCTGCGGCCCATTTCCGCCCAGTCGGCATCGGGCCCGATCGGCAAGCGAGTGATGATGACGTGCATGACGGCTCCTACCCCAGCAACGCCTTGACGATGCCGCCGGCCTTGGCCATGTCGATCTGGCCGGCGTATTTCGTCTTGAGGGCGGCCATGACCTTGCCCATGTCCTTGACGCTTGCCGCTCCCACTTCCTTGATGATGGCGGCGATCGCCGCCTTGGCCTCGTCGTCGGAGAGCTGCTTGGGCATATAGGACTGGATGATGGCGATCTCCTCGCGCTCGGCCTGGGCGAGCTCGGGCCGGCCGCCCTGTTCATAGACGGCAACGCTTTCCTGGCGCTGCTTCACCATCTTGCCGAAGAGATCGACGAGGCCCGCATCGGGGGTCAAGGCCGAGTCGTGGCCTTCGGTGCGGGAGTTGATGTCCTTGTCCTTGATGGCGGCATTCATCAGGCGCAGCGTCGAGATGCGGCGCTTGTCGCCGGCCTTCATGGCATCCTTCAGGGCATCGTTGATGGCGGCACGGAGGCTCATGGGGAAGTTCCTCGATATTCGCTGGAAGAGGGGTCAATAGGCGGATTCCGGGGGAGCCGCAACCTTGACGCAGCAGGTCCCCTCCCCCATAGAACCTCCGCATTCCGGAGAATCCTTGATGTCCGCCCAAAAGCCCGCCAAGGCCAAGCCTGCGCCGCGCCCCCACTTCGGCGACTGGGACGCAGTGCGCGTCACCGGCCTTCTGGTGCTGGCCGACGGCACGGCGATCGAAGGCTTTGGTTTCGGCGCCGAGGGCGAGGCGGTGGGCGAGGTGTGTTTCAACACTGCCATGACCGGCTATCAGGAGATCCTCACCGACCCCTCCTATGCCGGGCAGATCGTCACCTTCACCTTCCCGCATATCGGCAATGTCGGCACCAATGACGAGGATATCGAGACGACCAACCTCGCCGCTTCCGCCGGCGTCGTTGGCGCCATCGTCAAGGCGCCCGTGACCGAGCCGGCCAACTACCGCTCGGGGCGGCATTTCGACAAATGGCTGAAGGCCCGCAATGTGATCGGGCTTTCGGGAATCGACACCCGGGCGCTCACTGCGCTGATCCGCGAGAAAGGCATGCCGAACGGCGTCATCGCCCACCACCCCAAAGGCAAATTCGATGTGGCGAAGCTCGCCGCGATGGCGGCGGCTTGGCCGGGCCTCGTCGGCATGGATCTGGCGAAGGATGTCTCGCTTACCCAGCGCATGGGCTGGGACGAGAAACTGTGGGACTGGCAGGCGGGCTATACCAGGGCCGAGGGTGGCGAATACAAGGTCGTCGCCGTCGACTATGGCTTGAAACGCAATATTCTCCGTTGTCTGACCAGTGCCGGTTGCGCCGTGACCGTGGTGCCGGCAACCACCAGTGCCGAGGATATTCTCGCCATGAATCCCGATGGGGTGTTCCTGTCGAACGGCCCGGGCGATCCGGCGGCGACGGGTGAATACGCGGTGCCGGAAATCCGCAAGCTCATCGACTCGGGCAAGCCCGTCTTCGGCATCTGCCTCGGCCACCAGATGCTGGCGATCGCCCTTGGCGCCATCACCCACAAGATGCACCAGGGCCACCACGGCGCCAACCATCCGGTCAAGGACTTCACCACCGGCAAGGTCGAGATCACCTCGATGAACCATGGTTTTGCGGTGGAGCGGGCGAGCCTGCCCAAGGGCGTCGTCGAAACCCATGTATCGCTGTTCGACGGCTCCAACGCCGGGATAGCACTCGAAGGCCGGCCGGTGTTTTCGGTGCAATACCACCCGGAAGCCTCCCCCGGCCCCCAGGACAGTCATTATCTGTTCAGGCGGTTTGTCGAGCAGATGCAGGCGGCGAAGGTCTAATTAATCCGTCCACGGATTGAAAAGATCGACGCCGGCGTGAGCGAAATCGCGCATGTTTCGTGTGGCAACGGCAAATTTTTTGGCGCTGGCGATTGCCGCAATCATGGCGTCGGCGAGATCGGAAAGCCGCCCGCTCCGCCGCTGCGCGGCATGCAGGCGGCCGAATTCCCTTGCCGCCCGCCGGTCGAAATCAAGAATACGGCCGGAAAAATCGCCGTCGAGTGTGGCCTGCAGCCGGGCGGCGATATCGTTGCGGCGTTTTCCGACGGGCAGAAGTTCGACGCCAAACCACAGTTCGGCCTCGGATACGGACGTCGTGAACACATCCTTCACTCTCCGCTGGCGCAGCCAGTCGACAACGCGCGGGTCGGGCTCCGGTCGCATGAGTTCGGAGATGATATCGGTATCGAGGATGATCACCTGTCAAACTCAGGCCCGCTGAAATCGGGTGGCAAGCGCGCCGGTTGCGGCGGCGGCAATTCCAGCTCGACTCCGCCGATTTCGGCAAACCGCGCGACGATGCGGTCAACCCACGACAACGTTACTGATTGACCGGATTCGCCAAACCCCTGCTGTTGCCGCGCGTCTGCAATGACGGCTTCAAGGATTTTACGCACCTCCTCCTCCATGGACCTGCCATTTTCAGCGGCCCGGATGCGAAGCCCCCGCTTGGTTGCTTCATCGAGGTTTCGGATTGTGATCGTCGCCATGTTGATAGCATAGCATGCGCCAGCACCATTAGCAATGCTATCGATGCTGGCATTGCTATCACAAAGTTACTTCTTCTGCGATTTTACATAGGAGATGTAGCCGCGCACGTCCGCCGCCGGCTCGGCATAGGCCTTGCCGAGGGATTTTTCCATGGCGCCCATATAGGTCTTGGCCCAGGCCGGAAGCTGGTAGTCGACGACCGCCAGGAATTCCAGCGTCGCCGCCAGCCTGATGTCGGCAATCGAAGGCTTGGCCCCGCCGATGAAGGGTTTGCCGTCCATGTAGAATTTGTGGAAGACCTCGAGCGGCTCGGCGATCGCTTCGCTGGCCGCCTTCTGGGCCTCGGCCTTGTGGGCCGCATCGAGATTGCTCGCCCCCACTTCGCCGGCATATTGCGGGAAACCGAGCGCCGGATAGGTCGCCCTGGCCACCAGCGGATAGAGCGTGCCGATCAGATAGAACATGGCGCTGTCGATCATCGCCCGCTTGACCGCCGCCTTGGGATAGAACTTGGCGATCTGATGTTTGTTGCACAGATACTGCATGATGGCGCAGCTCTCCCATATGACGCCCTTGGGCAGATCCTTCGACTGGATCATCGGCGTCATGTGGGCCGGGTTCATCGCCAGGAATTCCTTGGAGCGGGTCTTGCCGTAGACGTCGTCCTCGCTGAAGTCGAGCTTGGCGGCGCGCACGAAGACACGAGCCGCCATGTTGTTGACGCTCGGCTTCAGGATATGAAGTTTCAGTTGAGCCATGGTTTTCCTCCCTGTTGTGGCTGTAGTTACGATCAGTACGGATTCTTGGGCGAACGGTCGGCCGAAAGCGAGCCGTTGCGGCGGGCAACGAGAATTTCGATGGCATCGGCGAGATGCACTTCGCCGATGTTGTAGTCGCCGCGAGCCACGCGAATCTTGTGGGCCTCGTGGATCACCTCGACATGGGTGCAGCCGGTGGGCGGCTCGAACTTGTAGCAGGCCAGCTCAATCAGCAGGCCGAGCGGATCGGTGAAATAAATGGAATCGAAGATGCCGCGGTCCTTGACGCCCGTATGCTTGATGCCACGGTCGTCGAGGCGCTTGATGGCTTGCGTGAAGCTCGCCCGCGACACCGAAAAGGCGATGTGATGGACGCAGCCCGGCTCGGTGGGGGTGCGGCGCGGATCGGGCTTGCGGCCTTCGTCGGTGAAAATGGTGATAAGCCGGCCGTCGCCCGGATCGAAATAGAGGTGGCTCTCCGAGGCCCGGTCGAGATTGGGTTGTTCGAAGACGAAGGGCATCCCGAGCACGCCTTCCCAGAAATCGATCGAGGTCTGGCGGTTGGCGCCGGTCAAGGTGATGTGATGGACGGCCTGCGACTGGATTTTCTGCATGGGACTCAAACCTCCGTCTCAGTGTTGGGTAAGTTTCGACTTGTATTCGCTGCGCGCCAGGCTGCCGAAGGCCACGAGCTCGACCGAAGCGCTGAAGATCAGCACGCTACGCAGGCGCTTGGCGATCGCCTCGGCCAATACCGGATCGGGGCTGGCGCCCTTTGCCAGCTCGACGGCGATGGGCAATGGCGGCTCCTGTTTCACCCCGGCTTGCCTGGGCTTGACCAGCATATGGCCGCTAACGGCGGGGGTAAACTCGCCGACCACTTCGCGGATCGCTGAGGGAAAGACATTGACGCCGCGCACGATCAGCATGTCGTCGGTGCGGCCCACACAGCGGACGCGCGGCGCCGTGCGCCCGCATTTGCACGGGCTCGTCCACACCTCCACATGGTCGCGGGTGCGGAAGCGCAACAAAGGTGCGGCGCGGTGGCGGAGATGGCTGAGAACGAGTTCGCCCTTGGCGCCATCCTCCAGCGGGATGGCCGCGCCGCTGGCGGGATCGATCAGTTCGACATGGACGAAGCCGCGCGCACCCAGATGCATGCCGCACTGGTGCTCGCACTCGCCCCACAGCGACACGCCGATGTCGCCGATCCCCATGGCCTCGGTGACATTCGCACCCCAGCCCGCCTCGAGTTTGTCCCGGAAGGCGGGTTCGCCGCCGCCCGGTTCGCCGGCCACGAGCACCCGCTCGACGCTGGAATTCTTCAGATCGAAGCCGCGCTCATCCGCCCATTCGATGAGGTGGGCGGCATAGGAGGGGGTCAGCACCACGGCCTCGGGTCTCAAGAGGCGGATCGCCGTCATCAGCCGCTCGCTGTTGCCGGTGCCGACCGGGATATGGCAGAGGCCAATGCGGTCCATCGCGGCAAGAGCCGCCCCGGCGACGAACGGCCCGGCATTGTAGGTCGAGACGATGCGCTGGCCGGCCTTGACTCCGGAGGCCGCATAGCTTCGCGACGAGCCGGTCACCCAGTTGTCGAGATCGGAGGCGGTCAGCGGAATGTAGCTCGGCGTGCCGGTGGTGCCGCTGGTCGAATAGATGCGGACGATATCGTCGGACTCGACGCAGAGGTGGCTGCCGATCGGGTTGTCATCGCTGCAGCTTGCCCGGATCTCGCTCTTCTCGGTGAGGGGAAGCTGGGCGATCTGGGCCAGACCGCCCGCTGCGCCGACCCGGCCGAGCTTCTGCCGGTAGAAGGCCGAATGCTCGATGAGATAGGCGAGCTGGTTGCGGTAATGGCCGTCGTCCAGGGCCAGCTGCTCCGCCCACGGACGGGTTTCCACTTCCGGCGACAGCATCACTCGTCCCCGCCGGCACGATAGGCGACAGCCGCTTCCGCCGCCGCTGCCATGGCGAAGCCGATCGGAGATGTCCTCTCCTCGGCGAGATGGGCAAGGAGGCTGGCGGTGCGGGCGAGGATGGGGATCGCCTTGACCATGGCGGGCTCGAAGCCGAGATCGAGCAGCACCGCGGCGATCGGCATCGAGACGTTCATGGTCAAGGGCTTGCCCCAGGCCTTGGCGGCGGCAGTGCGGAAGGCGCGCGCCAGCCCCACATGGCGGCCGCTGACGCCACGCGCGTCGGCCAATGCCAGAATGCGCTCGGCCCGGGGGTCCAGGGGCTTGTGGACCGGATGGCCGAAGCCCGGCAGCTTGCCGCCCGAGGCACGGATGGCTTCCGCCATTTGATCGGCGACGGACTGCGGGTCGCCGGACCTGGTGCTCGCCTCGGCGAGGAGTTGCCCGCACGCTTCCGCCGTGCCGAGGATGACCGGCCCGCAGCCGAGAAGCCCCGCCGCTACGGCACCTTGCAGGGAGCCCGAATCGGCGGCCAGCGTCATCCGGGCGGCAATGTTGGTCGGCATCAGCCCGTGCTCGGCGATGGCCACCAGCAACAGGTCGAGGAAGAAGCGCTGGGTCTCGCTCGGCTCGCAGCCGGTGAGCAGCAGATGGAAATATTCGGTGAAAGTGAGGCGCCCCATCAGATCGCCCGTGAGATCGCGGCCGCGCACCTCGACGCGGGTTGGATAGGCCTGACAGATGGAACTTTCAGCAGCGCCCGGCTTGCCGATCTGCATGGGAGAACTCGGAGAGGAAAACTGTAACCGGAACTATTATAGTTCAAGCCCAGCGCCGGCAAGGGGCTGGCGCGGGTATCAGGCCCCCTTCAGCTTCCGGTTGCTTCGCTGCAAGATCGCCTGGGCGGCGATGAGAAGGGCGAAGGAGGTGAACAGAACCACCGCGCCCACTGCATTGATTTCCGGCGTCACGCCGCGGCGGATCGAGGAAAAGACATAGATCGGCAGGGTGACGTTGGGGCCCGCCACGAAGAAGGCGATGATGAAATCCTCGAAGGAGAAGGTAAAGGACAACAGGAATCCGGCGAGGATGGAGGGGGTGAGCAGCGGCAGCACGATCTGCCGGAAGGTGCCCAAGGGGGTGGCGTAAAGATCCTCCGAGGCCTCGACCAGGCTGCGGTCCATGCCCGAAAGCCTGGCCCTGACCAGCAGGCAGACCACCGCGATGTTGAACAGTACATGGGCCGCGATTACCGTCCACAGCCCCATCTCGACCTTGAAGTTCCACGCCGCCAACAGCCACGGGTTGACGATGTTGAAGAGTGTGACGAAAGCGATGAGCGTCGAGATGCCGATGACGATGCCCGGCACCATGATGGCGATATAGATGAGCGCATCGAAGAGATGGCGCACCAAACCGCTGACGCGCTCGAGCCCGAGGGCGGTCAGCGTGCCGATGATGGCCGAAAGCAGTGCCGTCGTGCCGGCGATGGTGAGGCTGGTGGTCAGGGCCTGGACGATCAGCGGATTGGAGAAGGCCTTGCCGTACCATTGCAGCGAGAAGCCCTGCCAGTCCATGGCATAGCGCCCGGAATTGAAGGAAAAGCCGACGATCAGCGCGATCGGCGCATAGAGGAAGATATAGATGAAGGCGGCGTAGTAGCGCATGCATCTACACCAGGGCGACGCGCCTCGTGCCGGATTTTCCCAGCACGAAGCGCATATAGAAAAAGATGGTGACGAACATGATGGCGACCAGCGCCATGGCCACCGCCGCGCCGAAGGGCCAGTTGCGCGACTGCAGGAAGAGATCGACCAGCGCGTTGCCGATGAAGAACACCTTACCGCCGCCCAGGAATTGCGGCAGGATGTAATCGCCCATCAAGAGAATGAAGACCAGCATCGAGCCGGTGGCGACACCGGGCAGCGACAGGGGCAGCGTCACCTGCACAAAGCTCGCCCATGGCGAGGCGCCCAGATCGGCGGAAGCTTCCAGGAGCCGCTTGTCGAGTTTCTCGAGACTCACATAGATCGGCGGCACCATCAGCGGCATGAAGCCGTAGATGGCGCCGATCAGCACCGCCCAAGGCGTATTGATGATCTGAATATCATTGAAGCCCAGCCAGGCGAGCCACGACGGAATGCCTTTCGAGCCGAGGATCATCATCCAGGCGTAATAGCGCAGGAGCTGGCTGGTCCAGAACGGCGCCATGACCAAGACCAGCATGGCGACGCGGTACTTGGGCGACACTTTGACGGCCAGGAAATAGGCCATGGGGTAGGCGAAGAGGGCGGTGACCGCCGTGCCGAGGGGAGCAAGCGTCAGGGTGTTGAAGAAGGCCTTGCCGCGCGCCGGCAGATTCAGGTAGTTGCCGAAATTGAAGCCCGGCGCGTAGCCGCCGGCTTCCGCCCGCTCGCCGAAGGAATAGACGACGACGACGGCGAGCGGCAGGATCAGCAGAAAGAAGAAGAACACTCCCGCGGGCGTCAGCAAGAGGGCGGTGACGGCGGAACTGCGTCGCGTCATGTTCACCTGACAAGGCGTCCTTTCCGGTCTCGAATCATGGGCTGTCTCCATCCCTGGCCATGCGAAGCATGGGGAGGGTGGCGCGGAACGCGCCGGGTGGGGCCAATGTCAGTGACGCACCCCACCCGCCGCCGCCGGAGCAAGTCCAGAGTCAGCACCCTCCCCGCTCTGCGAGGAGGGATGGTTCTACGCCGCCTTGAAGCGGGCCATGATTTCGGCGCGCAGCGGGTTGGTCAGCGTTTCCGCCGCGCCGAATTCCAGCGGCGCCAGCGCCTCCTTGGCCGGATAGAGAATCGGGTTCTCCAGCATTGCTTTCGGCACCAGCTTGTTGGTGCGGGCATCCGTCGAGGGATAGCCGTGCGCCTGAACCTCCTTGGCGTTGATGTCCGGGGTTAGCAGATAGTCGACGAACGCGTAGGCCGCCTCGCGGTTGGGCGCGCCCTTGGGCACGGCATAATGGTCGACCCAGATTTCGCCGCCTTCCTTTCCCAGCACGTAGATGATCTCGGGAATGTCGCGGTGCAACTGGGTGGCGTCGCCCGTCCACGCGATACTCATCCAGGCATCGCCGTTGCGAATCGCCGGCTGGTAATCGGAATTTATGCCGAAGAGATGCGGCTTGGCGGCGAGCAACAGCTTCTCGGCCTCGCCCAACTGCTTCTCGTCGTTGGAGTTGAACGAGTAGCCGTAATATTTCAGCGCATTGCCGATGGTGGTGAGCTGGTAATCGTGCACCATGACTTTGCCGGAGATCGGCCCTTGCGTGA
Source organism: Hyphomicrobiales bacterium (assembly GCA_016185245.1). GTDB lineage: Bacteria > Pseudomonadota > Alphaproteobacteria > Rhizobiales > Aestuariivirgaceae > Aestuariivirga. Next base: position 124,144 of record JACPNZ010000030.1, on the reverse strand, counting down.
GGTCCCAGAACTCCTTCCATGAGGTTGGATTCTGCGTCACCTTCTTGGTGTTGATGACGAAGCCGGTGGTGCCCCAGTCCTTGGGCACGGCATAGACCACGCCATCGATGGTGCCGGGACCGAGGAAGCGGGGATCTTGCGCCGACTGATCGTAGTTCGGCAGCTTCTTGAGGTCGAGCGGCTCGATCAGGTCGAGCTTCTTGTAGGTGGAGATCGTGTAGTTGGTGGGCACGAACACGTCCCAGCCGGTGGAGCCGGCTTGCAGCTTGGCCAGCATTTCCTCGTTCGAGCCGAAGATCGCTACATTGATCTTGACGCCGGTGTTCTTGGTGAAATTGTCGAGATTTTCCTGGGCGAAATAGTTGGGCCAAGTGGTGAAATTCAGAGTTCCCGAAAGCCCCGCATAGGCCTTGCGCGGACGAAGGCCCGGCACCGCCGCACTCATCACCGCGGTGGCGAGCCCGAGGCCCGTCACCCCGAGGAAGTGTCTCCGGGTGACCGATCCCTTCTGGTAGCGCCGCAGCTCGTCCAGGAATTTCTGCGGCGTGATGTAGCCGATCAGTTTGCTCATGACGTTTCTCCCTGTTGTCTTCTGTTGTGTTTCCAAGCACTCAATTGGCGGCGAGCACCAGGGCCGCTTCCGGCCGCCAGCCGGCTGCCGCCGTGTCGCCGATCTCGAAGATACCACTGCCGCGCTCGGACTTGCGTGGGCTCAGCACCATGAACTCGCCCATCTTCTCGTGAGCGACGCGATATTCCGTGTGTTCGCCGAGGAAGATGCGATTGAGGACCTTGACCGACAGGGTGACCACCAGCCCTGTCGGGAGAGCCGTCTCGTTCGCCGCGATCTCGACCAGTTCGGGGCGGATACTGACCACCGTATCGGGGCGGGGTCCGGCAAAGAAATTCGACTTGCCGACGAAATCGGCGACATAGCGGTTGACCGGCCGGTCGTAGAGCTCGCGGGGGGACCCGGTCTGCACGATGCGGCCATCGCGCATGACGCAGACCCGGCCCGACATCGACAGCGCTTCCTCCTGGTCGTGGGTGACCAGCAGGAAAGTGATGCCGACGTCGCGCTGCAGGTTCTGCAGCTCGATCTGCATTTCGCGGCGGAGCTTGCGGTCGAGGGCGGCGAGCGGCTCGTCGAGGAGCAGCACGGCGGGGCGGTTGATCAGGGCGCGGGCCAGCGCCACCCGCTGCTGCTGGCCGCCGGAGAGCTCGTAGCTCCGCCGGTTCTCATAGCCTTCCAACCTGACCATGGCGAGCGCCTCGCCCACCGCCTTCTGGAGTTCGGCGGGCGAAGGCTTGGGACGCCGCTGCCGGAGCCCGTAGGAGACGTTACCCGCAACCGAAAGATGCGGAAACAGCGCATAATGCTGGAACACCATGTTGACCGGGCGCTTGAAGGCGGGAACGCCGGTCACGTCCTCGCCACGGATATAAACCTTGCCGGAGGTCGGTTGATCGAACCCCGCCATCATGCGGAGCGCCGTCGTCTTGCCGCAGCCCGAGGGCCCAAGGATCGACAGGAACTCGCCCGATTCCACGCTCAGCGAATTGCGGTCGACCGCCACGACCTCGCCGAAACGCTTCGTGACATTCCTGAACTCGACGACCGGCTGTCTCAAAGTCACGTTTTCCGCCAAAGACATGAAGATCGCTAGGTTTGAGGCGGCGCCCGACCTTTGTCAACGCCCCGACGATTGACAGCCGACTCCGGCGCTTTTAGTCTGCCGCCAATCCTCTCCCTCAACCTGAACGGAAGTGAAAATCATGGATCGCCGGACAGCAGTAACCGGGTTGGTGGCATTGGCGTTCGCCGGAGCGGGCCGTTTCGCCCTGCCTGCCTTGGCCCAAGAAGCGGGCGAAGCTAAGGCCCTGGCCGCCAAGTTGCTGGCGGCAGCACCCTCGCTTGGCGAGCGCAGCTTGGGCCGCATCGACGCACCCGTCGTCATGGTGGAGTACGGCTCGGCGACCTGCGAGCATAGCGCCGAGTTCAATCAGAATGTCTGGCCCGAGCTCCGCCGCGACTATGTCGAGAGCGGCAAGATGCGCTTCATCTTCCGCGAACTTCCCCTCGACAACCTGGCCTTGGGGGCCTTCATTCTCGTCCGCTCCCTTCCCGAAGACAAGTTCTTCCCGATCCTCGACCTGCTGTTCGCGCGGCAGAAACTGTGGCGTACCGCGACGCCGAAGGAAGAGATGTTCCGCATCATGCAGCAGGCCGGAATGGACCGGGCGACATTCGAAAGCAGCATCCGGCGAAACGACATCGCCAAGGCGATTTTCGAGGCGGGCAAGGCGGCTCAGGCGGAGTTCGGCATAAGGAAGACGCCGGCGATCTACGTCAACGGCCGGGTCATCGCAGGTCACGAGGCCGTCGCGGAATTCAAGACGGCAATCGAGTCGGAACTGGCGGTCTAGGCCCCGCCGGCCCCGGGTGTTCCATACCTATTCGGCCTATGCCCGCGGCATCGACCTGTTCTCCACCGACTACAACTATCTCGACATCACCCCCAAGGGCCGCGACGAAGGCAGCCGCGGACCCTATTGGGTCAAGCGGCATGACGAATATGCCCGCGGCTGAAGCAACATGGCCCAGGCGGTACATTTGTGCTAGACTTCAATTTTGAATTTGCGTCGTTGTGCTGCCCGCTTCCGTGGCGGATCCGGTTCGTCTGAAGGCGGGCGAAGGGGGTGCGGACATGATGCAGGATGAAGAGACAGACGAAGCGACCGTCATCGACACCGACAATACAAGAAGCGGCGTCACCGGCCATCACGTGCGCTACGTGCTGGCCTTCGGAATCGCCGGATTGATCGTCGCTCTGGCCATTGTGGCACTGGTCGTCTAGCAGAGCCACCGTGATTACGATGTCCTACTGGCGCGCCGGTGACGAAGAGGCGAAGAACGCATGACGCCGAACATCGCCCCACTGCCGGCGCAGGCTTCACGACTTGATGGCGAGAAGCGAAACGCTTTTGACCCCGAATTTCTTGCTGGCGCCCTTGGCATTGTCGGAAATGAACTGGTACTGCGGATTATCCTCGAGCCTGGCCAGGCGCAGCCCCGCCGCCTCGATCTGGCTGCGGTAGTTCTCCTGCTGGGCAGCACCTCCGATACAGGCGGCCCACAGTGTCGAGTTGCATACGATGTTTTGCGGCAGCTGCACTTCGGTCACGATGTCCGAGATGGCGAACCTGCCACCCGGCTTGAGCAATCGCGCCGCTTCCCGGAACACCTTCGATTTGTCGGTTGCCAGATTGATGACGCCATTGCTGATCACTACGTCCGCCGTGCCGCCGGAGAGCGGCACATCCTCGATATAGCCCTTGAGGAAGGTCACGTTGCCAAACCCGTCGCGATCGCCGAGCCGCCCCGCCTTTGCCAGTTGCTCGTCGGTCATGTCGACGCCGATGACCTTGCCGCCGGCCCCGACCGCCAGGGCGGCGACAAAGCTGTCCATGCCAGAGCCACTGCCGAGATCGACGACGCATTCGCCCGGCTGCAACGCCGCCAAATGGAAGTAATAGCCAACGCCGGCGAAGGATTCGATTGCCTCCCGCGGCACGCGGTCGAGCTCGGCCGCCGGGTAGCCGAGACGTTCGGCGAGGTCCCTACCCATTTCGAAATGAAACTCGCCGAGCGGGTTCTCGGCCACCTCGCGGTACATCGCCTTCACCTTGACTTCGAGTTCCTTGGGATCGACTGCGACATTGGTGACAGTGGCCATGAGCCTGATCTCCAGCGATTCATCACCTCCCGCTTTCCGGCCGATGACCGGCGAGCGAAAGCGATTTCGCAAATACAAGCTTGGCTATGGGTATTCCCAAATTCGCCCGGAAACAACAGGGAAACGACCGGCCGGCGGCGCGCTCCCCCTGGCGGGAAAAGGGCGGGCGTCCGAAGGCCAATAATGGACATGGAGGGCCATGGCCGGAACCATCCAGTTTCAGGATGCGACCGACGAGGCGCCAGCGCGGCGCCATAATCGCCAAGCACGTCCATCCTGCTGATGCGGCTTGAAGAATGCGCCAGTCGGACTGGCCAAATGCTTCGGCATCAGTCGGGGCTACATCAGAACCACATCAGCGAAATCGAAAACCGCGGCAAAGCGGGGACGATGGAGACGCTGTCGAAGTTGGCGGAAGCTCTTGATGTTCCAGCGGGATGGCTGGGACGAAATCATTCCGGCCAACTCGGCGGAATGATAGCATGATCGTCCTATTAAATGCACTGTCATGCACCGTAACTGTCCGTAACGTATGATCCGGCAGGCTTCGAGCCTGGCGAAGAACGGCAAGACCTGCGCTCGCTTCGGCTCCTTCTTCAAAACCGTCACACCACCGTCCCCCATAACCTTGAGAAGGCTGGTTGTTCGGTAAAAGGATTCGTTTTGCGGCTCCGCTATCAGCGAAAGGAAAACTGCGCCGGTGAGTTAACTGTGTACCAGCCGCATCATTGCGGCGGCGGACAGTTGGGATCTGTTGTTGGATCGCACTTGAGTTTCTTTTCTTTCGCGGACGGCTGACCGTTCTGGTCCTGCTGGAGCTGGAGTTTCTTCTTCGCATTCTTGGGCTGCCCCACGGGCTGGCCGTTCTGGTCGAGCGGCTGACCGTTCTGGTCCTGCTGGAGCTGGAGTTTCTTCTTCGTATTCTTGGGCTGCCCCACGGGCTGGCCGTTCTGGTCGAGCGGCTGACCGTTCTGGTCCTGCTGGAGCTGGAGGTTCTGCTTCGTGTTCTTGGGCTGCCCCACAGGCTGGCCATTCTGATCAAGCTGCGGCTGACCGTTCTGGTCCTGCTGCAGTTGGAGGTTCTTCTTCGTATTCTTGGGCTGTCCCACAGGCTGGCCATTCTGGTCAAGCTGCGGCTGTCCGGTTGCTCCCGGCTGGTTCAAGTTATCGAGATTGATCTTATCCTTACGATCGGCTCTGATCTTCTTGACCTCGGTCAGGTCCATGATCTTGGCAGGCTTCGCGTCCCCCGTGTTTACGGCATTTCCGGTGAAAGCCGTTACTTCGCTAGACATTACCTTGGCGTCGCCGAGCTGGTTGGTCTGCCTGACGGCGAGCGGCTTGATCCGCCGTCCCGTTTGCCTTTCGATGACATTAACGTCGATCGCGTTGTTGACGACGATGTTGTTCCTGATGATCACATTGCCGACCGATCGCGTTTGTTCGTATACTCGCCGCTGCTCGTGAACATCGAAATTGATAACAAGCGATAGATTAGGCTCGAGAAACCTTCTGGTTGGCACGCCAACCCAGTAGTAGTCCGGGATGACACCAAAGGAGGCATTGAATTGGAGGTTGTCGTCATAGGACGGGGGCAGCGGCGCCCAGACCACATCTTCCTTACTCCGGCGCCAGCTTACCCAAGCGGGCGCCCAGCGCCAACCCGGAACCCAGTACCAGCCGATATCGTTGTCGTAGCCCCATCTGCCATAGTGATAGGTCGCCCAGCCAAAGGGCTCGTCGGAAATCCACATCCAGCCATATTGTCTGGTGAGCACCCAGTGGCCAACCGTATAAGGGCGCCAGCCTGGCCTCATGTTGCCCGGCACGAAGACGTAGGCGCCGCTGAAATCGGTCCACTCGCCATAGCTGCCAAGGCGGTCATAAAAAGTATTGAAGCTGACCGAAACGTCCACCCCGGCTTGCGCAGCAGGCACCGGGTTCCATGGTTCTGGAAGCATCGCTGGGGTGACTACCGCGAGAGCGGCAGCCGTGGCGGTGCCAATGATGAGCGATTTGAAGTCCATTTTCATATCCAACTATGGCCCGTGTTGCCGTGTAGGATGCACCAACACATTCACAGACGATGATCACTTTTGACCAGACAGAATGTTAAATTGCTATCAGTGTATCTTGCTAGAGTCTTTGCTTATTATATGGCTACCCGGTGCTTCTGTCCGGACAAAATATGACCCTTGCGCGATGCTTGAACGGATCTACAGCGGTAACGTAACGTCGACACGCTGTCTCTACGACAGGGGATGCCAACAGCAGTTGACGTGGATATTCGATTCCTGCCCTGAAAATAGACAGTTTACCAACCGAGGAAGTTACCATGGCTAGCATCTCGACTCCTAGGAACGAAGAAGGCGCCGGCCAACACCTTGAGCGTCTACGTGCAGACTTCGCGACTCTGTCCGAGACGGTGAAGCGACTTTCTTCCGAAAGTGCAGCAAGCGTACAATCGCAAGTGAGCAATGCGGTCAACGGGGCAACTCGCGGGGGCCGGTCCGCCAGTCATCAGATACATAAGGATGCCGCCACGCTCGGGCACGATGCGGTGAATACGGCCTCTGCCGCCAGCGACCAAATTCAAACGCAGATCGCCCGAAACCCGGTGACTGTTGTTCTTGTAGCGCTCGGCGTCGGATTTGTCATCGGCCTGCTAAGTCGCCAACGGTCAGTTGACGGTCGCCGGATACCTTGAGGGCAGGTCAACGATGCGAAAGCGATAGCTGTTTGATACTTCACGGATGAGTTACAAGAGTGCGAGGGTCTCTCGGAAGTAGCCGAGACGCTCTGAGAGTGATTGAGCAGCTTTCTTCACAATTCCGATGACTTACCCTCGACCCACTTCTCCGACTAGGCGAGCGCCGACACAACCGGCCAACAACAAATTGGTATAGCAATTGGACCCCTCAGCATGATTGGTCCGCAAAAGCAAAAGGAGTAAATGTAATGTCGATCGGGCTTATCCTCGTTATCCTGCTCGTTATCTTCCTGCTCGGTGGCTTCAGTGGCCGCTTTGGCGGTTATGGCTACGGCTTTGGTCATGGTGGCGTCGGAATCCTTGGCACCATACTGATTATCGTGGTCGTACTGATGTTGCTTGGCAAGATATGACAGACGCGATAGCTGGTGAAATGTCTTCAGTTGCATGGTGAGGGCCACCTGGTTGAGCGCATAGGGTGGCGAAGGGCGGAATTGCGGTGACGCTGCATCCTATTCAATTGAACGCGGCAAGAATTCTTGCATTCGGCGTGGTCGCACGGCGGGTTCCCGCCCAATCGACGATATTGGAGACCGCTATGCCTCCACATATTCCGCGATACTGGTCGGCGCGGGAACCGGGATGCCGTCTTCCCTTAGTCCGTCGATGTGAAAGCGGATGGCTTTGCGGATTTCGTTTTCGACCTCGCGAATGGTCGCTCCAGTGACGATGCAGCCCGGCAGGTCGTGGACATAGGCCGAATAGTTGGCATTGGCCTTTTCGATCACGATCGCGTAGTGCATCGGTGGGTCTCCTCCAATCCAGCCTGTTTCAGAATGCTGTTCAATGTTCCAAGGGCCATTCTGCCCGCGCCGTCCGGCAGCTTGCAAGACGCTTGCCTTCCCCCGCCAATTCCGCCATAAGCCCCCTCGCCTATTGGCACCCGGCTGGGGGCTGAACGGAAGCTCCGGTTTTCCGGAGAGGGTGTGAAATCCCGTCTTCCCGTGTCTCCGCTCTTTCGTCGACCGGTCTTTCGAGCCTTTCAACCAGGTTCGAAAGAGGCTCTGCGCCGGATGTTGAAGGCCCGAAACGTAACTGAAAGGCACATGCGCACATGGCTCTGTACGAGCACGTATTCCTGACCCGCCAGGATGCCTCGACCGCCCAGGTCGACGCCCTGGTCGAGCAGTTCAAGGGCGTAATCGCGGCCGGTGGCGGCAAGGTCGCCAAGGTCGAGAACTGGGGGGTGAAGACCATCTCCTTCCGCATCAAGAAGAACCGCAAGGCCCACTACACCCTGATGAACATCGATTCTCCGCCGGCCGCCGTGGCCGAGATGGAACGCCAGATGTCGATCAGCGAGGACGTGATCCGCTACATCACGGTGAAGGTCGAAGCCCTCGAGGACGGCCCCTCGGCCCAGATGCGCCGCAGGGACGATCGCGAGGAGCGCTCCTCCTTCGGCGATGACCGTAGCTTCGGCTTTGGCGGCGGCCGCGGCTTCGGCGGCGGCGACCGTGGAGATCGCGGCGATCGTGGCGGCCGTGGCCGGCGCGAGGAGAGAGTGGAAACCCCGGTGGAGGCCAGCTGATGACAACCGCCCAACCCGCCGCCCGCCGTCCGTTCTTCCGTAGGCGCAAGAGCTGCCCGTTCACCGGCACCAATGCGCCGAAGATCGACTTCAAGGATACCCGCCTGTTGCAGCGCTATATTTCCGAGCGCGGCAAGATCGTGCCCTCGCGCATCACCGCAGTGTGCGCCAAGAAGCAGCGCCTGCTGGCCCAGGCCATCAAGCGCGCCCGCTTTTTGGGCCTCCTGCCCTATGTGCTGAAGTAAGGAGCAAGTGCGATGGACATTATTCTTCTCGAGCGCGTGCCGAAGCTCGGCGCCATGGGTCAGGTGGTCAAGGTGAAGGACGGCTTTGCCCGCAACTTTCTCTTGCGCCGCGGCAAGGCGCTGCGCGCCACCGACGCCAACAAGGCCAAGTTCGAGCGCGACCGCGCCGAACTCGAAGCCCGCAATGCCGATCGCCGCCAGGATGCCGAGACCGAAGCCAAGAGCCTCGACGGCAAGAGCTTCGTGCTGATCCGCCAGGCCGGCGAATCGGGACAGCTCTATGGCTCGGTCAGTCCCCGCGACATCGCCGAAGCGGCGAGTGCCGCTGGTGTCAAGGTCGAGCGCTCGCACGTGCTCCTCGACACCCCGATCAAGACCATCGGCGTCTACCAGGTGACGGTTGCCCCCCACCCGGAGGTCGAGGTCAAGATCACCGTGAACGTCGCCCGCTCGCCCGATGAAGCCGCTGCCCAGGCCAGAGGCGAAGTGCTGACCGGCCCCGTCTCCGACCGGGCCGAGGTGCGCGCCGCCGCCGAGGCGCTGTTCGAGCAGGAAGCCCAGGCCGCCGAGGCGGTCGCCGAATAGACCGAGCCCCCTATCGCTGCCAGGGCCGCCCGGTGGGCGGCCCTTTTCGTTGGAGCCGGCTTTACCTTACCGTCAGTCCTCCCCTTGCCGGCCCCCGCATTCTGGGATTAAGGTTTCGTTAAGGATTGTAACGTGGGAACAATCCTACCCGCACGTGCAGGAGGCTCACCGATGTATGCATTGCTCGACCGGGCCTTCCGGATAGTGATGAAGAAAGGTAACCTGCGGGTGACCGCCCCATCGGGTCGCCTTTACAGCTACGGCGACGCAGCCGGAAACCCGGTGGCAATCCGCATCAGCAGCGAGACCGCGGCACGGCGCATCGCGGTCGATCCCGATCTGGCGCTCGGCGAAGCCTACATGGACGGCACCCTCACCATCGAGAGCGGAGGGGTCTACGACCTCCTGGCGCTGCTCCTGCAGAATGCCGGACGGGTCGAGGACTATCCGCGCATCGCCCGGTGGATGTACGCGCTCCGCGTCGCCGCCAAGCGCCTGCACCAGCACAATACGGTAGGCAAGGCCAAGGCCAATGTCGCCCACCACTACGACTTGAACGGCGCCCTCTATGATCTGTTCCTCGACCGTGACCGGCAATATTCCTGCGCCTATTTCGAAAGCCCCGAAAGTTCGCTGGAGGAAGCCCAGCTCGCCAAGAAGCGCCACCTCGCCGCCAAGCTCGGCATCAAGCCCGGCATGAAGGTGCTCGACATCGGCTCGGGCTGGGGCGGGCTTGGCCTCTATCTGGCGGAAGCCTGCGGCGCCGAGGTGACCGGCGTGACACTCTCGGAAGAACAGCACAAGCTTTCCAACGAGCGTGCCGGCCAGCGCGGCATCGCCGACCGGGTCCGCTTCCGCCTGCTCGACTACCGCAATCTCAACGAGCGCTTCGACCGCATCGTCTCGGTCGGCATGTTCGAGCATGTCGGCGTCGGCCACTACAAGGAGTTCTTCGCCAAATGCCGGGCGCTCCTCGCCGATGACGGCATCGCCGTGCTGCACTCGATCAACCGCTCCGACGGACCCGGCGCCACCTCGGCCTGGATCAAGAAATATGTTTTCCCGGGTGGCTACATCCCGGCACTCTCCGAGGTCCTGCCGCATCTCGAGCGCCAGGGCCTCTATGTGACCGACATCGAGATCCTGCGTTTGCACTATGCCCATACGCTCCGCGAATGGGCCAGGCGCTTCGCCGATCACCGCGAGCGGGCCCGCGAGCTATACGACGAGCGCTTCTGCCGCATGTGGGAGTTTTACCTCGCCGCCTCGGAAGCCGCCTTCCGCTTCGCCGGCATGAACAATTTCCAGATCCAGTTCACCAAGAACCAGCACGTCCTGCCGATGACCCGCGGCTACATCGCCGAGCAGGAAAACGGGCTTCGCGCCGAGGAACAGAAGCGCCCGCGCTTCAAGTCGATCTCGGCGGAATGAACAGCAGGTCCAGGACAATCTCTTGGCAAGCCTGGAACGGGAAGAAGACGGGGATCCGGAAGCTCTCCGCGACCGCCTGATCGCCGCGGCCTCGCAGCATCTGGCTGCCGGGCGGCCGGAGGCAGCGCTCGATAGCTTGCGGGGGCTGTCGGCGGCAACCATCGACGAGACCGCCCTGGCGGCATCCGATCGCCTGTTCGCAGCGGGGCTCCGCCGTGCGGCCAGCCGCGTTGCCACTTGCGACCCGGCCCGCCAACCGGCGCCGGGCGAACAGGTCATCGTCTACGGCAATTACCCCCATTGCTATGACAACCTCCTGGTCAACGCCCAGGTGCGGCGGCATGTGTCCTGGTTCTGGAACATTCCCCACGACGCCTGCGAATTCGACCGCGCCTGGGACGGCATCGGCCGCATCTACATCATCAACCAGAGCTCGCGGCCAGACCGGCTCGACATGATTCTCAACGAGCTGGCGCGGGCCCGCGCTCCCTTCGACCGCATCGAATGTTACGCCGCTGAGGAAGCCGGTCCCGCCGACGTGACAGGTGCTCCGCCGGCACTGCGCGGCGCCATCGGCTGCCTCCAGAGTCATCTGGCGGTCGCCGGGCGCATTGCCCGGTCAAATCACCAGCACTCCCTGGTTCTGGAGGATGATTTCTCCTTCACCAGCGACCTCGATCTGCACCGGCGCGATCTCGCGGCGTTCACCCAGTCTTCCTATGACTATGCCGTCTGCCTGCTGGGCACCAGCAAGTATGGCAGGCTGGTGCCGCGCGACGATCTCGTTTGCTATTCCATGCAGCCCTGCACCAACGCCGAAGCCTATCTGGTGTCGCCGGGCGGCGCCCGGGACCTGCTTGTCATCTGGCGCGAAGCCCTGGCGAAATTGATCGAAACCGGCGAGGCCGGACGCTACGCTACCGACCGCTCCTGGTGCGCATTGCAGGAAGGCGGGCGGTTTCTTGTGTTCCGCCGCAAGATGGGCTTTCAGGCCAGCAGCTACAGCAGCATCGAGGGCGGCATCGCGCGGTATTTCGATTGATCCGGCCTAGGGCCTGATGTTCTGGTTGAGGTGGAAGACGTTGCCGGGATCGTACTTGGCCTTGAGTTCGCGCAGCCGCGCGTAGTTGGGGCCATAGGCCGCGGCCACCGCGTCCGTGGCCTCGTCGTCGCCCATGTAATTGACATAGCGGCCCTTGCCCATGAAGGGCCGCATCAGCTCGTAGGACTCCCTGGCCCAGCTCACACAGCGGACATTATCCTTGGGATCCATCCACTGACCCAGGATCAGCATGTTGTAGCCGGGGCTGCGATGCGGGAAAGCCGTCTCCGAAACCGGCACGCGCGTGACGGCACCATGGAAATGCTCGAGCACCATCGCCCCCATGGGAGTGGGACAGCGCGAGAAGCAATCGATCATGGTGTCGATCGCCTGATCGCTGAGTTCGGCCAGGAAATTCGACTTCCAGTAATTGAGAGCGCCCTTGGGATAGCCGGCATCGAGCATCGAGTTGAGGGCCGAATAGGGCATGGGCCCGATCGCATCCATGACCGGCGGCCCGAAGGCCTTGACCGGCTTTACCGCTTTCTCGCCCTCGGCGAGCGAACCGAAATGGGCGGCGGCCATGGCCGCAACCGACATGCCCGAGCCATCGGGCGCATGGGTCAGGGCTGCAAGGGTGGACATCTCGTCGGGGAGCGAGCCGCCGAAGTCGCGGAAGAAGCGCATGACCTCGCGGGCCTTGGGGAAAGGGTGCGCGGCAAGTCCGCCGGTGACCATCGGCCCCACCGGATGCAGTTTGTATTCCAGCGCCGTGGCGATGCCGAAATTGCCGCCGCCGCCGCGCAGGCCCCAGAACAGATCGGGGTTTTCCGATTGGCTGGCGGTGATCAGCTTGCCGTCGGCAGTGACCAGTTGCACCGACAGGAGATTGTCGAGTGCCAGGCCATGCTTCGACATAAGCCAGCCGACGCCGCCGCCAAGGGTGAGGCCGCCGATGCCGGTGGTCGAGATGAGGCCACCGGTGGAGGCAAGGCCGTGCACTTGCGTCTCGCGATTGTACAGGCCCCAGGTGACACCGCCCTGAGCTCTTGCCGTGCGGGTCTTGGGATCGACGTGAACGCCGGTCATCTGAGCGAGATCGATCATCAGCCCGCCCTCGACGGTCGCCTTGCCAGCCACATTGTGGCCGCCACCGCGGACGGCGATCTCGAGCCCCGCCTCGCGGCCAAATTTCATCGCGTCGGCGACGTCGGCGGCACCGCGGCAGCGGGCAATCACCGCCGGATGCTTGTCGATCAAGCCGTTATGAACCTTGCGGGCCTCGTCATACCCCGCTTCGCCCGGCCTCAGCAGACTGCCGGAAAAACTCTTGGCCAGGGTCTCGATCGCTTGCGAAACCCCGGATGTACTGGTCATGGCAATGTCCTCCCCTTTTCGATTCCCTGAACGTCCCGGCCACATGGCTCGGATGCGGCCGGCCGGGATAGCCTCATAACATTTTTCTTACGCGGCGTCCGATGGTTCCAATCAAGGCATTTGCCCGGCGCTGTGGATAACGCGCATAATGTGATTCTGGTGGCGGCCCAGTGCCCCATCTCGGCTAATCAGGTCCCATGTCAGCCCAAGCCAATCTCCGGCCGGTCGAGACCGGCAGCACCGACGACTCCTACCGCGCCCCACCTCACAATCTGGAGGCGGAGATGGCGCTCCTCGGTGCTATTCTGGTCAACAACGATGCCTGCGACCGGGTGTCGGGGTTCCTCACGGCCGATCATTTCTTCGAGCCCGTCCATGCCCGTATCTATGAGGCGGCCTCTACCCTGATCCGCACCGGCAAGCTCGCCAGCCCGGTCACCCTCAAGACCTTTTTCGACAATGACGCGACGCTCAAAGAGATCGGCGGGCCGGCCTATCTGGCGAGGCTCGCCGCCGGCGCCACCACCATCATCAATGCCGAGGAATATGGCCGCACCGTCTACGAGCTGGCCCAGCGGCGGAAGTTGATCGGCGTCGGCACCGACATCGTCAACGGCGCCTTCGATCCGACCGTGGAGGATACTTCACGGGTGCTGATCGAGCGGGCCGAGCAAACGCTCTTCGAAATGGCCGAGACCGGCAAATACGGCCAGGGCTTCCTGCCCTTCGGCAGGGCACTGACCGATGCCATCGACATGGCGGCGAGCGCCTACCAGCGCGACGGCGGCCTCTCCGGCATTTCGACCGGCCTCAAGGACCTCGACGAGAAGATGGGGGGCTTGCAGGCTTCGGACTTGATCATCGTCGCCGGAAGGCCCGCCATGGGCAAGTCCGCACTCGGCGCCAACATCGCCTATCACGTGGCCAGGAACTACAAGGCCGAGCACCAGGCCGACGGCACGGTCAAGGTATTGGACGGCGGTGTCGTTGCCTTATTCTCGCTGGAAATGTCGAGCGAGCAGCTCGCCACCCGCATCATCGCCGAACAATCGGGCATTTCCTCCGAACGCATCCGCCGCGGCAAAATCACCGAGGAGGAATTCGGCCGCATCGTCGAGGTGTCGCGCGAGCTGCAGTCGCTGCCGCTCTATATCGATGCCACCGGCGGCCTGACCATCGCGCAAGTTGCAGCCCGCGCCAGGCGGCTGAAGCGCCAGCGCGGCCTCGGGCTGATGGTCGTCGACTATCTGCAGCTCTTGACCGGTTCCTCGCGCCGCGCCGCCGAAGGACGCGTCCAGGAGGTTTCCGAGATCACCGTGGGGCTCAAAGCTCTGGCCAAGGAGCTCAACGTGCCGATCATCGCCCTCTCCCAGCTCTCCCGCCAGGTCGAATCCCGCGACGACAAGCGCCCGCAACTGTCGGATTTGCGCGAGTCGGGTTCGATCGAGCAGGATGCCGACGTGGTTCTGTTCATCTACCGCGAGGAATACTACCTGGCTCGCGCCGAGCCCCGCCCCAATACCACCGAGCACCAGGAATGGCAGGAGCGGATGAGCCTTGTGCACGGCGTGGCCGAAGTGATCATCGGCAAGCAGCGTCACGGACCCACCGGCATCGTCGAGCTGCAGTTCGAGGCGAGCCTCACCAAGTTCCAGAACCTGGTGCGGACGGAGTTCATGCCGGAGCCGTTTGAGTAGGAAGGCTTCAACTTAGGCGGCGGCGTTCAAGCTCGTGCGTATAGCGCTTGAGGACGTAGGCGTCGGTCACCAGGCCGGCAATGCGCCTGTCTTTCTCGTCATACACCACAACGACGGCCTCGCGGCCCAGCCGCTCGACCCAGTGCAGCGCATCGTCGAGGGATTGTGCCAGGGTGAGGACCTCCTCCTGCTGCCGGGCATAGGCAAGCGCCGGCACGGACCGGTCGGTGACGTTGAAAGCGATTTCGGCAACATCGCACAGACCGCGATAGCGGTCCTCGCCGTCGACCAGCACGACGCGTTTTGCCGAACCCGGCGGAAAGCGCCGCAACAGCTCCTCGCAACTCACCGTGTCGGGCAGCTTGTGCACGTCGGGGCGCATGATCTCGGCGATCGGGATGGCCCGAGCCCAGGCAATGTCGCCGGCGCTGCGGGCCGGCGAGCCCCGCACATGCAGCCGCCAAGTCGAGAAGGAATAACCGAAAAGACCCCTGACCACGATGGTGGCCGCCACCACCGCCAGCAGCATCCCCGGCATGAACTCGATGCGCCCGGTTACTTCCGCGGCGAGAATGGCCATAGCCAGCGGCGTGCCGACCACCGCGGCGGCGAAGGAGCTCATCGCCACAACCATGACCGTCGCCAGCTGGTCGGGATCGAGAAGATTCAAGCCAACCAGGAGGACACCGGCCGTTCCGCCCACCAGCGTTCCGAGATAGAGCGAGGCCGAGAACAGTCCGCCGCGAAACCCCGAACCGATCGACAGCATGCAGGCGGCGATCTTGAGCAGGAGTACGGCGGCAAGCAGCGGCGCGGAGCCCGGCGCGACGAAGATTTCGTCGATGCCACCATGACCGGCCCCGAGCACATGCGGCGACAGCAACGCCAGGCCTGCGACCAGAATCCCGCCCGCCATGGTCCGCAGCGGCCGCGGCAGCCGCGTGGCGCTGGCGGCACGCTCCACCAGGGTGACGCCGCGCATCAGCAGGATTGCCAGAAGGCCGCAGGCCACGCCGACCGAAACCGTCAGCGACACCGGCAAGGCGACGTTGCTGAAGACGCCGCCGATCGTGAGGTGATAGCCATGCGCGGCGGTGAGGGCGGCGGCATACTTCCCGCTTAGGGCCGACAGCACGACGGGCGCCAAAATGTTGGGGGAGTAGGAAGCGAGGATGAGTTCGAAACCGTAAGCCGCCCCGGCGAAGGGCGCATCAAAGGCCCCGGCAATGCCGCCGGCCGCACCGCAGGCCACCAGAATACGCATATCGTCGCGCGACCTCTTCATGACCCGGCCCAGCCATGAGCCGAGAGCGGAGGCAAGCTGGGTGAACCCGCCTTCGAGCCCGACCGAGGCCCCCAGACCATTGGACAGGATCGATTGCCACGCCACGAACAGGCTGCCGCGTATCGACATGCGCCCGCCGAACAGGGCATTGGCCTCAATCGGGTCGGCGACTTCCGACGTCGGCTTCCACTTCCACAGCCATTCGCCGACCCCAACCGCGAGGCCGCCGAGCGCCAGCGCCAGGAACACGGTCTGGTTCGCGGGGCTGAATGCACCACTCAGCCTCTCGCCGTCGGGCACCAGGAACAGCAGGCGATGCATGACGAGGGTAGCCCGGCTCATCAACGAGGCGACGGCCCCACCGGCCGCTCCCGCAAGACAACCGAGCAGCAGTATCGAAAACTGGCCATCGGCCAGCAAGCGGTGGGCATGAACCCGGAGCCGCCGCGCGGAACGGTCGATCATGGGCCGCGCCGCGGCACCGGGTTCGTTGGTCATGGCCGATAGGTTCTCCTGTGGTTCGCTCGCCAGGTCACTACCCCTAAAGGCTGGCGGCCCGCGGCATGTCAACCGAAACAATCGTCTCCGGAAGGTGGGCTTGATCCCGCCGTCGTCTCACCCTATGCCTCCGGCGCGAGAAACGAAGCGACAATGACCCTGATCCCCCAAGACCTGGCCGGTGCCGTCCTCACCATCGACTTGATGGCGCTCAAGGACAATTGGCGGCGGCTGGCGAATGAGGCCGGCCCGGCGCGCTGCGGGGCGGCGGTCAAGGGCAACGCCTATGGGCTTGGCATCGCTCCGGTGGCCCGCGCCCTGTGGGAGGCGGGCTGCCGCGATTTCTTCGTGGCGAGACCCATGGAAGGCGAGGAACTGCGCCACCTCCTGCCCGAGGCGGCGATCTTTGTGCTCGACGGGTTGTTTGCCGGACAAGCCGAATTTTACGCCAAGTTCAACCTGACGCCGGCGCTGATCTCCGTAGAGGAGGCGCGCGAATGGGCGGGCTTCGGCCGCGTCTATGGGCGCAAACTCCCCTGCGCCATCCATGTCGATACCGGCATTAACCGGCTTGGGCTTGCCATGGCCGAATTCCAGAGCCTGCTCGACGAGCCGTTCACCATGGAAGGGCTCAACGTCACTTTGTTGATGAGCCATCTCGCTTGCGCCGACGCGCCTTCCCATCCGCTCAATGCCAGACAGCGCGAAGCTTTCGCCGAGGCGCGCCAAAGGCTTCCCAGCGTGCCGGCGAGTCTCGCCAATTCCAGCGGCATATTTCTCGGCGATGGCTTCACCCATGATCTGGTGCGGCCGGGCATTGCGCTCTATGGCGGCAACCCCACACCCGCCGCCGCCAATCCCATGACGGCGGTTGCTCATCTCGAAGGAGCCGTGATGCAGGTGCGCCAGGTGAAGACGGGCGAGACCGTGGGTTATGGCGCCACCTGGGAAGCAAAACGCGCGAGCCGCATCGCCGTCTTGGGTGCAGGCTACAAGGACGGCGTGCCGCGCCACTTGAGCTCGCGGCAGGACAACGGCCCAGCCCAGGTTTTCTTGGGCGGAAGGCGGTGCCCAATCGTCGGGCGCATTTCCATGGACATGATGGCCATCGACGTGACCGACCTGCCGCCGCAAGCGGTCGCCCGCGGCACCAGGGCTGAAATCCTCGGGCGCCACGTAACCATCGACGAGGCGGCGCTTTGGGCCGGCACCATATCCTATGAGTTGCTGACCCGCCTTGGCAGCCGCTATGCAAGGCTCTATTCGGAACACGAATCGGACGCCAGCGCTTGAACCTCCTCGCCCATATCGGACGCGCCGCTCTTGCCCTCTTCGAGGAGGTGGGCCGGATTGCCCTGTTCATCAAAGACAGCCTGGTCCAGGGCCTGACCCCCACCATCTTCTTCCGCCAGATCCTCGAGCAGATCCTGAAGATCGGCTATTTCTCGCTACCCGTCGTCGGCCTCACCGCCTTTTTCACCGGCGGCGCCTTGGCCCTGCAGATCTATCTGGGCTCCTCGCGTTTCAATGCCGAAAGCCTGGTCGCTTCGATCGTGGCGCTTGGCATCACCCGGGAGCTCGGCCCGGTGCTGGCCGGCCTGATGGTGGCGGGCCGGGTGGGCGCCTCGATTGCCGCCGAGCTTGGCACCATGCGGGTGACCGAGCAGATCGACGCCCTGGTGACGCTGGCGACCAACCCGTTCAAGTATCTGGTGGGGCCCCGCCTTGTCGCCGCTGTCGTGACGCTGCCCATTCTCGTCGGCATCGGCGATACCATCGGCATCATGGGCGGCTATATCGTGGGAACCCGTTCGCTTGGCTTCAACGGCTACGCCTATATCAAGAATACCGCCGACTTTCTCGAAGTGGGTGACGTGACCTCCGGCCTGATCAAGGCTGCGGTGTTCGGCTTCATCATCGCCGCCATGGGCTGCTATCACGGCTTTAATTCCAAGGGCGGGGCCGCGGGCGTGGGCCGCGCCACCACCAATGCGGTCGTCTCCGCCGCGATCCTGATCCTCGCCTCGAACTTCGCGCTCACCTCGCTGTTGTTCTCGGAGTGAGCGATGACTGACGCGCACATCGTACTTTCGGGCGTGCACAAGTCATTCGGGGCAAAGCCGGTGCTGAACGGCCTGACGCTGTCGGTGCCGCGCGGCCATTCGCTGGTGGTGATCGGCGGCTCAGGCACGGGCAAGTCGGTGATGCTCAAATGTATCCTCGGCATCCTCCGCCCCGAGGCGGGCTCGATCAAGGTGGCGGGCGAGGAGGTGACGGGCCTCAGGGGCAAGGCTCGCGACGCCTATCTCCAGCATTTCGGCATGCTGTTCCAAGGCTCGGCCTTGTTCGACTCGCTTCCCGTCTGGGAGAATGTCGCCTTCGGGCTGATCCAGGGCCGCAACATGGCGAGGGGCCAGGCCCGCGAGATTGCGCTTGAAAAACTCGGCCAGGTGGGCCTCGGCGAGGACGTGGCCCAGCTCTATCCGGCGGAGCTTTCCGGCGGCATGCAGAAGCGGGTGGGGCTCGCCCGCGCCATCGCCGCCGACCCGGATGTGATCTTCTTCGACGAACCGACGACGGGGCTCGATCCGATCATGGCCGACGTCATCAACAATCTGATCGTCGACTGCGTCGAGCGCCTCGGCGCCACGACCATCTCGATCACCCATGACATGGCCTCGGCCCGCAAGATCGCCGACGACATCGCCATGATCCACAAGGGCGAGATCGTCTGGCAGGGCCCGGCCAAGAAGATCGACCGCTCCGGCAACCCTTTCGTCGAACAATTCATCAACGGCCGCGCCGAAGGCCCGATCCATATGGACGTGTTGCGGCCCTAGCCGCCAGCTTGATCACACTTTAACTGTTAATAGAAATTTACCCCTCGACATAATTGATAGTTTAGAGCGATAGGGCAGCGTGTGCTTCGGCTCGGCACATTGAGGGCGACCACCATGCAGCGGAAAACGACGATTTCGGTAAAAAATTGGAATGCCTTGGTTGAGATGAATTGCGAGGCGGTGAGGGCCGGTTGGGCTGAAGCAGGTGTGTTTGCCACTGGAATTGGTCCGCACGTCAAGCCGGATGGTCTGCTCTACATTGGGCAGAGCGCTGGACCGCTAGGTGCCGACGTGGGTTCAGACTACGAACAGTCTCGAAGTATTGCGGCCTCTACCCGTTGGATGGTTGAAAGACTGCACCCAAATTCGTTGTTTTGGCACATGGCAGACGATTTGGACCCCACACGAAGGAACCTTGCTTGGACAAATGTTTGCAAGATGGACAAAAGGGGTGGCGGCGAACCGCCGAGAAAGTATTGGCCACATCTGTCTTCTGCCCATATTGCAGCTCTACACGACGAAATGGACGCGCTTCAACCAAGAGTATTGTTGTTTGTCACTGGGAGCTTCGCCGAGCATGAAATACAAGAGCTCATTCGAGATCGAGGCTACAAGCATAGCGCGATCTTGCTTCAAGATGGGGTTAGGCAGGCGTTCGAATTGAAGGATTCAATTGCTATAGTTACGAGGCATCCGCGAGGATGGCGCAAAGACAAGAGGGATCGGGTAGTGGCCCTGGTGAAAGAAAATCTCTCCGAGCCGGCATCGGCTGCCTGATCAGCCCACAAAAAAGGGCCACCTTTCGGCGGCCCTTCCCGTGAGATGCGCTTGGAGCATCCCGATATCGTGAGCGTCAGGCCATTGCTCCCGCAAGGCCGACGATCCGCACGAGGCGTTCTCCAAACGCAGTGAACTCACTCGACATCGGATCACCCCCTTTCAGCTGTTGACGATTGCCCAGTATGGCACGCCCACCGGCGGTTTCAAGCGACGATCTGCAGGAAGATCACCATGATGGCGAGCCAGCCCACTGCGAAGGCACCGGTGCGGACGAACGGCACGGTCGAGAGATAGCCGAAATAGTGGACAATGCGGGCCAAGAGATAGATGACCGACCAGGTGATCGTGGTGTCATTGGCCACCCCTGCCGCATGGGCTATCAGCACCACGGCGGCGAAGGGCACGAGATTTTCGACGGCGTTGCGATGGGCCCGCTTGGCCCGCTCGGCCCAGGCCGGCAGCGGATCGTTATCGGCGGCATAGGTGAGCGTGTTCATGATGCCGGATGTTTGCATGCGGGCGAGGATATAGGGCACCCACATCAGCGCGGTGAGGCCGGCGACCCAGGCCAGCATCTTGAGATCGGTGGTCATTTGTCAGTCCCCCTTTTGCAGGCCTGGCGATTGCCGTCCAACCGATAGCCCGCCACAGTCGGCAGACCTCGGGGGACGCGCCAGACTCATGAGCAAGACAATCTTATCATCGGCAATAGAAAACTCCTAGCCATGGGCGACGGGCGGGGGAGGTTTGCGGGGTGGGAGCTGAGCCATCCCTCCCCCTTGCGGAGAGGCAGAAAGTGCTCTCTACGCCCCCTCAATCCCCGGATACTGCCGGTAGAGCCCGGCCTCGGCGTATTTCCACACCGCCCCCGCATCGGTGAAGTCCGGCAGGCACATGGGCAGGATTTGTTCGGCCACGGTTTCCGGCGCCGGCAGCGTTTCGGGGTCCTCGCCCGGCATGGCAAGGCTGCGCATCCGGGTGCGCGTCGCGCCGGGGCTGAAGCAGTTGGCGCGGACCGGCGTGGTCAGGGTTTCGGCCGCATAGGTCTTGACCATCGCCTCCAGCGCCGCCTTGGAGATCGAATAGGGCCCCCAATAGGCCCAGCACCGTTGGGCAAGTCCGGAGGTGACGAACACGGCGCGCCCCGCATCGCTGGCTCGCAGCAGCGGATCGAGCGAGCGGAGCAAACGATAGTTGGCGGTGACATTGACCGCCATCACCTCGTCCCACAGTTTCTGGTCGACATGGGTGATGGGGGTCAGCTTGCCGAGGATGCCGGCATTGCCGATCACGATGTCGAGCCTCTTCCAGCGTTCGAAGATCGCCGCCCCCAGCCGGTCGAGCGCCGCATAGTCGGTCATGCTGGCCGGCACCAAAGTGGCCGAGCCGCCCAGCGTCCTGATCTCGTCGTCAAGCTCGACCAGGCCCCCCTCGGTGCGGGCGAGTGCGATGACATGGGCGCCTTCGCGGGCCAGAACCAGTGCGGTAGCCCGGCCAAGCCCGCGCGACGCGCCAGTGACGACCGCGACGCGGTCCTTCAAGAGGCCGGCCATGGACCTCAGCCCGCTTCCGCCAGAAGCGACAGCTGCTGCTTGCCGCGCTCGCCGGTGAGATCCGTGAGGGGTGTTGGATAATCGCCGGTGAAGCAATGGTCGGTGAACTGCGGCCGGTGCGCGTCGCGGCCCTCGAAGCCCACCGCCTTGTAGATGCCATCGACCGACAGGAAGGCCAGCGAAGCGACGCCGATATAGTCGCGCATTTCGGCCAGCGTGTGGGTGGCGGCGAGCAGCGATGTCTGCTCCGGCGTGTCGATGCCGTAGAAATCCGGGTGTGCTATCGGCGGACTCGAAATCCGCATGTGCACTTCGCGGGCACCGGCCTCGTACATCATGCGCACGATCTTGACCGAGGTGGTACCGCGCACGATCGAATCGTCGATCAGCACCACGCGCTTTCCCGCCACCGCCGCGCGGTTAGCGTTGTGCTTGAGCTTGACGCCGAGCGAGCGGATCGTTTGGGTCGGCTCGATGAAGGTGCGGCCGACATAATGGTTGCGGATGATGCCCAGCTCGAAGGGAATTCCGGTCGCCTGGGCAAAGCCCAAGGCCGCCGGCACGCCCGAATCGGGGATCGGCACCACGACGTCGGCGGCAACCGGAGATTCGAGCGCCAGCTGCCGGCCCATGGCCTTGCGCACCTCGTAGATCGAGCGCCCGCCCAGAACCGAGTCGGGCCGCGAGAAGTAGATATATTCGAAGATGCAGGGCCTGGCCGGCTGGCGCGGGAAGGGCCGGTGCGACTCGATCCCCTCCTCCGAGATCACCACCACCTCGCCGTTCTCCACCTCGCGCACGAACTTGGCGCCGATGATGTCGAGGGCGCAGGTCTCCGAGCACAGGATATAGGCGTCGTTCAGCTTGCCGAGAATGAGCGGCCGGATGCCGAGCGGATCGCGGGCGCCGATCAGCTTCTTGTTGGTCAGAGCCACCAGCGCATAAGCGCCTTCCAGCGAGCGGAGCGCGTCGATGTAGCGCTCGACCATGCGCGACTTCTGCGACCTGGCGACGAGATGCAGGACCACCTCGGTGTCGGAGGTCGATTGGCAGATGCAGCCCTGGGAAATGAGCTCGCGGCGAAGCGTTAGCCCATTGGTGATATTGCCGTTGTGGGCAACCGCCAGGCCCCCCGACGCCAGTTCGGCGAACATCGGCTGGACATTGCGCAGGATGGTTTCGCCGGTGGTCGAATAGCGCACGTGTCCCAGCGCCATCGAGCCTTTCAACCGCTCGATGATCTTGCCGCTGGAGAAATGGTCGCCGACCAGACCCAGACGCCGCTCGGTCTGGAAGCGCTCGCCGTCGAAGGAGACAATGCCGGCCGCCTCCTGTCCACGATGCTGCAGGGCATGGAGGCCAAGAGCGGTCAGGGCCGCCGCGTCAGCATGGCCGAAGACTCCGAAAACCCCACACTCCTCGCGCAGCCGGTCGCCATCGAGATCGATGTTAATGGTACTGTTCATTGTCCGGTGCTCTGGCCGCTGCTTTGGCCGAACTGCGGGGCTTGCGGGGCAGCGGTATCGCCGCCGGTTCCTTCGATGAGATTGCCGAGGCCCTGGGTCTCGTTGTTCTGATAGCCGGCCTCATTGTTTCCCTTGGCCGCCGCGGGGGGTTCGGTTGTTTTCTGCAGCGCTGTCTTGGAGAGCGTATCGGCAATCTCCGCCGGCATGAAGGCCAGCAGCTTGTCACCCACATATTTGATGTAGGGCAGGCTGCGCGCCTCCTTCACCCACACCTCCTGGCGGTCAAACGGCAGAAGCCAGCCGTAGAACAGATAAGCGATGGCCACCAGCACGAAACCGCGGGCCAGCCCATAGAAGAAGCCCAGCGTGCGGTCGAAGCCGCCGGCCGAGGAATCGACCACCATGTCGGAAATTTTGACGCTGACCACCGAAACGACCACCAGCACCACCAGGAAGGCAGCCGCCCCCACCGCGATCTGTGCCAGGATCGGCGTGGTGATGAACGGAACCTTGGTCATGGCAAGGTCGAGGAGCTTCGGCTGCTTGATGGCAAAATAGGCGGCAAGGGCCGCGAGGCCCCAGGCGACCAGCGACAGAGCCTCGCGGGTAAAGCCGCGGGCCAACGCCAGAAGGCCGGAAATCAACATGATGCCGAGAAGAATGAGGTCGAGAAGCTGGAAACCCATGAACCGTATCCGTGCCTGAAGCGCACCTTATAGGGAGCTTTGGCCAGTCATTCTAGGCTATTCGACGCAGTCCCTTGTCCTGCGCGACGGTCCACGCCACCAGGTCCATGATGGTCTCGAGCGACTTAACCCGGAGCCCCCTGGACGCCGGTGGATCGGCCGCCGCGGCGATAACCGCCTCCTTCAGCCCGAGCTTTTGGGCTTCCTTAAGGCGGGCCTCGGTCTGGCCCACCGGACGGATGGCGCCCGACAGCGCAATCTCCCCGAAGATCACCGTGCCGGCGGGTATAACCGTACCGGTGAGCGAGGAGAGCAGTGCAGCCGCCACCGCCAGATCGGCGGCGGGCTCCTTGACTCTCAGCCCACCCGCCACGTTGAGGAACACGTCGTTGGCACCGATGGCGATGCCGCCGCGGGCCTCGAGCACCGCGAGGATCATGGCAAGCCGGTTGGAATCCCAGCCAACCGCGGTGCGGCGGGGCGTTCCCAAGGGCGACGGCGACACCAGCGCCTGCACCTCGATGAGCAAGGGCCTGGTGCCCTCGATGCCGGCGAACACCGCCGTGCCGGGAGCCGGCGCTTCGCCCTGCCCCATGAACAGCCGCGATGGGTTGGCGACCTCGGCGAGGCCGCCATCCGACATCTCGAACACGCCGATCTCGTCGGTGGGGCCGAAGCGGTTCTTGACCGCCCGCAGGATGCGGTACTGGTGGCCCCGGTCGCCTTCGAAATAGAGCACCGTGTCGACCATGTGCTCGATCACCCGGGGGCCGGCGATCTGACCTTCCTTGGTGACGTGGCCGACCAGCAGCACGGCCGTGCCCTTCTGCTTGGCGAAACGGATCAGCGCCTCGGCCCCCGCCTTGAGCTGGGACACCGTGCCGGGGGCGGCCTCGATTGCCGGAGCCCACAGGGTCTGGATCGAATCGATGACGGCAACCGCCGGCGGGCCGCCTTCGTTCAGGGTGGCGATGATGTCGGAAACGTTGGTTTCGGTCGCCAGCAGCACGCCCGTGTCGGCCAGGCCCAGGCGTTCGGCCCTGAGCCGCACCTGGGCTACCGCCTCTTCGCCCGACACATAGACGACGCGCCGGCCGGCCCGGGCGAGTTCCGCCAGCGCCTGCAGCAGAAGCGTCGACTTGCCGATGCCGGGATCGCCGCCGATCAACACGCCGGAGCCCGGCACGAAGCCGCCGCCCGCCACCCGGTCCAGTTCGCTTATCCCCGTGACGATGCGCGGCGGTGTCGCGGTCTCGCCCTTGAGGCCGACCAGCCGGGTGGGGCTGCCGGCCGTAAGGCGCCCCCCCTTGGCGCCCGAAATGGGGGCTGCCGCCGGTTCGACAATGATGGTGTTCCAGGCCCCGCAGGCATCGCAACGCCCCGACCATTTGGACGAGGTGCCCCCACAGGACTGGCAGACGAAAGTGGATAATGCCTTAGCCATTATGCCATTTAACCTAGAACAAATGACGAACGCAAGGGGATTTGACGTGTGTCAATGTGTGGCCGAATTATTCGGCTATGGTTAATCCGATGCAGGGGAATGGAGAAAGATGGAGACTGAAATGACAAAGCATTTCCTTCCCGATCTGTTCGGACGCGGTTATGGCGGCGATCTCTTTTCCTCCTTGCAGAAGGAGATCGACCAGGTATTCCGCGATTTCGGCCGCAGTGTGCCGGCCCTGGCCGAGGGCCGCGACGGCATGATGCCGGTCAAGTTCAACATCGCCGAGACCGATGGCGCGATCGAAGTGACCGCCGATATCCCGGGCGTTGACGTCAAGGACATCGACGTTCAGTTGCGCGAAGGCATTCTCACCGTCAGGGGTGAGAAGAAGGAGGAGAAGGACGAGAAGAACAAGGATTATCATCTGGTCGAGCGCAGCTACGGTATGTTCGAGCGCTCATTCTCGCTTCCCACTGAGGTGATGGGCGACAAGGTCAACGCCTCCTTCGACAAGGGCGTTCTCAAGGTGGTGCTGCCGAAGGCTCCGGCCGCCCAGCAAAAAGTACAGAAAATAGCGGTCAAGGCCGCCGCCTGAGACGCAGGGTACGAGGGACGGCGACGGGCCGCGGAGCCAGCATCAGGGGTTCCGCGGCCTGGTTTTTAGTCAGCGCCGATCCTTGTCGTAGGGGTTTTTCCCGCCGCGCAGGCTGAAGCGGATGGGCACGCCTTTGAGATCGAAGTCCTGACGGAGCCCGTTCATCAGATAGCGCAGATAGCTCTCCGGCAACTTGGCCAACTGGTTGCCAAACAGCGCGAAGGTCGGCGGCCTGGCATTGGCCTGGGTGGCATAGCGGATCTTGATGGGCCGGCCCCCCGGTGCCGGCGGCGGGTTACGCTCGATCGCCGCTTCCAGCCAGCGGTTGATTTGCGAGGTCGGGATGCGGTGGTTCCAGCGCTTGTCGGCGGCGAACACCGCCTGCATCAATTTATCGAGGCCACGCTCGCGCTGGGCCGACAGGGTGACGACCGGCACGCCGCGGATGTCGGGCAGCACGTCTTCGAGCTTGCTGGTGACTTCCCTCAGGGTCTTCTGCTTGTCTTCGACCAGATCCCACTTGCTGAGCACCAGCACCACGGCGCGACCCTCCTGCGATACGAGATCGAGCAGCGTCAGGTCCTGGCTTTCGATCGGCAGCGAGGCATCGATCAGCACCACCACGCAATCGGCGAAGCGGATGGCGCGCAGCGCATCTCCGACGGCGAGCTTCTCGATCTTGCCCGCCACCTTGGCCTTGCGCCGGATGCCGGCCGTGTCCCACAGGCGGATGTCGTTGCCTTCGAAACGGAAGGCCGTGGCGATGGCATCGCGCGTGATGCCGGCCTCGGGGCCGGTCAGCATGCGTTCCTCACCGAGGAGAGCGTTGACCAGCGTCGATTTCCCGGCATTGGGCTGGCCGATGATAGCGAGCCGCAAGGGACCGCTGGCGGTTTCTTCCGCTTCCTCGACCACGCCTTCGGCCGATTTGGCATAGGGGAGGATGGCGTCGTAGAGAAGATCCATCCCCTCGCCGTGCTCGGCGGAGACGGCAAGCGGCTCGCCGAAGCCCAGTTCAAAGGCTTCGTGGACCCCGGCCATGGCCTCGCGGGCTTCCGCCTTGTTGGCGACGACGACGGTAGGCTTGCCGCGCCGGCGGATGCGCTCGGCGAAGGCCCGGTCAACCGGCGTTATTCCGGCGCGGGCGTCGATCACGAAGAACACCAGATCGGCGGCATCGATTGCGGTCTCGGCCTGAGCGCTCATGCGGGCCTCGAGACTGTCCTTGCGGGCATCGTCGAGCCCGGCCGTGTCGAAGACGCGGAATTTCAGATCGCCGATACGGCCCTCGCCCTCGCGCCGGTCGCGGGTAACGCCGGGCTGATTGTCGACGAGGGCGATCTTGCGCCCCACCAGGCGGTTGAACAGGGTGGACTTGCCGACATTGGGGCGACCGAGAATGGCGACGGTCGCGGTCATTGCGGATCGTTGAAGGTTCCGCCCGTTGCCGGCTTGCACTTGGGATCGCTGGGCTTGCAGGCCGACTTGACCTCGGGCAAGGGACCGCTTGCCGTTTGCTGGCCTGGCGCCTGGTTGGGCGAGGCGCTCTGGGCCACGCCGCCGCCCGGCTGTTCGATGGTCGGCGGGGCGTCGTTGGGATCGGGAAACGATGGCTTGCCCGGAATGGCGGCTTCGCGGGCTCCCGGCAGAACCGTATCGTCGACGCCCATTCCGAGAAGATTCTTGACCGAACTGCAGCCCGTCAGCGGCGAGACAAGAAGCAGAAGGCCCATGGCCATGGCGAATTTGTGCATCTGGTGTCCTAGGATTTCGCCAGCAAGGGCACGAGGAGATCGCCAAGCGTCCGGGCCCGCTGGCGCAACCCCGCGGGCGTTTCCGGATCGGCGAGAATGGCGCTCATGTAGCGGTCGGCGGTAGCGTAGTCGCCGCTATGATAGGCGGCGATACCGATGATCTCCCGGGCGGCGTGACGCCACGGCCCGCCGCCCACGTCAAAGCTCCCGATGCGGGCCTTGAGATCGTCGGGCCTGGCCGTCTCGGCCAGCACATAGCCCGCCCGGATGCGGGCGAGATCGCGGATTGCCGGGTCGGCGGAGGCATCGGCCGCCACCCCGTCATAGGCCTTGACCGCTGCGTCGGAATTGCCGGAGGCGGCAAAGACCGCGGCTTCACGCAACCTGGCGAGCTGGCCATAGCCCGCGTGACCGATGGTGCTGTAGAGCTTCACCGCCTCGTCGGCCTTACCGGCATCGGCAAGTCTTGCCGCATCGAAGAACACCTGACCGGCCGCTTCCGACTGCTTCACCTGCCAATATTGCCAACCCTTGAAACCGGCAACGCCGATGACGACGACCAGGCACAACCCGATTATCGCATTGCCGTAACGGTCCCATATTTTCTTCAGCTGATCCTGGCGGACTTCCTCGTCCACCTCGCGGAACAGGGATTCATCGCTCAACGCCGGAGGCTCCTGAAACCAGTTTGCTGGGTTAGAGAGCGGGCGTAGATCAGCGGCTGGGCCAAATCAAGGCATTTCCGTGGGGCTTGCGGGAAGCCTCCGGCCGGCCGCGATAGGCCGTGGCGATTTCCTTCCAGCGTTCGTGGCGCATCAGCACCAGACCCACGCAACATGCCACCGCGGCACCGGCCACAAAGCCCAAAAGTTCGACGGACATGGTCTGCCCCTTGACGAATCTCCCCCGATTAGGAGCGCAATTGGTTAAGCGAGGCTGAACGCGGCGTCAGGCGACGGTGAAGCCGGTAAGGAGCCCGCCATCGGCGCGCTCGGCGATGAGGCTCTGCACTGCCCAGCTTCCCGGATTGTCGGCCACCATGAGGAGGTCCATGGTCCGGTGCGCGGCGATGACCGCCGTATCGCGCCAGGGGGACCCGGGCGAACCCGCCTCGCGCCAGATATGGCCGTGGAGATGGATGGGCTGCTCGAAGCCGGTGCGGTTGTCGACGGCGATGATCAGCGTCTCGCCGCGTTTGGCTTCGACCAGTGGCGGACCGCCGGGGCCTGCCGCCCCGTTGAAGGCCCAGCCCAGCCCATGCTCGAGGAGGCCGCGCAGTTCCATGGGCTGACCTCGATAGAGAGCGGACTTGAGACCGCCCTTCAGACCACCTTCGATAGCGAGTGGCACGCGCCGGGCAGTGGCAGGATCGGCCGGCGTGGCGGTCGGATTGGCCGGCAACGGGGACGTGTCGGGAAGTGCGGGGGCATCGCCGGTTCCACCGCGTATGAGATCGGCGAGCCCCGCCACGTCCCCGAAGAAATCGAGCGCCAGGCTCACGTCCGAGCCCGGCGACACCAGAAGATCGGCCCGCTGACCCGGCGCCAGCGCCAAAGGCTCGCTGCCGAGCGGGGCCAATGGCACCGGCTGGCCGTCGAGGCCGATCAAGGCAATGTCGCCGCCCTTGAACAGCAGGTTCATGCGCCGAACATTGGCGGCATTGAGAAGCCGCAGCCTTGTGAGTTTTGCCGCCGGCAATGTCAGGCGCGGACGGTGGACGCCGTTCACGGTGAACCAGTTGCCGAGCCGTCCCTCGCCCACCATGGTCTCGATGTCGCCGAAGTGGCCTTCCATGGCGCCATTGTCACCGAGTTTCCAGTCGTCGATGATGAGCGGCAGATCGTCGATATCCGGCAAAGTCGCTGCCTCGCCGACCACCAGCAGCGCATAGAGTCCCATGTCGCGCAGTCGCGACACGTCCGCCATCGGCCCGATCCAGAAGGTTCCGGCGTCGGGCGGGGTGAAGACGCAGTCGACGCCGCGCGCCGTTCCCGCCGGTACATTGATGGTCATCAGTTCCGATGGCCCCCGCACCCCGAAGAAATGCAGCCAGATTTCGAAATCGAGCTCGTTGAACAAGCGGAGCTTGAGGCTTTCGCCCTGGCGCGCCCGAATGACCGCCGGGGCGGCGCTGCCGGTAAAACTCCACACCGGCGTGGCCGGTGCAGGATTTTCGAGAAGCTGCGCTAGTCCGCGCCGGGCCCGGACCGCTTCAAAGCCGTCAGCCGTGGTCTCGGCATGGACCAGGCGTGGCGCCAGACCCGCTAGCGCCGCCCCGGCCAGGAAGTTCCGCCGCGAAATCGCCATCCGTGCAAGCACCTTGGCCAAACCGGCGACGACGCTAGCCGCCGCTTGTGGCGAATGCGTGATGCCGGCCATCCTGCGACACCGGCGCGCGCGGAGTCCCGAAATCCGGCAGGTACATATCCGTCCGCCAAATTGTGCTATACTAATTAGGGTGTTGGTGGAGCTAGCGAAATGCGGAGAACCAATTCCTTTGCGTTGCTGATCGCCGTTCTCATTCTCGCCGCCGGCGGCGGGCTGATGCTGGCGGCCGGTGGCCCCAATCCGGCGATCGCCGCAGTGGTGGTCGCAATCGCCCTCATTGCCTGGTCGGCCATCAAGATTGCCGATCAGTGGGAAAAGGCGATCATTCTGCGCTTGGGCCGGTTCCGCTCGCTGGAAGGGCCCGGCCTGTTCTTCATCGTGCCGGTCATCGAGACGGTGCCCTACTGGATCGATACCCGCGTCATCACCACCACCTTCAAGGCGGAAAAGACGCTCACCAAGGACACCGTCCCGGTCGACGTCGATGCCGTGCTGTTCTGGAAGGTGATCGATGCCAAGAAAGCGGCACTCGATGTGGCCGATTATCAAACCGCCGTCAATTGGGCATCGCAGACGGCGTTGCGCGACGTGATCGGCAAGACCATGCTGGCCGACATGCTGGAAGGCCGCGAGAAGCTCGGCCGCGAACTGCGGACGATCATCGACGAGCGCAGCGAGCCCTGGGGCATTCACGTGATCTCGGTCGAGGTCAAGGACGTGCTCATCCCGTCGGGCCTCGAAAACGCCATGTCGATGCAGGCCCAGGCCGAGCGCGAACGCCAGGCCCGCGTCATCCTGGGCGACTCCGAGCGCCAGGTGGCGGAAAAATTCGTCGAGGCGGCGCGCACCTATGCCGGCGACCCCACCGCCTTTCACCTGCGCGCCATGAACATGCTCTATGAGGGGCTGAAGCAGAATTCCACCATCGTGGTGGTGCCGAGTACGGCGCTGGAGTCGATGCAACTCGGCGGCATCGCCGGGTTGACCGCCCTGGCGCAGCAATCGGCCGCGCCCCGCGCTCCGGCGATGAAGCCACCCCCGCAACCGATGTGAACACCCCTCGCCCGAGTCTGGGGCATGGAAGAAGGGCGGGGTCGCTTCAGTCCTTCGCCGTGTAGGTATTCTGAGGCGCCGGGAAGCTGCGGGCCCGGACCTCGTCGGCATAGGAACGGATGGCGCCCTCGATGGCCTTGCCGACTTCGCCAAACTCCTTGACGAACTTCGCCACCTGCGGCGACAGACCCAGCATGTCTTCCATCACCAGGATTTGCCCGTCGCAGGCAGCCGACGCCCCGATGCCGATCGTCGGGATGGGAATCCCGGCGGTGATCTTGGCGGCCAGCGGCTCGGCGATCGCCTCCAGCACCACGGCGAAGGCGCCGGCCTCGGCGACCACCAGCGCATCCTCCTCGATTGCCGCCCATTGGGCCCGCTCGCGGCCTTGCGTCTTGTAGCCGCCGAGAATGTTGATCGACTGTGGCGTGAGCCCGATATGGGCCATCACCGGAATGCCGCGCTCGGAGAGAAAGCGGATGGTCTCGCCCATGCGCCGGCCGCCTTCCAGCTTGATGGCGCCGCACTGGGTTTCCTTGATCACCTTGGCGGCGTTGTGAAAGGCCTGGGCCGGGCTTTCCTCATAGGAGCCGAAGGGCATATCGACGACGACGAGAGAGCGCTTGGCCCCGCGCATCACCGCCCGGCCGTGCATGATCATCAGCTCGAGCGGAACGGGGAGGGTTGACTCGAAGCCGTGCATCACCATGCCGAGGGAGTCGCCGACCAGCAGGAAGTCGACATATTTGTCGGCGATCGCCGCCGTGTGAGCATGATAGGCGGTGAGCGAGACGATCGGGGCACCACCCTTGCGGGCGCCGATCTCGGGAGCGGTGATGCGCTTGATGGGGGACTGGACCGACATAGCTACACCTTACCGCGATAGCACGAGCACGGGAACACCGATCAGAATGGGGTGCAACTGGATCATCACGACGTAAAGGGCAACTCCCGCGAGCAATGACATGAGATCATGGCCGACCCGCACATCGGTACTGGGGCTGAGGCTCCGGGCCAGACCCATAGCGATATGGAGCGCCGCATAGACCATCAGCCCGCCGAACAGGATGAGGCCGCGGAGATCGTCATTGGCGAGAAGATGGCCGGTGCCCCAGAACAGGACGGCAATGGCCATGGGAAAGCGCAGCCGCTGGCGCAGCGCCCCACGGAACAGGAAGACGCCGAGACAGAGAAATGCCACGAAAGTCAGGACGAAATTGGCCGCCCTCCCCCACTCCGGCGGAGCATAGACCGGAATGACGGCGGAGGCCCGCCAGCCGAGGACGATAAGAGCAAGGGCCAGCAGCGAGGCCGCGCCATAGAGCGGACCATAGGCCCGACCGAATCGGCGGGTGAGTTTCGCCTTCACCTCCGGCAGAGCCGGGGCCAAATGCAGCACGGCGAAGGCAACAATGCCGATGCTCAGCAGGATCAATTGGTCACCGGAAGCTTGAGGACGTAGGGGTGGAAGCCGAACAGGAAGATGGCAAACAGAACAAGCCCGCCGGCCACTGCGGCGCCATCCCAGATGAGAGAGGCAGGCCCGGCCGGCCGCTTTCCCCGCCGCATCGAGATGACGATGTCGGTGAGCGCCACAAGGAGGAAAGTGGCGAAGACATAGACATCGACCCGCTTGCCGTTGGCTATCAGATGACCCAGCGCCCACAGCGCCACACCGATCGACATGGGATTCTGCAAGAGCTGGCGGAGATGGCCTTTGACGAAGGCGGCGGCGAGCGAAACGAAGCCCAGGGCCACCAGCAGCGTGGTGACCGGCCGTGTCCACGGGGCCGGCACGTAGATCCAGTCGGTCGCCGCTTCCCCGGACCTTGCCCGCGCCACGGCCCACACCATGAGGAGGAGGCCCAGCAGGGTCACCAGCGCGTAGCCGTTGCGCCAGTGCCGCTTGCCGAAGCGCGCCACCAACCAGTCGCGACGGCCGGGCAGCAGGATCGAGCCGAGATGCGGCAGGGCAAACAGCAGCAATCCGGCATAGAGTACGATCATGTAGACTTTCATCTTGGCCCTTATGGCGCAAATCGGGCGCTCCGGCCATATGCCGTCTTTTACCTCCCGGCAGCTCGATCAAAACCTCATTCCGGTTCTTGGCAACATCGATGGCTACCAACACGGCATCATCGGGAATAGGATTGCGATTGATCATGGCGGGTCATCTCCTGAAAGAGTTTTGGACAACTGCATTCTAGAGATATCCGGCCCTCCATGACCGCCAGCAGGCTGAGCGGGGCCGCCTCGTGCGGAGCGCGCTCGCCCCTGAAGGGCTTCGCGCTCCGCTGTCTCGGCGGAACAATCGTGCTTCTTCCGTAGGTGCTACGGCCCGGAACTCACCAGCCTGGCTATTCTCGACTGGTCACGGGCCAACTCGGTCGAATGGCATTACATCGACCTCGGCAAGCCGCAGCAAAATGCCTTCGTCGAAAGCTTCAACGGCAGGCTTCGCGACGAACTGCTGAACGAGACCCTGTTCACCTCGCTCGCCCAGGCCCGTGCCGTGCTCGGTCTGGAAAGACGACGACAATATCCACAGACCTCACTCAGGGCTCGGATGGCTGACGCCATCCGAGTTCGCAAATCACAGCGTTCCGGGCAAGCAACGGCCCCGCGAGAGAACGCCCTTCGGCCTTCGAACTTCAGGCATTGGGCGATCCACCTCCATGTCCTGATTTACGTTCCGCAATTGGCGCCGCCTGCCGGCTGAGGAATGAGGTCCGGATAGGCCACAAGGGGCGCCAAGACATTCTGCTGCCACGGCCCGCCGGCGGAGAAGCCCGGTCCGGTGATCGTCCTGGCATCGACGTCGCGCCATTCGGTTTTGCGGACGACTTTGAAATAGAGCGCGGTGCGGATATAATAATCCGGGAACCAGAATGAATTGAAGGCGAGGGCTTCCTTGTAGAGCTGTTCTTCATTCAGCCCCTGCGCGGCACCCAGTTGCAAAACCGCAAAAAGCGCCGAGCCGTGATTGCAATCCTGGAAAAACGTCGAATTGTTGCAGCACGGGCGATAGGTCGATTTGGCGACGCGCACCCCCAGCGTTTCCGCCTCTGGCTTCAGTTGGATAATGGGGAATTTGTTGAAGTAAACGCTCCCCTCCGGCGCCATGCCCAAATTCCACCCGCCCGTTGAGGCGAAACCGGGCAAGTCGGGGCCGGCAATGGGGCTTTCTTTGTTGGCGTCAAGGCGGTTGGAAAGGCCGACCGGCCAGAGCAGATTGACATAGTGAAAGGCGTTTTCTTGCGTGAGGCGGATCGGGCCGCCGGATGGCTTTTCCAGGACAGTGGCAAGTTCCTCGGGCATCTTGCCGTTGAATTTCTCAAGTTGCCGGAATTTGTCGGGTGAAATGACGCCGTTGCGGACCAATTTGACGATGCTGCCGCCGAGCGCGATGCGGCTCTGGTATCCAGCGGGGGGAATGACGTTCGCGGTGGCTTCGTCATAGAGCGGGTATGCCTTGTCCCGCGGCTGCCGATAGAGCCGTGCCCCGGCTTCGGCCTCAACTCTGCCGATCATGCCTGTCGCGGCCATCGCGGCGCCCGCCATGACGGCCCGCCGTGAAAGAAATCCGCTTCGTCTTTCGGTTATCGACATGGGATATCCTCCGCTTTGTCAGCCGATCCTCGAAAAGATCGGAAAATTCTCGAGCAGCCAATATGACATGATTGACATATAGCCTGTTACCATCGCGATCCCCATGACAATCATCACGGCGCCGGCGCCGATCTTGAGGACGCGCCCTGCCCGGCGCATCGCTGACATGCGCCGCATCAGACTTTCCGTGAACACCGCGGAAACCAGGAACGGAACCCCGAGACCAAGGGCGTAGGCGGTAAGCAGAACAATACCGGCCGATGCGGTCGCCGATGCCGCGCTCACCGTCAGGATGGCGCCTAGAATCGGACCGATGCAGGGCGTCCAGCCGAAGCCGAAGGCAAGGCCCAGCACATAGGCGCCCGGTAGTTTTCCACCGGGCAATTGACCGTGGTAGCGGACGTCGCGCGCCAGCCACGGCATGGGAATCAGGCCGGTTGCGAAGATGCCGAACACAATGATGATGGCACCGCCGATCAGGTTGGTCTCATAGCGATAGGAAAGAAGAACCCGGCTGAGCAGCGTCGCACTGGCGCCCAGGGCTATGAACACCGACGAGAAGCCCAGGACAAAGCAACCGCTTGGCAAAAGGGTCAGCCACCTTGCCGGTGAGGATCGCGGTGCGTTCAAAGCCGCCGATCCGGATACATAGGAGACATACCCGGGCACCAGGGGCAGAACACAGGGCGACAGGAACGAGATCATCCCGGCGGCGAAGGCCGCGATCAGGCCGATTTCGGAAATCGCCGCCATGCTTAAAACCACGCTTTCAGTCTTGCCCATAGGCCCGGCCTGCTACTGCCGGGATGGGGATCATTGGTCAGCGCATTGATGAACTTGACGAGATTGAGGGACTCGAATTTGAGGCTGTGAAACCGCGCCACGAGGCGTCCATCCTGACTGATCACATTGGTAACGACACCATGCATCTGCTCGCCGTCCGCCGCAAGTTTGAATTGCAGGCCATAGGATGCGGCAAGTTGCCGGGTCGAGTCCTCGGGCTGGCCGGGCGCGGCCGTGGGAAAAACCCAGTTCACCGGGTCGAGGCCGTGATTATCGCCGTAGTCAGTTAAGGCCCGGCCAAAATCGCGCTTGGGATCGGTGGAAATCGAGATGAACTCCACTTGTGTCTTCATTGGCGTGATGTTCACCATTTTCTGTATCTCGGCGATCTTCTCCGATTGCAGCGGGCAGAAATCCGGGCAGTTGATGTAGACGAAGTTCAGCACCACGACCTTGCCCCCGAAATCGGCGAGGCTGACGGCGCGGCCACCGGTATCCTGCAAGGTGAAGCCCGTCGCTTCCGTGTCAACCGACTGGAAATACTTCGCCTCACTGATGAAGCCCTGGGAGAGTTCCTCCAGCGAATGCGAATAGGCCCGCCTGGAAATTTGTGTCCGGGATGGCATCCCGGATTCGATCCGATTGGCCCGGCCCCGCGAAACGGAGCCGGGCTTCTTCCTCAGTTCTTTTTCTCGGGCGCTTTTCCGTCGCCCATTGGCATCTGCATGCCGGAGCCGCCCATATTGTTCATCGCCATCTCCATCATCTTGTTACAGTTCTCCATCATCTTGTTCATCTGGCCCATCATGTCCATGCCGCCTTTGTTGCCGCCACCCATCATCGAACTTTCATCGGCGGATGGCTTTGCTTTCGCGTGGGCATAGAGCGGCGATGCAGCCGCAACGGTTGCCAAAACGAGGGCGGCGAGCGTAAGTATGCGAAGTTTCCTGTTCATTGCAGTTCTCCTTTGGTTAATGTTGATCAGCAGCAACCTTTGTGATTGCGCGAAGTGACTTTGTCCTGCTCCTTGGTCTCGCCCGCAGGCTCGGCCTTTCCATCCGTGGCCGCGAGCCGCAATGTTGGACTTTGGCCCGCCTCGCGAGCGGAATCTCTTTGAGGCACCTGAGCATCGCCCGGGGACGTGGCACCGCCCTTCATGCAAAGTCCGAGGGCGCACATGGCGGCGCACGGCAACAATAAGAGGATGATCGGCGCGAGGCCGGCGGCCACCAACCAGCCCCAGTTGAACCAGACGCCGGCGCCGACCACCACGGCGGCCGTCGCAATCATGCCGGTG
The DNA here is from genome assembly GCA_016185245.1 of Hyphomicrobiales bacterium. Taxonomy (GTDB): domain Bacteria; phylum Pseudomonadota; class Alphaproteobacteria; order Rhizobiales; family Aestuariivirgaceae; genus Aestuariivirga. The sequence continues at coordinate 87,755 of JACPNZ010000030.1, read as the reverse complement.
CGGTTGCTCAGGTAATAGCGCGTGGCGGACCACAGATCCTGGGTCAGGGATCGTTTTCCGGAGTTGCCGGAATCGTAAGCACTCATGGGTTGGTCTCCTTTTGCTGCTTGATTACTTGCTTCAGAAACTCGGTCATTTCGGGCGAGTCCCATTCGGCGGGGTCGATTTTTCTACCCAGTTCCCCGCCCCGCCGGCCGATCAGAAACGTTGCCGGAAGCCCGAAGACACCGAGCGTTTCGAGTGCGGCGTTACCGGCCGAGGTCACATAGCGGGCGAGATGCCGGATGCCGGTCTCGGCATAGAACTTGTTGACAGCATCCATCCCCTTGGCGTCGATGGAGAGGGCTGCAACTTCGAAATCGGGACCACCAAGGGCGGCCTGCGGCCGGTCGAATGTCGGTATTTCCTTGCGGCAGGGCACGCACCAGGTGGCCCAGATGTTAAGCAACACAACCTTCCCCGTGAAGTTCGCCAGTGTCCTCGCCTGGCCGGCGCCGCCCGTGAACTGAAGTTCGGGAAGCTCCTTCAGGGGATCGCTCATCGCGAAGGGAGGTTGTGCCGCGTTGGCGATCGAAACGGCCAGCGGGAACAGTGCGCCGACGGCCGCGCGGCGGAGCTGTCTCATACCCCCGCTCCTTTCGCCGATTTGCGCAGGCTTTCGACGAGCGGCATGATCGTTTGACCGAGTACCTGTTCGGTGACGGCGCCGATATGCTTGTAAGCGATGGTGCCATCGGCCCCGACCACGAAGGTTTCGGGGACGCCATAAACACCCCAGTCGATGGCGACGCGGCCATTCAGGTCGGCGCCGATGCGGGTGTAGGGATCGCCCATGGTGTTGAGCCATTGGGCGGCATCGTCGGGCGCATCCTTGTAGTTGAGGCCGTGCAGAGGCACGAGCTTCTTGCGCGTCAGTTCCATGAATACCGGATGCTCTTGGCGGCAGGCGACGCACCAGGAGGCGAAGACATTGACCAGCGACACCTCGCCCACGAGGTTCTTGCTCGACAGCCCCAACGTCCGGCCCTTGACCGGCGGGAGCTCGAACTCCGGCACTTTCTTGCCGATGAGCGTGGATGGCAGCAGGCTTGGGTCGCGGCCGAGGCCCACGGCGAATAAACCCGCCAGGGCGACAAAGCCCGTTGCGGGCAAGGCAAGCAGAAGCCGCCGGCGAGCGACGCGAACGTCCGGGGGCGTGGATGGATTAGCCGATAGTTGTTCAGCCATCTTAGAACCTCGTCACGAGGAGTGGTGATCGCCCGGCGCGAATGTGTTGCCGCGGCGCCAGGTCTGTCTTTGTGAGCCCCCTAATTCGAAGAATAGGTGCCGAAGATCGTCGGATCCTTCCCGTCCGTGGTGAAGGCGTAGATGGTGTAGGTCGCCTTTTCCATGCCGGGCATCGAGTCGAAACCCATTTCCGCAATGTCCATGGGCATGCCTGGCATTGAAAGGCCCTTGGCATTGAACGGCATGGTCAACATCTTCTTGACCTGCTTGAATGGCACGAAACCTTCGATGACGAGATTGCCGAATTTGATGGTGTGGCAGCTGCGCAGCTGGTCGGGCACACCCTCGGTTGCCGCGATCTGATCGAGATCGTTCGTCGGTATGATTTTGATCTTCAGGCCATTCTTCTCGAGATAGGCGGCGTAGGTCTCGCAGCAGGTGCACGTTGGGTTCTTGTACATTGAACCTTTGATCACCGCCGCGAAGGCATGATGCGGCAGGGCGATCAGCACGGCTGTTGTTGCGAGACGGTAGATAGTTTTCATTTCACTTCTCCTTTAGTTGAACGGGAGTCAAGCTACACGGAACACGGTCATGAGGCCCGTCATCTGGTGGTCGGTGACATGGCAATGGAGCATCCAGTTGCCGGGGTTATCGGCAACGAAGGCGCATTCGACGGCATCCTTCGGCGCCATCAGCACGCTGTCCTGCCATTGCCGATAGGGCACGGGTGCCCCATTGCGGGTGAGCACCAGCATGCTGAAGCCGTGAATATGCATGGTGTGCCACCATGCGGTCTGATTGCGCATGGCAAGCAGGCAGCTCACCCCGCGCCGCAGGGTGAATAAGGGCGGCATGTCCATCCCACCGTCGCCGGTCATCGACATGCCGTTGATCGCCCAGACGGGTCCGCCGCCCATGCCGGGCATGGCCATGCCATTCAAGCCGCCGACGCCTGCCAGCTTGCCACCGCCCATCATGCCGCCCTGCAGGACGATCTCCTGCTTCACCGCTTTGGCGAGGTCCGGTTCAGGGAGCGGATTGGCTGGCAGCACAAACGCGGTATCAAGCGCGCGCGCGCGGAGTGGCGCTTTCTCGTAGGCAAGATTGGTCAACTCGTAGGAAAGTCCGTCGTAGAAATCGTCGATAACGGCGTAGCGCTTGCCGGGGTCGCCCTGCATGTCGAGCACGACGTCGATGCGCATGGCGGGACCGATTACAACGCGGCCATTTTCCGGTGCGTGTGGCTCGCAGGGCTGGCCGTCGACGGCGATGACAATGGGGCGATGTCCTTCGAATCGGAGTGCCAGGATGCGGGCGAGCGCCGCGTTGGCCAGACGCAGCCGGACGCGCTCTCCGGCGCGAACCGATAGATCGCGCGGCTTGGAACCGTTGATGGTGACAAGATTGCCGACCCGGCCGGACATGGATGCGTCCATCATGCTGCCGAAGCCGGAGGCGATCTCGCCGCTGCCCGTCAGCCGCCAGTCCTGCAACATCCACAGGATGTCGCGATCAACGGCGACGGTCTCGCGTTCCTCGACGATCAGAAGACCGGCGAGGCCGCGCCCAATCTGCTGCAGACTGTTGGCGTGCGGGTGATACCAGAATGTCCCCGCGTCGGGCGGCGTGAATTCATAGACGAAGCTCTCGCCGGGTTTGATCGGCGGCTGGGTGAGGCCCGGCACACCGTCCATGGCGTTGGGCAACCGGATGCCATGCCAATGAACCGTCGTATCCTGGTCGAGCCCGTTCGCGACGATGAAACGTACCGGATCGCCTTGCTTGAGGCGCAATACCGGTCCCGGCATCGAATCGTTGTATGCTAGTACATTGGTCTGCGGGCCGTCGCCGGATGTGAGACGGGCGGCACCCGGCGCAGCGCGCAGCCGATATTCGGCGGGGCCTCCGGCCCGCGAAACCCGAGAACCTGCAATCGCCGCCAAAACGATGCCTGCGCCGCCTAGCACAAACGTCCGGCGGGATATGGAATTGCTGAAACTTGAAATCACTTTCCGATCCTTCGACAACCACCTTGGATGGCATGCCGCGCCGCCATTATGGCGGGTCTCCACGAGGGAGTTTGCGTACATGCGCGTTCGACCGCGCTCCTCGCCGCTCACGGCGGCAGAAGGTGCGTCAGGCGATGTCGATGGTTCGTGGAGGGTAGGGGTCGGGCTCCGAGCCACGGCCGAGAAGCGCCCGGTCCGGACGCGGATGATGGACCGCCATGGAGCCAAGACGGGAATTTTCCAGGGAAGGCAGACGCGCCGCCAAGTTTCCAGCACAGGCCGGCGCCACGCAGGCAGCCATTCCCTTGGAACCGCCGGGGCTTTCGCAATCAAGGCACTTCCCGTTGGCGGAATTGCCCATGCCGGGGGCCATGTCCATCATCGTGATGCTCATGCTGCTTGCTTGAACGGCGGACAAGCCGAACCCCCCAGTCAAGAAGACTGCGAGCAACATGACAAGCATGCGCCGGATCAAGGGTTGCGGCATGACATCAAAAGTATGGCGGCAAAGTTTTGATTTTGCAAGGGCAGAAGGCGTGGTGGAGAGGCAAAGGCAAGCCATCAGAATACTGTTCCGTCATTCACGACGGTAATCGGCGGCCTGCCGTCCGTGCGGGATCGTCTGGCCATATCCCGGCCCGCGGCCCATGTGCCGCCTTCCAGCATGCGGGCCAGGGGAAAGCCGGCGAAGGCAATGCCGAGTTCTTCCGCGACAAGCGGATGGAGGAGATCGAGCAGGGCAACAGTCATCGCTCGCCATTCGATCACAAGGGCTGAATCGGGCGCATGAACCAGCGCAGCGTCAGCCGGCCGCTTCAACTGCAAGGCGCCGCCATCAACGAACAGTCCGCCATTGCGGTATTCGGCGAGACCCGTGAGTTGGCCGATGCCGGTCACGGTGATGCCGGCGTCCTCGAGCGGCTCGATGAGCGAGTAGGTGAGCCATTGCGAGAGCTTGTGAAATGGCACGATGGCGCTCGCGGTAAGGCCATCGTCCGAGGCCCAGGGAGGGTAAATCCAGGCATCGCCGAGCGGTATGCCTTCAAGCGTGACGGGTGACGGCCAGATCGCCCCCAGGCTGTCGAGCACAAGTTCGAGAGTGGCGTCCGCCGCAATCTGCCCGTTCACGGCGTGCTTCAGGATGGTATCGACGAGACCGCCGGGGCGCGGGATACCAGACGTGGCGAAGACGTCCGGGCGCGCAAGACACACCCGGCCAAGGCGGTTCAAGAGCGAAACCCGGCCCATCGTTCCGCTCAAGGGATTGTCGTCGCGGACTTGAAAGGCCCGCTCGAATTCGCCGATGTCAAGCGCTGCAAGCCATTGTGCTGCAAGCGCGCGGCCCCGCGTCTTCCGAATTCCATCCCGATAAAGGTCCAGCGACGCCTGGGCCAGGCCTTCGGAGGAATGATAACGCTCTTTCGTGATGGCGTCGAAGTAACTCCAGGCGCCGCCGGACCCGGCATCGACAAGAACTGACATGATCACGAGATCAAACGCCCGGCGCGCGCGTTCGACGGGATCGGCCTCCGGCAGTGCCGCTGCGAGTGCCAGCCAGCGGTCCACCCCGCCCGCGGTGAAATGCCGCCAGCGCGCATGAAACGGAATCTTCAGATCGGGATAATTCCGCTGCGTAATGCGGGCCACGAGTGTCGCGATCTGCGGCAGCGCCTGTTCATCGAGCGTCCAGTGTTGCAGCCCCCCTGCCCGCGCATCGGCGAGCATGCGGGCCGCCGCACCACGCACTGCCGCCGCAGTGAGAAGGTCTTGCACCATCATCTGAGTTCACGCCGCATGTGCGCCAGCGCCTCCCGGCTCGGAACCGATGCCAGCGCGCCCGGCCGCGTGACTGAATCGCTCGCCGCCGCGAGCGCCAGGCGGACCGCGGCGGCGGCCTCTCCGGTACGCATCCACTCCGCCGTGAATACACCACAGAAGGTATCTCCGGCACCTGTGGCATCTTCCGCTTTCACCCGGGGCGCGAGGCATTCCTGCACGGACTCACGGCCTTTTTTCACCAGGCAGCCCATGGGTCCGCAAGTCACTATTCCGACGGGTGCACTCAATTGTTCAATAGACCGTTCCAGACCGCTGGCGCCCGACCAGCGTTCGGCTTCGACAGCATTGAGAATTAAGACATCGATGTCATGCGCAATTATCTTGCACCAATCGTGGTAGGGAGCGGGATTGAAAACCACCCTGGCGCCTGAAGCTCTTGCACGCTTTGCTGCATGGATGCTGGTTTCGGCGGGAAGGTTACCTTGCAGCAGCAACGTGTCGCCGCCTGCGAACGACATGTGTTCTGCGATGTCTTCGATGCCGAGGCTTGCGGCGTGGACCGCATTCGTCACAATCATGTTCTCCCCGCTGCTTGCGACAATGATGGCCGAAAGGTCGGTTTCGCCGGGCTTTGCAATAAGGCCCGCATCCGTCATGCTTTCAGCCCGCAAGGCGGCGCGAATGGTGTCCGCAACTGCATCGTTGCCAACAGCGGCGACAAACCGGACAACCGCTCCGGTCCGGGCCGCAGCAATGGCTTGATTGAGCCCCTTGCCGCCCAAGCCGCTGACTGTATCAAGTGCGTTGAGCGTTTCCCCGGGGGCGGGAAGCGCCGCAACACGGAAGGTAATATCCCTGCAGGCATTCCCAAGAACGAGCAGCATCACCACTTAAGATCGCGTCAGCCAGGCCAGCGCCTGGGTCCAGAGCTTCTTGTAACCGGGCCAGGAGACAAACGTGTTGGGCAACCAATGGGGGCCAATGTCGGAGGTCCACACCAGGGTGCGCCCTTTGCCATGGCTTCCGGCGACCAGTAGCGGATGGCCGCCCTGGGCCTCGGGCAACCGCGCGATTACCTGCACATCGGCGCCCGCCTTCAGTTTCACCTCGTTGACCCCAAGCAGGGCCGGCCAAGGCTGGTCCAACCCCGCGACGATCGGATGCGATGGCAAGACCACCTCCGCCACAATGCCTTCGGGCGTTTCCAGCCGGTCGTCATAGGGAAGACAGGTGACAGGCAGCGCCGCTTCCACCGCCGTCTTGTGCCAGCGGGCCTTGCCGTCGATGCCCTGGAACGAAAAGTAGCCACCGATCATCATCAGCCCGCCGCCAGCCGCGGCATAATCCTTGATCAGCGACAAGCGGTTGGGAACGGTTTTTCCGTGAAGCCACACATCGGGATGAAGCAGCAGTGTATTCGAACCGATATCGGAAAGGAGTATGGCATCGAAACCTTTCAGCCCCTCGAGTGAGAGAGGAAATTCGGAAGCCGCCTCATGGGCCTTCATGTAGGTGAGTTCGAAAGGGCTGCCCACGAGCGCATCGACCAGCGGCGCGGCGCCGAGATGAAACGTGACGCTCGAAAACGTGTCCCAGCCCTTGCTGTGATTTGCCGAACTGGCCCAGCTTTCGCCGACAAGCAAAACGTTTTTCTTCTTCATGATATTCTCCGTGAAAACGAGGCCGCGTGAAAGACGCTACGGGGATTGTCGATCAGCATTGCCGATATCGCGGCCTCGGGCACGCCATGCCGTCTCAGGCGTGGAACAAAGTGTTTGAGGACATAGGCATAACCGAAACCGCCATACTGGCAGAGCATCATCTTGAGGAACACGTCCTGGGAGAGGAGCAGGCGGCTGGTGTGACCGGCGGCGACGAGTCCGGCGATGGCGCGGGCGTTTTCCTCATCGGAAGGGCACTGCACCTGCTGGTCGGCATACCAATAATCCATGCCCAGCATGTCATACTCGATGAAGGCCCCACGCTCGGCAAGCGACATTTGATATCCGGGATCACTGCCGGAGGGATTCATGTGGCAGAGGACCGTATGGCGGATATTGCCGCCCTCCTCGGCAACGATGTCGAGCACTCGATGGGCGTGGCGGTACCAGGCCGGGAGATGCACCATCAATGGCAGTTGGGTGCGGTCCTGGGCGCGCGCCGCGCCACGCAGCGATTTTTCTTCATCCCTGGTGAACTCGCCCGATACGCCAATTTCGCCGATGAGGCCGATCTTCACGCCTGTATCCCCGACGCCACGCAGTGCCTCGGTAACGATTTCATCGGCGATGTTATCGATGGAAAGTCGCGCAAGTTCCGGCGGGTGCGAGGTCTGAAGGTAGTAACCGGAGCCCATGACAATGTGGAGGCCTGTAGCCAGCGAGATGCGCACGAGTGCTTCCGGGTTGCGGCCGATTCCCCGGCAGGTGGGGTCGACAACCGTCGCCCCTCCCGCGGTCTTGAACGCCAGCAGCTCACTGACGGCGAGGGCCTCGTCATCGAGCGTGCAATTGTCGCGATTGACGAAGGGGTCCATGCGGAGTTCACCGATGATCCCCATATGAACAGGGCCATCCGCGAGAGAGTGCCGGTCCGCCTCGACAGGTTTGTGCCACCAGCACCGGCAGTCATTGAGGATATGTTCATGCGGCAGCGTGATGCCCAGGTTGGCTGCGGGAACAGCCCCCCGCACCGTCATGACTTTTCCCGAGCCGATATGCGCTTCCGCCAGTTCCATCATGCGATCCCGCCCTTCACGGTCGGCGCACCGGCGCGGCGAGCCTCGCGAAGACTCTGGTGTTGAGCCAGATTGCGATGAGGATGATGAGGCCGGTCACGATTTGTGTAAAGAACGGCGACACATGCGAGAGGATCAGGCCATTGCCGATGACGGCGATCGTCAAGGCGCCGAGCGCCGTTCCGATGATCGTACCCTTGCCCCCCATGAGCGACGTGCCGCCCAGCACCACGGCTGCAATCACCTCGAGCTCAAATCCCACGGCCGCATTTGAAGATCCCGACCCCAGGCGCGCGGCAATAACAATACCGGCAACGGCGGCGGCAATCCCGCTCAGCACATAGCACATGATGAGCCGCCACTTCACCGGCACACCAGCCCGGCGCGCCGCCTCCATGTTGGCGCCGATCGCCACGACATGGCGGCCAAATTGCATCAGGTTCAGGGCCGCGAATCCCGCAAGGAGCGATATGATGGCAATGACCGCCGGGAACGGAATGCCGGCGAGCCAGCCACGTCCGATCTGAACAAACAGGCTATCGGGCGCAATCGGGATGGAGAAGCCTTGCGTCATGAGCAGTGCGACGCCGCGCAGGATCGAAAGGCCGGCCAGTGTGACGATGAAGGCCGGTATGCCTTCGAAAGCCACGAACCAGCCCTGCACGGCGCCGGTTGCGGCTCCGGCACATAGCAAGGCCAGGATCACCACCGACCAAGGAATTCCCACCTGCAAAAGTATCGCCGCCAGCGCATTCACCAGTGCAACGGTCGAACCCACGGAGAGATCGATCCCACCCGTGGTAATCACGAAGGTCATCGCCACTGCCACGATGAGCATCGGCGCGGATTGACGCAGCAGATTGAGAAAATTGCCCGTCGAAAAAAACGCATCGCTCACCACCGAGAACACGGCAAGGCACAGCACGAAGAACACCGCGATGGAAAGCACTTGCGCGTGAGCGGCGAGGAAATCGGCGCGTGGAGAAGTCTTCGGCCTACCGCTATATCCGCTCATGAGGCCGTTCCACGCTTCGAGACATGACCTTCGCCGACGATGAGCTTTACGATCTCCGTGAGATCGGTCTTGGCAATCTGCCTTTCCGCCACTTTGGTTCCTTCATACATGACAGCGATACGGTCGCAGACGCGGAACAGATCCTGAAGCCGGTGGGTGATGAGAACAACACTGACACCACGCGCTTTCAGGCGCTGGATGAGCGCCAGCACCGCCTCAACTTCCGCCACGGCGAGCGCCGAGGTGGGCTCGTCCATGATCAAGACCTGGGGATCGAAGGCCGCGGCTCTGGCAATGGCGATGGATTGGCGCTGGCCGCCCGAGAGCTGCGCCACCAACGCTGACATGTTGGGAATGTTGATTTCGAGCCCATCGAGCATGCGGCGGGCTTCTTCCGCCATCCGGCGTTTGGCGAGGAAGCCGAACAGCGATGCGCCGACGAATTTCTCGCGGCCCAGAAACAGGTTTCCGGCGACATCGATCGTGTCGCACAGGGAGAGATCCTGATAGACCATTTCTATTCTGTGCCGGCGCGCTTCGGCGGGGGTGCGAAAAGACGCTAGCGCGCCATCAATGGTAATTGTTCCTTCATCCGCCACATAGGCGCCGGACAATACCTTCGTCAGCGTCGATTTGCCCGCCGCATTGTCGCCGACGAGACCAAGACACTCTCCCGGCATCAGATCGAGATCGACGCCACGCAGCGCTTCGATAGAACCAAAACGCTTCTGGATGCCGCGCATCGTAACGCGCGCCAAGCCGTGCGGATTGGAATGCGAGGCGGCTTGCGCCGCCTCGCTCAGGCCGCTTCCTGTCATTTGAAGACGGCGCGATAGGGCTCGACGTTGTCCTTGGTGACGATAGTAACCGGCACGGAGATTTTTTTCTCGACCGTTCCGCCGCCATAGAGTTTCATCAACGCGTTAACACCCGCAGCCCCCATGCCGGATGGATCCTGCTGGATGACGCCCACAACATAGCCGCCATCGATGCCCTTGATGGCGGAGGCCGTGAGATCCCAACCGACAAGCTTCACCTGGCCCTGCTTGCCCTGACTCTCGATGGCCGCCACAGCGCCGAGCAAGGCCGGCTCGCCGGTGGCATAGATGGCGGTCAGATCGGGGTTGGCCGTGATCAGGTTCTCGGCAGCGGCAAGTGCGTTGTCCTGCACGTTGCGGCCATCGACCACGCCCGCTATCGTCACGTTGCTATCGGCCTTAACCACATCCTCGAATCCCTTCTGCCGGATATTCTGAATGGTGGAGTTCAGCGCACCGACAATGCCGAGCTTCGCTTTGCCGCCCATGCTGTCTTTCATCACTTTCAGAAAGTACTCGCCGATCATTCGGCCCGCACCCTCATTATCGACGCCGATCTGCGCCTTCTGCGGGCCATCGGCAGGCAGCACGGCGTCGATCGCCACGACCGGTATGCCGGCCGCAGCAGCGGCGTTCACAGCCGGCATGATGCCGTTGGTATCGATGGCGACGACAATCAGTCCATTAACCTTTTGCTGCATGTAGGTTTCGATCGCATTGTTCTGCGCCGCCGGGTCATTGTTGGCGTTGAAGATGACCAGATTGGCGCCGGCCGCATCGGCGGCCTTCTGTGCGCCTTCATTCATTTGCGTAAAGAACAAGGCCTGCTGATTGATTTGAATCAGCGCGAATGTCGGCTTTTCCTGGGCTGACGCCAGTCCGCCCATGAGCGCGAGCGCGGTAGCGGCGGCGGCCGACAGCAAGCTTCTGCGTGTCACGTATTGCATTTCACTCTCCCTGGTTAATCGACTGTGGGATCATTCCCCCGGTTCGATGGATTGGGGTCTGCGATGCAAACCCGAGTCTATGACTTGGAGCGCTAACGGAGCCACGCACAACGAGCGTCACCGGAAGCCGGATTGGGGCCGCTGAATCCGCGGCTCCGTTGAGCATCCTGATCAGCTGCTCGGCGCCAAGCCGGCCGAGCACATCAATGGGCTGCGCGATACTCGTCAACGGTGGCCCGAGCAGATCGACGATCGGCATGCCGTCGAATCCCGCAAGCGACATGTCTGCCGGAATCGCAACATTCTGGGCACGGGCCTGTGTCAGAACACCAAGCGCAATGGCATCGCTGCCTGCAAACACGGCAGTGGGCCGTGGCGACAGCCTGAATATGGCGGCGGCGGCCTCGGTTGCCAGTCCTACTTCATATTCCGTGAATATCTGCCAATTGGCCGACGGCGTGATCGACGCGTCCGCGAGTGCATGCTTCCATCCCGCCGCGCGTTCGATGGCGCTCATGACGCCACTGGGTCCGCCGATGTGCAGAATATGGCGATGCCCGCGCTCAATCAGGTGTTTCGTCGCCTGATAGCCGCCGTCCTCGTTCTCGACAAAGAAGCGCGGGGCATGCACCCCTCTCACGTCCTCATCGACGATGACCACGCGGCCTTTATTCCTGTTGATGGCAACGGCCAGCCGGCCATCATCTTCATGATTGGTGATGAGAATGAGGCCGTCGATGAAACCGGACGCCAGCCGGTCGAAGCAGGCGAGTTCCCGCGTGATGAGATTGCGCGAAGACCAGATCACCAGGTCAAGCCCCGCGTCAGTCGCGACGCGTTCGGCTTCGCCCGCGATCACCGCAAAAAACGGATTGGAAATGTCGGGTACCACGATGCCGATAGTGTCCGATCGGCCGCGCGAGAGGCGGCGGGCTTGCGCATGCGGGCGATAGTCCAACGCCTCGACGGCTTCCCGGATCTTGTCGCCTGTCGCTGCCGGAAGCTGCATGCTGCCATTCAGCCAGCGCGAAACCGCAGCGGGAGATAGACCCGCCCGCCGGGCGACATCGGCTATGGTAGGCCTCCTGAGCAAGCAAGCTCCGTAAAGCGGTTTACTAAATCGCTTTAGTGAACCACTTTGTATGAAAAGTCAATCCGTGGCTGCAGCGGGTATAGGGTTAGCTGAAATTTCAGATTTAAAACGAGGCCGCTGTCGGCCGCGCCGGTAGAGGTTTCATCACCGGTCCAGCAACTGAAGCGATCGTGCGTTCAGCCACAGCCCATCACGCAATCTTTCCCCGCAAGCTGTCTGCGAGCGCCGAAAGCACATTGGCAAGTTGTCCCGCCGTTTCCGGTGGCGGCAGCGGCACCTTGAGGTTTTGCAGGCCGGTGGCTGGATCGCGCTCAATCCATGGATGCGCCGGAGCCTTGGGATCGTTGGCAGCCGCCAGAGCGGCAATAAACTGCGTGCCCACTTGCAGCAAGGCTTGCCACGGATCGGACGCTGCCTCGCGTGGCGGCGACACGGGCGTATCCAGCCGCACGATTGCCATCTCGCCAGCAGCCTCGTTGGCCTCCGCCATGGATATGGCGTCATCGGCAGCGGCGATATTCCGCACTTCCTCGGCCGGTGTCACAGCCTCGCCCTCACCCATACGTCCCGTAACGTTTTCCACGTCCTTCATGAAACGGGAGAGACGCGTTCCGCCGAGCGAAATCTCGCCGCTGCCGCCGTCGAGAATTCCCGCCGACAGGGAGCGTTTGAACGCCAGCACCGAGAGCATGCCCTCCTCAATGGTGCCCTTTGCCACGAAATTGATAACCCGCACCGACCTTATCTGGCCCATGCGATGGATGCGCGCAATACGCTGTTCGAGAATCGCCGGGTTCCATGGCAAGTCCATGTTCACCAAGGTCGAGGCATGCTGCAGATTGAGGCCAGTGCTGCCCGCATCGGTGGACAGGAACACGCGGCAGGTAGGGTCGTCACGAAACCGTTCGACCAGCGCCGGCCGTTTTTCCGATGGCACGCCGCCGTGAAAGCTCACGTAGCCAAGCCCGCGCGCTTCGAGGCGCCGGATGACGATGTCGTGGGTCCGCGTCCATTGTGAAAACACCACAGCCTTCGTTTCAGGCTCAGCGAACAGGTCGTCGAATAATGCGGCGAGTTCGTCAGCTTTGACACCATGGTCGGTTTCTCGATCGAGCAGATAGGTGCTGTTGCACGACATGCGCATGTTCTGCAGGGCGCAGGTCAGCCGCCGCTGGTCCTTGTCCGACAGGAACCTCGTCTTGCGCCAGCGCTGGACGATTCTCGCCACCACGTCGGCGTTTTCCTGGTGATAGAGCATTTGCATCTCGGTCATCGGCACCAGCAGGTTCTGGTCGGTCCGGCTGGGCAGTTGCCGCAGCACCTCGGACTTGCGCCGGCGGATCATGACCGGCGCCAGCGTCTGGCCGATCTTCTCCAGCCCGGTATAGCCGGTGACGCGCCCGGCTTCGTCCTTGACCTGATGCTCGTGCAGCAGCTTCCAGGTTGGCCCCAGCCGATGCTGATCGACAAACTGGACAATGGAAATCAGTTCCTCCAACTTGTTTTCCAGAGGCGTGCCGGTCAGTACGATCGCGTAAGGGCTATCGATGCGTTTCAAGGCGCGCGCCGCAATGGTATTCCAGTTTTTCACCCGCTGCGCTTCGTCGACGATCACCAGTTCGGGCGTCCAGGCGGCGATCAGGTCGAGATCGGGTTTGAGTTTCTCGTAATTTGTGATCTTGTAGAAGTCATCCACGGCGTAATCCCTCTGCCGCTGCGCCCGGCCACCGTTGATGACACGCGCCGCATTTTTACCTTGCCGCCCGGAGAACCGCTTGATCTCACTCTGCCACTGGTACTTGAGCGATGTGGGGCAGATCACCAGCACTTTCGCGACGCCGAAATGCCGTGCCAGTATTTCTACCGCGGCAATTGCCTGAATGGTCTTGCCCAGGCCCATATCGTCGCCGATCAGCGCCCGGCCGGCCCGCACCGCGAACAGCGCCCCCTCGGCCTGATAGGGATAGAGCGGCACCTTCAGAAGTGCCAGCAGCTTGGGATCGGCGGCACCGCGCGGGAACAACTGCTTGAGTTTTGAGGCGCGCCGGTCGGCATCGCGCCTTCCGGCGACGAAATCGAGCGCATCGTCATAGGCCCGCAACTCATGGCCGGACTTAGACGCTATGGTCATGAAATGCTCCAGCTCGCCAAAGCGCTCCTCCGGCAGCATCCCGTTGTGTTCGGCGTCGAACAAATCGGCGGCGGCCTCGCGCATCGCCGGCGGGCAATCGGCACCAGCGTGAAAATGTATTCGACAACGGCCTCCATTACGCAAATACAGTTCGGAAAACGCCGGATGGTAGCCGCGCGCAAACGCCGTCTTGGCGCCGCGTTTTTTCACCAGCCGGGCAAGCGTGAATTCGATGTGCTTGCAGGTGCCCAACTCGCTGGTGGCATAGTCGGGGCATGAACAGAAATTGCCACCTGGCCCCAAGCCTCGAATCGCCACGCGATAGCTGGATTTCGAAACCGGATTGCTGACCCGGAACTCGGAGAAAAACGGTTCGCCGCTCAGATTTTCAAGCCCGAAGGCCTGCTCGCGGCCGAATTGGCGGCGTAAAGCCCGCTGCCAATCCAGTGGCGAAAGATCGGCGGGCGCATGGCTGCGCGAGAGCTTGGGTTCCTTGTTCGGCTTGGCCGCGGAATTCAGGTTTCGGCGCTTGGATTTCATCGAAGTACATTCCGCTCAGTTGAGGTTTTTCGCGAGACAGCAATCTGGCACCCCATGTCTTTTCTCCAGCGTTGGCGCTACTTCCATATTCGCAACAACGCCGGGTGACCAGTGCCCGCAGAATCGATGACCGGCGCTTTACGGTTTTCACGACCGTCCAACGGCATCGCCGAGAGCCTCCCGCTAAGTTACGCTAGAACCGCCGAAAGTATCCGAAAAGCGCCGATTCTCCTCACTCCCACTCGATCGTCCCCGGCGGCTTCGACGTCACATCATAGACCACGCGGGAGATGCCCTTGACCTCGTTGATGATGCGGGTTGCCACATGGGTGAGGAAGGAATGGTCGAAGGGAAAGCTCTCGGCGGTCATGCCGTCGGTCGAGGTGACGGCCCGGAGCGCCAGCACCCGGTCATAGGTGCGGGCATCGCCCATGACGCCAACGCTGCGCACCGGAGTGAGCACCGCGAAGGCCTGCCAGATGGCGTCGTAGAGTCCGGCCTTGCGGATTTCATCGAGATAGATGCGGTCGGCGCGGCGCAATAGGTCGAGCGCCTCAGGGCCGACTTCGCCCGGAATGCGGATCGCCAGGCCGGGGCCGGGGAAGGGATGGCGGCCGACAAAATGTTGAGGTAATCCAAGCTCTTGGCCGAGCAGCCTCACTTCATCCTTGAACAACTCGCGGAGCGGCTCGACGAGTTTCATGTGCATGCGTTCGGGCAGGCCGCCGACATTGTGGTGCGACTTGATGGTGACCGATGGCCCGCCGGTGAAGGATACGCTTTCGATCACATCGGGATAGAGCGTGCCCTGAGCGAGGAAGGCGGCGCCGCCCACCTTCTTGGCTTCCACCTCGAATACCTCGATGAACAGCTTCCCGATGGTCTTTCGTTTCGCTTCCGGGTCGGAGATCCCTTCCAGTGCGGCGAGGAACTGCCGCGAGGCATCGACATGGACGAGCGGGATGTTGTAGGCCTTGCGAAAGAGCTGCACCACCTCGTCGGCCTCGTTCAGGCGCATCAATCCGTGATCGACGAAGATGCAGGTGAGCTGCTCGCCGATCGCCTCATGGATCAGGACCGCGGTGACCGCCGAGTCGACCCCGCCGGAGAGCCCGCAGATCACCCGCTCGAAACCCACCTGCTTCTTGATGCGGGCGATCATCTCGGCCTTGAACGAGGCCATCGACCAGGTGCCCTTGCAGCCGCAAATTTCGCGCACGAAATTGGCCAGCAGCCGGGCGCCGTCAGGCGTATGGACGACCTCCATGTGGAACTGGGTGGCGTAGAACTGCCGGGTCTCGTCGGCGATTGCCGCGAAGGGAGCGCCCTCGGTGGCGGCCACAACCTTGAAGCTCCTGGGGATGGCGGTGATCCGGTCGCCGTGGCTCATCCACACCTGGTGGCGCTCGCCCCGGTTCCACACCCCATCGAACAGCGCATTGGGCTCCTTCACTTCGACGAAGGCCTTGCCGAATTCGCGGTGGCCCGACGGCTCGACGCTGCCTCCGAGCTGGGCGCACATGGTCTGTTCGCCATAGCAGATGCCGAGAACCGGAAGGCCCCGGGTGAACACCCGGTCGGGGGCCCGGGGGCTTCCCCCCTCGTGCACCGAGGCCGGCCCGCCCGACAGGATGATGCCCTTGAGCCCCGGCCAGTCGAGGGCCTTTTCCGCCGCCTGGAACGGTACAATTTCCGAATAGACGCCGGCCTCGCGGACCCTTCTTGCGATGAGCTGGGTGACCTGGGAGCCGAAGTCGACGATCAGAATGCGGTCTTGCATGGCGAGCCCATAAAGTAGGCCGCCGGAGTCTGCAAGATGGTGTCCGGATTCAGCCGAAGAGCAGGTCGTAGATCAGCTTGACATTGAGCCCGATGATGAGGGCGCCGACGGCGGCCGAGACGGCGGTGAGCCAGCCCGGCGCGACGAGAGCTCCCATCTTCGCCCGATCGCTGGTGAACATGACCAGCGGCAAAATGGCGAAGGGCAGCTGAAAGGCGAGCACCACCTGGCTAAGGACGAGCAGCAGGCCGGTGCCCTCCGCGCCAAAATATATGGTGACGCCGGCCGCTGGAACGATGGCGATCAGGCGGGTGATCAGGCGCCGCGCCCAGGCCGGCAGTTTGATATCGAGGAAGCCTTCCATGACGATCTGGCCCGCCAAGGTGGCGGTGATCGTCGAATTGAGACCGCAGGCAAGCAGCGAGATGGCGAAGAGCTTGGGCGCCAACAGCGAGCCGAGCAGCGGCGCCAGCATGGCATGGGCGTCGCTAAGCTGGGCCACGCCGGTGCGCCCAGCGCGGTTGAAGGTGGCCGCCGCGAGGATCAGGATCGAGGCATTGACCAAGAGCGCAAACATCAGCGCCACGGTCGAGTCGATGGTGGCGAATTTCAGCGCCTCGCGCTTTTCCGGCAGCGTATGGCCATAGTTGCGCGTCTGCACGATGCCGGAATGGAGATAGAGATTGTGCGGCATGACGGTGGCGCCGATGATGCCCAGCGCCAGATAGAGCATGGCCGGGTTCCTGACGATCTCGACGGTGGGCGCGAAGCCGAGGATGACGCCGCGCCAGTCGGGATCGGCGAGCGCGATCTGGAAAAAGAAGCTGACGAAGATCACGCCCAGCAGCGAAATAACGAAAGCCTCGATCCAGCGGAAGCCCAGCCTTTGCAGCGCGAGAATGACGAACACATCGAGTGCGGTAATTACGACGCCCAGTTCCAGCGGGATGCCGAACAGGAGGTTGAGGCCGATGGCGGTACCCACCACTTCGGCGATGTCGGTGGCGACGATGGCGATTTCGGCGAAGAGCCAGAGAATCCACGTCACCGGCTTCGGGAAGGCATCGCGGCAGGCCTGGGCGAGGTCGCGGCCCGAGCCGATGGCCAGTCTTGCGCACAGCGACTGCAGAATGATCGCCATGATGTTGGAGAGCATCGCCACCGTCAGCAGCGTATAGCCGAATTGGGCCCCGCCGGCGATGGAAGTGGCCCAGTTACCCGGATCCATATAACCCACGGCGACGAGATAGCCCGGTCCGACGAAGGCTAGCGCGCGGCGCCACAACCCGCCCGAGCGGTTGATGTGGATGGTGCGGAAGACCTCGGCGAGCGAGGGTTCGCCATGCTGGCGGCGCCAGCCGGAGGAACGTTCGAGGACCAGGCTATCGTCAGTCATGCGGGTAAATTTAGCATTGGCTAAACTATAGTCAATAGGCTAATCTTCGCGAAACCGTGACGGACTGCGATGGCATTGGCAGGAAAAAGGAATTCGTCGGCGAAGCTGCGCTCGGCCGCCTTCCGGCGCATCCGCGCCGATCACCTGACGGAACTGGCCGAGGACTATGTCGAACTGATCGCCGACCTGATCGACGAGCGCGGCGAAGCCCGCGGCACCGATATCGCGCTGCGTCTGGGTGTCGCCAATGCCACGGTGGTCAAGACCTTGAAGCGCCTGCAGGATGCAGGGCTCGTCAGCCAGGAACCTTACCGCGCCATCTTCCTGACCGGTGACGGCTGGAAAATGGCCGAGGACGGCCGCCGCAAGCATAAGATCGTCGAAGGCTTCCTGCTGGCCCTTGGCGTCGGGGCCGAGACGGCACGGATCGATTCGGAAGGGATCGAGCACCATGTGAGCGAAGAGACGCTCAAGGCCATGGCGCGGTTTCTGGCGCGAAGCGGGTGAGTAGCGAGTATCGTGGGCGTCACCCCCTGTTCGCCACTCCCTATCCACTCCTCTTCATCACCGCCACGAAGAACCCGTCGGTTTCGTGTCGGGCCGGGGTGAGCAGCAGGGTCTGGTCCGATCCATCCGCCGATACCGGCGGCTCGCTCTCGGTCGCTATGCGCCATTGCTCTCGATAGGGAATGACCATGAAGTCGCGGTGGGTGGCAAGAAAGACGGAGACCTGGGCTGAATTTTCCTCCGGCAGCACGGAACAGGTGAGGTAAACGAGGCGCCCGCCGGGTTTCACAAGTTTTGCTGCCCTTTCAAGGACTTGCTGTTGCTCTTTGATTCTTTGTTGCAATTGCTTGGAAGTGAGCCGCCACTTGCCGTCAGGCTTCCGCCGCCAGGTGCCGGAGCCCGAGCACGGGGCATCGACCAGCACGCAGTCGAAGCCGTCGAAGGTTGACAGCCTCTCGCCCTCATCGGCCGCGATCACTTCGACCATCGAGGCCCCCGACCGCGTGAGGCGCTCGAAGATCGGCCGCAGGCGATGGCGATCGCTATCGTGGGCGATGAGCCTGCCCTGGTTTTTCATCATGGCGGCAAGCGCCAGCGTCTTGCCGCCGGAACCGGCACAGATATCGGCAACCGACTCGCCGGGCCGGGCTCCCGTCATCAGGGCGCCCACTTGCGAGGCCGCATCCTGCACTTCGAACCAGCCCCGGCCATGGGCGGGCTCGGCTTCGACATTGGCATTGCGCGCCTCCGGCCCCGGCGGCGCAATCCGCACGACCCAGGGCGAGAGCGGCCCCGGCAGGGCGCCGTATTTCTTCAGCGCCTCGAGCACCTCCTCGCGGGCAGCCTTCAGCGTGTTGGCGCGCAGATCGATGGGCGCCCGGCGGGACAACGCCTCGCCCTCTTCCGCCGCCCGCTCGCCGAAGGCCGCCGTAAAGGACGGCATCAGCCATTCCGGCAGGTCGCCCTGCACCTGGGCCGGCAGGTCGTCGCGCATGGTGCGGGCAAGGGCGGTTGATTCAGCCGGCGTCAGGGCCCCCGGCCCATGCTGTTCGCCGGCCATGGCGGCGATCGCTTCGGCCGATTGTTCCCACAAATCGTGGAGCGCCCCGAGCACCAGGGCGCGGGGCCTGCCGTCGCCCATGCGGGCCGACAGCGAATTGCGCTTTCTCAGGCAATCATAGACCAGCGTGCCGATGGCGTGGCGGTCGGTGGAACCGGCGAAACGGTGGGCCTTGCCCCAATCCTTCAGCGCCTCGGAGGCCGGCCGGTGGCGCTCGAAAATCTCGGCGAGGATTTCTATCGCCGCGGTGGTGCGGCCGGGAAGGCGCATGGGATCAGCCGATCACATAGAGCCTGAGCACGAACCACGCCCACAGCAGCAGGAGCACCGTTACCCCGCTGGCGAAAGCGAGGAAGCGATGGAACAGGTGATTGCTGTGGGTCTGGATGTAACTGTGCACGAAGCGCGTGGCGATGAACAGCCATGAGAGGGTGATCGCCACGGCGTCAGTGAGCCCGGTGGCAAGGAGCAAGGCCAGGGCGGCGTAGTAGAGCACTGGCAGCTCGAACTGGTTCTCGTAATTGTTGGTGATCTTGCGCAGGTCAGCCGGCCACAGGCTGTTGTCGAGTGCTGCCTTCCTCGGGTCGGTCTGCCGCCCGCGCACCGCCCTGACGCGACCTACCGCGGTGCGCCCGACCAGCGTCAAGACCAACGCCACATGGGCGAAGGCCGGCAGCAGCAGCAATTGGGTGATGGTCATGGCTCAGGACTGGCCCCGGTAATTGGGCGCTTCCCGGGTGATCATCACGTCGTGCACATGGCTCTCGCGCATGCCGGCCGAGGTGACGCGGATGAACTGGGCCTTCCGTTGCAACTCGGCGATGGTGCCCGCCCCCACATAGCCCATGGCGGCGCGAAGCCCGCCGACCAGCTGGTGCAGAACCGCACCCACCGGCCCCTTGTGCGGCACCTGGCCCTCGATCCCTTCCGGCACCAGCTTGAGACTGTCTCTCACCTCCTGCTGGAAGTAGCGGTCGGCCGAGCCCCGCGCCATGGCGCCGACCGAGCCCATGCCGCGATAGGCCTTGTAACTCCGGCCATTGTAAAGATAGACCTCACCCGGGCTTTCGTCGGTACCGGCCAAGAGCGAGCCGATCATGGCGACACCGGCACCCGCGGCAATCGCCTTGGCGAGATCGCCCGAGAGCTTGATGCCGCCATCGGCGATGACCGGCACATCCGATTTCGCCGCCGCCTCGGCACTTTCCATGATCGCCGAAAGCTGCGGCACACCGACGCCTGCCACCACGCGCGTTGTGCAGATCGAGCCCGGCCCGATGCCGATCTTGACCGCATCGGCCCCGGCATCGATCAGCGCCCGGACCGCTTCGGCTGTGGCCACATTGCCGGCGATGAGCTGCACCTTGTTGGAGAGCTTCCTGATGCGCACCACCTGCTCGATGACATTGGCCGAATGGCCATGGGCGGTGTCGACGACGATGGCGTCCGCCCCGGCATCGATCAGCAGTTCGGCGCGGGCGAATCCGTTGTCGCCGGTGCCGGTGGCGCCAGCGACCCGCAAGCGCTCGTGCTCGTCCTTGGTGGCGTTGGGGTGATCGGCCGCCTTCTCCATGTCGTTGACGGTGATCAGGCCGACGCACTTGTAGTCGTCGTCGACGACAATGAGCTTCTCGATCCGGTAGCGGTGCAACAGGCGCTTGGCTTCGTCGCGGTCGACGCCAGATTTAACCGTAACCAGATTCTCGTTGGTCATCAGGCTCGCCACCTTGGCATGTGGGTCGGTGGCGAAGCGCACATCGCGGTTGGTGATGATGCCGACCAGAACGCCAAGCCCATCGACCACCGGAATGCCGGAAATCCGGTGGCGCTCCTTGAGCTTCAGGACATCGCCAAGCGTCGCCTCGGGGCCGATGGTGATGGGATTGACCACCATACCGCTCTCGAAGCGTTTCACCTGGCGCACATGTTCGGCCTGGGCCTCGGGCTCGAGGTTCTTGTGGATGACTCCCAAGCCGCCTGCCTGGGCCATGGCGATCGCCAGTTTTGCCTCGGTGACGGTATCCATGGCGGCCGAGATGATGGGAATCGACAAGGAAATCGAGCGCGTCAGCCGCGTTGCCGTCGACACCTGGGCGGGCAGCACCGAAGACGCCCCCGGCTTCATCAGCACGTCGTCGAAGGTGAGGTATTCGGGGATTTGCCGCTGGGCCATCTGCCAACCTTGGAAATGCTAGGGGACTCGCTTGGTTGGCGGCTGTCCTTAACACCCCCAAGACGGCGGGGGCAAGCGTCGATTATGGCGCCGCATTCGGGTTCAAAGTGCTGCCACGGCCACAGCCTTTGTTCTTTCTCGATGATCACAGCCATGTTAGCGTTCCGGCCTTCCACCTGGCCGGGAGCGCTGCGATGCATGGGACGTTGCTAAAGGCGTTCGAGCGGCCTGACGAGCTTCGCGAGTTTCCCCTTGGCCGATTTGAGATCATCCACGTGGCCGGCGTTTCACTGGGGCGCGCCACCTATCAGCCCGGATGGAAATGGTCGGTCCACAATGCCCCGCTGGCCGGAACGCGCCTGTGCCATATCCCGCATACCGGCACCGTGCTGTCGGGCCATGGCGCCGTCCAGTATGAAAGCGGCGGGTATGTCGATCTCGTCCCCGGCATGGTGTTCCACATATCGACCGAGCCCCATGACAGCTGGGTCGTCGGCAGTGAGCCCTATGTCTCGCTGCATGTTCTGAAGCCACCAGCCTGAAATGAAGTGGCGACGTGCCTGAATTGCATCATGTTCTCGACGCCATCGGCAATACGCCGCTGGTCGAACTGCGCAGCATCGTGCCGAAAGGCAGCGCCCGCATCGTCGCCAAGCTCGAATCGGCCAATCCCACCGGCAGCATGAAGGACCGGCTGGCGCGAACCATCATCCAGCGGGCCGCCGCCAAGGGACTGCTTCCGCCGGGCGGCACGGTGGTCGAGTACACCGCCGGGACCACCGGCATTTCGCTCGCCTTCGTCGCCAGCGCCCTGGGCTACAAGACGCATTTCGCCTTCTCGGACGCCTTCAGCGAGGAAAAGCGCTGGACCATGCGGGCCTATGGCGCCGAGATCAGCGATGTCGTCAGCGACAACAAGAAGATCACCAAGGAATTGATTCTGGCGATGATCGCCAGGGCCGGCGAAATCAGCAAGCGGCCCGGCCATTGGTGGGCCGATCAATTGAACAACGAGGATGGCGCGGCGGGCTATAGCGGGCTTGGCGATGAATTATGGGCCCAGACCGGGGGCCGGATCGATGCGCTTGTGCACACCGTCAGCACCGCCCACTCGCTGCACGGGATGAGCCGGGCGCTGAAGCGGCACAAGGCCGGGCTTTATGTGGCCGCCGTCGAGCCCGAGGAATCCGCCGTGCTGTCGGGACGACCACCGGGCTCCCACAAGATCGAAGGCATCGGATTGGGCTTCCTGCCGCCCCTGTGGAAGCCCGATGAGGTCGATGAAATTCTCACCGTCTCGACCGCCGCGGCCAAGGCCATGGCGCGGCAGCTGGCCCGCGACGAAGCAATTTTCGCGGGCACCTCGACGGGCGCCAACATCGTCGCCGCTCTCAGAGTTGCCGCAAGGCTGGGCAGCGGCGCCACCGTTGCCACCCTCATCGTCGATTCCGGCCTGCGCTATCTGAGCACCGACGTGTTCCGGCCGACCTGAAGGTCACTACCCCGCCACCACGGCGCGCGGTGCCCGCAGCGAGGCGAACGCCAGCATGGCGACCGACGGCATGGCGGCGAGCAGGCCGTTCCAGGCGGTCGATATGCCGGCCGCCTCGACCCGGATGGAGATCGAGGGCGTCAACATGGCGTTGCCGACGCCAATCACCGTCGCGGTGCTGATGACCGCGGCGAAACTCATGAGTTTTGGGCCGGCCGGCGAGTCGGCGGTCATTGCCGGTGTCCCCTGTTGTCCGCCGCCCGGCACGGTGGAGTCAGCGCGAAGGAGAGTGAAGCACGGCGACGCTGCCGTGGATAGCCTCCCGCGCCGGATCAACCGGCCCTAAAGCCGGATGACCATTGACTGAATCACTTGCGAATTTTCTTCTCTCCATGGCAGGCCTTGAGCCTGCCATCCAGGCATTCAGCCAGCGAGAGCGTTGCAAGACTGGTTCACCGGCTCAAGGCCGGTGATGGAGAGAATTGGGTGGGTCAATCAATGCTCATCCCGCCCTAGCGCTGACCGCCCCTGAACCCCGTTGCCAGCACAAACAACTCGGCCGACTCGTCGCGCGACGCCATCGGTTTCACGTGGCGGACCGTGGCGAAGTCCAGTTTCATCAGCTTGAGGAGGTCGCCTTCGGTGCCGCCGCGCAGCACCTTGGCGAGATAGGTGCCGCCGGGCTTGAGGATGGTGCGGGCAAAATCATAACCCGCCTCGGCCAGCGCCATGATGTTGATGTGATCGGTCTGACGGTGGCCGGTGGCATGGGCCGCCATGTCGGAGAGCACACAGTCGGCCTTTTCACCGCCCCGCTTCTTCGCGGAGATGCGGCGCCGGTTCCTGGCCCTCGAGTTCGCTGCAAAGGCGCAACGTGTTCCGTGTATGGAGTAAGTCTACCTGCCGGAGACTGACCTGAAAACGGCATATGTTCGCTCAACATCGTATCGCGCCTTTGCCATTTTAGTTGCAATGAAGTTAGCATGATCGGACCAATTCACGCGCTTGCATTCAGCGTCCAGGGCCCCAATTCGCTGCCTGTATCTCGTTTCCATAACTCTAAAGTCGAACGGGCCTATGTAATCCTTTGAGAGATCATCTAAACTCACCATGTTATGGATTTCCATCAAGTCATGATGTTTAATACGATGCAGCGGGGCAACGCGGTCTTCACCGCATGCATGCTCAAGAACAATGAGATCGACTCTCGGGCCGCTGTGCGAGACCAATTCAGCTGCAGTCGTCAAAAGCGCAAGCAAATCGAAAGTTTGTTTATCGTCGAACTCGCGATACTTTCCTGTCTCCTCCTCGAAAACAACACCGCAATCAAATCTCAGATTCTTGCCGCGCCAGTAATCCCGATGCGCGTCAACGCTACCAATCCCCGACCCGGGTGGCATGAAGTAATTACTCTCAGTGTCGAAGGTGAGTCGTTTCATCTAACTCTTACCCCCTGAACCCCGTTGCCAGCACAAACAACTCGGCCGACTCGTCGCGCGACGCCATCGGTTTCACGTGGCGGACCGTGGCGAAGTCCAGTTTCATCAGCTTGAGGAGATCGCCTTCGGTGCCGCCGCGCAGGACCTTGGCGAGATAGGTGCCGCCGGGCTTGAGGATGGTCCTGGCGAAGTCATAGCCCGCCTCGGCCAGCGCCATGATGTTGATGTGATCGGTCTGACGATGGCCGGTGGCATGGGCCGCCATGTCGGAGAGCACACAGTCGGCCTTTTCACCGCCCAATGCCGCGATCAACAGCGAAGGCGCATCGGCATCGTAGAAATCCTTGTGCAGGATGGTGACTGCCGGGATCGGGTCCATGCCATGCATGTCGATGGCGACAACCTTGCCCCTCCCCTTCTCGGCGGCAACCCGCTGTGCCGCCACCTGGCTCCAGCCACCGGGTGCGGCACCGAGGTCAACCACCCGCCCGCCGGGCTTGAGGAACCGGTACTTGTCGTCGATCTCAATGAGCTTGAAGGCGGCGCGCGAGCGGTAGCCGAGCTTCCGCGCTTCCTTGACATAGGGGTCGTTGAGCTGGCGCTCGAGCCAGATCTTTTGCGACACGGTACGGCCCTTGCCGGTCCTCACCCGCTCCTTGAGGGCGCGGCTGCCCCGGGCCTTGCCCGAGCCCGGCCGACTCATGGCACCCTCCCGTAGGTGCCGTCCTGCTTCATCAGCTGGGTGAGAATGCCTTCGCGCAGACCCCGGTCGGCAACGCGGATGCGCGGAGCCGGAAAGGCCAGGCGGATTTCCTCGAGGATGGCGCAGCCGGCGAGAACGAGGTCGGCCCGCTCCCGGCCGATGCACGGGTTGGCGGCGCGCTGCTCGTAGCTCATGGCGAGAAGCTCGGCCGTCACCCGGCCGGTGTCGGCCGAGGCAAGCCAGCAGCCGTCGACCCGCGAGCGGTCGTAGCGGGCCAGGCCCAATTGCACCCCGGCGATGGTGGTGACGGTGCCGGAGGTGCCGAGCAGATGGCTCGGCACCGGGGCCGTGCCGCCCAACTCGGTAACCTTTCCGACGAACTCGGCCACCATCGGACGGAGATAGGCGCGCATGGCGGCAAAGGACGATGCCGTAACGTCAATTCCGCCGCCAAAGCGCTCGGAAATGGTAACGACGCCGACAGCCAGCGAGGTCCAGGCGGCGATCTTAAAGCGCGGCCCCCGCCGTTCCATCCACATGACTTCGGTCGAGCCGCCGCCGATGTCGAAAACTAGGGCCGACGCCGCGGCCGGGTCGATCAGCGGCTCGGCCCCGGTGGCGGCGAGTTCCGCCTCGGTCTCCCGGTCGATCACCTCGAGCCCCAGCCCGGTTTCGGCCTTCACCCGGGCGATGAACTCGGCTCCGTTGGCGGCACTGCGGCAGGCTTCGGTGGCAACCAGCCGGGTGCGCCCCACATTCCGCCATTTGAGTTTGTTGGCGCAGACCCGCAGCGCATCGATGGTACGGCCCATGGCCTGGTCGGTGAGTTTTCCGGTCTGCGACAGGGTCTCGCCCAGGCGCACAATGCGCGAAAAGGCATCGACCACCGTGAAGCCGTGGCCGGCGGGGGTGGCGACCAGCAGCCGGCAATTGTTGGTCCCGAGATCGAGCGCTCCATAGAGGCTGGCGCCATCGATTTCGTTGCCCGAGCCACGATGTTCCGGCGGGCGCCCGCCCGGTCGGTTGCGGCCCCCAAACCGGCCCGATCTGCGCCGGGAGCGGGTATCCGCTCGGTGGGTCGCGTCCAAGTTGAACCTTCCATGCACGACCTGCGCTCGACGGCCCTCGGGACCGGTGCGCGGCGATCGCCCAAACCATTGCGTTAGAACAATTGTATCAGCTTTCGCCAGGCCTTCAAAGTCTCGTCTTGGGGCCTGGAGTCCGGCCAATTCGCCCTCCACCATTAACCCCCCATTGAGACGTTATGACCTAAAACAAAATTCATATTGGGGCGGTCATGCGGACATTCGGACAGAGTTGGTTCAAGCAAGGCTCGCTGATCGGCGAGTTTGCCGATCATCTCGGCATCGCTATGGTCCAGCACAAGCAGGGTATCGCCCTCAATGCCGCCAAGGTCGACGCCGAGCTCGCCTCCAAGGCCAAGTCCGATTTCATCGCCAACATGAGCCATGAACTCCGGACGCCGCTCAACGCCATCATCGGCTTTTCCGACATGCTAGCCTCGCAGACCGTGACCTCGCCGGAAAAGGTGATGCAGTATTCCGGCTACATCAAGCAGGCAGCCGAGCACCTCCTGGCCCTGATCAACGGCATTCTCGACGTTTCCAAGATCCAGGCCGGCAAGCTGTCGGTCGAGCGCGAACCGGTCGAAATGAAGCCGATCCTCGCCTCCTGCCTCCTGATTGTCGAGGCCAAGGCGCGGGAAAAAGGCATTGCCGTCGAGTGCGCCGTCGCCCCCGACCTGCCGAAACTTTCCGCCGACCCGCTGCGCGTCAAGCAGATCCTCATCAACCTTCTCAGCAATGCGGTGAAGTTCACTCCCGACGGCGGCCGCATCCGCATCGAGTGCACGCTGCTACAGGAAGGCTATGCGGCGATCTCGGTTACCGATACCGGCGTCGGCATGAATCCGGCCGAGGTCGAGACCGCCATGCGCCCCTTCGGTCAGGTCGACACCACCTTCAACAAGCGTCACGAGGGCACCGGGCTTGGCCTTCCCATCGCCTATGCCCTGGCACGGCTGCATTCGGGTGACCTGCGCATCGAATCCCAGAAGGGGGCCGGCACCCGCGTCACCGTCATTCTGCCGACCGTCGATGCCACCGAGCTTGAACCCGATACCCCCATTCACTGATGAGCGAGAGCCACCCCATGTACCGCCCGCAAACTCCGCCGTCCGCCGCCGGCCTGGCGCTGCGCACCGAACCGATGGAGCGGGTCGGCCGCGTCGTGGCGGTGACCGGGGCACACGCGGTGATCCTCATCGACCAGGAGCGCCGCGAGCCCGGCACCCCGCCCGAGAAGGGCCCGGAGATTGGCACCCTCCTCAAGGTCGACACGCCGCGCTCGATTTCGCTCGCCATGATCTCGGCGCTGAGTTCGCCGATGCCGTCGCACAACCCGGACGAGCGCGAACTGCGCATCGTCGAGGTCGAGTTCATCGGCGAGCTTCCCAAGGACGCCGACGGCCGCGCCAAGTCGTTCCGCCGCGGCATCTCGAGCTACCCCTCGCTCGGCGACATCGTGTTCCGCGCCAGCAAGTCGGAACTCGAGAAGGCCTATGCCTGCGACACCGATACGGCAATCAGGGTGGGCCACATCCAGCAGGACGCGACCATTCCGGCGATGATCAAGATCGACGAAATGCTGGGCAAGCATTTCGCCGTGCTCGGCACCACCGGCACCGGCAAATCCTGCACCGTGGCGCTGATCCTGCGCCGCATCATCGAGAAGAATCCGCAAGCCCATGTGCTGCTGCTCGACGTGCACCGCGAATACGCCCAGTCTTTCAAGGACCTTGCCGAGGTCATCACTCCCGACAACATGAACCTGCCGTTCTGGCTCCTCAACTTCGACGAGATCGTCGAGATCCTGATCGGCCAGCAGCCCAACCGCGAGACCGACGTCGAGGTGCTGCGCGAGCTGATCCCGCTCGCCAAGGTGCGCTACATGAGCAACCAACGCCGCGACCGGGCCGGCCAGCCGCGCAGCCGCGACTATCTGGAAGCCAGCAACATCGGCGTCGATACGCCGATCCCCTACCGCACCTCCGATCTCACCGGGCTGCTCGAGGAATATATCGGCAAGCTCGAACTGCGCGGCGAACTTGCCCCCTACAAGCGTCTCAAGTCGCGGGTCGAGACGATCACCCGCGACCCGCGCTATGCCTTCATGTTCGGCGGCCTGACAGTGCAGGATACCATGTCCCAGGTGCTAGCCAGATTGTTCCGTATTCCGGTAGCGGGGAAACCCATCGCCATCCTCGAGCTGGGCGGCCTGCCCTCGGAAATCATCAATGTGGTGGTTTCCGTCCTGGGACGGCTGGCCTTCGATTTCGCCCTGTGGAGCGGTGGCCGGGTGCCGCTGACTTTCGTATGCGAGGAAGCCCACCGTTACGTGCCGATCGACAAGTCCCTCGGCTTCGAGCCGACCAAGCGGGCGATCTCGCGCATCGCCAAGGAAGGCCGCAAATACGGCGTGTCGCTGTGCATCGTCACCCAGCGCCCGGCCGAACTCGATCCCACCATCCTGTCGCAGTGCAATACCATTTTCTCCATGCGTCTCACCAACGAGCGCGACCAGCAGATCCTGCGGGCCGGCATTTCCGACGCCGCCGCCAGCCTGCTCGAATTCATGTCAACCATGGGCACCGGCGAAGCCATCACCTTCGGCGACGGCGTTGCCCTTCCCACCCGCATCAAGTTCGACATGCTGCCCGCCGATTCCTGGCCGCGCAGCAATACTGCCTCCTTCACCAAGAACTGGGCGACCGAAGTGACCGACGAGAACTTCCTCACCGATATCGTCAACCGCTGGCGGGCCCAGAGCCACAACCCCGATGCCATCGCCTATGTGGCCGAGATCAATGGCACCCAGCCGCCGGCCGGCCAGACCGCACAGCCCCAAACCAACCCGCAGCCGCAAGCTGGCAATGGCTACAGCCCGTCGCAAGCGGCACCCAACCTGCGACGGCAGCCGATCGCCGGCAACGGCGGTTTCGGCCAGGGTGTGGGTCATGTGGCGCCACCCCAGCCGCTCCCCCCGCCGCCTCAACCGCAGCCCCAGACCCAGCAGCAGAGCCTGGCCAGCCTGATCCGCCAGTTCCGCAGCTAGAACGGCGCATGGCAGGACCGCATCGGCCCGGCAATGGGCCGATGGCGCCGTTCTTCGGTCCCAACGTAATGGAAATACGCTTGAAGGTTCAGGCCGGCTGCTCGACCAGCGGCGGCGTCGCGGTTTCGACGTCCTGGCGGATGCGCACTTCCAGATTGATGGCAATGTCGACCAGGGCATAGATCGCGTCGGCATCCTCGCGCCGCCCTTCGAGCGCCAGCCGCTGCGCCGTCAACGAGGCAGCATGGATAACCTTGTTCCCGATCCGCATCGCCATCGGCCGATCTCCAGTGCGGGAGCCAATCATGCGCGACGAAGTTTGCCGGGAAGTTAATGTCCGGAAAGGAAGACTGGCGCAACCCAGTCTAAGCCGGCCCAGTCTAAGCCGGTTCGACAATGGCCGCCAGGCGGCGCTCGTTGCGCCGCCGCCGGGTCTCGTACCAGATCGCCCCGACGATGGTGACGGCGATCAGGATGAGGGCGAGGGCATTGATTGTCGGCGTGATGCCGCTCCGCACCTTGGAGAACACATAAACGGTGAGCGTATCGTAGGTGCCTTTGGTGAACAGCGTGACGTTGAAATTCTCGACCGACTGGAAGAAGGCGATGGCCGCACCCGCCCCGATCGCCGGATAGAGATGCGGCAGGAGAATGCGCCGCATCACCTGGGTATAGCTCGCTCCAAGATCGAGGGCGGCTTCCTCGAGCGTCCGATCGAAGCTCTGCAATCTGGCCAACACCAGCAGCATGACGAAGGCGGAAATAAAGGAGGCCTGACCAAGCGCCGAGAGATGCAGGCCCGCCGAAAATACCCACCAGTTCAAACCGAGCCCACTTCCGATCTTGTTCCAGAACAACAGTGTCGAAATGCCGATGACCGCGCCGGGGGTGAGGACCGGCGCCACCATCAGGCCATAGAGCAGCGAGCGCGTCGTGCCGCCGAGGCTGTTGATGAGGATCGCCGCCGCCGTGCCGATCGGCACCGAGATGGCGACAACCGCGATGGCGACGAAGATGGTGTTGCGGAAGGAAAGCCACATGCGCCCGTCCTGGAACAATTCGACGAACCAGCGGTCGGTGAAGCCCACCCAGGGATAGATCGAGGGAAAGCGCGAATCGTTGAAGGCCGCCCCGCCCATCACCACCAGGGGCAGCAGCATATAGGCGAGAAACACGATCATGTAAGTGTGGAACAGCCAGTTCGAGCGGTTGGCGTTGTTCATGACCGTCTCACTTCGCGATATCCGACAGCTTTACTTTGAACAGGCGCATGACCACCGATACGAAGACCGTGCACAGGATCATCAGCATGAAGGCGTAAGCCGAGCCGGTGTTCCAGTCCTGCGACTCGAACATCCACTGGTAGATAACCTCGGTGAACCAGCGCGAGTTGGTCGACGCCAGCAAGGTGGGAACCAGGATCGATCCCGCCGCCAGCATGAATACCGTCACCGAGCCCGAGGCGATGCCCGGCTTGGCGTGCGGCAGGATCACCCGCCAGTGGGTGCGCCACCACGGCGAGCCCAGATCCTCGGCCGCCTCGATCTGGTTGGTATCGAGCGACTGGACGGCGTTATAGACCGGCAGCAGCATGAACAGGAGATAGACATAGATGAGGCCGAGGATGACGCTGTTGTATCCCGTCATCCAGCGAATGGGATCGGCGATGACGCCGAGCCCGATCAGCCCATAGTTGACCGGCCCTTTCAGCGCAAGAATGATAAACCAGGCGAAAGCCCGCAGGATTTCGCTGACCCACATCGGCACCAGCAACAGCAGGAACAGGACCGGCACATTCTTCGGATTGGCGATCTTGGCCAGATAGTAGGCGATCGGATAGGTCAGAACGAAGGCCAGCACCGTCGTCAGCGAACTGAACAGGATCGTATGGACGAACACCTGCACGTGAATCGGCGCCTGGACCGGCATGATCAGCGGTTGCCAGGCCAGCGGCAGCCAGAGCTTCCAATCGCTTGGCTGTTTGAAAGCCGCCAGGTAATTATTCAAGCTATAGGTGTCGTTGGGGCCGCCGACCTCGGTTACCGGCAAATAGGGGCGGAACGACTCCTCGAACAGATAGATATAGGGCAGGATCACCAGGATCAGCAGCCAGAAGGCGGTGAGCACCGAAAACAACGCCGTGAGCGGCATTCCATAGCGGCGCAGGAGTTCGTTCATGCCGCTCGACCGTGGGCCGGAACATCGTCGGCGAGAATGAGGGCGCGCTCGGCGTCGAAGACGAAATTCATTTTCCGGCCGGTGGCCGGCAGGCTGGCGGCACCGTCATTGCGGGTTTCCACCATCAGCATGCGGCCGTCGCTGTCGCGCGCCTGGATGGTGGCGAAATTGCCCTCGAAGGCGACGTCGGCGATCTCCACCGCAATGGCGTTGCCGGAGGCGGCTTCGGCGGTGAGGCGGGCATGCTCGGGCCGCACATAGAGCTTGCAAGGTGTCTGACTACTCACACCCGGTCCAAGGCGGGCGGTGAAGCTGCCGCGGTCGGTCTCGAACCGGGCAAGCCCCTTGTCGGCTGCGCCCGGCTTGCCGGCAAAAATGTTGTTCTCGCCGACGAAGGATGCCACGAAGCCGTTGGCCGGATGATTGTAGATTTCCTGGGGCACACCGACCTGCTGCAGCCGGCCCTGGGACATAACCCCCACCCGGTCCGACATGGCCAAGGCCTCGCCCTGGTCATGGGTGATGTAGATGAAAGTGACGTTGGTGCGCTTCTGGATGGTGCGCAATTCTGCCCGCATGTGCTGGCGGAGCTTGAGATCAAGGGCCGACAGAGGCTCGTCGAGCAGCATCACCTTGGGCTCGACGGCGAGCGCCCGGGCGATCGCCACCCGCTGCTTCTGGCCGCCGGAAAGCTGGGCAATCGCCTTGTCGGCGCTATCGGGCAAGTCGACGAGGCGGAGAAGCTCCTCGGCCTTCCTGCGCCGCACCTGCTTGTCGATGCCACGCACCTCAAGTCCGAAGGCGATGTTCTCCCACACCGGCATCAGCGGGAAGAGGGCGAGATTCTGAAAGATCAGCGCGGTGGGGCGCTGGTTGGGGCGGATCGTGCGCATGTCCTGGCCGCCGATCCTGACCGCCCCCTCGCTCGGCGTGATAAAGCCCGAAACCATGCGGAGAATGGTGGTCTTGCCGCAGCCCGAGGGTCCGAGAAAAGAAAAGAACTCGCCCGGCTGGATCGAAACGTTCACCCGGTCGACGGCCCGAAACTTGCCGAAATCGGCCGACACGGCATCAAGATCAACGCCTGCGCTCATTGCTCCGCGCGGCCTCCCCTATGTTATGTTTTTCTTACAGCCTAGACCGGCCCTTGCCGGGGCTCAACAGAAAACCGCCGGGCTCGCGAACGAACCCGGCGGAGCTTTAGTCGGAATGCCTATGCGGCCTTCCACTTGTCGGCGTATTCGCCGCGCAGCTTGAGGAACCAGGCGGCCTGAGCGGGCCACCAATAGAGCTTGCTCAGCGCATCGCCCGGAAAAGCGGCATTGTAGAAAGCGCTGTTTTCAGGCTTCATGAGATCGATGCCGCCCTTGCCGACCGGATTGGACGAGAAGGCGGAGGCCCAAGCGGCCGAACCCTCCTTGGTCGACACCCACTTGGCCAGCTCATGGGCCTGATCGACGTTCTTGGCGTTGGACATGAGCACGAAGCCCTGGTTCCAGCCAAAGGCGCCTTCCTTAGGCGCGATGTAGCCGAAACCATCGTTGCGCATATTGAAGCCGGTCGAATCCCAGGTGAGGCCGAGGATTGCGCCGTTGGTGCGGAACGCCGCCTGGGCTTCGTTTTCGCCGGTCCAGAACTGGGCGATATTGGCCTTGTGCTTGATGGCTTCCGCGAGTGCGATGTCCCACAGTTCCTTCATTGTGGCCTCGTCCTTGTAGCCGTCGATCCAAGGCTTCGGCAGCTTGCCCTGCGAGTCGAGCCAGCGACCCATGGCGGCGAGCGAAGAGTGCGCCCGCACGGTCACCTTGCCGGCGAGGTTGTCGCCCCACAGGTCGCCAAGGCTGGCCTTGCCGTATTCAGTGGGGAAATCCTTCTTGCTGTAGGTGAGTGCCTCGGTGCCCCAGTTGCTCGGGACAAAAAAGCGCTTGCCGTCGATCGTCGCCATTTCGCCCGCCTTGCCGTCGGCGAGACCGCCGAGATAGTTGTCCATGGCGAGTTTGCTGGTGTCCCAAGCCTGCACCATTCCATTGCTGTTCCAGGCGCCGACGCGTTCAACCGTCGGCTCGACCACGTCATAGGCGCCGGTCTGCAGCGACAGCTTGGCCTGCGCCATCATGTCGTCCTGGCCCGGCTGCTCGGTGAAGTTCACCTTGATGCCGGTCGCTTTCTCGAAGGCCGGGAAGACCTTGGCGGCGAGGTCGGGATAACCGGCCCAGCCCATGAAGTTCACTTCCCCCGAAGAGGCAAGTGCCCCCCTCGGGATGATGGCCGGCGCGGCCAGCGCGCCAAGCCCGGCGGCCGACGCCTTAAGAAGGGTGCGGCGGCTCACTGGTCTGATGATCGTCATACTTTTCGTCTCCCTAAATGTTCCAACGCCAACAGCGGCGTATGGTGGCCGTGTGATTGATTTCTGTTAGGCCGGCCCCATGAAAGCTTATCGGGGCAAGCCATCGCGACGGCAAGAGCTACTATCCTCCTGCAACAAATCGATGACAGGCCAACCAATGCCGACACGGGCATGGCGGTCACTGTCATATCATAGGGCTTTGCTTGTCAAGCGGCAGCGCCTTCCGGCGAACGATGAAATGCGGTCCGCATGAGCAGCCCCATGGTGCCAGTCACGAGAGATTGATTGCGCCAGCGGCCGTTGCGGTTACGCCGGACACCCGCTAGCAATCCGCTCCCGCTTCCGCCACATTGGTAAGTCCGCGTTCCCTATTCCGTGAGGCCAGCCATGAAAATCCGCCGCCTGGAAACCTTCTGCAACGAATTCGTCGGCTTCGTCCGGGCGACCTCCGACACCGGCGATCAGGGCTGGGGCCAGGTTTCGACCTACAATGCCGACATCACCTGCGAGATCTTCCACCGCCAGGTGGCGCGCCATGCGCTGGGCACCGATGCCCTCGATTTCGCCGACACGCTGGCCCTCGTCAACGAGCGCGAACACAAATATCCGGGCTCCTATCTGCGCCGCGCCATGACCGGCCTCGACACGGCCCTCTGGGATCTGCGCGGGCGTCTGGAAGGAAAGCCGGTCGTCACTCTCCTCGGCGGCAAGCCGGGGAAGCTGCGCGCCTATGCCTCGTCGATGAAGCGCGACATAACACCCGAGGACGAGGCCAGGCGCTTCCTCAAACTCCGCGACGAGAAAGGCTTCGATGCCTTCAAGTGGCGGGTGGGGGCCGAATGCGGCCGCGACCGCGACGAATGGCCCGGCCGCACCGAAAAGATCGTGCCGCTGGTTTCGCGCGCCCTCGGCGATGGTGTGGCCAAGCTGGTCGACGCCAATTCCTGCTATTCGCCGAAACGCGCCATCGAGGTGGGCCGCCTACTCGAAGCCGAGGGCATCGGCCATTTCGAGGAGCCCTGCCCCTACTGGGAATTCGAGCAGACCAAAGAAGTTGCAGACGCCCTGGCAATCGACGTAACCGGCGGCGAGCAGGACTGCGAAATGACCGCCTGGAAGACCATGATCGGCATGGGCGCCGTCGATGTGGTGCAGCCCGACGTCATGTATCTGGGCGGTATCACCCGCACCCTCGAGGTGTGCCGGATGGCGGAACTCGCCGGCCTGCCGGTCACGCCCCATGCCGCCAACCTGTCGCTCGTCACCATGTGCACCATGCATCTCCTCGGCGCCATTCCCAATCCCGGAAAATATCTGGAATTCTCGATCGAGGAGGCGGACTACTATCCCTGGCAGTACGGATTGTTCCTGGGCGATCCCTACGCCATCACGGACGGCAAGGCGACGATCTCCGGCGCGCCCGGCTGGGGCGTCGAGATCGATCCCAAATGGCTCGACCGGGCCACCTACCAGAAGAGCGAGGCTTGACCCTCCAGGGACCCGGGGCTATGACCCCGCCACGCCCGAGCCAGCGGCCTTGCACCTTGGGGGATCGTCTAACGGTAGGACAGCGGACTCTGACTCCGCCAGTCTAGGTTCGAATCCTAGTCCCCCAGCCAACATCAATAATATCAATAATTTAAATGCTATACTGGGCAGAAATACTGGGCAAGCTCCGGGCAATTTGACGCTTCGAAATGGACAGTTTCGACTTCTTAGGCTGCCAGAAGAAACCTCAATTTCGGTCGGCGAAATCGATAGACTCCAGCACCAGTATTGCGATCTAGTGGATAAAATCTGACATTTGAGTCCCTTTGGGGATTCCTGTTTGGCTTTCAGTGTGCGAGTCTGGCGCATGCGCACCGGAATATCCATCACTGTTTCGCCCGCCGGCCGCCGCCGCCTGCTGGCTGTGGTCAACGACCGCAACGCGCCGCAGAAGCATGTCTGGCGCTACCGGATCGTTTTCGATCCGAAGCTGATAGCCAAGTATCAGCGGCGCTTTCCCGGCTTCGACGACAAAATCATATTGATGTATGCGCGGGGCCTCACCATCAGGGAGATACAAGGCCATCTTCTGGAGATTTACGGCATCGAGGTCTCTCTCGACTTGATCAGCACGGTCACCGATGCCGTGCTGGAAGAGGTGGCGGAATGGCAGAGCCGGCCGCTCGACCCGGTCTATGCCCTGGTCTTCTTCGATGCCCTGCGGGTCAAGGTCGGCGACGAAGGGACGGTGCGCAACAAGGCCATATACCTGGCCCTCTGCATCCGCCCGGACGGCACGAAAGAACCGCTCGGGCTTGGATCGAGCAGACCGAGGGAGCCAAGTTCTGGCTCCGGGTGATGAACGATCTCAAGGCCCAGGGCGTCAACGACATCCTGATTGCCACCGTGGATGGCCTGAAAGGTTTTCCCGAAGCCATCGGTGCCGTCTTTCCGCAAACAATCGTCCAGACCTGCATTGTGCATCTGATCCGCCATTCCATGGGCTTTGCCTCATGGAAGGAGCGCAAGCCGGTGACATGGCGCTGAAGCAGGTTTACCGGGCCAAGGACGCCGAGACCGCCAAGCAGAAGCTCGACGAGTTCGATGCCGGTCCCTGGGGCCGCAAATATCCGGCTATTGCCCAGAGCTGGCGGAGAAACTGGAGCGAGGTCATCCCCT
Source organism: Hyphomicrobiales bacterium (assembly GCA_016185245.1). Classification (GTDB taxonomy): domain Bacteria; phylum Pseudomonadota; class Alphaproteobacteria; order Rhizobiales; family Aestuariivirgaceae; genus Aestuariivirga. The sequence goes on along the minus strand of JACPNZ010000030.1, from coordinate 51,580 downwards.
TCTTCGCCTTCCTCGAGCCCGTGCGCCGGATGATCTATACGACGGATGAGATCGACAAGCGCTTTCTTTCTGGTCGTGGTATTCTTCGCCTGCGCGGATGACCTCGTGGCGAAGTGCGGCGCATCGGCTGCAAGCGTCGTCGGGCCGCCCTATTCGAGCCTTGCCGGATTGAGGCGTCCGCGCGCCCTTTCCTTTGGCGAGCGCGGGCGCCATGCCTCGATGAAGTTCTCGTAGTTCTCCTGGGCTTTCCTGGCAATGTGCATCTCCTGGTTCCGCAATTCCTTGACGTTGTAGGCATAGGTGTCGCCACGGGCTCTGCCTTTTCTTTGCGGCCTGCCGGCCTGCAATTCCATGCTGCGGACTTTGTGAGCGACCAGGCTGGGTCGGGCCCACAGGTAGTCCTTCTCTTTCGTCAGCATATGCCAGACGAGCACCGTCAGCTTCCTTGCGACGGCCACGGCGGCCACCTGATGGCCGCGCTTGGCCCGGATGCGGACGAAGAAAGCGTGCAACGGTCCGGGCGTCTTCGCGGCTGCCCAGGCTGCTTCCACCAGCATCGCACGGGCGTGACTGCGTCCGACCTTGCTGATCCGGCCATGATGGGCAGCACCCAGGCCCGACTGGTGCACCCGCGGATTGAGACCGAAATAGCTAACCAGCTTCTGCGGGCTCCTGAAGCGGGTGATGTCACCGATTGCCGCCATCAACCCGGCCGCCACCGTCAGATTGACGCCAGTGATGGTGAGCAGACGTCTGATCGCGAGATCGTCCAGCGTGCTCTCGGCGATCTCCCGGTCAAGGATCGCCAGGTCCTCGGCGAGCCGGTCGAGTTCGCGCACATGCCGCTCGATCGCAAAGCGCTCATCGTCGGGGATCGGCTGGTGCATCAGCCAGGTGCGGCCGCGCCCGTTGAACAGGTCGGCATGCGGACACTTGGGGATCAGATGCGCATGAAGGATCGCATGCACCTCATTCTTGATCCGGGTCCGGTGTCGCACGACCTGGTAGCGGCGCGCGACCAGCCTGCGCATCCGCTCGGTGGCGGCATCCGGTGTCCAGATCTCAGGCAGATAACCCGCCGCGTGCAGGCTGGCCAGCGTGCCCGCGTCGACCTTGTCGGTCTTCACGTGAGCATGCGCGATCGCCTTCACTTGCAGAGGATTGGCGATCACCACCCCCCGCGCGTCCGAGCTGACCTCCAGCAAGCCCCCGTGGTGGGCCTGAATGGTTTTCCCGACGCCTTCCAGCGCCGTTCGGGTCATGTCAACACGACCACCATGGCGAAGCTTGCCCTCTTCCCAGAAAACGACCTCCCCAAAGGTTCGATGGATGTCCATTCCAATCACGCGTCGCATTTGCGCCTCCTGTCAGAGTTCTGATGACGGGAGCGGCGGGCGACACGACAACTACGGATTCGCGCTCACGGCGCAACCGGGCGAGTCGCAGAGGCGGCCAGCTACTAACACGAGCTCGCAGCTCATCGTATGCATCGGCCTACCCGCACCTTCGTGCTCCCGGTGCCTCCGTCCCGGATGGTCCCACCATACGCTGCAATCAAGGAAACCGCAGCCAGACATCGGCACCGGGAATCTTATACCGGTTACCAATGCCATCGAAAGCCTGAATGCGAAGCTGCGCAAGGCGGTCAGGTCACGCGGCCACTTCCCGACCGATGACGCGGCGCTGAAGCTGCTCTTCCTGGTCTTGCGTCAGGCCGCGAAAGAATGGAAAAGCCGCCACGTGAATGGAGTGCCGCGAAACCCCAATTTGCCATCATCTTCGAAGACAGGTTCTTTGCAGCGTGATGGATAACCCGGCCCCACACACAAGATTCCTGACAGTCCCTTGTAAGTCATTTTCAGCGGCATCTGCTCATCCGTCGCAACGCCAATGCCGTGCCGATCAAAAAAACGCTGCCGCGTCCGCGCCCGATCAAGCCCTTCTGATCCGTTGGTCAATCCAAGAAATCCGCCGCATCGCCATCAAGCTCGCGCAACGGCGCATCCGGCCTGCCCATATCATCGCATGGTCACTCTGGCGGCGTACTCATCAGGCCGAAACCCGGCGCGCGCACATCAAAATGAAAATACAACTGTAATGCTAGTTCCGTTGACGGGTCTCGCTGACTGTGAATCGCTACCGCTGGTCGCAATGGATGTGAAGTCATAGCGACCAACGGGGATGAGGCCGATCAAGTCTTTCGTCTCATCGCACCACTGCGGCAAATTCTCCGCCTCACATGCCGTAGAACATCGGCCGGGTCGAAAAATCTGTCCTGAAACATTGCCTCGACGTTTTCGCGGCCTTCTGCCATTGTTCTCTTGGGCAAACTCTCTTGCTTAGAGGCACCATGCATCACCTGACGACCGCCGAACTTCGCGGCTACCAACAAATCTGCCAGGCCAATGGCACAATCCTGGTGATCGCCTGCGACCAGCGTGGCAGCATGCGAAAGCTGCTGGCCGCGTCGGGCGGGGACGAGAAATCGATTAGCGATGCCACGCTTGGTGACACCAAGTCGGATGTAACCCGCTACCTTGCCTCACATGCGCCCTGCATTCTACTCGATCCCCTGTGCGCCTTGCCACGGGTGATTGCCGAGGGCGCGCTTGCCCGCGACGTCGCCCTGTTGATCGGACTCGATGCATCCGGCTATGACCTCGCCCCGACCGGACACTATGTCTCTCGACTGGTTCCCGGGATTTCTGCCCGCCGGGTGCGCGAGCTTGGCGGGACCGGCGGCAAGCTTCTGGTTTATCTGCGGCCCGACCAGCCCGGCGCCAGTACCGGCAATATCGAACTCATTCGCAAATGCATCGCTGATTTCGCCGCCGAGGACCTGCTTCTCGTCGTCGAATTCCTCACCTATCCAATGCCGGGCGAGGACCCGGCCGACTACCGGTCGCGGTTTCCTTTGCTCGTCAGCGAGGGCTGCCGCATCTGTCTCGACTGCGGCAGCAAGGTGCTGAAGATTCCCTTTCCCGGCACAGCCGAAGCCTGCTCTGCCGTTAGCAATATCGCGGGCGAGGTGCCGTGGTCGGTCCTCTCGGCCGGCGTTGACCACGCGACCTTCCTGGGCCAGGTCGAAATCGCCATGGCCAACGGCGCCGCGGGGGTAATCGCCGGCCGATCTCTCTGGAAGGATTGCGTATCGCTCGACCGCACCCGGCAGCAGGAGCTGTTGCGGAGCAAGGCCGTTCCGCGACTGCGGGAGATTCAGGCCATTCTCGACCGCTATCCTCGCCGCCCGGCGCATTTGCCGTGATTGCGAACCATGCAGTGGGCGATCGGAATTGACATCGGTGGCACCAAAACCCGCGTTGCGCTGGTGTCCGCCGACGGTGTGATCGGCGACCTGCGAGTTGCCGCCACCCCACGGCTGGCGGCGGACGTGATTGCCACCATCGATACTTTGATTGCAGAGGTCGATACCCAAGCGGCCTCGGCCATTGGCGTCGGCGTGCCAGCCCGCGTCGATGTATCAAGCGAAACAATCTTCTCGGGCGGCTTCGTTGACCTTTCCGGGCCATCGCTTGTCGGGCGCCTGTCGCGCAGCAGGGGAAGGCCGGTGTTCATCGACAATGACGCGAGCATGGCATTGCTGGCAGAGGCAAGGTTTGGCGCGGCGAAGGGTTGTTCCAATGCTGTGCTGCTGACCATCGGCACCGGCATTGGCGGCGCGGTCCTGGTGGACGGCCGAATCCTGCGCGGCCGGGCCACGGCGGGCCAGCTCGGACACATCTGCGTGAACTGGCGGGGGCCGCGCTGTGTCTGTGGATTGCGCGGCTGCCTCGAGACCGCCAGTTCGGGAACCGCCCTGCGCCGGCTCATCACCGACGCCGAACTGCCGGGCGATACATCGATCGAATCCCTCCTTGCGCGCCAGGATGACAGGGCGCGCGCCGTGGTGCGCGGCTGGGCTCAACCACTGCGGGCCGGGATCGATAGCCTGGTCGCCGCCTTCGGTCCCGAGCGCCTGGTGCTCGGCGGCGGACTGGGCGCTGCGGCGGTTCGAGCCCTGGCGGATTTCCCCGCCGCTTCGCCGTGGTTTCAATGCGAGGTGGCTCCCGCGGCGCTGAGCGACAATGCCGGGGTGATCGGTGCGGCACTTGCCGGCCTCGAAGCCCGGCCATGAAGAGGGCGGTCCTCGTCAACGGCGTGCCGGCCTCGGGCAAGAGCACCGTGGCCCACGCCATCGCTGGGAACACGGGTTGGCCGGTGCTTGCCCTTGACACGATCAAGGAAGCCTTGTTCGTTCACCTCGGCAGCGGCGACCGCGCCTATAATCGCAGGCTCGGCATGGCGAGCTATGAAGCGATTTTCGCACTGATCGCGGGTTTTCCCGCCGGAACGAGCGTCATCATCGACGCATGGTTCGGCTTCCAGCCGGTCGAGGTCTTGACCGGTCACCTGGCGCGCGCCGGCCTCACCGCCATCGTCGAAATATGGTGCCATGCAGCGCCCGAGACGATCGGCGAGCGTTATACGGCGCGCGTGCCCGTGAGGCCGTCGGGCCATCCCGGCACGGAATATGTGGCCGAATTGATGGCGCTCGCACGTACCGCGAAACCTTTCGGACTTTTCCCGGTCATCGATGTCGACACAACGGCTGCGATTTCCGCTGCCGACATCGTCGCTCGGGTCGATGCAGCGCTCTCTGCCTCCGGCAATTGATCCGTAAGCGAATCAACGGCTGGCGAAGACGGCGCCGGCCGTGGACCGGACGAAGTGGCCCGCCGGCAATCCGGCGCCAGGCTCGCCAAGTTCGCCGGCTACTTGCCGACCATCAGCCGCACGATCTCGTCGGCGCTTACCGTGCCGGGGGTTCGTTCGCCGGCGTTTTCGCCGCGACGGAACACCACGATGCGGTCGGCCACCTCGAAAATGTCGCGCAGATTGTGGGAGATGAAGATAATGCCCTTGCCCTCGGCCTTCAGCGACTGAATGAGTGCGATCACCTTGCGCTGCTCCGGCACGCCGAGGGCCGCGGTCGGCTCGTCCATGATGACCAACCGGGCATTCCAATACATGGCACGGCCGATAGCCACGGCCTGGCGCTGGCCGCCGGAGAAGGCCGCAACCGGCGCATCGAGCCGGTCGACATGGAAATCGAGCCGCTTCATCGTCTCTTTCGCCGCCTCAGCCATCCGCTTGCGGTCTATGGCCGGGAGAATACCGAAAAGCCGCTTCATCGGCTCCCGGCCGAGGAAAATGTTGGCGCCGATCGACAGATTGTCGGCCAGCGCCAGATCCTGGTAGATCGTCTCGATGCCGTTGTCGCGCGCCTCCTGGGGCGTGGCGAAGGCGATGCGCTTGCCGTCGAGAAAGATGTCGCCGTCCTCGTAGGGATAGACGCCGGAAATCGCCTTGATGACAGTCGACTTGCCGGCGCCGTTGTCGCCGGCCAGCGCAACTACTTCGCCGGGGAAAACGTCGAAGGATACCTTGTCCAGGGCCTGCACGCCGCCGAAATGCTTAGAGACGTTGCGCACCGAGAGGATGGGCTGGCGTTCACTCAACCTGGCGGCCCCCGATGAAGCGCCGCTGGGCCTGATCGACCAACACCGAGATGATGATGACCGTGCCAACGGCGATGAATTGCCAGAACGGCTCGACGTCGATGAAGACGAGGCCATACTGGATGACCGCGATCACCAGCGCCCCCGCCACCGTGCCCCAGATGGTACCGGAGCCGCCGAACAGGCTGGCGCCGCCGATCACGACGGCGGCGATCGAATCGAGCAGCAACGGTTCGCCGGCCTGCGGAGCGCCAGCCGAAAAGCGGCCCGTGTAGAGCGCGCCCGCCAGGCCGGCGGTCAGGCCGGAGAGCAGATAAATCCTCATCGTCAGCATCTTGATGTTGATGCCGGCGCGGCTCGCCGCAGCTTTGCTGGCGCCCAAGGCATAGGTGTGCTGGCCGAAGCGCGTTTGCGACAGCAGATAGTGCATGATGATGATCGCCACTACCGCAATCATCACCAGCACCGGAATGCCGAAGGGCCGCGAATTGCCGATGACGCTGTACCATTCGTTGTTCACCGCCACGGTCATGCCACCTCCCGCGAGATAGGCTGAGCCGCGCGCAACGCCATACATGCCGAGGGTGCCGATGAAGGGCGGAACCCGCAGATAGGCAATGAGCCAGCCATTAACCAGGCCCGGAATGAAGGTCACGACGATGCCGGCGAGAATGCCGAACATCATCGCCGGGAACGGTCCCAGGCCGAGCTGCGCCGCGGCAATGTTGGCCATGTGGGCCGCGACCACTGACGATAGCCCCATGACAAAGCCGAGCGACAGGTCGATTCCGGCCGAGATGATGACGAAGGTCTGGCCCAGGGCCAGCATCAGCGGAACCGTCGCGAAAACGGTGATCGACTGGATATTGTAGAGGTTGACGATGAAGCTCATGCCATAGGCGGCGCGGGCCCAGGACTCGAAAAATACGATGAGCAGGATGAGGAACAGCCACGCCCGCAGTTCGGCGATCCGGATGAGGATCGACTTGCCGGCATTCACTTGCAATTGCGGTGCAGCCATTTGAAACGATTCCGGAGATTGACCGAAACGGCCGCTCTCCGGACTACGGAAAGCGGCCGGCGCTATTTCATGCGAGTGGCAAAATTATTCGCTCTTGTAGAGATAGCGGCTGACGTTCGGATCGTCGATGTTGGCAGCGGTCATCACCGTGAAGCCGGTGCCGATCGCGGTGGGGACCGGATTGCCGGTGACATGGGCATAGGCGGCCACCAGTCCAAAATACCCGATCTCGGCCGGATGCTGGGCGATGGTGAGCTCGAAGGTTCCGTCCTTGAGTTGCGCGACGATCGATTCTGGCGCATCGAAGCCGGCCATCTTGACTTTGCCGGCCACCCCCGCCTGCTTGGCACCATTGGCGGCGCCGGCCGCCGAAAACAGATTGGCGCCGAAGACGCCGGCGAGGTCGGGCACCCGGCCGAGCACCGCCTGGAACTGCGCCGCCGCCTTGTTGGCGTCGTCGCCGTTGAACTGAGTTTCGAGAACCTCGATGTTGGGATAGTTCTTAATCTCCAATTTGAAGCCCTCTTCGCGCTGATCGGTGGTTGAAATGTTGGGTATCGTGTTCGACACATAGACCTTGCCCTTTTCGCCGATTGCCTTGGCAAGGGCGCGGGCCGCCATGCGTCCGCCCAGCACGTTGTCGGAGGCGACATAGGAGATCGGGAAATCAGCGTCCCCGGATCCGGTCTGGAACACGCCGTTGCCGATGAAGGTGTCGACGCAGACCACCGCGATGCCGGTATCGTTGGCCTTCTTGAGGGGCTGGATAAGCTGCTGCTTATCGTTCGGCGCGATCAGGATCGCCGCTGGCTTCTTGGCGATCACGGCATCGAGGATCGGAACCTGCAGCGATACGTTCCACTCGGCCGCTCCCTGATAGATGAGATCGACCCCGAGCGCCTTTGCAGCGGCCTCTGCGCCCTTGTGCATGGTGACATAGAATCCGTCGGCGGTGAGGCCGGGGATTAGTGCGATGGTAACCTTTTCGGCGGCGCTAGCCTTGCCGGCAATCAGGCTCGTGCCGGCAGCTGCCGTTGCCGCCCCCATCATCTTGATCAGTGAACGACGCTCCATGTTTTCCTCCTGATATGAACTATTTTCAGGATCGGACCCGAATATCCGTTGTCCGCCTGGGCCTAGACCATTGCAGTGTTTTAGTTTTCCGTCAACGCCGGTATTTACCGGCATCGGAAAAGAGCGGCGGCTCGGCGTACGACCCATCTCCGCCCATGTTCGGCGATGCAATTGAGCAACCATGCACGAGAATGGCCCGCACGCGTGCGGCGTCACCAACAAGATTTTCTCGATCTGCTTCGCCGCCGCCAGCAACGGCTTTGCCAACGACCGCAGGCGTTCGATCGAAGCCCTCTGCCGCGGCAATGAGAAACTGATGTGGAGAACCGGCCATCCTGGCACGGCCGCCGGCTACGCCGACACCACGGACCCCGATGTCAGCCTCTTCCAGATCGAGGGCATAGCCGCGCTCCCTAACCTTCTCGAGGCGGGCAAGGAGCTCGGCGCGGCGGGGTCGGGGCGCTTTAGGACTACCTTCGCAGCATCGTAGAGCTGATTGTGCCGGGCAAGAAGCCGTGCCTCGCCAAGCAGACCTGGGATGGCCGCGTGCTACAGACCCGGCCGAGGGCGAATGCATTCGGGAGATCGGGAGCCGGGACATCAGGTGCGGTCCATTCGGCGAGTCCGATAATCAAAGGCAAGTACCTGCGCACCAATCCCGCCGCTGAAATAGCGAGACTGCAATGTCGGGCCCAGCGTGGGGCCAGTGCGATTGCATCAAAATAGCATTTTAAATTGAATATGTTACGCGATCAACTGGCGGAGACGGAGGGATTCGAACCCTCGATACGCCTTTACAAGCGTATAACGGTTTAGCAAACCGCCGCCTTCAGCCTCTCGGCCACGTCTCCGCATAAAAAATCAACGCGCTACTCACGAGAACCAACGGCTGAGAGGCGAAATTGGCGCCCGGCCGCCACCCCGATACCATGTCACCTCTTCGGGATGCACGCGATGGCAGTTGCGGCCGCGGTATCCGTCATCTCCAGGAAGTGCCAGGTCGTCGGAGTGACAACCGGGGTTCCATGCCCCAGGCGCCGGCCGATTGTCAACCTATCCGGACCGCTGGTTGCCCCAGCCCCTCACTGGACCGTAAGGCGTGCCTGCCCTGCCCCTCCGGTTTCGGAGATTTTCGCGAACCCTGTATAGAGAGGCCATGGGCCGGACCATTGGACTGGTGATCTTCGATTGCGACGGGGTGCTCGTCGACAGCGAGATGCTGAGTGCGGCAGTGCTGATGGAGATGATGGCCGAGGTGCAGATATCGATCACCCCGGAGATTTTCCGCAGCGATTTTCTCGGGCGCAGCTTTGCCAGCGCCGCCCTGAAGGCAAGCCAGCGCTTCGGCCGTCCGCTGCCCGGCGATTTCCAGTCGAAGTACCGCGCCCGCCTGCTGGCCCGGATGGCCCTTGAGCTGAAACCGATGGCTGGAGTGGAAGACGTCCTGGCAGCCCTCAGCGTGCCCTTCTGCCTGGCCACCGGCAGCAGCCCGGAACGCCTGGCCCTGTCGCTGCGGGTGACCGGACTGGCGGCGACATTCGCCGGCCGGGCCTTCACTGCATCGGAAGTGAGTAATGGCAAGCCGGCGCCGGATCTCTGCCTGCATGCGGCGCGGCGCATGGGTGTTGACCCCACGAACTGCCTGGTGATCGAGGACAGCGAGATGGGGGTGCGAGCCGCGCAAGCCGCCGGCACGCAAGTCTGGCAGTTTGCCGGCGGCGCCCATGTCAAGGCGGGCTACCTCCTGCCGCGCGATTGTGTGCCGGACCGATCGGTTGCCAGCATGGCGGAGCTGCAAATGGCCTTCGCACAAATTGGCCTTTGCCGAACGCCCGCTTGCCGATAGGTTCGCGCCCGAAAGGACAAGAGGCCGGTGCCACGCAAACCCGAAATCGAATCCGACAGGCTTGACGACGCAGCACGGGCTGGCTGGCTCTATTACATCGCCGGCAACACCCAGGACGAAATCGCCCGCAAGCTCGGCGTGTCGCGCCAGACGGCCCAGCGGCTGGTCTCGCTGGCGGTCAGCCAGAAGCTGATCAAGGTCCGCCTCGATCACCGCATCGGCCGTTGCATCGAGCTGTCGGAACGCTTGAAAGACACCTACGGCCTCCTGATGTGCGAGGTGGCTCCCGCCGACCCCAGTTCGAACTCGGACACGCTCGGCGTCGCCGAGGCGGCGGCGGCGGAACTCGAGCGCTATCTCATCTCCCAGCATCCGGTCATCGCCGCCATGGGTACAGGCCGTATGCTGCGCGCCATGGCCGAACAGATCAGCCCGATGGACTGCCCGCAGCACAAGGTGATCTCGCTCGTTGGCAATATCGCGCCCGATGGTTCGGCCTCGCTGTTCGATGTGGTGAGCCGCATCGGCGACCGGGTGAAGGCGCCGCATTACCCGATGCCGCTGCCGGTGATTGCCAACACGGTTCACGAAAAAAACCTGCTGCTCGACCAGAAGACCCTGCGCAATGTGATCGAGCTGGCCCAGCAGGCCGATGTCACCTTCGTCGGCGTCGGCAGTGTCGACGACAATGCGGCGCTGCTGCGCGACGGCTTCGTGCGCCAGGACGAGATTCGCGCCCTGGTGCGCGCCGGTGCGGTCGGCGAGATCACCGGCTGGGCCTTCAATGGCGAGGGCCAGCTGATCGACGGCCTGACCAACGACCGGGTACTCAGCGTGCCGCTCGAGCAGCCGGCCCGCAAGAAGGTCATCGGCGTGGTCATGGTGCCGGCCAGATTGCGCGCCGCCCGCGGGGCGCTGCGCGGGAAATTGATCAACGGCCTGATCACCAACGAGCAGATGGCCGAACTTTTGCTGGAATAAATGGCAAAAGCCCATATCTCAATTCTCATGATTAATCAGCGGTGTGCTGAGATTTGTGCGATGCGATAGTGCAACGCAGCAACGAATCGCCGTTGACACCCTGCGAGTTTCATAGCGAATATATGCTCTTCAGCTTAGCAAAAGCTCAGCTGCGCCCAAGGGAGGTTGAATATGAAACCCGTGATTTCGGGCGTTTTAGGCGCCCTCGTGTTTGCTGCCATGGCCACCACGGCACTGGCCGAGACCAAGCTGACGATCGCCACCGTCAACAACGGTGACATGATCCGCATGCAGGGTCTCACCGCTGACTTCACCAAGGCCAACCCGGACATCTCGCTGGAATGGGTGACGCTCGAAGAAAACGTGCTGCGCGAGAAAGTGACGACCGACATAGCCACCAAGGGTGGTCAGTTCGACGTTCTCACCATCGGCACCTACGAGGTTCCGATCTGGGGCAAGAAGGGCTGGCTGGTGCCGCTCACCACCATTGACGAGCCCGACGATCTCTTGCCCGCCATCCGCGGCGGCCTGACCGTCGACGGCAAGCTCTATGCCTCGCCGTTCTACGGCGAAAGCTCGATGGTGATGTATCGCACCGACCTGATGAACAAGGCCGGCCTCAAGATGCCGGACGCGCCGACCTGGAAATTCATCCGCGAGGCCGCCGACAAGATGACCGACAAGGCCAACGGCATCTACGGTGTGTGCCTACGCGGCAAGGCCGGCTGGGGCGAGAACATGGCCTTCATCACAGCCACCTCCAACTCCTTCGGCGCCCGCTGGTTCGACGAAAACTGGAAGCCCCAGTTCGATCAGCCGGAGTGGAAGGCGACGATGAGCTACTATCTCGACCTGATGAACGCCGACGGGCCTCCGGGCGCTTCCTCGAACGGCTTCAACGAGAACCTGGCGCTGTTCAACTCGGGCAAGTGCGGCATGTGGATTGACGCCACCGTTGCCGCTTCCTTCGTGACCAACCCGAAGGATTCCAAGGTCGCCGACAAGGTGGGCTTCGCGCTCGCTCCCGACAACGGCCTGGGCAAGCGCGGCAACTGGCTGTGGGCCTGGTCGCTGGCCATTCCGGCAGGCTCGGCAAAGATCGACGCTGCCCAGAAGTTCGTCTCGTGGGCGACCAGCAGGCGCTACACCGAACTGGTCGCTTCCAAGGAAGGCTGGGCCAACGTCCCGCCGGGCACCCGGAAGTCGCTCTACGCCAATCCGGAATATGCCAAGGTGCCGTTCGCCAAGATGACCCTCGACTCGATCAATTCCGCCGACCCGACGCATCCGACGGTCAAGCCGGTGCCCTATGTCGGCGTGCAGTTCGTCGCCATTCCGGAGTTTGCCGGCATCGCCACGACTGTCGGACAGATCTTCTCGGCAGCTCTGGCTGGCGAAAAGACGCTGGATGCGGCTCTTGCCGAAGCGCAGGAAACCACAACCCGCGAAATGACCAAGGCCGGTTACATCAAGTAATCGTTCCTCCCCTGGAAGTCTGGCTGCCCGGAGTAACATCCGGGCAGCCATACCGGGCCGCCGACTGAACTCTGTTCCGAAGAGCATTCATCATGGCGACGCAGCAAACCCGCGCCCTTGGCCGCATTGCCGTAGCACCTTCGGTGATCGCGCTCTTCCTGTGGATGATCGTGCCGCTGGCGATGACCATCTGGTTCTCGCTTCTGCGCTACAATCTGCTCGATCCCAATCCGGCCTGCTCGCCGCTGACGCCTTGGGCCCTGACCGATCCCGCCAACCGCTGCCTGGCCGGGGCCTCCAACTACTATTACTTCCTCACCGATCCGGCGTTCTTCCGGGCCATTGGAAACTCGCTGCAGCTGGTCGGCTGGGTGCTCGCCATCAGCGTCATCGGCGGCATCCTGCTGGCGCTGCTGCTCGACCAGGCGATTTTCGGCCGCAACATCGTGCGCCTGATGATCATAGCACCCTTCTTCGTCATGCCGACGGTCAGCGCGCTGGTGTGGAAGAACATGATGATGCACCCGGTGTCGGGGTTCCTCGCCTGGCTGTTTCAGCTTTTCGGGTTGCAGCCGATCGACTGGTTCGCCCATGCGCCGATGACGGCGATCGTCATCATGGTCGCTTGGCAATGGCTGCCCTTCGCCACCCTCATTCTGCTCACCGCGCTGCAATCGCTCGACGAGGAGCAGAAGGAAGCCGCCGAGATGGATGGGGCGCCGCCGCTCTCCTATTTCTGGCACCTGGTGCTGCCGCACCTGGCCCGGCCGATCACCGTGGTGATCCTCATCGAAACCATCTTCCTGCTCAACGTCTTCGCCGAAATCTACGTCACCGGTTCGGGCGGCCGGGCCGGAAACATGCCGTTCCTGGTGTACCAGTACGGTCTGATATCCAACGACATCGGCGGCGCCTCCGCCGGCGGCATCATTGCGGTCATCCTCGCCAACATCGTCGCGTTCTTCCTGATGCGGATGATTGGCAAGAACCTGGAGGCCTGAGCCATGGCGCGCGCCGTTTCCACCCGACGCCGGATGTTTTTCACCGCCTTCGCCTGGGCTATCGCCTTCGTGATTTTCTTTCCGATCCTGTGGACCATCCTGACCAGTTTCAAGACCGAAGGCGATGCTATCGAGCTGCCGCCGAAATTCCTGTTCTTCCAATGGACCCTGGAGAATTACGGCATCGTGCAGGAACGCTCCAACTACCTGCTTTTTGCCTTCAATTCGGTCGTGCTGGCGCTGGGGTCTACCATCTTCGCATTGCTCATCGCCATTCCCTCCGCCTGGGCGATGGCGTTTGCGCCCGGCAAACGCACCAAGGACCTGTTGATGTGGATGCTGTCGACCAAGATGATGCCGCCGGTCGGCGCCCTCATTCCGATCTATCTGATCTTTCGCGATTTCCATCTGCTCGATACCCGCGGCGGCATCATCGCCGTGCTGATGCTGCTCAACCTGCCGATCATCATCTGGATGCTCTACACCTACTTCAAGGAAATCCCGGGCGAGATCCTGGAAGCGGCCCGCATGGACGGCGCCTCGATCGGCAAAGAGCTGCTCTACGTGCTCACTCCCATGGCCATCCCCGGCATCGCCTCGACCATCCTGCTCAATGTCATCCTCGCTTGGAACGAAGCCTTCTGGACCTTGAGCCTGACCACCAAGGATGCCGCCCCCCTCACCCAATTCATCGCCTCCTATTCGAGTCCCGAGGGACTGTTCTGGGCCAAGCTCTCGGCCGCCTCGACCATGGCGATCGCCCCCATCCTGGTGCTCGGCTGGTTCGCCCAGAAGCAGCTGGTGCGTGGTCTCACATTCGGAGCGGTGAAGTAGATGGGCACGATCGTACTCAACAACGTCAGCAAATCCTTCGGCGACGTCGTCATCATCCCCGGCGCCGATCTCGAAATCCGCGACGGCGAATTCATCGTGTTTGTGGGACCCTCGGGCTGCGGCAAGTCCACGCTTTTGCGTCTTATCGCCGGGCTCGAGGACTTGAGCGGCGGCCGGATCGTCATCGACGGCGTCGATGCTTCCGATCAGCCGCCGTCGAAGCGCGGCCTGTCCATGGTGTTCCAGTCCTATGCGCTCTATCCGCACATGAGTGTGCGCAACAACATCGCCTTCGGCCTGAAGATGGCGGGGCTGCCCAAACCCGAGATCGCCGCCAAGGTGGCCAGGGCGGCGGCGACCCTCAACCTCACCGACTACCTCGACCGCAAGCCGCGCCAGTTGTCGGGCGGCCAGCGCCAGCGCGTCGCCATCGGCCGGGCCATCGTGCGCCAGCCCAAGGCCTTCCTGTTCGACGAGCCGCTGTCGAACCTCGACGCGGCACTGCGCGTCAACATGCGCATCGAGATCATGCAGCTGCACCAGTCGCTCGGCGCCACCATGATCTACGTGACCCACGACCAGGTCGAGGCGATGACCATGGCCGACCGCATCGTGGTGCTGAACAAGGGCAACATCGAACAGCTGGGATCGCCGCTCGAACTCTACAACCGCCCCGATTCGCTGTTCGTCGCCGGCTTCATCGGCTCGCCCAAGATGAACATCCTGGAGAACAACACCATCGGCATAAGACCCGAGCATCTGGCGCTGTCGGAGAAATCCGGCGAATGGGAAGGCACCGTGATGCTCGCCGAGCACCTGGGCTCCGACACCTATCTGCATGTCGACGCCGGCCGGCGCGGCATGCTCACCGTGCGGGCCTCGGGCGAGTTTCCGGTGGGTCCCGGCGGCAAGATCTGGATGACCCCGGAAAAGGGCCGCATCCACCGCTTCGACGCGCAAGGCAGGGCCATCAGGTGATGCGGCTCAAGGACAAGGTGGCGGTGGTCACCGGCGGGGCCCGCGGCATCGGCCGGGCCATCGTCGAGGGCTATGCCCGCGAAGGGGCCCGCCTCGCCATCGCCGACATCGAGCATGATGTGGCCGTGGCGGCGGCGCGGGAGATCGGCAACGGCAGCTTTGCCGTACCACTCGATGTGACCAGGAAGGACTCGATCGACGCCATGGTGGCGGCGGTGGAAGCGAAGGCCGGTGGTATCGATATCCTGGTCAACAACGCGGCGATCTTCGATATGGCGCCGATCGAGGAGATCACCGAGAAGAGCTACGACCGGATCTTCGCGGTCAACGTCAAGGGCCTGCTGTTCACCCTGCAGGCCGTGGCCAAAAGCATGATCGGGCGCGGCCGGGGCGGCAAGATCATCAACATGGCCTCCCAGGCCGGGCGCCGCGGCGAGCCGCTGGTGGCGGTCTACTGCGCCTCCAAGGCCGCCGTCATCTCGATCACCCAGTCGGCCGGGCTGGCGCTGATCAAGCATCGCATCAATGTCAACGGCGTTTCCCCCGGCGTGGTCGACACGCCCATGTGGGACGAGGTCGATGCGCTCTTTGCCAAATATGAGGGAAGGCCCAAAGGCGAGAAGAAGCGCCTGGTCGGCGAAGGCGTTCCCTTCGGCCGCATGGGCAAACCTGAAGATCACGTGGGCTGCGCCATCTTCCTCGCCTCGCCAGAGAGCGACTACGTGGTGGCGCAGACCTTCAATGTCGACGGCGGCCAGTGGATGAGTTGAACCCAGCATGACCCGACTTTCGCTTGCCAATCTGCCGCAGATCGCCAGCACCGCGGCGGTGCCGAAATACCGGCGCGATGAGCTCTCCGCCGGCATCGTCCACATCGGCGTCGGCAATTTTCACCGTGCCCATCTCGCCGTCTATCTCGACGACCTGTTCAATCTCGGAATCGATCACGACTGGGCCATCATCGGCGCCGGAGTCATGCCCTTTGACGTCAAGATGCGCGAGGTGCTCGCAGCCCAGGACTATCTGACCACCATCGTCGAGCAGGACAACGAGCGCAGCAGCGCCCGCATCACCGGACCGATGATCGGCTTCATTGCGCCCGACGATCGCCAAACCCTCATCAAGACGCTCGCCGATCCGGCGATCCGCATCGTCTCGCTCACCGTGACCGAGGGCGGCTACATGATCGACCCGGCGACCGGCAGGTTCGATCCCCTGCATCCGGCAATCCGCAAGGATGCGGCCAATCCCCTGCACCCGGAAAGCGCTTTCGGCATCATTCTGCGCGGGCTGGCGCTGCGCCGGGAAACGGGCACCCCCCCCTTCACCGTCATGTCCTGCGACAATGTCCCGCACAATGGCGTGGTGACACGCAACGCGGTCGCAGGACTGGCCCGGCTGTTCGATCCGGCACTCGCCGATTGGATCGCCGCCCATGTCGCCTTTCCCAATGCCATGGTCGATCGCATCACGCCGGCGACCTCCGACCGCGAGCGCCAGATGACCAGCAAGGCCTTCGGCATCGAGGATGCCTGGCCGGTGTTCTGCGAAGAATTCAAGCAGTGGGTGATCGAGGACAATTTTTCGCTTGGCCGGCCGGCCCTCGAACGAGTGGGCGTTGCCTTCGTCAAGGATGTCACCCCCTACGAGCACATGAAGATCCGCATACTCAATGGCGGCCATGCGATCATTGCCTATGCCGGCGGCCTGCTCGACGTGCATTTCGTGCATGAGGCGATGGCGCATCCCCTGATCCGGGCATACCTCGACAAGGTCGAGACCGGGGAAGTGATCCCCACGGTTCCGCCGGTTCCCGATACCGACCTTCAGGACTACTACAAGCTTATCGTTCGCCGTTTCGCCAATCCGAAGATCGGCGACACCATCCGCAGGCTGTGCCTGGATGGTTCCAACCGCCAGCCCAAGTTCATCGTGCCGCCGATCGCCGAGCGGCTGCGCGCCGGTCGGAGCATCGACGGCCTGGCGCTCGAGTCGGCCCTGTGGTGCCGCTATTGCTGCGGCACCACCGACAGCGGCAAGCCGATCGAGCCCAACGATCCGAACTGGTCGAAGCTGCAGCCTCTGGCGCGGGCCGCCAAAGAGAACCCGGATCTGTGGCTGGGCATGGACGACATCTACGGCGATGTCGGGCGCTCGCCGGTGTTCCGTCGCGCCTTCCGCGACGCCCTGGATCGCATCTGGCGCGACGGCACGGTCCGGGCCATCGGGCACTATCTCGCCGGCCGGGCGAGCAAGCCGGCGACCGGCACTTTCGCCTAGCCCGCCGCACGCGGCTCCCGGTAATTCCTCGCGAAGCGCCACAGGGTTAACGAATTCTTGGTGCCTCACGGCGCAAGTTGGGCTAGACAAGGGGAAGTTCGGGAGTTCCCATCATGCGTTTTGCCTTTGCCCTGCTGATTGCCGCTGCGGCGCTGTGGCCTGCCGCCGCCCAGGCCTATGAGAACTTCATCCCGCTCGGCCAGAGCTATGCCATAGGCCAGAACCAGCTGCCGCCGCTCAACAGTCCGAAGGACCAGTTCAACACCCAAGTCGACATCTACCAGTCGGAAGTCTACATGCGCCAGCGCATCGCCAAGGAATTCCAGAGCCGCGTCGACCAGTTCAGCTACAGCCACGACCCCAAGGGAGCGTCGGTGTTCATCGACTACTGAACCGACGTCCCGAACAAACGGAGTGGCCCGGCCGCGCCCTGTTTCGCGCCGGGCCCTTCCTGACGCCAGTCCTTCAGTGCAGCGTCAGCCAGGCCCTGGCCTGGCGCTGGGCCTCATGGATCTCCGCCGCCGTCATCTCGCGTGACAGTTCGCAGCGGTACAGGCGGGCATTCTCGCTGCCCTTGAGGGCGGCGAGGTTGAACCACTTGTGGGCCATTACATTGTCCGGCCTGACGCCGCGGCCGGTCGAATAGTTGATGCCAAGTTCGAAGAGAATATCGGCGGTCGCCAGATTGGGCGCAATCTCCGCCGTCGAAGCTTCCGGAATCTCCAGTCGAGCCATTTTCAATCCCCGTCTCTCGTTGCGCCTGGCGTGGCCCGTTGTGCCGGTGTCCTTTCGCCGGGGCCGCTCCATGATCCACCGGGCGGCCTTGGCCACATCTTGCGGGGGGCCTCGAAAGGCCAGGTTAAACGGCAGGCTTAAACGGCCGTGAACGACCGCTGGCGCCACCGACCGCGCCGATGATCGCCGGCAATCGATTCAAAGGCTTGAACCGCGATTCAGCAGCCTTTCACCCTGTTGCGTTGACTGCTTCTTCACCAGGCTTGGCGAAACGCGGACTCACGGCGCCGGCACCGCCAGCTTCATGAAGATGGGATAGTGGTCGGAGCCGGCCGCTTCGCCGATCCGCTCGTCCTCGAGCACGCGGATGCCGGGCGAGGCGAAGATGTGGTCGATCGCCACCTGCGGCAGTTCCAGGCGGCTGGGCCAGCTCGGAAGCCAGGTCAGCCGCACGAGGCCGGTCTCCGATGAAACGGTCTTGGCGATTCGCGAGAATGGCGTGGCATTGAAGTCACCCATCACCAGCTTGCGCCCGGGAATCGTCTCGATCATGCGGGTCAAGGCCTGCGCCTGCTGGAATTGGGAGCGCCAGTGGGGAAAGCGGATGGTGTGAACGCCGACCACCGTCAGACCGTCCGCCTCCGGGCCGAGCTTCGCCACGATTATCGGCGGCCCCTCCCATTCGACCTTGCCCGACTGTTCGACAATCGGCATCTTCGACAGGATGGCGAGATTACAGAAATCGATGGCGAAGCAGTCGGCCCGGTAAGGATACCGCGGTTTGAGCTCCTCCAGCATGGCGCGCTTGTTGGGGCCGAGTTCGACCAGTGTCACGATATCGGCGTCGAGGCGCTCGATCTCGGCGCGCACGGCGGCGACATTCTGGTTGTCATACCGGGTGTTGAAGCTGGCTACCGTCAGAGCCCGCTCGCCCTCCCTGAGGGTAGAGCGCACCTGGGGCTCGCGGCTCACCACATGGGGCCATGCGCCGATTGCCGCCAGACCGGCCAGGATCAGCAGGAAGGCGGCCGTCGTCCGGCCGCGCGGCAGGAAAAACCCGATGGCGAAGGCCAGGGTGATGACGGCGAATTGCAGAGTAAATTGGGCAAAGACGTCGAAGGCGATCCACAGCTGGCTAAGCCTGCCGCCGATCAGTCCGGCAACGCCGATCAACAAGCCCAGCCGACACTCGATGCCGCCGCAGCGGCGCCGTTTCGCCGGGCGCGTCGATGCCTCGGCCGAAGCCGTTTTCTTCTCCATTCCGGTCACCGGCGGACGGCCCCCCAAACCATCCTACAGAAGCCTGCTTTCCATCGGCAGGATCTGCTCGGGCGTACCAAATCCCGGTTGCGTTTCAAAGCGCTTCTTCCAGGCCGCCACATGGGGATAGGGGGAAAGATCGATGCTGGCCTCGGCGGCATAGCGAATGACACCATAGACGCCGACATCGGCAATCGTCGGGCGCCGGCCGACGACCCATTCGGAGCGGGCCAGTTCATGTTCGAGCACGGCAAGCGCGGTCTTGGCCTCGGTATCGTACATCACCCGCACCTCGTCGCCGAACTGGCGGAAGCCGCGGGCCCTGGCCCTTAGCCGCAGGATCGGCAGGGCCAGCTTGTCCCACTGCCAGAACAGCCATTCGCGGATGCGCTGGCGTTCATGGGCGGTCCGGCCCTCGAACTTGCCGAGACTTTCGGCGAGGTATTCGAGAATGGCCGCCGACTGGACCAGGAAAGTCTGGCCGTCGCGCAATGTCGGCACCTGGCCGTAGCGGTTCTTCACCATGTAGTCGGGAAGCCTGTGCTGGCCTTCGCGCAGATTGACGTGGATATAGGAAAAGGGATGCCGGCAGAGCGAGAGCATCAGGCCGACCGTATAGGTGGGCCCCGAGGTCATGGAACCGTAGAGGGTGAAGCGCTGCTTGTCGCCGCCCGAAGCCGGCTTCTTTTCCGCCGGGCGCTTCTTGGCCGGGGCCTGCTTCTTCACCGCCGCCGGCTTTTTTGCGGCCTTTTTGGCAGCCGCCTTCTTCGCAGCCTTCGAGGCTGTCTTAGCCATGATCGAACCCTCCCGAACCCCAGAACAAAACTCAGGGTACGGACTATAGCGGAGAATTCCCGGAAACGGAAATCGAAACTAACTGGCTGAAAAAATTAATTAATCCCCAGTTTTTCCTTGAGCATGTCGCTCACCGTCTGGGGATTGGCCTTGCCGCCGGTGGCTTTCATCGCCTGGCCGACGAACCAGCCGAGCATGGTCGGCTTGGTCTTCACCTGCTCGACCTTGTCGGGGTTGGCGGCGATGATATCATCGACCGCCTTGGCGATGGCGCCCATGTCGGTCAGCTGCTTGAGACCGCGCCTTTCGACGATATCTTTGGGCGAGCCGCCCTCGGTCCAGACGATCTCGAACACATCCTTGGCGATCTTGCCGGAAATGACGCCGGACCCGATCAGCTCGACGATCTCGCCCAGCTGGGCGGCGGAAAGCGGAGACGAGTCAATGGTTTTCCCCTCCTTGTTCAACCTTCCAAAGAGTTCGTTGATGACCCAATTGGCGGCCATCTTGCCGTCCCGGCCACGGGCCACCTGCTCGAAAAAGTCGGCGGACGCCCGCTCGGCCACCAGCACCGCGGCATCATAGGTGGAAAGCCCATAGTCGCGGATGAAGCGGGCGATCTTCGCGTCGGGAAGCTCTGGCAGGCCCATGGCAATCGCCTCGATCCAGGCGTCCTCCAGTTCCAGCGGCAGGAGGTCCGGATCGGGGAAATAGCGGTAGTCATGGGCCTCCTCCTTGGAACGCATGGAGCGGGTTTCGCCCTTCCTGGCATCGAACAGGCGGGTCTCCTGGTCGATCGAGCCGCCGTCCTCGATGATGCCGATCTGGCGCCTGGCCTCGTAGTCGATGGCCTGGCCCATGAAGCGGATCGAATTGACGTTCTTGATCTCGCAGCGGGTGCCGAACTCCGCCCCCGGGCGCCTGACCGAGACATTGACATCGGCACGGAGCGAGCCCTCTTCCATGTTGCCGTCGCAGGTGCCGAGATAGCGCATGATCTGGCGGAGCTTGGTGACGTAGGCCTTGGCCTCGTCGGCCGAGCGCAGGTCGGGCTTGGAGACGATTTCCATCAGGGCGCAGCCCGAGCGGTTCAAGTCGACGAAACTCATCGAGGGATGCTGGTCATGCAGCGACTTTCCGGCATCCTGTTCGAGATGCAGGCGCTCGATGCCCACCTCGACGGAGCGGCCGTCGACATCGACATGGACCGAGCCCTCGCCCACCACCGGCTGCTTGTACTGGGAAATCTGATACCCTTGCGGCAGGTCGGGATAGAAATAGTTCTTGCGGTCAAAGACCGAGTGCTTGTTGATCCGCGCCTTGAGGCCGAGACCGGTGCGCACCGCCTGCTCAACGCAATATTCGTTGATCACCGGCAGCATGCCGGGCATCGCCGCATCGACGAGGGACACGTGGTCGTTGGGCTCGGCCCCGAACTCGGCCGAGGCGCCCGAAAACAGCTTGGACTTGGCCAGCACCTGGGCATGGACTTCGAGCCCCAGGACGATCTCCCAGTCGCCGGTTGCCCCCTTCACCCAGTCCTTCTTCTCGGCCACCCGTTTGGCGGATTCCATCATGCTGCACCCTCACGAAATTGCCGACTTGGTAAAGGGTCGGAGAGCGCGGGGCAAGGGTTCGGAGTTTCGCCACGGTCTGTGCTGAGACGGTATTCAGCTGACAGTTTGGCGGCATCGGCGGCGACTTCGACGACACTCGCTGCCGCATGGGCCTGCAGTTGCTCAACCGCCGCGAGGGCCTCCGGGTTGATGTCATAGGCGATGAGCCGGAAACCCTTCCGGCAAAGGCTCGACGCCATCGGGCGACCCATGCGGCCGAGGCCGACAAATCCGATCCTGTCCATGCATCGACCCCGCCATTCGCTTGCCGCTATCGAGACTGGCGCAAAGGGCCACTGCGGGCAAGACCGGGCAATACAAACGGGCTCAGCCGCCGGCGTCGAGGCGATAGAAGCGCGATGCCGTGCCGCTGAACAGGTCTGCCGTCTCGGAGGGGCTCGCACCCCGGGCCAAGAGCTTGCAGGCGTTCCAGAACACCGGATAGCTGTAGGAGGCCTTGTCTACCGGAAAGTTGCTCTCGAACATCGCCCGCGATGCCCCGAACGCCTCGAGAGTAACCTCCACATAGGGCCGCATCAGCGCTGCCAGCGCCTCCGAGGATGGCGGCTCGGGTCGCTCGCTCAGAAGAAAGCCGTTGACGGCCTGGCCAAGCCCGCCGACCTTGACGAAGACATTGGGGTGCACCGCCAGTTTTCTGATCGACGCCGCCCAGTGGCGGAACACCTCGTCGGCGGTACCACGGTAAGCGCCGGCGCCGATCGGCCCGCCAAAATGGTCGAGCACGATCGGCACTTGCGGAAAAGCCGCCGCAAGGCCCGTGAGCTCGTCGATCTGCGGGTGAAAGAGCCAGGCATCGAAGGAAAGGCCAAGGCGCCCGAGCTGGGCGAAGCCTTCGCGGAATGTGGGGTCGGCCATGAGTCCGGGCCGGGTCGGATAGGCCGGATTGAGAAGCGAAGCATCGGCGTCCCAGGTGGTGATGTGACGAATGCCGCTGAGCCTGCCGCCGCCGGCCTGAATGAGGGCCGACAGGACCGGCTCGACCCGGCTGCCGAGCGTCAGGTCGGCGTGGCCGACGATGCCGGCACAGATTCTAGCTATGCCATAGATGCCGCTGGCGCTCATCGCCGCCGCACCGTTGGCGAACTCGACCTCGCCCACCGGTTTCATTTCCGTAGGGCCGCCGGCGCGATAGAAGGCGCGCGCCTGCACATAGACGGTCGCCACGATGTTGTGGCCGCTGTTCATATCGAGCAGCAGATCGGGGAGCAGGTAGCGCCAGCCGGGCCGCTCCCAAAGATGGTGGTGCGGATCGACGATCGGCAGGTGGGGTTCGAGGATGGGCTCGGTCAACCGGGCGAGCCAGTCGGCGCGAACCGGGTTCGCAGGCGCTGCCGCCTGTGCATGGCCCGAGGGCGTCACGGAAGTTTCTCCACCCGGCTCGATGCCAGGACGGCCGCAATCGATTCGGGCAGGCGCAGGCCGGATTTGACTTTGGCCTCGAGGGTGGCCTCGGCGGCGCGCACCTCGGCAAGCCGGGCGATGACCTCGGCGGCTCTGGCTTGCGGTACGATCGCGACCCCATCGCCGTCGCCAATGACGATATCACCGGCGCGCACGGCAATGCCGCCGATCACGATCGGCAGGCCGACGGTACCCGGTCCGTTGCGGGCCGGCGAATTGGCCGAAACGCCGGCACACAAGACCGGCACACCGACCGCCAGAATTCCCGCAACATCGCGCACCGCTCCGTCGGTGACCAATGCGGCGATGCCGCAATTTCTGGCCATGCCGATCAGGAGATCGCCGGTCACGGCGGCGGCCAGATGGCCCCCGGTTGCAGCAACGATCACGTCGCCCGGCTCACCCGCGTCGAGGGCGGCAAAGAGTGCCAAGTTGTCGGCGGGGCCCGCATCGCAGGTGATCGCAACGCCGCAAAACCCGGGCTGCGTGGCGGAAAGCGGCCTGATGCGCCCATCCAGGGCACCACCACCGCCCATGGCATCGACAACGTGTCCGGTCGCGGCACCCGTCAGTGCCGTAACCAATTCCTGCGCCGGGCGTGGAAAATTACGCCGGACGCGGAGGATCGGTGGGTCTTCGATCACACTGTCAGCCCCCTGCCCTTACCTCCCACAATTTTGCACGGCTCCGAAAAAATTGCCACAAGTCAGGTGACGACAGTTGTTGCTTCGCGAATAGCTGTCCTAAGCTGGGAAAGTGAGCGGGACGGGTTTGCCAATGACTGAGAGCTGGCGCGGCCGGTGCTACAGCATCCCTGCGGTGCGCGATGAGGCCCGGCGAATTCTGCCGCGTCCGGTCTTCGATTTCACCGACGGCGGAGCCGATGACGAGACAACGCTCCGCCGCAACGAACTCGACTTTCAGCGGGTGAGTCTGATCCCCCGGCCGCTCAATGGCCCGGGACAGCGCGACCTGTCGGTCGATCTCCTCGGGCACCGGCTGGCGCTGCCCTTGCTGATCGGTCCCACCGGGCTTGCCGGCCTGATGTGGCCCGAGGGCGAGAAGGCGGCGGCGCGCGCCGCGGCGGCGGCAGGCACGGCCTATTGTCTGAGCCACGGCTCCGTCTGCCGCCTCGAGGATCTGCCGCGGATCGGCGCCGGCCCACGCTGGATGCAGGTCTTCGTCTATCGCGACCGCGGCTTCACCGAAGAACTCGCCAACCGGGCGGCGGCGGCGGGCTATGACGGGTTGCTGCTGACCACCGACAATCAGATGCTGGGCAACCGCGAGCGCGATGTGCGCAACGGCTTTGCCATTCCGCCCCGGTTCCGGGCGGGCGATCTCCTGGCCATGGCCGGGAAACTGCCGTGGCTCTGGCGCATGCGGAACGAGCTACCGCGCATCAGCTTCGGCAACTATGTGCGCCAAGGCCAGCCGGTCGATATCGGCAGCCTGGCCAAGCGCATGGCGGAACTGCTCGACCCTTCCATGTCATGGCGCGATGTCGAACGCCTGCGCCAGGTGTGGAAAGGACCGCTGATCATCAAGGGCATCCTCCATCCCGATGAGGCCCGGCAAGCTGCTGCCATGGGCTGCGATGCGGTGATCGTGTCGAACCATGGCGGCCGCCAGCTCGACGGCACCCTGTCATCGATTGCCGCCCTGCCCGCCGTGGTCGACGCCGTTGCTGGCCGCATTCCGGTGCTGCTCGACGGCGGCATCAGGCGCGGCACCGATGTGGTGAAGGCGCTCGCCCTGGGGGCCGCCTCATGCCTCATCGCCCGTCCGCAGCTGTGGGGACTGGCGGTTGCCGGCGAGGCCGGGGTTGCCCATGTGCTCGAGATTTTCCGGCGCGAGATCGATCGGGCCATGGCGCTCATGGGAGCGGCACGGATCGCCGACCTGACAGCCGACTTGGTGACCGGCGATCAGCGCTGGATGCGTTCCCGGCCGTAGAGCAGCAGCATGCCGATGATCACCACGCCGTAGATGATCTGCCGGCCGAACTCGGGCATCTGCATGACCGACAGGATCGACAGGAGCAGGGTTACCAGCATGACGCCCGCGACCGTGCCGAGATAGCTGCCGCGCCCGCCGAGGATCGAGGTGCCGCCCAGCACCACCGCGGCGATAGCGGGAAGCAGATAGGCGTCGCCCATCGATTGCGCCGCCTTTGAGGCATAGCCCGCCAGGAGCACCCCGCCGAAGGCCGCGAGGCCGCCCGAGATGGCAAAGACGGTCATCACCACACGCCTGGTATCGATGCCCGACAGATAGGCGGCCCGCTCGCGGTTGCCGATGCCGTAGATCGAGCGGCCGAAGGTCGTCCGGGTGAGCAAAAAGACCGTGCCGGCACCGACCACGAGCCAGCAGATGACGGCATTGGGCACATGCGGAATGGCTTCGCCGGTTGCCAGATAGCGCATCGCCGCCGAGGCGTTGTCGCGGGGCGAGAAGCCACCAGTGTAGACGACCATCAACCCCTGGGCCACGGCGTTGGTGGCGAGCGTGATGATCATCGAGGGGATGCGCAGATAGGCGACGCCGACGCCGTTGATCAGACCGATGGCGATGCCGCACAGGATGCCGAAGGGCACCGAAAGAAGCGAGCCCAATTCGCCATAGCCCGCCACGGCGCTCGACATCATCGCCCCAACCGTCACCACCCAGGGCAGCGACAGGTCGATCTGGCCGAGCAGGATGACCAGCATCATGCCGCTGGCGATGATGCCGAGAAACGACGCCACCTTGAGCTGCTGCAGCAGATATTCCGGCGACAGGAAATTGCGCGAGTACATGCTGCCGACCAGCAGCAGAACCAGGATACAGACGAATGCGGTGGTCACCGCCGGATCGAGGCGGCGCATGAAGGCGGGCATGCGGGTGGTGCTGAGGTCGCTCATCCAAACCAATCCAGGCGGTTGCGTACGCGGAACAGGCCGAAGGCCCCGAGGCTGACGGCGAGAAGAAGCACCACCCCCTGGAACAGCGGTTGCCACAGGGGGTCGAAATCGAAGACGAAAAGCAGGTCGCCGATGGTGCGGAAGGCGAGCGCACCGAAGATCGCACCGATGGCGCTACCCTTGCCGCCGAACAGCGAAACCCCACCCAGCACCACGGCGGCGATCGAGAACAGCGTGTAGGCATTGCCGCTGGCATAGGCGGCATCGCCCGTATAGGTGAAGAACGTTAGAAACAGGCCACCGATCGAGGCCAGCAGACCGGAGAGCGTGTAGGCCGCCATCTTGGCGCGCCGGATCGGCACGCCCGACATATAGGCCGCAGCCTCGGAAGACCCGGTGGCGTAGGCCGCCCGGCCCGTCACCGAGCGGCTGAATGGCACCCACACGACGGCGACCACGGCGGCGAGCACCACAAGACTCGCCGGCACCACGCCGAAGACCCGTCCGGTCATCGCGTCGGCCAGGGTTTCGTCGACGCCACCGCCCGGCGTTGGGCGGAGCGCCAGCGCGATGCCGAAATAAACCGCCCCCGTGGCGATGGTGGCGACGATCGGCTGCAGCCGCCCATAAATTACGATAGCGCCATTGATGGCGCCGCACAGTGAGCCCACACCGAGCACCACA
Organism: Hyphomicrobiales bacterium; assembly: GCA_016185245.1. Lineage (GTDB taxonomy): Bacteria > Pseudomonadota > Alphaproteobacteria > Rhizobiales > Aestuariivirgaceae > Aestuariivirga. Next base: position 25,155 of record JACPNZ010000030.1, on the reverse strand, counting down.
ATGACACCCATGGCAACCTGGAGGGGCGAGCCGACCACCACCCACGAGGCCAGGCAGTTGGTCAGAGTGAAGATCATGCCGACCGACAGGTCGATGCCGGCGGTGATGACGACCAGCGCCTGGGCCATGGCGACGAAAGCCAAAAGCACGCCCTTGTTGGCGGCGGTCTGCACTACATTGGGGCTGAAGCCGGCCGGGTGATTGGACGAATAGATGATGAACATCATCACGAAGATGCCGACCGCCAGCAATGTGCCGCGTTGCTCGGCCAGCCAGAAGCGCCAGTCCTTCATGCCGTCACCGCCGCCCTGCCGACTTCCGCCATGTCGATGTTGAGCGCACTGGCGATCAGTGCCCGCTCGGTGATTTCAGGCCCCACCAGCTCGCGCTTGACCGCGCCGTCGTAGAGCACCAGGACCCGGTCGCAGCAGCCGATCAGCTCGTCGTAGTCGGTCGAATAGAAAACGATTGCGGCCCCGGCATCGGCCAGCTTGCGCAGCAACTGATAAAGTTCCTGCTTGGTTCCCACATCGATGCCGCGGGTGGGATCGTTGAGCAGGATGATGCGCGGCTGGTTCATCAGCCATTTGGCAATCACCACCTTCTGCTGATTGCCACCGGAAAGGGCCCCAACCGCGATATCGATGCCCGCCGTGCGGATGCCCAGGAGTTTGATCATGTCGTCGATCAGGCGGCGTTCGGCCTCGCGGTCGACGATGCCGCCATGCGACACCCGGTCAAGCGCTGCGAAAGATAGATTGTCGCGCACCGTCATCGGCAGCATCAGACCTTCGGTCTTGCGATCCTCCGGGATCAGGGCCATGCCGATCTTCTTGCTCTTGGCGGCGGCCGGGCTGGCGATCGAGACCGCCTTGCCGTCGATCAGGATCTCGCCCGAGCAACCGCGCAATACGCCGAACAACGCCAGCAGCAGATCGCGCTGGCCCTGGCCGTCGAGGCCGCCCAGCCCGACGATCTCACCGGCGCGCACCGAAAACGAAATGTCGCGCAGCCGCTCGGTCCAGCTGAGCTTGCGGGTCTCGAGCACCGGCGGAGTCTCGGACTTTGGGCGCGTCGGCTTGGGCGGAAAGACATGACTGTACTCCCGCCCGATCATCAGCTCGACCACCTCGTTGTCGCTCTTGCTTCCGGCGGCATAGGTGGCGACCTTCTGGCCGTTGCGGAAGACCGAGCACTCGTCCGCCAGTTCGGCAATCTCGTGCATGCGGTGGGAGATGTAGAGCAGCGCCAGGCCCTCGGCCCGCAGGCGCTTGAGGACGATGAAGACCTTCGAGACATCGGCGGCCGTCAGCGCCGAAGTTGCCTCGTCAAGGATGAGGATGCGCGGATTGCGGGCCAGCGCCTTGGCGATTTCCACCATCTGCCGGCGCGACAGGGGCAGGTCCTTGACGAGGGCCAGGGGGTGGATGTCGGACGCCCCGGCGCGCGCCAGGGCCTCCTCGGCGATGCGGCGCTGGGCACCGCGGTCGATCATCCCGAAGCGGGTCGGCGGATTGCTGATCACGATATTGTCGGCAACCGAAAGGTCGGGGATGAGCGAGAGCTCCTGAAAGATGCACACGATGCCGGCCTGGTTGGCGGCCGCCGGCGAGGCGAAGGTCGCCGCGCGACCGTCCAGGGCCATGCGACCTTCATCGGGCGCCACCACCCCCGCCATGATCTTGATCAGGGTGGACTTGCCGGCGCCGTTCTCGCCGAGGATCGCATGGATGCGGCCCGCCGTCACATCGAGATCGGCCTTCTCGATCGCCCGTACGCCACCATAGCGCTTGGACACGCCTTCCATACAAAACAACGGCGCCGCTTCAGTCACGCAATCCCCCGCCCGGTCAACCCTTGCAAGATGGCGTCGCGAATGTCACTCCGCGACGCCACGGTCAGGCCATTCGGATCAGACTACTGGTTTTCCTTGGTCTGTCCCATGATTTCCTGGGCGGTGAAATTGATGCCGCAGGTCGGGAAGGAATTGCCGACGAAGAAGTTGTCGGACTGGTCGGGAAAGAAGTCCTGTCCGGCCTTGAAGTTGGGATCTTCGACGATGGCCAGCGGCAGCTTCACCGATTGCGGAACCACCTGGCCCTCAAGGGCGGCGATCGCCGTCTTGATGGCAACCGCAACCTGGGCCGGGCCGGTGCCCGCCGACGAGCACTTGAGGCCGTCGGCCGCATACTTCGAACAGAACTTGCGGAAGCCGTTCTCGGTCTCGCCGCCGAAGGGCACGAAGGGCTGCTTGGCGTCGATCATCGCCTGTACCACGCCGGTGTCGCCGCCCTGGGCGGTTATGCCGTCGAAGGGACCGTTGGTGGCGATTGCGTCGGCGGTCACTTTCTGGGCCACGCCATCGTCCCACTTGCCGGCCACTTCGGTGATCTCCCATTTCTTACCCGAGGCTTTGAGGGTCTCTTGGATGCCGTTGTGGCGGTCGGTGTCGACCGAGGTGCCGGCCACACCCTTCACCTCGAGGATCTTGCCGCCGTTGGGCAGATGGGCGATCAGCCAGTTGGCCCACAACACGCCGAGGCCCTTCTGGTCGACGTTGACGTTGATCGCGTCCTGGGTGTCGAGAATGTTGTCGAAGGCCACCAGGATCACCCCGGCTTCCTTGGCGCGCTTGATGACCGGGCCGAAGGCCGTCGGATTCTGGGCGTTGACGACGATTGCGTCGTAGCCCGAGTCGATGAAGTTGTTGATCGCCGAGATCTGCGCCGGCACGTCTTCACCGGTCGAGACCACCTTGAATTCCTTCAGCTTGGCGGCGACGTCGGGCTGGGCGGCATAGGCCTTGGCCGTCTGAATCATCTGGATGCGCCAGGTGTTGGCGATGTAGCCGTTGGCGAGTGCTATGCGATAGGGACCGGGCTTGGCCGGGAACTTGAAGAATTTCGTGTCGGCGGCCCACGGTGCAAAGCACTTCGGATCGGCCGACGGTCCGGCGACAACTTCGGGTCCTGCGGCCTGGGCCGCGGTGGAAAGAGTGATCGCGGCCGCGAGAACGGCTGCCACGCTGGCAAAGCGGAGTAGATCGGACATCGGTTTCATTTGAGCTCCTCCCTGGAGACTAAGCATGTTGATGATCACAGGCTTCATTCAGAGAACTTTGTTGGGTCTCTGCTGTCCTTAGGCGCTTTATTATTACCACTGATCGGGTATAGTGCCGGCCACCCGATAAAGTGAAATATACGTCCCCATGAAAACGCTGTCAATGTTGCCGGCGCTGGTTTCCCCGACAACCGCCACTATCTTGCTGGAGAGCTCCCCGCGCCGATGAAGAAGCCGCCCAAATCGCGACCCAAGCGGGTCACCCTGCACGATGTTGCGGCCCGCGCCCGGGTGAGCATGGTCACCGCCTCGCGCGCCTTGCGCCGGCCCGAGATGGTGTCGCTCGACTTGCGCGACCGGGTGAATGCCGCCGCCCGGGCGCTCGCCTACGTGCCCAATCAACTGGCCAGTGCGCTCGCCTCGCGGCGCACCGGGCGCATCGGGGTCATCGTCCCGTCGCTGACCAACGGCGTGTTCAACGACTATCTGCGGGCCCTGCATGACGTCTTCGTGCCCGCCGATATCCAGGTGTTGGTTCTCAACTCCCACTACATGCCGGGGCGCGAGGAGAAGGCGATCCTGACCATGCTCGGGCAATTTCCGGAAGCCATCGTGCTGGCCGGCATCGAGCAGACGCCGCATGCCCGCAAGGCGCTGCAGCAGGCCGGCATTCCGGTGGTGCAGACGATGGAACTTGCTGCCAAGCCGATCGACATCAATATCGGCCTGTCGCAGCAGGACGCCGGCTATGCGGCGGCAAGGCACCTGTTCGACCTTGGCCATCGCCATGTCGGGCAGATTTCCGCACCGCTCGATTCGCGTTCGCTGAAGCGCATCGATGGCTATCTGCAGGCCGTCCGGGAATTCGGCGCCACGCCGATGATGGTATCGGTCGACCTGCCATCGAGCATTGCCTCGGGCGGCGAGCTCCTCGGCGAGCTTCTGGCCCGTTGGCCATCCACCACCGCGATTTTCTGCGGCAACGACAATCTGGCGCTGGGGGCGCTGTTCGAGTGCCAGCGGCGCGGCTTTGGCGTCCCACGGGATCTTTCGATCGTCGGCTTCAACGATCTCGAAGTCGCCGCCTCGGCCTGTCCGTCATTGAGCACGATTGCCACGCCGCGTTACGAGATGGCGCGGCGCGCCGGCGAAATCATTCTCGAAATCATCCGCGGCAGCGGCCGCCGGCCCAAGCAGCGCCAGATCGACCTCGGCTTCCGCCTCATCGCCAGGGAGAGTACCGGCGAATTGGGCAATTCCAGTTAGGGCATATTCCGTTCTCAGTGATGCGGATGCATGCATTGACCGTGGTCGGCCAATATCTCGATGACCCGGCATTCGGAAACATGGCCGTGGCTGCAACCGGCCACCATCAGTTCAAGTTCGGCCTTGAGGGCCGTCAGACTGCGAATGCGCTGTTCAACCTCCGCCAGGCGAGCCTTGGCAATGCTGTCGGCCGTGGCACAGGGCTGATGTGGGTCATCCTGCAAGGTCAACAGGTCGCGGATGGCTCCAATCCCGAACCCGAGCTCGCGGGCGTGGCGGATGAATGCCAGCCTGCGCAAAATCGAGCCCTCGTAGTGACGCCGGTTGCCCTGGCTGCGGGGCGGTGCCGGTAAAAGCCCAATTTGCTCGTAATAACGGATAGTTGGAACTTTCACTCCGCTTTGCCGGGCGGCTTCTCCAATGGCAACTCCGGTGAACATTTCGCTTGCTCCTCTAGCCGCTAGAGGATGTAGGCCTTTGCCGATATTTTGCAAGGGAAATGAGTCATGGCGGACACCGCAAGCACGGCGCGTTATCGTATCGAAGGCATGGACTGCGCCAGTTGCGCAACCAAGATTGACACGGCGGTTCGGCGCATGCCGGGCGTCACCGACGTGACCGTATCGGTCATGGCGGGCACCATGACGGTGTCCCATGACGGTTCCGGCGATCCGGCGGCCATCGCGAAAAAGGTCTCCGGCCTTGGCTACAGGGCCGAGCCTCTGGCGGGTGCGATGCCTGTCCCGGTCACCCATGCGGATTGCGGGCATGACCACGAGCATGGCCGTGGCCATGAGCAACCGAAGGATGAAGATACCTCCAGCCTGCATTTCCACAGCCATGCGGTGACGACAGGCCATTGGTGGACGTCGTCCAAGGCCTTGTCGGCGTTCGCGTGCGGCGGTGCACTGGTGGCGGCTTACGCTCTCGGCAAGCTCGTTCCGGCTGTCGAACCCTATGCCTTCATCGCCGCGATGCTGGTGGGCCTCGTCCCCATCGCGCGCCGGGCGCTGATGGCGGCCTTAGGAGGCACGCCGTTTTCCATCGATTCGCTGATGACCATTGCGGCGGTGGGCGCCGTCATCATCAACGCCGCGGAGGAAGCCGCCGTGGTGGTGTTCCTGTTCATCGTCGGCGAGCTCCTCGAAGGTGTTGCCGCGGGGAAGGCGCGGGCGAGCATTCAATCGCTCGCCGCGCTGGTGCCGAAAACCGCATGGTTGGAAGCCGATGGCAGGACACGTGAGGTGCCTGCCGATAGCCTCGCTGTTGGCGCGGTGATCCTGGTGCGCCCCGGCGACCGCATTGCGGCCGATGGCATCATCCTGTCCGGGGAAGGCACCGTTGACGAAGCCCCGGTCACCGGGGAAAGCCTACCGGTGCGCAAGGGTGTCGACGCCACGGTGTTTGCCGGGACCGTGAACGGCGATGCCGCCTTGCGCATCCGGGTCACGGCTGCGGCCAATGACAACACTATCGCCCGGGTGGTGAAGCTCGTCGAAGAGGCCCAGGAATCGAAGGCCCCAACCGAACGCTTCATCGACGGGTTTTCGCGGTACTACACGCCGGGAGTCCTGCTGGTGGGCGCCATGGTTGCCGTTCTTCCGCCCTTGCTTCTTGGCGGCGGGTGGAACGAGTGGGTCTACAAGGGTCTTGCGATCCTACTCATCGGCTGTCCCTGTGCGCTGGTAATCTCGACACCTGCGGCAATCGCTGCCAGCCTTTCGGCGGGCGCCCGGCGCGGCCTTCTGCTCAAGGGCGGCGCGGTTCTCGAGAGTCTCGGCAAGGTCACGGCAGTTGCATTCGACAAGACCGGTACGTTGACCGAGGGCAAACCCAAGGTCACCGATGTGATCGGCGTCGACCGTTCCGAAGAGGACGTGTTGCGGCTGGCTGCCGCGCTCGAGACCGGTTCGAGCCATCCGCTTGCCGCGGCCATACTGGCCAAGGCCGCAGCCGACAAGATTGCCGTGCCGTCGGCAAGTGACGCAAAGGCCGTTGGCGGCAAGGGCATGAGTGGCACGGCCGAAGGCAAAGAACTGTTTCTCGGCTCGCCCCAAGCAGTCGAAACAAGAGTTGCCATCCCCAGTGATTTGACGGCGCGCATCCAGGCGTTGAACGATGACGGCAAGACGGTTTCGGTCTTGACCGTCGATAACAGCATTGCCGGCGCTATCGCCATGCGCGACGAGCCGCGCCTCGATGCCCTCGCCGGTATCAAGGCCCTGAGCGCCTTAGGCATCGCAACCGTGATGTTGACCGGCGACAACCGCCGCGCCGCTTCCGCCATTGCCAGGCAGCTTGGCATTGAGGTGAAAGCCGAGTTGCTGCCGGAAGACAAGCTTCGCATTGTCGGCGAGATGAGAGGGCGGGGCCTGAACGTCGCCAAGGTCGGCGACGGCATCAACGATGCGCCGGCACTGGCGGCGGCCGATGTCGGCATCGCCATGGGCGGCGGCACCGATGTGGCTCTGGAGACCGCTGACGCGGCGATCCTGCATGGCCGGGTGAGCGATGTTGCCGCCCTGGTCGAATTGTCGAAACGCACCATGCGCAACATTCAACAGAATATCTCGCTCTCCCTTGGCCTAAAGGGCCTGTTTCTCATAACGACCATCGCCGGATTGACCGGCCTGTGGCCGGCAATTTTTGCCGATACGGGGGCAACCGTCCTGGTGACCTTCAACGCGCTCCGGCTCCTGGCGCCGCGCGGGTAGCACATGAAACTGTTGAAATTCGCGCTGGGGCTCGCCGTGGCCCTGGTTCTTGGCGGCATCGTCTGGTCGATGATCGGACCGATGATTTTCGGCCGTGGCAATGAGTTTCAACCCTCGGATAGCGGTTCCGCCGCGCCATAGGTCCGCCGAGCTATGCGCCCGCCGCTCTGGCCATGGCGGTGGAGACCTGCTATCCCCCGCCGCCCGCATCCTGTCGAGAAATCTCCATGGCCGCCTCCCCCGCTTTGACCGTGATGATCGCCGCCGTCCGCAAGGCGGCGCGCGGCGTGCAGCGCGACTACGGCGAACTCGCCAATCTGCAGGTGTCGCTGAAGGCGCCCGGCGACTACGTCACCGCCGCCGATCACCGTTGCGACAAGGTGCTGCGCCAGGAGCTGGCCAAGGCCCGGCCCGGCTATTCGTTCCTGACCGAGGAGACGGGTCTGGTGAAGGGCTCCGATCCCGACCACCGCTTCATCATCGATCCGATCGACGGCACCACCAATTTCATGCACGCCGTGCCGATCTTCGCCATCAACGTGGCGCTCGAGCGCAAGGGCGAGATCGTCGCCGCCGTCACCTACAACCCGGTGAGCGACGAACTGTTTACCGCCGAAAAGGGTGCGGGCGCCTTTCTCAACAACAAGCGCCTGCGGGTGGCCCAGCGCAAGGATATCCACGAGGCGCTAGTCGCCTATGAGGTGCCCCATCGCGGCGGGCCGGATCTTCCCCTGTCGCGGGCCGAGCTGGCGGTGCTGCAAGGCAAGGTGATCGGCATCCGCGGCCTCGGCTCGTCGGCCATGGCGCTCGCCTTCGTGGCGGCCGGCCGCCTCGATGCCTTCATTTGCCGCAATCTCAATCAATGGGACATGGCCCCCGGCATGCTGCTCATGCGCGAGGCCGGCGGCTTTACGAGCGACGTCGACGGCGAGGCAAGCCCGATGGTCACCGGCAACATCCTCGCCGCCAACGCCGAACTCATGCCGCAGATCAAGCAGGCCCTTGCCGCCGCGCGGGTCTAAGACCGGCGCAGCTTCACGCCCCGAACAGTTCCTCCAGCCGGCGGCGCATGACGGACGCCTCGACATTGACACCGGTCCAGTACTTGATGCCGATCACCCCCTGGTTCACCACCATGCCGAGACCATCGAGCACCGTGCAGCCGCGCGCTTGCGCCTCGCGGACGAGATGGGTGCGCGGCGGATTGGGGATCACATCGGCCACCACCAGGCCGGGGCGGAGGGAGGCCGGATCGATGGCAAGCCTTGCCTCGACGTCCGGATAGAGGCCGATCGAGGTGGCGTTGACGACAATCGAAGCTTCCGGCGGAATGCGGTAGGAGCCCCGCCAGGAGACAAATTCCGCCTTGACCTTGGTCTTGCCGTTGAGGAGATCGACGAGAACTGCCCCGCGTTTCTCGTCGCGGTTGACGACGATGATGCGCGACGCCCCGGCGAAGGCAAGTTCGACGCCGATGGCGCGGGCAGCACCGCCGGCTCCGAACATGACGACGGTCTGGCCCGCCGGATCGGCGACGGTGCGCAGCGACTGGAGAAAACCCTTGCCGTCGGTGTTCTCGCCGATGAATTTCTCCCCGCGCCGCACTGCGCAATTGACCGCCCCCATGATGGCGGCCGAGTCTCCCAGCCCGTCGAGATGTTCGATCACCGCCACCTTGTGGGGGATCGAGCAGTTGAAACCGATCCAGCCCATGGCGCGGGCGCCTTTCACCGCATCGCCGAGCTTTTCCGGCGGCACCTCGCAATTGATGTAGCGGATGTCGAGGCCGTGATGGCGATAGGCTGCCTCGACCATGGCGACGGTGGGGTTTTCCGCCGCCGGCATGGCAAAGGAGCCGGTGAGCCTGCTCAAGAAATTATGGGCCATGGTGCTACACTCCCTCCGCTGTCGCGGCTCGACAATAGTGCAGCGGCCGCTCCACCGGAAGCCCGCCCTATTTCCGCCGCCCAAACGTATTTCCATGATTTGCGGATGAGAAAGCGGGGAACTGATTTGACAGGGCGGATCGGCCGGCGCCGGTTTCTGGGACTTGCCGGACTGACGCTTGCAGGCTGCACCGCCGAGGGCACGGACTTTCAGCCCTTGCCCGACAATCCCCTGGCCAATACGGGTCTGGTCTATGTCTACCGGCCGCGCGGCACCATCTTCACCCGCGGCGAGTCACCCTATGTGACGGTAGCCGGCAAATCCTATGGCCCCATCAAGGCCGGCGCCTATATCGCCGCCCGGGTGCCGGAAGGTGATGTCAAGGTGACGGTGCAGCAGAGCGTGCTGCTCTTGCCGACAATCCCACAGACCGTCACCGTCGCCGTTCTGGCTGGCAGTCCGTCTTATGTGCGGGTCGACCAGAACATCGTCAACGCCGGGCTCAACGGCGGCGGCACCATCAGCCAGTCGATCCAGATCACCGAAGTCCCCGCAGACGTCGGCCGCAAGGAAGTGGACGAGACCAAGGGGAATGGTTGAGCGGGTAGTGGGCCAGTCTGAATCTTGCAGCCCTTGACTGTCACGCAAAAGCGGGCCGGGTCAGGCCATGTTCAACACATGGACAATTAGCCGAGACGTCCCCGTGGTTCGTCACAAATGGCCGCTTGCGTGTCCAAGAGGCTTTGGCAGATTGGCGACAGTGTTGCACTGCCGGAAGCCGCTGACCGCAAGCCCGGTCGGCGCGGCCCCTTTAAAAAGACGGCAAGAACTGTAGAGTAGTCGTGCATGAAAAAACGCTGGATTGGCGCATTTGCGGGCGGGTCAGTAATTGGTGCACTAGGCGGCTTGATTGGCCTTGGCGGGGCCGAATTCCGACTACCGTTGCTCATCGGCCCATTCGGCTTTGCCGCTTTGCAAGCGGTTATCCTGAACAAGGCCATGAGTCTGGTGGTTGTGGCCTCCGCTTTGCCTTTCCGCGCGGCAGCGGTTCCATTTGCCGATGTTGGCGCTCACTGGCCGATCATCGTGAACTTACTTGGCGGGAGTCTATTGGGCGCCTGGTTCGGGGCGGGATGGGCAACCAAGCTTTCGTCAAGGAACCTTTACCGGGTCATCGCCGTCCTTCTGGTAGTGATCGCTGGCGTTCTGATGTTCGGTCATAATCCGGCGACAACCGGGGCGCTGGTCACCGGCATGATGCAGGCGATTGCTGGGGTGATCGCTGGCTTTGCCATTGGCGTCGTGGCCGCGCTTCTCGGGGTGGCCGGTGGCGAGCTCCTAATCCCGACGCTCATTCTGCTGTTTGGCGTAGACATCAAGCTGGCTGGCAGTTTGTCGCTGGCGGTGAGCCTGCCGACAATGCTTGTCGGCTTTGCCCGCTATAGTCAGGACAAGAGCTTTGCCGTGCTTCGAGAGAACACCGGGTTCGCTACTGTCATGGCTATTGGGTCGATTGTTGGAAGCTTCGTCGGTGGCTGGCTGCTCGGGATTGTCCCGAGCGGCATCTTGATTCCGTTGCTTGTTGCAATCCTGCTGCTATCGGCGGCCAAGGTATGGCGGCACAAATGACTGGCGAAGAAAATTCAGACTGAACCACTACCGCTGATCGGCACTTCTATACAATGTCACGTGGGCTCCCTAAGCTGAAGGCAGAATTGGGAGCCAAGCGATGTCCGAGGAACTGAACTGGAAGAGTGCCGTCAAGCTGATGAAGGGCTATGCTCGCCGCAGGTTTTCGCCCGTCGAGGTGGCGAAAGCGTGTCTGGCCCAGATCGAAAAACACGACGGTTCGCTCAACGCCATGTGCGGGGTCCATGCCGAAGAAGCCCTGGCCCAGGCCAAGGTCAGCGAGGCGCGCTGGCAGAAGGGCGAGCCCCAGGGGCCGGTCGATGGCGTGCCGGTGCTAGTCAAGGACCTCCTGCTGGTCAAGGGCTGGAAGACGCTGCGCGGTTCCAAGACCGTCGATCCCGACCAGCCCTGGGACCACGACGCGCCCAGCGTCGCACGGCTGCGCGAGTCGGGTGCCGTCTTTCTCGGCCAGACCACCACGCCGGAATTTGGCTGGAAGGGTGTGACCGACTCGCCTTTGACCGGCATCACCCGCAATCCCTGGGATGCCACCAAGACGCCGGGCGGTTCTTCCGGAGGTTCGGCCGTCGCGGCGGCGGCGGGCTATGGGCCCTTGACGCTCGGCACCGACGGCGGCGGCTCGATCCGCATTCCGGCGGGCTTCACCGGTATCTTCGGGCTGAAACCCTCCTTCGGCCGGGTGCCGGCCTGGCCCTTGTCGCCCTTCGGCACGGTGGCCCATGTGGGGCCGATGACCCGCACCGTCGAGGATGCGGCCCTGATGATGAATGTGATCGCCCAGCCCGACGCCCGCGACTGGACTTCGCTTCCCTATGACGGCCGCGACTACCTGAGGAAGCTCGGCAAGGGGGTGAAGGGCCTCCGCGTCGCCTTCTCGCCGCGGCTCGGCCAGGCGGAAGTCGATCCTGAGATCGCCCGGCTGGTGGCCAAGGCGGTGAAGATGCTGGGATCGCTCGGCGCCCATGTCGAACCGGTCGACCCGGGCTTTGCCGATCCCGCCCCCTGCTTCCGCACCCTCTGGTGGTCGGGCGCCCGGGCGCTTCTGGGCAAGCTTCCCGAAGAAAAGCTGAAGCTGCTCGACCCTGGACTGGCCGACGTGGTGGAACAGTCCCGCGCCATCACGCTTGACGATTACCTCGATGCGGTGAAGGCGAGGGGGCTGCTGGGCAGCGACATGCGCCGCTTCATGGAAGACTATGACTTGCTGGTAACCCCGACCCTGCCGATCACCGCTTTCGAGGCGGGGAAATTGTCGCCCGCTGACAACGACGGCACCGGCAAATGGGTAAATTGGACGCCCTTTTCCTACCCCTTCAACCTGACCCAGCAGCCGGCGGCGAGTGTTCCCTGCGGCTTCACCAAGGCGGGGCTACCGGCCGGACTTCATATTGTCGGCCGAATGTTCGACGACGTGACCGTGCTGCGGGCGGCTCAAGCCTATGAGCAGGCAACCGACTGGAAAGAAAAACGCCCGCGGCTGGCCTGAGCCGGGCGGGCGTTTTGCGAAAACTCAACTTCACCGCTCCGGCCCTTGGGCCGTAACGTGGAAAACTCACGACAGCCGATTAATCAGGCGGCGTGGGCCTGGCTTTCGAGCCTGCTGATTTCGTCCTTGATCTTGAGTTTCTTGCGCTTCAGTTCGGCGATTTCGGCGTCCGTCGAAGCCGGATGGGCCATGGCTTCGGCCAGTTCCGCTTCGAGGGCTTTATGTTTGGCGGTGAGCTCACTGAGATGCGCCTGAAGGCTCATGCATTCCTCCACTCAGGATATGACGACAAAGGTATGATGACACAGACTTGGGGGCTTGTCGAACCCTCGGCAAGCGCATAGGTGATAGTCGCGGAATTAGGGGCCCGGGTTCGCGGAGCGCTGGGGCAAGTGGCAAAACTGGACACGTTACAGGAAGTGGCGCTGCGCACCAAACTGCAGCAGATGCTGCAGCAGCACCGGGATATGGACGCCGCCATTCAATCGCTTGAGGAAACCGGAACCGGCGACCAGCTCCAGCTCAGGCGCCTCAAAAAGATAAAGCTCGATCTCAAGGACCGCATCCAACAGATTGAAAACATGCTGATTCCAGACATCATTGCCTAGAAAGTTCAAGACTTGCCGAAGACCCACCCCGCCGTCGCCATCATCATGGGAAGCCAGTCCGACTGGCCCACCATGAAGCACGCCGCCGAGACCCTCGCCGAACTGGGCGTGGTCTACGAGGCGCGAATCGTCTCGGCCCATCGCACTCCTGAGCGGCTTTACGCTTTCGCCAAGGGCGCCAAGGCGGCGGGCTTCAAGGTGGTGATCGCCGGCGCCGGCGGGGCCGCCCATCTGCCCGGCATGACCGCCGCCATGACGACACTGCCGGTGTTCGGTGTGCCGATTGAATCGAAGGCGCTGTCCGGCCGGGATTCGCTCCTGTCGATCGTCCAGATGCCCGCCGGCATTCCGGTCGGAACCCTGGCCATCGGCAAGGCCGGCGCGGTCAACGCGGCCCTCCTGGCGGTGGCCGTGCTGGCATTGTCCGATGCCGCCCTTGCCGCCCGCCTCGAAGCCTGGCGCGCCGCCCAGACGGCGGCGATTGCCGAGCACCCCGGGGACGATACCTGATGCGACTTCAAAGGCCGCTGCCGCCGGGCTCCACGATCGGCATTCTGGGCAGCGGTCAGCTCGGCCGGATGACGGCGCTGGCCGCCGCCCGCCTGGGGCTCGGTTGCCACATCTATGCCCCGGAAAGGAACAGCCCGGCCTTCCAGGTGGCGGCGGCCCATACGGTCAGCACCTATGACGACCTGGCAGCACTCGCCCGCTTTGCCAGGACTGTCGATGTTGTGACCTACGAGTTCGAGAATGTGCCCGCCGCCACTGCCGCCTTCTTTGAAGGAAAGGTGGCGCTGGCGCCCGGCGCCCGGGCGCTGGCCGTGGCCCAGGACCGGGTCGATGAAAAATCCTTCATTGCCTCCCTCGGCATCACGGTTGCACCCTTTGCCGCCGTCACTGACGAGGAAAACCTTGCCATGGCAGTTGCAAAGCTCGGCCGGCCGGCGATCCTCAAGACAAGGCGTCTGGGTTACGACGGCAAGGGCCAAGTCAAGATCGATACCGCCACCGATCTCGCAGCGGCCTTTGCCGCGATCGGCAAGGCCCCGGCGATTCTCGAGGGCTACGTTTCCTTCGACAAGGAAATCTCGGTCATCGCGGCGCGTGGCTGGGACGGCGAGGTGGCGGTCTATGATGTGCCGGAGAATGTCCATCGCCATCACATCCTCCATACCTCAACCGTGCCGGCGCGAATTTCTGCCGCGATCACCGAAGAAGCGCGTGAGCTTGGCCGCCGCATCGCCGCCGCCCTCGACTATGTCGGCGTCATCGGCGTCGAGATGTTCGTCGGCGCGCAAGGATTGTTGGTTAACGAGTTCGCCCCCCGCGTCCACAACTCCGGCCACTGGACCATGGATGCCTGCCTGGTGTCCCAGTTCGAACAGCATGTGCGGGCGATCTGCGGCTGGCCGCTCGGCGATCCCTCTCGCCATTCCGACGCGGTGATGACCAATCTCCTCGGCGACGATGCAGCCCTCTGGGCGAGGCTCGCGGCCGAGCCCTATGCCGGGCTTCACCTTTACGGCAAGACGGAGGCCCGGCCGGGCCGGAAAATGGGCCATATCAACCGCCTGACCCCTCGACAGGGCTGACCGCCTGTGCTATGCCGCCGCCAATTTCGGAGGCCCGTCACTGGGCCTCTTTTGCCTAGCCAGTTCCACCCGACCAACTCCGAGGTACCCTTTGCAAGTCGTAGTCCGTGACAACAACGTCGATCAGGCCCTCAAGGCGCTCAAGAAGAAGATGCAGCGCGAGGGGATCTTCCGCGAGATGAAGCTGCGCGGCCACTACGAGAAACCCTCCGAGAAGAAGGCCCGGGAAAAGGCCGAAGCGGTGCGCCGGGCCCGCAAGCTGCAGCGCAAGAAGCTGCAGCGCGAAGGCCTCTTGCCGATGCCCAAGAAGGTGGAAATGCCGACCCGGGGCCCGCGCGGTCCGCAATAGGCCTTCTGCGATTGCCGAATTCCGGGGCCGCGCCGAAAGCGCGGCCTTTGTCATTTATTCGGTAGGATTGAGCTTGCCGGTGAACATTACCGGTCCCGTCGGCTGGCCGGTGGGCGAGCCCCCTTCCGGCTCGAGGCTGACGGCGAAGATGGTTTCGCCGAGTATTGTGCTGTCGGTCTTGCCGAGCCTTTCCGCCGGGATGCGGAAGTCGGCCGTGATGACCCCAAGGCTCTGCGGCTTGTCGCGGCCCCCGCCCACCGCCCACAGTTCATAGGCCTTGCCCGCCGGGGCCGAGGCCGAAATCGGCCGCATCGAAATCGTGCCCTTGGCCAGATCGACGGAAGCGACGAAGGCCGGGCCCGGCCCCTCACTTTCGAAAACCGTCACATAACGCGGTGCGGTGGGCAATGGCTTCCACAGCAGCACCCCGACGAGCGGCGACAGCCGCCGTTCCCAGCCCGCGACCAGATCGGCGAAGCCCGGATCGCGGGCCATGTCGCGCTCGGCCACCGCCCGTTCGCCGGCGTCGAGCGTTCCCAGCACATATTCGGCAGCCAGGCCTTCGCGCTCTTCGAGATCAGCCATCGATGCACTCCCTGAGGGCAAACAGGCTGCGGCGGCGCGGGGTCTTGCCCGTGATGACCGGCCGGCTGAACTGGGCCGCCAGCTCCTCCCCGCTCCAGCCCTGGTAATAGGCCAGCAGCACCATTTCCTGGCGGTCTTCCGGCAACTGTGAGAGGCAGTCGCGCAGGCGCTTGAGTTCAAGGGCGAGTTCGGCTTCCGGCAGTACCGTCTGGGCGGCGGCGGCTTCTTTGCCTTCGAGCGATTCGCCCGGCCGCTCGGCGGCCCGCCGCCCGAGATCGATCGCCTGGTTGCGGGCAATCGCCGCCAGCCAGGTCATGGCCGGCGAACGGCCCTCCTCGAACAGCGAGGCTTTCTGCCAGACCCGGACGAAGGTCTCCTGCAGGGCCTCCTCGGCCAGGTCGGGACGGCGCAGGATGGCGCGCACCACGGCGAACAGCCGGTTGACCGTCAGGTCGTAAAGCCTGCCGAAGGAGGTCCGGTCGCCGGTGGCCACCCGGGCGATCAGGGGGAGCAGTTGGCCATCGCCGGCAGCGGAAAAGGCTGTCATGTCACAATTACGCTGCATAGGGGCCAAAAGGTTGCAGCAATCGGGGCCTAACTAAACGCCAGATGAACGAAACGTTCAGGTCCGGTTCGGCCCGCCCTCCCTAGTCTCTCTCCATGATCGACACCGGCCTGTGAGGGAATTGACATGATCCGCTACACATTCTTCATCGCCATCGTGGTCGGCAGCGCCGCCACCGCCATCGCTGCGGTTGGGCCCGGAAGCCGCGCCGTCACGACGCCGTCGCACAACCTGACGATCATCGCCAAAAACCAGGCCTTCCCGATTCTTGGGCCGATCGTTGTCGAGCCCTGCGCAACGGAGGATTGTTCGGACGCCCAATGAGCGCCCGCGCCGAAAGATTTTTTTGCAAGCCCCCCTTGGCGAAACTTGAAAGCCACCGGCGGCGTATCTATTTTAGATTTCTACCCAGGCAGCACTTCCCCCCATCCCCTGCAAAGCTGCCTGTAACTGGAGACCCCGGGCCCCAACCCCCGGGGTCTTTTTTCGTTTCCCCGGCAGGCCATCGGGGCTCTGTAAAAATCTTTTCAGAACCACCCGCCATTGTGACGTGGATTACAGTGCGACTCAAGGGAAGGGCTTAACAAGGTCGCAACAGGCCGCAGTGTCGGCCAGGCATTCGGGTGAGGCCCATGATCCGCTACTCGGTTTTATTGCTGGCAGGCCTGCTCTCCATCGCCATTGCTGCCACCGGCCCCCAGGGTGTCGCCACCTTGTCCCGCAACCTGACCGTGATCACCAAGAGCGAAGCCTTCCCGGTCCTCGGCCCCATCGTCGTCGGCCCCTGCCGGAGCGAGGACTGCGCCGAAGGCTGAACCCAGGAATCCCCCACGGCGGCCCCCATCCCCTGCAAAAGCCGCCGGACTTGAAGGCCCCGGTTCCCCCCGGGGCCTTTCCCTATTTACAGGAGACCCAATCTAAACCGCGGATGAACGCGGCATTCAGGCTGGGTTCCGGCGCGGTGGCGCATCTTTGCTCCAACCCTGATCGTTCTCTTGAGAGGAGAGACACCCATGAAGACCCTGGCCGCCACCCTCGCCCTGACCGTCATGTTCCTGTCCGCCGGCGCCTTTGCCGGAAACTCGCACCGTGCGGTTCCCGCGTCCCTCGTCCACAACGACAACCTGACGGTGATCGAGAAAAACCGGGCTTGGCCGGTGATCGGCGAGGATTTCGCCGGGACCTGCGGCGATACCCGCTGCTTCGACATCTGATCGCCATTCGCCGCCCCTGCCCGGGTCGGCGAAGGACGCGGCGGAGCGGTTCAACAAAGCCCCCTCTCGGAACCGCTCCGTCCGCCACCTTTCCTCCAGGGTATCGCCCATGAACCAGCCGTTCCTCGCCGGGAATTTCCCCCATGCCACGGACACCCCTTTTCGCCGCAGTCCTGCTCGCAACCGCCTACCAGCCGGCCCATGCCACGGTGCGGAATTTCTTCAACCCCGGCTTCGATGGCGCAAGGCTCGACAGCTGCCTGAGCTCGGCTAGCGATTGCGGCAAGCCGGCCGCCGACGCCTTCTGCCGCCGGGAGGGCTTCAGCGAGGCCCTGATCTTTCAGCGCGAACCAGCCAGCCTCACCCGCCGGCTCGGCAACGGTCAGGCCTGCACCGGCCCCTCCTGCACCGGCTTCCGCCAGATCAAGTGCTATTCGGGTATTTCTCGGGCTGGGCCAGCAAACAGCTTACCCATATGTACCAAAAGCCAAAACCCGCTGGGTACAAATGCATGCCGGTATCATCCAGCTGAAATGACGTCTTTAAAATCCGTCAAGTCCGTGTAGGATAACGAATATTCATTTCAGCCGGGTGTCCTGGAACTATGGCTCGCCGTTCCCAAAAAACTCGACGAATCACTCGCCTTAAGGTCCGAAATTGGCGCAACTTCCGTGAGGCCGAGGTTCACCTTGCCAAACGGGCTTTCTTCATTGGCCCCAACGCTTCGGGAAAATCGAATCTACTCGACGCCATAAGATTCTTGCGGGATGTTGCGAAACCGATAGGCGGTGGCCTGGCCTCTGCGATTGCCGATCGAGGCGGCATCAGTGCAGTGCGCTCACTCTATGCGAGAGGGCATCGCACAGAAGTGGTTGTTGAAGTCGATATCGGCGACGATGAAATCCCGGCGGAATGGACCTATTATCTCAGTTTTACAAAGGCCGGGAAGGAGCGATTTCCAACGATTTTCAAGGAAGTAGTACAAGAAAATGGCACAATAGTAGCTCAGCAAGAGCGAGTTGGTGCTCCGGATGGGGCCATATTCAGTGAGACTCTGCTTGAGCAAGCCTTGCAGAACACAAAATTCCGTGGGATCTACGAATTCTTCGGCAGTATTGGCTATCTTCATGTCGTGCCACAGATTGTCAGAGATCCACGCCGATCTCTGGAACGGGGAGACGATCCATTTGGTGGCAACCTTCTCAAGAACATCAATGAAGTCGCGCCGCGCAGCAGGGATTCGCGCCTAAAGAGAATCGCCGAGGCCTTGGCCATCGCTGTACCACAATTTGCCGATCTCCGGCTTAAGCTCGACGCTGGCGGAAAGCCGCATCTGGAAGCCGGATTTAGTCACTGGCGGCCGAATTATTCCTACCAGACTGAGGAGGTGTTCTCGGACGGAACGCTCAGACTCCTCGGATTTCTATGGGCGATTGGAGACCGGCGAGGGCCACTGCTGCTGGAAGAACCAGAGTTGTCGCTGAACGATCAAATTGCGAGGCAGTTGCCCCAAATGGTGGCGAGGATGCAACGGCAATCCGGGCGGCAGGTTCTGATGACAACACACTCCGAGGCGCTAATTTCAGAAGGAGTAGGATTGCACGAAGTCCATAGACTTGTCCCCAGCGACAATGGAACAACAATTGAAACCGCATCCGACAATCCGAACATAGCAGGACAGGTGAAGGCCGGATTTACCGTAGGAGAATCTGCTATGCCATTGGCCCACCCCCAAGGAATCGAGAACTTGGGGCTGTTCGATCTAGTAGATGATTGAAATCAACTACGCTTGCGAAGGAAGAATTGATTCCGCCATTGCCAAGCGGCTTATCCTGCACGTCGGCGGCAAAATCGGAATCCCGCGGGAGGCTGGCGGAAAATCCAAGCTCGACCCCCTTGTTCCCAAATTTCTGAATGCCGCACGTCACCAGCAGATGAAATGGCTGATATTGCGAGACCTCGATCGAGATGGGCACTGCGCTCCCGAACTGCGGGGCAAACTGCTAGTAGACGATGATCCTCATCTTTGCTTCCGCATAGCAGTTCGCCAGGCCGAGAGTTGGCTCATGGCGGATTTTCGGAAGATGGCGGAATTCTTGCGCGTTTCCGAGAATAGGATACCCACTTCACTCGACCAGGTCGAAAATCCCAAAGAAATGCTAGTTTCATTGGCGCGAAGATCGAGGAGGTCCGACGTCAAGACAGCTCTGGTTCCCCACCCCAGAAGCGGACTTTCCACTGGGCCCGAGTATGCTTCTTGGATGGCCAGTTTTGCCGCCAAACATTGGAACTTGGCAGATGCGGTCAATTCGCAACGCTCGCCATCGCTCACTAAGGCAATAAGCCGCCTGCAGGAACTCGTGCACCTCTAACTCGTGCGGGCTTTCCGCTTGGAATCGTCTGCCGCATTGTGTAGGGAACCCCAAATCCGGGTTTCCCAATGCCAAAGCGCGCCGACATCAAATCCATCCTCATCATCGGGGCGGGACCGATCATTATCGGCCAGGCCTGCGAGTTCGACTATTCCGGCACCCAGGCGGTGAAGGCGCTGAAGGTCGAGGGCTATCGCATCATCCTGGTCAATTCCAATCCGGCCACCATCATGACCGACCCGGAACTGGCGGATGCGACCTACATCGAGCCAATCACCCCGGAAGTGGTGGCCAAGATCATCGAAAAAGAGCGCCCCGATGCGCTGCTCCCCACCATGGGCGGCCAGACGGCGCTTAACACCGCGCTATCGCTCAACAAGATGGGAGTTCTGGAGAAGTTCGGCGTCGAGATGATCGGCGCCAAGGCGGAGGCCATCGACAAGGCCGAGGACCGGGAGCAGTTCCGCGAGGCGATGAAGAAGATCGGCCTCGAAACGCCCAAATCCATGCTCGCCAATGCCTCCGCCGCCAAGGAGGCCAACCGCGAGTTTCATGCTGCGGAAATCGCCGCCCTCAAGGCCACTGGCGGCGACATCGAGGACTTCGAGCGGAAATGGGCGGCGGACGAGCCGGCCCGCCTCAAAAAATATAGGAACCGCGCCCTGGTCGAGGCCTTCGAGGCCATGCTGGAAATAGGGCTCCCCTGCATCATCCGGCCGTCCTTCACCTTGGGCGGCACCGGCGGCGGCATTGCCTATAACCGCGAGGAATTCTTCGACATTGTCGAGAAGGGCCTCGATGCTTCGCCCACCGCCGAGGTGTTGATCGAGGAATCGGTCTTGGGCTGGAAGGAATACGAGATGGAGGTCGTCCGCGACAAGGACGACAACTGCATCATCGTGTGCTCGATCGAGAACGTCGATCCGATGGGCGTGCATACGGGCGATTCGATCACCGTCGCCCCGGCGCTCACGCTCACCGACAAGGAATACCAGATCATGCGCAACGCCTCGATTGCGGTGCTGCGCGAGATCGGCATCGAGACCGGCGGCTCCAACGTGCAGTTCGGCGTCAACCCCGCCGACGGGCGGCTGGTGGTGATCGAAATGAACCCGCGGGTGTCGCGCTCCTCGGCCTTGGCCTCGAAGGCCACGGGATTTCCCATCGCCAAGATCGCCGCCAAGCTGGCGGTGGGCTACACCCTGGACGAGCTGGCCAATGACATTACCGGCGGGGCAACGCCCGCCGCCTTTGAGCCGACTATCGATTACGTGGTCACCAAGATACCCCGCTTTGCCTTCGAGAAGTTCCCCGGCGCCGAACCGATCCTGACCACCGCCATGAAGTCGGTGGGCGAAGTGATGGCCATCGGCCGCACTTTCCAGGAAAGCCTGCAGAAGGCCCTGCGCGGTCTCGAGACCGGCCTTTCGGGTCTCGACGAGATCGCCATTCCGGGAGCCGGCGAAGGCGACGACCGTAACGCCATAAGGGCCGCCCTTGGCACACCCACCCCCGACCGCATCCTCAAGATCGCCCAGGCCTTCCGCATGGGGGCGAGCGTCGACCAGATCCACCAGTCGTGCAAATACGAGCCCTGGTTCCTGCGCCAGATCGAGGAGATCGTGCGCATGGAGGAGACGATTCGGGAGCGCGGCCTGCCCAAGGATGCGGCAAACCTCCGCCGTCTCAAGGCCATGGGCTTCTCCGATAAGCGGCTCGCTGACCTGGTGAGGCTCAAGGAAGACCGGGTGCGCAGCCACCGGCATAAGCTCGGCGTCAGGCCGGTCTACAAGCGCATCGACACCTGTGCCGCCGAATTCGTCTCGCCCACCGCCTATATGTATTCGACCTATGAGCAGGGCGACGAGGCGCAAGTCTCCGAACGCCGGAAGGTCATTATCCTGGGCGGCGGGCCGAACCGCATCGGCCAGGGCATCGAGTTCGACTATTGCTGCTGCCATGCCTGCTTTGCGCTGCATGATGCCGGCTACGAGTCGATCATGGTCAACTGCAATCCGGAGACCGTGTCGACCGACTACGACACCTCGGACCGACTCTATTTCGAGCCGCTCACTGCCGAGGACGTGCTCGAGATCATCGCGACCGAACAGTCCAGGGGCACGCTCAAGGGCGTCATCGTCCAGTTCGGCGGCCAGACGCCGCTGAAACTTGCCGCCGCCCTCGAAGCTGCCGGCGTCCCCATCCTCGGCACCACGCCCGACGCCATCGACCTCGCCGAGGACCGCGACCGTTTTTCCAGGCTCCTCAAGAAACTGAAGCTGCGCCAACCCGACAACGGCATCGCCCGCTCCGGCGCGGAAGCCAAGAAGATCGCCCGCAAGATCGGCTTCCCGGTGGTGATAAGGCCTTCTTACGTGCTGGGCGGCCGGGCCATGGAGATCGTGCGCGATGAAGCAGGGCTTGAGCGCTACATCACCGAAGCGGTGGTGGTTTCGGGTTCATCGCCGGTACTGATCGACAGCTACCTGTCGAACGCCACCGAAGTTGACGTCGACTGCATTGCCGACGGCAAGGATGTGTTCATCGCCGGAGTGATGGAGCACATCGAGGAGGCCGGCATCCATTCCGGCGATAGCGCCTGTTCGCTGCCGCCCTATTCGCTGAAGGCCCCGATCATCGCCGAGATGGAGCGCCAGGCCAAGATCATGGCGCTCGCCCTCAAGGTGGTAGGGCTGATGAATGTGCAGTTCGCTATCAAGGATGGTCTTGTCTATGTCCTCGAAGTGAACCCGCGGGCCTCGCGCACCGTGCCCTTCGTCGCCAAGGTGATAGGCCTGCCGGTCGCCAGGATCGCCGCCAGGGTGATGGCGGGAGAATCCCTCGCCAGCTTCAAGTTGAAGCAGAAGAAGCTAAATCATGTCGCTGTAAAGGAAGCGGTTTTTCCATTCAACCGCTTCCCCGGCGTGGATGTGCTCCTGGGGCCGGAAATGCGCTCGACCGGCGAGGTCATGGGAATCGACCGGACCTACGACATGGCCTTCGCCAAGAGCCAGCTCGGCGCCGGCATGCGCATGCCCCAGGCCGGCACGGTGTTCGTCTCGGTCAGGGACGCCGACAAGCCCCGCATACTTCCGGCCATGCGGCAGCTTGTCGGCATGGGTTTCAAGCTGGTGGCGACCGGCGGCACCCAGCGCTTCTTCGAGGACAAGGGCATTCCCTCGGCCAAGATCAACAAGGTGCTGGAAGGCCGGCCCCATGTGGTCGACGCCATCAAGAACGGCGAGATTCAGCTGGTCCTCAACACCACCGAGACCAAGTCCTCGCAATCGGATTCGAAGCCCATCCGCCAGACCGCCCTCCTCCAGAAGGTGCCTTATTACACCACCCTCCCCGGCATCCTGGCGGTCACCAAGGCGATCGCCGCCGAGCGCGAAGGCTCGCTCGAGGTAAGGCCCCTGCAGGACTACGCCTAACCTTTGGTCAAACCGGCCCAAATGGGCCTTGAATTTTCCGGCTTCTTGCGCCATCTTTCCCCCTTGCCCGGCCACATACGTTGACGCGTAGGCCGGGCGTCGCTTTTCCGCGCGTAGGGATACGACGTGCGCCGGCCGGCCCTGCCGGGCGGTTGATTTTGAACTGACGGACCTTGGACGATTACCATGGAAAAAGTGCCAATGACGGCGGAAGGCCATTCCGCCATGCTGGATGAGATCAAGCACCTCAAGTCGGTGGAGCGGCCGCGCATCATCCGGCTGATCGAGGAAGCCCGCTCGCATGGCGACCTCTCGGAGAACGCCGAATACCATGCCGCCAAGGAGCAGCAGGGCTGGACCGAGGCGCGCGTCGCCGAGCTCGAGGACAAGATCAGCCGCGCCGACGTGATCGACATTACGAGGCTTTCCGGCGAAACCGTGACCTTCGGCGCCAAGGTGACCTTGGTCGACGAGGAGACCGATGACCAGAACTCCTACCAGATCGTCGGCGAATTCGAAGCCGACGTGAAGAAGGGCAAGATCTCGATCTCCTCCCCCATCGCCCGGGCGATCATCGGCAAAAGAAAGGGCGACTCGGTCGAAGTCGCCACCCCCGGCGGCGGCAAGAGCTACGAAATCGTCAAGGTGCAGTGGCGCTAGGGGCTTGTTTTGTTGTACGCAAACGCGTACAATATTTTTATGCGCACCACGTCCTATAGCGAATTTCGCAAGAACCTCGCCAAGACCCTCGACCGGGTGAACGACGACCGCGAGCCCGTCATCATCACCAGAGACCGCGGCAAGCCGGCCGCCGTGCTGATGTCGATGGAGGAATTCGCCTCCTGGGAGGCAACCCTCCATCTGTTGCGCAGCCCGAAGAACGCGAAATACTTGCGCCAGTCGATTGCCGAATTTGAAGAGGGCGGCGGCACGGAGCGCAAGTTGATCGAGTGAGGCTGAGCTTCTCCGAACGGGCCTGGGGAGACTATGTCCAGTGGCAGACGAACGATGCCAAGATACTCGCTAGACTGAACGCCCTCATCCAAGAGGCGAGCCGTACGCCCTTCACCGGTATCGGAAAACCCGAACCCCTGCGCGGGGAACTATCGGGCTGGTGGTCAAGGCGCATCACCCAGGAACACCGGCTGGTCTGTCGCATTGAAGGCAACACCCTGCAGATTGCTCAGTGCCGGTATCATTATTGAGGCTGGGTCCTGGCCTTCATGCAATCCGCCGGGTGGAGCGAACTTGTCCTTCAACTCAACAATCTTGCTGGGCTTTTAGATCAATTCTAGCGCCCGCGCTTTGTTGCGGCATCGACCGCGCCAGCACCATGGGCGGTCGCTCTTGTGGCTCGGTTCGACGTCGCATGCCAGTCAGATCCGCCACTGTTGTCGAATTCGCCCGATCTGGCTGGATAGGAGGCCCGAACTTGACGCAGTTCAAGGCGACTGCACCATTGCGGCGTATGCTTAAAATCACATGGCGATTGTGGGCGCAAAGTGATGACATGAGAATGGAGGCCGGTCGGCGATAGACATCAAAGGACAGCTGGAGAATGCATCAAGATTGGGGGTAATTATGACAATTACAGCCCGATCGATATTGTTGACAGGAGCAGCGCTGTCAATTGCATCTTTAGTGGCGGTGGGAACGAGACCGGCATCGGAGCCGGCGAGGGCCGCTGAAACGCAAGTGAGTTATTCCCAAGATATCGCGCCGCTCCTGCAATGGAAATGCTCGACTTGCCACCAGCCCGGCGGTCAGGGATTCCAAAAAAGCGGGTTCGATCTGACTTCATATGAGGGCCTGATGAAGGGCACCAAATATGGACGGATGGTCATTCCGGGCGACCCTGAAAGCAGCAGTCTAATGAGATTGATTGATTGGCGTGTCGCGCCGGAAATTCGCATGCCACATGGCAAGAAGCAGCTTTCCATTTGTGATCGAGATACGGTCCGCCATTGGATCTCACAGGGTGCAAAGGATAATTGAAGTGGCGGGCGGGTAGATGGCCGCAAGCTTGCGGAACTAAGTGTACAAGAACAGTAATCGCCTGACAGTCGCCGCTATCTGAGCTGCAGGCGAACCGTGCTCCCTTCAGCGCTATCGGAAAACCCGAACCCCTGCGCGATGAACTGTCTGGCTGGTGGTCAAGGCGCATTACCCAGGAACACCGGCTGGTCTACCGGGTTGAAGGGAGCAGTTTGCAGATTGCTCAGTGTAGGTATCATGAACCGCCCCGGGATTGCCGGAGGCTCCAACTCCTGAGAAGGTGGAGCTACGATGAGCAAGACAACGAACAAGTTTTCAACTGAAGTCCGGGCCCGGGCGGTGCGGATGGTTTTGGATCACGAGGGCGATCATCCGTCA
>JACPNZ010000029.1 GCA_016185245.1 Hyphomicrobiales bacterium | reverse complement strand
TCTTGGCGTCGACTGCCTCGCGGCGCTTCTTGTCCTCGGCCGCATTGGCCTCGGCGTCCTTGACCATCTTCTGGATGTCGGCTTCCGACAGGCCGCCGGATGCCTGAATTCGGATCTGCTGCTCCTTGCCGGTCGCCTTGTCCTTCGCGTACACGTTGACGATACCGTTGGCGTCGATGTCGAACGTCACTTCGATCTGCGGCATGCCGCGCGGCGACGGCGGGATGCCCATCAGGTCGAACTGGCCGAGCACCTTGTTGTCGGCCGCCATTTCGCGTTCGCCCTGGAAGACGCGGATGGTGACGGCGTTCTGGTTGTCCTCGGCGGTCGAGAACACCTGGCTCTTCTTGGTCGGGATCGTGGTGTTGCGGTCGATGATGCGGGTGAACACGCCACCCAGCGTCTCGATGCCGAGCGACAGCGGGGTCACGTCGAGCAGCAGCACGTCCTTGACGTCGCCCTGCAGCACGCCGGCCTGGATCGCAGCACCGATGGCGACGACTTCGTCCGGGTTGACGCCCTTGTGGGGCTCCTTACCGAACAGCTGCTTCACGACTTCCTGGACCTTCGGCATGCGGGTCATGCCGCCGACCAGCACCACTTCGCCGATTTCGGCAGCGGTGAGGCCCGCGTCCTTCAGCGCCTTGCGGCACGGCTCGATGGTCTTCTGCACGAGGTCATCCACCAGCGCCTCGAACTTGGCGCGGGTCAGCTTCATCGTCAGATGCTTCGGCCCGGTCTGGTCGGCCGTGATGAAGGGCAGGTTGATTTCGGTCTGCGTGGTCGAGGACAACTCGATCTTGGCCTTTTCAGCGGCCTCCTTCAGCCGCTGCAGGGCAAGCTTGTCGTTGCGCAGGTTGATGCCCTGCTCCTTCTGGAACTCGTCGGCCAAGTAGCCGACCAGGCGCATGTCAAAGTCTTCGCCGCCGAGGAAGGTGTCGCCGTTGGTGGACTTCACCTCGAACACGCCGTCGCCGATCTCCAGAATGGAGATATCGAACGTGCCGCCGCCGAGGTCGTACACCGCGATGGTGCCGGCCTTGGTCTTGTCGAGGCCGTAGGCGAGCGCGGCCGCGGTCGGCTCGTTGATGATGCGCAGCACTTCGAGGCCGGCGATCTTGCCGGCGTCCTTGGTGGCCTGACGCTGGGCGTCGTTGAAGTAGGCGGGGACCGTGATGACGGCCTGCTCGACCTTCTGGCCGAGATGGGCTTCAGCGGTCTCCTTCATCTTCTGCAGGATGAAGGCGGAAATCTGCGAAGGCGAATAGGTCTTGCCGTCGGCTTCGACCCAGGCGTCGCCGTTGGAAGCCTTTACGATCTTGTAGGGGACGAGCTTCTTGTCCTTCTCGACCATCGGGTCGTCGTAGCGGCGCCCGATCAGGCGCTTCACTGCGAAGAAGGTGCGCTCGGGGTTGGTGACAGCCTGGCGCTTGGCCGGCTGGCCGACGAGGCGTTCGCCATCGTCGGTGAAAGCAACGATCGAGGGCGTCGTTCGCATGCCCTCAGCGTTCTCGATAACTTTTGGATTTTTGCCGTCCATAACGGCGACGCACGAATTGGTCGTGCCGAGGTCGATACCGATGACCTTTCCCATGATTCTATCCTCTTTTCTGCGGCAGGCTGGTCTGGCCCTGACGGCGCCTGGACCGAACCCCCAGGAGTTCACATACGCGCGATCACGCGACGTTGAGCCTCATATAGGAGGGGGGGTTGTGCCCGCAAGGACCGTAAACATCCTTAGTCCATGAAAAGCCTGATGTTTGAAAGATCGCGTCAGGCGAGGGCCGGCAGGTGGCGAGATCTGGCGTTAAGATTTGGCCTGCGAGCCGTCCCGCACAGGAGAACATTGCCTGAACTTAATGTCGCTCATCCCAGCCCAGCGACGCGACAATGCGCTTGGGAACGAAGGCCCGGCCGCCCTGTTGCCGGGGCGGCAAACCAGCTAAAAGCGCGACCGAACGGAGATCGGGGCCGGGGGGCGGCCTTGCCGATCACCGAACTATTTGCATGAAAGCCCGGTAGACATCTGCATGACCCTGATCCGACGCTTGTTCGCGGCCGCCCTCCTGACGATCGCCGCGACAAACCCCGCCCCCGCCGCCGACCCCGTCTTTCCGCCGGGCGCGCGGGTCGGCATGGTCCCCCTGGTCGGGCTCAACCGCGCCAAAGCCTTCATCGGCTTCGAGACCGAGGACCAGGGCGTCAAGGTGGTCGTCGCCGACCTGCCGGCCGAGGCCTACAACGAAGTCTCCACCGCCTTCAAATCCGCCCCGGGCGGAGTCGGCGGCATCAAGCCGGAGAGCATCGAGACTGCGGCAGGGCTCGGCTACTACACGGTCGAGAGCGGCAAGGACGGCGCCACCAATGTGCGGCGCTATTCCATGATCCTGCCCGGCCCCTCCTTCTCCGGCTACATCGCCGTGCAGGTCCCGGAGAACGCCCAGAAGATCTACAGCGACGATGCAGTGCGCCAGATGTTTGCGACCGCCGTCGTGCGCAAGGAAGTGCCCGCCGACGAGCAGCTTGGCCTGCTGTCGTTCAAGGTCGGCGAGCTCGGCGAGTTCAAGAATGTCCGCACGCTGGCGCCGGGCGCCGCCGTCATCATTGCCGATGGCGACGAGACCACGGGCTTCGAGGCGAAGCCGTTCATGATTATCGGTCTCATCGGCCAGACCGCGGCTTCGCCAGAGGATCGCGGTCGCTTCGCCCAGCAGATCGCAACGACGATTCCCGGCGTCCGCGATGGCCGCATCACCATGTCGGAGCCGGTCCGCATCGACGGCTCGCCCGGCTATGAGACGCGGATCGAAGCCACCAGCGGCAAGGACAATACGCCCGTCACCATCGTGCAATGGTTGCGCTTCGGCTCGAACTCGGCGATGCGCATCATCGGCAGCTCGCCGCGCGATCAATGGGCCACAGCCTTTCCGCGCTTCCGCGCCGTGCGCGACGGAATCCGGCCGCGCGGCTGATGCCGTCGCCTTTATTTTGGTGCGTGGCCGCACGCAAAAGCGGCTTTACCCGCTCGGGGCGACCTGATTTGCTGGGTGCAAATCCTCTGAAAATCGGAGAC